>NZ_JAJSOH010000012.1 GCF_021277265.1 Kineosporia rhizophila
GAGGCCCCCGCCGCGCTGCCCGAAGCAGAAGCCCCCGCCGCGCTGCCCGAAGCAAAGGTCGCCCGGGCGCCGCCTGCCGAAGAAGCCCCACCCCCATCGCCCGCAGATGCAGACGCCGGAGGCGCAGCAGCTGATCCAGACGCGGCCCCAGGAGGCGAAGAGACCTCTTCCGAGCCCGCCGAGCCGGCCGCCGAAGTAGCCCGCCGCGCGGCATCGGCCTGCAATCGCTGTTCTCGCCGCCGCGCTACCTCAGCTCGGCTGACCTCCAGGAGAGTCTGTTCCGCAGTAGGCGGCCCCGACGCCCAGTCGCGACGCCCCTCACCGTCACGCTCCCACTGCTGACGCGCCTGACCCCCAGCCCAACGCGCACTGTCGCCGCGCCGATCGTCTGTAGGTTCGGCGGTTTCACCCCACGGAGCCGCAACCCGCGGCGCCCGCCAACCAGCCCGGCTACCCCGGCCGTCCCGCTGCTGCCGTTCAGCCCACTCCGCCGCCCGCTCGGCCATCCGTTCCTGGGCAACCGTCCGGAACGACCCCGTCCCCGGAGAAGTACGGGGCGGAGAATCGGGCACGACCGGCGCCAGGACCCGACCCCACTGCGGATCGTCCCGGCGCCGGTCGAACACGAACCGCTCGTACTCGCTGCGATGGCGGGTGAGCCAGCGATGGGCGATGGAGACGTGCTGCGCCTCCTGCGGGTCGCCCTGGCCACCGCCCAGGTCCGGATGCAGTTCGCGCATGCGCCGGCGGTAGGCCTTGTTGACCTCCTCCGGCCCAGCCGTCTCGAACACACCCAGCACCTGGTAGGCGCTACGGCCGTCGAGCTCGTGGAAGCGGGCTGAGATCACCCGCCAAGCGTCTCACCGAACAGGTCGAGCATCGCCCGCCAGCTACGCCGGTCCGCCTTCTCCCGGTACACCGGCAGCCCCGGCAGCGTGAAGGCGTGCGGCGCACCGGCATACGTGGTGATGGTCCAGTCCAGGTCCTCGCGGGTACGCATCTCCTCCTGGAACTTCACCACCGCCTCGTCGGGCACCACCGGGTCAGCACCGCCGGTCAGGATCAGCAACGGGCCGGTGATCTTGTCGACGTCGGCCGGCTCGTGCGAGATGAGCCCACCGTGGAACGAGACCGTGGCCGCGAGCGGGGCTCCCGTACGGGCGAACTCCAGAGCAGCGCTACCCCCGAAGCAGTAACCGATCACCGCGATACGGGCGTTGTCGGTGCGGGGGTCCAGCACCACCCAGTCGTACGCCGCGCCCACCCGGGCGCGCAGCAGCGGCAGGTCCCCGTAGTACTTGCCCGCCTCGGCCTCGCAGTCCTCCTGCTTCTCGAACCGGCGGCCCTTGCCGTACACGTCGGCGCAGAACACCAGGTAGCCGAGCCGGGCCAGCATGTGGGCGCGGGCCTTGGGGTAGTCGCCGAGGCCGTGCCAGTCGTGCACGAGGACGATCGTGGGCTTCGGGCCGGGGACGGCGGCGTCGTGCACGAGGAACCCCTCGAGCGGCGCGCCGTCGTGGTCGTAGTTGACCACCTCCTCCTCGATCCGCGAGTCCGGTCCCAGCGGCACGCGGTCGACGAGCTCGGCGTGGACGGGGGAAAAGTCGGTCACTCCAGGACTCCCTGTTCGAGAACGGGCCGGACAACGACCTTGAGGACGCCGGTGGCCACCGACGGCCCCCCAGGTCACCGGCGGGCGTTTGGTTGCTTTCTCAACAATACTGGCCCGGCCTCGACCGGCGACTCAGCACCCGTCAGTCACCCAGCCGGTTCACGTCGATCCGGATGTACGTCTCGCGCAGTCCGCTCAGGTGCGAACGCATCGCCCGGCGGGCACCCCGGCTGTTGCCCTCGCGCACCTGCTGCAGGATCTCCTCGTGCTCGCAGGCCACCCGGCCCCAGAAGTCCGGGCCCGGCTCGTCGCGGTGGAAACGCTCACGCAGCACGGTGAAGACCGGCCGGGCCATCATCTCCAGCAGCGGATTGCCCGAGGCCCGCAGCAGCAACAGGTGGAAGCTGCTGTTCATGTGCAGGCGCTGCGGGTCCTTCGCCTCGGCCAGGCCGGTGACGCTGAGCTGCAACTGCTGCAGGTCGTCCTCGGTGCGCCGCCGCGCGGCCAGTTCGGCCGCGGGAACCTCCAGCTGCGAGCGCATCTCCAGCAGGTGCCCGGCGCTGACCCGGCCCCGTGAGAGCAGGGTCAGCGAGGTCTCCAGGTGGCCGACCACGTCGTCGGGCGAGGGTTCGGCCACGAAGGTGCCGCCGTTCACGCCCCGCGCCGAGGTCAGCAGCTTCTGGGCGGAGAGCACCCGCAGGGCCTCGCGCAGAGTTCCCCGGCTGACCCCCATCCGTGCAGTCAGCTCCCCCTCGGCGGGCAGCCGGTCGCCGGGCCGCAGGTGCCCGTCCACGATCATCCGGCGCAGTTCCCCGGCCACACGCTCGTACTCCAGCGGACGCGGGCCGGTGGGGGCGGACATGCGGGCAACCGTACCGAAGGCCGACAAGTCGACCGCAGTGCCCAACCGACCGCAGTGCCCAACCGACCGCAGCCCAGCCGCCCCAGTCCCGCACCGCCGCACCGCCGCACCGGTGAGCAGGCGAGGGTCAGACCGAGGCGTCGGGAAACGCGATGACCGACAGGAACCGGATCGGCACCTCGACCAGATCGACCGGCCCGTGTGCCCCCTCACCGTCGATGACCAGCGAGTCGCCCGGGCGCAGCCGGTAGACCGCCCGGCTGTGCGCGTAGTCCATCTCGCCCTCGAGCATGTACAGGAACTCGGTGCCCGGGTGCTGGAACAGCGGGTACTCCTGGCTCTTGCTGGTCAGCGTCACGTGCAGACACTCCAGCCGCTTGTGCTCGCCCCGTAGCGCCCCCAGCTGGTGGTACTCGTGCCCGGCCCGTGAGCCGTGCCGCACGATCGGGGTGCCCTGCCCGGCCTGCACGTACGAGGCCGGGCGCTCGGTCTCGGCCCCGCGCAGCAGCGAGGTCACCGGCACGTCCAGCCCCCGGGCCAGCATGGCCAGGGTGCTCAGGCTGCACGAGGTCTGGGCGTTCTCGATCTTCGACATCATCGCTTTCGAGATGCCCACCCGCACCGCCATGTCGGCCACCGTCAGCCCCATCTGCTGCCGCAGCCGGCGCACGTTGCGGGCGATCGCGGCCTCCAGCTCCAGCTCCTCCGGCGGCTCCGAAGGATCCCGGTCACGGGCGATCCCGGACTCGTTACGGATCAGCGCAGCAGGCGCCGGCTCAGCAGAGGGCAGCCCGGTGCGGGTCAGCGGTACATCAGACACGACAGCCACCCTCCCACGACGCCGGCCCGCCCACCCTCAGGGCGCCACCACCGGCGCCGGCCCGGACCAAAACGCTCAGAACGCGCGCCCCGGGATCCATTCCGTACCGGCCAGCGGAACCCGCGCCATCGCCGCGGCCTCGATGGTGACCGCCACCAGGTCTTCGGGTTCCAGGTGCCGCACGTGCGCCTTGCCGCAGGCCCGGGCGATGGTCTGCGCCTCCAGGGTCAGCACCCGCAGGTAGTTGGCCAGCCGCCGGCCGCCCTCCACCGGGTCGAGCCGCTGCTCCAGCTGCGGGTCCTGCGTGCTGATCCCGGCCGGGTCGCGCCCGTCCTGGTAGTCGTCGTAGAAACCGGCCGCACTGCCGAGCTTCTCGTACTCGGCGGCCCAGCGCGGGTGATTGTCGCCCAGGGCCACCAGCGCGGCCGTGCCGATCGCCACCGCGTCGGCCCCCAGCGCCAGGGCCTTGGCCACGTCGGCGCCGGTGCGGATGCCGCCCGAGACGATCAGCTGCACCCCATCAGCTCTGCGGTGCACCCCCAGCTCCTGCAGCGCCTGCACCGCCTGCGGAACGGCGGCCAACGTGGGGATGCCCACGTGCTCGATGAACACGTCCTGCGTGGCGGCGGTGCCACCCTGCATGCCGTCCACCACCACCACGTCGGCGCCCGCGTGCACCGCCAGCTTCACGTCGTAGTAGGTGCGACTGGCACCGACCTTGACGTAGACCGGTTTCTCCCAGTCGGTGATCTCCCGCAGCTCGAGGATCTTGATGGTCAGGTCGTCGGGCCCGGTCCAGTCCGGGTGCCGGCTGGCGCTGCGCTGGTCGATGCCCTGCGGCAGGGTGCGCATACCGGCCACCCGCTCGGAGATCTTCTGCCCCAGCAGCATGCCGCCCCCGCCGGGCTTGGCCCCCTGCCCGAGCACGATCTCGATCGCGTCGGCCTTGCGCAGGTCGTCGGGATTCATCCCGTAGCGGCTGGGCAGGTACTGGTAGACCAGGTGTTTCGACTGGCCCCGCTCCTCCGGCGTCATCCCGCCGTCACCGGTGGTGGTGGAGGTGCCGACCTCGGAGGCCCCCCGCCCCAGCGCCTCCTTGGCCCGCCCGGACAGCGCCCCGAACGACATGCCCGCGATGGTCACCGGGATGTCCAGGTGCAGCGGGTACTTGGCGTTGCGCCCGCCGAGCACCACGTCGGTGCCGCAGCGCTCGCGGTAGCCCTCCAGCGGGTAGCGGGACATGCTGGCGCCCAGGAAGAGCAGGTCGTCGAAGTGCGGCAGGGCCCGTTTGGCCCCCCAGCCGCGGATGTCGTACACCCCGGTCTCGGCCGCCCGCTGGATGCCGGCGATGGTGGCCCGGTCGAACGTGGCGGACTCGCGCAGCCCCAGCCGGGCCCGGTCGTCGTTGCTGAAAGTCATTACGGAGAGCCCTTCTCAGTAACTGGCCGAGTTGGCGGCCTGGAAGTGGTACAGCCCGCGGGCGGAGCCGTAGCGGGTGTAGCCGGCCGGGTCGTCCCCCTCGAACCCGGCCGCCTTCAGCAGCCCCGCGAGCTCTTCGACGTGCTCGGCCCGCATCTCCTTGGCCACGCAGTCGGCCCCCAGCGAGGCCACGGAACCCCGCACGTACAGGCGGGCCTCGTAGATCGAGTCGCCCAGGCCGTCTCCCGCGTCCCCCCGGACCACCAGCCGCCCCGCCTGGGCCATGAATGCGCTGCCGTGCCCCACGTTGCCGCCCACCACGATGTCGGCCCCCTTCATCGAGATGCCGCAGCGCGCGGCCGCATCGCCCTCCACGACCAGCAGGCCGCCGTGCGCGGTGGCTCCGGCCGACTGCGAGGCGTTGCCCCTGACCACCACCGTGCCGCTCATCATGTTCTCGGCCACGCCGGTGCCGGCGTTGCCCTCGATGACCACGCTCGCCCGCTGGTTCATGCCGGCGGCGTAGTAGCCCACGTGCCCTCGGATCGTCACATTCACTGAACACGTCAGACCCACGGCCAGGTTGTGTGCCCCGGCCGGATTTTCCACGAGAAAATCGCCGGACAGGCCGGGCGTGTGCAGCGCGGCGTTGACCTCCCGCAGTGGCGTGCGGGCCAGGTCGAAGGTCAGCGGGTCCACGCGTACACCACCTCGGGCTCGGGCTCCCAGATCCGGGCGTCGGCGACCCCCGGCAGACCCGACAGGGCCCGGTACTCGCTGGCCATCGCCACCCAGGCCTCGGTCTCGGCGATCACCGCGGGCTTGCAGGCGATGGCGTCGCGCACCACCGCGAAGCTGTCGGAGTTGGAGACCAGCAGCGTGTAGAAGCCGTCGAAGGTGGCACACAGCTCCTTCAGCGCGCTCTGCACGTCACGGCCCTGCTCCAGCTGGTGGGCCACGAACCGGGCGCCCACCTCGGTGTCGTTCTCGCTGTCGAAACGCACCCCGGCGGCCCGCAGCTCACGGCGGATCGTGGCGTGGTTGGAGAACGAGCCGTTGTGCACCAGGCACTGTTCCGGGCCGACCGCGTAGGGGTGGGCGCCGGAGGGGGTGACGGCCGACTCGGTGGCCATCCGGGTGTGCCCCACGCCCTGCCAGCCCTGAGCCTTCTCCAGCTGCCAGGTGGCCGCGAGCGCACGCGGGTGCCCCACCCCCTTCAGCACGGTCAGATCGGAACCGAACCCCGCGACCAGAGCGTCCGGGCGCACCGCCCGCACTGCCGCCAGGAGCTCCTCCGAGGCGACCGGTGCCGTCAGCAGCGTGGTGTCACCCAACCGCTCGACCGAGACCAACGGGACCACAGATCCGAGCCGCGCCGTGACCGCCTCAGCCAGCCCTGACTCGTCCTCAGACAGCAGGGAAACGCAACTGTGCCCCTCAGGTGACCAGACCGGGTCGCCGTAGACCGCTACCCCCGCCGAATCCTGCCCCCTGTCTTCCATCTCGCAGAGCATGCCGGTGAGCAGCTCCCCGAGCCGGGGGTAGAGCGTTTCGTCCCGCAGGTGAAGACCTACGATTCCGCACATCAGATCAACCTCCTTGCAACCACTTTCAGAACGCCGTCAGGTAACGCTCGTGCTCCCACGCACCCACCGCGGAGTGCCATTCGAAGAACTCGCTGGTCTTCAGTTCGGCGAAGTACTCGGCCACCCCCTCACCCACGCTGTCCAGCGCACCGGTGATCACCGGATCGGCGCGGAACTCGTCCACCGCGTGCAGCAGCGTCAGCGGTAGCGCCGCCGAGTCGGGCCCTGTGCCTACGGCGCCGAGCGTGAGGTTGCGCTTGATCCCGTCCAGCCCGGCCGCGAGGGCAGCGGCCACGGCGAGATAGGGGTTGGCCGACCCGTCCGCACCCCGCAGTTCGATGCGCTGCTCGTCCGGCACGCGCACGTAGTGGGTGCGGTCATTGCCGCCGTACGTAGGACGGCTGGGGGCCCACGAAGCTCCGGACGCGGTGGCGGTGGCCCGCGTGCGCTTGTAGGAGTTGACCGTCGGCGCGATCACCGCCTGCAGTGCGCAGGCATGCTCCAGGATGCCGGCCACGAACGCGTACGCGGTGGGTGAGAGACCCAGCCCGTTCGCGTCGTCCACGCCCTCACCCGCCGGGAAGACCGTGCTGCCCCCGCTGGTCAGCGAGAGATGCAGGTGCAGCCCGGTGCCGGTCTTGTCGGCGAAGGGCTTGGGCATGAACGTGGCGATCATGCCCTTCTCGGCCGCCAGCACCGACAGCAGGTACCGCAGGGTGATCACCCGGTCGGCCGTGGTCAGCGCATCGGCGTAGTCGAAGTTCTGCTCGAACTGGCCGTTGCCGTCCTCGTGGTCGTTGGCGTAGTTGCCCCAGCCCAGCGCGTTCATCGCGGCGCTGATCGTGGTCAGGTGCTCGTACATCCGGGTCACGCCCCGCGCGTCGTAGCAGGGCTGCGCCGCGGTGTCGTGCGGGTCGGCCGGCACCAGCCCGGATGCGTCTCTGCGCAGCAGGAAGTACTCGACCTCGGCGCCCACGTGGGGCTCGAACCCGGCGTCGGCGGCCCGCTGGACCAGCGACTTCAGGATCACCCGGGGCGCGAAGGGCCAGGGCCGGCCGTTCACGTGCGGATCACAGTGGACGATCGCCAGCCCCTCCCGCACGAACGGCACCGGAGTGAACGAGGCCGGGTCGGGAACGGCGATCAGATCCGGGTCGCGCGGCTGCTGGCCGATCGCCCCGACCGCGTAACCGGCGAAGCCCACGCCCTCCTTCTCCAGCTGGGCCACCGACCGGACCGGCACCAGCTTGGCGCACGGCTTGCCGTTCAGGTCCACGAACAGGGCCAGGACGAACGTCGTGCCGCTGCGCTCACACTGCTCGGCCAGGCTCCCGGGCTCTGAGGTCATCGCATTCTCCGCTCCACTGATCCACCGAGAGGAACCGCTGTTTCCAGTCAGTGAACCCGAGCATTGTTGCAGACCCATTACCAGCGGATGCCGACCCGGACGCCCCTGTCACCCTCATCAGCAAAACGCCGGACGCGCCCGCCCCACGGGGGACGAGCGCGTCACAGCAGGAGGCAGAAGGAAGCAGGCTCAGCAGGCCTTGTACACGTACGCCTTCTGGCCCTTGGGCACCAGGTTCAGGTCACGCCGGACCACGGACAGCTTGGAGCCGAACTCCTCGCAGGTCTTGGCGAAGGCCTTCTTGGTGTACTCGATCACGATGACGTGGCGGCCGTAGACCTTGGTGTAGGCACCGCACTCGTCGTAGCGGCCGCACTCCTCGGTCACGGCGAAGTCGAACCCGGCCTTCTTGCCCTGCTTACCGAGCTCGACCGTGTTCTTCTGCCCGATCGCCAGGCCCGCCTTGTGCGCGCGGGTGGCCAGCAGCTTGCCGAACGCCACCGCCTGGGCCTTGGTCAGCAGGTCCTGCGAGCGGGTGTACGAGTCCAGGTTGTCGGGCTCGACGGCCTGGAAGCCCTTGGCCGCGCACCCGTCGAACCACTTGCCCACGATCCCGGCCAGCTTCTTGCGCTTGCTCTTGGTCGAGATGTCGAGGATGAGCTCGTCCCACGCGCCGTCCACCACGTAATCACCGTCCGCGTCCTTCAGCAGCAGCTCGGGGTGGTTCTTCTTCCACCAGCCGGCTTCCTGGGGCTGGGCCTGGAAACCGTTGACGTAGCAGATGTTGTACTTACCCTTGACCGGTTTGGCCTCACGGTCACGGGTGAGCACGGTGACCCCGGCCGGCGGCTTGTAGGCGCCGCCCAGCTGGTAGTCGGCCTTGCCGTTGACCGGCGGGAGCTGGATCTTCTTCTTGGCAGTGGCGGCGGCAGGGGCGGCGGCAGGGGCGGCGGCAGCAGCGACCGGTTTCGGCGCGGCGCCGGCGTCCTGGCTACCGACAACGACGTAGGCGACAGCGCTCAGCGCGGCCGCCAGTGCGACAAGGGCGGCGAGCGGCTTGCTCGCCTTCGAGTTCAGGGAAGGCACCCGGTCACCCTTCCGGATCTGATCAGCGCAGGTCAACCTGGGGATGCCCGCCAGGAATGACAGAAATTCAGGGGACACAAGGACCGCGCGCCCCGGAGACTGCGCGGCATGCACATCCGTCTGGCCCGCCCCGATGACCTGCCGCTGCTCCCCGACGTGGAACGCGCCGCCGGGGAGTCGTTCCGGGCAATCGGCATGCCGCAGATCGCCGACGACGAGCCCCTGAGCCTGGAGGAACTGGCGGCCTACCAGGAGCACGGCCGGGCGTGGGTGGCCGAGTGGGACCACCCAGCAGATTTGAGGACGTCGGTGGGCACCGATTCCGTCGCGGCGGTGGCTTACCTGCTGATGGACGTGGTGGACGAGCGATGGCACATCGAGCAGGTGACGGTGCACCCGCGGGCCGCCCGCCGGGGTGTCGGCGCCGCCCTGATCGAGCACCTCGCCAGAGAGGCTGCAGGCACCGCGCTGACCCTGACCACCTTCGCCGACGTGCCCTGGAACGCCCCCTACTACCGGCGTCTGGGCTTCACCGACTTCGCCGAGCCCGGCCCGGAACTACGCCGGATCCGCCGCCGGGAGGCCGAACTCGGCCTGGACCGCTGGCCGCGCCTGTGCATGATCCGCACCAAGTAACCGCAGCACCTCACGCGCCGTAGAGCGCCGGCCGCGGCCCCGGGTCCACCTCCACCACACCGCCGTAGGTCAGCGAGCGCACCCCCGCCTCGGCCGCGGCCTGCGCCACGTAGCCGTCCCAGGCGCTGGGCCCGGTGGCGGTGCCGGCGGCCGCGGCCAGCGCCCAGGCGCCCAGCTCGGCCCGGTAGGCGTCGGCGAAGTGGGCCACGAAGTCGCTGCGCACCACCCGCCCCTCGATGCCCGCGATCCGCGACGACACCGGCGAGGAGGCGGCCAGCGACAGGGTGCCGAGCGTGCCCACCGCCTCACACCGCACGTCGTACCCGTAGCCGGCGTTCACGAACACCTCGACGCTGGCCATCACCCCGTTGCGCAGCCAGACCGTGGCCAGCTGGGGGTCACGGAAGCCCTGGCGCACCGGCGACTCCACCCGGATCGCCGCGATCGGCGACTGCACCAGCCAGGGAAGGATGTCCAGCTCGTGCACCATCGAGCCGGTGATCAGGCCCGCGTCGTCGGTGCTGGTGGCGTTGGAGGCGTTGCGGTGCACGGCGTGGATCAGCCGCACCTGCCCCACCGACCCCTCCCCGACGGCCCGGCGCAGGTCGGCGAAGCCCGGGTCGTAGCGGCGCATGAACCCGACCTGCACCAGACGCCGCCCCACCCGCTGCTCGGCCTCCACCACCTGCCAGGCGTCGGCCGCGCTCACCGCCAGGGGCTTCTCGCACAGCACCGGCCTTCCCGCCCCCAGGCAGGCCACGGTCAGCCCGGCGTGGGTGAAGTCGGGCGAGGCGATCACCACCGCGTCCACGTCACCGATGAGCTCGTCGGCGGCCCCGGCCACCCGGGCCCCGGCCGGTTGCGCGGCAGCCGCCGCCCGCTCGGCGTCCGGGTCGAAGACCGCGGTGACCCGGGCGGCCGGCACGCTGCTGGTGATCGTGCGCACGTGATCGGCGCCCATCGCCCCGGCGCCGATCACCCCGACGCGCAGTACCGGGTTCACGGCGCCTCCAGGTGGGTGCGCTGCCGGGCCCGGCCGCGCTCGTACACCTCGCGGGCGGAACGGGTGGACTCCAGCGCCGAGACCTCGGCCACCGGCACGTCCCACCAGGAACCGCTGTCCGGGCCGGGCTGCAGCGGGTCGGTCTCGACGTGGATCACCGTTGTGCGGGTAGACTTCTGAGCGGCCCGCAGCGCCTCGTGCAGCCCGGCCCGGTCGGCCACGGCGATCACGTCGGCTCCCAGACTGGCCGCATTGGCAGCCAGATCGACCGGCAGCCGCTCACCGTCCAGTTCACCGCTCAGCCCGGAGCGGTACCGGTAGCTGGTGCCGAACCGTTGCCCACCCACCGATTCCGAGAGGGCGCCGATCGAGGCGAAGCCGTGGTTCTGCACCAGGACCACGATCAGCTTCACCCCCTCGGCCACGGCGGTGACCAGTTCACTGGACATCATCAGATAGCTGCCGTCGCCGACCAGCACGTACACGTCCCGGTCGGGCCCCCGCCCGTCAGCGGCCTCCTCGAGTGCGGCCAGCTTCACGCCCAGGCCCCCGGCGATCTCGTAACCCATGCAGGAATAGCCGTACTCGACGTGGTAGCCCTTGCGGTCTCGGGTGCGCCACAGCTTGTGCAGGTCTCCGGGCATCGACCCGGCCGCGCACACCACCACGTCGTGCGGCGCGGAGAGCTCGTTCACCGCGCCGATCACCGCGGACTGGCTCAGCAGCGGGGCACTTTCGTGCGCGTACGCCCGGCCCACCACTGCATCCCACTCGCCCGCCAGCTCAGTGGCGCGGCCCGGCCAGGCCGCGTCGGCCGTCCATTCGCCCACAGTTGCACTCAGAGCCAGCAGCCCTTCCCGGGCATCAGCCACCAGCGACACCGCCGAGAGCTTCGCGGTATCGAACCCGGACACGTTCAGATTGACGAAACGCACTCCAGGGAACGCGAAT
The DNA here is from genome assembly GCF_021277265.1 of Kineosporia rhizophila. Lineage (GTDB taxonomy): Bacteria > Actinomycetota > Actinomycetes > Actinomycetales > Kineosporiaceae > Kineosporia > Kineosporia rhizophila. The sequence continues at coordinate 11,324 of NZ_JAJSOH010000012.1, forward strand.
GCGGTGCGGGAGGCGGTAGTGAAGTCGCTGTAGCGGGTACCGACGCCGATGATCAGGTCGGCCTCGGCCGCGAGCTGGTTGGCCGCGGTGGTGCCGGTGGCCCCCACCGCCCCCACCGAGAGCGGGTGGTCGTAGGGCAGGGCGCCCTTGCCCGCCTGGGTCTCGGCCACCGGCACGCCGGTGGCCTCGGCGAAAGCCCGCAGGGCGGCCTCGGCCCGGCTGTAGATGACCCCACCGCCAGCAATGACCAACGGTTTTCGGGCAGATTTGAGGACGTCGGTGGCCCGCTTGAGCGCGGAGGGCTCGGGTACCGGCCGGGGCACCGGCCAGACCCGCGGGGCGAACAGTTCCTCGGGCCAGTCGTGGGCCTCGGCCTGCACGTCCTGGGGCAGGGCCAGGGTGACGGCCCCGGTGCGGGCCGGGTCGGTGAGCACCCGCAGAGCCTGCAGCAGGGCCGCCGGCAGCTGCTCCGGGCGGTGCACCCGGTCGAAGTAGGCGCTGACCGGGCGGAACGCGTCGTTGACGGAGATGTCGCCCTGACTGTCGCTCTCCAGTTGCTGCAGTACCGGCTCGGCCGTCCGGGTGGCGAACGTGTCGCCCGGCAGCAGCAGCACCGGCAGCCGGTTGATCGTGGCCAGGGCCGCCCCGGTGACCATGTTGGTGGCCCCCGGCCCGATCGAGGAGGTGACCACGTGCGTGGCCAGCCGGTCGCGGTGACGGGCGTACCCGACGGCCGCGTGCACCATCGCCTGCTCGTTGCGCCCCTGCCGATACTTGAGGACGCCCGGCTCGCCCGAGCGGGCCCGTTCCAGCAGAGCCTGCCCGACCCCGGCCACATTGCCGTGCCCGAAGATGCCCCAGCAGGCGGTGAAGAACGGATGACGTTCACCGTCGCGCTCGACCTGCTGCACCTCCAGGAAGCGCAGCGCCGCCTGCGCCACCGTCAGCCGCACACTCATCGCCGGCCTCCCGCGATCGGTAGCCGAGGGTCTACCGGCTGCTGCGCCCAGGACCGGCGCACCCAGGCGTGCTCGGGGTCGTCACTGATCAGCCAGGCCCGCTGCGGGCCCGGACCGGCCATCACGTTCAGGTAGTAGAGATCGTGACCGGGCGCCGCGATCGAGGGCCCGTGCCAGCCGTGCGGGATCAGCACCGCATCCCCCGAGCGCACCTCCGCCAGCACGTCGATCCCCGGCCCGTAGACCCGCTGATACGCCAGACCCGCCGCCCCACCGGGACCTTCGGCGATCTCGTAGTAGTAGATCTCCTCCAGCCGCGTCTCTCCCGGCCGCTCCTCGTCGTGCTTGTGCGGCGGCCACGACGACCAGTTGCCGCCCGGGGTGATCACCTCACAGGCAATGATCCGATCGGCCTCCAGCACCCCGGGCACCGCGAAGTTGTGCACCTGCCGGCTGGCCACCCCAGCCCCACGCAGCTCCACCGGAACCTGCTCGGCGGCCAGACGAACCGGGGCGAGGCGCCGCTCGCACACCGCCGAGCAGATCGCAAAACGTCCTCCCTCAGAGGAGTTCACCGTCAGCGTGGAATCACGTGGGGCGTAGATCACATCGCTCGGCCCTGCGAACACACCGGGACGTCCGAGGAGATCGAGACTCACCTCGTCGTCAATCGTGATCGTGGCCGAACCGCCCAAGGACAGGATGACCACCTCGGCAACCCCGCACACCACCCGGCCCGACGTGCCCGGGGCGAGCTCGAGGATCCGTAGCCCGGAACGCTGCCACCCCGCCGATTCGGGCGTGATCTGCAGCGGCTCCTCGCCCCCGCGCAGCACGTAACGTTCTCTGTCAGAAAGGCTCACAGCAGACTCACCGTCGCATCCACGGCCGCCTCCACGTCGCCGTCGGGCGGGAACAGCAGCGAGCGCCCGACCACCATGCCCCGCACCGAGGCGCTGGCCAGCGCCTTGGACCAGGCGGCGAGCTGGGCGGGCTGGTCGTCGGCGACCTCACCCCCGAGCAGCAGCACCGGCAGGGACGTGGCCGCGGCGACCGCCTCCATGTCCTGCACCACGGGTAGTTTCAGCCAGGTGTAGGCCGAGGTGGACCCCAGACCGGCGGCTACCGTGGCCGCGCGCACCACGGCCTCGGTGGACAGGTCGTTGCGCACCCGCCCGTCGCCGCCCCGGGCCGCCACGAACGGCTCTACCAGGGCCACGAGTTCGCGCTCGGCGAGCTCCTGCACCGCCTGCGCGCACGCCTGCAGCGTGGGTGAGGTGGCCGGGTCGTCCGGGTCGATCCGCAGCAGCATCTTGCCGCCCTGCAGCCCGGCCGCGGCGATCCGGGCCGCGTCGTAGCCGGTGAACCGGTCGTCGATCTCGAACACGGTGCCGGCCAGACCACCACGGTTCATCGAGCCCAGCACGACCTTGCCCTCCAGCGCACCGAGCAGCAGCAGCTCCTCGACCACGTCGGCGGTGCCGAGCACCCCGTCGACCCCGGGCCGGGCCAGCGCCCGCACGATCCGGTCCAGCAGCGCCGCCCGGTCTCCCATCGCCAGCGGATCGGCCCCGGCCCGCAGGCTTCCCCGGGCCGGATGGTCGGCCGCGATCAGCAGCAGCCGCCCGGTCTGCCCGCGCAGCCCGTCCGGCCGAACCCGATCCTGGGCCGCGCGGGAGATGCGCCCGGGGTCCTCGGCCCGCACCCGCACGATCCGGGCCAGATCCTCTGAGGTGACCGATCGGCGGCTCATCGGCTCGCCGCCGCGTACGCCTGCAGCTGCTGCAGGTCGGGCATGGCGTCGGCGCAGGCCAGCTGCCCGGCCACGTAGGAACCGGCGGCGTTCGCCAGGACCAGGGTGCTGCGCAGGTCATTGCCGTCGAGCAGGCCGTGCACGAGCGCCCCGCCGAAGGCGTCGCCCGCGCCCAGGCCGTTGACCACCTGTACCGGGTGCGGGGGCACGACCACGCGTTCGCCGGTGGAGCGGCGGCTGCCCAGCACACCCGCCGGGCCCTGCTTCACCACGGCCAGCTCGACGCCGGCGTCGTGCAGGGCCTTCGCCGCGGCCTCGGGCGCCGACTCCCCCACCGCCACCCGGCACTCCTCCTGGTTGCCCACCGCCACCGTGACGTAGGGAAGGACGGCGGCGATCTGCCGGGCCGCGGCCCCCTCCGACGACCAGAACGAGCGCCGGAAGTCGAGGTCGAGCACGGTGATGGCGCCCGGTGGGCGGGCCTGCAGCGCGGCCAGCGTGGCCTCCCGGCTGGGTGAGCGGGACAGGCCGGTGCCGGTCACCCAGAACACCCGGGCGGCGCGGACCCGGTCCAGATCCACCTCGTCCGGGCCGATCTCCAGGTCGGGGGCCTTGGGGAAACGGTAGAAGTAGAGCGGGAAGTCGTCGGGCGGGAAGATCTCGCAGAACACCACCGGCGTGGGCAGGTGCGCCACCTCGCGCACGAACCGGTCGTCCACACCGAAGCCGCGCAGGGCCCGGCGTACGAAACGGCCGAACGGGTCGGCCCCGACGCCGGTGACCACGGCGCTGCGGCGGCCCAGCCGGGCCGCGGCCACCGCGACGTTGGTGGCGCTGCCGCCGAGGAACCTGGCGAAGGTGCTCACCTCGTCGAGCGGCACGCCGGACTGCTGGGGATACAGGTCGACGCTGACCCGGCCCATCGTGATCAGGTCGAAAGTCACGCCCGGGCCCCCAGTTCGTCCTGAAGCCACTGCAGGCAGCGCCGGACGTCGGCGGCCGGGCCCTCACCGGCGGGCGGGCCCTGGCTCAGCATCACGTCCTGCTCCAGCACGTACCAGCCCTGGTAGCCGGCCCCCTCCAGGGCTTCGACCATCGCCCCCAGGTCGACCGAACCCTGCCCGAGCACCGTCCACAGCCCCTCGGCCACAGCCTGCGAGAACGAGATCTCACCGGCCACCACCCGGGCCGCCTGAGCTGCGTCAACGTCTTTCAGGTGCACGTGCCCCACCCGCTGCGGCGCCGCCCGGGTGATCGCCACCGGGTCGGCCCCGGCCGCCACCAGGTGTCCGGTGTCGATGCACAGGGCGATCTGCGAGCCCTCGAGCACCCGGCGCACGTCAGCGTCGCTCTCGATCAGCGTGCCCATGTGCGGGTGCACCACGGCCAGCAGACCCCGCCCGGCCAGGTGCGCCGACAGGGCGTCGAGATTGGTCAGCAGCGTCTTCCACTGCGAATCAACGAGTTCCGGCCGCACGTCGTAGCCGTCACCACCGGTGACCGCGGCCAGCACCACCACCCCGGCGCCGGCGGCCTGGCAGGCGTCGGCGAACCGGTCGACCTCGGGCAGCGGGTCGTGCTCCGCCTCGTGCAGGACCACCGGCAGGAAGCCGCCCACCGCCCGTAGCCCGAACTCGTTCAGCAGCAACGCCTTCTGAGTGGGATCGTCGGGCAGAAATCCCTCGGGCCCGAACTCGGTGGCGGTCAGGCCCAGCGAGCGCATCTCGCCCAGCACCCGCTCGGCCGGCATCTGGAAGCCCCAGCCCGGCACCTCGCACACCCCCCACGAGATCGGGGCACCGGCGATCCGGATCGGCACGGACAGCGAAACTTCACTCATCATCGAGCCTTTCGGCGGTCGCGGGCAGGTCCGGCTCACGGTGCGCGCGGTCTCGATCCTGCGACGCGACTCCCGAGGGTGTCAAGGTTTGTTCAGACAAAGTGCAGCGTGTCCCCGGCCGCGACCGGTAGCCTGGCACCATGCCCGGAGGACCGGTGATCCGGATCGACCGCTCCAGCCCGGTGCCGCTGTACCGGCAGATCGCCCGGCAGCTGGAGCAGGCGGTGGCCGGCGGCGACCTGGTGCCCGGCGACCGGCTCGAAACCGAGGTGGCCCTGGCCGCCGAGCTGGGTCTGTCCCGCCCCACCGTGCGCCAGGCCATCCAGCTGCTGGTCGACCAGGGCCTGCTGGTGCGCAAGCGCGGTGCCGGCACCCAGGTGGTGCACGCCCAGGTGCGCCGGGCCCTGGAGCTGACCAGCCTGCACGACGACCTGGCCCGCGGCGGGCAGGACCCCCGCACCCGGGTGCTCAGCCTGGATCTGGCCCCCGCCGACGCCGAGACCGCAGGCCAGCTGCAGGTCGAGCCGGGCACCCAGGTCTGGGCGCTGGAACGACTGCGGCACGTGGGCGGGGAGCCGCTGGCCGTGATGCGCAACCACCTGCCGGCCTCGGTGGCCGACCTGTCCACGTTCGACCTGGAACACCAGGGCCTGTACGCGTCGCTGCGCCGGGCCGGCGTCACCCTGGCCGTGGCCCACCAGCGCATCGGCGCCCGCCGGGCCGGCCGCACCGAGGCCGGCCTGCTCGGGGAACCGCGCGGCGCACCCCTGCTGACCATGAGCCGGACGGTCCTGGACCACAGCGGGCGCCCGGTCGAACTCGGCCGGCACGGCTACCGGCCCAGCCTCTACAGCTTCGAGACCACTCTGATCCAGCGTTGATCCAGCGCTGAACGGGCCCTTCCCACCACAGAAGCCTCAGGTTCTGGCCGCAGCGGCCGAGGAGGTCGCGCGAGGAGGAACTCATGCGTGGGCCCCAGGTCGCGGCGCGACGGTGGGCCGTCATCACCGTCACGTGCCTCGTGCTGCTCACGTTCGCCGCCCTCCTGCCCGGCCGGGTCGAAGCCGGGTTCACCGGCAGCACCCCGGCCTCGGCCGCGTTCGGCTCGGCCTACTGGATCCCGGTCTCCAGCGTGTCCTGGGCCGGCGACAACCAGTCGGGCTCGGCCGGGGAGACCGGCATCGTCGGCGACAGCGTGGCCGGGCGCTCGGCGAACGCGGTCGACGACCCGGGCACCTTCTCCGCCCTCGCCACCGGCTACCACCACAGCTGCGCCATCCGCTCCTCCACGGTCTCCGGCCAGCCGCCGGGCACGCTGGTCTGCTGGGGGCGCAACAGCGGCGGCCAGCTCGGCCGCGGCAGCACCTTCACCCTGCAGGCCACCCCACGCGAGATCACTCCCAGCGGCACCACCTGGAAGGCCCTGACCGGCGGCAGCGAGACCACCTGCGCACTGCAGAGCAGTCCCACCGACGGCAGCATCTGGTGCTGGGGCTGGGGTGGGCTGGGTCAGCTCGGCAACGGCGGCAGCCCACTGCAGCAGACCGTGCCCGCGCGGATCGTCTCCACCGGAGGGGTACCGGGTACTTGGCAGTCGCTCAGCGGCGACGGCGACCGCAACTGTGCGATCGCCCAGGACGGCGGCCTGTGGTGCTGGGGGCGCAACGTCGACGGCGAGGTCGGTGACGGCACCACTGCCAGCCGCTCCACCCCTACCCGCATCGAGAGCGGCGCCACGTTCTCGTCCGTGGCCTCCGGCCAGCTGCACACCTGCGCGGTCGCGGCCGGGGGCACCGTGCAGGGCGCGGCCGTACAGCCGGGGCAGGCCTACTGCTGGGGCAAGAACGACTACCTGCAACTGGGCACCGGTAGCACCGCAGCCAGCCAGACGACCATGGCACCGGTCCTCGCCGCCGGGAGCACCGGCGTCCGTAATTGGGCTTCTCTGGCCTCCGGCAGCCGCTCCACCTGTGGCATCACCGCGGCCACGGGCGACGCCACCAAGCCCGGCGGCCAGCTGTGGTGCTGGGGTCAGCTCGGCGACGGCGGGGCCAACACCAGCGCACCCCAGCAGGCAGGCACCTCAACCGGCTGGAGCGCGATCGACGCCGGGGGCGACGGCACCACCACGTTCTGCGGCATCGAGGGCGGCGCGCTGTCCTGCCGGGGCGGCAACGTGCAGGGGCTGGCCGGCGACGGCACCATCCTCTATCGCACGGCCTGGGGCGCAGTCGGCAACAGCACCGGCACCACCTGGTCCCAGGTATCGGTAGCCCGTTCCCACTCCTGCGCCCTGAGCACCGCCGGCGCGGTCTTCTGCTGGGGGTCGGCCGAATTCGGTCAGCCCGGCACCGGACTCGCCTGGTTCCGCAACACCCTGCGCAACACCAACACCGGTGCGGGCCGCTGGAGCTCCCTGGACAGCGAGGAGAACCACGCCTGCGCCCTCCGCGGCCTGGACCTGTTCTGCTGGGGTAAGAACACCACCGGGCAGCTCGGCCAGGGCGACTACGTCAGCCACGGCACCCCTCAACAGGTCAGCGGCTCCTGGGAGGAGGTGAGCGTCGGCTCCGACCACACCTGCGCCATCGCCACCACCGGCGCAGCCTGGTGCTGGGGCCGCAATCTCTCCGGCGCCAGCCTGGGCACCGCCAACGCAGGCGCCCAGAACACCCCCGGCGCAGTCGTGGTGACCGGCGTGACCGGAGACCGCTGGCTCTCCCTCGACACCGGCCAGAACGCGACCTGCGGCATCCGCTCCGACCACAGCCTGTGGTGCTGGGGCGCCCAGTCGTCCGGGGTACTCGGGAACGGCACCCCCAACGTCTCGCTCAACCGGCCCACCCAGGTCAGCGGCGGAGGCAACGACTGGATGTCGGTACAGGTGAGCAGCAACGAACACGCCTGCGCCACGAAACGCAACGACACCGCGCTCTACTGCTGGGGCAACAACGCCAACGGTCAGGCCGGCACCGGTACCTCGGGCGGCAATGTGCCTACCCCCCGAGCGATCACCCGGCCCGCCGCAGTGACCGGCGCCTGGAAGAGCTACGCCGTCGGCCACGACCACAGCTGCGGCGTCGATGCGGCGGGGACGCTGTGGTGCTGGGGCCGCAACAACGACCGGCAGTTCGGTACCCCGGCCAACACCGCCGACTCCGCCACCCCCGTCATCGCCGCAGCCCCCGCGAGCGGCACCACCTGGACCTCGGTGACCGCTGGCGGCAACAGCACCTGCGCCACCCGTTCCGACGGCGGCCTGTGGTGCTGGGGACACAACTGGCGAGGCAAGCTCGGGCTGGGCTCGGACAACGCCACCATCACCTCACCCACCCAGACCTCGGCCACCACGCCCGTGGCCACCCACCTGTCCCGCGTCTCGATCTGGGTCCTGCGCTGACCTCCGGCCCACTGCCCAAGCCGATGCGCAAAAGGTATTCAGCCATGCCCGAACGGAGTTGGACACGCATGACCGCAGGTACTTAGGCTCCCTCAAATCCCGATTGGGATGATTCGGCATGGTCTTCTCGAAGGGGAGAACGACATGACCCGCACCCATCGCCCTCGTCACGGACTGGCCCTGATCGGCTCCGTCCTGACCCTCGGCCTGCTGGTCTCCGCCTGCGGCGGCAATCTGGACAGCGGCTCCTCGGACGAGGCGGCCGAGTTCCCCGGCGGTGACCCGATCATCATCTACGTGGGCCAGGATCCGGGCGGCAGCACCGACCTGATCGCCCGCGCCCTGGCCGAAGAGGTCAAGAACGAGCTCGACGTCGCCGTCACGGTGGAGAACAAGCCCGGCGCCAACGGCGCCCTGGCCGCCCAGGAGCTGGCCGGGAAGAAGGCCGACGGCCACACCCTGATGGTCTACAACGGCTCCCTGGCCTACATCACCCCGCTGGCCGTGCCCGAGGGCGAGGCCCCCGACATCGCCGACTACGAGATCGTCACCGGCATCAGCCAGGACGACTACGTGCTGGTCTCCGCGGCCGACTCGGACCTGAAGACCGTCGAGGACCTCGAGAAGCTGGGCCGGCCGGTCAAGTTCGGCACCACCGGCGTGGGGACCGGCAGCCAGCTGTCCCAGGAGCTGCTGTTCGCGCAGTCCGGCATCGAGGCCACCGCAGTGCCCTTCGACGGCGGATCCCCCACCCTCACCGCGGTTCTCGGCGGCCAGGTCGACGTCGGCTCGATCCAGCTGGGCGAGGCGGTCGAGCAGATCGAGTCCGGCGACCTCAACCCGATCGTCACCTTCGCCGCCGAACGGGTCAGCTACCTGTCCGACACCCCCACCGCGGTCGAGGCCGGCTACGACGTCCCGGTGCAGCAGTCGCGTGCCGTCTTCGCCCCCAAGGGCACTCCGGCCGACGTGATCGACACCCTGGCCGGGGCTTTCGGCACCGCCTTCCAGGCCGAGAACTACCAGAAGTTCAACACCGACAACCAGCTCACCCCCAACGAGATCGACGGCGAGGCCCTGCGCAAGCAGTGGACCGACAACCTGGCCAGCTACCGGGCGGTGACCGAGAAGCACCAGATCGACCTGGGCGGCGAGTGATGCCCGAGCCTCTCCCCCCTCAGCAGGCCGGGCTCCGGGCAGACCAACCCGAAATTGAGGACGAGGGGCGCGCGCCATCGGCGGGCCCGCTCACCAATGCGGTGGTCGCCTTCACAGTGATCGCGCTGGGCGCCGCCGCCCTCGTCGGGGCCTGGCGGCTCGGGGTGGGCAGCCCCGAGCGGCCGGGCTCCGGAACCTGGCCGCTGATCGTCGGTCTCGCGCTGGTCGTCCTGGGTGGGGCCCTGGCCCTGCGTTCTCGTCGCGACCAGGACACCGAGGTCTTCACCCGGGCCTCGGCGGTGGTCCCCGCCGGGCTGGCCACCATGATCGGCTTCGTCGCCCTGATCGAGACGATCGGCTTCGAACTGCCCTCACTCGCCCTGATGGTGATCTGGCTGCGCTTCTTCGGCCACGAGAGCTGGCGCAGCACCGCGGTGACCAGCCTGGCCGCGGTGGTGGCGTTCTACCTGATCTTCGTGGCGGCGCTGGCCGTGCCGATCCCCCACCTGTTCTGAGTTTTCTGGGTCTTTGGAAGGACCGTCGTGGATTTCGCCCCGGTGATCGACGGTTTCGGCGTGGTGCTGGAGCCCGCGAACCTGCTCTACTGCCTGATCGGCGTCGTGATCGGGATGCTGGTGGGGGTGCTGCCGGGCCTCGGCCCGGCCGCCACCATCGCCATCCTGCTGCCGATCACCTTCGAGATCGAGGCGGTCGGGGCGGTGATCATGCTGGCCGGCATCTTCTACGGCGCCCAGTACGGCGGCACCATCACCTCGGTGCTGCTGCGCCTGCCCGGTGAGGCCTCCTCGGTGGTCACCGTGTTCGACGGGCACGCGCTGGCCCGCCAGGGCCGGGCCGGCACCGCCCTGGGCATCGCCGCGATCGGCTCGTTCGTCGGCGGAACCGTCTCGGTGGTCGCTCTTTCGCTGCTGGCGCCGCTGGTGGCCGGGTTCGCCCTCGACTTCGGCCCGCCCGAGTACACCGCCCTGGCCCTGCTGGGCATCCTGCTGGTGGCCACCATCTCCAGCGGCAGCCGGCTCAAGGCCCTGACCGCCGCCGCCCTGGGCCTGCTGCTGGCCGTGGTCGGCCGCGACGCCTTCACCGGCAGCGAGCGCTTCACCTTCGGCAGTCTCGAGCTGGCTGACGGCCTGGACTTCGTGCCGATCGCGATGGGCCTGTTCGGCCTGGGCGAGATCCTGCACAGTCTGGAACAGCGGCGCACCGCCGGGGCCGCCGTGCACGCCCCCACCGAGGTGCACAACGTGTGGCCCTCACGCACCGACCTGAAACAGTCCAGCGGCGCGATCGGGCGCGGCTCGGTGCTCGGCTTCGTGCTCGGCATCCTGCCCGGCGGCGGGGCCGTCATGGCCTCCCTGGCGGCGTACGCGGTGGAGAAGCGCCGCTCCAAGCACCCCGAGCGCTTCGGCCAGGGCGCGGTGGAGGGCGTGGCCGCCCCCGAGAGCGCCAACAACGCGGCCGCCACCTCGTCGTTCATCCCGCTCCTGACCCTGGGCATCCCGGCCAACGCCACGATGGCCGTGATCTTCGGGGCGCTGCTGATCCAGGGCGTGCGGCCGGGCCCGCAACTGCTGGAGGAGGACCCCGAACTGTTCTGGGGCGTGGTCAACTCCATGTACCTGGGCAACGTGCTGCTGCTGATCATGAGCATCCCGCTGGTCGGCCTGTTCGTCCGGATCCTGCGGGTGCGCCCGGCCGTCCTGGCCCCGATCACCGTGCTGATCACCCTGATCGGCGCCTACACGGTGAACAACAGCGTCTTCGACATCGTGTTGGTGATCGCCTTCGGGGCGCTGGGCTACCTGATGAAGAAGACCGGCTTCGACCCCGGCCCGCTGGTCCTGGCCTTCGTGCTCGGCGCCCTGCTGGAGGAGTCGCTGCGCCGCTCGCTGCTGCTGTTCGACGGCGACCCCACCGGCTTCCTCACCCGCCCGATCTCCGGGGTGCTGCTGCTCGCCTTCATCATCGTCGCCCTGCTCCCGGGCATCCGGGCCGTTCAGGCCCGCCGGGAACGCGAACGCGAGCCGGTGGGGTAGAAGGCAACCCACGAACTGAAGGACGCGTGCCCCGGCAGTCGGGGCACGCGTCCTTCAGTTTGTGGTTGCGAACTGTTCGATCAGTGCGCCTCGGCGGCCGCCCCATCCTTCTTCTTGCGCGGGATGAAGTGCATGATCAGCACCACCACGGCGCCGACCACGAGGCCGATCACGGCCGAGGAGAAGGTGTTCACGATCCAGCCCAGGGCGCCGCCGTGCACGGCCTCTTCCCAGTGGTGCACCGTCTCGTACGGCCAGTGCCAGCCCAGCTCGTCGACGCCGACCAGGAGGATGTGGCCACCCACCCAGAGCATGGCGGCGATACCGACGGTGGACAGCACCGAGAGCACCCTGGGCATGGCCGCGACCAGGAACCGGCCCACCGAGGACATCAGGCCCTGCTTGGTCTCGATCAGCTTCAGGCCGATGTCGTCGACCTTCACGATCAGCCCGACCAGGCCGTACACCAGCACGGTGACCAGGAACGCGACCACCAGCAGGATCAGCGCCCGGGTCACGAACGGCTCGTCGGTGACCTCGTTCAGCGAGATCACCATGATCTCCGCGGAGAGGATGAAGTCGGTGGTGATGGCGCCGCGCACCATCGCCTTCTCGTCCTCCGGCCCGCGCTCGGCGGCCGTCTCCTCCTTCTTGTGGTCGCGGTGCGCGATCAGCTCGTAGATCTTCTCGGCGCCCTCGTAGGCGAGGTAGACACCACCGCACATCAGGATCGGCGTGAGCAGCCAGTCCAGGAACTGGCTGAGCAGCAACGCCGCCGGGAGGATGAAGAGCACCTTGTTGCGCAGGGAGCCCACCGCGATCTTCCAGACGATGGGCAGTTCCCGGTCGGGGGTGAAACCGTGCACGTAGCGAGGCGTGACCGCGGTGTCGTCGATCACCACGCCCGCCGCCTTCGTGCTGGCCCGCCCGGCCGCCGCGGCGACGTCGTCCACGGACGCGGCCGCCGCCTTGGCCAGCACGGCAATGTCGTCCAGTAGTGCCGCCAGACCGCCTGCCATCGAACTCCCTTAACTGTGTGTACTGTCGGTTGACACGAGCGTGACCCATGCTTGCGGAAACCACCGGCCCGCTCCAGTGCGCGTGCGGCAGCCGGGTGAGGTCGCGCTGCCGCCGATCGCACAGCATCCCGCAGGCCCGGCCGTCACCAGCCGGATTCCGGCCGGTTTCGGGCCGCGATGAACATCACCCGCTCCGCCGGGAACTTTGCCAGGTCAGCCCGGTCGGGGCACGTCAGTCGGGTGGGGCGGCGGTGGTGCGGCGCACCACCAGGGTGGGCGAGGTGGTGATGAACGTCGAGGGACGATCGCGGTCCGCCATCCGCTCCAGCAGCAGCCGGGCCGCGTCGGCGCCGATCTGGTGCCCGGCCTGGTCGACACTGGTCAGCCCGATCGGCCCGAGCGCGGCGAAGCTGGTGTTGTCGTACCCGGCCACCGAGATGTCCTCGGGCACCCGCAGGCCGGCCTCGGCCACCGCGGTGAGCACGCCCATGGCCACGATGTCGGCGCCGGCGAAGATCGCCGTGGGCCGCACGGCCCGCCCCAGCAGCTGCTGGGCGCCCGCGTAGCCGCCCTCCTCGGTGTAGCCGGTGGAGACGACCTCGATCTGCGCCCCCAGGCCCCGCGCGCTCATCGCGTCGCGATAACCCCGGGTACGCACCGTGTTCGGCATCGTCGCGGACCGGCCGTTGTCCGGTTCGCGCTGGTCGACGTGGGCGATCCGGCGGTGCCCGAGCCCGGCCAAGTGGTCCACCACCAGCGCGGCCCCGCGGGCGTCGTCGTCCACCACCGTGTCGTGCTGGGCCGAGCGCATGTGCCGCCCGATCACCACCAGCGGCACCCCGGCCGCCACCTCGTCCACCTGCTTCTGCCCGGAAGCCGGCGCCACCAGCACCATGCCGTCCATCCCGCGGTCGACCATCGACTCGATCAGCCGCAGCTCGGCGGCGGCGTCGGAGGCACTGAGCCCCGGCGTCCGGATCCGGCTGCCGGTGCCCAGCATCACCTGGTACTCGGTGTCGTGCAGGCGGTCGGTGATGCCGTCGACGATCTCGGGGAAGAACGGGTTACGGATGTCGGGCAGCAGCACGCCGATCGTGTACGTGCGCCCACGCATCCCCCGGGCCGCGGCCCGAGGCCGGTAGCCGAGCTCCGCGATCGCCGCGTTCACCTTCTCGCGCATGGCCGGGCTGACCCCGTAGGCGTTGCGCATCACCTTGGAGACGGCCGTGGTGGACACCTGCGCATGCGCTGCGACGTCGACGATCGTCACCCGCCGCAGACCGGTTCCCGGATCCATGCCCCTCCTCATTGAGTGGGCAACGTTTAACACGCCCGGCGCGCGGCAGGCAACTGCCGATGACCGTTCGTCGCACGTCCCGCTCGCGCTCGATCGACGCCTCTTGACCGTTCGCGCACCAGCTACCTACGTTCGGCGCACCGGTTGGAAAACGTTACCCACAAAGCTGATCGAGCCGGTGCTGTGCGGCACGGGTCTGAAACCTTTCAGAGAGGAAAGGGCACCTGATGACGGTCACCTCGCCCGGGCATCCCCCGGCGCGTCCACCCGGAACCGGCCCCGCCGCCCCACCCGGCGCCCGGCGCGGGCGGCGCTCCCAGTCCGCTCCTCCGTGGTGGTTCGCCGCGCCGGCCCTGCTGCTCTTCGCCTTCGTCGTGCTCATTCCCAGCGCCCGTGGCGTGTACTACGCCTTCACCGACTGGGACGGCCTGTCCCCCGACTTCGCCTGGGTCGGCCTCGGCAACTTCGGCGACATGCTCGACGACCCGGACGCGCTGGCCTCGATCCGGCACACGCTGATCATCGCCGTCGCCATCACGGTGATCCAGAACGGCCTGGGGCTGCTGCTGGCGCTGGGGGTCAACTCGGCGATCAAGTCGCGCAACGTGCTGCGGGTGCTGCTGTTCGCCCCCGCCGTGATCACCCCGATCGTCACCGCCTACCTGTGGCGCAACCTGCTCGGCCCCGAGGGTGCGGTGAACGCCCTGTTCGGCGCGCTCGGGCTGGAGTCGCTGCAGAAGAACTGGCTGGGCGATCCCGACCTGGCGCTGTGGTCGGTGGTCGCGGTGATCGTCTGGCAGTTCGCCGGGTACTCGATGGTCATCTTCGTGGCCGGCCTGCAGTCGATCCCGCGGGAGGTGCAGGAGGCCGCGGCGATCGACGGCGCCGGCTCGGTGCGGCGTTTCTGGTACGTCACCCGCCCGCTGCTGGCCCCGGCGATCACGATCAACCTGATGCTCTCGATCATCGGCGGCATCAAGCTGTTCGACCAGGTCTGGGCCCTCACCGGCGGTGGCCCCGGGCACGCCACCGACACCCTCTCCACCCTGATCTACAAGGACGCCTTCACCCTCGGCGAGTTCGGCTACAGCATCGCGCTGGCCGTGGTCCTCACCGTCATCGTCGCGGTGATCTCGGCCGGGCAGTACGCGTTCCTCTCGCGCCGGGAGGCCGATCTCTCGTGAACCGTTACCGCCGTTCCACCTTCGCCCTCGAACTGGGCATGATCGCGGTCGCCCTGGTGATCGCCTTCCCGGTCTACGTGCTGATCAACCTGGCCGTGCGAGCGCCGTCGGACACCTCCTCCCCGCTGCGCCCGACCACCTCGCCCACGCTCTCCAACTTCAGCGACGCCTGGCGCGACGGCGCCCTCGGCGGGGCCCTGGGCAACAGCCTGCTGGTCACCACCGTGAGCGTGCTGATCGTGCTGGCCGCCTCCGCCCTGGCCGCCTACCCCCTGGCCCGGGTGAAGAAGAACTGGTCACGGGGCACGTTCGCGCTGATCATGCTCGGCCTGGTCCTGCCCTTCCAGCTGGCCACCCTGCCGCTGTACCAGACCATGCGCGACCTGGGCCTGCTCGGCCAGGCCTGGGCCCTGATCCTGTTCTACGCCGGCCTGCAGGTGCCCTTCACCACGTTCCTGTACGTCGGCTTCATCCGCGGCCTGCCGCGCGACTTCGAGGACGCCGCCCTGATCGACGGCTGCGGCTACTGGCAGGCCTTCCGCTTCGTGGTCTTCCCCATGCTCCGCCCGATCACGGTGACCGCGCTGGTGCTCAACGCCGTGTTCGTCTGGAACGACTTCTTCACCCCGCTGCTGTACCTGAGCGGCAGCGGCCAGCAGACCATGCCGGTGGCCGTGGCCGGGTTCGTCGGGCAGTACGTGTCCGAGTGGAACCTCATCTTCGCCGCCCTGCTGATCAGCGTGATCCCGATCCTGGTGGTCTATTTCGCGCTGCAGCGCAGCATCATCAACGGATTCGCCGGAGGACTCAAAGGATGACGCCCTACGCACTGACCACCGAGCAGCGCACCACCCCGCTCGGTCTGGACGTCGCCCGGCCCCGCCTGTCGTGGAAGCTGCGCTCCGAGGAGCGCGGCGCCGCCCAGAGCGCCTACCAGATCGTGGCCGCGGCCCAGGCCGGCGACCTGGACGTGCCGGAGCGGCGGCTGTGGGACTCCGGGAAGGTCGAGTCGTCTTCCGGGCTGCTGATCGAGTGGGACGGGCCGGAACTGGCTCCCTCCACCCGGTACCACTGGCGGGTGCTGGTCTGGGACCAGGCCGGAGAACCGGCGACACCGGCCGATTCCTTGTTCGAGACCGGTCTGCTGCGGCCTGAGGCCTGGCAGGCTGCGGGCAGGGCTGTGTGGATCGGGCGGGACTCGGTGAACCATCCGCCGATGGATCCCCCCACCGACCACGACCGTACGGTGGCCACGCACGCGCTGCCCCCGCCGCTGTATCTGCGCCGATCGTTCGTGCTGGAGCGTCAGCCCGTGCGCGCCCGGCTGTACTCCACCGCCCACGGCATCTACCAGGCCCGCCTCAACGGTTCCCGGGTCGGGGACAGCGAACTGGCGCCGGGGTGGACGGAGTACCGGCATCGGCTGCAGTACCAGACCCACGACGTGACGGCCTCCCTGCAGGTGGGCGAGAACGTGCTCGGCGCGGTGGTGGCAGACGGCTGGTGGGCGGGGTACGTGGGTTTCGATCCCCGCAAACCCGCCGCCCACTACGGTGACGCTCCCGCGTTCCTGGCCCGCCTCGTCCTCTGGTTCGAAGACGGCTCACAGCGTTCGGTGACCACCGACGGCGAGTGGATGGAAGGGCCGGGCCCGATCCAGTTCTCGGACATGCTGATGGGCGAGTACGTGGACGCCCAGGCGCAGGTGCCGGGCTGGGACGCGCCGGGCTTCGTGGACGTGACCGAGGACGACTCCCCCGAGGCCTCGGAGGGCAACCCCGGTGGCTGGGGTGGACGCCGGAGCGGATTCCGTGCGGTCGCGGTGGTCGACGAGACGCCCGGTCCGCTGGTCGCCGAACCGGACGAGCCGGTGCGGGTGACGCGGACGGTGGGCGCCGTCTCGGTCGAGAACGCAACCGAGAAGAGCATTGTCGACTTCGGCCAGAACCTGGTGGGACGAGTTCGGCTGACTGTACGCGGCGTTGCGGCGGGCACCCGGATCCGCCTGCGGCACGCCGAGATTCTCGACCAGGGCGAGCTGTACGTGGCCAACCTGCGTCGGGCCGAGGCCATCGACACCTATGTGGCCCGCGGCGAGGCCGAAGAGGTGTTCGAGCCGCAGTTCACCTTCCACGGGTTCCGCTTCGCGGAAGTCACTGGGCTTCCGTACGAGCTGGACGCGGGGGACGTGCAGGCTCAGGTGCTGCACAGCGACACCCCCTGGACGGGGTCGTTCGAGTGCTCGGACAGCACGGTGAACCAGTTGCAGTCGAACATCGAGTGGGGGCAGCGCGGGAACTGGGTGTCGGTGCCCACCGACTGCCCCCAGCGCGACGAGCGCCTGGGCTGGCTGGCCGACGCCCAGATCTTCGCGGCCACCGCCAGCCGGAACGCCGACGTGTCGGCCTTCTTCGCCCGCTGGGTACTGGACGTGCTCGACGGTCAGGACGACGAGGGCGCGTTCCGGGACATCGCCCCGGTGATGTCGATCAACCGTCAGGCGGCCCCGGTCTGGGGGGACGGCGGGGTTGTCATCCCGTGGCACCTCTGGCGGGCCTACGGCGACCAAAGGACGCTGGAACGCGCCTTTGGGGGTATGCGCGCCTGGGTGGACTTCATCCATCGGAACAACCCCGACCTGCTGTGGCGTAAGCGCACCGGAAACTCCTACGGCGACTGGCTGCAGGTGGATGCGTGGACGCCGCGGGCGGTGCTCTCCACCGCCTGGTTCGCCAAGAGCACCGAGACCGTGGCCGAGGCCGCCGAGGTGCTGGGCGACCCGGAGACCGCGCAGAAGTACCGGCAGCTGCACGCCGGGATCCGCGAGGCGTTCATCGAGGCGTTCGTCGGGCCGGACGGCACCGTGCACGGCGACACCCAGACCGCCTACCTGCTGGCCCTGGGCTTCGGCCTGCTGCCCGAGCACCTGGTGGCGGCCGCCGCGGGGCACCTGGTGGCCGACCTGAAGGCCCGCGGCAACCGGCTGACCACCGGCTTCGTGGGGGTGAACCTGCTCTGCCCGGTGCTCACCGAGCACGGTCACGCCGACGTCGCCTACGCGCTGCTGCACCAGGACGAGTACCCCTCGTGGGGCTACTCGATCCGCAACGGCGCCACCACGATCTGGGAACGCTGGGACGGCTGGACCGAGCACGCCGGGTTCCAGTCGGCCTCGATGAACTCGTTCAACCACTACAGCCTGGGCAGCATCGGGGACTGGCTGTTCGGGCGGGTGGCCGGGATCGACCAGACCCCCGCCTCCACGGCTTATTCCGAACTGCTCCTGCGCCCCACCCCCGGCGGCCGGCTGACCTGGGCGAAGGGGTCGCAGGAGACGGCCCGTGGCCGGGTCGCCTGCGGCTGGTCGCTGGACCAGGCCGGCACGGTCACCGTGACGGCGAGCGTGCCGCCCGGCAGCACGGCCGTGCTGCAGATGCCCACCGACGACCCGTCGAGCGTCACCGAGGGCGGCGACCCCGCCGCCACCCGCCCAGGGGTCGAGGCCCTGGGCAACGCCCACTTCCGGCTCGCCGCCGGAACGTACGAGTTCACTGCCCGTTCCACCGCTCTGCGTCACTGAAGTTTCCGCGAATTCCCGCTGCAACAATGTCGTCCAGCAGGAGAGAGACATGAATCGCACGCTGCCGAAGTTCGTCGCCGTGGGCGCTGCCGCCGCCCTGCTCGCCGCCTGTGCCGGGGGCACCCAGGCCGCCTCCGACTCCGAGGACGGTGACGGGGGCTCGAAGACCCTGACCCTGGCCTCGGTCGACCAGGGTTCGATCGAGCCCGTGGTCCAGGCCTTCGAGAAGGCCAACCCGGGGGTGAAGGTCGAGTTCACCACCAGCGCCGCCGACCAGTACCAGCAGCAGATCCGCACCCAGCTGGCCTCCGGCACGGCCCCCGACGTGATGAGTGTCTGGCCGGGCAACGGCAACCCGGGGGCCACCTACGTGCTGGCCAAACCGGGCTACCTGATGGACCTTTCCGACCAGCCCTGGGCCGGGAAGTACCCGGACGCACTGAAGACCGTCACCCAGTACGAGGGCAAGACGTACAACGCGGTGTACGGGCTGAACGCGATCGGCGCGATCTACAACGTCGAGGCCCTGGAGAAGTCCGGGCTGGAGGCGCCCGCCACCTGGTCCGACGTGATCCCCTTCTGCCAGGCCGCGGCCGAGAAGAAGACCCCGGCCTTCGCTCTGGGGATCCAGGACAACTGGGTGACCCAGCTCGTCCTGTACTCCCTGGTGGCCAGCACGCTCTACCCCGACGACCCGGACTTCGACACCCGGATGGCCGACGGGCAGGCCACCTTCACCGGTTCGGCCTGGGAGCAGGCCCTGGCCAAGTACCAGGAGATGTTCGACGCCGGCTGCTTCCAGAAGGACCCGCTGGGCACCAGCTACGAGGCCTCCCAGGCGCTGGCCGCGGACGGCCGGACGCTGGGCGTGGTGCAGGGCAACTGGATCGTGTCGCTGCTGAAGGAGAAGAACCCGGACGCCTCGTTCACCTTCAAGCCGCTGCCGGCCCTCGACGACGAGGCGAAGACGCTGATCCCGGCGGCCGCCGGGGCCGGCTACGGGATCAACGCCAAGACCAAGAACAAGGACCTGGCGCTGAAGTTCGTCAGCTTCGTGATGTCGCCCGAGGGGATGAAGCTGTTCGTCGAGGCGCAGGGCGGCATCCCGGCCCTGCCGGACAGCGGCGCCGAGGTCGACCCGACGCTGCAGGACGTGGCCACGTACATCAACGACGACCGGACCGTGCCGTTCATGGACCAGCTGTGGCCGAACCCGAAGGTGCAGCAGACCATGCTCAGCGGGCTGCAGGAGATCTTCAGCGGGCAGAGCACCGGCAAGGAGATGTTCGCGGCGATGGACTCCGACTACGAGGCCGGCGAGTGATCCCTCACTGATCCGGAGGGGCCGCGACCGGTACGGTCGCGGCCCCCACCGGCAGGGCCGGCTCACGCTCCAGCCAGGCGTGCAGGTCGTCGGCGGACAGCGGCCGGGAGGTCAGGTAACCCTGGATCAGGTCGCAGTCACCGGCCTGCAGCCAGGCCAGTTCCTGCTCGGTCTCGACCCCCTCGGCGACCACGTCCAGGCCCAGCCGGTGGGCCATCTCGATGGTCGAGGCGACGATCACCCCGGTGCGCCGGTCGGTGGCCAGCCGGCTGGTGAAGGCCCGGTCGATCTTCAGCGTGGAGACCGGCAGGTCGTGCAGGTAGGCCATGCTGGAGTAGCCGGTGCCGAAGTCGTCGACCAGCAGCTCGATCCCCAGCTCGCGCATCGCCAGCAGGAACTGCCCGGCCCGGCCGCCGCTGTCGACCAGCAGCGACTCGGTGATCTCGATCTTCACCGCCGCGGCGGGCAGGTCGCGCTCGTGCAGCCGCCGGGCGATGTCGTGCTCCAGCCGGCCGTCGAGCAGGTCGCTGGCCGACAGGTTCACCGACACCGCCACCTCGTGCCCGCGCCGGCGCAGCTCGGCGGCCTCGTCGAAGGCCAGGTCGAGGACGTTGCGGGTGAGGGCGGGCATCAGCCCGGCGTGCTCGGCCAGCGGCAGGAAGACGTCCGGCGGCACGGTGCCCCGTTCCGGGTCGTTCCAGCGGGCCAGGGCCTCCACCGAGCGGGCCCGGCCGGTGCGGGCCTGGACGATCGGCTGGAAGGCGAGCGAGAGCTGCTGCCGGTCCAGGGCCAGCCGCAGCGCCTCGACCAGGGCCAGCCGGTCCCAGGCGGTGTTGTCCTGGCTGTCGTCGTACACCTCGAACCCGGTGCGGGCGGTCTTGGCCCGGTACATCGCCAGGTCGGCCTCGGCCAGCGCCCGGCCCAGCGTGCGGCCCGGCCGCAGCGAGGTGATCCCGATGCTGGCGCCCACGTGCAGCAGGGTGTCGGTGATCACGAACGGCTCGTTCAGGGCGTGCAGCAGGGCCGCGGCGGTACCGGCCGCCTGCTCGCGCGGGGCGTGCGGCAGCAGCACGGCGAACTCGTCGCCGCCCAGCCGGGCGATCGTGCCCGGGGGCCCCGGTGAGCCGGGCGGGAGGGCCGGGGTGGCGAGCGCGGCGGTGAACCGGGCCGAGACCTGGCGCAGCAGCTCGTCACCGACCTGGTGGCCGAGCGCGTCGTTGATCTCCTTGAACCGGTCCAGGTCGATGATCATCACCGCCCCGGGCCCGGCCTGGTGCTGTTCCAGCAGGTCGTAGAGGGCCCGGCGGTTGGGCAGGCCGGTCAGGCTGTCGGTGCGGGCCAGGCGGCGCTGGTCGGAGAGGGCAACCACCTCCCGGATCGCCAGGGCGGTGCGCACCGCCACCGCGACCAGGGCGGCCACGGCCAGGCCGACGGCGACCGGGGACGCCTGGGTGTCGGTGAGCGAGCCCGCGACCAGCACCCCGATCGGCAGCAGACCGAACACCACCGGGACGAGGAACTCGTACCGGCGCGGGGCGGCCGCCTGCTCCGGCGGGGGCCGCTCCGGCGGGACCAACGCGGCCGAGGCGATCAGGCCGATCGCCAGCAGGTAGCTCCAGTCGTTCCACTCCCCCTCGTGGAAAGTGCCCTCCAGAACCAGGACCAGGTACCAGATGTCGGCCGCCGTGAACACCAGGAACCCGGAGCTCAGCAGCAGCCAGGCCGGACGCCGCCAGGCCCCGACCGCGGCCATGGCGCCGATCGCCGAGGCGGCCAGGGCCAGGTCGACCAGGGGGTAGGCGAAGTTGACCACGTTGGTCCACCACGAGGCGCCGGCCTCCTCGGTCAGTCCCGGCAGCCACAGCAGGGCGGCCACCGAGGCCACGCCCAGCCCGGCGACCAGGCCGTCGAGCAGGGAGCTGTTGCGATGGCCGACCCGGGCCCGGACCATCAGCCAGATGCCGGTCACCACCAACGGCGCCATGGCCAGCCAGAGCAGGTCGGACACGGAGGGGTAGGGCGGCGGGTCGCGGCGGGTCAGGACGGCCTGCCACAGCACCGATCCGGCGGCGTAGGAGGCCAGCCCGCAGCCGATCAGCGTCCACGGCACCCGGTCTCCCGGCACCAGGGCGGCCCGCAGCCAGCAGACCACGGCGTAACCGCTGATCAGGACCACGGTGAAGCCGACGATCACGGCGGCCGAGAGGTCGACCAGGCCGGCCGAGTGCAGCGCCACCATCAGCGTGTAGAACCCCGAGACGGCCAGAACGCAGGCGAACGCCCCGCGCACCGTGCGCATCCGTCCCCCTTCCGCCGCCGTCGCTGGTTGTCGGCAGGCGGAGGCGGGATCTTGAGCCGGTTGCCTACAGCGGGATGTTCTTGTGCTGGCCGCGGGTGGCGGGGTGTGCGCCGAACGTCTCGATCAGCTTGCGGCGGGTGTCGTGCGGCTCGACCACCTCGTCCAGCACCCCCAGGGCGAGGGCCCGGTTCACGCCGCCGGCCTCCCGCTCCTGCTGCTCGACCAGCTCGGCGAGCAGGGCCTCGCGGCCCTCGGGCGCGACGGCGGCGAGCTTCTTGCGGTGCAGCACCTCGACCGCGGCCTGCGCCCCCATCACCGCGATCTCGGCGTTCGGCCAGGCGAAGTAGGCGGTGGCCCCCAGCGAGCGGGAGTTCATCGCGATGTACGCGCCGCCGTAGGCCTTGCGGGTGACCAGGGTGACCCGCGGGACCGAGGCCTCGGCGAAGGCGTGCAGCAGCTTGGCGCCGCGGCGGACCACGCCGTTCCACTCCTCGCCCACGCCGGGCAGGTAGCCGGGCACATCGACCAGGACCAGCAGCGGGATGCCGAGCGCGTCGCACATCCGCACGAAGCGCGAGGCCTTCTCGGCGCTGATCGAGTCCAGGCAGCCGCCCTTGCGGATCGGGTTGGTGGCGACCACGCCGACCGTGCCGCCGCCGAGCCGGCCCAGGCCGGTGACCACGTTGGGGGCCCACTTCGCCTGCAGCTCGAAGAAGCCCGAGCCGGCCTCACGGGTGTGCTCGGCCGGGTCGAGCACGGCGTTGATGATCGGGTGCACGTCGTAGGCGCGGCGGGGCGAGTCGGGCAGCAGGGCGCCCAGGTCCTCGCCGGGCATCCCGGGCTCGGGGGTGAAGTGGCCGGGCCGGCCCAGCAGCGCCACCAGGTCACGGGTGCGCAGGTAGGCGTCGGCCTCGTCGTGGGCGCTGACGTGCGAGACGCCCGAGCGCCGGCCGTGCGCCTCGGGCCCGCCCAGGCCGTCCATGTCGATCTGCTGGCCGGTGACGCTGCGCACCACGTCGGGGCCGGTGATGAACATCCGGGCGGCCGGGGCCATGATCACCACGTCGGTCAGGGCCGGGCCGTAGGCGGCGGCGCCGGCCGCCGGGCCGACGATCACCGAGATCTGCGGGACCTTGCCCGAGGCCCGGGTCATCGCCGCGAACATCTCGCCCACGCCGTTCATCGACTCCACGCCGTCGGCCAGCTTGGCGCCGCCGGAGTGCCAGACCCCGACCACCGGGCAGTTCTCGGCCACGGCGGTGTCGGTGGCCTCGACGATCCGGTCGGAACCGGCCTGCCCGAGGGCGCCGCCCATCCGGGTGGCGTCGGTGCAGAAGGCGATCACCTTCACACCGTCGATCTCACCGCGCACCACCTGCACCTCGACGTGCCCGGCCGCCCCAGCAGCCGCGTCGGCCGCCGAGGGGTTCAGCGGTTCGAAGCGCCCCTCGTCGAAGAGCTGCCCGAGACGCCGGAACGGGTCACGGAGATCACCTGCGGGAAGAGTGTCAGTGACTGCCATCGTCCGGATCCGCTCCCTGGGTCCACTGGCTCTGGTAAAGGTTGTGGTACAGGCCCTTGCGCCGGATCAGCTCCTCGTGCGAGCCCTGCTCGACCACCCGGCCGGCCTGCATCACCACGATCGTGTCGGCGCTGCGGATCGTCGAGAGCCGGTGCGCGATCACGAAACTCGTGCGGCCGGCCTGCAGGCGGGCCATCGCCTCCTGGATCAGCACCTCGGTGCGGGTGTCCACGCTGCTGGTGGCCTCGTCGAGGATCAGCACCCCGGGATCGGCCAGGAAGGCCCGGGCGATGGTGAGCAGCTGCTTCTGCCCGGCCGAGATGTTGGTGGCGTCGCTGTCCAGCACGGTGTCGTAGCCGTCGGGCAGGGTGGAGACGAAGTCGTCCACGTAGGCCGCCTTGGCCGCGGCGGCCACGTCCTCGTCGGAGGCGTTCTCGCGCCCGTAGGCGATGTTCTCCCGGATCGTGCCGTGGAACAGCCAGGTGTCCTGCAGCACCATCCCGAAGGCCGAGCGCACCTGGTCGCGGGACAGCTCGCGGTAGTCCACGCCGTCCAGCCGGATCGTGCCGCTGTCGATCTCGTAGAAGCGGATGAGCAGGTTGACCACGGTGGTCTTGCCGGCCCCGGTCGGGCCGACGATGGCCACGGTCTGCCCCGGCTTCGCCTCCAGGTCCAGGTCCTCGATCAGGGGGACGTCGGGGTCGTACCGGAAGCCCACGTTCTCGAACCGGATGCTGCGGGCCTCGGTGCCCACCGGCGTCCTCTGGTTCCGAAGCTCCTGATCGGCGGCCAGCTCGGGCTGCTCGGGGGTGTCCAGGTACTCGAAGACCCGGTCGGCCGAGGCGATCCCGGACTGCAGCATGTTGATCTGCGAGGCGACCTGGGCGATCGGGGTGGTGAACCGCTTGGAGTACTGGATGAAGGTCTGTACCGCGCCGATCGTGATCGCCCCGGAGGCCACCTGGAAGCCGCCGAACGCCGCGACCGCCACGTAGTTGACGTTCCCGATGAACATGGTCACCGGCAGGATCACCCCGGACAGCCACTGCGCCCGGAAGCCCGCGTCGCGCAGCTTGCCGCTGCGCTCGGTGAAGTCCTCGACCACCGACTCCTGCCGGCCGTAGGCGGCCAGCAGCTCGTGCCCGGCGTAGGTCTCCTCGACCTGGCCGGTGAGTTCGCCGGTGCGGTCCCAGTTCTCGACGAAGTGCGGCTTGGCCTGGATCGCGATGAACGCCGCCACGACGATCACGATCGGCAGGGTGAACAGGGCGACCAGGGCCAGCGGCGGCGAGATCCAGAACATCACCGCCGTCACCCCGACCACGGTGAGGACGTTGGTCAGCAGTCCGCTGAGGACGTCCTGGAGGCTGGTGGTGAAGTTGTCGATGTCGTTGGTGACCCGGCTGAGGATGTCACCGTGCGGGTGGGTGTCGAAGTACTTCAGCGGCAGCCGGCCGAGCTTCTCCTCGGCCTCCTCGCGCAGCCGGTACACGGTGCGCTGGACCACGCCGATCAGGATGTGCGCCTGCACCCAGTTGGCCACCGCGCTGAGGCCGTAGGCGGCGCCGGTCCAGGCCAGGATCCGGCCCAGCTCGCCGAAGTCGATACCGACGCCGGCTATGAAGTCGACGCCGGAGATCATCTTGGCGAGCTGCTCGTTGCCGCCCAGGCGCAGCAGGCCGAGGACCTCGTCCTTGCTCATCCCGGCCGGGGCCTGGGCGCCGACGAAGCCCTCGAAGATCGTGTCGGTGGCCTTGCCGAGCAGCCAGGGACCGGCCACCAGCAGCGCCACCGAGAGGGTGGTGAGCAGGGTGATGGCGATGACCTGGGGACGCTCGGGGGCGAGCAGACCGGCCACCCGCCAGACGGTTCCGCGCTGCGACTTCACCGCCGCGGGTGGGGGCGGCAGCAGCGGAGCGGGTGACTCGGGCGGGGTCTGCACGGTGTCGCTCACGCCGCCGCCCCCGCCCCGAGCTGGGACGCCACGATCTCCTGGTACGTGAGGCAGGAGGCCAGGAGCTCGTCGTGGGTGCCGATCCCGTCGACCCGCCCGTTGTCCAGGACGATGATCTGGTCGGCCTGCATGATCGTGCTGGCTCGCTGAGCCACGATGACCACCGTCGCGTCGGTCGTTCCTGCTCGCAGGGCGGCCCGCAGCCGGGCGTCGGTCGCCGCGTCCAGGGCCGAGAAGCAGTCGTCGAAGAGGTACAGGCGGGGACGCCGGACCAGGGCCCGGGCGATGGCCAGGCGCTGGCGCTGGCCACCGGAGAAGTTCACGCCGCCACGCTCGACCCGGGAGTCCAGGCCGTCGCGCAGGGCAGAGACGAAGTCGTGGGCCTGGGCGATCTCCAGGGCCTGCCAGAGCTCGTCGTCACCGGCCTCGGGCCGGCCCAGCCGCAGGTTGCCGGCGATCGTGCCGGCGAACAGGAACGCGGTCTGCGGCACCAGGCCGATGCCGGCGCGCAGGTCGGCGACCGGCTGGGCGCCCACCTCCAGGCCGTTGACCCGGACCGAGCCGCCGGTGGCGTCGAGCAGCCGGGGTATCAGCCGCAGCAGCGTGCTCTTGCCGCTGCCGGTGCCGCCGATGATCGCCGTGGTGCGGCCCGGGTGGAAGGTGAGGTCGATGTCGTGCAGGACCGGGCGCTCGCTGCCGGCGTAGCCGAAGTCGACGTTGCGCAGCTCGACCAGGCCGGTCTCGGCGGAGTCGGGCTGCGGCAGCTGGGGAGAGGGCGGGTCACCGATCGCCGGGACCGTGTTCAGCACCTGCAGGATGCGGTCGGCGCTGGCCGCCGCGCGCGGCACCATCGCCAGCACCGCCACCGCGATCACCGTGTAGATCAGGATCGCCAGCAGGTACAGGATGAACGCGGTGAGGTTGCCGATCTCCAGGCTGCCGTCGGCGATCTGCTTGCCGCCGAACCAGATCACGCCCACGCTGGCCAGGTTGGTCACGCCGGTGGCGACCGACAGGACCACCGCGAAGAGCCGGCCGGAGCGGATCGAGACGTCGGTGACCTCGGCGTTGGAGACCTCGAAGCGCTCGCGCTCGTGCGGGGTGCGCAGGAACGCCCGGGTGACCCGGACGCCGGAGATCTGCTCGCGCATCACCTGGTTGATCCGGTCGGTGCGCTCCTGGACCTCGCGGCCCATCGGCAGCAGCCGCAGCACCACGATCACGGTCAGCACCAGCAGCACCGCGATGGTGGCGATCAGCACCGGGCTCAGCCGGGGCGCCTCGCGCACCGCCATCACGATCGCCCCGCCGCTGGTGAACAGGGCGATCAGCAGCATGCTGAGGGCGAGCTGGACGAACAGCTGGATCTGCTGGACGTCGTTGACGCTG
Organism: Kineosporia rhizophila; assembly: GCF_021277265.1. Taxonomy (GTDB): domain Bacteria; phylum Actinomycetota; class Actinomycetes; order Actinomycetales; family Kineosporiaceae; genus Kineosporia; species Kineosporia rhizophila. The sequence goes on from NZ_JAJSOH010000012.1 coordinate 38,056, forward strand.
CGGGTGGTCAGCGAGGAGACCTCGAACCGGCTCATCTCGGCCGCCGAGAACGACTGCACGCGGCGGTAGATCGCGGTGCGGATCCGGTCGGCCGTGCCCGCCGCCACGTAGGAGGAGACGTAGGTGCAGATCACCGCCACCACGCTGAGCACGATCGAGACGATGAGCATGCGCAGGCCCATCTTCCAGATGAAGTCGTTGTCGCTCTGGACCACACCGTCGTCGATGATGTCCGCGTTCAGGTTGGGCAGGTAGAGGTTCCCGGCCGCCTCGATCGCCTGCAGGACGACGACGGCGACGAGCAGCCAGGCGTACGGGCGCATGTAGGTACGGAGCAGACTGACCATCAGGTGTCTTCGTCCTGTGTTCGTCGCGTGTTCGTCGCGGAGCAGGCGGTCGGGCGGCCGGGCAGTTCCTTGCCGGGTCTTGCCGGGTCTTGCCGGTTCTTGCTGGGTCTTGCTGGTGCCTACTGGGCGGCCGGGGCCGTCTCGACGATCTCGCCCTCGAGGACGTCGTCCTTCTTCTTCACGGCCGGCACGGTCAGGCCGGGGACGCTGAGGTCCTCGACCGTCCTGACCGCGGCGAGCGCGTTCTCGATGGCCTCGGCCAGCGAGGGCGAGACCGTGTCGTCGAAGTCGAGCTTGGTCACCGTGACCTCGGCGTCGGTCGGCAGCTGGTCGGTGCCGAGAACGGCCTCCTGGCAGCCGGCCTCGCGCAGCGCCGCGGCCTCGTCGTCAGTGATCTCCCGGTTGAGAACCAGCGAGAAAACGTGTCCCACCGCTCATCACCCCTTCATGTCTGGGTTCTGGATGTCAGATGCTGATCGGCTGACTGGCCGGCACGCCGCCGCGCCGACGCGCGGTCCGGGTGCCGACGACAATCAAGGCCGGTGAACGCTTTTCACCGGGCGAGCTGGACCCTAGCCGCAGGCCCGCCGCCGCGACAACGATGCGTGTTCGACTGCCGCGTTGCAGTTGAACACGCGCGGCGGCGGACTTTCAGGAGCGGTACCAGCGCCCGAGCCAGAGCATGCCCTGCCCCTCCCGGCTCTCCGGCGTCTCGGGTGTCTCGGGCTGGGCACCGGCCAGCTTGTTCACCGCGTCGAGACGGGAGACCGCGCCGAGCTTGGCGAAGATGTTGCGCAGGTGCCGTTTGACCGTGGCCTCGGTGAGGGCCAGCCGGGAGGCGATCTGGCCGTTGCTGAGGGCCTGGCCGACCAGGGCCAGCACCTCCAGCTCACGGGCGGACAGGCCGGCCACCCGCTCGGTGGTGGGCCGGGGCCGGGCGGCGGCCTCGAACCGCAGCGGCGGGTTCACGTCGATCCGGCGCACGCTGTCCTCGGAGACCCCGAGGACCAGCAGCTGCCGGTCCTCGCGGACCGCCCGGATCGCCGCCAGCAGGTCGTGCCGCTGGATGCTCTTGAGCAGGAAACCCCTTGCCCCGGAGGCCAGCTGAGCCCGGATCAGGGTCGGGTCCTCGTTCGGGGCGAGGACGATCACGTCGGCCGAGGGGGCGGCCGCGCGCAGGCGCAGCACGTCCTTCTCGGCCTCGTCGGCGGGGGGCTCGACGTCGAGCAGGATCACGTCGGGGTGGCAGCGCCCGGCCAGGTCGAGCGCCGCCTCGCAGTCGGCGGCGTCGGCGACCACCCGCAGGTCGTCGTGCCCGGTCAGGATCGCTCGCAGCCCGTCCCTGAGCAGGGCGTAGCGGCCGACGATCAGCACACTGGTGCGTGGTGCGGTGGAGCGCATCGGAGTGCTCTTACTTCCGTTCATTCGGTGCTCAGGCCCGTGCGGGACGAACCAGGTTGTGGAACAGGTGTTTCCGGCCTGCGCTGCTCGGCGGCCGGGCCCCCGACAGACAACCAGCCCGGCCTCAAGCCGGGCCGTCCTGCCGGTGAGCAGCAATCAACATTCTTACGACATCGACGCGCACCCCTGCACCCCTGACCTCGCGAGCCGCTGCGGGACCACCGGGCAGTGTGCCGTGAGGACATTCGGATGCATAGTCGTATCGATTCCGGACGGCCGGAGGTATCGAAAGAAGTATGGGAAACACGCGGTCCCCGTGCGTCCCCGCCCGAGATGAATGAAAGTTAACGGACAACCGAATGATGGGGGCGTAACATTGCTTGGTGTCATTTCGCCCGGTTAATGTCCCGTTCCATTGCGGTCGTCGCCTCCTGAACGTGTCCTGAAGCCGACGCAGCCTGTGTGCCGCGGGTCACAGCTATTCGATCGAAACGGGTTCCCTCCAGCCCGGGAAAGGAAGTCTCGATGCCCCTGAACGTCGCATCGACCGATATTTCCGTCGCCGATTCCGGGCTGGGTAATCCGGTCTTCGACTCCGCCGAGGCGATCGAGAGGCTTCCGGTCCAGACCTTCCCGCTCTCCCGCCTGGAGCCCGGCCGGCCGGTGCGCGGGATCGGCACCGACCAGGCCCACGTGCAGCTGCTGGCCGAGGTGGCCGGCGGCACCGAGCTGCCGCCCCTGCTGGTGCAGCGCAACGGCTCGCGGATCGTCGACGGCATGCACCGCTACGCCGCGGCCCGGCTGCGTGGTCAGGCGGAGATCCGGGTGCGCGTGGTCGACTGCTCCGACGAAGAGGCGTTCATCCTCGCGGTGCGCGCCAACACCTGGCACGGCCTGCCGCTCAGCCGCACCGACCGGATGGCCGGGGCCCGGCAGATCGTCACCTGGCACCCGGACTGGTCGGACCGCTCGATCGGGGTGGCCACCGGCCTGAGCGCCAAGACCATCGCCGGGATTCGCCGCCGGATGTGCGACAGCTCCACCCCGCAGGAGGGAAAGCGCCTGGGCCGGGACGGGAAACGGCGCCCGCTGACCGCCGCCGAGGGCCGCCGCCGGGCCGCCGAGTACATCCTCGCGCGCCCCGATGCCTCCCTGCGCGAGATCGCCCGGGAGGCCGACGTGGCCCCCGCCACCGCCCAGGACGTACGCGCCCGGATCCGCCGTGGGGTGGACCCGATCGCCACCGGGCGCGCCGCCGCGGCCGAGCGCGCGGCCGAAGGCAACGGTGTCAACCCGACCACCGGCCGGCCCGGCCGCCCCGGTCTGCCCGGCCGTCGCCCCGCTCCCTCGATGACCCCGGCGATGCCGGCCGCTCCCGGCGCCCCGGCGGGCCTGCGGGCCGGGCGTCAGCCCAGCTGGCCTGCGCTCTCGCCGAAGCTGGCCAACGACCCGGCCCTGAAGTACACCGACAACGGCCGCGCCTTCATGAGCTGGATGGTCATGCACGTGATCAATTCCGGGGAATGGCGGGACTTCGTGGAAACCGTTCCGCCGCATTGGCTCGGCGCCCTCAGCACGGTCGCCGACAAGGCCGGTCAGGAATGGATCGAATTCGCCGAGGAATTGCGGCGCAGAAGAAGTGGAATGGAATACACCCCCGGAATCGGCAGCGGATCCTGAACCACATCCGGACCTGATGCGCAAGCTGCCGGAATCGGGGAACCGGCCGACGTGGTGAACCCCACACGTTCAACCGGCCACGGGGCAGTTGAACACTCCCCCTAGCATCGCCTTATCCCGCGCTTCACCCCTCTTTACGCATCGACTTCCCTCTGACCTGATCTGGAGTGGGCATGTCCTCCCAGCCCTCCGGCGCCCCCGAGATGTGGCTCCGCCGTTACCGTCCCAGCAGTACGGCGGCCGCCCGGCTGGTGTGCCTGCCCCACGCCGGCGGGTCGGCCTCGTTCTTCGTCCCGGTGGCGGCCTCGCTGAGCCCGCACACCGACGTGGTGGCCGTGCAGTACCCCGGACGCCAGGACCGGCGCGCGGAGCGCCCGATCCCCGACATCGCGGTGCTGGCCCAGCACGTGCACCGGCTGCTCAGCCCGATGACCGACCTGCCGCTGTTCCTGTTCGGCCACAGCATGGGCGCCTCGCTGGCGTTCGAGGTGGCCCGCCTGCTCGAGGCTTCCGGCCACCCCGGCCCGGCCCGGGTGTTCGCCTCCGGCCGCCGCGCCCCCTCCGTCTACCGCGAGGAGCGGGTGCACCAGCTCGACGACAACGGCCTCCTGGCCGAGATCCGCAGCCTGGACGGCACCTCCGCGCTCGTGCTGAACGACGACGAACTGATGCGGGCCGCACTTCCCGCGCTGCGCGCCGACTACCAGGCCGCCGAGCTCTACCAGGGCGAGCCCGGCGCCACGATCAAGGCACCGGTCACCGTGCTCACCGGTGACGCCGACCCCAAGACCTCCCTCGACGACGCCAAGGCCTGGGCCGACCACACCACCGGCGACTTCGACCTGCAGGTCTTCCCCGGCGGCCACTTCTTCCTGACCGACCAGACCGCCGCCGTGATGCGCCTGCTGGAGCAGCAGCTGCGCGGCTGAGCAGCTCGTCCGCCCGATCAGACGAACGATGGGAAAGCCATGAAGAAGACTGTGATCGCCCTGGTCGCGGTCGCCGCGAGCGCGGGCCTGGCGGCCGGGGCCTTCTACCTCTCGCCCGCCTCCGCGGACTCCGACAGCGAGAACGCGCTGGCCGAGCTGTCGGCCGGGCCCGAGGTGGACTACGTCCCGCCGCCGATCCAGTGGGGTGCCTGCACCGACGTCCTGCCGACGCTGGTCAGCCTGGGCGCCGAGTGCGGATTCCTGACCGTGCCGCTGGACTACGCCGACAAGGACGGCGAGAAGATCAAGATCTCGGTGTCCCGGGTGAAGGCGACCGCCCCCAAGGACTCCTACCAGGGCGCGATGGTGGCCAACCTCACCTCGGCCGGGGCCTCCGGTGTGGGCCAGTCGGCCTGGGGGCAGCTGCTTCCCGAGAACACCCGCGCCGACTACGACTGGTACGGCTTCGACGCGCGCGGCGTGGGCACCAGCCAGCCGGCGCTCAGCTGCGACCCGAACGTCAACGCCTACGACCGGCCCTCGTACATCCCGGCGAACCAGAAGGAGATCAAGGCCAACATCAAGCTGTCCGAGGACTACGCGAAGGCCTGCGCCGACTCCGGCAGCCCGCTGCTGGAGCACGTGCACACCACCGACATCGCCAAGGACCTGGACAGCCTGCGCAAGGCGATCGGCCGCCCGCAGCTGAACTACTACGGCTACTGGTACGGCGCCTACCTCGGCCAGGTGTACAGCACCCTGTACCCCAACCGGGTACGGCGGATGGTCCTGGACAGCGCGATCTCCGAGGAGAACGCCTGGTGGGGCTTCAACTTCGGGCAGAACGAGCCGCTGGAGCAGAACCTCACCGCGTTCAGCGAGTGGGTGGCGAAGTACGACAGCGTCTACCGGCTGGGCGGTACCGCCGCCGAGGTGCGCAAGAAGTACGACACCACCCTGGCGGCGCTGAAGAAGAAGCCGGCCGAGGGCAAGTACGGCTCGGCCACCTGGAACGAGATCTTCCTCCTGTCGTACAACACGGGTAACTGGAACACCCTGGCGATGGCGTTCTCCACCTACGTCAACGACCAGGACACCACCCGGCTGAAGGAGATCTTCGACGCCAACTACCCCACCACCAGCGACAACCTGCTGGCCATGCAGTCGGCGATCTCCTGCTCGGACGCCCCCTGGCCGGCCGACTGGGACACCTGGCTGGAGGAGTCGGAGAAGAGCCAGAAGACCGCGCCCTTCGCCACCTGGGTGAACACCTGGTACTTCGCCCCCTGCCAGTCCTGGCCGGTCAAGGCCGACCAGGCGTTCGACGTGGACGGTTCGAAGGCCCCGCCGACGCTGATGCTGATCGACACCACGATCGACGCGAACACCGAGTACTCCAGCGCGCTGGAGGTCCGCAAGGACTTCCCCAAGGCGGTCCTGGTGGAGAGCAGCGGCTCGGTCCCGGCCGACGGCACCTCCACCACCTGCGTGGGCGGCGCCCTGGTCAACTACCTCAAGGTGGGCACGCTGCCCGACCGGGTCGAGGGCGACCAGACCGACGTGGTCTGCCCGGCCAACGACCTGCCCGCCCCCGGCGGCGGCACCGCCGGCACCGGCGCGGTGCCCGGCTTCGCGCCCAACGTGAACTGACCGAAACCCGTTTTCCAGCATCAGCAGCTGGGGTCGCCGGACACCCGGCGGCCCCAGCTGCCGTATTTCACGAATGGTGGTAAGTCATGACCGCGACATGCCCCTACTCCCCCGAAGACGGGGCCCGGCCGCCCGAGCGCGACGACCGCAAGTCCGCCGAGCTGGTCTCCCGGAAGCTGGTGGTCGGTCCGGAGGCGCGGGTGATCGGCGGTTTCGGCCTGGTGCGGGAGCTGCTGCGCAGCAACCTGACCCGCCAGGCCGGGGTCGGGGCCGACGGTGAGGTGGTGCCCGACCCGACCTACACCTCGGTCTTCTTCCTGGACGGCGACGCGCACAAGCGCAAACGCCAGGCCATCTCCCAGTTCTTCACGCCCAAGGCGATCAGCACCCGCTACCGGGTGGTGATGGAGGAGACCAGCGACCAGCTCCTGGGCCGGCTGCAGGCCAAGGGCCGCGGCCGGCTCGACGAGATGAGCTTCGAGCTCGCGGTCACCGTGGCCGCCCAGATCGTCGGGCTGACCGAGAGCGACCAGAGCGCCATGGCCAAGCGCATCCAGGCCACCCTGGTCGGCGTGCGCCTGCCCCAGATGGCCTGGTGGCAGAAACCTTTCGGCCGGGTCCTGACGCTCGCCCACGGTCTGCGGTTCCAGATCTTGGACGTCGGGCCGGCGGTGAAGGCGCGCCGGGCCGAGCCCCGGATCGACGTGATCTCCCAGCTGATCGAGGAGGGCTACTCCGAGCAGGGCATCCTGATCGAGTGCCTGACCTACGCGGTGGCCGGCATGGTCACCACCCGCGAGTTCATCGTGATGGCGGCCTGGCACCTGTTCGAGAACGACCCACTGCGCGAGCGGTTCCTGCAGGCCGGTGAGGCCGAGCAGATCGCGATCCTGGAAGAGATCATGCGGATCGACCCGGTGGTCAACGTGATCGCCCGCCGCACCACCTCCGACGCCGACCTGGCCGACGGTTCGGTCGAGCAGGGTGAGCTGCTGGTGCTGAACCTGCGCGAGGCCAACGTGGACCAGGCGATGGTGGGCGAGTGCCCGCACATGCTCGACCCGGACCGGGCCAAGCGCCGGAAGATCAACTCCTACCTGAGTTTCGGCGACGGCGCCCACCGCTGCCCGGGCGCCCAGATCGCCCTGAACGAGACCCGGGTCTTCCTCGACCGGCTCCTGCGGGTTCCCGGGATCCGGCTGCAGCGCCGGCCCGACCTGGACTGGACCGCCGAACTGCTCAGCTACGAACTGCGCAACGCCGTGGTGGTCTGCGACCGCCCCTGAACCGCCAGAGATTTCCAACAAAGGACGAGTGTCCCCGCACCTTGAGCGCAAGGTGCGGGGACACTCGTCCTTTGTTCTGAACCTACGGGATGGTGACCGACATCAGGCCGATGCACATCTCGTCGCTGCTGCCGTCGCCGTAGACCACGTAGCGCGGCGGAAGCATCTTCAGCTGGGGCAGTTTCGAGCGCAGTGAGGCGTCGTGCGTGCAGGTGACCCGCACGGTGTCGCCCGGGCCGACCTTGACCGGCTCGGGCAGCGCCACCCGCTGCTGGTTGTCGAAGTCGAACACCGGCACGTCGAGCAGGGTCTGGGCCTTCGGCGTGCCCGGGTTCAGCTCGACCTTCAGCGCGGCGCCGAGCAGGTGCATGTGGCCCCGGCCGGCGTAGACCGTCATCTCCATCGGCACCTGGGTGTCGCAGGACTGGGTGTTGCCCGGTTTCACCTCGCCGCCGGCGCACTGGGCCACCAGACCCGGCTCGATCGCCGCCAGCTCGGCCCCGAAGCGCTCGGAGACGTCCTTCAGGGAGGCCTCCCGGTCGCACAGCGGCCCGGACTCCTCCTTGGTGCAGGGCAGCTCGATCGGTGCCATCAGCGGCACGTTGTACAGCGGCTTGGTCTCGGACGTGCCGTCGGACAGCCGCAGCCGGATGCCGGAGCGGTCCTCCGCACCCTCCTTGCCCCCGGTGGCCAGCAGGTTGTAGTGCACCTGGAGCACCAGCAGGCTGCCCGGCTGCATCTGGAAACCGACGTCCTGGGTGAGCAGCGACTCCTTGCCGTTCGGGGTCCAGGTGTCCACCCAGGCCGACTCCCCGGCCTGGCCGCGCACGCCGTCGGTGCCGAAGCACTGCCAGCCCTGGCCCTCGTCGTCGGCGTCCTTCTGCCGGGCGGCCGCCACGTTGGCCGGGTCGACCAGGTAGACGTTGGCGTGGTGCACGATGTCCTTGTTGGACGGCGCGAACTGGGCCCCGATCAGGAACTCCGGCTTGGCCAGGCCGGGATCGACCAGGAAGCAGCGGTAGTCGTCGGTGCCGCCGTTTACCGCCTTGGGCGCGTAGGCCTCCTCCATCCCGATCTCCAGGAAGCGCTCACCGTTGCGCAGCGCGACCTCGGGGGCGGGGATGCCGGGGTGACCGTGGGCACTCGCGCTGCTGGTGCTGTTGGTGCTGTCTACGCTCGAGGCGGAGGGCGTGCTGCCGGCCACCGCGGCCTCCAGCTCCTCCGAGCCCGTGTCCGAGCCGCAGGCCACCAGCGCCAGCACGCCCACCAGCGCACCGGCCAGCAGGCCGAGCCTGACCCGGGCCTTCTCACGTTTCGTCATTCCAACCTCAATCCGGGATGTATCCGGGAAGTGCCCGGGCAGTGCATGATCTGAGTACGGGTCACCGGTGCGCGGCGACCACCCGACGACGGGCAGCACGAAACCGTTCGATTCACTGCGGATCACGGCGATGGTAACGAGCCTTCTCACGCCGTCCGAACGCGTTCAACTGCGCATTCCCCGCAGTTAAACGCCCTTTCGAAGCACAAGGAGACTTGCGGTGAACACTTCGGGCCTGTCGTACGGCCGGGTGATGACCCCGATCGAGTGGCTCTACCTGGGCATGGGGTCGAACGTCATCCAGCACGTCTTCGAGGGAACCGGTGAGCTCGAGGTGGCCTCGTTCACCGAGGCCGTCGCCGTGGCCTCGCAGGCGTCGCCGGGTATGCGCCTGGTACGCAAGGGCCGTCGCTGGGCCGACTCCGGTGAGCCCTGGCCGGTGCGGGTGCTCGAGCTGGCCGAGGGTGAAGAACTGCTGGAGCACCCGGACCTGCAGACCACCCTGATGGAGGGCGGGCCGACCGGTGAGGTGCTGCTCGTGCCGGGCGCACCGTTCCGCCTGGTGTTCCGTGCTTTTCACGGGGTCACCGACGCGCGCGGCCTGCTGCTGTGGGCCGCCGACATCTTCCGGGTGCTGCGCGGCGAGGCACCGCTCGGCGCGCGTTCGTCACTGAACAGCGACGAGTTCCTGACCTCGGTGTTCGGCGCCGACCTGCCGCCGATCGGCAAACTGCCCGATACGCCGCGCTATCCCACCACGATGGCCGCCGTGCCCTCCCGCTCCGGGCCGCGGCACGGCCTGGTCTGGCGCCGGCGCAGCATCGACGGCATCTGCTCGGCGCCCACCGCCCGGGTCATGGCCGCCCTGTCCGCACTTTGTGAGCCGAACGCGCCGTCCGAGTTCATGATCTCGGTCGACCTGCGCCGTCACCGGCCGGAACTGCGCTCCACCGCCTGGCTCTCGCAGGTTCTGCCGCTCACCGTCGCACCCGGCGCCGGCTGGGAAGAGGTGCACTCCGACCTGTTGCGGGCCCTGGCCGAGAACCGGGAGGTACCCTCGCGCACCGCCGCCACCATGCGGCTGCTGCCGCTGCCGGTGGTCCGTTCGCTGCACAACACCCTCGAGGCCGGTGCCACCAAGAAGCACCGCTACCTGGCCACCGCCATCGTCACCAGTCTGGGCCACGTGCCCTTGGAGGAGTACACGGCCGAGGGCTTCCGGGCCACCGCCATGTACACCCTCGGCTCGCTGGTCTGGGCCGCTCCCCCGAGCGTCGACGTGGTCGAGACCGCCGGGCGCACTGAGCTGATTGTGACCTGGCGCGACGTGCCGGGCGCGGGTGAGAAGCTCGAGGAGCTTCTCGACGTACTGGTCGAGGCGCTCTCACCGGCCGCCGACCGGCAACAGCCCGCCAACCAACGCACCGCTGACTGGCCGTTCCACCCGAACGTCGTGGAAAGCGTCCGCAAACAGGCTCTTTCAACACCAACGGCGGTCGCTCTCTCCGAGATGGACGGCGCCGACGTCACATACCAGGAACTGAGCGAACGGGCCGATGCAGTGGCCACGCACCTGCAGGGCCAGGGCGTGGGCCAGGGCGACGTGGTGGGTGTGCTCACCGAGCGCACCCCTGCCGCCATCGCCGCCATGCTGGGCGTTCTGCGCGCCGGGGCGGCGTACCTGCCGCTCGACGTGCAGAACCCGGACGCCCGGCTGCGGGACCTGCTGGAAGACACGTCCGCCCGCATCTGCCTGGCCCAGAAACCGTTCGGCGACCGCAAGTGCTTCCCCGACGACTGCCAGATGGTCGACCTCGACGAACTGCCGGCGACGGCGGTCTTCGAGGACGTGGAACTGCGCGAGAACGACCTGGCGTACGTGATCTACACCTCCGGCTCGACCGGCAAGCCCAAGGGCGTGCAGATCGAGCACGGCGCCCTGATGAACTACCTGCACTGGGGTCTTTCGGAGTTCGGGGTCACCGCCGACACCCGGCTCCCGCTGCTCACCTCGCTGTCGTTCGACGTCACCGGCACCTCGGTGTTCCTGCCCCTGATCAGCGGCGGCACGGTGGTGCTGATGCGCGAGCAGCCCAATCACCTGTCGCTGCGCAAGCTGCTCACCACCACCGGATCGACCATGCTCAACCTGACCCCCTCACACCTGGAACTCATCGGCCGCCTCGACATCGCCCCGCCCGGGTTCCGCAGCATCGTGGTGGTCGGCGAGGCGCTACGGCTCGAGGTGGCCGCGCGGGCGCAGGAGATGTTCGGCGCCGAGTGCCGGATCATCAACGAGTACGGCCCGACCGAGGCCACCATCGGCATCACCTCGCACGTGTTCGACCCGGTGCTGGACGCTGAACGCAGCACGGTGCCGATCGGGGTTCCGGCGCCCAACACGCAGGTGCATCTGCTCGACCCCAGTGGACGTTTCGTGCCCACCGGCGAGGTCGGCGAGATGTACCTGGCCGGTGCCCAGCTGGCCCGGGGCTACCTGGGCCGGCCCGACCTCAACGCCGAGCGCTTCCCCACCCTGGTCGACGGCACCCGGCTGTACCGCACCGGTGACCTGGCCCGCTGGCTGCCCTCGGGCGGGCTGGAGTTCCTCGGCCGGATCGACGACCAGGTGAAGATCCGCGGGCACCGGGTCGAACCGGCCGAGATCGCCTCGGTGCTGGAGGAGCACCCGCAGGTCTCGCGGGCGGTGGTCGTGCCCCGCTCCGGGCCCACCGGCAAGGTGCTGTACGGCTATGTGCTCAGCGACTCCGAGGTCTCGGCCGACGAGTTGCTGGCCTTCGCCGGTGAGCGGCTGCCCGCATACATGGTTCCCGCTGCGGTGATTCAGGTTCCGGCCATTCCGTACAGCATCAGCGGCAAGGTGGATGCCCGAGCTCTGCCCGATCCGCTGGCCTCTTCGGTGGAGGCGCCGGTCGACCGGGGTGGCGACCAGGTGGAACTGGGGGTCGCGAGCGTGTGGTCGAAGGTGCTGGGGGTGGAGGCCGACCGGATCGCTTCGGATGCGGACTTCCATCACCTCGGGGGTGACTCGGTGGCCCTGCTGAACATGCTGGCCGGCGTGTGCCGGGAGGTGCTGCCCGCAGCGGCTGAAGACGAGTTCATGGGGCGGCTGGGCGAAATCGTGGCGCGGCCGACGCTGGCGAACGTTTCCGACGTGGCCCGGGAGGTGGGGGCGCTCGAGCGGGTGTAGCTGCATCGGCGCCGGCGGCGGGCAGAGCCCGGCGCCGGCGCTGTGCGCTCACTCCAGCCTGGTCTCGAGCCCCGGTGACTCCACCAGCCGGACCTTGACCGGCACGGTCCCGGTCGGGCTGACCTTCGCCCCGGCCTTCAGGGCCCGCTTGCGCAGGCGGCCGGGGTCGACGGTGGCACCCTTCTCCACCCGGTACGCGACCTGGATGCTGCCGTCACTTTCGGGTCCGCCGACGGCGTTCGCCACGCCCGGGTAGTCGGCCACGGCCCCGAAGATTGTCTCGGACATCCGCACCAGGTCCTTGTCGGCGAGCGGGGCGCCCCACTGCACCTCGACGTCCACGGCCGACTCGTCACCGATGCGCTTCAGCATGGCTGCGTCGGGCTTCTTGGTGAAGCGGATCCATGGGTACACCGAGACGCTCCGGTGCCACGCACACTGCACGTATCCGGACTTCGGGTCGGCCTCGAGATCGCTGGCCAGAGAGCCGAACTCCTGGCTGCCGTAATGGGTCGCGGTCACCTCGTCGAGCGATCGGCCGCTCCGCTCAGCAAGGTCCCGCAGCATGGATTCGTCCAAGGGTGCCCCGGTGCCCCGGCCCTGGACAATCATGGACTTGTAGCCGTGCTTCTCCTTCCGAACCGGGGTCACCGAGGCCGGCTTCGAAGGAGCCGGGCTCTGCACCGCAGCAGGTTGGGTGGAGGGCTGGGCCGGTTCCTCGGGCTGCGACACGGCCGCCACCGTACCTACCAGCACCGCGGCCACGGCGGCGGCCGACAGCAAGCTCGTTCGAGTGCGCACCATGAGCTCCCGGCGGAACGGTAGAGACGCGTGTACGACCTCAGTTCCATACGCAGAGTGACACGCGAACGCCGTGCGTGACAACCAGCCGATCAGAGGTACCTTCCTATCGCTGTTTTACCTGCCTAGGAGCCCCCGTCGGTATCTCGCCTGGGGCCTCCTAGGCGTTCACCTCTAGATGCCCAGCTCCCGGTCGATCAGGTCGAACATCTCGTCGTCGGTGGCGATCGTCAATTCTTCCAGGGCCGACTCCTGCCCGTTGCTGCGGCTGCGCAGGTTCTGCATCAGGCCTTCCAGGCGGGTGATGATCTCCGAGCGCTTGCGGCTGTCCTGCCCCACGCCGGCCAGAAGCGTCTCCAGTTGGTCGATGCCCTCGAAGACAGCGCCGTCCGCGTCTCCCTCGGCGGGCACGACCCCGGCGCGTAGGTATCCCGCCAGGGCCGAAGGCGTGGGGTAGTCGAAGATGACGCTGGCGGGCATGGTCAGGCCGGTCTCGGCGGTGAGCTGGTTACGTAGCTGCAGCGCGGTCAGGGAGGTAAAGCCGAGCTCCAGGAAGGAGCGGCCGGTGTCCAGGGCGTCGGGGCGGTTGAGACCCAGCACCTGGGCGGCCTGGGTACGCACCAGGTCGAGCACTGCGCGCTCGCGGGCGTTCGGGGGTAGGGCTGTGAGCCGGTCGGCCAGGGATTCCTGCGTTGCGGCGGTCGCACCCACCACCCGGCGAGTGCTGCCCGCCGAGGGGGAGCCGATCAGGCTGGCCAGGAGGGGCGGCAGCCCGACGCCGTTGTGGCGGCGGAGGGCGGCCTCGTCGAGGGGCACCTGGACCAGCACGGCCGACGAGGGCTGGTGGCTGAGCACCGCGTCGAGCCGGGACAGGCCGTCCTGGCTGGTCAGCGGGTGCAGGCCGGAGCGGGCAAGGCGCTGGCGGGTGGCGTCTTCCAGGTGCTCGGCCATGCCCGTGCTGTCTTCGAGCTGCCACGGTCCCCAGGCCAGCGACACGGCGGGTCGGCCGAGGGCGCGGCGGTGGGTGGCGAGGGCGTCGAGGAAGGTGTTGGCGGCGGCGTAGTTGCCCTGGCCCGCGTTGCCCCAGAGCCCGGCCATGGAGGAGAAGAGGACGAAGTGGTCGAGGTCGGCGGTGAGGGTGAGCTCGTGCAGGTTCCAGGCCCCGTCGACCTTGGGACGCAGCACGGTGTCGACGCGGTCGGGGGTGAGGGAGTCGATGATGCCGTCGTCGAGCACGCCGGCGGCATGGATGACGGAGCGAAGCGGAGTCTGGGCGGGGATGCGCTTGAGGACGGCGGTCAGGCCCGGCCGGTCGGTGACGTCGGCGGCGGTGATGCTGGCGGTGGCGCCGGCCTGGGCCACCTGGGCCGCGAGGGCCGCCAGGCCGGAGGCCTGGGGGCCCTGGCGGGTGATCAGCTCGACGCGTTCGGCCTGGCCGGTGGTCGCGACATGGAGGGCGACGAGTTTGCCCAGGGCGCCGGAGGCGCCGGTGAGGAGGAGGGTGCCCGGGGCGACGGTGCGTTCGGCGGGGTTGGTGGGCTGGGTTCGGGCCAGGCGCGGTGCGTGGAACTGCCCGGTGCGCAGGGCAAGTTGTGGTTCGCCGGTGGCCAGTGCTGCCGGGATCTGAGCGGGGTCGAGCGTTTCGCTGTCGAGGTCGAGCAGGACGATCCGGTCCGGATGCTCCGACTGAGCCACCCGGATCAGGCCCCAGACCGCGGCCGCCGCCAGATCCGGTGAGCTGTCGGCCGTTGCACCCCGGGTCACGACCACGAGTCGGCCCGGTTCGGCTGCAGCCAGCCACTGCTGCAGTTCGGCGAGCACGGCCTGCACGGTCGCGCGGGTGCTTTCGGGCACGGTGCCGGCTGCGATCGGGCGAACCTGAATTATGGACGGGTCGCGCGCCTCGATCTCGGAGGCGCCGGTCCCGATCGGGGTCCAGGTGAGTTGGAACGGCGATTCCTGGCTTTCGGCAACGATTTCACCGGCTTCCAGAGCCCGCGGAACTACCACACCGATGGACGCCACGAGCTCACCTTGGGTGTCGGTGAGGGTGATCGCGGTGCCCCCGGATTCCGCCGGCGCCAGGTGGGCCCGGGCGGTCGTCGCCCCGGTGGCCGTCACGGTCACGCCGTTCCACGCGGCGGTGAGCACGGGAGTACCCGAGTCACCCGACAGCAGGGGCTTGAGGGAGTCCAGGAGGTCGGGGTGCAGGGTGAAACCGGTGACGTCGGTGGAGCCGGCCAGGGTGACCTCGGCCCAGGTCTCCTCGCCTCGGCGCCAGACCGCGTTCACGTTGCGGAAGGTGGCCGAGGGGTCGGGCTGGGCGCCGGCGGGGGGCCACTCGTTGGCCGTTACCGGCGTCTGGTCGTCTCTTCGGAGCGTGAGGACCCCGGTTGCGTGCTCGGTCCAGGTGCCCTGTTCCGGGCGGGCGAAGAGCTTGACCTCGCGGCGGTCGCCGGCTGCGGCCAGTGCGGTGGGCACGGTCGCTGCTGTGACCGACGCGGTGTCCGTGTTGGGCGCGGTCGGCGCGGTGACAACCACCTGCACCTGCAGCGTGCTGCTGGCGGTGAGGGTCAGCGGGGCCTGGATGGTGAGTTCGGCGAGGTGCTGGTGGCCGGTCTCGTCCCCGGCCCGCATCGCCATCTCAACCACGGCGCTTTCCGGCACCACGATCGTGCCGCCGATCGCGTACTCGGCCAGCCAGGGCTGCGCGGCCAGGGACAGACGGCCGGTGAGGGCTACTCCCCCGGTGCCCGGCAGGTCCACGGCTGCCCCCAGCAGGGGGTGCCCGGCGGCCGACTGGCCCAGTTCTGAAGCGTCGACCGGGGCGCGGTTGGTGCTGAGCCAGAAGCGTTCCCGGGTGAAGGAGTAGTAGGGCAGCTCCACCCGCTGGGCGCCGGAGCCGGCGTAGAAGGCCGTCCATTCCACCGATGCGCCGCGCACGAACAGCTGCCCCAGCGCCGTCACCACGGTCAAAGGCTCGGCCTGGTCACGGCGCAGCATCGGCACCCAGGCCTCGGCCCGCCCAGCGCTCGTTTCCTCGGCGGTCTGCGGGCCCAGGGCCGAGAGCACGGCGTCGGGGCCGATCTCGACGAACGTCCGGGCTCCCTGATCCCGCAGGCCCGCCACGGCGTCGGCGAACCGCACCGGCTCCCGCACCTGCTGCACCCAGTACTGCGGGTCGGTCAGTTCCTCGTCGGCCGGCTTCCCGGTGACCGTCGAGACCAGCGGGATGCTCGGCCGCGAGTACGAGACCGAGGCCGTGACCTGCGCGTACTCGGCCAGCATGGGTTCCATCAGCGGCGAGTGGAAGGCGTGCGAGACCCGGAGGTCCCGGACCCGTACGCCACGTTCCCGGAAGACCGACCGGACCTCGGCGACCGCCTTCTCGTCGCCCGAGACGACCACCGCAGTGGGGCCGTTCACCGCTGCGACGGCCACCCCGTCCATTGTTGAGAGCACTTCGGCCACCTCGGCCTCGGTGGCCTGGACGGCGAGCATGGCGCCACCGGCGGGCAGCGCCTGCATGAGCCGGCCGCGCGCGCCGACCACGGCGCAGGCGTCGGACAGCGACCAGACCCCGGCCACGTGCGCCGCCGCCAGCTCACCGATCGAGTGCCCGGCGACCAGGTCGGGGCGGATGCCCCAGGACTCCAGCAGACGGAACAGCGCGACCTCGACCGCGAACAGACCGGCCTGCGCCCACACCGTGCGGTCGAGCACGTTGTCGCCCGAGCCGTCGCCGCCGATGATCGCCCGCAGGTAGCGGCCCGGCTGGTCGAGGTGCTCCTCCAGCCCGGCGCAGACCGCGTCGAAGGCCTGCGCGAACACCGGATAGGCGGCGTAGAGCTGCTCGCCCATCTCGACCCGCTGCGCGCCCTGGCCGGTGAAAACGTAGGCCAGGCGACCCAGTTCTCCGGTGGCGCCGGTGAGCACCAGACGTCCGGCCAGACCCTCGAGCAGTTCGTCGCGGCCGCTGCCGACCACCACGGCCCGGTGGGTCAGCGCAGTGCGGTTGGTGGCCAGGGACCAGGCCACGTCCTGCTCGCGCAGGCCGGGGCGGGCGGCGACGAACTCGCGCAGGCGCTGGGCCTGGGCTGCGAGCCGGTCCTCACCGCGGGCCGAGATCACCCAGGGCAGGACGGGTGCTGCGATTGCACCGTTCCCGTGCGTGTTCCCGTGCGCAGGCAGGGCGTTGTGCATGCTCTCCTCCGGTTCCGGGGCAGGCGGCTGCTCGATGATCACGTGGGCGTTGGTGCCGGAGAAGCCGAAGCTGGAGATCCCGGCCCGGCGCGGGCGCCCGGTGCCCGGCCGGTCCGGCCAGGGGGTGAGTTCGGTGGTCAGCCGGATGCTGCCGGCCTCCCAGTCGACCTGGTGGCTGGGCTCGTCCACGTGCAGGGTGGCCGGGACCACGCCGTGCTGCATGGCCTGGACCATCTTGATGATCCCGGCCACGCCGGCCGCTGCCTGGGTGTGGCCGATGTTCGACTTGACCGAGCCCAGCAGCAATGGATTCTCGTCGTCGTGAGCCTGGCCGTACGTCGCGAGCAGGGCCTGGGCCTCGATCGGGTCGCCCAGCCGGGTGCCGGTGCCGTGGCCCTCCACCACGTCTACGTCACCGGGCTGAAGCCCGGCGTTGGCCAGGGCCGCCCGGATGACCCGCTGCTGTGAAGGCCCGTTCGGCGCGGTGAGACCGTTGGACGCGCCGTCCTGATTCATTGCCGACCCCCGCACCACCGCGAGGATTCGATGATTGTTGCGTCGAGCGTCCGAAAGCTTTTCGACCACAAGGACACCCACGCCCTCACCCCAACCGGTGCCGTCGGCCGCGTCGGCGTAGGCCTTGCAGCGGCCATCGGCCGCGAGGCCGCGCTGGCGGGAGAAGTCGACGAAGATGCTGGGCGTGGCCATCACCGTGACACCCCCGGCCAGGGCCAGCGTGCACTCCCCCGAGCGCAGGGCCTGGGCGGCCAGGTGCAGGGCCACGAGTGAGGACGAGCAGGCCGTGTCCACGGTGACGGCCGGGCCCTCGAGGCCGAGTGCGTAGGCCACCCGGCCCGATGCGACACCGCCCGAGATGCCCGTTCCGACAAAGCCTTCGACATCGCCGGGGACGGCGCCGCCGCTGCTGTAGTCGTGGTAGATCAGGCCGGTGAACACGCCGGTGTCGCTGCCGTGCAGGCCCGCGATGTCGATGCCGGCGTCTTCCAGGGCCTGCCAGGACGTTTCCATCAGCAGACGCTGCTGCGGGTCCATGGCCAGCGCCTCGCGAGGGCTGATCCCGAAGAACTGGGCGTCGAAGTCGCCCGCGTTCCGCAGGAAGGCCCCGTCCCGCGCGTAGCTCTTGCCTACTGCGGCCGGGTCGGCGTCGAAAACCGTTGCCCATTCGGGGCCACGGTCGAGTGGGAACCCCCCGACCGCGTCCCTGCCCTCGGCCAGCATCTGCCAGAACTCGTCGGCCGAGGCGACCTCACCGTCGGCATCGCCGGGGAACCGGCAGCCCATCCCGACGATGACGATCGGGTCGTCGTCCGCCGCCACCACTCGTCCATCGGTGGTCTCTTGGGTCTTGTCGGCGCCTCCACCCAGCTCGCCGAGGACGTAGGCGGTCAGCGCGGTGGGCGTCGGGTAATCGAAGACGAGCGTGGCGGGCAGCCGCAGTCCGGTCGCCTCGCCGAGCTGGTTGCGTAGTTCCACTGCGGTGAGCGAGTCGAAACCGAGTTCCCGGAACGAGCGGTCGGCGTCGACCGCCTCAGGCCCGGCCAGCCCGAGAACTGCTGCCGCCCGGGAGAGCACCAGCGTCTTCAGTTCGGCCTCGGTGAGCTGGGAAAGGTCTGAGCGGCGGGCCGAGCCGGTGGCGGCCCGCCGGGTGCTGCGACTGCGGGTGACCAGGCCCGCCATCAGGGCCGGCACATTGCTGCTGGTGAAGACGCTGGGGTCGAGCCGGGCCGGAACGAGCAGGGCCCGGTCGTCGGTCGCGGCGGTGTCGAGCAGGGCGAGTCCGTCAGCGGCGCTGAGCGGTTCGAGGCCCTGGGCGGCCATGCGCTGCCAGTCGGCCTGGCCCAGGTTCCCGGCCATACCCGCTTGCTCAGCAAGCTGCCACGGACCCCAGGCCAGGGAGGTCGCTGGCAGCCCGGCGGCCTGGCGGTGGGCGGCCAGGGCGTCGAGCACGGTGTTGGCGGCCGCGTAACCGCCCTGCCCGGGGTTGCCCCAGATGCCGGCGATGCTCGAGAACAGCACGAACGCGTCCAGATCCAGGTGCCGGGTGAGCTCGTGCAGGTGCCAGGCGCCGTCCACCTTCGGCCGCAGCGCTGCTTCCAGGGCCTGCGGGGTGAGCGAGGTCAGCACTGCGTCGTCCAGAACGCCGGCCGCGTGGATCACGGCCCGGAGGTTGGGCGTGCCCGCGATGACCTGCTCCAGAGCGGCGCGGTCGGCCACATCGGCGGCCACCACGTCCACTGCAACCCCGAGCTCGACCAGTTCGGCGGCCAAATCGGTGGTGTTGCCCCGGCGCGAGAGCAGGACGATGCGCTCAGCCTGACCGGTGTCGGCGAAGTGCCGTGCGATCAGGCCACCCAGAGCCCCGGAAGCACCTGTGATGAGGACACTTCCGGCTCGCCGCGGCTGGGGGAAGGTGAGCACGACCTTGCCGATGTTGCGGGCCTGGCTGAGGTGGCGGAAGGCGTCGACGGCCCGCCGCACGTCCCAGGCCGCCACCGGCAGGGGCCGCAGGGCGCCGGCTGCGAACAGGTCGGTGAGCGCGGCGAACATCCGGCCGATCTCGGACGGGTCCAGCTCGAGCAGGTCGAACGCCTGGTACTGCAGACCGTCGTGGTCACGGGCCACGTCCACGGCGTTGCGGATGTCAGCCTTGCCCATCTCCACGAACCGGTTGTGCGAGCCGGCCGCCAGCCGCAGCGAAGCATCCACGAACTCACCGGCCAGCGAATCGAGAACGACGTCCACACCGCCGTTCTGGGCCCGGAACGCCTGCTCGAAGTCCAGGGTTCGCGAGGAGGCGATGCGCTCGGGCGCAAGGCCGAGATCCTTCAGCACCGACCACTTCGACGGGCTGGCGGTGCCGAAGACGGTGGCGCCGAGGTGCTGGGCCAACTGCACGGCGGCGATGCCGACGCCACCCGCCGCGGCGTGGATCAGGATCGACTCACCGGCCTGCAGATCAGCCAGTTCGACGAGGGCGTGGTAGGCGGTGAGGAAGACCACCGGGGCCGCGGCCGCCTCGGCGATGCTCCACCCCTGGGGCACCTTGGCCAGCAGTCGCTGGTCGGTGACCACCTCAGGGGCGAACGCGGCCGTGAACAGGCCCATCACGAGGTCGCCGGGCCGGAACTCAGCAACGTCGGGCGCGGTTTCGAGCACGACGCCCGCGCCTTCCAGGCCCAGCTGACCGGCTTCGCCCGGGTACATGCCGAGCACGTTCAGCACGTCGCGGAAGTTCACTCCGCCAGCCTTGAGCGCCACCCGGACCTGGCCGGGGCTCAGCCGCTGGACCGGTTCGGTCTCGGCCAGCGTCAGGTTGTCGAGGGTGCCGCGCTCAGTGAAGTCCAGCCGCCAGTTGTCCACGGCGGGGGTCTTCAGCGCGGTGTTCTTCGTGGCGCGGGCCAGGCGGGGAACCAGGAACTGGCCTGCCCGGACGGCGATCTGGGGTTCGGCAGAGGCGAGCGCGGTCTGGAACTGCTCCGGAGTCTCGCTGCCGTCGAGGTCGATCAGGGCCAGCCGGCCGGGGTTCTCGCTCGCCGCCACCCGGATCAGGCCCCAGACCGAGGCCGCGGCCAGGTCGAGGTCGTGCTGGCCGGGGCCGGCGGCGATGCCGTTGTGAGTGACGACGACCAGGCGAGTTCCGGCCAAAGGGGTTTCCGAGAGCCAATCCTGGACGCTCTGCAGGGTTTGGGCGGCCGTGGCCCGAACTCGCTCTGGCAGCGGCGCTGCGGCGTTCGTGTCGGTGTTGGCCGGCAGATTGAGGACGAGGGTGGCGGGCATGGTTGCGGATTCGTCGCCGAGGGTGGCCAGGAGTTGGGCGACGCTGGAGTGGACCGGGGTGGCAGCCGGTAGGCCCAGGGGGGCCTCCTTCACCGGGCTGGCGGGTCGCAGGATGGCCAGACTGCCCAACGAGGTGTGCTGCTTTTCGGTCGCGAAGTCGCTCGGCGGGTTGACCCATTCCACGGTGAAGAGGGCTTCACTGCCGGTCTCGGCAACCTGGGCTTCCAGTGGACGCAGCGCCAAGTTGCCGATGGTGACGATCGGAACGCCTGAGCCGTCGGCCAGGGTCAGCGCCGTGCCGTCTCCCGAAGCGGCCGGGGTCAGGTGCACACGACCAGCGCGAGCGCCGGTGGCGTGCACGGTGACGTCGGTCCAGGCGAACGGCAACCGGGGGCGGCTGCCAGTGCCGTTGCCGCTGCTGTCGTTGACGCTGACGCTGGCCAGCGCGATCGGGTGCAGGGCGGCGTCGAGGAGCGCGGGGTGGATCCCGAAACCGCTGACGGGCGTGTCTTCGGGCAGCTGGATCTCGGCGAACAGCTCGTCCCCGCGACGCCAGACCGCCTGCACCCCCTGGAACAGGGCGCCATAGCTCAGGCCCTGCTCGGCCAGACCTGCGTAGAAGCCGTCCAGGCTCTCAGGCTCGGCCGTCACCGGGGGCCAGACCGCGGCCTCGCCGATAGATGCGCCGTCTTCGATGTCCCCGAGCCGGCCCACAGCGTGTCGGGTCCAGGCGTTGGACGGGTCTTCCCGTTCGGGCTGGGAGTAGATGGCCAGGTCGTCGCCGTCCACCGTCACCTGCACCCGCACGCCGCCCTGTTCCGCGAGCACGAGGGGCGCCTCGATGATCAGCTCGGACAGCTGCGAGCGGCCCGCCTCGTCACCGGCCCGGACGGCCATCTCGACCAGCGCGGCGCCGGGCACGACGATCCTGCCGGCCACCTGGTGCTGGGCCAGCCAGGGCTGAGCGACGGTAGAGAGCCGGCCGGTAAGAACCAGCCCACCGCTGGCAGGGAGGTTGACGGCAGCGCCGAGCAGCGGGTGGCCGGAGGAGCCGAGACCGAGACCGGTGGCGTCCGAGCGGCCGGTGCCCGAGCTCAGCCAGTAGCGCTGGCGGGTGAAGGCGTAGGTGGGCAGGTCGACCCGGCGAGCGCCGGAACCGGCGAAGAACCGTGGCCAGTCCACCCCGCCGCCCCGCACGTGGAACCGGCCCAGGGCCGAGACCAGGGTGGTGGCCTCGGCCCGGTCACGACGCTGCAGCGGCAGCCAGGCCTCGTCCTCTTCCGCGCTCTGCGCACCCAGGCCGGACAGCACGCCGTCCGGTCCGAGCTCGACGAACGTCCTGACTCCGCTCTCCCGCAGCGTGCTCACCGCGTCGGCGAACCGCACGGCTTCCCGCACCTGACGTACCCAGTACTGCGGGTCGGTCAGCTCGTCGCCGGCCAGGGCGCCGGTCAGCGTGGAGACCAGCGGGATCTTTGGCGTGGCATAGGAGACCGAGGCCGTGACCCGGCCGAACTCGGCCAGCATGGGTTCCATCAGGGCCGAGTGGAAGGCGTGCGAGACGCGCAGCTTGCGCACCCGGATCTCGCGCTGGGTGAAGAGCTCGGCCAACTGGTCGACGTCGGTTTCCGGGCCGGAGACCACCACGGCGTTGGGACCGTTGACCGCGGCGATGCTCACGCCACTGTTCAGGGCTTCCCGGACCACGTCCTCCGGAGCCGCGACCGACAGCATGGCCCCACCCTCGGGCAGAGCCTGCATCAGCCGACCGCGGGCGGCGACCACGGCACAGGCGTCGGCCAATGACCAGACCCCGGCGACGTGCGCGGCCGCCAGCTCACCGATTGAGTGCCCGGCCACCAGCGCCGGACGCACACCCCAGGACTCGAGCAGGCGGAACAGGGCGACCTCGACGGCGAACAGACCGGCCTGGGCCCACACCGTCTGGTTGATACTGTCGCTGACTTCCCCGGCGATGACCTGCTTGAGCGTGAGTCCGGAGCGGTGCTGACCAAGGTGTTCTTCCAGGCCCGCGCAGACCGCGTCGAAGGCCTCGGCGAAGACCGGGTAGGTGGCGTGGAGCTGCTGCCCCATGCCGATCCGCTGGGCACCCTGGCCGGTGAAGACGAAGGCCACCTTGCCCAGGGCCCCGGTGTGCCCGACGGCGTGCTCGCCCGGCCGATCGTCGGCGAGGGCCTGGAGGTTGTCGAGAAGTTCGGCCTCGGAGGCACCGACGACCACCGCTCGGTGGCCCATCTGGGCGCGGGTGGTGGCCAGTGACCAGGCAATGTCGGCGGCCGAGGCAGTGCCGGTGGCCGAGGCAGTGTCGGCGGCCGAGGCTGTGCCGGCGGCTGAGGCTGTGCCAGTGGCTGAGGCGGTGCCGGTGGTGATGCCCTCGCGGACGGCGGCGGCCAGGCGGGCAGCCTGGGCTGCGAGGCCGGCTCGGCTGCGGGCCGAGATCAGCCAGGGAAGCACCGGTGCCGCGGGGGCGGGGGTCGGGTGGACGGAGATGGGTTCGGTGGAGGTGGCGGCCGAAGCGGACCGCGCCGAGGCGGTGACCGTGGCGGTCGCGGAGGCAGTGGGCGGGGCGGAGGCGGGGGTCGCCTTCGGCTCGAGCTCGTCCGGGGCCTGTTCCAGGATCACGTGGGCGTTGGTGCCGCTGAAGCCGAAGCTCGACACGGCGGCCCGGCGGGGACGGCCGGTCTGCGGCCAGGCCGTTTCCGCCGTGACGAGCTGGACGGCGCCGGTGCTCCAGTCGACCTGGGTGCTGGGCGCGTCTACGTGCAGGGTAGCCGGGACCACGCCGTGCCGCATCGCCTCGACCATCTTGATGATCCCGGCTACGCCCGCGGCCGCCTGGGTGTGGCCGATGTTCGACTTCACCGAGCCCAGCAGCAGCGGATTCTCGTCGTCGTGAGCCTGGCCGTACGTCGCGAGCAGAGCCTGGGCCTCGATCGGGTCGCCAAGGCGGGTGCCGGTGCCGTGGCCCTCGACCACGTCCACGTCGCCCGCTTCCAGTCCGGCGCCGGCCAGAGCGGCCCGGATGACGCGTTGCTGGGACGGTCCGTTCGGGGCGGTGAGGCCGTTGGACGCGCCGTCCTGGTTCATAGCCGACCCCCGCACCACCGCGAGGATCCGATGTCCGTTGCGGCGAGCGTCCGAAAGCTTCTCCACCACAAGGACACCGACGCCCTCACCCCAACCGGTGCCGTCGGCGGCGTCGGCGTAGGCCTTGCAGCGGCCGTTCACGGCCAGCCCACGTTGGCGGGAGAACTCGACGAACGTGCCGGGGGTGGCCATGACGGTAGCGCCGCCGGCGAGCGCGAGGTCGCACTCCCCCGACCTCAGCGCCTGAACGGCCAGGTGCAGGGCGACCAGCGAGGAGGAGCAGGCCGTGTCCACGGTGACCGCGGGCCCTTCGAGGCCCAGCACGTAGGACACCCGACCCGAGGCCACACCGCCCGAATTGCCGGTGCTGACGTAGCCTTCCACCTCTTCGACGGGTACATCACCCGTGCTGTAGTCGTGGTAGATCAGGCCGGTGAACACGCCGGTCGCGCTGCCGGTCAGCGACTCGGGGTTGATCCCGGCGTTCTCCAGCGCCTCCCAGGAGGTTTCGAGCAGCAGGCGCTGCTGCGGGTCCATGGCCAGCGCCTCGCGGGGGCTGATGCCGAAGAAGTGCGCGTCGAAGTCACCGGCGTCGTGCAGGAATCCGCCGACCCCCGAATAGGTCTTGCCGCTGGCCGCCGGGTCTGGGTCGACGACGCCCTCCCAGGCCGGGCCGCGGTCGCGGGGGAAGCCGGTGATCGCGTCGGTGCCTGAGGTGAGCAGGTCCCAGTACTGGCCCGCCGAGCCGACCCCGCCCGGGAATCGGCAGCCCATGCCGACAATCACGATTGGGTCGTCGGCCGTCCCTGCGGCCGATTCCGGGGCCGGGACGGTGACCGACGTAAGGACGTCGTCCACCAGTTCGCGGATCACGAAGGCGGCCAGCGCGGTCGGGGTCGGGTAGTCGAACACCAGAGTGGCCGGGAGCTTCAGGCCGGTTGCGGCGCCCAGGCGGTTACGCAGTTCGACCGCGGTGAGCGAGTCGAAGCCCAGTTCTCGGAACGAGCGGCCGGTGTCCACGGCCGAGAGCCCGTTCATGCCGAGCACGGTGGCGGCCTGGCTCAGGACGAGGTCGCGTACCAGTTCTTCGCTCTCGGCGGGGCTGAGCGGGGCCAGGCGCTGGGCGAGGCCTTCCCCAGTGGTGGTTGTGGTGGCGCTCAGAGCGCGCCGGGACGAGTGGGCCGGGGCCAGGCCGGAGAGCAGGGCCGGGACCTCGGTGGCGCGACGCAGACGGGCTCGGTCGATGCGGGCGGGTACGAGGAGAGCCTGGGCGGGGGTGGTCCGGCTGACCGC
The DNA here is from genome assembly GCF_021277265.1 of Kineosporia rhizophila. Lineage (GTDB taxonomy): Bacteria > Actinomycetota > Actinomycetes > Actinomycetales > Kineosporiaceae > Kineosporia > Kineosporia rhizophila. Next base: position 63,084 of record NZ_JAJSOH010000012.1, read on the forward strand.
GTCGAACAGCGCGAGACCGTCGGACTCGCTCAGCGGCTGCATGCCCTGCGCGGCCATGCGCTGCCAGTCGGCCGCGGTCAGGTGCCCCGTCATGCCTCCGGCGGTGCTGTCGGTCGTGAGCTGCCAAGGGCCCCAGGCCAGCGAGACGCCGGGCAGGCCTTCGGCCCGGCGGGCGGCGGCGAGGGCGTCGAGGAAGGTGTTGGCGGCGGCGTAGTTGGCCTGGCCGGGGTTGCCGAGAACGCCTGCGACGGAGGAGAAGACCGCGAACAGGTCGAGGTCGGTGCTACGGGTGAGCTCGTGCAGGTTCCAGGCGCCGTCGATCTTGGCGCGCAGGACAGGGCGCAGGCGTTCGGGGGTCAGGGCGCCGATCAGTCCGTCGTCGATCACACCGGCTGCGTGCACGACGCCCTTCAGAGGGCCCCTGAGTCCGGCGATCACGGCGGCCATGGGTGCGCGGTCGGCGGCGTCCACCGCCAGGACCCGCACGGTGACGCCGGTGGTGGCCAGTTCAGCGGCGAGAGCGGCGGTTCCGGTGGCCGAGGGGCCGCGGCGGGAAAGCAACACCAGTTCGGGCGGGGAAGCGACGCCGGGCGTGGCACTCAGCGGGCTGGCGGGCGTAGCGGCAGGCGTGGCAGCCAGCTTGCTGCCCTGCGTGGCGGCAGGCGTGGCGGCAGGCGTAGCGGCAGGCGTGGTGCCCGGCGTAGTCGATGCGGCGGCTGCCGGGGAGGCCGCGGTGTTGTTGCCAGTGGGCAGGACAGCGGAGGCGGCGAGCTGGCGGGCCAGTTGCCGGGCGACGAGCGCGCCGAGGGCGCCGGAGGCACCCGTGAGCAGGATGGTGCCGCTCAGGTCGGCCGATGGGAAGGTGAGCACGACCTTGCCCACGTTGCGGGCCTGCTGCAGGTAGCGGAAGGCTTCCGGGGCCTGGCGCACGTCCCAGGCGGCGACCGGCAGGGGCCGCAGGGCACCGGTGGCGAAGAGCCCGGTCAGCGCCGAGAGCATCCGGCCGATCTCGTCCGGTCCGAGCTCCAGCAGGTCGAACGCCTGGTACCAGAGGCCCTCGTGCTCACAGGCCACGTCGGCGGCCTCGCGGATGTCGGCCTTGCCCATCTCGACGAACCGGTGGCCTTCACCCGCAGCCAGCCGCAGCGAGGCATCCACGAAGTCACCGGCGAGCGAGTCCAGGACCACGTCCACCCCGCCACCGCTGACGGCGCGGAAGGCCGGCTCGAAGTCCAGGGTTCGGGAGGAGGCGATGTGGTCGTCGGTCAGTCCGAGCTCGCGCAGCACCGGCCACTTCGGGGTGCTGGCGGTGCCGAACACGTGCGCGCCCAGGTGCTGGGCCAGCTGGACGGCGGCGATGCCCACGCCACCGGCGGCGGCGTGGATCAGGATCTTCTCGTCGCGCTTGAGGTCGGCCAGTTCGACCAGCGCGTAGTAGGCGGTGAGGAAGACAACCGGAGCTGCGGCGCCCTCGGCCAGGGTCCAGCCCGGCGGCACCGGGGCGAGCATGCGCTGGTCGGCCACCGCCTCGGGGCCGAACACCCCCGGGAACAGACCCATCACGTGGTCTCCGGGCTGCAGGGCGGTGACGTCGGCGGCGGTCTCGACGACCACGCCGGCGCCTTCCAGGCCCAGCTTGCCCGGATCGCCCGGGTACATGCCGAGCACGTTGAGCACGTCGCGGAAGTTCAGGCCACCGGCGCGCAACTGAACGCGCACCTGGCCGGGCTGCAGCTCGGCGGCCGGTTCCATCGGGGCCAGCTCGAGGTTCTGCAGGGTGCCCCGGCCGGTGAAGTCCAGGCGCCAGCTGCCCTGCGGCACGGTGAGCGCCTGAGCGGGACGGACCAGGCGCGGAACCAGGATCTTGCCCTGGCGAACGGCGAACTCGGGCTCACTGAGGGAGGCCCCGCCCGAGAGCAGGGCACTGAAAGCAGCCATGCGGTCGCCGTCGCCCGCCGGGCCCATCAGGTCGGCCAGCTCATCGACGTCGGCCAAGGCGATCCGGCCCGGGTTCTCCGCTGCGGCTGCGCGCACCAGACCGGTCAGGGCCGAAGCCCTCAGGTTCAGCCGCACTCCCCCGGCATCCACCGCGCGCTCGGTAACGACCAACAGCCGGGACGAGGCGAGAGCCGTTTCCCGGAGCCAGCTCTGAAGCATTCCGAGCAGATCGGTGACAGCGGTCGCCGCGCCCTCAGGCAGAGCCACCACGGCCGACGTGTTGGGAAGGCAGAACACGACGACGGTCTTCGGCAGCGCGTCCTCGGGGTAAGCCCCAACCAGCTCGCCCAGATCGTCGAAGCGCCGCACTCCTTCGAGGCCCGTCCCACCGATCACCGCCCAGTCGTCGACCGGCGTCTCAGTGGCCTCGGCACGCACCCAGTCGAGGCCGAAGAGCGCTTCGCGCAGCAGCCCGGCATCCTGGCTCTTAGCCGTGAAAGCCTGTAGTGAAAGGGAACCCACAGTCGCGATCGGCTGACCAGAGTCGTCCGTGAGATCCACGCTGTAGGCGTCGCCGACCGGAGCAATGCGCACCCGGGCCGCACGGGCGCCGGTGGCGTGCACCACCACGTCGTTCCAGGCAAACGGAACGCGCACCTGTGCCCCGGCGGCCACGGAGATGCCGTGCAGGGCAGCATCGAGCAATGCCGGGTGCAGCCCGAAGCCCGAAACGTCCACCGTCTCGGGCAGGGCGACCTCGGCGAACACCTCGTCACCGCGGCGCCAGACGGCCTTCACTCCCTGGAACACCGGGCCATAGCTCAGCCCAGTGTCCGAAAGAGCTTGATAATCAACAATGGACGCATCAGCGCCAGCGGGCGGCCAGGCGGCCGGTTGCGTGGTTGCGGACTGGGTGACGGTGTCCGGCCCTGCCGGCTCCAACAGGCCGGCGGCGTGCCGGAACCAGGTGCCGGTGACGTCGTCGTGCTCGGCCTGGGAATGGATCGAGACCTGGCCGGAAGACCCCAGCACCACCTGCACGCGCAGTCCGGAGGTGGCCGGAAGCACCATCGGCGCCTCGATCACCAGCTCGGAGAGCCGTCCCAGGCCGATCTCGTCACCGGCCCGCACGGCCATCTCGACCAGGGCCGTGCCGGGTACCACCACCTGCCCGGCCACCCGGTGGTCGGCCAGCCAGGGCTGGGTGTGCAGAGCCAGCCGGCCGGTGAGCATGAGCCCGCCGCTGGCGGCCAGGCTGACGGTGGCTCCGAGCAGCGGATGCCCGGCCACCGACTGCCCCAGGCCGGCCAGATCGGCACTGTCGGTGCGCGGGACGACCCAGTAGTGCTCGTGCGTGAAGGAGTACGTCGGCAGGTCCACCCGGCGGGCACCGGTGCCGGTGTAGAAGGCCGGCCAGTCCACCGTCAGGCCCCGGGTGTGCACCTTGCCCAGAGCGGTGATCAGGCAGGTGGCCTCGTCCCGGTCGCGGCGCAGCACCGGCAGCCAGGCCTCACCCGCTTGAGCAGCGTCGTCGGCGCCGAGGGCGGAGAGCACAGCGTCCGGGCCCAGCTCGACGAAGGTACGCACGTCACGCTCGCGCAGCACCTTCACCGCGTCCGCAAGCCGCACCGGCTCGCGCACCTGCCGGACCCAGTAGGCCGGATCGGTGAGCTCGTCGGTCACCGGCAGCCCGGTGACGGTCGAGACGATCGCGATCTGCGGACGCTCGTAGGCCACCGAAGCGGTGACCCGGGCGAACTCGGCCAGCATCGGCTCCATCAGGGCCGAGTGGAAGGCATGGGAGACCCGCAGACTGCGCACCCGCACGTCCTGGGCCTCGAAGTGCTCCCGCACCCGGGCGACCGCCTCAGCCTGGCCCGAGACCACCACAGCGGCCGGGCCATTGACGGCGCCGAGGTCGACGCCCTCGATGCTGTCGATCACCTCGCGCACGGTGGCCTCGTCGGCCTGGACCGCGAGCATCGCCCCGCCGGAGGGCAGGGCCTGCATCAGCCGGCCACGGGCGGCGACCACCGTGCAGGCGTCGGCGAGCGACCAGACCCCGGCCACGTGGGCCGCGGCCAGCTCGCCGATCGAGTGCCCGGCCATCAGGTCGGGCCGGACGCCCCAGGACTCGAGCAGACGGAACAGCGCCACCTCGACCGCGAACAGGCCGGCCTGGGCGTACTGGGTCTGGTTCAGCAGTTCCTGGTCGTCCCCGCGGATCACGTCGGCCAGCGTCCGGTCGAGATGCTGGTCCAGCTCGGCACCGACGGCGTCGAAGGCCTGAGCGAAGACCGGATAGGCGGCATGCAGCTGCTGACCCATCGCGAGGCGCTGTGCGCCCTGTCCGGTGAAGACGAACGCGAGCCGGCCCGCCGGGCCGGCCACCACGTCCATTGTTGGGGCATCAGCCAGATCGGACAGCCCGGAGACCAACTCGGCGGCCGACGAACCCACGACCACTGCGCGGTGCGAGAGCCCGGCGCGGGCGGTGGCCAGCGACCAGCCGACGTCGGCCGGGTCGATCCGCTGCCCCAGCGGGGATTCGTGCAGGGTTTCGCCGGAGGGGCGCTCACGGACGAAATCGGCCAGGCTGCGGGCCTGCTCGGCCAGGCCCTCGGCGCTGCGGGCCGACAGCAGCCAGGGCACGGCCCTTGCCGTGGTGGGGTTCTCGGCGGCCGGCGCGTCACCCAGCGTCGAGGTTTCCTCGGGGGCCTCCTCGATGATGACGTGGGCGTTGGTGCCGGAGAACCCGAAGGACGAGATGCCCGCGCGGCGCGGCCGGTCGCGGCGCGGCCAGGCGACCGGCTCGGTGACCAGCTCGATCGCCCCCGCGGCCCAGTCCACGTGCGAGCTGGGCGAGTCCACGTGCAGGGTGGCCGGGACCACGCCGTGGCGCATCGCCTGGATCATCTTGATCACCCCGGCCACCCCGGCGGCGGCCTGGGTGTGACCGATGTTCGACTTGACCGAGCCCAGCAGCACCGGGTTCTCGTCGTCATGAGCCTGCCCGTAGGTGGCCAGCAGGGCCTCGGCCTCGATCGGGTCGCCCAGCCGGGTGCCGGTGCCGTGGCCCTCGATCACGTCGACCTCACCGGCCGAGAGCCCGGCGCCGGCCAGCGCGGCCTGGATCACCCGTTGCTGGGAGGGGCCGTTCGGCGCGGTCAGGCCGTTGGTGGCACCGTCCTGGTTGATCGCGCTGCCGCGCAGCACGGCCAGTACGCGGTGGCCGTTCTTCTTGGCGTCGGAGAGCTTCTCGAGCACGAGGACGCCGACGCCCTCGCCCCAGCCGGTGCCGTCGGCGGCGTCGGCGTAGGCCTTGCAGCGGCCGTCGGCGGCCAGGCCGCGCTGGCGGGAGAACTCCACGAAGGTGCCCGGCCGGGCCATCACGGTGACCCCGCCGGCCAGGGCCAGGTTGCACTCCCCCGAGCGCAGCGCGGCGGCGGCCAGGTGCATCGCGACCAGCGAGGACGAGCAGGCCGTGTCGACGGTGAGGGCCGGGCCCTCCAGGCCGAGGGCGTAGGAGACGCGGCCGGAGGCGACCCCGCCCGAGGCGCCGGTGCTGACGTAGCCCTCGACCTCGTCGATCCCGTCGGCGGCGTAGTCGTGGTAGATCAGGCCGGCGAAGACGCCGGTCGGGCTGCCGTGCAGGCCGGCCGGGTCGATCCCGGCGTTCTCCAGCGCCTCCCAGGAGGTCTCGAGCAGGAGTCGTTGCTGCGGGTCCATGGCCAGGGCCTCGCGCGGGCTGATCCCGAAGAACTGCGCGTCGAAGTCGCCCGCCCCGGGCAGGAACGCGCCCTCACGCGAGTAGCTCTTGCCGAACGCCTCGGGGTCGGCGTCGTAGACCTCGCCCCACTGCGTGCCCCGGTTCTGCGGGAACTCGCCGACCGTGTCCCGGCCGGCGGTGAGCAGATCCCAGAACTCCTCCGGCGAGGCCACCCCGCCGGGGAACCGGCAGGCCATCCCCACCACGGCCATCGGCTCGAACCGGTCCTCCTCGATCCGGCGCAGTCGCTCCCGCGTCTGCGCCAGGTCGGTGGTGACCCGCTTGAGATAGTCGCGAAGCTTGTCCTCGTTGGCCATCCGGCGACCCTCTCCACTTGCCACGAATCCGTAGCGCCGAAGCGCTAAATTCCCAGCTCTTTGTCGATGAAATCGAAGATGTCGTCGTCCTCGGCCGCTTCGATGCGATCGGCGACGGACACCTCCGGGCTGTCCTGGTCGTCCTCGGCCCGGTTGCGCCGCAGGGCGGTCAGCAGCTCCTCCACCCGGGCGGTGACCCGGGAACGGGCAGACTCGTCGGCCAGCAGGGTGGCCAGCGCCGACTCGACCTTCTCCAGGCCGGAGAACGCCGCCAGCACCTCGTTCTCGCCGCTGTCCTCGCCGCCGAGCTGGCGGTGCAGGTGACCGGTGAGCGCGTCCGGCGTGGGGTGGTCGAACACCACGGCCGCGCCCAGGCGCAGTCCGGTGGCCGTGCCCAGCCGGTTGCGTAGCTCGACCGCGGTGAGCGAGTCGAAGCCCAGTTCCCGGAAGGAGCGGCTGACCTCGACCGCCTCCGGCCCGGGAAGCCCGAGCACGTGGGCGGCCTGCGCCACCACCAGGTCGCGGATGGCCTTCTGCCGTTCGTCCGCGCCCAGGGTGAGAAGCCCGGCGGCCACGTCCTTCTCGCCGGCCACGTCGGGCACGTCGCCGCTGATCGGGGTGGTCGACGTGCGCCGGGCGGCGGCAGCCGGGACAGGCCCGGCGACCAGGCCCGCCGCGACCGGGGGCAGCCCCGCCGCGTCGCGGTTGCGCAGGGCCACCCGGTCCAGGCGGGCGGCCACCAGCAGGGCCCGCCCTGCGCCCGGGGTCTGGCCCTCGAGTTCGACGGCGTCGACGGCCACGTCCAGCAGGGCCAGCCCGTCGGCCGCGGTGACCGGTACGAAGCCCTGGCGGGCCAAGCGTTTGCGGTCGCCCTCGGTGAGGGTGCCGGCCATGCCGCCGGTGGTTCCGGTCAGAGCCGGGTCCAGGTCCCACGGGCCCCAGGCCAGTGAGGTGGCGGCCAGGCCGGCGCGGCGGCGGTGTCCGGCCAGTGCGTCGAGCACCGTGTTCGCTGCGGCGTAGTTGCCCTGCCCGGGGTTGCCCCAGGTGCCCGCGACCGACGAGAAGAGCACGAACCGGTCCAGATCCGCGTGCCGGGTGAGTTCGTGCAGGTTCCAGGCGCCGTCGACCTTGGGCCGCATCACCTCCTCCAGCGACTCGGCGGTGAGCGAGCCGATCACCGTGTCCTGCAGCACCCCGGCGGCGTGGAACACCGCACTCAGCGGGCGTTGCGAAGGGACGGCGGCCAGGACACTCGCGAGCGCAGCGCGATCCGCCGCGTCGGCGGCGACCATCCTTACCCCGATGCCGGTCTCGGCCAGATCGGCGGCCAGCAGGGCTGCGCCGGGAGCCGAGGGCCCGCGCCGGGACAGGAGCAGAAGGTCGTCGTCCTGGGCGCTGTTCTGGTGGGCCAGATGGCGCGCCACCAGGCCCCCGAGAGCGCCCGAGGCGCCGGTGACCAGGACCGTGCCGCTGCGGCGGGAGAAGCTGGGCAAGGTGAGCACCACCTTGCCCACGTTGCGGGCCTGACTGAGGTGCCGGAACGCCTCGGGGGTACGACGGACGTCCCAGGCGGCCACCGGGAGCGGCTTGAGCACCCCGGCGGCGAACAGGCCCGACAGCGCGGCGAACATCTCCGCGATCAGTTCGGGGGTGCAGTCGAGCAGGTCGAACGCCTGGTAGCTGAGACCGTCGTGTTCGACCAGGACCTCGTCCGGGTCGCGGACGTCGGTCTTGCCCATCTCGACGAAACGGCCGCCGGGCCCGGCGGCCAGGCGCAGCGAGGCGTCGACGAACTCTCCGGCCAATGAGTCCAGCACCACGTCGATGCCCGCGGCGCCGGTCTGGGCGCGGAACGCGGCCTCGAACCCGGTGGTGCGGGAGGAGGCGATCCGGGTCTCGTCCAGGCCCAGAGCGCGCAGCACCGGCCACTTCCCCGGGCTGGCGGTGCCGAAGACGTCGGCGCCCAGGTGCCGGGCCAGCTGCACGGCCGCGATCCCGACACCGCCGGCGGCGGCGTGGATCAGCACCCGCTCGCCCTCGCCGAGCCCGGCCAGGACCACCAGGGCGTACCAGGCGGTGAGGTAGACGACCGGCGCGGCCGCCGCCTCGGCCAGGCTCCAGCCGTCCGGCACCGGCACCACCAGGCGCGAGTCGGTGACCGCGACCGGGGCGAAGGCGCCGTCGAACAGGCCCATCACCCGGTCGCCGGGCCGGAACGAGGTGACGTCGCCGCCGACCTCGAGCACCACGCCGGCGCCTTCGAGGCCGAGCAGGCCCGCCTCACCGGGGTACATGCCGAGCACGTTCAGCACGTCGCGGAAGTTGACGCCCGCGGCGCGCAGGGCCACGCGGATCTCGTTCGGGGCGAGTGGACGGGTGCCGGCCCGGGTGGGCACCAGGGCCAGGTTCTCCAGGGTGCCCCGGCCGGTGCACTCCAGTCGCCAGCTCACAGTCGCCGAGCCGTCCACCTCGGCGGAGGCTACGCCGGTGAAGGCCGGGGACCGGCTCGCTCCCCCGCTCTCGCTGATCTCGTTCGGGTCCAGCGTGTCCACGGCGGGCACGGTGAGCCCGGCCGCGGCGCGGACCAGGCGCGGCATCAGGGTCTGCCCGGCCCGCACCGCCACCTGGGCCTCGTGCGTGGCCAGGGCTCCGGTGAGCGCCTCGATCGCGTTGTCCTGGGTCTCCAGGTCGACCAGGACGATCCGGCCGGGGTTCTCGGCGGCCGCCACCCGGGCCAGACCCCAGACACCGGCCGCGGTCACGTCGACCGGGGCAGCCCCGGCGTCCACGGCCAGCCGGGTGACCAGCACCAGCCGGCTGTCGGCCAGCTCGTCGGCGGCCAGCCAGTCCTGCAGGGTGCTGAGGACCGCGGCGACGGCGTCGCGGGCGGCACCGGGCAGTTCGACCGAGATGTCGGTGGGTTCGTCCTCGGGGATGCACGGCACGATCACGGTGTGCGGGCGAGACGCCTCGTCGGCCAGCAGTGCGGCCACGTCGGGGTGTCGGGTGACGCCGGGCAGCCCCAGAGTGCCACCCAGCACGACCCACCCGTCGATCTCGTCCTCGGCGGTCTCGTCCCCGCGGGCCGGGATCCAGTCGAGCTCGTAAAGGGCTTCGCGGGCCAGCTGATCGCTGCCCATCACTGCGCCGGCCGGGAGCGCCCGCAGCACCAGCGATCCCACGGTGGCGATCGGCGCGCCGGTCTCGTCGGCCAGGGTGACCGAGACGCCGTCGTCGTCTGCGGGTGCGAGCCGGACCCGGGCCGTTGTGGCTCCGGCGGTGTGCACGTCCACGTCGGTCCAGGCGAACGGCAGGAGCGGACCGGCCTCGTCGTGACGGGTGGTCCCGAGCAGGTGAAGCGAGGCGTCCAGCAGCACCGGGTGCAGCGCGAAGCCGGACACCGGCAGAGCGTCGCCCAGCTCCACCTCGGCGAACAGTTCCTCGCCCCGGCGCCAGGCCGCCCGCACCGCCTGGAACTGCGGCCCGTAGGCCAGACCACCGTCAGCCAGTTCCGGGTAGAAGCCGGCCAGGTCGTACGGCTCGGCTTCGGTCGGAGGCCACTCGGACAGGTCGGCCGAGGTGAGGTCGGCCGAGGTGAGGTCCTCGGCGGCCAGGACCGCTCCGGAGGCGTGCAGCGTCCAGGCTCCCGGGTCGTCCTCGCGCCGGGAGTGGATGGTCAGCTCGCGGGCGCCGTCCGGGCCGGCCGCGCCGACCGTGACCTGCACCCGGGCCGCGTCCTTGTCGGAGAGCACCAGCGGCGCCTGGACGACCAGCTCACCGATCCGCGTGCAGCCCACCTCGTCGCCGGCCCGCACCGCCATCTCGACCAGGGCCGCGCCGGGCACGACCACCCGTCCGCCGACGACGTGCTCGGCCAGCCAGGGCTGGGTGCGCAGCGAGAGCCGCCCGGTCATCACCACCCCGGCGCCGCTGGACAGGTCGAGCGCAGCACCGAGCAGAGGGTGGTCCGACGACTCGAAGCCCTTGGCCCCGAGATCGAACCGGCCGGTGTCAGGGGTGAGCCAGTAGGTCTGCCGCACGAAGGCGCGGGTGGGCAGGGGCACCCGCTGGGCGCCAGTACCGGTGAACATCTCGGCCCAGTTCACGTTCCCGCTGCGCACGTGCACCTGGGCCAGTGCAGTGAGCAGGGTCAGGGCCTCATCACGCTCGCGGCGCAGGGTGGGCACCCAGAGTTCGCCCTCGGCCCCGGTCTGCGAGCCCAGCCCGGTGAGCACCCCGTCCGGGCCGAGCTCGACGAAGGTACGCACCCCTGAGGCCCGCAGGGCGTTGACCGCGTCGTCGAAACGCACGGCGCCGCGCACCTGCCTCACCCAGTAGCCCGGTTCCAGCACGGCTCCGGTCACCGGTTCACCGGTGAGCGTGGAGACCAGCGGGACCCGCGGCACCGCGTACGACACCGAACGGGTGACCTTCTCGAACTCGGCCAGCATCGGCTCCATCAGCGCTGAGTGGAAGGCGTGGGAGACCCGCAGCCGGCGGATCCGCACCTCGTCCTTCTCCAGCTCGGCCGCGAGCGCCTCGACCTGGTCGGCGACCCCGGAGACGACCACCGCCGACGGCCCGTTGACCGCGGCGACACCGACCCCGTCGAAGGCCCCGTCGAAAGCTTCGAGACGTTTCAGCACAGCGGTTTCCGGCAGAGCCACGGCCAGCATGGCGCCACCGGAGGGCAGGGCCTGCATCAGCCGGCCCCGGGCGGCGACCACCGCGCAGGCGTCGGCCAGCGACCAGACCCCGGCCACGTGCGCCGCGGCCAGCTCACCGATCGAGTGCCCGGCCATCACCGAGGGACTCACACCCCACGACTCCAGCAGCCGGAACAGCGCCACCTCGACCGCGAACAAACCGGCCTGGGCCCACTGCGTCTGGTCGATTCGCTCAGCGTCCAGCACCGCCGTCCGGACCGAGCCGTCCAGGTGTTCCTCCAGCCCGGCGCAGACCGCGTCGAAGGTGTCGGCGAACACCGGGTGGGCGGCGTACAGCTCCTGCCCCATGCCCACACGCTGGGCGCCCTGGCCGGTGAAGACGAACCCGGTCTTGCCCACCGTCCCGGCCAGGCCGGTGATCGCCTTCCCGTCCAGGTCCCGCAGCGCCTCGGCGAGTTCGCCGGGGGTGCGGCCGAGCACGACCGCGCGGTGGGTCAGGTCGGGGCGCTGGGTGGTCAGCGACCAGCCCAGGTCGACGGCGTGCTCGGGGGTGAGCTTCTCGGGCAGGGCGTCGGCCAGCCGGGCGGCCTGGGCGGCCAGACCGGCCGGGCCACGACCGGACACGAGCCAGGGCACGACCGGCATCGGGGCGCGCTTCACCTCCGGCTCGGGCACCGGCGGCGCCTGTTCGATGATCACGTGGGCGTTGGTGCCGGAGAAGCCGAACGACGAGATGCCGGCCCGGCGGGGACGGCCGGTGGCCGGCCAGGCGGTCGGCTCGGTGACCAGCTGCACGGCGCCGGTCTCCCAGTCCACGTGCGAGCTGGGTGCGTCCACGTGCAGGGTGGCCGGGACGATGCCGTGCTGCATGGCCTGGATCATCTTGATGATCCCGGCGACGCCCGCGGCGGCCTGGGTGTGGCCGATGTTCGACTTCACCGAGCCCAGCAGCAGCGGAGCAGCCCCATGCGGTTCCTGACTGCGTTGCCCGTAGGTGGCCAGCAGCGCCTGCGCCTCGATCGGGTCGCCCAGCCGGGTGCCGGTGCCGTGGCCCTCGACCACGTCCACGTCTGCCACACCCAGCCCGGCCGAGGCCAGGGCGGCGCGGATGACGCGTTGCTGCGAGGGCCCGTTGGGTGCCGTGAGGCCGTTGGAGGCGCCGTCCTGGTTCATTGCCGACCCCCGCAGAACCGCGAGGATCCGATGTCCGTTGCGGCGGGCGTCCGAAAGCTTCTCCAGCACCAGGACACCCACGCCTTCACCCCAGCCGGTGCCGTCGGCGGCATCGGCGTAGGCCTTGCAGCGGCCGTCGGCCGCGAGGCCGCGCTGGCGGGAGAACTCCACGAAGGTGCCGGGCGTGGCCATCACCGTGACCCCACCGGCCAGGGCCAGCGTGCAGTCCCCGGCCTGCAGGGCCTGGGCCGCCAGGTGCAGGGCGACCAGCGACGACGAGCAGGCCGTGTCCACCGTGACGGCGGGGCCCTCGAGCCCGAGCGCGTAGGCCACCCGGCCGGAGGCGACACCGCCGGAGGTGCCGGTGCTCAGGTAGCCCTCGACCTCGTCCGGGGTGCTGCCGCCCACGCCGTAGTCGTGGTAGATCAGGCCGGCGAAGACCCCGGTGTCGCTGCCCTGCAGCCCACTGGGGTCGATGCCGGCGTCTTCCAGGGCCTCCCAGGAGGTCTCCAGCAGCAGCCGCTGCTGCGGGTCCATGGCCAGCGCCTCGCGGGCGTTGATGCCGAAGAAGCGGGCGTCGAAGTCACCGGCGTCGTAGAGGAATCCGCCCTCGGCGGCGTAGCTCTTGCCACCGGCGTCCGGGTCGTGGTCGACCACCCCGGCCCACTGCGGGCCCCGGTCGACCGGGAAACCGCCGACCGCGTCCTGCCCCTCGGCCAGCAGGTTCCAGAACTCCTTGGCCGACCCGGCCCCGCCCGGGAAGCGGCAGCCGATACCGACGATGACCAGTTCGTCCCCGGCTACCTCCGAACGGGCGCTGACGGCAGCCGGTTTCACCCGGCCGACGATCTCGGCGCGCAGGTGCGAGGCCAGCACGGTGGGTGTGGGGTAGTCGAAGACCAGGGTGGCCGGCAGTCGCAGGCCGGTGACGTCGTTGACCCGGTTGCGCAGTTCCAGCGCGGTCAGCGAGTCGATACCCAGGTCCTTGAAGGTGTCCCCGGCCTGGATCGAGTCGGCTCCGGGCAACCCGAGGACGAGCGCGGTCTGGGTGTGGATCAGGTCCAGCAGGGCCGGTTCGTGCTCGGTCTCGGGCATCGCGGCGAGCAGGTCGGCCAGTGCGTTGCCGCCGGCCCGGGCCGGGGTGCCGACCTTGCGGCGGGCCGCCCGGCGGACCACCGACGACAGCAGCGGGGCGATGCTCTCCTGGGCCTCCAGGGCCACCGGGTCCAGGTGCACCGGTACCAGCGCGGGCCAGGCCGCCGCGTCGGCGGCAGCCAGCAGGGCCAGGCCCTCCTCATTGGCCAGCGGCACGGTGCCGGAGCGGCTGAGCCGTTCCCAGTCGGCCTGAGCCAGAGCGGAAGTCATACCGCCGGTGCCCTCGGCCTGCCACGGACCCCAGGCCAGCGACTGGGCGGCCAGGCCCCGGGAGCGACGGTGGACGGCCAGGGCGTCGAGGAAGGTGTTGGCGGCGGCGTAGTTGGCCTGCCCCGGGTTGCCCCACAGGCCGGCGATGCTGGAGAACAGCACGAAGTGCCGCAGGTCCCGGTCCTGGGTGAGCTCGTGCAGGTGCCAGGCGCCGTCGACCTTCGGCCGCAGCACCGCATGCAGGCGCTGCGCAGTCTGGGCGCCGAACACGCCGTCGTCCAGCACACCGGCCGCGTGGAACACGCCCCGCAGGTCGGTGATCGAGGCCAGGACGGGTTCGAGGTGGGCACGGTCGGCGACGTCGCCCGCGATCACCCGCACCGGCCTGCCCTCACCAGCAATTTCTGCTGCCAGACGCGACAACTCGGGCGCGAGGGGGCCACGGCGCGAGAGCAGCACCAGGCCGTCAGCCTGGTCGCGGGCCACGAGATCGCGGGCCAGGATCCCGCCCAGAGCGCCGGAGGCACCGGTGATCAGGACGGTTCCCGGCGCGGAGGTGACGGCCGGGATGGTCAGGACGACCTTGCCCACGTTGCGGGCCTGGCTCAGGTGACGGAAGGCTTCCGGGGCCCGGCGCACGTCCCAGGTGGCCACCGGCAGCGGAGTGAGGACGCCGGCCGCGAACAGCTCGGACAGCGCGGCGAACATCTGCGCGATCCGGTCCGGGCTGGTGTCGAGCAGGTCGAACGAGCAGTACTGCAGCCCGTCGTGCGCGGCGGCCATCACCTCCGGGTCGCGCACGTCGGTCTTGCCCATCTCGACGAACCGCCCGCCCGCGGCCAGCCGGGCCGAGGCGTCGACGAACTCACCGGCCAGGGAGTCGAGCACCACGTCCACCCCGGCTCCCCCGGTGACCGCCCGGAACGCGTCCTCGAACTCCAGGGTGCGGGAGGAGGCGATGTGGGTGGCGGGCAGGCCGAGCTCGCGCAGCGTCTGCCATTTCGGGGTGCTGGCGGTGCCGAACACCTCCGCGCCCAGGTGCCGGGCCAGCTGCACGGCGGCGATGCCCACCCCGCCGGCGGCGGCGTGGATCAGGATGCGCTCGCCGCTGCCCAGCCCGGCCAGATCGACCAAGGCGTAGTAGGCGGTGAGATAGACGACGGGCGCGGCCGCCGCCTCGGTCAGGCTCCAGCCGTTGGGCACGGCGACCAGAAGACGTTCGTCGGTCACCACTTCGGGGCCGAAAGCGGCTGTGAAGAGGCCCATCACGTGGTCGCCGGGCTGCAGGCGGGTGACGCCGTCCGCCACCTCCAGCACCACGCCGGCCCCTTCGAGACCGAGCTGCCCGGCGTCGCCGGGGTACATGCCGAGCACGTTGAGCACGTCGCGGAAGTTCACGCCGGCTGCCCGCAGGCCGACCCGGACCTGGCCGGGGGCCAGGACGTTACTGGTCTCGACCGGGGCGAGGGTGAGGTTCTCCAGGGTGCCGCGGGCGGTGAAGTCCAGCCGCCAGTTCTTGTTTTCGGAACTGGGGACGGCGAGGGCCTGGGTCGGGCGGGTCAGTCGCGGCACGCGCAACTCGCCTTGGCGAACCGCGAACTCGGGCTCGCCCGCATCGATCCCGGCCTGCAGCAGGCCGAAGACTTCCGGCGTGCCGTCGAGGTCGGCCAGGACGAGGCGGCCCGGGTTCTCGGCCGAGGCCACCCGGACCAGACCCACAACAGTGGACGCGGCGGGGTCGGGAACGGCGCCCGGCCCGGCGTCGAGTGCGTGGTCGGTGAGGATCAGCAGCTGCGACTCGCCGAAGGCCTCGGTGCTGAGCCAGGTCTGGAGGCGGGAGAGCAGCTCGGCGGCCGTGGCGTGGGCGATCTCGGCGACCTCGGGCCGTACCGGGATGCCGACGGAGGCCACGGCCTCGATCCCGGCCCCGCCGCCGGCGTGGGCCGAGCTCTCGCCGCCGGCCTGGGCCGTGGCGTGAGCAGCGGTGTGGGCGGCTACGACGACCACGTCGGGGGCCGGGGCGCCGGCGGCCAGGGCCGCCTCCAGCTGGGCCAGGCCCTCGTAGCTCTGGACCGCTTCCGAGCCCGGCAGGGCGGTGCCCACCACGGCCCAGGTGCGCTCGGCGACGGCTGCGGCAGCCCGCACGGGCACCCAGCTCACCTCGTACAGCGAGTCCTGACCGGCCTTGTCGCCGGTCAGGCCGTCGGCCGGGAGGGCGCGCAGGACGAGCGAGGCGACCGAGGCGACGATGTCACCGTTCTCGTCGGCCAGGGTGACCGAGAAGCCCTCTGCGGCTGGGGCCAGACGCACCCGCACGGTGTCCGCACCGGTGGCGTGGACCATCACGTCGGTCCAGGCGAACGGCAGCAGTGGGCCTTCGCCGGGCTGCCCGGAGGTGCCGAGCAGGTGCAGCGAGGCGTCGAGCAGGGCCGGGTGCAGGGCGAATCCGTCGAGCTGGGCCTGCTCGGGCAGAGCCACCTCGGCGAACAGCTCGTCACCGCGCCGCCAGCCGCGCCGCACTCCCTGGAACAGGGAGCCGTAGCTCAGGCCGGTGGTGGCGAGGTCGGCGTAGAAGTTGTCCAGGTCGGTCTCGGCCGCACCGGCCGGAGGCCATTCGGTGAGCCGGGCCGGGGCCGGAACGTCGTCCGGCACCGCGAGCACACCGGTGGCGTGACGGGTCCAGGCGCCGGTGCGTCCCTCGGGCTGGGAGTGGATGGCCAGGGCGCTGCGGCCGTTGTCGTCCGCAGGCTCGACCGTGACCTGCACGCGAGTGCCGGCCATCACGTTGTCCGGCGGCAGGATCAGCGGGGTCTCGACCACCAGCTCCGCCACCCGGGTCTGGCCGGTCTCGTCCCCGGCCCGCACGGCCATCTCGACCAGCGCGGCGCCGGGCACGACCACCTGCCCGGCCACCACGTGCTCGCCCAGCCAGGGTTGCGAGCGCAGCGACAGGCGGCCGGTCAGCAGCACGCCGCCGGCGGCAATGGTGGTGCTCGCGCCCAGCAACGGGTGCGCGGCGCCGACCTGTCCCAGCCCGACCGCGTCGGCCGCGCCGCTTCCGGCCTCGAGCCAGTAGCGCTGCCGGGTGAAGGCGTAGGGCGGCAGGGTGACCCGGCGGGCGCCGGTGCCGGCGAAGAGCACCGACCAGTCCACGAGCCCGCCCCGCGTGTGCACGGCGCCGAGGGCCGAGACCAGGGTCTTCGGTTCGTCGCGGTCGCGGCGCAGTGCCGGGATCCAGGCCTCGTTCTCGGCGGCGAACCCGGCACCCAGGCCGGAGAGCACGCCGTCGGGGCCGATCTCGACGAAGGTGCGCACCCCGAGGTCGCGCAGGGCGGTGACGGCGTCAGAGAAGCGCACGGCCTCGCGCACCTGGCGCACCCAGTACGCCGGGTCGAGCAGTTCCGGCCCGGCGGGCAGCCCGGTCAGGGTGGAGACCAGCGGGATGCGCGGCGCGGCGTAGGTGACCGATGCGGTGACGGCCGCGAACTCGGCCAGCATCGGTTCCATCAGGGCCGAGTGGAAGGCGTGCGAGACCCGCAGCCGGCGCACCCGCAGGTTCTGCGCGCTCAGGTGTTCCTCGGCGGCGGCGACGGCCTCCTGCGGGCCGGACAGCACCACCGCGTCGGGGGCGTTGACCGCGGCGATGCTCAGCCCGTCGAACTGCGCGTCGATACCGGCGGTCAGCAGCCGCACGTCGTCCTCGCCGGCCCGCACCGAGAGCATGGCGCCGCCGGAGGGCAGTGCCTGCATCAGCCGGCCCCGGGCCGCGACCACCACGGCCGCGTCGGCCAGCGACCAGACCCCGGCCACGTGCGCGGCGGCCAGCTCACCGATCGAGTGGCCGGCCACGGCCGAGGGCTGAACGCCCCAGGACTCCAGCAGCCGGAACAGCGCCACCTCGAGCGCGAACAGCCCGGCCTGGGCCCACTGCGTCTGGTCGATCTGCTCGCCGGCCAGGAGCACGTCCCGCAGCGAGCCCGGCCCGCCCAGGTGCTCCTCCAGCGCCGCGCAGACCTCGTCGAAGGCCCTCGCGTACACCGGGTACACCTGGTACAGCTGCTGGCCCATGCCGGCCCGCTGCGCGCCCTGACCGGTGAACACGAAGGCGATCTGGTCACCGCCGACGGCGCCCTCACCGGCCGGGCCGGCGATCAGCTCGTCCAGGCGGGTGAGCAGTTCGTCGCGGGAGCTACCGGTGAGCACCGCGCGCTCGGGCAGGTGGGCCCGGGCGGTGGCCAGCGACCAGCCGACGTCCAGCGGGTCGAGTTCGGGCTGTCCGTGCAGGTGCTCGCGCAGCCGGAGAGCCTGGGCGGCCAGGCTGTCGCGGCCCCGGGCGGAGATCGTCCAGGGGATCACCGGCATCGCCACGACCGACTCGGCGGAGCCGTCGGCGGTGGGGACGACGGTGGCCCGGCGGGCGGTGTCCTCGGCCGGCGCCTGCTCGAGGATGACGTGGGCGTTGGTGCCGGAGAAGCCGAAGCTGGAGACGGCGGCCCGGCGCGGGCGGCCGGTTTCCTGTCGATCCGGCCACGGCGTGGTCTCGGTGACTAGACGCACCGCCCCGGCGTCCCATTCCACGTGTGCGGACGGCTCGTCCACGTGCAGGGTGGCGGGGACCGTGCCATGCGCCATCGACTCGATCATCTTGATCACACCGGCCACCCCGGCCGCGGCCTGGGTGTGGCCGATGTTCGACTTCACCGAGCCCAGCAGCACCGGGTTGCGGTCGTCGCGGGCCTGCCCGTAGGTCGCGATCAGCGCCTCGGCCTCGATCGGGTCGCCCAGCCGGGTGCCGGTGCCGTGCCCCTCCACCACGTCCACGTCAGCCGCCGAGAGCCCGGCGGCGGCCAGGGCCGACTGGATCACCCGCTGCTGCGAGGGGCCGTTGGGCGCGGTCAGGCCGTTGGAGGCGCCGTCCTGGTTGACCGCCGTACCGGCGAGCACCGCCAGCACCCGGTGCCCCTTGCGCCGGGCGTCCGACAGGCGCTCGACCACCAGCATGCCCACGCCCTCGCCCCACCCGGTGCCGTCGGCGGCCTGGGCGTAGGCCTTGCAGCGGCCGTCGCTCGAGAGCCCCCGCTGCCGGGCGAACTCCAGGAACGTTCCGGGCGTGGCCATAACGGTGACGCCACCGGCCAGGGCCAGGTCGCACTCCCCCGAGCGCAGGGCCTGGGCGGCCAGGTGCAGGGCCACCAACGAGGAGGAGCAGGCCGTGTCCACGGTGACCGCGGGTCCCTCCAGACCCAGGGCGTAGGCGACGCGACCGGAGGCCACCCCGCCCGAGCCACCGGTGGTCAGGTAGCCCTGGACCTCCTCGGGCATCACCCCGCCGACCGCGTAGTCGTGGTAGATCAGGCCGGCGAAGACCCCGGTGGCGCTGCCGTGCAGCGAGCCCGGGTCGATCCCCGCATCTTCCAGCGCCTGCCAGGAGGTCTCCAGCAGCAGCCGCTGCTGCGGGTCCATGGCCAGCGCCTCGCGGGGGCTGATGCCGAAGAACTGGGCGTCGAAGTCGCCCGCGTCGTGCAGGAAGGCACCGGTGCGGGTGTGCGGGCTCTCGCCCTCGAACACCCCGTCCCAGGTGGGGCCGCGGTCGGCCGGGAAGGTGGAGACGGTGTCCACGCCGTCGGCCAGCAGCTGCCAGAACTCGCCGGAAGAGCCGACGCCCCCGGGGAAGCGGCAGCCGATGCCGACGATGACCAGCTGGTCCTCCTCGGTGCGAGCGACTGTGGGGACCAGTTCGCGGGCCGAGGACGCGACCACGTCCTCGGGGATCAGCCGGGCCCGCAGGAAGCCGGTGAGCAGAGTCGGCGTGGGGTAGTCGAACACCACCCCGGCCGGCAGCCGCAGGTCGGTGACCGAGCCCAGCCGGTTGCGCAGCTCGACGGCGGTGAGCGAGTCGATGCCCAGGTCGCGGAACGCGGCGGACGGCGAGACCGCCTCGGCCCCGGACATTCCCAGTACCAGGGCGGCCTGCGCCCGCACCAGGTCGAGCACCGTGCGGTCACGGTCGGCCTCGCTCATCGAGGCCAGGCGCCCGGTCAGCCCAGTGCCACCTGCGCTCGCCGCGCCGGCCACGCGCCGGGTACGAGAGACGGTGGTCTGCCCGGACGTGAGGCCGGAAAGCAGCGCAGGCAGGGAGCCACGGACCGACCGCAGCGCCAGACGAGCAGGAACCAGCAGGGCGTGCGGCAGGCCCAGGGCGGAGTCGAGTAGTGCCAGCCCTTCGGTGGCGGTGTGCGGCGCGAGGCCCTGGCGGGCGAAACGCTGCCAGTCGGCGTCGGTGAGCGCGTCGGCCATGCCGCCGCCTTGAGCGGCTTCCAGCTGCCAGGGGCCCCAGGCCAGCGACGTGGCCGGAAGGCCTTCCGCCCGGCGGGCTGCGGCCAGGGCGTCGAGGAAGGTGTTGGCCGCTGCATAGCCGGCCTGACCGGCGTTGCCCCAGAGCCCCGCGACCGACGAGAACAGCACGAAATGATCCAGATCCGCACCCCGGGTGAGGGCGTGCAGGTTCCACGCGCCGTCCACCTTGGGCTGCAGAACCGACTGCAGTCGCTCGGGGGTCAGCGCGGCGATGACGCCGTCGTCGAGCACGCCCGCCGCGTGCACCACGGTCCGCAGCGGGGCCGCAGCAGGAAGATCACCAAGAACGGACGCCAGTTGGCTGCGGTCGGCGACGTCGGCTGCGAGCAGCTGCACATTCACCCCGCGCGCGGCCAGATCGGCCACCAGGGCGGCGGTTCCGGGCGCAGCCGGGCCGCGGCGTGACAGCAGCACGTACTGTTGTCCGACACTGCCGACGCTGGCGGAAGCCACCAGATGACGGGCGACCAGGCCGCCCAGCGCACCGGAGACTCCGCTGATCAGAACGGTTCCCGAACGCCGGAGCGAGGGCAGCGTGAGCACGACCTTGCCCACGTTGCGGGCCTGGCTCAGGTAGCGGAACGCCTCGACCGCCTGCCGCACGTCCCAGGCCGCCACCGGCAGTGGCCGCAGCGAACCGTCGGCGAAGAGCGCCGAAAGCGCCTGGAACATCGGGGCGATCGCACCGGGGTCGAGCTCGAGCAGGTCGAACGCCGAGTAGGCCAGACCGTCGTGCGCGCGGGCCACCTCGTCCGGATCCCGGACGTCGGTCTTGCCGATCTCCACGAACCGGCCCTGGGGCCCGGCCGCCAGCCGCAGCGATGCGTCGACGAAATCCCCGGCCAGGGAGTCCAGGACGACATCGACCCGGCCGAACGCGTCCTCGAACTCCAGGGTGCGGGAACTGGCCACGTGGTCCGGGTCCAGACCCGCCGCGTGCAGCATCGGCCACTTGCCCGGGCTGGCCGTGCCGAACACCTCGGCGCCCAAATGGCGGGCCACCTGCACGGCCGCCGAGCCGACACCACCGGCGGCGGCGTGGATGAGCACCGACTCGCCCGCCTGCAGCCCGGCCACCGAGACCAGCGCGTGCCAGGCGGTCAGGTAGACCACCGGCGCGGAAGCGGCCTCGGCCATCGTCCAGCCGTCCGGAACCGGCGCCAGCAGCCGCTCGTCGGCAATCGCGATCGGCGCGAAAGCAGCCTCGAAGAGGCCCATCACGGCATCTCCGGCCGCGACCGAAGTCACCTCCGAGCCGGTCTCGAGCACCACACCGGCGCCTTCGAGACCCAGCAGCCCGGGATCGCCCGGGTACATGCCGAGCACGTTCAGCACGTCCCGGAAGTTCACCCCAGCCGCCCGCAGCGCCACCCGGACCTCCCGAGGGGCCAGCGGACGTCCATCGGTGTCGGTGGGCTTGAGCGCCACGTTCTCCAGCGTGCCGCGCTCGGTGACGTTCAGCCGCCAGCTCGGCTCCCCGGCCGGCACCGCCAGACCGGTCTCGACCCGGGCCAGCCGCGGAGCCAGCAGCCGGCCGCCGCGCGCCGCGATCTGCGCCTCACCGCAGGCCATGACCTGTGCGAGAAGGTCCGCCGGGGGCGCATCGTCCAGGTCGGCCAGGACGACCCGTCCGGGCTGTTCGGACTGGGCCACCCGGACCAGGCCGACCACCCCGGCCACCGCGGGCGAGACCGCCACCGCACCGGCGTCGACGGCCCGTTCGGTGAGCACCAGCAGCCGGGTAGCGGCCAGCTCCTCGGCCTTCAGGAAGTCCTGCAAAGTCTTGAGCACGGACGCGGTGAGGGCGTGTGCACGCGCCGGAACGTCGGCCTGTTGTGGGCTTTCGGCGACCCGGAAGATCAGCGCGTCGGGCGCCGGGGCGCCGTCGGCCACGGCCGCCACCACTGCGGCCACGTCCACGAACGAGGGGGCATCGGACGGGGCTGCGCTGCGGTCGGCGCCCAGCACGGCGAAGCGCACGGCCTGCTCGTCGGTCGGTTCGGCCCGGTCGGGCACGGGCACCCAGGTCAGCCGGTGCAGCGCCTCGGCGAGCAGGGGGTCCTCGGCCAGTCCACCGGCCGGCAGGGGCCGCAGCGTCAGAGAACCGACCGTGGCGATCGTCGCACCCTGCTCGTCGGCCAGCGCCAGCCCGAAACCGTCGGCCACCGGTGCGATGCGCACCCGGGCCATCGAGGCGCCGGTGGCCTGCACCACCACGTCGTTCCAGGCGAACGGCAGGTGGGCGGTCTCCTCCCCGGCGATCAGGTGCAGCGCCGAGTCCAGCAGCGCCGGGTGCAGGCCGTAGCCCTCGACCTCGGTACCGGCTCCGAGCGCCACCTCCACGAAGAGCTCGGTGTCGCGCCGCCAGGCCGCCCGGACCCCCTGGAACGACGGGCCGTAGGGCAGGCCCAGACCGGCCAGCCGCTTGTAGAGTCCGCCGATGTCCTGGGCCACTGCACCGGCCGGCGGCCAGACCGCCATGCTGATTTCGGCCTGGTCAGTTTCAGTCTGGGCGGTTTCGATCCGGCCAGTTTCGGTCTGGGCGGTTTCGGTCTGAGCGTTCTCGGCCTGGGCGAGCACACCGGTGGCGTGCTCGGTCCACGGCGCGCTCTCGTCCTCGGGCCGGGAGTGGATGGCCAGCGGCCGCTCGCCCCGCTCGTCCGGTTCCCCGACGGTGATCTGCACCTGGATGCCGCCGCGGGCGGGCACCACCATCGGCGCCTGGATCACCATCTCGGCCAGGCGTGAGCAGCCGGTCTCGTCGCCGGCCCGGATCGCCATCTCGACCAGCGCCGCCCCGGGCACCACGACTCGTCCGGCCACGACGTGATCCGCCAGCCAGGGCGGCACGTTGCGGGACAGGCGCCCGGTCAGGACCAGGCCGCCGTTGGCGGGCAGTTCCACGACGGTGCCCAGCAACGGGTGACCGGAGGCACCCAGGCCACTGTCCTTGGGACGGGCGCCGGTGCGGGGCGAGAGCCAGAACCGCTGCCGGGTGAAGGCGTAGGTGGGCAGGGCAACCCGCTGGGCCCCAGGGAGGACGGCGGCCCAGTCGACCTCGACGCCGCGAGCCCCCAGGGCGCCGATCGCCGCCACGACGGCGACGCTCTGATCACGGTCGCGCCGCTGAGCCGGGATCCACACCCCCGCGCCGTGAACGGCGCCCAGGGAGGTGAGTACGGCGTCGGGACCGATCTCGACGAAAGTCCTTACGCCGATGCGTTCCATGGCCGTGACGGCGTCGGCGAAACGGACGGCCTCGCGCACCTGCCGCACCCAGTACAGCGGGTCGAGCAGTTCTTCGGACGCCAGTGCGCCGGTGAGCGTGGAGACGATGGGGATGCGCGGGGGCGCGTAGGAGACGGAGGCCGTCACCGCCGCGAACTCCTGGAGCATGGGCTCCATCAGGGCCGAGTGGAAGGCGTGCGAGACCCGCAGCCGCCTGGTTCGCACATCGGTGGCCGAGAGTGCGCGCTCGAGCGACGCCACCGCGTCCTCAGTTCCCGAGACCACCACCGCTTCGGCGGCGTTGACCGCCGCGAGACCGACGCCGGGGATGTCGGCGATGGCGGCGAGCACGTCGGCCTCGCCCGCCCGCACCGACAGCATCGCCCCGCCGCGGGGCAGAGCCTGCATCAGCCGACCGCGGGCGGCCACCACCTTCGCGGCGTCGTCCAGGTTCCAGATGCCGGCCACGTGGGCGGCGGCCAGTTCACCGATCGAGTGGCCGGCCAGGGCCTGCGGCTCGACGCCGAACGAGGCGAGCAGCCGGAACAGCGCCACTTCGACGGCGAACAGTCCGGTCTGGGCCCACATGGTGTCGTCGATCGGGCCGGCGTGACCGTCGAGCACGCTCTTCAGCGACTCGGGCTGGGCCAGGTGCTCGTCCAGCGCGGCGCAGGCCTGGTCGAAGGCGGCGGCGAACACCGGGAAGGCAGCGTACAGCTGCTGGGCCATGCCGACGCGCTGAGCCCCCTGGCCGGTGAAGACGAAGCCGAGCAGCCCGGCGCCCTGGGTGATGGTGCCGGAGGGTTCGACAGCTCTGAGCCCACTGATGAGCTCGTCGCGGGTGGCTCCGGTGACCACGGCCCGCTCGGGTAGACCGGTGCGCACCGAGGCCAGCGACCAGGCCAGGTCGGCGGGGGTGACCGCAGGGCGGTTCGCGAGGAACTCAGCCAGCTGGTGGGCCTGGGCCGGCAGGGCGTCGGCGGTGCGGGCCGAGATGATCAGGGGTACGGCAGGGTCCGCCGCCCGGCCGTTCGGCGCTCCGGCCGAGACCTGCTCGACGCCTGCGGCCGGGTCACCGGAACCGGCCGTGACCGGTCGGGCCTCGTCGGGCGCCTCGGCAACCGTGGTTGCGACCGGGTCGGGAGCCTGTTCCAGGATCACGTGTGCGTTGGTGCCGCTGATGCCGAACGACGAGACACCGGCCCGCCGCGGCCGGCCACGATCGGGCCAGGCGGCCGCCTCGGTGAGCAGCTTCACCGTGCCCGCCGACCAGTCCACGTGCGTGGTGGGCTCGTCGGCGTGCAGGGTGCGGGGCAGTTCGGCGTGCTGCAGGGCCAGGACCGTCTTGATGATCCCGGCCGCGCCCGCCGCCCACTGGGTGTGCCCGATGTTCGACTTGATCGTGCCCAGCAGCAGCGGGTGCCCCGCGTCGCGGGCCGAGCCGTAGGTCGCGATCAGCGCCTGCGCCTCGATCGGATCGCCCAGGCCGGTGCCGGTGCCGTGCGCCTCCACCGCGTCCACGTCGGCCGCGTCCAGGCCCGCTCCGGCCAGCGCCGCACGGATCACGCGCTGCTGCGAGGGCCCGTTCGGGGCGGTCAGGCCGTTCGAGGCGCCGTCCTGGTTCACTGCGGAGCCGGCCACCACGGCCAGCACATCATGGCCCAGTCGGCGGGCGTCCGAGAGTCGTTCCAGCACGATCACGCCGGCGCCCTCGGCCATTCCCATGCCGTCGGCGCCCGCCCCGAACGCCTTGCAGCGCCCGTCGGAGGAAAGCCCCTGCTGGCGGGTGAACCAGGTCAGCCACGAGGGGGTGGCGTGCACGGTGACGCCACCGGCCAGCGCCAGGTCGCACTCACCGCTGCGCAGGGCCGAGGCGGCCAGGTGCAGGGCGACGAGCGACGAGGAGCAGGCCGTGTCCACCGTGACCGCGGGGCCCTCGAACCCGAACGTGTAGGCCACCCGCCCGGACAGCACGCTGGTGGCGCTACCGGTGCGCAGATGCCCCTGAAGGTCGGCCGGGCCGTCGTCGCCGTAGCCGGACGAGGCGGCGCCGATGTACACCCCGGTGGCCGAGCCGCGCAGGCCCGGGATGTCGATCCCGGCCCGCTCCAGGGCCTCCCAGGCGGTCTCGAGCATCAGGCGCTGCTGCGGGTCCATCGCCAGCGCCTCGCGCGGGCTGACCCCGAAGAAGGCCGCGTCGAAGTCGGCGACATCGGGCAGGTAACCACCGCGCTGAGCGGCCTGCCCCTCGAGTTCCCAGCCGCGGTCGGCCGGTGCCTCGCCGATCGCGTCCACCCCCTGGGAGACCAGCTGCCAGAGTCCCTCGGGGTCCCGGACGCCGCCGGGCAGACGGCAGCTCATGGCAACGATGGCAACCGGCTCGTCGATCGCCGCCGCCACAGTGGAAACGGGGCGCGACTGCGCGAGCTCGGTGGCACCCAGCAGCTGGGCGCGCAGGAACCCGGCCAGGACGGCCGGGGTGGGGTAGTCGAACACCAGCGTGGTGGGCAGCGTCAGACCGGTGGCGGTGTTCAGCCGGCTGCGCAGCTCGACCCCGGCCAGCGAGTCGAACCCGCTGTCCTTGAAGGTGCGTCCGGGGTCGATCGCGTCGGGGGTGGCGAGGCCGAGCAGAGCCGCCGCGTGGGCCTGGATCAGCTCCAGCACGAGCTGGGCCTGCTCCCCCGCCGCGCGGCCGGTGATGCGCTCGCGGATGCCGCCGACGGTGGCGGTCTCGAACGCTTGCACCGTCGGCACGTCGGCGCCCCGGTTCGCCGGGTCGAGCCAGAACCGCTGGTGCTCGAAGGCGTAGGTGGGCAGGTCGACGGGGGCGGCAGCGGGCAGCACCCGGGCCCAGTCGACCGGCACGCCCCGCACGTGGGCCTCGGCCAGCGAGGTCAGGAATCGCTCGGCGCCATCGTCTTCGCGGCGCAGCGTCGAGGTGACCACGGGCGCCGGGCGCAGGGCGGCCCGGCCGGCCCGGGCGTGCTCGATGGTGGAGGTGATCGGCCCGGTCAGCACCGGGTGCGGGGAGATCTCGACGAAGATCTCGTAGCCGTCGCTCTCCAGCCGGGCCACCGCGTCGGCGAAACGCACCGGCTGACGCAGGTTCTCGACCCAGTAGGCAGCGTCCAGCAGCTCGACCGGCTCGGCCGTCACCGACGAGACCATCGTGGTGCCGCCGCCCAGCGACTGCACCCCCCGAAGCTCCTCGAGCAGCTCCGGGCGCACATCGTCGACCTGCGGGCTGTGCGAGGCGTAGTCGACCGGTAGAAGGCGGTGACGGACCTCGTCGCGCTCGCACCCGGCGGCGATCCGGGCCAGCGCCTCGGGGTCACCGCTGACCACGGTGGCGTCGGGGCTGTTGATCACGCCGATCGCGACCTGCCCGGCGAACGGCTCGATGCGGGCGGCGACGGCCTCGGCCGACTCGGCGATCGAGAGCATACCTCCGCGCCCGGCCAGGGCCCGCAGTACTCGGCTGCGGCGGGCCACGATGCGGGCCGCGTCTTCCAGGGTGAGCAGACCGGCCACGTGGGCGGCGGCGATCTCGCCCTGGCTGTGCCCGACCACCGCGGCGGGCGCGACGCCGGACTCCTGCCAGAGCGCAGCCAGGGCGACGGTGACCGCGAAGAGTGCGGGCTGGACCACGTCGACGCGCTCAAGGCTGGGCGCGTTGTCAGCACCGGCCAGCACGTCATCGAGAGCGGCGCCGTCCCAGTCCAGGTGGGGGGCGAGGGCACGTTCGGCCTCGGTGAGCCTGGCCGCGAAAATGGGCGACGACTGGGCGAGCTCACGCCCCATACCGAGCCACTGCGAGCCCTGGCCGGGGAAGACGAAGACGACGCGGGGGTCGGTGGCGGAGTGAGCGGTGCCGGCCACGATGGCGGGCGAGGGGCGACCGGCCGCGAGGTCGGCGAGCAGGTCGGCTGCGCCCGGCAGGTTCGCTGAGTCCGGATTGCCCGAGCCGGAGGACGTGCTCGTGGCCCCGACGGCCTCGACGGTGTCCACGGCGGCCGTGGCCGCGGGGTCGGTGGTGACCGAGGCGTCCGGGCGGCTGGTGATCAGGACGGCGCGGTGCTCGTGGGCGGTGCGGGTGGTGGCCAGCGACCAGGCCACCGAGGCCGGCTCGAGAGCCACTGCCGTGGCCAGGTGCTCGCTCAGTCGCGCGGCCTGGCCGGCCAGCGCGGCCTCCGACCGGGCCGAGAGCAACCAGGCGGCCGGGGCGGGCGCACCTGCGAACAAACCAGGCCCACCGACGTTTTCAATCTGGCTCGGGGTCGCGCTCTGGGTGGGGGCCTCTTCGAGGATCGCGTGGGCGTTGGTGCCACTGATACCGAACGACGACACGCCGGCCCGGCGCGGGCGGCCGGTCTGCGGCCAATCCTGTGGCTGGGTGAGCAGGTTCAGCCCGGAGGCGGCCCAGTCCACGTGCGGCGTGGGGTCGCTGATGTTTAGCGAGGCGGGGAGCATCCCGTGGCGCAGCGCCATCACGGTCTTGATCACCCCGGCCACCCCGGCGGCGGCCTGGGTGTGGCCGATGTTCGACTTCACCGAACCGACGTGCACCGGACGATCGGCCGGGCGGGCGGCGCCGTAGGTGGCCAGCAGCGTGCGGGCCTCGGTGCGGTCGCCCAGAGGCGTTCCGGTGCCGTGCGCCTCGACCGCGTCGATGTCGGCGGCGCTCAGTGCGGCGGCGGCCAGGGCGTCGCGGATCACGGCTTCCTGCGCGGTGCCGTTGGGCGCGGTGAGCACCGTGCTCGCGCCGTCGTTGTTGATCGCGGTGCCGCGCAGCACGGCGAGCACGCGGTGGCCGTTGCGCACCGCGTCCTCCAGCCGTTCCAGCACCAGCAGACCGGCGCCCTCGGACCAGACCGTGCCGTCGGCGTCGGCCGAGAAGGCCTTGACCCGGCCGTCCGGGGCCAGGCCGCGCAGGCGGCTGAACGCGACGAAGTTGCCCGGGGTGGCCATCACCGACACACCACCGGCGATCGCCAGCGAGGTGTCGCTCTGGCGCAGCGCCTGGGCGGCCAGGTGGATGGCCACCAGCGAACTGGAGGCCGAGGTGTCGACCGTCAGGGCGGGCCCGTTCAGGCCCAGGGTGTAGGCGATCCGGCCGGACATCACGCTGGTGGTGGTGCCGGTGAGCAGGTGCGCCTCGATCGCCTCGGGGGCGTTGTAGAGCGAGGGGCCGTACTCGCGGGGCTCGGCGCCGACGAAGACGCCGGTGCGGCTGCCGCGCAGCGCCGCCGGGTCCAGCCCGGCGCGCTCCAGGGCCTCCCAGGCGACCTCCATCAGCACCCGCTGCTGCGGGTCCATGGCCAGGGCCTCACGCGGGGAGATGCCGAAGAAGGCCGGGTCGAAACCGGCCACGTCGTCAAGGAAGCCGCCCCGGTCGAGGTAGCTCGCGCTGGACAGGGAGTCCAGGTCCCAGCCGCGGTCGCCGGGCAGGTCGGAGATGACCTCCCGCCCGGTGACCGCGACCTGCCACAGGTCCTCGGGCGACCGCACGCCGCCGGGGTAGCGGCAGGCCATGCCGACGACGGCAAGGGGGACCGAGGACTGCTGCTGCTCGGGCTCGCTCATGACTGTGCTCCCTGGGTGACGCTCAGACCTGGACCCGGCCGGACGGTGGCTAGAAGGTGCTCGCCGCGGTCAGGTCGGGTGAGATCAGCCGCATCGTGGTGGGCTCGGGACGGCGTTCGGTGACCAGGTGCAGGCACTGGATGTCGCCGCCGGCCCGGGGCACCGCGCTCAGGCACTCGCACTCGTCGGAGGTGAAACCGGCGAACCGGTAGGCGATCTCCATCATCCGGTTGCGGTCGGTGGCCCGGAAGTCGGCGGCCAGGTGCACCCCGGCCCGGGCGGCCTGGTCGACCAGCCAGTTCAGCAGCACCGAGCCCGCGCCGAAGGTGACCACGCGGCAGGAGGTGGCCAGCAGCTTGAGGTGCCAGACCTGCGGGTGACGCTCCAGCAGCAGCACGCCCACCGCGCCGTGGGTGCCGAACCGGTCGGACAGCGTGATGGTGAGGACCTCGTGCTGCGGGTCGGACAGCAGACCGCGCAGCGTCTCGTCGCCGTAGTGCACGCCGGTAGCGTTCATCTGGCTGGTGCGCAGGGTGAGTTCCTCGACCCGGGAGAGGTCCTCGCCGTCGGCCCGCTTGATCTGCATGACCAGCTCGAGCGACTTCAGGAAGGCCTCGTCCGGGCCGTCGAACGAGGACTTCTCCTCGTCGCGGGCGGCGTTGGCGCGGTACATCTCCCGGCGGCGACGGGCGTCGACGGTGACCACCTCGGGGCTGAACTCGGGGCGGTCCAGCAGGGCCAGGACGTCGGCCTCGGTGTAGGTGCGCACCTCGGGGTGGTGGTACTCGACCTCGGCCCGCTCGTTCGGCATGTCGTCGACGAAGGCGATGGTCTTCAGCGCGAACTGCAGCTTGTCGGCGATCCGCTGCACCGAGTCGGACTTGTTGCCCCAGCCGATCTGCGGGTGCAGGAAGTACTCGGCCACCCCGAGCGCCTCGAGCTGCTTCCAGGCCAGGTCGTGGTCGTTGCGGCTGGCCACCGACTGCAGGATGCCGCGCTGGTCCAGCTCGGCGATCACGGCGCGGACCTCTTCGGGCAGGTGCACCTCGCCGTCCTCCAGCAGGGTGCCCTTCCACAGGGTGTTGTCCAGGTCCCAGACCAGGCACTTGACCAGAACGGGCTTCTCGGGCACGTGAGATCTCCTAGTACGTCTGGGAAAGCGCGTGGTGGGCGAGGATCAGCTGGCTGATCTCGTTGCTGCCCTCGATGATTTCCATGACCTTGGAGTCGCGGTAGGCGCGGGCCACGACGTGCCCGTCGACCGCCCCGGCCGAGCCCAGCACCTGCACGGCGGTGCTCGAGCCGTGCGCGGCGTGGCCGGCGGCCACGTGCTTGGCCAGCACGGTGGCGGTGACCAGGTCGGGCGAGTAGGCCTGCCAGGCAGCGCTGGCCTGCTCGCAGACCCGGGTGCTGACCTGCTCGGCGGCGAACAGCTCGGCCAGGTGCCGGGCGACCAGCTGGTGCTCACCGATCTTCTTGCCCGACTGCTCCCGGCGGCGGGCGTGTTCGACGGCAGCCTTCAGGCAGGCCCGGACGATGCCGGTGCAGCCCCAGGCCACCGAGATCCGGCCGTAGGAGAGCGCGACCGTGAAGAGCATGGTGAGGTCCTGGCCACCGCCGCCGAGCACGGCCGAGGCGGGCAGGCGCACGTCGTCCAGGCGCACGTTGATGTGGCCGGCCGCGCGGCAGCCGAGCACGGCCACGTCGATCGGCTCCAGTTCCACGCCGGGGGCGTCGGTGGGTACCGCGACCACGGCCGCGGCCTCACCGAAACGGGCCAGAACCATGATGTAGTCGGCGTACCGGGCGCCGGTGACCCACATCTTCTGACCGCTGAGCACCACCTCGTCGCCGCCGTCACCGGCAGTGCGCAGTTCGGTGCTCAGCGCGGCCAGGTCGCTGCCGGCGCCGGGCTCGCTGAAGCCCACCGCGGCGAGCTTGCCGCTGGTGAGCTCGGCCAGGTAGGCGCGGCGCTGGGTCTTGTCGCCGAACCGGGAGACCATCCAGGCGGCCATGCCGTGCGAGGTCATGATGCTGCGGGTGGAGCTGCACAGGCTGCCCACGTACGAGGTCAGCTCACCGTTCTCGAGGCTGCTCAGGCCCAGACCGCCCATCGCGGTGGGCACCTCGGCGCACAGCAGGCCGCGCTCGCCGAGCTTGCGCATCTCACCGATGGGCAGCTGCCCGGCCACGTCCCAGGCGCCGGCCTGGTCGCCGATCAGGCCCGCGGCGAACGCCTTGAGTGCGGCGAGCTGCTCAGTCATCTTCGGCCAGACGCAGCACCAGGGCGGTCATCACCTTGGCGGTGCGGAAGTTGTCCAGCTTCAGCTCCGGGCCGATGATCGCGATGTCGTAGGTCGACTCCAGGTGCACGACCAGTTCCATCGCGAACATCGAGGAGACCAGGCCGGTGGCGAAGATGTCGTCGTCCGGCGCGATCTCGGTGCGGATCTTGGCGGTCAGGTACGCGGTCAGGTCCTTCTCGACGATGTCCGCCTGCAGACCGGAAACCTGGGTCATGACGCCACCTTTACGTTGTTCGGGGAATTGCTGGCAGAGGGGTCTGAGTAGTCGTGGAAGCCGCGGCCGCTCTTGCGGCCGTAGTGGCCCGCGCGGACCAGCTCCAGCATCAGGTCGCAGGGCCGGCAGCTCTCGTCGCCGGTGCGCTCGTAGAGCACGTTCAGCGAGTCGACCAGGTTGTCCAGGCCGATCAGGTCGGCGGTGGCCAGCGGGCCGGTGGAGTGGCCGAGGCAACCCTCCATCAGGCCGTCCACCACCTCCACGCTCGCCACGCCGTCCTGCACCAGGCGGGCCGCGGTGTTGATCATCGGGTGCAGCACCTTGTTGATCACGAAGCCCGGGCCGTCGTTCACCACCAGGCACTTACGGCCCAGGGCGGTGAGCAGGTCGGTGACCGCGGTCATGGTGGCCTCGGCGGAGCGCGGGCCGCGGATCACCTCGACCATCTCGATCATGTAGGCCGGGTTCATGAAGTGGACGCCGACCAGGTCCTCGGGCCGGGCCACCGCCTCGGCCATCTCGTCGATCGGGATGCACGAGGTGTTGGAGACGGTCAGCGTGCCGGGGGCGAGGAGTTGCGAGATCTCCGACAGCACCTTGGTCTTGGTCTCGGCCAGCTCGGTGACCGCCTCGATCACCGCGAACGCGCCGGCCGCGCCGGCCAGCGAGACGGTGGTGGTGAGAGCGGTCTTCGGGTGCAGTACCCGCTGCGCGTCGAACTTGCCCATCAGCTGGCCGTGGCGCAGCTTGAGCCCGATCGTCCTGCGGGCCTCGGCCAGCACTTCCTCGTCGACGTCGACCAGGACCACCGGGACGCCGTGGCCGAGGGCCAGCGTGGTGATGTTGGTGCCCATCACGCCGGCCCCGACGATCGCGAGCGGGGGCTGCGGAACTTCGCTGCTCATCTGGTTTCCTTCACAGTTCGGAGAGCCACTGGTCGATCGCGAGGGCGGTGGTGTCCGCCGCCTCGCCCATCATCGAGAAGTGGTTGCCGGGCACGTCCAGCACCGTGAACGGGCCGGAACCGGGCGCGGGGCCGTCGGCGTGGGCGATCGCGGGCAGGTCACCGGAGGTGTCCGAGGCCCGCAGGTGCAGTACCGGAACGGTTGTACCGCGGACGTTCTGCCAGGGGAGGGACAGATAGTGCACAGTTGCCGTCAGCCAGGTGTCGTCCTGGGAGTAGTCGGCGGTCAGGGCCAGGGTGGCGTCCAGGAAGGCGGGCCAGTCGCCGGAGAAGCCCTCTTCGCCGACGGTCGGGGTGTCCAGCAGGACCAGGGCCTTGGGAGTGCGGCCGAGTTCCTCGAGGTGGGCGGCCAGGGCGTGCGCCACCAGACCGCCGGTGGAGTGGCCGACCAGCACGAACTCGTCGTCGACGGTCGCCAGCAGGCTCTGCGCCTGGAGGGCGACCAGCGCGCCGATGTCGGCGGGAAGCTTCTCGCCGGTGAGGAATCCGGGCTCGGCGAGCACCGAGACGTCGCGCTCACCCTGGAAGCGGCTGGCGATCCGGGCGTACTCGCGCACTCCGGAGCGGCCGAAGAACGAGGTGAGGAACACCAGGTGCGGCTGCTGTGGGCCGCGCGCCACGCGCAGCGGCTCGGGCCGGGCTCCGAAGTCCTCGGCGCCGCGGAACTGCGGCCGGAACGCGGCCAGACCCGAGATGAGTTTCACCGCCTCCGCCGACCGTCCTGTCCTCGTCGCCTCCACGTACAGCCCGCTGAGCGACGAGCCGCCGGTTCCGGAAGCCGTTTCGCCCGTGCGTCCTTCACCGTCCACCCGGCCGGTCGTGACCAGCTCACCGCGAAGGTGCTGGGCCAGGAGGGCGGGTGTGGCGTGATCGAACACCAGCGATCCGGGCAGCCGCAACCCGGTCAGCGCGGCCAGCCGGTCGCGGAACTCGATGGCCGTCAGCGAGTGGAAGCCCTGTTCGATGAAACCCGTTTCCGAGTCGATGGATTCACCGTCGACGTGGCCGAGGACGGCCGCCGCCTCGGCCCGGATGATCTCCAGCAACAGCGTTTTCTGTTCAACCGGACCGGCCTCGTTCAACCGCTGAGCCAGTGAGTCGCTGGTCTCGGCCGGGCGGGCCGGGGCCGCCTCTAGGGCCCGGCGTACCTCGGGCAGCGCCGCGATCAGGGGGCTGGGCCGGCGCAGGGTGAACACCGGGGCGAAGCGGTC
The DNA here is from genome assembly GCF_021277265.1 of Kineosporia rhizophila. Lineage (GTDB taxonomy): Bacteria > Actinomycetota > Actinomycetes > Actinomycetales > Kineosporiaceae > Kineosporia > Kineosporia rhizophila. The sequence continues at coordinate 96,176 of NZ_JAJSOH010000012.1, forward strand.
CCAGTCGATGTCGGCGACGGTGAGCAGCGTCTCCCCCGCGTCCAGGGCGGCGGCCAGCTGGGCGAGGGCCCGGCCGGGTTCCATCGCCCGCAGCCCCAGGTGCTCCAGCTGGGCGGCTCCGGCACCGGCGCCGAGGCCGGTCTCACCGCCCCACTGCCCCCAGGCCACCGAGGTGACCGTCAGACCGCGGGCCCGGCGGCTCTCGGCCAGGCCGTCGAGGTAGGCGTTGGCGGCCGCGTACCCGGCCAGCATCGCACTGCCCCAGACCGTGGAGCCGGAGGAGAAGAGCACGAACGCGTCCAGGTCGTGCCCGGCGGTCAGCTCGTCCAGGTGTGCCGCACCGGCCGCCTTGGCCGCCATCAGGCGGGTCAGGTCGCCCGCGGTGAGGTCGCGCACCGGCCGGTCCATGGAGGTTCCGGCCGCGTGGAACACCGAGCTCAGCGGACCCACCCGCTCGAGCACGGCGGCCAGGGCATCGCGGTCGGCGCTGTCCACCGCCAGCACCTCGACGGTGGTCCCGGCCGTAGCGAGCTCGGCCGCCAGGGTGGCCGCCGCTCCCGGGCCCGAGCGGGAGGTCAGCACGACGCGCTGAGCCCCGCGCTCGGCCGTGAGCCGGGCGACCCGCGAGCCGATCGACCCGGTGCCGCCGGTGACCAGGACCGTGCCCGCGGGCGTCCACTGGTTGGTGGTCTCGGCCCGTGCCGCCCGGGTCAGGCGCCGGCCCAGGATGCTCGCGCCCCGGATCGCCACCTGGTCTTCACCGGTCTCCCCGGCCAGCACCGCCACCAGACGAGTGGCGGCCCGGGTGTCCAGCACGGTCGGCAGGTCGATCAGGCCGCCCCAGCGCTCGGGGTGCTCCAGGGCGACCACGCGCCCCAGGCCCCAGACCGCGGCCTGGGCCGGATCGCCGGGCTGGTCGGCGGCGGTCTGCACTGCGTTGTGGGTCAGCGCCCAGACCGGGACCTGGATCCCGGCGTCGCCCAGGGCCTGCACCAGGGCCAGGGTGCCCAGCACCCCGGCCGGGACGACCTCGCCCGGGGCGGTGTCGGCCAGGGCCAGCAGCGAGACCACGCCGGCCAGCTTCTCCACCTCGGCCAGCGCGGCCGACCCGCGGGCCAGCACGGCTCCCCGCTCGAGTTCGTCCGCGCCGAGGCCGACGATCTCGACCTCGGCGCCCCCGGCCGTCAGGGCTTCCAGGACGCCGGTGGTGCGGCTGTCCTCAAGCAGCGCGGAGGGCGCCACCACGACCCAGGTTCCGCTCAGCGCAGCGGCTTCCGGGTCGGGCACGGCAGCCCAGGTGACGCGGTAGCGCCAGGCCGACCCCACCGCGTCCTCCAGTTCGCGTCGTCGCCAGGAGGCCAGCACCGGCAGGACCTCACCGAACGAGCAGTCCGCGTCCACCCCGAGGGCGCCGGTGAGCCCGGCCACGTCTTCCTGGTCGACCGCGGCCCAGAACTGCGACTCTGCGCTTCCTGGAAGGGAAAGCATTGAGGACGCGTCGAACAGGTCGGGAATGAGCCAGAAATTGCGATGCTGGAAGGGGTAGGTGGGCAGTTCCACGTGCCTCCCCGCGGGCAGGACCCGCGCCCAGTCCACCTCCACACCGCGCACGTACAGGCGAGCCAGTGCTGCGGTGACGGTGTCGGCGGCGGCCTGGTCGGTGCGCAGCAACGGCACGAAGGCGGCATCGGGCGCGCTGTTCGAACCGAGCGCCGAAAGCGTTGTGTCCGGTCCGATCTCGATGAACGAGCGCACGCCGAGGTCGGCCAAGGTGGTGACGGCGTCGGCGAACCGCACCGCCTGGCGCGCCTGCTCGACCCAGTAGCCGGCCGAGGGGTCGGTGATCGCCGCCCCGGTGAGCGCTCCCACCCAGCTGATCAGCGGGGCCGAGTAGGTCAGGCCCGCGGCCACCTGATGCAACTGCTCGAGCATCGGCTCCATGCGGGCGGAGTGGAAGGCGTGGCTGACGCGCAACTGCCGCACCCGCCGGCCGGCCGAGCGCCAGTGCTCCAGGACCGCCTCGACCGCTTCGCCATCACCGGAAACCACCACGGACGTCGGCCCGTTGATCGCCGCGACCTCCGCGCCCTCGGGCAGGTCGGCCGTCACCTCGGCCTCGGTGGCCTCGATCGCGGCCATCGCCCCGCCGGTGGGCAGTTCCTGCATCAGGCGGGCCCGGGCGGCCACCAGCGTGCAGGCGTCGGCCAGGGTGAGCACCCCGGCCGCGTGCGCCGCTGCGATCTCTCCGACCGAGTGACCGGCCACCGCGTCGGGAACGACCCCGGCGTGGTCCATCAGCGCCAGCAGACCCACCTGCACGGCGAACAGCCCGGTCTGGGCGAACACCGTCTGGTCGGCCCGCTCGTCGCCCGGCTCGCCCAGTACGACTTCGGCCACCGGCAGGCCGAGTTCGGCCTCCAGCAGGGCGCAGGCCCGGTCGAAGGCCTCGGCGAACACCGGGCTTGCGGCGTGCAGCTCACGGCCCATACCGGCGCGCTGCGAGCCCTGCCCGGCGAAGACGAAGCCGATCAGGCCCGCACCGGCCGGGGGCACCACGTCCGCGAAAGTCCGCGCACCCGTCCTCTGGTCGGAAACAGACGTCAGCCCGGTGAGCAGGTCTTCGCGGCCGGCGCCGAGCACGACGGCCCGGTGGGTGAAGGACGTGCGGGTCCCGGCCAGCGAGCGGGCCACGTCGGCGGGGTCGAGGTTCTCGTGCTTGCGGACGTGGGTGGCCAGGCGGGTTGCCTGAGCCACCAGGGCCGCTGGGGTACGGGCGGAGAGCTGCCAGGTCACCGGTGCACCGGTGACCAGGGCCCCTCGGCCCCGCTCCACCGGCTGGTTCGGCCCGGTCGGCTGCGCCATTTCGCCGGAGCCGTCTTCCTGCGGGGCCTCTTCGATGATCACGTGAGCGTTGGTGCCGCTGATGCCGAAGGCCGAGACACCGGCCCGGCGGGTGCGGCCCGCCTCTGCCTCCCACCCGCGAGCGGCGTTGAGCAGGCTCACCCGGCCCGCGCTCCAGTCCACGTGCGGCGAGGGGGTCTGCGAGTGCAGCGAGACCGGAAGCATCTGGTGGCGCAGGGCCAGCACCATCTTGATCACGCCCGCGGCCCCGGCCGCGGCCTGGGTGTGGGCGATGTTCGACTTCACCGAACCCAGCCACAGTGGGCGGTCTTCGGGCCGGTCCTGGCCGTAGGTGGCCAGCAGCGCCTGGGCCTCGATCGGGTCGCCCAGCACCGTGCCGGTGCCGTGTGCCTCCACCGCGTCCACGTCGGCCGTGAACAGTCCGGCCGAGGCCAGCGCGGCCCGGATCACCCGCTGCTGCGAGGGACCGTTGGGCGCGGTCAGGCCGTTGGAGGCGCCGTCCTGGTTGACCGCGCTGCCCGCGACCACGGCCAGCACCCGGTGACCGTTGCGGCGGGCGTCCGAAAGTCTTTCCAGCACGATGACACCCGCGCCCTCGCCCCAGCCGGTGCCGTCCGCGCCCTCGCCGAACGACTTGCTACGGCCGTCGCCCGCCAGGCCCTGCTGGGCGGCGAACTCCGCGAAAGCGCCTGAGGTGGCCATCACGGTGACTCCCCCGGCCAGAGCCAGGTCGCTCTCGCCGGTACGCAGCGAGGCCGTGGCCAGGTGCAGCGCGACCAGCGAGGAGGAGCAGGCCGTGTCCACGGTGACGGCCGGGCCCTCGAGGCCGAGCACGTACGAGACGCGGCCGGAGATCACGCTCATCGCGCTGCCGGTGAGCTGGAAGCCCTGCGACGACGGATCGCTGGAGCCGATGCCGTAGGCCGAGTGGCTGCCGCCGGCGAAGACGCCGGTGCGGCTGCCGCGCAGCGAGGTCGGGTCGATGCCGGAGTGCTCGAGGGCCTCCCACGAGACCTCCAGCAGCATCCGCTGCTGCGGGTCCATGGCCAGTGCCTCGCGTGGGCTGATCCCGAAGAAGTCCGGGTCGAAGGCGGCCGCGTCGTAGACGAAACCGCCCTGTGCCTGGGCCTCGTCGCTGATCGCCCAGCCCCGGTCGGCCGGGAAGCCGGCGACCGCGTCGGTGCCGTTGGCCAGCAGTTCCCAGAACTCGTCGGGGTTGCCCGCGCCGCCGGGGAAGCGGCACCCCATACCGACGATGACGATCGGATCAGAGGACGTCTGCGTCGCCACAGCGGTGCTGGTCGCGTTTGCGTCGTCGGCCCCGAGCAGTTCGGCGCGCAGGTAGCGCACCGCGTCCACCGGGGCCGGGTGGTCGAAGGCGAACGTGGCGGGCAACCGGAGCCCGGTGGCCGCACCCAGGCGGCTGCGCAGTTCGACGGCCGTCAGGGAGTCGAAGCCCAGATCGCGGAACGCCCGGCCGGGCTGCACCACGCCTGCGGCCTCCTCGGGGCCGTAGCCCAGCACTGCCGCGGCCTCGGACTGCACCAGGCGCAGCAGGATCCGCTCCTGCTCGGCCGGTGCCGCCTTGCCCAGTTCGCGGGCGAACTCGCTGTCGGTGGCGGTGGTGCTGTTCTCGGCGGCTGCGCTCAGGGCGCGGCGCACCTCGGGCAGGTCGTCGATCAGCCGGCTGGGCCGGCGCAGGTTGAAGACCGGCGCGAACCGGTCCCAGTCGATGTCGGCCACCGTGACCACCCGGTCGCCACCGTCGAGGGCACCGGCCAGGGCGCTGACCGCCCGGTCCGGGTCGAGCGTGCGCACGCCCATCCGGGCCAGTTGGGCCCCGGACTCCGGCTGCCGGGAACCGAGACCGCCTCCGCCCCACAGGCCCCAGGCGATCGAGGTCGCGGCCAGGCCCCGGGCCCGCCGGTTCTCGGCCAGGGCGTCGAGGTAGGCGTTGGCCGCGGCGTAGGCCGACTGGCTGCCGCTGCCCCAGGTGGCGGCGATCGAGGAGAAGAGGACGAACGCGTCCAGGTCGCCGGTCAGCTCGTCGAGGTGGGCGGCACCGGCGGCCTTGGGCGCGAGCATCGCCTCGAGGGACTCGGGGTCGGCGGCGATCAGCGGGGTGCCGACCTCGGCCCCGGCGGCATGGAAGACGGATGTAATGGGTGAACCGGCGAGACCCCTGACAGTCCTTGCCGAACTAGGGCCGGTCCCGTGGAGGGCAGCCAGCAGCCCGGCCACCTCGCTCTTCACGGCCGTGTCGCAGGCGGCCACGACGACCGCCGTGCCCGCCTCGGCCAGCTCGGCCGCCAACTGCGCGGCGCCGCCCGCCGTCGCACCCGAGCGGCTGGTGAGGACCACCCGCTCGGCACCACGACCGGAAACCCAGCGCGCCACCCGTCCACCGATGGAACCCGTGCCACCGGTGAGAAGAACCGTCCCACCCGGGGCCCACGGACGGGTCGGGTCCGGCTGCCCCGCACGGGCCAGCCGCCGCGCCAGGACACCGGATCCGCGCACGGCCACCTGGTCCTCGCCGGTGGCACCGGCCAGGACCGGGAGGAGGCGGGTCACGACGCGCTCGGTCAGTTCTGCCGGGAGGTCCACCAGACCGGCCACCCGCTCGGGGTGCTCGAGGACAGCGACCCGGCCCAGGCCCCAGACCGCAGCCTGCGCCAGGCCGGCGACGCTCTCACCGGATCCGGCGGCCACGGCGCTGCGTGTGAGGATCCACAGCGGGGCGGCCACCCCGGCGTCACCCAGAACCTGGATCAGGCCCTGAGTGGCGGCCAGACCGGTGGGCACCGACGCCAGGTGCGGCAGCGGGCTCTCCTCCAGCGCCAGCAGCGAGATCACGCCGCGCAGGGCGGGCGACGGTGCATCGGCCGAGTAGAGGGGTTCGCCGCTGGGCGAGCGCACCTCGCTCAGCAGCGCGGCCAGGGCGAAACGGTCCACGTGCTCGGCCCCGGCCTCGACCAGGATCGGCGTGCCGTCGCGCTCGGCCAGACCCGCAGTGATGGCGGCCGCGGCCTGTGCGCCCGCGGGGCCGGTCAGGATCAGCCAGTTGCCCTCGAAGGAGACGGTTGCGGCGTCGTTCACCGGTGTCCAGCTGATCCGGTAACGCCAGCCCGCCACCGCAGACTCCTCGCGGTCCCGTTCCCGCCAGGAGGCGAGCGCCGGAAGCACCTCGCTGAGCGGCCGGTCGCCGTCCAGCTGCAGGGCCCCGGTGAGGCCGGCCAGGTCACCCTGCTCGACGGCCGACCAGAACAGGGCCTCGGCGGACGAGGCACTGGCGGTGGCCACGGCGCCGCCCGGGAGTCCCTGCGGCCAGAACAGCTGGCGCTGGAAGGCGTAGGTCGGCAGCTTCACCGTGCGGGCGGCCGGGAGCGTCTTGGCCCAGTCGACGTTGACCCCGGCCACGTGGGCCTGGCCCAGCGCCGCCAGCACGGCCTGGGCGGCCGGCAGGGCGGGGTTGAGCACCGACGCGAACACGGCCTCGTCGATCACGCCGGCCGCGAGACCGGCAAGAGTTCCGTCCGGGCCGATCTCGATGAAGACATCCACGTCGTGCCCGGCCATCGTGGTCACCGCGTCGGCGAAACGCACCGCCTCGCGGGCCTGGGCCGGCCAGTAGTGGGCCTGCGGGCCGGCCACGACTTCACCGCTCAGGGCGCCGACCCAGGTGATCCTCGGCGCCTGGTGGTCCAGTCCCTGCGCCACCCGGCCCAGCTCTTCGAGGACCGGCTCCATCCGGGCCGAGTGGAAGGCGTGGCTGACCCGCAGCCGGCGCACCCGCCGGCCCTGCTCGCGCCACCGTTCCAGCAGGGCGTCCACGGCCTGCTCGTCGCCGGAGACGACCACCGACGAAGGCCCGTTGACCGCCGCGACGCCGACACCGCCGTCCTCAGGCAGGGTCTTCCTGATCTCGGCCTCGCTCGCCGCGATCGCGGCCATCGCACCGCCGGCGGGCAGCTCCTGCATCAGCCGCGCCCGCGCCGCGACCAGTCGGGCGGCGTCCTCCAGACTGAGCACCCCGGCCACGTGCGCGGCCGCGATCTCACCGACCGAGTGCCCGGCCACCACCTCCGGGCGCACACCGGCCGCGGCCAGCATCCGCACCAGGGCGACCTCGATCGTGAACAGCCCCGTCTGGGCGTAGAGAGTCTGGTCGGCTCGCTCGTCCTCGTTGTCGGGCTCGGCCAGCACGACCTCACGGATCGGCAGGCCCAGCTCGGCCTCGACCACCGCGCACACCTCGTCGAAGGCAGCGGCGAAGGCGGGGTTGGCGGCGTACAGGTCACGGCCCATCCCGGCGCGCTGGGCGCCCTGGCCGGCGAAGAGGAAGCCGACCCGGGCCCGGCGGCCTGAGGGGACACTGCCGGACGCGACGTAACCAGTAGAGGTGGCCACCGCGCCGGACCGGCCCTCCACCACCGCGCTCAGTCCGGCCAGCAGGGCGTTGACGTCACTGCCCACCACTGCTGCGCGGTGGTCGAAGGTGGTGCGGGTGGTGGCCAGCGACCAGGCCACATCGGCCGGGTCCAGCTCGGGGTGGGCCTTCACGTGCTCGAGCAACTTGCCGGCCTGGGCCGCGAGGGCCTCGGAGGAACGGCCGGAAAGCGTCCAGACGCAGGGCTTCTCAGCGACGGCGGTCCGATCCACCCCCGCCAGGTCAGCCAGGTCAGCCAGGTCAGCCACCTCAGCCGTGTCGGCCGTGTCGGCCTCGACTCGGCCGGCCTCGGCCCCCGGCAGCGCTTCGCTCCATTCCCCGGACTCCGTGGTCTCCGTCCTCGGAGCCTCTTCGATGATCACGTGCGCGTTGGTCCCGCTGATGCCGAACGCCGAGACACCCGCCCGCCGCGGCCCGTTCTCACCGGTCCACGGTTCGGCCTCGGTCAGCAGGGCCAGGTTGCCCGCGTTCCAGTCCACGTGCGGCGACAGTTCCTCGGCGTGCAGCGTCTGCGGCAGCAGGCCGTGCCGCATCGCCAGGATCATCTTCATCACGCCGGCCGCACCCGCGGCCGCCTGGGTGTGGGCGATGTTCGACTTCACCGAGCCCAGCCGCACCGGGCCGTTCCTTCGAGGCGCCTGACCGGGTTGTCCATAGGTGGCCAGCAGCGCCTGAGCCTCGATCGGGTCGCCCAGCACGGTGCCCGTGCCGTGCGCCTCGACCACGTCGATGTCCGAGGCCGTCAGCCGGGCGTTGGCCAGAGCAGCCCGGATCACCCGCTGCTGCGAGGGGCCGTTGGGCGCGGTCAGGCCGTTGGAGGCGCCGTCCTGGTTGATCGCGCTGCCGCGCATCACCGCGAGGACCTCGTGACCGTTGCGGCGAGCGTCCGAAAGCCTCTCCAGCACGATCATTCCCGCGCCCTCGGCCCAGCCCGTGCCGTCGGCACCGGCGCCGAACGACTTGCACCGGCCGTCGGAGGCGAGACCCTGCTGACGGGAGAACTCGGCGAAGCCCATCGGGGTCGCCATCACCGTCACACCACCGGCCAGCGCCAGGTCGCACTCCCCCGAGCGCAGGGCCTGGGCCGCCAGGTGCATGGCCACCAGTGAGGACGAGCAGGCCGTGTCCACCGTCACCGACGGGCCTTCCAGCCCGAGCACGTACGAGACCCGGCCGGAGAAGACCGCGCCCGCAGTACCCGTCATCAGGAAGCTCTCGGAACCGCTGCCTTCGAGCCCGACGCCGTAACCGGTCGGGCCGCCGCCGGCGTACACACCGGTCAGGCTGCCGCGCAGCGAGCCGGGGCGGATCCCCGCGTGCTCCAGTGCTTCCCAGGACGTCTCGAGCAGCAGGCGCTGCTGCGGGTCCATCGCCAGCGCCTCACGCGGGCTGATCCCGAAGAAGCCGGGGTCGAAGTAGCCGGCGTCGTGGACGAAACCGCCCTGCTGGGCCGGAGCGTCCACCCCGCCCGCGGTCAGGTCGCCCCAGCCGCGGTCGCTGGGGAAGCCCGAGACCGCGTCGGTCCCGGTGACCAGCAGCTCCCACAGGTCTTCGGGGCTACGCACACCACCGGGGTAACGGCAGCCCAGACCGACGATCGCGATCGGGTCGTCGTCCACGGCGGCGGAGACCCGCACCGGCTGGACCGTCGAGGCCGAGACGTCGGCGCCGAGCAGCTCCTCACGCAGGTAGCGGGCCAGACCGGCCGGGGTGGGGTAGTCGAAGATCAGGGTGGAGGGCAGCGGTACGCCGGCCAGCTCGGACAGCCGGTTGCGCAGCTCGATCGCGGTGAGCGAGTCGAAACCCATCTCGCTGAAGGCTCGTTCGGCCTCGACGGCGTCGGCCGAGTCGTGCCGCAGGATCGCGGCGGCCTCGGCGCGGACCAGGTCGGTCAGGATCGAGTCCTGCTCCTCGGCGGGCCGCCCGTTCAGGCGTCGCGCCAGTTCCTGGGTGCCCACGACCTCGGCGGCGCCCGATGCCGAGACCGGCATCAGCGTGTGCACGTCGGTGAGCTCACGCAGGAAGGGGGCCTGGCTGATGTCGCCCACCGCAGCAGCGATCTGCGCCCAGTCCACGTCCGAGACGGTCAGCGTGGTGTCACCGTCGTTCAGCGACTGCCCCAGCACCTGCAGCGCCCGGTCCGGGTCCATCGCCTTGAACGGGCCGCTGCCCAGGCGCTCGCGCACCGTGGTGTCGGACTGGGCCATACCGCCGCCCGCCCACGGGCCCCAGGCCAGCGCGGTCGCGGGCAGACCCCGCGAGCGCCGGTTCTCGGCCAGCGCGTCGAGGTAGGCGTTGGCCGCGGCGTAGTTGCCCTGCCCTCCGCCGCCGAAGGTCGCTGCGGCGGAGGAGAACAGCACGAACGAGGTCAGGTCCAGCCCGGCCGTCAGCTCGTCCAGGAGCCGGGCCCCGCCCGCCTTCACGGCCAGGACGTTGTCCAGGCGCTCGGGCGTCATCCGGTCCAGCACACCGTCGTCCAGCACACCGGCGGTGTGGATCACCGTGGTGAGGTCGGGGATGCCGCCCAGCACGGTGGCCAGGTGCTCGCGGTGGGAGACGTCGGCCGCCACGACCTGCACGCCGGCGCCGGCCTCGGCCAGGGCGGCCACGGTCCGGGCCACGCCTGCGGCCCGGGCACCGGAGCGGCTGAGCAGGACGATCCGGGTGGCTCCGCGCTCGGCCAGCCAGGTGGCGAGACGGCCGCCGAGGGCGCCGGTGCCGCCGGTGATCAGGGCTGTGCCCTCGACCGTGGCGGCCCCACCTTCGGGCGCGCCGGCCGGGCGGGTGGCCCGCACCAGGCGGCGGCCGAAGATGCCCGAGGGACGGATGACGGCCTGGTCCTCGCCGCAGGTGCCGGTCAGGAGGGCGGCCAGTCGCGCACCCGCGCGCTCGTCGAGCACTGCGGGCAGGTCGATCAGGCCGCCCCAGCGGTCGGGGTACTCCATCGCCGCCGAGCGCCCGAGCCCCCACACCTGGCTCTGCACCGCGTGGGGCAGTCCTTCGGTGCCGAGGTCGTGCCGGGTGGCCGCGACCGCCTGCTGGGTGAGCAGCCACACCGGCGCCCCGATCCGGGCCTCTCCCAGCGCCTGCAGCAGGGCCAGTGACGCGGCCAGACCGGTGCTGACCTCGGCGTGGCCGGGCAGCGGGGACTCCTCCAGGGCCAGCAGGCTGAGCACACCGGAGACCGGGGCCTGGCTCACCTCGGCCAGCCGCGCTACCAGGGCCTCACGAGAGGGGTCCGCGACGGAGACCAGCACAACGTCGGCCCCAGCGGTTCGGAGGGCCTTCGCGGTTCCTTCGGCCATCTCCTGCGCACCGCCGACAACCAGCAGCCAGGTCCCGGACAGGCGCGCGGCCTCTGGCTCGGCCACCGGCGACCAGGTCACCCGGTAGCGCCAGCCGGCCACCGCGGCCTCGGCGCGGTCCTTGACCCGCCAGGAGGCCAGCAGCGGCAGCACCTCGCTGAGCGGCCGGTCGCCGTCCAGGTCCAGGGCGCCGGCGAGCGCGGCCAGGTCGCCGGACTCCACCGCCGACCAGAACTGTTCCTCGGCCACCGTGCCCACCGTGCCCACCGAGCCGCCACCCACAGCGGCAGAGCCGGACAGGTTCACCTCGGGCCAGAAACGCTGGCGCTGGAAGGCGTAGGTGGGCAGGTCCACCGGGCTGCCCGGCTCGAGCACGGCGGGCCAGGCCACGTCCACACCCTGCACGTGCATCCGGGCCAGGGCGGTCAACACCGACTCGGGGGTGGGCAGCACCGGGTTCAGCAGCGTGACGAAGCCCAGTCCCTCACCGGACAGCGCGTTCTCACCCATCGCGGTGAGCGTGCCGTCCGGTCCGATCTCGACGAAGAGCGTCACGCCCAGGCCGGCCATCTCGCTCACCGAGTCGGCGAAGCGCACCGCTTCCCGGGCCTGGGCGGGCCAGTAGGCCGGCTCCGGCGCCGAGACCACCGACCCGTTCAGCGCACCCACCCAGGTAGCCGTGGGCGCGGCGTGCGGAAGCTCCTCGGCCACGGCCGCCAGCTCGGCCAGAACCGGCTCCATCCGGGCCGAGTGGAAGGCGTGCGAGACCCGCAGGCGACGCACCCGGCGTCCCCGGGCCCGCCACTGTTCGACGACCGCCTCGACCGCCGCCGAATCACCCGAGACGACGACCGACTTCGGCCCGTTCACCGCGGCCAGGGAGAGCGAGGCACCCAGAGCCGGGGTGATCTCGTCCTCGGTCGCCTCGATCGCCGCCATCGCCCCGCCGGCCGGCAGGTCCTGCATCAGCCGGGCCCGCGCGGCCACCAGACGGCAGGCGTCCTCGAGCCGCAGGACCCCGGCCGCGTGGGCGGCCGCGATCTCACCGACCGAGTGCCCCGCCACCACGTCCGGGCGCACCCCGGCGGCCGCGAGCAGGGCCAGCAGGCCGATCTCGACGGCGAACAGCCCGGTCTGGGCATACAGGGTCGCATCGGCACGCTCGTCGCCGACCTCCCCCAGGAACACGTCCCGCACCGGTAGGCCGAGCTCGATCTCCAGCAGGTCGACGGCGTGGTCGAAGGCGGCCGCGAAGACCGGGCTGGCGGCGTGCAGGTCACGGGCCATACCGGCGCGCTGGGCGCCCTGGCCGGCGAACAGGAATCCGACCCGGCCGCTGCGACCGGCGCCGGTGATGACGCGCTTGGCCGGCCTGAGGTCGGAGAGCGCCTCCAGGCCGGTCATCAGTTCGGGGGTGGAACCGCCGAGCACGGCGGCGCGGTGTTCGTAGGTGGAACGGGTGTGCACCAGCGACCAGGCGACGTCGCGCTTGTCCAGTTCCGGACGCGCGGCCACGTGGTGCAGCAGACGCCCGGCCTGGGCGGCGAGCCCGGTGGGGGTGCGGCCGGAGACCAGCCAGACGCGAGGGGCATCCTTCAACACCTTTGAGGACGCTCGCGGCGACGCAGCGGGCGGCTCGCCTTCGCTTTCGGTCAGGGCGGGCGGTTCCTGGATGACGACGTGGGCGTTGGTGCCGCTGATGCCGAAGGCGGAGATGCCCGCCCGGCGGGGGCGGCCGACCGCGGCGGGCCACTGCTCGGGCTCGGCCAGCAGCCGGATCCGGCCGGCGTTCCAGTCCACGTGCGGCGAGGGCTCACCGGCGTGCAGCGAGGCCGGGAGCAGGCCGTGCTGCAGGGCCAGGACCATCTTCATCACCCCGGCCGCACCGGCCGCCGCCTGGGTGTGGGCCAGGTTCGACTTGACCGAGCCCAGCCGCAGCGGCTGGTCCTCGGATCGCCCCTGGCCGTAGGTGGCCAGGAGGGCCTGGGCCTCGATCGGGTCGCCGAGCACCGTGCCGGTGCCGTGCGCCTCGACCGCGTCCACGTCGGCCGGGGTGAGCCCGGCCGAGGCCAGGGCCTGCCGGATCACCCGCTGCTGGGAGGGGCCGTTGGGGGCGGTCAGGCCGTTGGAGGCGCCGTCCTGGTTGACCGCCGAGCCGGCCACAACGGCCAGCACCCGGTGACCGTTGCGGCGGGCGTCGGACAGACGCTCCAGCACGATCACGCCGGCGCCCTCACCCCAGCCGGTGCCGTCCGCATCGGCCGAGAAGGACTTGCAGCGCCCGTCGCCGGCCAGGCCCTGCTGCAGGGCGAACCCGGCGAACGCGACCGGCGTCGCCATCACGGTGACGCCGCTGGCCAGGGCCAGGTCGCACTCGCCGGTGCGCAGGGCCTGGGCGGCCAGGTGCAGCGTGACCAGCGAGGACGAGCAGGCGGTGTCGACGGTGACCGACGGGCCCTCGAGGCCGAGCACGTACGAGACGCGACCGGACAGCACGGCGCCGGCGGTGCCGGTGAGCAGGAACCCTTCCGAGCCGCTGCCCTCCAGCCCGCCGCCGTAGCCGAGGGCGGCGCCGCCGGAGAACACACCGGTGCGGCTGCCGCGCAGGGTGCCGGGCAGAATGCCTGCGTACTCGAGCGCTTCCCAAGAGGTCTCGAGCAGCAGGCGCTGCTGCGGGTCCATCGCCAGCGCCTCACGCGGGCTGATCCCGAAGAACCCGGGGTCGAACTCGGCCGCGTCGTAGAGGAACCCGCCCTGCTGGGCCGACTCCGACTCCACGCCCCCGTTTCCCCAGCCGCGGTCGGCCGGGAACCCAGCCACCGCGTCCGTTTGCGAAACCAGCAGTTCCCACAGATCTTCAGGGCTCCGCACCCCACCCGGGTAGCGGCAGCCCAGGCCGACGATGGCGATCGGGTCGTCGTCGACCGCGCGCACGGCGAGCGCCGTCTCGGCCGGGTCGGCCTGCCCGAGCAGCTCGGCCTTCAGGTATCCGGCGAGCACCGAAGGGTTGGGGTAGTCGAAGATCAGGGTGGCGGGCAGGGTGAGCCCGCTGACCGCGGACAGGCGATTGCGCAGTTCGACCGCGGTCAAGGAGTCGAAGCCGAGGTCGCTGAACGCCCGTCCCGCCTCGATCGCCTCCGGCGAGGCGTGGTGCAGCACGTTCGCGGCCTCGGAACGCACCAGCTCGACCAGGATCTCGTCCTGCTCGGCGGAGCTGCGCCCGAACAGCTGGGCGGCCACCCCGCCAGCGGCTGCTGCGCCGGGGGCGACGGCAGCGGCGATCGGGGCGGTCTCGGCCGCGTCGGGCAGCTCGCGCAGCAGCGGAACCTGGCGCAGGTCGCCCATTCCGGCGGCGGCCATCGCCCAGTCCATGTCCATCACGGTCAGCGCAGCGGGCTGGCCGGACTCGATCGCCTGGCCGAGCACCGGCAGGGCCAGGTCGGGAGCCATCGGCCGGAACGGGCCACCACCCAGGCGCTGCTGCACGGCATCGCCCGAGGCAGCCATACCGCCGCCACCCCATACACCCCAGGCCAGCGAGGTGCCGGCCAGACCGCGCGAGCGACGGTTCTCGGCCAGGGCGTCGAGGTAGGCGTTGGCGGCGGCGTAGTTGGCCTGCCCACCGCCGCCGAAGGTGGCGGTGGCCGAGGAGAAGAGGACGAACGCGGTCAGGTCACGGTCGGCGGTCAGCTCGTCGAGGTGACGGGCACCGCCCGCCTTGGGTGAGAGCACGCCGGCCAGCCGGGCTGCGGTCATCCGGTCGAGCACGCCGTCGTCGAGCACGCCGGCGGTGTGCATCACCCCGGTCAGGTCGGCCCCGATCCAGTCGAGCAGCCCGGCCACCTGGTCGCGCACGGCCACGTCGGCGGCGACCACGCTGACCGCGGTGCCCTCCGAGGCGATCTGGGCGGCGAGCCGGGCGACGTGCCCGGCGCGGGCGCCGGAGCGGCTCTGCAGGACCACCCGGGCCGCGCCGCGAGAGGCCAGATAGAGGGCGAGGTTGCTGCCGATCGCGCCGGTACCACCGGTGATCAGCACGCTGCCGTGGCGGAAGCTGTCGGCCACCGGCATCTCGGAGACCCCGGCCGGGCGCATGCCCCGGCGCATCCGGGTCAGGCGGCGTCCGAGGATGCCCACCGAGCGGATCGCCACCTGGTCCTCACCGAGCCCGGCCAGGACTGTCCCGACCCGTTCCCAGGCGCGGGCGTCGACCTCGAGCGGCAGGTCGACGATGCCGCCGTAACGGTCGGGCTGCTCGACCGCGACCACCCGGGCCAGGCCGATGACCTGGGCCTGCACGGGGTTGGAGAGGCTCTCGCCGGAACGCGCGGACACTGCCCCCTGGGTGACGACCCACAGCGGCGCGTCGATCCGGGCGTCGGCCAGGCCCTGGATGAGCGCGACGGTTGCGGCGGCACCGGCGGCAACGTCGGGGTGCTCGGCCAGCGGAGTCTCGTCGGCCGCCAGGAACGACAGCACGCCGACGGGCTTCTGCCCGCCCAGGGCCTCCAGCAGCCGGGCGGCCACGACCTCGCGGGCCCCGTCGGCGCTCACCGTGATGGTGGCCGTGGGCAGCGCGGCGACGGCGGCCTCGGCCAGTTCGCGACCGGCCTCGGTGTGCACCACGAGCCAGGTCCCGCTCAGCGCGGGCGCCTCGCTCTCGGACAGCGGGCTCCAGCTGATCCGGTAGCGCCAGTCGGCCACGGCCGACTCCTCGCGGTCCTTCTGACGCCAGGCCGACAGCACCGGCAGGATCTGGCTGAACGGCTGCTCGCCGTCCACTTGCAGGGCACCGGACAGGCTGGCCAGGTCACCGGCCTCGATCGCGGCCCAGAAGGCGTTCTCGGCCTGCGAGGCGCCCCGGCTGGTGGGCACCGCCGAGGCCGCGGAACCCTGCGGCCAGAAGCGCTCGTGCTGGAAGGCGTAGGTCGGCAGGGCGACGCGCCGCGCCGGGGCCAGCACCGACGTCCACTCCACCCGGATGCCCCGCACGTGGGCCCCGGCCAGGGCCTGCAGAACCGCTTCGCCAGCAGGCAGTTTCGGGCTCAACAAGGGGACGAACGGGGCACCTTCCACGAGCGGCGCACCCATTCCCGAAAGGGTTGCGTCGGGGCCGATCTCGATGAACACCGAGATGCCCTGCTTGGCCATGCTCGTCACGGCGTCGGCGTAGCGCACCGCCTGCCGGGCCGCAGAGGCCCAGTAGGTGGCGTCGGGCTCGTTGACCGCCTCACCGGTGAGCGCGCCGATCCAGCGCACGCTGGGCCGGTTGTGCTCCAGGCCGTTGGCCACGGCGGTCAGCGGCTCCAGGGCCGCGTCCATCCGGGCCGAGTGGAAGGCGTGCGAGACCCGCAGCCGGCGCACCCGGCTGCCGCGGGCGCGGAAGTCCTCCAGCAGCCCGTCCACGGCCTGCGCATCGCCGGAGACCACCACCGACTCCGGGCCGTTCACGGCTGCGATCGAGACGCCCTCGACGTCGCCGAGGGCGGTGAGCATCGCATCCTCGCTCACCCCGACCGCGCCCATGGCCCCGCCCTCGGGCAGGGCCTGCATGAGCCGGGCCCGGTTGGCCACCAGCCGGGCGGCACCTTCGAGGCTGAGCACCCCGGCGGCGTGGGCGGCCGCGATCTCGCCGACCGAGTGGCCCGCCACCGCGTCCGGGGTGATCCCGGCTGCGGCCAGCAGCGCCACCAGGCCCACCTCGACGGCGAACAGGCCGGTCTGGGCGTACAGCGTCTGGTCGGCCCGCGGGTCCTCGGCCGGGCTGAGCACCACGTCCTTCACCGGCACGCCGAGCTCGGCCTCCAGCACGGCGCAGGCCCGGTCGAACGCCTCGGCGAACACCGGCGAGGCGGCGTACAGCTCACGGCCCATCCCGGCCCGCTGAGCGCCCTGACCGGCGAAGACGAACCCGACCCGGGCGGGACGCCCGGCCGGAACCTCTCCGGCCACCACGTCGGCGCCCGTGGTTCCCGCGGCAAGCCCGGCCAGACCGGAGGGCAGGTCACCGAAGACCACCGCGCGCTGCTCGAAGGTGGATCGGCTGGTGGCCAGCGACCAGGCGACATCGGCCGGGTCCAGGTCGGGGCAGGAACGCAGGCGCCCCACCAGCCGGCCGGCCTGCGCGGCCAGAGCCTCGGGCGTGTGACCGGAGACCAGCCACACCGGAGCCTGCCCGGTCAGGACCTGCGGGCCCCGCTCGACCGGCTTGTCCTCGGCCACCGCGGCCGGGGCTTCCTCGATGATCACGTGCGCGTTGGTGCCGCTGATCCCAAAAGCAGAAACGCCCGCCCGGCGCGGGTTCTCGGCCCTCGTCCAGTCGACCGGCGAGGCGAGCAGTCTGATGTTGCCCGCCGTCCAGTCCACGTGCGGCGTGGGCTCGTCGGCGTGCAGGGTCTTGGGCAGGCGGTCGTGGTGCATCGAGAGCACCATCTTCATCACGCCGGCGATACCGGCCGAGGCCTGCGTGTGTGCGAGGTTGGACTTCACCGAGCCCAGCCACAGCGGCTTGTCCTCCGGCCGGTCCTGGCCGTAGGTGGCCAGCAGCGCCTGGGCCTCGATCGGGTCGCCCAGCACCGTGCCGGTGCCGTGTGCCTCCACCACGTCCACGTCCGCGGTGCTCAGCCGGGCGCTGGACAGGGCGGCCCGGATCACCCGCTGCTGCGAGGGGCCGTTGGGCGCGGTGAGCCCGTTGGACGCACCGTCCTGGTTGACCGCGCTGCCCCGCACCACGGCCAGCACCTCGTGACCGTTCTTGCGCGCGTCGGACAGCCTTTCCAGCACCAGGACGGCCGCGCCCTCGCCCCAGCCGGTGCCGTCGGCGCCCGCCCCGAACGACTTGCACCGCCCGTCGCCGGCCAGGCCCTGCTGCAACGCGAAGCCCGCGAAGGAACCGGGCGTGGCCATCACCGTCACACCACCGGCCAGCGCCAGCGAGACCTCCCCCGAGCGCAGCGCCTGGGCGGCCAGGTGCAGCGCGACCAGCGAGGAGGAGCAGGCCGTGTCCACCGTCACGGCCGGGCCCTCCAGCCCCAGCGTGTACGAGACGCGGCCGGAGATCACGCTGGAGGCCGTGCCGGTGAGCAGGTAGCCCTCCGAGCCGCTGCCCTCCAGGCCGGTGCCGTAGCCCAGGAACCCACCGCCCACGAACACGCCGGACTTGCTGCCCCGCAACGACTTCGGCTCGATCCCGGCGTGCTCCAGGGCTTCCCACGAGGTCTCCAGCAGCAGCCGCTGCTGCGGGTCCATGGCCAGCGCCTCACGCGGGCTGATCCCGAAGAACGCCGGGTCGAACTCCGCCGCGTCGTAGAGGAAACCACCCTGGGCGGAGGTGCTGGCATCCAGGCCGAGCTGGCCCAGCATGGCCGTGTCCCAGCCCCGGTCGGTGGGGAAACCGGCAACGGTGTCCACCCCGGCGTCCAGAAGCTCCCACAGCTGTTCGGGGTTGCGCACGCCGCCGGGGAACCGGCAGCCCATACCCACGATCGCGATCGGCTCGCTGAGCGAGGCCATGAAGCGCTTGTTCTGCTTGCGCAGGCGCTCGTTGTCCAGCAGCGAGCCCCTGAGTGCGGCGACGAGGTCTTCGGTGGACGAGGTCATCGTGATCTCCTGATATCCGTGCGTTCGCCGCGGGGATCCGGATGGATCGTCTGCTGCGGAAGTGTGTTGGGGGCGGTCAGAACTGGTCGTCGACGCCGCGGGCCATCCGGATCAGGTCGGCCACGTCCATCTCCTCGATGCTCACGGCCTCCTCCTGCGGCTCGGCCCGCTCGGCGGCCGGCTCGGCCAGCTCGAGGATGGACTGCAGCAACCCGGCACTGCGCAGCAGGCCGATCGGCACATTGGCCAGCACGGCCCGCACCTCGGCCTCCTCGGCGTCCTGCGGGGTCACCTCGGCCGCGTCCGGAACCAGTTCCGAGCGCAGGTACTTCGCCACCGCCAGGGGCGTGGGGTAGTCGAAGACCAGCGTGGCCGGAAGCTGCCGGGCCAGCGCGATCGAGAGCCGGTTGCGCAGCTCGACCGCGGTCAGCGAGTCGAAACCGAGGTCGGAGAACGAGGCCCCGGCCTCCACCGCGTCCGGTGACTCGTGGCCGAGTACCGCCGCGACCTCGCCCCGCACCCGGTCGGTGAGGAACCGCTCCTGCTCCAGCGGGGTCTGCTCGGACAGCAGCTGCAGCAGCTCGGCGATGGCGTTGGTGTCCGGTCCGGCGCTGGCCGGGACCAGGGCGTGCACGTCGGTCAGCTCGCGCATCATCGGCACCTGGGTCAGGTCACCCAGCTGCTGGGCGATCTGGATCCAGTCGACGTCCATCACCCCGAAGTCGCCCGCGGTGGTCTGGTCCTCGGTCAGGATCTGGCCCATCACCCGCAGCGCCGGTTCCGGCTCCATCGCCTTCAGCGGGCCCCGGCTGACCCGGTTGCGCACGGTGGCGTCGGCCTCGGCCATACCGCCACCGGCCCAGACGCCCCAGGCCAGTGAGGTCGCGACCTCGCCCCGCAGGCGCCGCTTCTCGGCCAGCGCGTCGAGGAAGGTGTTGGCCGCCGCGTAGTTGCCCTGACCGCCACCGCCGAAGATGGCCGTGGCCGAGGAGAACAGCACGAAGGCCGACAGGTCGCTGGTGAGCTCGTCCAGGTGCACCGCCCCGGCGGCCTTGGGGGCCAGCACCCCACCCAGCCGCTCCGGCGTCATCCGGTCCAGCACGCCGTCGTCATTGACGCCGGCCGTGTGCATCACCCCGGTCAGGGCCGGGCCGTGCTCGCCCATCCAGCCCAGCAGCGCCTGCACGTGCTCGCGCTGCGCCACGTCACCGGCCAGAACCTGCACGGTCGAGCCGCTTTCGGCCACCTTCGCGGCCAACTCGGCCACGCCCCGCGCTCGCGCTCCGGACCGGCTCCACAACGTCACCTGCGCGGTGTTCTGCTCAGCGAGCCACTGCGCCACCTGCATGCCGATCGCCCCGGTACCGCCGGTGACCAGCACCGTGCCCTTGGCAAAGGCCTCTCCCACGGGCGTTTCGGTCAGTTCGGCGGCCTTGAGACCGGCAGCCCGCCGGGCCCGCACCAGCCGCCGTCCATTGATACCTGTCGAACGGATCGCCACCGCATCCTCGGGCACCGCCCGCGCCAGCACCGCGGTCAGCCGGGCACCGGCCCGCTCGTCCAGGCTTGCGGGCAGGTCGATCAGGCCGCCCCAGCGGTCCGGGTGTTCCATCGCGGTGACCCGCCCCAGACCCCAGATCTGCGCCTGGGCAGGACTGATCGGCACCTCGTCGGTCTTGGCGGCGGCGCCGCCCCGGGTGAGCAGCCACAGCGGGGAGCTGCTGCGCCCGTCGCCGAGCGCCTGGATCAGGCCCACGGTGGCGGCCAGACCGGTCGAGACCTCCGGGTTCTCGGTCAGCGGGCTTTCGTTCAGAGCAAGGAACGAGAGAACGCCGGCCACACCTGCGAGGGCAGTCTTCAGGTCCGCGGGTGGCTGGGACTGTTCGGTCCCGGCGCCGTCGAGCATCCCGGCGCCTGCGTCATCGGTGTTGACAGAACCGTTCAGGCTCCCGTTCGCAGCCAGGACCTCGTCCGGGAGAAGCTGGGTGGTCGCCTCGGTCAGGACCCTTGCGACCAGAGCACCGAGCCCTTCCCGGGTGATCTCACCGTCCGGGACCTCGGCGATCACCGGCTCGGCCCCACGGGCGCTCAGCGCCCGGGCGGCCTCGTCGGCGTCGGCGCGGTGCGCGGCGTTGGTGACCAGCAGCCAGGTCCCGCTCAAGGCAGCCGGTTCCGGGTCGGCCACCGGGCTCCAGGCGATGCGGTAGCGCCAGTCGGCCACCGCCATCTCTTCCCGGTCGCGCTGACGCCAGCCGGCCAGCATCGGCAGGACCTCGCTGAACGGCCGGTCGCCGTCCAGGTCGAGCGCGCCGGACAGGCCGGCCAGGTCGCCGGACTCCACCGCGGCCCAGAACTGGGCCTCGGCCTCGGTCCCGCTGCCCGCGGTGACCGGCGCACCCGAGGGAACGCCCGGCTCGGCCCAGAAGTGCTTGCGGGAGAAGGCGTAGGTGGGCAGGTCGACCTTCTTGCCCCGCGGCAGGATCGCCGTCCAGTCCACGGTCACACCGCGCACGTGAGCGCGGGCCAGCGCGTTCAGCACCGAAGCGCCGGCCGCGGTCTTGGGACGCAGCAGGGGCACGAAGTCAGCCGCGGCGGGCGCCCCGGACTCGTCCGTGGGCAGGGCGTTCTGACCCAGGGCCGACAGAGTCCCGTCCGGGCCGATCTCGATGAACGTGGTCACGCCCAGGTCGGCCATGGCCTGCACCGAGTCGGCGAACCGCACGGCCTGACGCGCCTGCTCGGCCCAGTAGCCCGGCTCCGGCGCGCTCACCAGCTCGCCCGGCAGCGCCCCGACCCAGGCAACCCGAGGCGCGTTGTGGGCCAGGCCGGAGGCGACCGCGGAGAGCTCGTCCAGCACCGGATCCATCCGGGCCGAGTGGAAGGCGTGACTGACGCGCAGGCGGCGCGTGCGTCGTCCTTCGTTCTGCCAGTGCGCAACCACCTGCTCGACCGCAGCCTCGTCGCCGGAGACCACCACCGCCGTGGGGCCGTTCACCGCGCCGATCGAGACACCGTCGGTCAGGGTGGGCAGCACCTCGTCCTCGGTCGCCTCGACCGCCGCCATCGCGCCGCCGGTGGGCAGGGCCTGCATCAGACGGGCGCGGTTGGCGATCAGGCGGCAGGCGTCCTCGAGGGTGAGCACCCCGGCCGCGTGGGCGGCGGCGATCTCACCGACCGAGTGACCGGCCACCACGTCCGGCGTGACCCCTGCCGCGGCGAGCATGGCCACCAGGCTGACCTCGACCGCGAAGAGACCGGTCTGGGCGTACAGCGTCTGGTCGGCCAGGCCTTCCCGGTCGGCGTTCTCGTCACCGGACGTGGCATCTGCGAGCACCACGTCCCGGACGGGCAGACCCAGTTCGGTCTCCAGCATGGCGACCACCCGGTCGAACGTCTCGGCGAAGACCGGCGACGCGGCGTACAGCTCACGCCCCATCCCGGCCTTCTGCGCCCCCTGCCCGGCGAACAGGAAACCGACCCGCGGCACGGTGCCCGCCGGAATGGAACCCGTCACCACCGAACCGGTCGAGGTGCCGGCGCTCAGGCTGCGCGCACCGGCCACCGGATCGGCGCCCAGCACCACCGCGCGGTGCTCGAACTGCGAACGCGTGGTCACCAGCGACCAGGCCACGTCGGCCAGATCCACGCCGGCCGCGACTGCATCGGCGGCCCGGTCGACACCGGCGGAACCGGCGGCGAACTCGGCCAGCCGACCCGCCTGCGCCGCGAGCGCCGGGGCCGAGCGCGCCGAGACCACCCAGGCAACCGGGGCTTCGTGCAGCAGGCGGGGACGCTCGTCCTCGATCTCGTTCGGCACCTCCACTGCGACGGGGGCCTCTTCGACGATCACGTGCGCGTTCGTCCCGCTGATCCCGAAGGCCGAGACGCCCGCCCGGCGCGGCTGACCGTTGCGCGGCCAGGGCCTGGCCTCGGTCAGGATCCGCGCGTCGCCGTCGCTCCAGTCCACGTGCGGGCTGGGCTCTTCGGCGTGCAGGGTCCTGGGCAGCAGCTGGTGGTTCAGGGCCAGCACCATCTTGATCACACCGGCCACACCCGCGGCGGCGCCGGTGTGGGCGATGTTCGACTTCACCGAGCCCAGCCACACCGGGCGGCCTTCGGGGCGGTCCTGGCCGTAGGTGGCCAGCAGGGCCTGGGCCTCGATCGGGTCACCCAGAACCGTTCCGGTGCCGTGTGCCTCGACCGCGTCCACGTCGGCCGGGCGCAGTCCGGCACTGGCTAGCGCGGTGCGGATCACCCGCTGCTGGGCCGGGCCGTTGGGGGCGGTGATGCCGTTGCTGGCGCCGTCCTGGTTGACCGCGCTGCCAGCGATCACGGCGAGTACCTGACGGCCGTTGCGCTGGGCGTCCGAAAGCCTCTCCAGCAGGAGAATTCCGGCGCCCTCACCCCAGCCGGTGCCGTCCGCGTCGGCGCCGAACGCCTTGCAGCGTCCGTCCGAGGCCAGCCCGCCCTGCCGGGAGAAGTCGCTGAACAGGCCGGTGTTGAACATGACGGTGGCGCCACCGGCCAGGGCCAGCGTGCACTCCCCCGCCCGCAGGGCCTGGGCGGCCAGGTGCAGGGCGACCAGCGACGAGGAGCAGGCGGTGTCCACGGTGACCGCCGGGCCCTCCAGGCCGAGCGTGTACGACACCCGTCCGGAGATCACGCTTCCTGAGGTGCCGGTCATGCCGTAGCTGTCGGAACCGATGCCGTACCAGGACGATCCGTAGCCACCGGCGAAGACCCCGGTGTTGCTGCCGCGCAGCGTCGCCGGGTCGATCCCGGCCCGCTCCAGGGCCTCCCAGGAGGTCTCCAGCAGCAGGCGCTGCTGCGGGTCCATCCCGAGCGCCTCGCGCGGGCTGATCCCGAAGAAGCCCGGGTCGAACTCCGGTGCCTCGTAGAGGAACCCGCCCTGCATGGTGGTCGAGGACCGGGCAGTGTCGGCGTCGGCGTCGTAGATGCCCTCGGTGTCCCAGCCGCGGTCGGTCGGGAAACCGGCGATCGCGTCGGTGCCTGAGCGCAGCAGTTCCCAGAAGCGTTCGGGGGTGTTGGCCCCGCCCGGGAAGCGGCAGCCGATGCCGACGATGGCGATCGGCTCGTCGGTGAACACCGCCCCCCGCACGGCCTCGGCAGCTGCCGGGGCCGGGCGGGCGCTGAGCTCGGCCCGGATGTGCGCGGCCAGCACGGCCGGCGCCGGGTAGTCGAAGACCAGCGTGGCGGGCAGCTTCAGGCCGGTGGCCATGGCCAGGCGGTTGCGCAGCTCGACGGCGGTGAGCGAGTCGAAGCCCACCTCGCGGAAGGCCCGGCCGGGCTCCATCAGGTCGGTCGGGGCGTGCCCGAGCACGGCCGCGGCGTGGGTGCGCACCAGGTCGGTGAGCATCCGGTCGGCCTCCAGCGGCGAGAGCCCGGCCAGCTGGGCCTGCAACGCCTGGGCGGCCGCGCTGGTCCCCTTGGCGCCGCCCACCGGCCGGTCGGTGCCGCCCGAGAGCACCCGCAGCAGCGGCGGGACCAGGGCGTTGGTGCCGGCCTGGGCGACCTGCGAGCGCAGCGCGGTGACGTTCAGGCGGGCCGGGACGAGCACGGCCTCGTCGCGGGCCAGGGCCACGTCGAGCAGGGCCAGGCCCTCCTCGGCGGTCAGCGCGGTGACGCCGCCGCGGGACATCCGCTCTCGGTCGCCGTCGCTCAGGTGGCTGGTCAGGCCGCTGGCGTCGGCCCACAGGCCCCAGGCCAGGGAGACGGCGGGGCGCCCGGTGCTGCGGCGGTGGGCGGCCAGGGCGTCGAGGAAGGCGTTGCCCGCTGCGTAGTTGCCCTGCCCGGCCGAGCCGAAGGTGGCCGCGGCCGAGGAGAAGAGCGCGAAGATGCGCAGGTCGAGACCGGCCGTGAGGCGGTGCAGGGTCCAGGCCGCGTCGACCTTGGGCCGCATCACCGTGTCGATCCGCTCGGGGGTGAGCGAGCCGATCACGCCGTCGTCGAGCACGCCGGCGGTGTGGACGACGCCGATCAGGGGAGCCTGCCCCGGGTCGGTGGCGACGGCGGCCAGGAGTCCGGAGGTGGTGTCGGGGTCGGTGACGTCGCAGGTGACGATGCGGGCGTCGACGCCCGTCAGGGCGATGCTCGCGGCCAGAGCAGCAGCGCCGGAGGCCGAAGGCCCGCGGCGGCTGACCAGGAGCAGGTGGGCCGCGCGGTGGGTGGCGGCGAGGTGCTGGGCGACCAGGGCCGCCAGGGTGCCGGTGCCACCGGTGATCAGGATCGTGCCGGTGGCCTCCCCAGCCGCGAGCACAGCGGTTGACCCAGCCGGACGGATCAAGCGGCGGCCGTAGGCGTGACCGTCGCGGACCGCCAGTTCCGGCTCGCTCGTGCTGAGCGCGGCGGCCAGGGTGGCGACGTCCAGGTCCGGATCAGCCTGCTCCGCAGAACCGGAAAGGTCGGCCAGCACGATCCGGTCCGGGTTCTCGGACTGGGCCGAGCGCACCAGACCCCACACCGAGGCGGCGGGCAGGTCGGCGACCGGGTCGCCCTCGTGCACCGCGACCGCGCCCCGGCTGACCAGGACCAGGCGGGACTCCTCAAAGCCCTCCAGCGCCAGCCACTGCTGCAGCAGGAGCAGCACGTTGCCGGCCGTCTCGCGGGCGGCCTGCGGCGTGCCGTCACCCAGGCGTCCGTCGAGCTCGTCAGGGGTCTCGACGACCGCGAGCACCACCTCCGGGGCCTTCTGGCCCTCGGTGGCAGCGACCAGGCGGGTCAGATCGCTGTGCGCGTCCACGTCCACACCGGCCGCGGCCAGCCCACTGACCAGGTTGATCGAGTCGGTCCCGAGCACGCTCCAGCGCCCCGCCGAGGCCGCGACGGGGATCCGTACCGGCGCCCAGTCCAGTGCGAACAGGGCATCGTGCAGGCGGGCCGCGCCGGAGTGCAGACTGGCGGCCGGGATCGGGCGCAGGGTCAGCGATTCCACCGACAGCACCGCGGTGCCGTTGGCGTCGGCCGCGACCAGGCTCAGTGCACCGCTGTGGGTGCGCGACAGCCGGGCCCGCAGCGTGGTGGCGCCCGGGGTGTGCACGGTGAAGCCGTTCCAGGCCGAGGCCAGCAGCAGGTCGGAGTGACCGGCGGTGGGCCAACCCTCACCGGCGACCGACAGCACCTCCAGCAGGGCCGCGGTCAGCGCCGGGTGCACACCGAACATGGCCGCCGTGGTGTCCTCGCCCAGCGAGACCTCGGCCAGGATGTCCTGCCCGTCCCGCCAGGCGCCCTTCAGCAGGCCCTCGGCCGTGCCCAGCAGAGGAACCGCGGAGGCGGGCGGCCAGGCCCCGGAGCTCACCGGCTTGACCGCCGCGTGCACCTCCGGGCTGTCGGGCTCCAGCACACCGCTGGCGTGCCGGGTCCAGGCGACCTCGGAACGAGCTCGCCGGGCGCGGATCTCGACCGAACGACGTCCACTGTCTTCCGGTCGGCCGAGCTGCACCTGTACCTGCAGCTGCTCACCGGCCGGGAGCACGATCGGCTCGGTGACGGTCAGCTCCGCGATCCGCGGGCAGCCGACCTGGAACCCGGCCACCACAGCCAGTTCCGCGAGCACGGTCGCCGAGGTTCCCGCAGTGACGTCCACGTTCAGCCAGGGCTGCTCGTTCAGTGCCAGGCGGCCGGTGACCACCAGGCCCTCGTCGTCGGCCAGCTCGACCGCCGCGCCGAGCAGCGGGTGCGGCACCGGGTCGAGGCCGGCCGAGGTGACGTCGGTGGCCGGGCCGCCGCTGCCGAGATACCAGAAGTGCTCGTGCTGGAAGGCGTAGGTGGGCAGGGCGATCTGGCGGGCCTGCGGCAGCACGCTCGGCCAGTCCACCCGCACGCCCTGGGTGTGCACGGCGGCCAGCGCGGCGAGCAGGTTCTGCGGGCCACCCTCGTCGCGACGCAGCGTCCCGGTGATCACCGCACCTTCGGCGATCGCCTCGACCGAGGTGGTCAGCACCGGGTGCGGGGAGCTCTCGATCCATACGTTGTGGCCGCCGTCGGCCAGGAACTGCACGGCGTCGGCGAAGCGGACCCGGTTGCGCAGGCTGGCGTACCAGTACCCGGCGTCGGCCTCGGTGCCCTCGATGGTCTCGCCGGTCATCGACGAGACCAGCGGCGTCTGCCCGGCCATCGGAGTGACCGGGGCCAGCAGCGTCAGGATCTCCTCGCGCAGCTCCTCCACCTGGGGGCCGTGCGAGGCGTAGTCGACCGGCAGGATGCGCGCCCGGCCACCCTCGGCCTCCACCTGCGCGGCCAGGCCTTCCAGCAGCGCCGGTTCCCCGGAGACCACCGTGGTGTTCGGCCCGTTCACCGCCGCCACCGTCACCCCCGCCTGGTCGGCGATCCGCGCCTCCACCGTCGCCACCGGCTCGGCAATGGCCAGCATCCCGCCACGGCCCGACAGCGCCGTCAACGTCTGACTGCGCAGGGCCACGACCCGGGCGGCGTCCTCCAGCGAAAGAATGCCCGCCACCACGGCGGCCGCGATCTCACCCTGCGAGTGCCCGACCACGGCGTCCGGGTACACGCCCGAGGCCTTCCAGACCTCGGCCAGCGAGACCATGACCGCCCACAGCGCGGGCTGGACCACATCGACCCGCTGCAGGGCCTCCTCGTCAGCCAGAACCTCGTCGAGCGACCAGTCCACGAAAGGCGCCAGCGCGGCGCTGCACTCGGCCAGGCGAGCTGCGAACACCGGCGAAGCAGCGGCCAGCGCGCGGCCCATGCCGAGCCACTGCGAACCCTGGCCCGGGAAGACGAACACGGTGCGCCCGCCGCCCCCACCGGCCGGGATCACCCCGGACACAGCCTGGTCCGAAGGCTCACCACTGCTCACCGCGGCCAGGCCGGCCAGGATCTCGGCGCGGGTTGAGCCCAGCACAACTGCCCGGTGCTCGAACGTGGAACGGGTGGTGGCCAGCGACCAGGCCAGTTCGGCGGGGGTGGCCTGCGGGGAATTATGGACGAATGTTGCCAGTCGGTCGGCCTGGTCACCGAGGCCGGTGGTCGAGCGGGAGGAGACCAGCAGGGCCGAACCTTCGGCGAGCACGTGCGGTTTCGGGTCGGCGGGGGCTGGGCGGTCCTGGGCCGGGGCCTCTTCGATGATGACGTGGGCGTTGGTGCCGCTGATCCCGAACGACGAGACCGCGGCGCGGCGGACCTTGCCCTCGGCCGGTTTCCAGGGCCGTTCCTCGGCCAGCAGAGCCACCGTGCCTGCGCTCCAGTCCACGTAGGGCGCGGGCTGGTCGGCGTGCAGGCTGCGCGGCAGCAGGTTGTGCTGCAGGGCGAGCACCATCTTCATCACCCCGGCGGCACCGGCCGCGCTCTGGGTGTGGGCCAGGTTCGACTTGACCGAGCCCAGCCACAGCGGGTCGTCGGCGGCGCGGTCGCGGCCGTAGGTGGCCATCAGGGCCTGAGCCTCGATCGGGTCGCCCAGGGTGGTGCCGGTGCCGTGCGCCTCGACCACGTCGATGTCGTCGGCGTTCAGCCGGGCGTTGGCCAGGGCGGCCCGGATCACCCGCTGCTGCGAGGGCCCGTTCGGCGCGGTCAGACCGTTCGAGGCGCCGTCCTGGTTGATCGCACTGCCGCGCATCACCGCCAGCACCTGGTGACCGTTGCGGCGGGCATCCGAAAGCCGCTCCAGCAGGATCATTCCCGCGCCCTCGGCCATACCCATGCCGTCGGCCTCGGCCGAGAACGCCTTGCACTTGCCGTCGGCGGCCAGACCGCGCTGGCGGGAGAAGCCGACCAGCGCACCGGGGGTGGCCATCACCGTCACGCCACCGGCCAGGGCCAGCGAGCACTCCCCCGCCCGCAGCGCCTGGGCGGCCAGGTGCATGGCCACCAGCGCCGAGGAGCAGGCCGTGTCCACCGTGACGGCCGGCCCCTCGAGGCCGAAGGTGTAGGCCACCCGGCCGGAGATGATGCTGGTCGAGGCGCCGGTCATCAGGTGCCCCTCGGCCCCGCCGCCGCCCCCGGTCGAGCCGTAGTGCCAGGACGAGCCACCGGCGAACACACCGGTCTGCGAGCCGCGCAGGCTCACCGGGTCGATCCCGGCGCGCTCCAGCGCCTCCCAGCTGACCTCCAGCAGCAGCCGCTGCTGCGGGTCCATCGCCTGCGCCTCACGCGGGCTGATCCCGAAGAAGCCCGGGTCGAAAAGTCCGGCGTCGTGCAGGAACCCGCCGGAGGCGGTGTAGAAGGTGCCGGGCTTGTCCGGGTCCGGGTCGAACAGCGCGTCCAGGTTCCAGCCGCGGTCGGTGGGCAGGCCGGTGATCGCGTCGCGGCCCTCGGCCAGCAGCTCCCACAGGCCCTCCTGGTCGTGGATGCCGCCCGGGAAGCGGCAGCCCATGCCCACGATCGCGATCGGCTCGGCCGGATCCGCACTCACCGCAACGCTTTGCGAGGCTGCGCCGTCGACCAGCACCCCAAGCAGCTCGGAGCCCAGGTGCGCGGCCAGCACGGCGGTCGAGGGGTAGTCGAAGACCAGCGTGGCCGGCAGGCGCAGACCGGTGGCCTCGTTCAGACGGTTGCGTAGCTCCACCGCGGTCAGCGAGTCGAAACCCAGGTCGCTGAAGGCGCGGCCGGGCTCGATCGCGCTGCCCGAACCGTGCCCGAGCACGGCCGCGACGTGGTCACGCACGAGCTGGACCAGACGGCGTTCGCGCTCGGCCACCGGCATCCGGGAGAGCTGGTCGCGCAGCGCCGTGGCCGTGGCACCGGTGTTGGCGGCAGTGGCGACGCCCCGCCGGGTCGGCGCCAGCGCCTGCAGCAGCGACGGCAGCGCCCCGCCCTGGGCCGCGACCGCGCGCAGCCCGGCCACGTCGAGCCGGAACGGCACCAGCAGGGCCTCGTCCCGGGCCAGAGCGTGGTCGAGCACCACCAGGCCCTCGTCGGCCGACAGTTCGTTCGTACCGCTGCCGGTGGCCCGGGCCAGCAGACCCTGGTTCAGGTTGCGGCCAATGCCCTCGCTCGCCACCCAGGCACCCCAGGCCAGCGACAGACCAGGCAGCCCGGCTGCCCGGCGGTGGGCGGCGAGCGCGTCGAGGAACGCGTTGCCGGCCGCGTAGTTGCCCTGCCCGGCGCTACCGAAAGAGGCTGCCGCGGAGGAGAACATGACGAACAGGTCGAGCCCGAGCCCGGCGGTGAGCTCGTGCAGGATCCAGGCGGCGTCGGTCTTGGGCCGCATCACGGCCCCGACCTTGGCCGGGGTGAGCGAGCCGATCAGCCCGTCGTCGACGATGCCTGCGGTGTGCACGACCCCGGTGAGCGGGTGCCGGGCCGGAAGGGCGCGGAGAAGATTACGGACGACGGTCCGCTCGGTGACGTCGGCAGCGACCACCTGTACATCGGCCCCGGCTTCGGCGATCGCGGCGGCACGCTCGGCGACCTTGGCCGCGGCCGGGCCGGAGCGGCTGACCAGGAGCAGGTGGGCGGCCCGGCCGGTGGCGGCCAGGTGACGCGCGGTGAGACCGGCCAGGGTGCCGGTACCACCGGTGATCAGCACCGCGCCCGGGGTCTTGGTGGCCTCAGGGGTGCTCTCGTCCTCGGCCCCGGTGAACGAACGCACGAGGCGGCGGCCCAGGATCTGCCCGTCGCGGAAGGCGATCTCCGGCTCGGGGGTGGCCAGGGCGCTCGCCAGCAGAGAAGCCAATGGACGCTCGGGGGCACCGATGTTGTCGGTCTCGGCGGTGCCGGTCTCGGTGGGGAGGTCGAGCAGCACGAAGCGGCCCGGGTTCTCCATCTGCGCCGAGCGCACCAGACCCCAGACCGCGGCCGCGGCCAAATCGGTAACCATCTCGGCCGGCGAAGCCGCCACCGCGCCCCGGGTCACCACGACCAGGCGGGCGTCTTCCGGGCCGCGATCCAGCCAGTCCTGCAGCAGCGTCAGGGTGGAGGCCGCCAGTTCACGCGCGGCCGGTCCCTGGTTCGCGTCGGTGCTCCCCAGGCCGACCAGGACCACCGGCGGCAGTTCCACATCGGCGAGCGCGTCGATGCTCGGGTAACCAACCACGTCGGTGCCGAGCCCACCCAGGCCCAGGACGTCGTCCCCAAGCAGACCGCAACGGGCCACCGGCGCGCTCGAGACGGCCACCGGCGTCCATTCGACCCCGAACATCACCTCGCGCAGCAGGTGCTGCGGCCCCGAAGGGGTGGCCACCGAGACCGGGCGCAACACCAGCGAGCCCACCGAGACCACCGGCGAGCCGGCCGCGTCGACGGCGAGCAACTGCACCGCGCCGGTGCTGTCACGACGCAGCCGGGCCCGCAGCGCCGTGGCTCCCGCGGCGTACAGCGAAACGTCGGACCAGACGAACGGCATCCGCGGTCCCTGCGCGGCATCTTCCGGGTTCGCCACCCAGATCGCCTGCAGCGCAGCGTCCAGCACGGCCGGGTGAAGACCGAACATGCCGGTGCTGCCGGTGTTCTCGCTGGGCAGGGTCACTTCGGCAAAGACATCGTCGCCCCGCCGGAACACGGCGTCCAGGCCCTGGAACGCCGGGCCCAGCCCCTGTCCGGCCGCGGCCATGGCCTCGTACAGGCCGTCCACGCTGATCGGGGACGCGTCGAGCGGCGGCCAGATCGCCAGATCACCGGCGTCCGGAGCGGTTGAGACGGGACCGACGCGCCCACTGGCGTGCCGCATCCAACCCTCACCCGCGCCGAGGCGAGCGAAGATCTCGACGGCGCGCAGGCCGTCCTCTGTTGGGCCACTGACCGTGACCTGGATCTGGATCTCGCCCTCGGCCGGAAGCACCAGGGGTGCCGCCAGAGTGAGCTCGTCGATCCGGGTGCACTCGACCAGATGGCCCGCCACGACGGCCAGTTCGACGAAACCGGTGCCGGGGAAGAAGGCCGTGCCGCCGACGGTGTGGTCGGCCAGCCACGGCTGGGCACTGATCGCCAGGCGGCCGGTGAGCACCAGCCCGTCGCCCTCGGCCAGCTCGACCGCGGCACTCAGCAGGGGGTGGCCGACCGTGTTCAGACCGGCCGAGCGCAGGTCGGCCACGTGGCCGACGCCGCTGGGCCAGAACCGCCGGTGCTCGAAAGCGTAGGTGGGCAGGGCGATCCGGCGGCCCCGGGGCAGCACGGAGGCCCAGTCGATCTCGACGCCACGCACGTGCAGCTCGGCCAGCGAGGCCAGCATCCGCCGAGCGCCGCCCTCGTCGCGGCGCAGCGTGCCCGCGACGATCGGTTCCTTGGCGCCGCCGACCGCTTCGAGCGTCTCCGCGACCGCATTGGTCAGCACCGGGTGCGCCGAGACCTCGACGAACACGCCGTACCCGTCGCGCCGCAGCACCTGCACGGCCCGGTCGAACTGGACCGAGGCGCGCAGGCTGGCGAACCAGTAGCCGGCGTCGGCCTCGGGCCCGGTCAGCGGCTGGCCGGTCATCGCCGAGATCATCGGCAGACGGGCCGGCTGGGGGTTCAGGCCCTGCAGAAGCTCGAGCACGCGCTCGCGGATGCTGTCGACCTGGGCGTTGTGCGAGGCGTAGTCCACCGGCAGCATGCGGGCCCGGCCGCCGTCGGCCTCCACCGCCGTCATCAGGGCTTCGAGCAGCGCCGGGTCGCCGGAGACGACCGTGGCGTTGGGCCCGTTCACCGCGGCGATGCTCAGGCCACCGGCCCGGCCATTGGTCGCATTGAGCCCGGCCAGCCCCAGCGCCTCGATCCGCGTCTGCACCGCCTCGGCGGGCTCGGCGATCGAGAGCATTCCGCCCCGCCCGGACAGCGCGGTCAGCGCCTGGCTGCGCAGGGCCACGACCTTGGCGGCGTCTTCCAGCGACAGGATCCCGGCCACCACCGCGGCCGCGATCTCACCCTGGCTGTGCCCGACCACGGCGTCCGGTTCGACCCCGGCGGCCTGCCACACGGCAGCCAGCGAGACGTTCAGCGCCCACAGCGCGGGCTGCACCACGTCGACCCGGTCCAGGCTGGGCGCCCCCTCGGCTCCGGCCAGGACCTCGGCCAATGACCAGTCCACATGAGGGCTGAGCGCGGCCTCGCACTCGGCCAGGCGAGCGGCGAAGACCGGGCTGGCGGCGGCCAGCTCCCGTCCCATGCCGGCCCACTGCGAGCCCTGACCAGGGAAGACGAACACGATCGGGTCAGTGCCGGCGGCGGTTCCGGTGACCAGCGCAGCCCCCGGTTCGCCGGCTTCCAGGGCGGCGAGCCCGGTGAGCAGTTCGTCACGGGTGGAGCCAAGCACCACGGAACGGTTCTCGAAGGTAGCCCGGGCGGTGGCCAGCGACCAGGCCACGTCTTCCGGAGCAGCCTCACCGACCCAGGCGGCCAGGCGGGCGGCCTGGGCGGAGCGGGCGAGCGGGGAGCGACCGGAGACCAGCCAGGCCGTCACGTTCTCGCCCTCGCCGTTCAGCACAGACGGCTGCTTCGGCTCGGAAGTCTTGGGAGTCTGGGCGGCCTCGGGAGCAGGAGGTGCCTCGGCCAGGATCAGGTGCGCGTTGGTACCACTGATCCCGAACGACGAGACACCCGCTCGCCGCGGACGTCCATCGTTGGTGGGTTCCCAGACGACCGGCTGGGTGAGCAGCCGCACATCACCGGCCGACCAGTCGATGTGGGTGCTGGGCTCGTCGGCGTGCAGGGTGACCGGGAGCTGGGCGTGCTGCAGGGCCAGCACCATCTTCAGTACCCCGGCGACACCGGCGGCCTGCTGGGCGTGGCCAATGTTCGACTTGACCGACCCCAGCCACAGCGGACGGTTCTCGGGCCGGCTCTCGCCGTAGGTGGCCAGCAGTGCCTGAGCCTCGATCGGGTCGCCCAGCGAGGTGCCGGTGCCGTGCGCCTCGACCACGTCCACGTCGTTCGGCCCCAGCCCGGCCTGGGCCAGGGCGGCCCGGATCACCCGCTGCTGCGAGGGACCGTTCGGCGCGGTCAGGCCGTTCGAGGCGCCGTCCTGGTTCATCGCGCTGCCCTCGATCACCGCGAGCACCGCGTGACCGTTGCGACGAGCGTCCGAAAGCCTTTCCAGCACGACCATTCCGGAGCCCTCGCCGAGACCCATGCCGTCGGCCTGGGCGGAGAAGGCCTTGGAACGGCCGTCGGCCGCGAGTGCTTTCTGCTGGGAAAAGCTGAGGAACTCGGCCGCGTCGACCATCACCATCACGCCGCCGGCCAGGGCCAGGTCGCTCTCACCGGTGCGCAGCGAGGCCGCGGCCAGGTGCAGGGCGACCAGGGAGGCCGAGCAGGCGGTGTCGACCGTGACCGCCGGGCCTTCCAGGCCCAGGGTGTAGGAGACGCGGCCGGAGATGACGCTGGGCACGTTGCCGGTGAGCAGGTGCCCCTCGGCGCCGTCAGCACCGGCCACGCCGAGCGCGGAGTAGCCCGAAGCGGCCGCACCGACGAACACGCCGGTGCTGGAGCCCCGCAGCGCATCCGGGTTGATCCCCGCGTGCTCCAGTGCTTCCCAGGAAGTTTCGAGCAGCAACCGCTGCTGCGGGTCCATGGCCAGCGCCTCGCGCGGGCTGATCCGGAAGAAGCCGGGATCGAAATCACCGGCCCGCTCGATGAACCCGCCCTCGTCGGCGTAGGACGTGCCCAGGCTCTGCGGGTCGGCACTGAACAGCGTCGGGTCCCAGCCGCGGTCACCGGGGAAGCGGCTGATCGTGTCGGTGCCCTCGGACAGCATCCGCCACATCGCCTCGGGCGAGTCCACCCCGCCCGGGAAGCGGCAGCCCAGGCCCACGATCGCGATCGGATCGTCGCTCAGCGCGCTGATGTTCG
Organism: Kineosporia rhizophila; assembly: GCF_021277265.1. Lineage (GTDB taxonomy): Bacteria > Actinomycetota > Actinomycetes > Actinomycetales > Kineosporiaceae > Kineosporia > Kineosporia rhizophila. Next base: position 130,136 of record NZ_JAJSOH010000012.1, read on the forward strand.
AGGCGCTGCGGGCGCTCTGCTCGCCGGTGAGCTCCCCGACAATATGCTTGCTCAGGGCCTTCGGCGTGGGGTGGTCGAACACCAGGGTGGCCGAGAGCTTCAGCCCGGTCGCCTGGTTCAGCCGGTTGCGCAGCTCGACCGCAGTGAGCGAGTCGAAACCGAGCTCAGTAAAAGCCCGTTCCGGGTCAATGGCGTCGGGCGAGGCGTGCCCGAGCACCGCAGCAACGTGGGTGCGCACCAACTGGCCCGCAGCCCGCTCGCGCTCAGCCGGTCGCAGCCCGGCCAGCTGCTGACGCAGAGCCCCGGAACTACCACCGGTGTTGACGGCGGTAGCCACACCAGCGCGCACCGGAGCGAGTTCGTGCAGCAACGCCGGCAGTACCCCGCCCCGCGCAGCCACGGCCCGCAGCGCACCGACATCGAGCCGGAACGGGACGAGGTGGGCCTCGTCGCGGGTCAGAGCTTCGTCGAGGAGGTCCAGGCCTTCCTCGGTGCTCAGCTCGCCGGTGTTGTTGGCGCGGTTCAGCAGGTTCTGGCTGAGGTGCTTGCCAATACCCTCGCCGGCCATCCAGGAGCCCCAGGCCAGCGCCTGCCCAGCCAGGCCGTTGGCCCGGCGGTGGGCGGCGAGCCCGTCGAGGAACGTGTTGGCGGCGGTGTAATTGCCCTGGCCCGGCCCACCGAAGGTGGCTGCGGCGGAGGAGAAAAGGACGAAGTAGTCGAGTTCGCGGTCAGCGGTGAGTTCGTGGAGGATCGAGGCCGCATCGGCTTTAGGACGCATGACCGCACCAAGGCGGTCAGCGGTGAGTGAGCTGATGATGCCGTCGTCGACGATGCCCGCGGTGTGCATGACGCCGCGCAGCTCTTCGATGCTCGCGACGACCTGCCCCATGGCTGCGCGATCGGTGACGTCGGCCGCCACGATCCGCACCTCCGCCCCGGCCTCGGCGATGCCCGCGGCCAGCGTGGCCGCAGAGTCAGCCCGGGCGCCCGAGCGGCTGACCAGGACGAGACGGTCGGCCTGGCCGGTGACGGCCAGGTGCCGGGCGGTGATGCCGGCCAGCACGCCGGTACCCCCGGTGACCAGGAACGTGCCGCCGGTGCGCGGGCGCGTGTCGGCGTTGTCGGCCGCGTTCGAGGCAGCACGAACCAGCCGGCGGGCGTAGGCCTGGGTGCCGCGGACGGCGAGTTCCGGCTCGGTGGTGCCGAGCGCGGCGAACAGAGTGGAGGCGGAGGCGCCGGCCGGAAGGTCGGCGAGCACGAAGCGGCCGGGGTTCTCGGCCTGGGCCGAGCGCACCAGGCCCCAGACGGCAGAGGCACCCACACTGAGGACGTCCTCACCGGCTTCGGCGGCAACGGCCCCTTGGGTGAGGATCACCAGGCGGCTGTCCTCGAAGGCTTCGGCGGCGAGCCACTGCTGGGCGAGTTCAAGGGCCTGGGTGGCGAGTGCGTGGGCCGCGGCGGCCTGGTCCTGGTCGGCGGAGACGAGGGGGGCCACGACGACCGCGGGAACAACCGCAGCCGCCGGAGCCGCCGCGTTCGCCGAGGCCGGGACGCCGGCGTTCAGCCCCGGCGCCGTCTGCGAAACCCGGCCGGACTCGGCAGCAGCAGCGCCAGGACCAGCCACACCCGAACGAGCCCCACCGGCGGCACCGCTACCGGAACCGGCCACACCCGTGTTGCCCGCAGCCGCATCAGCTACACCTGTGGCACCCGTACCTGCGTCGGCCCCACCGGAGCCAGCTATGTGCACAGCAGCCGCACCGGCACCCGCGGCACTCACACCAGAGTCAGCCACGCCCGCGGCAGCCGACAGCGCGGTGAGGTCCGCGTGCGCGGCCACTTCAACACCCGCAGCGGCCAACGCACCCACAAGCTCAGCGCCCTCAGTGCCGAGCACGGCCCACGGATCGGTGGGGGTCTCGCCGCCGGTGACGGGCTTCCACTCAACTGCGAAGAGCGTATCCCGCAGCACCGACAGTTCGGCGGCGAGCGAGACCGGGCCCAGGGTGAGGCCACCGATCGAGACCACGGGTGTGCCGGCGGTGTCGACGGCCAGGAGAGAGACCACACCGGCGGCGTCCACGCGCAGGCGGGCGTGCAGGACCGTCGCGCCCGCGGCGTAGAGGCAGACCTCGTCCCAGCGCAGCGGCATGAGCGGGGCGTCGGCGGGGCGGGCGAGGCGCACGGCCTGAAGCGCGGCGTCGAGCACGGCGGGGTGAAGCCCGAAGACGCCGCCGAGCGCGGCGGCGGACTCGGGCAGGCGGACCTCGGCGAAGACGTCCTCGCCCCGGCGCCAGACCGCGTCCAGGCCCTGGAACGACTCGCCCAGTTCCTGGCCCACGGCGGCGAGCGACTCGTACAGGCCGTCGACGGGCACGGCCTCGGCGTCGGCGGGGGGCCAGATGGCCAGGTCGGCGGCCGAGGGCGGGGCAGTGACCGGGCGGACCTGGCCCGTGGCGTGGCGGGTCCAGTCGTTCTGGTCGAGCGCCGGGTCCATGGTCCGGGCGAAGATCTCGAGCGTACGGACACCATTCTCGCTGTTGTCGCCTGCCGCTCCCACGGTCACCTGGACCTGGACGTCGTCGGTGAGGACCAGCGGGGCCTCGACGTCGAGCGAGTCGATCCGGGTGCAGCCGACCAGGTGCCCGGCCACGGCGGCGAGCTCGATCAGGCCGGTGCCCGGGAAGACCGGGGTGCCGTTGATCGTGTGCTCGGCGAGCCAGGGCTGGGTGGCGATGGAGAGGCGTCCGGTGAGGATGACGCCGTCGCCGTCGGCCAGTTCGACCGCGGCGCCGAGCAGAGGGTGGCCGACGGGGTTGAGCCCGGCGGCGCGCACGTCGCCCAGGCCACCGGCCAGGGAGGCGGGCCAGAAGCGCTGGTGCTGGAAGGCATAGGTGGGCAGATCGATGTGACGGCCGGCGGGGAGCACGGCCGACCAGTCGACCTTGACCCCGCGCACGTGGAAGCCGGCCATCGAGGCGATCAGCCGCTCGGAGCCGCCGTCCTCACGGCGCAGGGTTCCTCCGACCACCGCCGAGGCGATACCCGCGTGCTCCAGCGTGTCGGTGACCGCAGCGGTGAGCACTGGGTGCGGCGAGACCTCGACGAAGACGCCGTACCCGTCCCGACCGAGGCGCTCGACGCCACGGGAGAACTGGACGGTGGCACGCAGGCTGTCGTACCAGTACTGGGCGCCCGCCTCGAGACCGTCGAGGTACTCCCCCGTCATCGCCGACATCATCGGCACCCGGCTGGCCTGAGGAGTCACACCCTCCAGCGCGGCCAGCACCTCGTCGCGGATCGACTCCACCTGCGGACCGTGCGGCGCGTAGTCCATCGGCACGAAACGGGCTCGGACACCGTCCCTCTCGCACTCCTCGGCGAGCGCCTGCAGCGAGGCCACCGGCCCGGAGACCACGGTGGCGTTCGGCCCGTTCAGCACCGCGACCGCAACGCCCTCGAACGATCCGCGCGAAAGCCGCGCCTGCACGTCCTCCAGCGTGGCCGCAATCGACAGCACACCGCCCTTGCCCGCCAGGCCGGCCTTCATGACCTGACCGCGGCGGGCGACCACCCGGGCGCCGTCTTCCAGCGACAGCACCCCGGCCACGCAGGCGGCGGCGATCTCGCCCTGGCTGTGCCCGAGCACGGCGTCCGGCGTCACCCCGGCGGCCTCCCAGACCGCCGCGAGCGAGACCATCACGGCCCACAGCGCCGGGTGGACCACGTCCAAACGGGAAAGCTGTTCCTCGTCGCCGAGAACCTCGAAAAGGTCCCAATCCACGTGCGGGGCCAGGGCCGCGCGGCACTCGTCCATGCGTGCTGCGAAAACGGGGCTGGTGAGGAGCATCTCGCGGCCCATGCCGACCCACTGGCCGCCCTGGCCGGGGAAGACGAACACGGTGCGGCCGGTGTCCCCGCCGACCGGGACGTTGCCGCGTAGCACGTTGGCCGCGTCGGCGCCCTCAGCCAGCGCGCTCAGCCCGGCGGCGAGGTCGCCGGTGACGACGGCGCGGTGCTCGAAGTGCGAACGGGCGGTGGCCAGGGTCCGGGCCACATCAGCGGCCCCGATCTCGGGCCGTTCGGCCAGAAAGCCTGCGAGACGGCCAGCCTGGTCGGCCAGTGCGGGCTCGGTGCGGCCCGAGACCAGCCAGGCGGGAACGGTCGAGCTCAGCACCGGCAGCGGTTCGTCCGTGTCCGTCGCCTCGGCCGGGATCTCGGCCGGCGCCTCCTCCACGATCAGGTGGGCGTTCGTTCCGCTGATCCCGAATGCCGAGACACCGGCCCGACGAACGTGTTCCGCCTCGGGGTCCCACGAGCGTGCGTCGGTGAGCAGTTCGACCTCACCGACCGACCAGTCCACGCGAGGTGTCGGCTCGTCCACGTGCAGGGTGCGCGGCATCTGCCCGTGCCGCAGCGCCAGGACCATCTTCATCAGCCCGGCCGCGCCCGCAGCGGCGCCGGTGTGACCCAGGTTGGACTTGACCGAGCCGAGCCACAGCGGCTTTTCGGCCGCGCGGTCCCGGCCGTAGGTGGAAAGGATGGCCTGGGCCTCGATCGGGTCGCCGAGAACCGTGCCGGTGCCGTGTGCCTCGACCACGTCCACGTCGGCCGGGGAGAGCCGGGCACTGTCCAGGGCGGCCCGGATGACCCGCTGCTGCGAGGGGCCGTTCGGGGCCGAGAGGCCGTTGGAGGCGCCGTCCTGGTTCACCGCGCTGCCGGAGATCACCGCGAGCACCGGGTGACCATTGCGGCGGGCGTCCGAAAGCTTCTCCAGCAGGAACATTCCGGCGCCCTCGCTCCAGCCGATGCCGTCGGCCGAACCGGAGAACGCCTTGCACCGACCGTCGGCGGCGAGCCCGCCCTGCTGGGCGAAGTCGGCGAACGAGTCGGGGGTGGCCAGCACGGTCACCGCGCCGGCCAGGGCCATGCTGCACTCCTGCGCGCGCAGCGCCTGGCAGGCCAGGTGCAGCGCGACGAGCGCGGACGAGCAGGCGGTGTCGACCGTGACGGCCGGGCCCTCGAGGCCGAGCGTGTAGGCGATCCGGCCGGAGATGACGGCGGTGAGGCCACCGGTGAGCATGTAGCCCTCGGTGCCCTCGGTGCCGGCCACGCTGAAGCCGTAACCGGAGTTGGTGCCGCCCGCGAAAACGCCCGTGCGGCTGCCCTTCAGGGCGGCCGGGTCGATCCCGGCCTGCTCCAGGGTCTCCCAGGTGACCTCCAGCAGCATCCGCTGCTGGGGGTCCATGGCCAGCGCCTCGCGCGGGCTGATGCCGAAGAACGCCGGGTCGAACTGCGGTGCCTCCTCGACGAAACCACCGGTCTGCACGTAGTTCGTGCCGGCCGCGGCGACCACGGCCTCCCAGCCACGGTCGGTCGGGAACGGCGAGATCGCGTCACCCCCGCCGGAGACCAGGTCCCACAGCTGCTCGGGGTTGCGGACCCCGCCGGGGAACCGGCAGCCCATCCCGACGATCGCGATCGGCTCCCAGGTGGCCTCGACCTGCTCGGTCAGCTGCCGGTTGCGGCGGCGCAGCCGGTCGGTCTCCTTCACGGAGGCCCGCAGCGCGTCGAGAACCTTGTCCTCGGGCTTGGTCATCAGGAGACACTCCAGTCGTTGCCCGGTCCACGCACGTCGCGGAACAGTTCAAGCATCAGTGGTCAGCACCTTCGGGCACCCGGCCGTCGAGGTCGTCGTCGCCCGAGCCCATCGCCAGGGCGATCAGGCTGTCGGCGTCCAGGTCGTCGATCTCCACGGCGGCGTGGCCGTTCTCGGCGCCGGTCTTCTCGGCCGGCCGGTCGGGGTCGGCCAGACGCAGCAGTTCGTCGAGGATCCCGGCGTCGCGGAAGCGGGACATCGCCACCGTGGCCAGGACCCGGCGCAGGCGGGCCTCCTCGGCGTCGCCGGCGCGTTCGCCGTCCGGGCCGAGGTTGTCCAGCAGGTAGGTGGTCAGGGCGGCGGTCGAGGGGTAGTCGAACACCGCGGTGGCCGGCAGTTTCAGGCCGGTGGCGGTGTTCAGCCGGTTGCGCAGCTCGACCGCGATCATCGAGTCGAAGCCGAGCTCGCTGAAGGCCCGCCGCGGGTCGATCGACTCGGGCGAGGACTCCCCGAGCACCGCCGCGACGTGCCCGCGCACCATGGTGAGCAGGGTGCGCTCGGCGTCGGCGGGTGACAGCTCGGCCAGCTGTGCCCGCAGCGCCTCGGTGACCTTGGAGCGTTCCTCGTCGTCGGCCTCGGCCTGCACCGGCGCGCCGGCCAGGGCCCGCCACACGGTCGGCGCGATCGACGCCGAGCCGGTGGTCTGCCGCAGCCGGGTCAGGTTCAGCCGGGCCGCCACCAGCTGCCCGTCGCCGCGTTCGAGCACCAGGTCGAGCAGGGCCGCCGCGTCGTCCACGCCCAGGGTCCCGATCAGCCCGGTGATCGGCGCGGTCAGTGCGGCCGCCCCGGTCAGGGCCGCCTCGCCGTCGCCCTCCAGCGGACCCCAGGCCACGACCGTGGCCGCCAGTCCGGCCGCCCGCCGCTGGCATACCAGTGCTTCGAGACCGGTTGCGGCCTGGCTGATTTCCGCCGGGGCCGCACCGAGGGTGGCGGTCAGGTCGGTGAAGACCACGAAATTGTGGACGTCGGTGAGGGCCTGGGTGAGCCGGTGGACTGCCCAGGCGGTCTCGTCTGTCTCGTCGGCCTGGTCGCTCTGGTCCTCGGCCGAGTGCAGCACCGTGGTGAGCGGGTGGCCGATGCGGGCCAGAAGCCGGGACAGGCCCTCGGTGTCGGCCGGGTCGAGCAGCGTGCTCGGGTCGACCGACCACACCGGCACCTCGAGCCCGACCAGCTCGGCCGCGAGCTCGGCCGTGGTGGCCGAGGACGGGCCGCCGGACAGAGCCAGGATCACCGCGGGGGCGCGGCCGGTTCGGGCCAGGTGCCGCACCGCCGTGGCAGTCGCGGTGCCGGCCGCACCGGTGACCAGCAGGGTGCCCTCGACCGTCGCGGTGGGGTCGAAGACCTGCGCCGGGCGGGTGATCCGCCGGCCCAGCACGACGTCGCCGCGCAGCGCCAGTTCCGGCTCTTCAGTGGTCAGCGAGGCGGCGAGCATGCTCAGCCGGTCGTTGGCCGCCTGGGCGCCGGAGGAAAGGTCGGCCAGGGTGATCCGCCCGGGGTTGCGACGCTGGGCCGCACGAACAGTGCCCCAGACGGCAGCGGCTTGTGCCGAGTGCATCGGGAGGTCTTCGGTATCGACGGCCCCCCGGGTGATCAGCACCAGCCGCGCCGCGGCCGGCGCCGTGAGGTTCAGCCACTCGGAAAGCAGCTTCTCGACCGACTGCGCCGCCGAGCCAGCAGCGTCGCTCTCGGGCATGCGCGGCGCGGTGAGCACGAACTGCGGCACCGCCTCCCCCGCCTCCACCGAGGTGGACAGCGAGGCCAGGTCGGGGTGCAGGGCCGCGGTGACGCCCATCCCGGCCAGCCCCTCGGCCAGGCCCAGGTGGTCTTCGCCCAGCACCGCCCACGGGCCGGTCACGGCCACGGTCGGGTCCGGGACCGGCGCCCAGCCGAGCGAGAACAGCGCGTCGCGCAGGGTGTTCCCGGCGATCCGCAGCTGGGCCGCCGACACTCCGCGCAGGAGGAGTTCCTGCACCTCCAGCACGGCCGCCCCGGTGGCATCGGCTGCGGTCAGCGACCAGCCGGCGTCGGTCGGGCTCAGCCGCACCCGCAACCGGTTCTTGCCCGGCGCGTAGACCGAGACTCCGCTCCAGGCGTAGGGCACGCGGGTCTGGTCGGCCGGGGTGGTGGTGTCCGGGGCCATGACCAGGGCCTGCACGGCCGCGTCGAGCAGGGCCGGGTGCACCCCGAACAACCCCGCGTCGGCCGCGGCCGGTTCCGGCAGGGCGACCTCGGCAAGGATGTCGCCGCCGCGCAGCCAGGCCGCCTGCAGCCCCTGGAACGCCGGGCCGTAGCGGTGACCGGCCGTCTCCAGGGCCTCGTGCAGCGTCGGCAGTGCGATCGGGGTGGCGTCGGCCGGGGGCCAGGTGAGCAGGTCACGTGCCGTGCCGGGCGCGGCCTCGACGGCCGGGGCCAGCACGCCGCTGGCGTGCCAGGTCCAGGAGCCGCCCTCGTCGGTCTGCGACGGCTCGTCCACCCGGGCGTAGATCTGGACGGTGCGGCGTCCCTCGTCGTCCGCGTTGCCCACAGCGATCTGCACCTGGGTGGGGTTCTCGGACAGCACCAGCGCAGTGGTCAGCGTGAGCTTCTCGATCCGCGGGCAGCCGACCTGGTGACCGGCCACCACCGCGAGCTCGGCCAGGGCCGTGCCGGGCACCAGCGTCACGCCGGCCACCTCGTAGTCGGCCAGCCAGGGGGCGCTGCGCGGGGTGAGCTGGCCGGTGACCACGACACCCTCGCCGTCGGCGAGCTCGACCCGGGCGCCCAGCAGGGGGTGCCCGACCGAGCCGAGACCGGCCGAGGCCACGTCGGCACCGGCCACGCTCGCGGTGGGCCAGAAGCGCTGCGGGCTGAAGGCGTAGGTGGGCAGGTCGACCCGGACGGCCGGTGTCAGCACCGAACGCCAGTCCACCTCGACGCCGCGCACGTACACCTCGGCCAGCGAGGCCAGCATCCGGTCCGCTCCGCCGTCCTCGCGGCGCAGGGTGCCGGTGACGACCGCTTCCACGCCCAGGTTCTCGAGGGCGTCCGCAACCGGGGCGGTGAGCACCGGGTGGGCCGAGGACTCGACGAACACGCCATGATCGGCCAGAGCCTCGACAGCACGGGAGAACTCGACCCGGCCACGCAGGCTGTCGTACCAGTACTGCGCAGTGAGCTCGGTGCCCTCCAGCTTCAGCCCGGTCATGGCCGAAACCATCGTAATTCGAGCGGCCTGCGGCCGGACCTCGGCCAGCAGCCGCAGTATCTCCTCACGCAACTCCTCGACCTGCGGGCCGTGCGAGGCATAGTCGACCGGCAGCATCCGCGCCCGGCCACCCTCACCCTCCACCTCGGCCAGCAGCTCAGCCAACCGAACCGGATCACCCGAGACCACCGTCGCCGACGGCCCGTTCACCGCCGCCACCGTCACGTCACCACTCAGACGAGCCTCGACCACAGCCACGGGCTCGGCGATCGAGAGCATCCCGCCCCGTCCGGCCAGCGCCCGCAGCGCCTGGCTGCGCAGCGCCACCACCCGGGCGCCGTCCTCCAGCGACAGCGCACCGGAGACCACCGCAGCGGCGATCTCACCCTGCGAGTGCCCGACAACAGCGTCAGGACGAACCCCGGCCGCTTCCCACACCGCCGCGAGCGAGACGTTCACCGCCCACAGCACCGGCTGCACCACGTCGACCCGCTCCAGCGGGCCCTCGAGCTCCTCCAGCAGGTTCCAGTCCACGAAGGCCGACAGCGCGGCCGCACACTCGTTCAGACGCTCAGCGAACACCGGCGAAGCAGCCGCCAGCGCCCGGCCCATGCCGATCCACTGCGAACCCTGACCGGGAAACACGAAGACCTTGCGGCCGGCCGCTCCACCGCTCGGCACGCAACCGCCCACCACACCGGCGGCGGGCAGACCCGAGGCCACGGCGTCGAGGCCGACCAGGAAGTCGTCCGGTTCCGAGCCGATCACCACCGCGCGGTGCTCGAACACCGCCCGGCTGGTGGCCAGCGACCAGGCCACCTCGGCCGGGCGGGCCTCACCGACCGGCTGCGAGGCGACGAACGAGGCGAGCCGGTCGGCCTGGGCCGCCACGGCCTCCTCGGTCCGCGCCGACACAACCCACGCCGACGCGCCACCGGTGAGCACCGGCGTCCTCAGTTCGGGCTTCGCCACCGCAGCCGCGGGGGCCTCCTCGATGAGCAGATGGACGTTGGTGCCCGAGATCCCGAACGAGGAGATGCCCGCCCGGCGCACCCGGTCCCCGGCCGTCCACGGCTGGGCCTCGGCGAGCAGCTGGACGTCGCCCTCGCTCCAGTCGACGTGGTCGGACGGGTTCTCGGCGTACAGGCTGCGCGGCAGCTGCTCGTTCTGCAGCGCCAGCACCACCTTCATCACGCTGGCCGCGCCGGCCGCGCACTGGGTGTGGCCGATGTTCGACTTCACCGAGCCGATGAGCAGGGGCTGCCCGTCCGGGCGCTCCTGCCCGTAGGTGGCCATCAGGGCCTGGGCCTCGATCGGGTCGCCCAGCTCGGTGCCGGTGCCGTGCGCCTCGACCACGTCGATGTCGGCCGCGCTGAGCTGCGCGTTGGCCAGCGCGGCGCGGATCACCCGCTGCTGCGAGGGCCCGTTCGGGGCGGTCAGGCCGTTGGAGGCACCGTCCTGGTTCATCGCGCTGCCGCGGATCACCGCCAGCACCGGGTGCCCCAGGCGCTGCGCGTCCGAGAGCCGCTCGACCACCAGCATGGCCGCGCCCTCGGACATGCCCATGCCGTCGGCGGAGTCGGAAAAGGCCTTGCAACGGCCGTCCGCCGCCAGGGCCTGCTGCTGGGAGAAGCTGACCAGCCCGCCCGGGGTCGCCATGATCGTGGCGCCGCCGGCCAGGGCCATCGTGCACTCGCCGGAACGCAGGGCCGCCACCGCCAGGTGCAGGGCCACCAGGGAGGAGGAGCAGGCCGTGTCGATCGTGACGGCCGGGCCCTCCAGGCCCAGGGTGTAGGAGATCCGGCCGGACATCACGCTGGCCGCGGTGCCGGTCATCATGTGCCCGGCCAGTTCGGGCGGCAGGCCGTCGCCGTAGCCGGAGAACGCCGCGCCCACGTAGACGCCGGTCGGGGTGCCGCGCAGCACGCTCGCGTCCATCCCGGCCCGCTCGACGGCCTCCCACGCGGTCTCCAGCAGCAGCCGCTGCTGCGGGTCCATGGTCAGGGCCTCGCGCGGGCTGATCCCGAAGAAGCCGGGGTCGAAGTCGGCCGCGGTGCTGATGAAACCGCCCTGCCCGGTGCTGGAACCGGTCACCGGCCAGCCGCGGTCGCGGGGCAGGTCACCGATCGCGTCGACGCCCTCGGCCAGCAGCTGCCACAGCGACTCGGGGTCGCGGACCTCGCCCGGGAAGCGGCAGCTCATGCCGACGATGGCGATCGGCTCACCGGTGGCCGCGGGCTTCGCGGTGACGGCGGCCACCGAGGCGGCCCCGCCGAGCAGCTTGGCGCGCAGGTGCTCGGCCAGGGCGGTGGAGGACGGGTGGTCGAAGACGACGGTGGCGGGCAGCCGCAGGCCGGTCGCGGTGGAGAGCCGGTTACGCAGTTCGACCGATGTCAATGAGTCGAAGCCGAGGTCGCGGAAGGCGCGGCGGGGCTCGATCGCGTCCGGGGAGGCGTGGCCCAGCACGGCCGCGACGTGCCCGCGGACCAGGTCCAGGAGCACCCGCTCGCGGTCGGCCTCGGGCAGGGCGGCCAGCTGCTGGCCCAGGTTGCCCGAACCGGTCGCGGCGGCGGCCTGCGGAATGGCCCGCCGCCCGGAACCGGCCAGATTCCGCCACAGCGGCGGCAGGTCGGCCCCGAGCCGGCGGATCCCGGCGATGTCCAGGCGGGCCGGCACCAGGTGGGCCTCGTCCCGGCTCAGCGCCAGGTCGAGCAGGGCCAGGCCGTCGGCCGAGCTCAGCGGCTTCACCCCGCCGGAGGCCATCCGGTCCTTGTCGGCGCCGCTGAGGTTGGCGGTCATACCGCTGGAGTCGGCCCACAGGCCCCAGGCCAGCGACACGGCCGGCCGGCCCTGCGCCACCCGGTGCGCGGCCAGGGCGTCGAGGAAGGCGTTGGCTGCGGCGTAGTTGCCCTGCCCGGCGCCACCGAACGTGGCTGCACCGGCGGAGAAGAGGACGAACTGGTCGAGGTTGCGCCCGAGGGTCAGCTCGTGCAGGTTCCAGGCGCCGTCGGCCTTCGGTCGCATCACCGCGTCGATCCGCTCCGGCGTAAGGGACTCCACCACACCGTCGTCGAGAACACCGGCGGTGTGGATGATCCCGGTCAGCTTCGGCAGTGAGGCCAGCACAGTCGCCAGGCCGTCACGGTCGGCCGCATCGGCCACGAGCACCCGCACACCGGCCCCGGCCTCGGCCACCCCGGCGGCCAGAGCAGCCACTCCCGCCGCACCCGGGCCCCGGCGGCTGGTCAGCACCAGCTCGTCGGAACGACCGGTCGAAGCGAGATGGTGGGCCACGAGCCCACCCAGAGTGCCGGTACCGCCGGTGATCAGGACGGTGCCTCGCGCAGCGGAAGGCACGGTGAGCACCAGCTTGCCCACGTGCTTGGCCTGGCTCATGAAGCGGAACGCCTCGGGCGCCCGGCGCACGTCCCAGACCTTCTTCGGCGGCATGGCCAGCACGCCCTCGGCCAGGAGGGCCGTGGTCTCGTCGAGAATCGCGGTCAGGCGCCGAGGTTCGGCCTCACCGGTGACGAAGGCGTGGTAGCGCACGCCCGGGAAGTCGCGGGCCAGGTCGTCCTCGGAGCGGACATCGGTCTTGCCCATCTCCAGGAACGCGCCGCCGCGCGGCAGCAGTCGCAGCGAGGCGTCGGTCAGCTCGCCGGCCAGGGCGTTGAGCACGATGTCCATGCCCTCGTCCCCGGTCGCGGCGTTGAACTTCGCCTCGAAGGCGGCGTCTCGGGAGGAGGCGATGTGCTCGTCGTCCAGCCCCATCGCCCGCAGCACGTCCCACTTGGCCGGGCTGGCGGTGGCGAACACTTCCAGCCCGAGGTGCCGGGCCACCGAGACGGCGGCCGTGCCCACGCCACCGGCCGCGGCGTGCACCAGCAGCTTCTGGCCGGGCCGGGCCTGGGCCAGGTCGACCAGGGCGTACCAGGCCGTGGAGTAGGCGATCGGCACCGACGCGGCGGTCGCGAACGACCAGGCGTCCGGCATCCGGGTCAGCAGCCGGGCCTCGGTGACGGTCAACGGGCCGGCGGCCCCCGATCCCATGCCCAGCACCCGGTCGCCGACTTCGAAATTGACGACGTCGGTGGCCACCTCGGTCACCACGCCGGCGATCTCGGTGCCCACCAGCGCGTCGACCGGGTACATGCCCAGCGCGATCAGGACGTCGCGGAAGTTCAGACCCACGGCGCGAACGGCGATCCGGACCGTGCCCGGCTCCAGCGGCGCCTCGGCCTCCGGGGCAGCAACCAGGGCCAGGCCGTCCAGGCTGCCCTTCTGCGCCGCGTCCAGCCGCCAGGGCCCGTCGGTCTCGGGGCTGAGAAGGCTTGCGGAGGGCCGGGAAAGGCGGCGGGCCATCAGGCGGCCCGCGCGGATCGCCAGTTCCGGCTCCCCGGTGGCGAGCGCGGCGGGCAGATGGCTGACCTGCGTCGTGTCAAGGGTGGTGTCGACGGTGGTGTCGACGGTGGTGTTGGTAACCGTCCGGGTGGGCAGGTCGACGATCGTGATCAGCCCGGGGTTCTCGGACTGCGCCGAGCGCACCAGACCCCAGACCGCGGCGGCGGCCGGGTCGGACACGTCCTCACCCGTGCCGGTGGCCACCGCTCCACGCGTCACGAGCACCAGGCGGGCCTCGGCAAGCGCGTCCTGCGCGGTGAGCGCCAGCCATTCCTGGAGCAGCGCGACGGTCTGGACAGTCACCTCACGGGCCGCAACGGCCGGGTCAGCCGCATCCCAGGGGCCGTCCACGGCCACTGCGACCAGTGCGGGCGCGGGGGCGCCGGCGCTCACGGCCTCGGCCAGCGTGGCCAGGTTCTGGTACAGCGCCGGGGTCTGACCGGCTGCCGCGATCCCAGCCGCGAGACCGAAGGCGTCCGGACCGGCAACGGCCCAGGAAGCGTCCATTGTTCCCGCTTCGACCGGCACCCACTCGACCGCGAACATCGCGTCGTCCACCGAGGGACCAGTGGCGGGCATCGAAGCGGCCGAGACCGGCCGCAGCACTAGCGACTGGGCGGTGACCACCGGCGTCCCTGCGACATCGGTTGCGGTGAGGGCGATCCCGCCCGCAGCCTCCGGCCGCAGCCGGACCCGCAACCGGGCCGCCCCGGCCGCGTGCAGCGAGAAGCCGGTCCAGGCGAAGGGCAGCAGCATCTGACCGGGCTCGGCGTCCAGGTGCCCTGCCCAGGCGTCACCGGCGACCCCGGCCGCGTGCAGGCAGGCGTCCAGCAGAGCCGGATGCACCCCGAAAGCAGACGCCTCCGAAGCAGCTTCGTCCGGCAGCGCAACCTCGGCGAACACGTCCGCGCCGCGGCGCCAGGCCGCCTTCAGCCCCTGGAAGGTCGGGCCGAACGCGTAGCCGCCCGCGCTCGTCGACTCGTAACGGTCGGACACGTCCACCGGCTCGGCGTCGGACGGCGGCCAGACCAGGAAGTCGCCCGCCTCGGCATCGCCCGCAGCGACGTAGGGGGCCAGCAGACCACCGGCGTGACGGGTCCATCCTTCCTCGGAGGTCTCGTCGACGTTTCCGTAGATCTCGACGGACCGGTGACCGCTCTCGTCCGGGGCGCCGACCGCGACCTGGATCCGGACCGGGCGCTCGGCCGGGATGATCAGCGGCGCCGCCAGGGTCAGCTCTTCCAGGCGCGGAGTGCCGGCCTGGTAGCCGGCTCGCACGGCCAGCTCGACGAAGGCGGTGCCGGGCAGCAGCACCGCACCGGCGATCACGTGGTCGGCCAGCCAGGGCTGGGTGCGGGTGGAGAGCAGGCCGGTGAACAGCAGGCCCTGCCCGTCGGCGCGCTGCACGGCGGCACCGAGCAGCGGGTGGCCGGCCGCATCGAGTCCCAGGGCCTGGACGCTGGCGCCGGTGGCGGCGATCGCCTTGGGCCAGTAGCGCTGGCGCTGGAAGGCGTAGGTGGGCAGGTCGACGCGCTTGCCCTCGGGCAGCACGGCCTTCCAGTCCACGTGGCCGCCACCAACGTGCACCTCGGCGAGCGAGGCCAGGAAGCGCGCGGCTCCCCCGTCCTCACGCTTGAGGGTTCCGGTCACCACGGCGGCGGGACGATCGTCCTCCCGCTCCAGGGTGGCGCCGATCGCGGCGGTGAGCACCGTGTGCGGGGAGACCTCGACGAAGACGCCGTAGCCGTCCCGGTCGAGAGTCTTGATGCCGTCGGTGAACTGGACCGTGGCGCGCAGGCTCTCGTACCAGTAGCTCGCGTCGGCCTCGGTGCCGTCGAGGTAGTCGCCGCTCATGCCCGAGACGATCGGGATCAGCGCCGGGTTCGGCGTCAGGCCCTCCAGCGCCGTCAGGATCTCGTCGCGGATGCTCTCCACCTGCGGGCCGTGCGGGGCGTAGTCCATCGGCACGAAACGCGTGCGGATCTGCTGCTTCTCGCAGTCGGCGGCCAGGGCCTGCAGTTGCCCGACGTCACCCGAGACGGCCGTGGCCGACGGGCCGTTCAGCACTGCGACAGCGATCTTGTCGTAAGCGCCCACGAGCCCTTCGACAACCTCACGAGAGGCGGCGACGGAAAGCACGCCCCCCTTGCCGGCCAGCGCGAGCATCGCCCGACCGCGCCGGGCAACCACCCGCGCGCCGTCCTCGAGCGAAAGCACCCCGGCCACCACCGAAGCCGCGATCTCGCCCTGGCTGTGCCCGATCACCGCGTCCGGCACGACGCCGGAGGCCTCCCAGAGCGCGGCGAGCGAGACCATCGTCGCCCACAGCGCCGGGTGCACCACGTCGAGGCGGGCCAGCTGCTCCTCGTCGTCCAGGACCTCGAGCAGGTCCCACTCGACATGAGGCGCCAGAGCCGCGCGACACTCGTCCATCCGTTGCGCGAAAACGGGGCTCTGAGCGAGAAGCTCACGCCCCATGCCGACCCACTGACCACCCTGGCCGGGGAAGACGAACACGACCGGGTCGGCCGCGGCGGCCGTGCCGGAGATCAGGGCAGAGGACGGGGTGCCCGCCCGGAGTGCCTCCAGACCGGCGAGCAGGTGGCCGGTCCGGGAACCGAGGATCACGGCCCGGTGCTCCAGCGCGGAGCGGGTTGCCGCCAGCGACCAGGCCAGGTCGGCCGGGTTCTGGTCGCTGACGTGCGCGGCCAGACGCTCGGCCTGGGCGGTGAGGCCGTCCGGCGTGTGGCCCGACACCAGCCAGGCCAGGTCGTCGCCGGTCAGGACCGGCAGAGCCGGCTCGTCGGTGGGCTCGATGCCGGCGGGCTCGTCGGCGGGCGGCTCGGCCAGGATGATGTGCGCGTTGGTGCCGCTGATCCCGAACGCCGAGACCGCTGCCCGGCGCACCCGTTCGCCCCCAGTCGGCCACTGCGCCGGCTCGTTCAGGAGCTTCACGTCACCGGCGGCCCAGTCCACGTGCGGGGTGGGCACCTCGGCGTGCAGCGTGGCCGGGACCACGCCGTGCTGCAGGGCCAGCACCAGCTTCAGCACCCCGGCGGCGCCGGCGGCCTGCTGGGCGTGGCCGATGTTCGACTTGACCGAGCCCATCAGCAGCGGCCGGTTCTCGGGCCGGCCCTGGCCGTACGTCGCCAGCACGGCCTGCGCCTCGATCGGGTCGCCCAGCTTGGTGCCGGTGCCGTGCGCCTCGAGGATGTCGATGTCGGCCGGGGTGAGCCCTGCGCTGGCCAGAGCCGCGCGGATGACTCGCTGCTGGCTGGGGCCGTTGGGGGCGGACAGCCCGTTCGAGGCGCCGTCCTGGTTCACGGCGCTGCCCGCGATCACCGCGAGCACCGGGTGGCCGTTGCGACGGGCGTCCGAGAGCCTCTCCAGCGCGAACATGCCCACGCCCTCGGCCAGGCTCATGCCGTCGGCGTCGGCCGAGAAGGCCTTGCAGCGGGCGTCCGCGGCCAGCGCGCCCTGCTGGGAGAAGCCGATGAACTCGGCCGGGTCGGTGATCACCATGATGCCGCCGGCCAGGGCCAGGTCGCACTCCCCCGCGCGCAGCGCCGAGGCAGCCAGGTGCAGGGCCACCAGCGACGAGGAGCAGGCGGTGTCGACCGTGACGGCCGGGCCCTCCAGGCCCAGGGTGTACGAGACCCGGCCGGAGACCACGCTGGTCAGGTTGCCGATCATCAGGTGGCCCTCGGAGCCCTC
Organism: Kineosporia rhizophila; assembly: GCF_021277265.1. GTDB lineage: Bacteria > Actinomycetota > Actinomycetes > Actinomycetales > Kineosporiaceae > Kineosporia > Kineosporia rhizophila. Next base: position 147,094 of record NZ_JAJSOH010000012.1, read on the forward strand.
CACCCCGGCGCCGTAACCGGCCAGCCCGGCGTAGCCGGAGTTCGAGGCACCGGCGAAGACGCCGGTGAGCGAGCCGCGCAGGGTGACCGGGTCCACCCCGGCCCGCTCCAGCGCCTCCCACGAGGTCTCCAGCAGCAGCCGCTGCTGCGGGTCCATGCCCAGCGCCTCACGCGGGCTGATCCGGAAGAACGCCGGGTCGAACTCGGCCATCCCGGACATGAAGCCACCGCGCGGGGTGAAGCCGCCGGTCTCGCCCAGGGCGTCCCAGCCGCGGTCGGCCGGGAACTGCGAGATCGCGTCGCCGCGGTTCATCAGCAGGTCCCACATCGCCTCCGGGCTGTCCACAGCCCCGGGGAAACGGGCTCCCATACCGACGATCACGACCGGGTCGTCGGCCGAGACCGGCGTCACCCGGGATGCCTGTGCGTCGGCGGTGGCCTGCGTACCGATCAGCCGGGTGAGGATCTCCCGGGCCAGGACCTGCGGGGAGGGGAAGTCGAAGACGACGGTGCTGGGCAGCTGCAGACCGGTGGCCTGGTTGAGCTTGGTGCGCAGCTCGACCGCGGTGAGGGAGTCGAAACCCATGTCGCGGAAGGCACGCCCGGCCTGCACCTCGCCGGCCGAGCTGTGGCCCAGAACGGCGGCGGCGTGCTGGCGTACCAGGTCGGTGACGATGCGCTCGCGCTGCTGCTGGGAGACCCCGAGCAGCTTGGCCAGCAGAGCGGCGGCCTCACCGTTGACCGCGACCTCGCCGGGCGTGCTCTCCACCTGGCGGGCCTGCGGGATCTCGTCGAGCAGGCGCCACTGCCGGGAGGCGTTGAAGACGGCGGAGAAGCGCGGCCAGTCCACGTCGGCGACCGCGAGCACGGTCTCGTCGTCGGCCAGCACCTGGCCCATCGCGGTGAGCGCCCGGTCCGGGTTCAGCAGCACCAGGCCCTGGCGGCGCAGGCGGTCGGGGATCAGGCTCTGCGGCAGCCATTCCTGGTGCTGCGGCGCGCTCGCGGGGTCGTTGGCGGGGGTCTCGTCGAAGCGGCCGCCGGACTCCCACACGCCCCAGGCGATCGAGGTGGCGGGCAGGCCGCGCAGGCGGCGGTCCTCGGCCAGGGCGTCGAGGTAGGCGTTGGCCGCGGCGTAGGCGCCGTGGTCGCCCACACCCCAGGTGGCGGTGATCGAGGAGAACAGGACGAACGCGTCCAGGTCCTTGTCGGCGGTGAGCTCGTCCAGGTGCGCGGCGCCGGCGACCTTGGCCTGTGAGGCCAGGGCCAGGCCTTCGGCGTCGGTGCGCATCAGCGGCAGCAGCTCGACCGAGACGGCGGCGTGGATCACCGCGGACAGGTCCGGGCCGACCGTGGGGATCCAGTCGATCAGACCGGCCACCTGGTCGCGGTCGGACACGTCGGTGCGGGCCAGGGTGACGCCGGTGCCGGCCTCGGCCATCAGTGCGGCCAGGTAGGCGGCGCCGGGGGTGTGCGGGCCGCGGCGGCTGGCCATCACGGCGTGCGGCACGTCGGAGGCGGCCAGCCAGGCGGCCAGGTCGGGGCCGATCGCACCGGAGGCGCCGGTGAGCAGGACGCTGCCGCGGGTGCTCCAGCGCTCGTCACCGGGCCGGGAGGCGCGCGGGCGGGCCTGCACCAGGCGGCGGGCCTGCACGCCGGTGGAGCGGATCGCCAGCTGGTCCTCGGAGCTCTGGCCCAGGAATGCGGTCAGGCGCTGCGCGGCGGTCTCGTCGAAGGTCTCCGGCAGGTCGATCAGGCCGCCCCAGCGGTCGGGGTGCTCCAGACCGGCGACCCGGCCCAGACCCCAGATCTGCGCCTGCAGCGGACGACTCGGCGTGGTGTCAGTCCGGCCGCACAGCACGGCGCCGCTGGTGAGCAGCCACAGCGGGGCCTTGATCCCGGTGTCGCCCAGCGCCTGCACCAGGGCGAGCGTGCCCGTTAGGCCCTGGGTGACGACCGGCAGTTCAGCCGTCGGCGCCTCGTCCAGGCCGAGCAGCGACACCACTCCCGCCGGGTTCAGGCCGTCCAGGAGCGCGGTGAGCGCGGCCCGGTCCAGGTCTGCGGGCGTGACGGTCAGCGTTCGGACGTCCGCCCCGGCAGCGCGCAGAGCTTGCGTGACGAGGTGGTCGGCCGGGGTGGTGGGGGTGATCAGCAACCAGGTGCCGGCCAGCGGCGTGGCCTCGGGGGCGTCGACGGAGGTCCAGGTGACGCGGTAGCGCCAGTCGGCCACGGCGTTGGCGTCGCGCTCGCGGCGGCGCCAGGCCGCCAGCTTGGGCACGATCTCGGCGAACGACTCATCGCCCTGCACGGCCAGCGCCGACGCCAGGCTCTGCATGTCGTCGGCCTCGATGGCCGCCCAGAACTGCGCCTCGCCCTCGGTCAGCTCGCGCAGGTCCGCGGCCGGGAGGTCGGTGCCGGGCAGGGGCCAGTAGTGCGCACGCTGGAAGGCGTAGGCCGGCAGGTCCACGCGCCGGCCCTCGGGCAGCACAGCGGTCCAGTCCACGGCCACGCCACGGGTGTAGGCCTCGGCCAGCGACAACAGCGCCCGGGAGGCGCCCCCGTCCTCACGGCGCAGGGTGCCGGTGACCACCGGTCCTTCGTCGCCGCTCACCTGCAGCGCGGTCTCGACGATGTCGGTGACCGCGTTGGTCAGCACCGGGTGGGCGGAGACCTCGACGAACGCACCGAACTCATCACGCGCGAGAGTCTCGACGGCGCGGGCGAAGTCGACCCGGGCGCGCAGGCTGGCGTACCAGTAGCCCGCGTCCGCCTCGGGGCCGATCAGCCACTCGCCGGTCATCGCCGAGATCATCGGCGTGGTCGCGGGCTGAGGGGTGAGCCCCTGCAGGACCTGGAGGATCTCGTCCTGCAGCTCATCGACCTGGGGGCCGTGCGAGGCGTAGTCGACCGGCAGCATCCGCGCCCGGCCACCCTCGGCCTCCACACGCTCGAGCAGTTCCTGCAGCAGCGCCGGATCCCCCGACACCACCGTGGCGTTCGGCCCGTTCACCGCCGCCACCGTCACACCGGCCAGGCCAGCGATCCGGGCCTCGACCACGGCCACCGGCTCGGCGAGCGAGAGCATCCCGCCCCGGCCCGAGAGCGCCTTCAACGCCTGGCTGCGCAGCGCCACCACCCGGGCGGCGTCCTCCAGCGAGAGAATGCCGGCCACCACGGCGGCGGCGATCTCACCCTGCGAGTGCCCCAGCACCGCGTCCGGCCGAACCCCGGCGGCGCGCCAGAACTCGGCCAGCGAAACCATGATCGCCCACAGCGCCGGCTGGACCACGTCGACCCGCTGCAGGGCCTCCTCGTCGCCCAGCACGTCCTCGAGCGACCAGTCCACGAAGGGCGCCAGCGCGGCGCCGCACTCGGCCAGACGAGCGGCGAAAACCGGCGACGAGGCGGCCAGCTCGCGGCCCATGCCGACCCACTGCGAACCCTGGCCCGGGAAGACGAAGACCACGCGCGGCGTGGTGGAGGCGGCGCCCGTCACGATCGAGCCCGTGGGGACGCCCGTGGCCAGGTCGCTGACGGCGACGGTGAGTTCGGCGGTGGTGCGGCCGACCACGACGGCGCGCTGCTCCAGCGCCGTGCGGGTGGTGGCCAGCGACCAGGCGATGTCGGCGGGTTCCACCGCGGCATCGGCGACGTGGGAAGCCAGCCGGGTGGCCTGCGCGCGCAGGGCCTCGGGGTTACGGCCGGAGATCAGCCAGGCGTGCTGCTCGCCGTCGAGAACGGCCAGGGGCTTCTCGGCGTCGGCGTCGATGGCCGCAGCCGCGACCGGGGCGGGAGCTTCTTCGAGGACGACATGGGCGTTGGTGCCGCTGATGCCGAACGCCGAGATGCCCGCCCGCCGCGGGGCGCCGTTGTCGGCCAGCCGCGAGGGCCAGGGCTCGGCCTCGGTCAGCAGCGCGACGTCACCGGCGCTCCAGTCCACGTGCGGAGAGGGCTGATCGGCGTGCAGGGTGCGCGGCAGCATCTCGTTGCGCAGCGCCAGGATCATCTTGATCACCCCGGCCGCACCGGCCGCGGCCTGGGTGTGACCGATGTTCGACTTGACCGAACCCAGCCGCACCGGGCGGCCTTCCGGGCGGTCCTGGCCGTAGGTGGCCAGCAGGGCCTGCGCCTCGATCGGGTCGCCGAGAACCGTTCCGGTGCCGTGCGCCTCGACCGCGTCGACCTCGGCCGGCGAGAGCCGGGCGCTGGCGAGCGCGGCGCGGATCACGCGCCGCTGGGAGGGGCCGTTGGGAGCGGTGAGGCCGTTGGAGGCGCCGTCCTGGTTGACAGCCGACCCGCGCATGACCGCGAGGATCGTGCGGCCGTTGCGCTGGGCGTCCGAAAGCTTCTCCAGCACCAGCACACCGGCGCCCTCGGCCCAGCCGGTTCCGTCGGCCTCGGCCGAGAACGCCTTGCAGCGGCCGTCGAAGGCCAGGCCGCCCTGCCGGGAGAACTCGGCGAAGCTGCCCGGCTCGGCCATCACGGTGACACCGCCGGCCAGGGCCAGCGTGCAGTCGCCGGAACGCAGTGCGGCGGCGGCCAGGTGCATCGAGACCAGCGCCGAGGAGCAGGCCGAGTCGACCGTCACGGCCGGGCCCTCCAGGCCCAGGCTGTAGGCGACCCGGCCGGAGATCACGCTGGTGGCGTTGCCGGTGACCACGTAGCCCTCGGCGTCGGCCGCGGGAACCTGCGCGCCGTAGGCGGTCATGCCCGCGCCCGCGAAGACGCCGGTGGCCGACCCCTTCAGCTTCGAGGGGTCGATCCCGGCCTGCTCAAGTGCCTCCCACGAGGTCTCCAGCATGACCCGCTGCTGCGGGTCCATCGCCAGCGCCTCACGCGGGCTGATCCCGAAGAACCCCGCGTCGAAACCCGACGCGTCGTGGACGAACCCGCCCTGGATCGTGTTCGACGACTCCTCGCGCGGGCCGGCCGAGCCGTACAGGCCCTCCACGTCCCAGCCGCGGTCAATGGGGAAGTCCGCGATCGCGTCGGTGCCCGAGGACAGCAGCCGCCAGAAGCTTCCCGGGTCGTTCACCCCGCCCGGGAAGCGGCAGCCGATCCCGACGATCGCGATCGGCTCCGCCTCGCGGTCCTCCAGCTCGCGCACCCGCCTGCGGGCCTTGCGCAGGTCGGCGGTGGCCCGCTTGAGGTAGTCGAGAAACTTGTCCTCGGTGTCCATGAAACAGCTCCTCGAACCATTTACTGGTCCGGGGGCCCGGACCGCGTGTCAGTCGGCGAGCTCGTTGTCGAGAAGATCGAAGATGTTCTCGACCGTGGCTGCCCGGAGATCGGTGTCGGCACCCCCTTCGGCCTTCGGGTCCTGCTCCGTCTCCAGAGTCAGGACAAGGGCTTTCAGGCGGGCTGCCAGGGCGGATCGCGATCCGTCACCGGCCTTGATCGCACGGGCCATCTCCTCCAGGCGGCCGACCTCGGCCAGGGCCAGGGCCCCGGAGTCGGCCTGCTCGTCGTTTCCGTCGACGAGCTGTTCCTTGAGATGGCCGGCGAGCGCGGCCGGCGTCGGGTAGTCGAACACGAGGGTGGCGGGCAACTTCAGCCCGGTGGCTGCATTCAGGCGATTCCGTAGCTCCAGAGCGGTCAGCGAGTCGAATCCCAGTTCGTTGAAGGCCTTCTGGGCCCCCACGGCGTCGGCCGAGGAGTGACCCAGAACTGCGGCCCCATGTGTCCGAACCAGGCTCAGTAGTACCCGGTCACGGTCCGGGTCCGCTACAGCGTTCAACTGCGCCCGCAGAAGTCGTCCGGCCTGCGGATCCACCGTCGGAGCGGCCCCCACCGGGCGGCCCGCCAGGGCGTGCCAGACCGGCGCCAGCCGGCCTCCGCGGGCGGCCTGGGCCCGCAGCCCGGCCACGTTCACCTTCGCCGGCACCAGCAGCGCCTCCGGCCGGGCCAGCGAGGCATCCATCAGGGCCAGGCCGTCCTGCGTGCTCAGTTCGCTCATCACGCTGCGGTTGTTGCGCTGACGGTCGGCCTCGTTCAGGTGGCCGGTCATCGCGCTGGCATCGGCCCACAGGCCCCAGGCCAGCGACTGCCCCGGCAGCCCGGCGGCCTGGCGGTGCGCGGCCAGCGCGTCGAGGAACGCGTTGCCCGCGGCGTAGTTGCCCTGCCCCGGCGAGCCGAACGTGGCCGCCCCGGAGGAGAACAGCACGAACTCCTGCAGCGGGGAGTTTGCCGTCAATTCGTGCAGATTCCAGGCCGCGTCCGTCTTCGGGCGCATCACCTGGTCGAGCCGCGCGGGAGTCAGCGAGCCGATCACGCCGTCGTCGAGCACCCCGGCGGTGTGGATCACCCCGGTGAGCCTCAGGGCCAACGGCTTGAGGACGCTTGCCAGCCCCGAGCGGTCAGCGGCGTCGGCGGCGGTCACCTGGACGGCGACGCCACTCTGCGCCACATCCGCCGCCAGAGCCGCCACCCCGCCCGCCCGCGGCCCGGACCGGCTGATCAGCACCAGCTGCTCGGCCCGGCCGTGCTCGGCCAAATGACGGGCCACCAGCGCCCCGAGCAGACCCGTGCCGCCGGTGATGAGCACCGCGCCGGGCTCGGCCGCTTCGCCGGGCTCCTGGACCTCGGCGCTCGCCGGGCGGACCAGCCGCCGGCTCAGCGCGACGCCCTGCCGCAGGGCAACCTCAGGCTCACCCGAGGCCAGGGCGCTCACGAGTGCGGCACCGGCGCCGTCCGCCGGCTCAACCGCAGACCCGTCTTCACGTGTCTTATCCCCTGGGAGGGCGGGGGCTAGGGATGGCGTGAGCCTGTTATCAGCTGACCCTCCCAGCTGGAGAACCGACTCGGCTTCGGCCGAGCCCGCCGCACCCGCACCCGCACCCGTGGGCAGGTCGACCAGGATGATCCGGTCCGGGTTCTCCGACTGCGCCGAGCGCACCAGACCCCACACCGCGGAGGCGGCCAGGTCGTCCACCGCGTCCCCGTCCGCAGCGGCCACCGCTCCTCGGGTGACCAGTGCCAGGCGGGCGTCGGCCAGGGCGTCGAGGGTCAGCCACTGCTGCAGCAGGCTCAGGATCTCGGCAGTGAGCACCCGTGCGCGGGAGCCGACATCGGCGCCGTCATGGGCGTCCGTACTTGAACCCTTACCGCCAACAGAAACAACTACTAGGTCCGGAGCCGCCGCCCCGCCGGCGACCGAATCGGCGAGCGCGGACAGGTCGGCCACGCGCAGCCCGTCACCCGGCAGCGCGTCGCCCACGGCGAAGTGGTCCTCGCCGAGCAGCGCCCAGCGGGTGGGCAGCTCGGCCGAGCCGCCGTTGACCGGAACCCAGTCCACCGCGAACAGGGAGTTGCTCTGGCTGCCCTGCGCCGCGTTCAGCGCGTCGGCACTGACTGCCCGCAGGATCAGCGACTCGACCGCGACCACCGGGCGGCCGGTCGGGTCGGCGCCGGTCAGGGTGAGGCCACCGGCCTCGTCCTGGGCCAGCCGCACCCGCAGCGAGGAGGCGCCGGCCGCCATCAGCGAGACACCGGTCCAGGCGAACGGCAGGCGCACGCCCTCCTCGGACGCTGAGGCCAGCAGGCCTGCCGCGTGCAGGGAGGAGTCGAGCAGGGCCGGGTGGATGCCGAAGCGAGCGGCGTCGGCTCCTGCCGACTCGGGCAGGGCGATCTCGGCGAAGATCGCGCCGTCCCGGCGCCAGGCCGCCTTCAGGCCCTGGAAGACCGGGCCGTAGCCGTAGCCGCCCGCGGCCTGGATCTCGTAGAGGTCGCTCACGTCCACCGGCTCGGCGTCCAGCGGCGGCCAGACCAGGAAGTCGCCCGCCGAGGGCAGACCCACCCGGGTGTCCGGAGCCAGGCGGCCGGTGGCGTGCTGCGTCCAGGGTTCGCCCACGGCGTCGTCGGGCCGCGAGTAGATGTCCACGGTGCGCTGCTCGTCGGCGTCCGCCGCGCTGACCACGACCTGCACGGCGATGGCCCCGCTGGGCGGGAGCACGAGCGGCGCGGCCAGGGTGAGCTCGACCACGCGGGCGCAGTTGACCTCGTAGCCGGCCCGCATGGCGAAGTCGACGAAGGCGGTACCGGGCAGCAGCACGGCACCACCCACGGCGTGGTCGGCCAGCCAGGGGTGGGTGCGCAGCGACAGTCGGCCGGTGACCACCACACCGTCGCCCCCGGCCAGTTCGACCGAGGCGCTGAGCAGCGGGTGACCGACGGCGCCGAGACCGGCCGAACGCACGTCGCCGGCGCCGGCCTGCATGGCCTTGGACCAGTAGCGCCGGTGCTCGAAGGCATAGGTGGGCAGGTCGACGCGCTCGCCCTCGGGCAGGACCGCCGTCCAGTCCACCGGCACGCCGTTGACGTACAGCGTGGCCAGCGAGGCCAGCAGGCGCTCGGCCCCGCCGTCGTCGCGCCGGAGTGTTCCAGTCACCACCGGCTCGCCCAGCGTCTCCAGGATCTCGGTGACGGGCGCGGTCAGCACCGGGTGGGCCGAGGTCTCGACGAACACCCGGTAGCCGTCCTGACCCAGAACTTCCACGGCCCGGGAGAACTCGACGCGGGCCCGGAGGCTGTCGTACCAGTACTGCGCGGTGAGCTCGGTGCCGTCCAGCCACGCCCCGGTCATCGCCGAGACCATCGGCACCCGTGCGGCCTGGGGCCTGACCTCGGCCAGCAACCGCAGGATCTCCTCCTGCAGCTCGTCGACCTGCGGGCCGTGCGAGGCATAGTCGACCGCGAGCATCCGCGCCCGGCCGCCCTCGGCCTCGACCTGCGCCAAGAGCTCTTCCAGCAGCGCCGGGTCACCCGAGACCACGGTCGCGTTCGGCCCGTTCACCGCCGCCACCGTCACGTCGCCGCTCAGGCGAGCCTCGACCACGGCCACCGGCTCGGCGAGCGAGAGCATCCCGCCCCGACCCGACAACGCCTTCAAAGCCTGGCTGCGCAACGCCACCACCCGGGCGCCGTCCTCCAGCGACAGCGCACCCGAGACGACAGCCGCGGCAATCTCACCCTGGGAGTGCCCGACCACGGCCGAAGGCCGCACCCCGGCCGCCTCCCAGACCGCAGCGAGCGACACATGAACCGCCCACAGAACGGGCTGGAGCACGTCCACCTGCTCCAGAGGCCCGTCCAGTGCCTCAAAGAGCTTCCAGTCCACGTAAGGCGCCAGGGCGCGCTCGCACTCGGCCAGGCGCGCGGCGAACACCGGCGAGGTGGCGGCCAGGGTGCGGCCCATGCCGAGCCACTGCGAGCCCTGGCCGGGGAAGACGAACACCACCCGCTTGTCGCCGCTGAGCACCTGGCCCGAGACCACCTCGGGCACCGGGAGACCGGAGGCCAGCGCGCCCAGACCGGTCTCGGGCGAGCCGATCACCACCGCGCGGTGGTCGAACCGGGCCCGGGTGGTGGCCAGCGACCAGGCCACGTCGGACGGCTTCGCGGTCCCGGCCAGCGGGGCCAGGCGCGCGGCCTGCCCGGCCAGCGCCTCGGCGGTGCGGGCCGAGATCAGCCAGGCCGCCGGAGCCTCCTCGCCGAAGACCTTGGTCCCACGGTCGGGCTCGTCGAACTCGTCGGCCGCGACCTCCACGGACGGAGCCTCTTCCAGGATGACGTGGGCGTTGGTGCCGCTCACGCCGAACGAGGAGACACCGGCCCGGCGCGGTCCCCGGCCCGAGGCGGGCCACGGCACCGGCTGGTTCAGCACCCGCACGCCGCCGGAGGACCAGTCGACGTGCGGCGAGACCTCGTCCGAGTGCAGCGAGACCGGCAGCAGGTCGTGCTGCATGGCCAGCACCATCTTGATCACCCCGGCCACCCCGGCCGCGGCCTGGGTGTGCCCGATGTTCGACTTGACCGAGCCCAGCCACAGCGGGTCGGCCGCGTCGCGCGCCGCACCGTAGGTGGCCAGCAGGGCCTGCGCCTCGATCGGGTCGCCGAGGACCGTTCCGGTGCCGTGCGCCTCGACCGCGTCCACGTCGGCCGGGGAGAGCCCGGCCGAGGCCAGGGCGGCCCGGATGACGCGCTGCTGGGAGGGGCCGTTGGGCGCGGTGAGCCCGTTGGAGGTTCCGTCCTGGTTCACCGCACTACCACTGACCAGGGCGAGCACGCGATGGCCGTTGCGGCGGGCGTCCGAAAGCCTTTCCAGCACCAGCATGCCCGAGCCCTCGCCCCAGCCCGTGCCGTCCGCCCCCGCCCCGAAGGACTTGCAGCGCCCGTCACCGGAAAGGCCTTTCTGCAGGGCGAACTCGGCGAACGAGCCCGGAGTCGCCATCACCGTGACACCACCGGCCAGGGCCAGGCTGGACTCCCCGGAGCGCAGCGACTGGGCGGCCAGGTGCAGGGCCACCAGCGAGGAGGAGCAGGCCGTGTCGATCGTGACGGCCGGGCCCTCCAGTCCCAGGGTGTAGGCCACCCGGCCGGAGATCACGCTGGTCGCGCTGCCGGTCAGGAAGTAGCCCTCCGTGCCGCCGGCCGCCATCTCGGCCGCGTCGACCTGGGGGGCGCCCGGCTGCAGGCTCATGCCGTAGCCGGACGACCAGGCGCCGGTGAACACGCCGGCCGAGGTGCCGCGCAGCGTGTTCGGGTCGATCCCGGCCTGTTCCAGCGCCTCCCAGACGGTTTCGAGCAGGACGCGCTGCTGCGGGTCCATCGCCCGGGCCTCGCGCGGGCTGATGCCGAAGAACGCCGGGTCGAAGTCGCCCGAGTCGTAGACGAAACCGCCGACCGGGGCGAACTGCGAGTTCTGCTGCTCCTCGGTGACGTACGCCTCCCAGCCGCGGTCGGTGGGGAAGGCGGTGATGCCGTCGGCGCCGGTGCGCAGCAGGTCCCAGAACTCCGGCAGGCTGTTCGAGCCGCCGGGCAGGCGGCAGCTCATGCCCACGATCGCGATCGGCTCGTCGGTGTTCGCGGCGGAGACCACGCTGACCTGGGCCGCGACGGCGCCGACCAGTTCGTCGGTGAGGAACTCGCCCAGCAGGGCCGGGGTCGGGTAGTCGAAGACCAGCGTGGCGGGCAGGTCCAGACCGGTCGCGGCGCCCAGCTGGTTGCGCAGCTCGACCGCGGTGAGCGAGTCGAAACCGAGCTCGCGGAAGGGCCTGGCGGCATCGACGGCGTCGGCCGAGGCGTGCCCGAGCACACCGGCGGCCGCGCTGCGCACCAGGTCCACCAGCAGGCGTTCCTGCCCGTCGCGGTCCAGGGTCTGCAGCTGCTGCCCCAGTTCCGTGGTGGCCAGAGCTTCAGAGCCACCACCAGAGGACGTTGGTCCCGCCGCGAGCGCGCGGGTCACCTCGGGCAGTTGGCTGATCAGGGCACTGGGCCGGTGCAGCGTGAACACCGGGGCGAACTTGGCCCAGTCCACGTCGGCCACCGTGAGCAGGCGCTCACCGTGGTCCAGGACCGCCGCCAGGGCGTTGATGGCCAGCTCCGGGTCCATCTCGCGCAGGCCGAGGCGCTGCAGCTGGGCGCCGCCCTCGCTGTCGCCCATGCCGCCTCCGCCCCAAAGGCCCCAGGACACGGAGGTCGCGGGCAGGCCGCGGTGGTGACGGTTCTCGGCGATGGCGTCGAGGTAGGCGTTGGCCGCGCCGTAGGCCGCCTGCAGGCGCGAGCCCCAGATCGCGGCGCCCGACGAGAACACCACGAACGCGTCCAAGTCGCGGTCGGCGGTGAGCCGGTCGAGGTTGCGGGCGCCGGCGGTCTTGGCGTCGGCGGCCTTGGCCAGCTCGGCCACGTCGGTCGCGATCACCGGAGCGCCCTGGGACACGCCTGAGGCATGGAACACGGCGCGCAGGGCCGGGCCGGTGCGGTCGATCCAGTCGAGCGCCTCGGAGACCTGCTGTGCCGAGGCCGTGTTGACTGCCAGCACGGCCACGCTCGAACCCTGCTGGGCCAGTTCAGCGGCCCGTTGGGCGATGCCGCGGCTGCCTGCCCCGGAGCGCGAGACCAGGACGATCCGCGGAACACTACGACCGGCCAGCCAGGTCGCCACGTGCCCGCCGACCGAGCCCGTGCCTCCCGTAATCAGAGCCGAGCCCGCCGACGTCCATTGTTGGGCTTTTTCAGACACCGGCGCCGCCGGAACCAGCCGCCGCCCGAGCACACCGCTGCCTCGGACCGCGATCTGGTCCTCCCCGGCGACCTGACCGGCCAGAACGGCGGCCAGGCGGGAGGCGGAACGCTCGTCGAGCTGTTCGGGCAGGTCGATCAGGCCGCCCCAGTGCTCCGGGTGCTCCAGCCCGGCCACCAGGCCCAGGCCCCAGACCTGGGCCAGTTCCGGACGGGTCAGCGGATCGGCCGGGCCGGTGCTGACCGCGCCGGTGGTGGCCACCCAGACCGGGACCTGGAACGAGAGCGCACCGAGCGCCTGCACCAGGGTCGAGGTGGCGGCCAGGCCTGCCGTGACCGAGGGGGCCTCGGCCAGCGGGGTCTCGTCGAGGGCGAGCAGGGACAGGACGCCGGCCGGCATGGTCACGGACGCCTGGGTGAGCGCCTCGCGGATGCTCGCGGCCAGAGTCTCGGGCTGCAGGGTCGGCGCACCAGCTACGCCGCTCAAGCCCGCCGCACCGTTCAAGCCCACAGCGCCGTTCAAGCCCACAGCGCCGTTCGAGCCAGCAGCACCGTTCGACCTCGCGGCGCCTTTCGGGCCTGCCGCATCCGGCACGCTCGCTGCACCAGCCTCAACCGATGCCGCATTCCCGTGTGTCTCCCCGGGTGGGCGGGCTGTGTCCGAGGCCAGATCAAGGGCAGCCGGGGTGCGCACCAGCACCACCGCCGCGCCGCGCTCCTGCAGCGCCCGCACGCAGCCCGCGACCAGCTCGTCCAGCGGGCCGGCCGGGGCCAGCACCAGCCAGGCGCCGCTCAGCCGCACCGACGCGGGCTCGGCCAGCGGCGACCAGGTCACGCGGAACCGCCAGCCGGCAGTCAGCGACTCCTCCACCTCACGCGCTCGCCACGAGGCCAGCGCGGGCAGGACCTCGCTGAACGGCCGGTCGCCGTCCACGTCCAGGGCTCCGGCCAGGCCGGCCAGGTCACCACCCTGAATCGCGGCCCAGAACCGGTCCTCACCAGGCGTGGACGAGCTCGTGCGCTGGGCCGGCACTGCCGGGGCGTCGGGCCAGAACCGCTCGCGCTGGAAGGCGTAGGTGGGCAGGCGCACCGGGTCACCGCTGGGCAGCACCCGGGTCCAGTCCACGTCCACGCCGTTCACGTGAGCGCGGGCCAGGGCCTGCAGCACCGACGCGGCCGGGGCCGTGTCCGGGCGCAGCACCGGCACGAACTGCGGCGCCGTGCTGTCGGCGGGCAGCACCCCCGAGCCCATGGCCGAGAGCGTCCCGTCCGGGCCGATCTCCACGAACACCGTTACCCCACGGGCGGCCATGGTGGTCACCGCGTCGGCGAAGCGCACCGCTTCCCGGGCCTGAGCCACCCAATACTGCGGCTCGGGCGTGTCCACGGCCAGACCGGTGAGCGCCCCCACCCAGCTGACCGAGGGCGTGTTGTGCGTGACGCTTTCCGCCACAAGCGCCAGTTCGTCCAGCGCCGGGTCCATCCGGGCCGAGTGGAAGGCATGCGAGACCCGCAGGCGCCGCACCCGCTTGCCCTGTTCGCGCCAGTGCTCCACGGCCTGCTCGACCGCGTCCTCGTCACCGGAGACGACCACCGACGACGGCCCGTTCACGGCCGCCACCGAAAGCCCTTCCACCCCGGCGACGTAGGTGCGGATCTCGTCCTCGGTCAGCGCGATCGCCGCCATCGCCCCGCCCTCGGGCAGGGACTGCATCAGCCGGGCCCGGGCACCGACCAGGCGGCAGGCGTCCTGAAGGCTGAGCACCCCGGCGACGTGCGCCGCCGAGATCTCACCCAGGGAGTGGCCAGCCACCACGTCCGGGCGGATGCCCGCAGCCTCCAGCATGGCGACCAGGCCGAGCTCGATCGCGAACAGGCCGGTCTGGGCGAAGAGGGTCTGGTCGGCGCGCGGGTCCTCGGTGGCGCTGAGCACCACTTCCCGCACCGGCGCGCCGGTCTCGGCCTCCAGCAGGGCGCAGACATGGTCGAAGGTCTCGGCGAACACCGGTGAGGACGCGTACAGCTCACGTCCCATCCCGGCACGCTGGGCACCCTGGCCGGCGAAGAGGAAGCCGACGCGGGCCGAGTCACCCACCGGGGTCACGCCGCGCACGATGTCAGCCGACTGCAGACCAGCGGCCAGATCGGACAGCCCCTGGACCAGGGCATCCCCGAGCACGACGGCCCGGTGCTCGAACTGCGAACGGGTGGTGGCCAGAGACCAGCCCACAGCGGCCGGATCGACCTCGGCCTGGACCGCCAGGTGCTGGGCCAGCCGTCCGGCCTGGGCCAGCAGCCCGGCGTCGGAGCGGCCGGAGACCAGCCAGGCCTGCGGGGCCGGGTCAAGCACCGGCAAAGCCTCGTTCTCAACAACAGCCGCAGGTTCGGAAGCCGGAGCCTCCTCGATGATGATGTGGGCATTCGTTCCACTCACGCCGAAGGCCGATACCCCGGCCCGCCGCGGGCGTCCGGGCTCGGTCTCCCAGGCCACCGAATCGGTGAGCAGCGAGACCTCCCCGGCCGACCAGTCCACGTGCGGGGAGGGCTGCTCGGCGAACAGGGTCTGCGGGAGCCGGTCGTGCTGCAGGGCCAGGATCATCTTGATGATGCCGGCGACGCCGGCCGCGGCCTGGGTGTGGCCGATGTTCGACTTCACCGAGCCGAGGTGCAGGGCCCCCGCCCCGGCGCGGTCGGCGCCGTAGGTGGCCAGCACCGCCTGGGCCTCGATCGGGTCGCCGAGAACCGTTCCGGTGCCGTGCGCCTCGACCGCGTCCACATCGCCGGGCTTCAACCCCGCCGAGGCCAGCGCGGCCCGGATCACCCGCTGCTGAGAGGGCCCGTTGGGCGCCGTGAGGCCGTTGGAGGCGCCGTCCTGGTTGACCGCGCTACCACTGACCAAGGCGAGCACGCGATGGCCGTTGCGGCGAGCGTCCGAAAGCCTTTCCAGCACCAGCACACCGGAGCCCTCGCCCCAGCCGGTGCCGTCCGCGTCGGCCCCGAAGGACTTGCAGCGACCGTCGAAGGCCAGGCCGTCCTGACGGGCGAACTCGGCGAACGCGCCGGGCGTCGCCATCACCGTGACGCCGCTGGCCAGGGCCAGGTCGCACTCCCCCGCACGCAGGGCCTGGCCAGCCAGGTGAGTGGCGACCAGCGAGGAGGAGCAGGCCGTGTCGATCGTGACGGCCGGGCCCTCCAGGCCAAGCGTGTACGAGATGCGGCCGGAGATGACTGCTCCGGCGTTGCCGGTGAGCATGTAGCCCGCGGTGGCCGGGTTGTCGGCGATCGCATTGCCGTAGGCGGAGTAGGTGGCTCCCGCGAACACGCCGGTCTGGCTGCCTCGCAACGAGAACGGGTCGATCCCGGCGCGCTCCAACGCCTCCCAGGTGGTCTCCAGCAGCAGCCGCTGCTGCGGGTCCATGGCCAGCGCCTCACGCGGGCTGATCCCGAAGAAGGACGCGTCGAAGCTGGTTGCGTCGTAGACGAAACCACCCTGCTTGGGCGTGGACTTGCCGCCGCCGCCATACACCCCGTCCACGTCCCAACCGCGGTCGGTGGGGAACGCGGCGATGGCATCGGTGCCGGAGACCAGCATCTCCCAGTAGCTTTCCGGGTCGCTTACACCGCCGGGGTAGCGGCAGGCCATACCGACCACGGCGATCGGTTCCCCGTCGTCGAAGGCCGCCGTCACGCGGACCTGACTCGGGGCCGAAAGGTCGCCCAGCAGTTCGGTCAGCAGCAGCTGAGTGACCGCTGCGGCCGTCGGGTAGTCGAACACCAGCGTCGCCGGCAGTTTCAGCCCGGTGGCCGCGTTCAGGCGGGTGCGCAGGTCCACCGCGGTGAGCGAGTCGAAACCGAGCTCACGGAAGGCCCTCGACGCCGGAACAGCATCGATCGAGGCGTGCCCGAGCGCGGCCGCGGCCTCCGAGCGCACCAGCTCGGTGAGGATGCGCTCCTGCTCATTACGGGCCCGCCCGGCGAGCTTCTCACCAAGGGCCGACCGGGCCTGACCGGTGTCCTCGGTGCCGGCGGCCGCCTCGAGCGCCTTCTGGGCGTCGGGCAGGTCGGCCAACAGCGGACTGGGGCGCTGAACGGTGAAAACCGGCGTGAAGCGCGACCAGTCGGTGTCCGAGACCGCGATCAGCGACTCGCCCGCGTCCAGGATCTGGGCCAGGGCCAGCACGGCCTTGGCCGGGTCCATCTCGCGCAGCCCCAGGCGCTGCAGCACCTCACCGGCAGTGCCCTTGCCCATCCCGCCGCCACCCCACAGGCCCCAGGCCACGGAGGTGCCGGTCAGACCACGGGCGCGTCGGTCCTCGACCAGGGCGTCGAGCGCGGCGTTGGCAGCGGCGTAGGCCGAGAGCTGGCCCGAGCCCCAGGTGGTGGCGCCGGAGGAGAACAGGACGAAGGAGTCCAGGTCCAGGTCGGCGGTGACCTCGTCGAGCACCTGCGCCCCACCGACCTTGGCCAGGGAGGCCTCGTTCAGGTCGGCGGGCGTCATGATCTCGACCGGCCCGGCCACACCGGCCCCGGCCGCGTGCATCACCGAGCTGAGCTGGGGGCCGCTCTCGCCGATCCAGCGCACCAGGTTCTGCACCTGCGCGCGGTCGGCAATGTCCCCGGCCACCACGCTGACCTCGGTACCGGCCGCCGCCAGGTCGGCCGCGAGCGCGGGCACGCTGCCCACGCGGGCGCCGGACCGGCTCGTGAGCACGATCCGCGAAGCGCCCCGGGTGACCAGCCAGCGGGCGAGATGCCCACCCACACCACCGGTTCCGCCGGTGATCAGGACGGTGCCGTCGGGCTTCCAGATTTGGGACGCTTGCGGGCGCGGCGCCCGCACGAGGCGGCGGGCCAGCACACCCCCGGCCCGAACGGCGACCTGGTCCTCGTCGCCGTTCAGCACGGTGACGAGGCGGTCGGCCGCGCGCGAGTCCCAGGTGGCGGGCAGGTCGATCAGGCCGCCCCAGCGGTTCGGGTGCTCCAGCCCCGCCACCCGGCCCAGGGCCCAGGTCTGCGCCTGCAGGGGGTTCTGCGCGGTCTCACCGGCAGCGGCGGCCACCGCGCCCTGCGTCAGCACCCACAGCGGCGCCTCGATCGCAGCGTCGCCGAGGGCCTGAACCAGCGCGGTGGTAGCGGCCAGACCGGTCGGCACCACAGGTGCGGCCGGGTGAGGGCTGTCGTCCAGGGCGAGCAGGGAGACGACGCCGGAGACCGCCGGAATGCCCTCGGGCCAAACCGTCTGGTCGGCGAAGAACGTGGACATGGCGGTGGCCAGGTGGTCGCCCAGCTCGGTGCGCCCGAACTGGCCGGCCGGCACCTCGACCCGCACGACGTGAGCACCACGCTCCCCCAGCGCCGCTTCGACCTCGAACGGCAAGCTTGAGGACGTCGGTGCGCCAGTATCGGTGTCGGTGTCGGCGTTGGTGTCAGTCGGCTTGTGGCTGGGGACGACCAGCAGCCAGATGCCCGAAAGCTTGGTCTGCTGCTTGGTGCGCTTCGAGACGACCGGGGTCCAGGTGATCCGGTAGCGCCAGTCCGCGACCTCGGACTCCCCGCGCTCCTTACGGCGCCAGGCCGCCAGCGCGGGCAGGATCTCGGCCAAGTTCGCGCCGTCCACCGCCAGGCTCTGGGCCAGGCCGTCCACGTCGCCGCCCTCGACCGCGCTCCAGAACGCGCTGTCCTGAACCGCGGCCTCGTCCTGCGCAGGCGGGGTCAGCGGCTTGTGCTTGGGCCAGAACCGCTGCTTCTGGAACGCGTAGGTGGGCAGCTCGACCCGGCGGCCGGTGGGCAGCACCGCGGTCCAGTCCACGAAAACACCGTTGACGTGGGCCGTGGCCAGCGAGGCGAGGGCCCGGTCGGCGCCGCCGTCGTCGCGGCGCAGCGTGCCCGTGACGACCGGCTCGATCGCCAGGCTCTCCAGGGTGTCGGCGATCGGCGCGGTGAGCACCGGGTGGGCCGAGGCCTCGATGAACACCTTGTAGCCGGCCTGCCCGAGCTTCTCCGTGGCCCGGGCGAACTCCACCGGAGCGCGCAGGCTGGAGTACCAGTAGCCGGCGTCCATCTCCGGCCCGACCAGGAACTCCCCGGTCATCGCCGAGACCAGCGGAACCAGCCCGGCCTGCGGGCTGACCGGGGCCAGCAGCCGCTCGATCTCCTCCTTCAGCTCGTCGACCTGCGGGCCGTGCGAGGCGTAGTCCACCGGAAGCATCCGCGCCCGGCCGCCCTCGGCCTCGACCTGCTCGGCCAGCTTCTGCAGCAGCGCCGGGTCCCCAGACACCACCGTCGCGTTCGGCCCGTTCACCGCCGCCACCGTCACGCCCGACGCCGCACGACCAGACGCCGTGCCACCTGACGCCGCTTCGTCCGACGAAGCCTTGTCCGAGGCGCCCTTCTTTCTCTCCACGCGCGGCCTGTTATCACGCCCGCTGGCCAAGGTACGAATTTCCGGCGCTATAGCGACAGTTTGTTCTTGCGTTCCGGCCAGAGCAGCGATCCGCTCCTCCACCACTGCCACTGGCTCGGCGATCGACAGCATCCCGCCGCGACCCGAAAGCGCCTTCAAAGCCTGACTCCGCAGAGCCACCACCCGGGCGCCGTCCTCCAGCGACAGGATCCCCGCCACCACAGCAGCTGCGATCTCGCCCTGCGAGTGCCCCAGCACAGCGTCCGGAGTCACCCCGGCTGCCTGCCAGAACTCGGCCAGCGAAACCATCACGGCCCACAGCACGGGCTGCACCACATCGACCCGCTGCAGGGCTGCTTCGTCGGCCAGGACCTCGTCCAGCGACCAGTCCACGAACGGAGCCAGCGCGGCCCCGCACTCGGCCAGGCGAGCAGCGAACACCGGCGAGGCAGCGGCCAGAGCGCGCCCCATGCCGATCCACTGCGATCCCTGGCCAGGGAACACGAACACCACCTGGCCGGCCCCACCGGTGCTGCCGACGACCACGCCCGGGTCGGGCACACCGTCAGCCAGCGCCCGCAGGCCAGAGAGCAGGTCGGCGCCGGTCACGACGGCCCGGTGCTCGAACGTGGAACGGGTGGTGGCCAGCGACCAGCCGACGTCCACCGGGTCCAGCTCCGGGTCGGCGCCCAGGTGCGCCAAGAGCCGCTGGGCCTGGTCGGCCACACCGGCCGGGGTCTGGCTGGAGATCAGCCAGGCCGGCTCGCCCTTCAGCACCTCCGTCAGCTCATCCGGCTGGTCCGGGGCCGCGGGCACCACCACCTCGTCGGCCGGGGCCTCAGCCAGGATGATGTGGGCGTTCGTGCCACTGATGCCGAAGGCAGAAACGCCGGCCCGCCGCGTGCGTCCTTCGGTGGAACCCCACTCCACCGATTCGGTGAGCAGCGCGACCTCACCGGCCGACCAGTCGACGTGCGGCGAGGGGGTGCGGGCGTGCAGGGTGGCCGGCAGCTGACCGTTCTTCAGCGCCAGCACCATCTTGATGATCCCGGCCGCGCCCGAAGCCTGCTGCGCGTGGCCGATGTTCGACTTGACCGCGCCCAGCCACAGCGGACCGGCGTCGCCGCGCTCGGCGCCGTAGGTGGCCAGCAGGGCCTGAGCCTCGATCGGGTCGCCGAGCACCGTGCCGGTGCCGTGCGCCTCGACCACGTCCACGTCGGCCGGCGTCAGTCCGGCCGAGGCCAGAGCCGCGCGGATGACGCGCTGCTGCGAGGGCCCGTTGGGCGCCGAGAGACCGTTGGAGGCGCCGTCCTGGTTGATAGCGCTACCAGCGACCGTGGCGAGAATCGTGTGCCCGTTGCGACGGGCGTCCGAAAGCCTTTCCAGCACGATCATGCCCGCGCCCTCGGAAAGACCCATGCCGTCGGCCTCGGCCGAGAACGCCTTGCAGCGGCCGTCCTTCGCGAGCGCGCCCTGCTGGGAGAAACCGATGAACTCGCCCGGGTCGGCAATGACCATGACGCCACCGGCCAGCGCGAGGTCGCACTCCCCCGCGCGCAGGGCCTGGGCGGCCAGGTGCAGGGAGACCAGGGCCGAGGAGCAGGCGGTGTCCACCGTGACAGCCGGGCCTTCCAGGCCCAGCGTGTACGAGATCCGGCCGGAGATGACCGAAGTGACGTTGCCGGTGAGCAGATGCCCCTCGGCGCCGTCCAGGTCGGCGCCGAAGCCGGTCTGCGAGGCGTAGCCGGACGAGGCGGCGCCGGCGAACACACCGGTCAGCGAGCCCTGCAGCGAAACCGGGTCGATCCCGGCATGTTCCAGCGCCTCCCAAGAGGTCTCGAGCAGCAGGCGCTGCTGCGGGTCCATCGCCAGGGCCTCACGCGGGCTGATCCGGAAGAACGCCGGGTCGAAGTCCGCGGCGCCGGTGATGAAGCCGCCCTCACTGGTGTACGAGGAGCATTCCTGGCCGGGGATCGAGTCGAGCAGGCCGGCGATGTCCCAGCCGCGGTCGGAGGGGAAGGTGCCGATCGCGTCGCCGCCCTCGATCAGCAGGCGCCACAGGCCGTCCGGGTTCTCAGCACCCGGGTAGCGGCAGCCGAGGCCGACGATGACGACCGGGTCCTCGGAGTCGACCTGCGCCACGCGAGACTGGGCGGCGGCTGCGGAGGTGCCGGTGAGCTGGGAGATGATCTGACGGGCGAGCACTACCGGCGACGGGTAGTCGAAGACCACCGTGGAAGGCAGTTGCAGGCCGGTGGCCTCGTTCAGGCGGGTGCGCAGTTCCACCGCGGTCAGGGAGTCGAAGCCCATCTCGCGGAAGGCCCGGGCCGGGTCGACGTCGGCGGCTGAGGCAAAGCCCAGCACGGCGGCGGCATGCCCGGCAACCAGGTCGGTGATGATCCGCTCACGCTGCGCGGGCGAGACCCCGGTGATCTTCTCCAGCAGGGCCGCGCCGTCGCCGGAGACCATCACAGCCTTGGACTCGCTGCCCGAACTGATCTGCCGGGCCTCGGGAATGGCGTCCAGCAGCGGCCACGACCGCACCGCGTTGAACACCGCCGAGAACCGCGCCCAGTCGACGTCGGCGACCGCCAGCACGGTCTCGTCCTCGGCCAGCACCTGGCCGAGCAGGTTCAGCGCGCGCATCGGGTCCAGCAGCCGCAACCCCTGCTTGCGCAGCCGCTCAGGTACCAGGCTCTGCGGGCGGTCCAGGTCGTTGCCGTCGTCGAAACGTCCGCCCGATCCCCACACCCCCCAGGCCACACTCGTTGCGGGAAGTCCTCTGCCCCGACGATTCTCGGCCAGCGCATCCAGGTAGGCGTTGGCCGCCGCGTAGGTGGCGTGCTCGCCCACGCCCCAGGTCGCGGTGATCGACGAGAAGAGCACGAACGCGCCGAGATCCAGGTCGGCGGTCAGCTCGTCGAGGTTCTGCGCGCCGACCACCTTGGCGCCGAAAGCCATCGCCAGCTGGTCGTTGTCGGCCTGGTCGACCGGCATCAGCTCGACCGCGACAGCGCCGTGGATCACCGCCGAAAGCGGCGGGGCCACGCGAGGAATCCAATTGATGACGTTTGCCAGCGCGGCTTTGTCCATCACGTCGACCGCGACCATCGTGACGTCGGCGCCGGACTCGGCCAGCATCGAGGCCAGGAAGGAGGCGCCGGGCGTGTTCGCGCCCCGGCGGCTGGCCAGGACCACGTGCGGAACCTGCTCCTCGACCAGCCAGGAGGCCAGGTCCGGGCCGATCGCGCCGCTGGCCCCGGTGACCAGCACACTGCCGCGGGCCCAGTCCCGGCCGATACCGGAGACGCGACCGGCGCCAGCTCGCTTCAGGCGGCGCACCAGCACCCCGCCCGCGCGGATCGCGACCTGGTCCTCGGCGCCGCTGAGCACCGCACCGAGCCGCTCGACCGCCTTGGCGTCCACCGTGCCGGGCAGGTCGACCAGACCACCCCAACGGTCCGGGTGCTCCACCCCGACCGTGCGCCCCAGACCCCAGGCCTGCGCCTGCACCGGGTTGGTGGGCGCCTGGTCGGTCCCGACCGCGCCCTGCGTCAGCACCCAGAGCGGGGCCTTCGAGCCGAGGTCGCCCAGGGCGTGCACCAGCGCCATCGTGGCCGCGGTCCCGACCGGCACCGCGGGCTGACCAGCGATCGGCGCCTCGTCGGTGGCCAGCAGCGACACCACGCCGACCAGCGGGATCTCCCGATCGGCCAGGGCCTGCTGGAGCGCGGCGGCCATGGCGGTGCGCTCGGTGGCGTCGGTGCTCACTTCGAGCACGTCTGCGCTACGGTCGCCCAGAGCCCGCCGGGCGGCGTCCACCAGGGCGCTGCTCTCGGCCGGCTTGACCAGCAGCCAGGTGCCGGCCAGCCGCGCGGGCGCTGCGTCGGCGAGCGGCTGCCAGGTGACCCGGTAGCGCCAGTCCCCGGTCAGCGACTCGTCGCGCTCACGCTGCCGCCAGGAGGCCAGGGCGGGCAGCACCGCGCCCAGCTCGTCACCCTCCAGGGACAGCGTGCGGGCCAGCCCTTCCAGGTCACCGGCCTCGACGGCGTTCCAGAACTCTTCCTCACCGGCGTTGCCGCCGAACCCGGCCCGCACCTCGGCCGCCGAGGTGGGCAGGCTCTTGGGCCAGTACCGCTGCCGCTGGAACGCGTAGGTCGGCAGCTCGATCAGGTCGGCCGCCGGGATGACACGGGTCCAGTCCACGGCCACGCCGCGTACGTGCACCTCGGCCAGCGAGGCGATCAGACGGGCGGCCCCGCCGTCCTCGCGGCGCAGGGTGCCGGTGGTCACGATCTCGGAGGCGAGCACCGCGTCCTGCGCCGGGGCCAGGATCTCGGCGATCGCGTTGGTCAGCACCGGGTGGGCCGAGGACTCGACGAAGACGCTGTGCCCCTCGCCCCCGAGCACCTCGATCGCCCGGGAGAACTCGACGCGGGCGCGCAGGCTGTCGTACCAGTACTGGGCGGTGAGCTCGGTGCCGGTGAGGTGCTCGCCGGTCATGGCCGAGACCATGGGGATGTTCGTCGGGCGGGGCTTGACGTCGGCGAGCACGCGCAGGATCTCGCCGCGCAGTTCGTCCACCTGCGGGCCGTGCGAGGCGTAGTCGACCGGCAGTATCCGCGCCCGGCCGCCCTCGGCCTCCACCCGCGCGAGCAGTTCCTGCAGCAGCTCCGGGTCGCCCGAGACCACGGTCGCGTTCGGCCCGTTCACGGCCGCCACGGTCACGTCGCCGGTCAGACGCGCCTGCACAACGGCCACCGGCTCGGCGATCGAGAGCATCCCGCCCCGACCCGACAGAGCCTTCAGAGCCTGGCTGCGCAGCGCCACCACCCGGGCGCCGTCCTCCAGCGACAGCGCACCGGAAACCACAGCGGCGGCGATCTCACCCTGCGAGTGGCCCACCACCGCATCCGGCTTCACGCCGGCTGCTTCCCAGACCGCGGCGAGCGAGACGTGCACGGCCCACAGCACCGGCTGGACCACGTCCACCCGCTCCAGGGAGCCTTCGAGCTCTTC
This sequence comes from Kineosporia rhizophila, assembly GCF_021277265.1. Classification (GTDB taxonomy): domain Bacteria; phylum Actinomycetota; class Actinomycetes; order Actinomycetales; family Kineosporiaceae; genus Kineosporia; species Kineosporia rhizophila. Next base: position 170,530 of record NZ_JAJSOH010000012.1, read on the forward strand.
CAGCAGGTCCCATTCGACGAACGGCGCCAGCGCGGCGGCACACTCGGCCAGGCGGGCCGCGAACACCGGCGAGGAGGCAGCCAGTTCCCGGCCCATGCCGACCCACTGCGACCCCTGGCCCGGGAAGACGAAGGCGGTGCGAATGCGCCCACGCCCGGCGGGCACGACACCGCTGACCACCCCGGCGGAAGGCAACCCGTCCGCCAGAGCCGCCAGACCCGTCCTCAGTTCTGCGGTATCGGCACCCAGAACCACGGCGCGGTGCTCGAACAGCGACCGCGTGCGCACCAGAGACCAGGCCACCTGGGCCGGGTCGAGATCGGGCTGCCGCCGGGCGAACTCGTCCAGGCGCGCGGCCTGGGCGGCGAGCGCGGCGTGGGAGCGGCCCGAGACCAGCCAGGCCGGCACCGCGCCGTCGAGCACCCGCGGCGCCTCTTCCTCGGCCACCACCGGGGCCGGGGCGTCGGCGTCCTCCTCGACCTCGGCCGTCAGCGGCGCCTCTTCGATGATCGCGTGCACGTTGGTGCCGCTCACGCCGAACGCCGAGACGCCCGCGCGCCGGGGCTGGCCGCCCTCGGCGAGGCTGGAGGGCCAGGGCACCGGCTCCTGCAGCAGCGAGACCTCGCCCGCGCTCCAGTCGATGTCGCTGCTGGGGGTCTCGGCGTGCAGGGTGCGGGGCAGTTCCTGGTGCTGCAGGGCCAGCACCATCTTGATCACGCTGGCGATGCCGGAGGCGGTCTGGGTGTGGCCGATGTTCGACTTCACCGAGCCCAGCAGCAGGGGCTCGCCCGCCGGGCGGTCCTGGCCGTAGGTGGCCAGCAGGGCCTGGGCCTCGATCGGGTCACCCAGGCGGGTGCCGGTGCCGTGCGCCTCGACCGCGGCGACCTGCTCGGCGCGCAGCCCGGCGCTGGAGAGGGCGGCGCGGATCACGCGCTGCTGCGAGGGACCGTTGGGGGCGGTCAGGCCGTTGGAGGCGCCGTCCTGGTTCATCGCGCTGCCGGCCACCACGGCCAGCACCCGGTGGCCGTTGCGGCGGGCGTCGGAAAGGCGCTCCAGGACGACCATCCCGGCGCCCTCACCCCAGCCGATGCCGTCGGCGCTGTCGGCGAAGGGCTTGCAGCGGCCGTCGAAGGCCATCCCGTCCTGGGCCGCGAACTCGGCGAACGCCGACGGCGTGGACATGATCGCCACACCACCGGCCAGCGCCATCGAGCACTCCCGGGCGCGCAGCGCCTGGCAGGCCAGGTGCAGCGCGACCAGGGCCGAGGAGCACGCGGTGTCGACGGTGACGGCCGGGCCCTCCAGGCCCAGGGTGTAGGAGATGCGCCCGGAGATGACCGAGGTGATGCTGCCGATCAGCATGTACCCCTCGGCGGCCGCCTCCTCGGACAGGCCGCCGCCGTACATGCCGAAGCCCGCACCCGCGAACACGCCGGTGGAGGAGCCCTTCAGCGACAGCGGGTCGATCCCGGCGCGTTCCAGGGCCTCCCACGCGGTCTCCAGCAGCACCCGCTGCTGGGGGTCCATGGTCAGCGCCTCACGCGGGCTGATCCCGAAGAACTGCGGGTCGAACTCGGCCGCGTCGTAGACGAAACCGCCGACCTGGCCGATCTGGGAGTCGCCGACCATCCCGGCGTACAGGGCGTCGGACTCCCAGCCGCGGTCGGTCGGGAACGGCGAGATCGCGTCCGTCCCGGCGTCCATCAGGTTCCAGAAGTCCTCCGGAGCCCGGACGCCGCCGGGCAGGCGGCAGCCCATGCCGACGATAGCGATCGGCTCGCGCTCACGGTCACGCAGACGCTTACGGGTGCGGCGCAGTGCCGCGGTCGTCTGCTTGAGGTAGTCCCTGAGCTTGTCGTCGTTCTCTGCAGCCATCGCCAGTACCCCTAGAGTTCTTGTGGAAAGTCGAGTCAGTCGAAGTCGACGTCGCGGAGTTCCGCCTCGACGAGATCGAACATCTCGTCGTCGGTCGCCGACTCCAGCTCACGGTCGATGTCTGCGGTCGGGGCCTCGCCCCGCAGGCGCAGGCCCAGCGCCTCCAGGCGGGCGGTCAGGTCCTGCCGTTCGGTGGCGTCCCAGCTGGCCCGGGCCACCACCAGTTCCAGCTTCTTCACCTCGGCCAGGGCCAGCGCGTAGTCGGACTTCTCGTCCACCGCGCGGGAGCGGACGAAGTCCGCCAGGACCGCCGGGGTCGGGTAGTCGAACACCAGCGTGGCCGGCAGCTTCAGCCCGGTCGCGGCGTTGAGGCGGGTGCGCAGGTCGACCGCGGTCAGCGAGTCGAACCCCAGATCCTTGAACGGACGGTCGCCCGGCACGTCGGCGATCGAGCCGTAGCCGAGCACCGCCGCGGCCTCGGCCCGCACCAGGTCGGTCAGGAACTCCTGCTGCCCGGCCCGGTCCAGGCCCTCCAGCCGCTCGCTCAGCGCCGAGCCGGAAGCCGCCTCGTCCTCGGTCCCGGCCAGGCCCAGAGCGGCCTGCGCCTCGGCGATCTCGGCGAGCAGCCGGCTGGGCCGCTGCGCGGTGAACACCGGGGCGAACCGGTCCCAGTCGATGTCCGCGACGGCGACCACGTCCTCGCCGTCGGCCATCACCTCGGCCAGGGCACCGACCGCGACCCGCGGGTCCATCTCGCGCATGCCCATCCGCTGCAGCACGTCGCCGGCCAGGCCCTCGCCCATCCCGCCGCCGCCCCACAGACCCCAGGCCACCGACGTCCCGGCTTCCCCGCGGGCCCGGCGGTTCTCGACCAGGACGTCGAGGGCGCCGTTGGCCGCGGCGTAACCGGACAGCTGTCCGCTGCCCCAGGTGGCCGCACCGGAGGAGAACACCACGAAGGCGTCCAGACCGGAGGTGAGCTCGTCCAGGTGCATGGCCCCCACGGCCTTGGCCTTCAGTGAGCCCTCGAGCTCGGCCGGCACCATGCCCTCGACCGGGCCGGCCAGCCCGGCCCCGGCCGCGTGCATCACCGAACTGAGCGTCGGGCCGTTGCCGTCGATCCACTTCAGCATGGCCGCGGTCTGCCCGCGCTCACCGATGTCGCAGCCCACGATCGTTGCCTCGGTGCCCCGCTCGGCCAGCTCGACGGCGAGCGCGACGGCTCCGGAGGCGTTCGGGCCCGATCGGCTCGACAGCACGATCCGCCGGGCGCCCTTGTCGCTGAGCCAGCGCGAGACGTGCCCGCCGACCCCGCCGGTACCGCCAGTCACGAGCACCGTGCCCGCGGGCGTCCATGCGTTCTGGGTCGCCGGGCGGGTAATACGGACGAGCCTGCGCCCGAACAGCCCTTCCTCGCGGATCGCGATCTGGTCCTCGCCACCGTCGGCGGCCACCGCGGTGAGCGCCGCGGCGAGCCTTGGGGCGGTGGTCGGGTCCCACTGCGAGGGGACGTCCACCAGCCCACCCCAGCGGTCGGGGTGTTCCAGCCCGATCACCCTGGCGAACGCCTGGGTCTCGGCCTGACGGGGGTGCTTCACCTCACCCTTGACGGTGCTGACCGCCTCGGTGGTGAGTACCCACAGCGGTGCCGTGATGCCGCTGTCGCCCAGCGCCTGGGCCAGGACCATCGTCCCGGCCAGGCCCTGGGGCACGGATCCCAGCTCGGCCATGGGCTTCTCGTTGAGCGCCAGGAGCGAGAGCACCCCGGCGAACGGCTCTTCGCTGGCCGCCTCGGTCAGCCGGGTGGCCAGGGCCGCCCGGTTCACACCGCCGGCCTCGAGCACCTGCACCTCGGCGCCGTGACCCATCAGGGCCTGGGCGCACTTCTCGGCCAGGGCCCCGGATCCGGTGGGCACCACGACCAGCCAGGTGCCGAACAGCTGAGCCGGCTGGGGTTCGGGCAGGGCGGCCCAGGTGACCCGGTAACGCCAGCTCTCGGTATTGGTCGAAGGACGCTCGCGGCGGGTACCCGGCACCGGCTCGGGCCAGTAGCGGCGGCGCTGGAAGGCATAGGTGGGCAGGGCCACCTTCGCGCCCTTGGGCAGCACCGACGTCCAGTCGACAGCGATGCCTCTCACGTGGACGCTGGCCAGCGCGGCCAGCAGCCGGTCGGCGTCACCGTCCTCGCGGCGCAGGGTGCCGGTGACGACCGGGTCCTCGTGGCCCAGGCTCTCCAGGAGGTCGATGATCCCCGCGGTGAGCACCGGATGGGCGGAGGACTCCACGAACGCGCCGTAGCCGTCGTTGCTGAGCACCTCGATCGCTCGGGCGAACTCGACGCGGGCGCGCAGGCTGTCGTACCAGTACCGGGCGTCCAGCTCGGTGCCCTCCAGCCAGGCCCCGGTCAGGGCCGAGACCATCGGGATCCGGGCCGGCCGGGGCTTGACCGCGGCCAACACCCGCAGGATCTCGTCCCGCAACTCGTCGACCTGCGGGCCGTGCGAGGCGTAGCCCACCGGGAGCATGCGAGCCCGGCCACCTTCGGCCTCGACCTGCTCGGCCAGCAGCTGCAGCAGCGCCGGATCACCCGAGACCACAGTGGCGTTCGGCCCGTTCACCGCCGCCACGGTCACGCCCGAAGCCCCACCGTCCGGCGCCAGGTCTTCCGCGGCACGGCCTTCCTGGCCCGGCCTATTAGCGACACCTTCTCCCAAGGCATGAATTTCCGGCGCTATAGCAACACTTTCTTCATGGCTAGTCGCGAGGCCAGCGATCCGCGTCTCCACCGAAGCCACCGGCTCGGCGATCGACAGCATCGCGCCGCGCCCGGCCAATGCCTTCAAAGCCTGACTGCGCAGCGCCACCACCCGAGCGCCGTCCTCCAGCGAGAGCGCACCCGAGACCACAGCGGCGGCGATCTCACCCTGCGAGTGCCCGACTACAGCGTCAGGCGAGACCCCGGCTGCTTCCCAGACGGCAGCGAGCGAGACGTGCACCGCCCACAGAACCGGCTGCACCACGTCCACCCGCTCCAGCGAGCCGTTCAGCTCGTCCAGCAGGTTCCACTCCACGAACGGCGACAGCGCCGCAGCGCACTCGTTCAGGCGCTCGGCGAACACCGGCGACGAAGCAGCCAGCGCCCGGCCCATGCCGACCCACTGCGAACCCTGACCGGGGAAGACGAACGCCACCCGCTCGGCCGTGGCCCCGGCGACCCCGCTGACCAGGGCGGGCGAGGGCAGTCCGGCGGCCAGGGCCTCCAGGCCGGAGAGCAGTTCGGCGCTGGATCCGGTCACCACCGCGCGGTGCTCGAAGGTCGACCGGGTGGTGGCCAGCGACCAGCCGATGTCGACCGGCCGGGTGGTGCCGTGCACCGATCCGACCAGACGGGCGGCCTGTTCCCTTAGCGCGGCCGCCGACTGGGCAGAGATCAGCCAGGCGGTCCCGGAGACAACAGGAGCGTGCTCGTCCGCCACCGGAGCCTCGGCCAGGGCCGGCGGCTCGGCCAGGATGATGTGCGCGTTGGTACCGCTGATGCCGAAGGCCGAGACACCGGCCCGCCGGACGTGCTCACCGGAGGCCTTCCAGTCGACTGCCTCGTGCAGCAACTGCACGTTGCCGGTGCTCCAGTCGACCTGCGGCGAGGGGGTGGACGCGTGCAGGGTGGCCGGGAGCCGGCCGTGCTGCAGGGCCAGCACCATTTTCATGATCCCAGCCGCGCCCGAGGCCTGCTGCGAGTGGCCGATGTTCGACTTCACCGCGCCCAGCCAGAGCGGGCGCTCGGCCGGACGCTCCTGGCCGTAGGTGGCCAGCAGCGCCTGGGCCTCGATCGGGTCACCCAGGCGGGTGCCGGTGCCGTGCGCCTCGACCGCGTCCACGTCGGCCGCCGACAGCCCGGCCGAGGCCAGGGCCGCGCGGATGACGCGCTGCTGCGAAGGCCCGTTGGGGGCGGAGAGGCCATTGGATGCGCCGTCCTGGTTGATAGCGCTACCAGCGACCATGGCGAGCACCGGATGCCCGTTGCGACGGGCGTCCGAAAGCCTTTCCAGCACGATCATTCCGGCGCCCTCGGAAAGACCCATGCCGTCGGCCTCGGCCGAGAACGCCTTGGAACGCCCGTCAGCCGCCAGCGCCCCCTGCTGCGAGAAGCCGATGAACTCGCTGGGGTCGGCGATCACCATCACACCGCCGGCCAGAGCCAGGTCGCACTCCCCCGCCCGCAATGCTTGAGCGGCCAGGTGCAGTGCCACCAACGCCGACGAACAGGCCGTGTCCACCGTCACCGCAGGGCCTTCCAGACCCAGGGTGTACGAGATCCGGCCAGAGATCACCGAAGTGACGTTGCCGGTGATCAGATGTCCGGCCGTCTCGGCGTCGAATCCGCCCTGCGCGGCGTAGCCCGAGCCCGCAGCGCCGGCGAACACACCGGTCAGCGAGCCCTGCAGCGAGGTGGGCGCGATGCCCGCGTTCTCCATCGCCTCCCAGGAGGTCTCGAGCAGCAGGCGCTGCTGCGGGTCCATCGCCAGCGCCTCGCGCGGGCTGATCCGGAAGAACGCCGGGTCGAAGTCCGCGGCGCCGCTCATGAACCCGCCCTCGCGGGTGGCCGAGGCGGTCTCGCGCAGCTCCTCCAGGTCCCAGCCGCGGTCGGCGGGGAAGCCGCCGATGGCGTCGCCGCCCTCGTCCAGCAGCTTCCACAGCGCCGCCGGGCTGTCGATCCCGCCCGGGTAGCGGCAGCCCATACCGACGATGACGATCGGGTCGGAGGCGTCGATCGGCGCCACCCGGCTCTGGGCGACGGCTGCCGAGGTTCCGGTCAGCTCGGTGATGATCTGGCGGGCCAGGACCACCGGCGAGGGGTAGTCGAACACCACCGTGGTCGGCAGCTGCAGGCCGGTGGCCTGGTTCAGGCGGGAGCGCAGCTCGACCGCGGTGAGCGAGTCGAAGCCCATGTCCCGGAACGCCTGCGCGGCCTGCACCGAGTCGCCGGAGGTGAAGCCGAGCACCGCCGCCGCGTGCGAGCTGACCAGGTCGGTGACGATCCGTTCCTGCTGGCCGGCCGAGAGTCCGCGCAGGCGTTCCTGCAGCGCACCCCCTTCACCCGAAACCGTCTCCGGTGCGCGGGTGACGATCTGCCGGGCCTCGGGCACTCCGTCGAGCAGGGGCCACGAGCGCATCGCGTTGAACACCGCCGAGAAGCGGTCCCAGTCCACGTCGGCCACGGAGAGAACGGTCTCGTCGTCGGCCAGCACCTGCCCGAACACGCCGAGGGCGCGCTGCGGCTCCAGCAGGCTCAGGCCCTGACGCCGCAGGCGCTCCGGGACCAGGCTGAGCGGGCGTTCGGCGGCGTTGTCGTCGTCGAAACGTCCGCCCGAACCCCACACGCCCCAGGCGATGGAGGTCGCGGGAAGGCCACGGGCGCGGCGGTTCTCGGCCAGGGCGTCGAGGTGGGCGTTGGCCGCGGCGTAGGTCGCGTGCTCGCCCACACCCCAGGTCGCGGTGATGGAGGAGAAGAACACCAGCGCGGCCAGATCCAGCTCCGCGGTGAGCTCGTCGAGCACCTGCGCGCCGCCGACCTTGGCGCCGAGGGCCAGGGCCAGGTCGTCCACCCCGGTCACGTCCGCGGCCATCAGCTCGACCGCCACGGCCGAGTGGATGACCATCGAGAGCTTCGGCGCCACGGTCGGGATGTGGTCCAGAAGCCCCTGCATCGCGGGCTTGCTGGTGACGTCGCAAGCCACCATGGTGACCGTCGCCCCGGCCTCGGCCAGTGAGGCCGCCAGCGTTGCAGCGCCGGGGGTCTGGGGGCCGCGGCGGGTGGTCAGCACCAGGTGCTGCACGCCGGCCTCGACCAGCCAGGCCGTGAGGTCCGGCCCGATCGCCCCGCTGGCACCCGTGATCAGGACACTGCCCTGCGCCCAGTTCTTGATGTCTGTCGTGGTCTTTCGCGGGGTGGCGCGGACCAGGCGCCGGGCCAGCAGACCACCCGGGCGGATCGCGACCTGGTCCTCGCTGCGGTTCTGCAAAGCACCGACGAGCAGCGTCGCCGCCCGCTCGTCGAAGACCTCGGGCAGGTCGACCAGACCACCCCAGCGGTCCGGGTGCTCGACGCCGATGGTCCGCCCCAGGCCCCAGGTCTGCGCCTGAACCGGGTTCGTGGGCGCGTGGTCGGTACCCACGCCACCCCGGGTGAGGGCCCACAGCGGCGCGCCCACACCCAGGTCGCCCAGCGCCTGGGCCAGCGCGAGTAGACCGGCGGTGCCGGTGGGCACGTGCACCTGGCCCGGCAGCGGCTCCTCGGCCAGCGCCATCAGCGAGATGACGCCTGCCAGGGCCTGTTCGCCCACGCGGTCGGCGAGCAGCTCGCCGATGGCGGCGCGGCTCACCTTGTCGGTCGGGACCGAACAGAGGACGACCTGGGCACCCCGCTCGCTCAAGGCGGACTTGAGTGCGTCGGCCAGTTCGGAGGCGTCGGTCCGGTCCGGGACCACCAGCACCCAGGTCCCGCTCAGCGGGGCCGGCGCGGCGTCCGGCATCGGCACCCAGGTGATCCGGTAGCGCCAGGCCGCACTCAGCGACTCGTCGCGCTCGCGGTGACGCCAGCCGGCCAGGGCGGGCAGCAGCGGCTCCAGGTCGTCCGAGGCGATCGCCAGTTTCCCGGCCAGGCCTTCGAGGTCGCCGGACTCCACCGCGTCCCAGAACTCGTCGTCGTGCTGCTTGGCCGGCGTCGCGACCGGCGCGGGCGCCGGGTTGGGCCAGTACCGGCGGCGCTGGAAGGCGTAGGTGGGCAGTTCGACGATCGGGGTCTCGGCGACGATCCGGGTCCAGTCCACCTCGACCCCGCGTACGTGCACCTCGGCCAGCGAGGCCAGCATCCGGGCGGCGCCGCCGTCCTCGCGGCGCAGGGTGCCGGCCACGACCGGCTCCAGCACCAGGGCCCCGGCGCCGTCGAGCACCTTCTCGAGGGTGTCGGTGACGGGGTTGGTCAGGACGGGGTGGGCCGAGGACTCGATGAACACGCCGAAGTGGTCTCGGGCGAGAACCTCGATGGCGCGGGAGAACTCGACCCGGGCGCGCAGGCTGTCGTACCAGTACTGCGCGGTGAGCTCGGTGCCGTCCAGCTTCTCGCCGGTCATCGCCGACACCATCGGAACGCGGGCCGGGCGGGGCTTGACCTCGGCCAGCAGGCGCAGGATCTCCTCCCGCAGCTCGTCAACCTGCGGGCCGTGCGAGGCATAGTCCACCGGCAGCATCCGGGCCCGGCCACCTTCGCCCTCGACCTGGGCCAGCAGCGCGGCCAGCTCGTCCGGATCACCGGAGACAACCGTGGCGTTCGGTCCGTTCACCGCCGCCACCGTCACCCCGTCGCTCAGACGGGCTTCGACCGCGGCCACCGGCTCGGCGATCGAGAGCATCCCGCCGCGACCTGACAGCGCCTTCAGCGCCTGACTGCGCAGCGCCACCACCCGGGCGCCGTCCTCCAGCGACAACGCCCCGGACACGACCGCAGCGGCGATCTCACCCTGCGAGTGCCCGACCACGGCGTCCGGACGCACGCCGGCGGCCTCCCAAACGGCGGCGAGCGAGACGTTCACCGCCCACAGCACCGGCTGCAGCACATCCACCCGCTCCAGCGGCCCCTCGAGCTCGTCCAGCAGGTTCCAGTCCACGAAGGCTGACAGCGCGGCCGCGCACTCGGCCATCCGCGCGGCGAACACCGGCGAATCGGCCAGCAGGGCGCGTCCCATGCCGACCCACTGCGAGCCCTGCCCCGGGAAGACGAACGCGACCTTGCCGATGCCGACCCCGATGGGCACCGCGCCGGTCACCACGTTCCCGGCCGGCTCACCGCCGGCCACGGCCCCGAGCCCAACCAGCAGTTCGTCCGGGGCGCTGCCGATCACGGCGGCGCGGTGCTCGAACAGCGACCGGCTGGCCAGCAGTGACCAGGCCACCTCGGCGGCCCCGCGCTCGTGGCTGCGCAGGAAGGCGCCCACCCGGGCGGCCTGGGCGGCCAGCGCGGCGCCGGAGCGGGCCGAGACCAGCCACGGCACCTGGTTGCCGGTGAGCACGGGCAGGGCCGGCTCGAGCAGCTCCCCCGCTTCGGCGAGCTGCCCCTCGTCCTTGGTTGGAAGCTCTTCGAGGATCGGGGCCTCTTCGATGATGGCGTGCACGTTCGTGCCGCTCACCCCGAACGAGGACACACCCGCCCGGCGGGCCCGGCCGTCCTCGGCCAGGGTCGAGGGCCAGTGCACCGCCTCGTTCAGCAGTTCGACGTCACCGACCGACCAGTCCACCTGTGGGGTGCGCTCGGCGGCGTGCAGGGTGCGCGGCAGCTGCTGGTTCTGCAGCGCCAGAACGAGTTTGATCACGCTGGCCACGCCGGAGGCGGTCTGGGTGTGGCCGATGTTCGACTTCACCGAGCCCAGCCACAGCGGCCGGCCCTCGGGACGGTTCCTGCCGTAGGTGGCCAGCAGCGCCTGGGCCTCGATCGGGTCGCCCAGCGCGGTACCGGTGCCGTGCGCCTCGACCGCGTCCACCTCGTCCGGGCGCAGGCCCGCCGAGGCCAGCGCGGCCCGGATCACCCGCTGCTGCGAGGGACCGTGCGGGGCGGTGATGCCGTTGGAGGCGCCGTCCTGGTTCATCGCGCTGCCGGCGATCACCGCGAGCACCTGGTGGCCGTTGCGCCGGGCGTCGGAGAGGCGCTCCAGCACGATGATCCCGGCGCCCTCGCCCCAGCCGATGCCGTCCGCGTCGGCCGCGAAGGCCTTGGACCGGCCGTCGAAGGCCAGGCCGTCCTGGCGGGAGAACTCGGCGAAGGCCGAGGGGGTGGCCATCACGGCCACGCCGCCGGTCAGGGCCATCGAGATCTCCCCGGCGCGCAGCGCCTGGCAGGCCTGGTGCATCGCGACCAGGGCCGAGGAGCAGGCGGTGTCGACCGTGACGGCCGGCCCCTCCAGGCCCAGGGTGTACGAGATGCGCCCGGAGATGACCGAAGTCAGGGCGCCGATGAGCATGTAGCCCTCGTGCCCGCCCTCGTGGATCAGGTCGGCGCCGTAACCGCCGAAGCCGGCACCGACGAAGACGCCGGTGGGCGTGCGCTTCAGCGCGGCCGGGTCGATGCCGGCCCGTTCGACCGCCTCGTAGGCGGTCTCCAGCAGGAGCCGCTGCTGCGGGTCGAGGGTGACCGCCTCGCGCGGGCTGATCCCGAAGAACTCCGGGTCGAAGTACCCGGCGTCGTAGAGGAAACCGCCGACCCGGGTCTCGGAGGTGGTGCCGTCGAGGTTGGAGTACAGGCCCTCGCTGTCCCAGTTGCGGTCGGTCGGGAACGGCGAGATCGCGTCGATGCCCTCGGCCATCAGCCGCCAGTAGCCCTCGGGGTCGTTCACCCCGCCGGGGAACTTGCAGCCCATACCCACGATCGCGATCGGCTCACCGAGGTCGGCGGCGCGCAGGGTGGGTGCGTGGGCGTCGAGCTCGGTGAGCTCGCCGAGCAGTTCGGAGCGCAGCAACTGCACCACCGCGGCCACCGTGGGATGGTCGAAGACCAGGGTGGCGGGCAGTTTCAGACCGGTGGCCGTGTTCAGCCGGGTACGCAGATCGACCGCTGTCAAAGAGTCGAAGCCCAGGTCCTTGAACGGGCGGGTGGGCAGCACCACCTCGCCGGAGGAGTGCCCCAGCACCGCCGCGACCTCACCGCGCACCAGATCGGTGAGGACCCGCTCGGCGTCGGCGTCGCTCAGGCCGCGCAGCTGACGCAGCAGCGCAGTGTCCTGGGCGCCGACGTCCTCGGAGACCGGCTGCTGCTGGGCATCGGGGATGTCGGCCAGCAGCCGGCTCGGGCGCTGCACGGTGAAAAGCGTCGCGAACTTGTCCCAGTCGATGTCCGCGACCGTGACCAGGTCCTCGCCGGCGTCCATGATCTGGGCCAGCGCCGCCACCGCCGGGGCCGGGTCCATCTCGCGAAGACCCAGACGCTGCAGCAGTTCACCGGCGTAGCCCTCGCCCATGCCGCCGCCACCCCAAAGGCCCCAGGCGGCAGAGGTTCCGGCTTCGCCGCGAGCGCGGCGCTGTTCGACCAGGGCGTCGAGGGCGGCGTTGCCCGCGGCGTAGGCCGACAGGCGCCCACTGCCCCAGGTCGCTGCGCCGGAGGAGAACATGACGAACGCGTCGAGGTCCTCGGTCAGCTCGTCCAGCAGCTCGGCGCCGCCGACCTTGGCCTGCAGAGCGCGCTCCAGGTCGGCCAGGCCGACCTCTTCCAGCGGACCGCCGACCGGCGCTCCCGCGGCGTGCAGCACCGAGCTCAGGGCCGGGCCGGTGCGCCCGATCCAGGCCAGCAGGTTCTCGACCTGCTCGCGGTCGCCGATGTCGTTGCTGAGCACGGCCACGCTCGTGCCGGCCTGGGCCAGCTGGGCGGCCAGCGCGGCGGTTCCGGCCGCCGTGGCACCGGAGCGGCTGGTGAGCACCACTCGCTGGGCGCCGCGGGTGCTCAGCCAGCGGCTGATGTGCCCGCCGACTCCCCCGGTGCCGCCGGTGATGAGCACCGTGCCGCGCGGCGTCCAGCCGGCGCCCTTCTTCTTGGCCCGGCCCGCCCGCACCAGGCGGCGGGCGTGGATTCCGTTGTCGCGCAGCGCGACCTGATCCTCACCGGTGGTTCCGGCCAGGACGGCGGCCAGGTTGCCGATCGAGGAGGTCTGCAGGTCGACGAGCCCGCCCCAGCGGGTCGGGAACTCGAGGGCCGCCACCCGGCCGAGCGCCCAGGTCCGGGCCTGCACCGGGTTGCTCGCCGGCTCGCCGGCCACCGTGCTCACGGCGCCGGTGGTGAGCACCCACAGGGGTGCCTGCACACCGGCGTCGCCGAGGGCCTGGATCAGGCTGGTGGTCGCGGCCAGACCGGTCGGGACGATCGGGGCCGTCGCCAGCGGGGCCTCCTCCAGCGCCAGCAGCGAGACCACGCCGGCGAGGTCCTGCCCGGCCGCCGCGATCTGGGTGCGCAGCACGTCGCGGGACACCTCGCCGGGGGCGACCTCGCAGATCAGCAGCGCCGCACCGGCCTGGGCAAGCGCCCGGGCCACCTGCACCGGGACCGCGCCCGACTCCTCGGCCGCGTCCAGGCCGGCCGCCTCGACCGAACCGGCCGGAGCGACCAGCAGCCAGGTCCCCGACAGCGGGGGCCGGGATGCCGTGGCCGGCGTCGCGACCGGGGTCCAGGTGATCCGGTAGCGCCAGGGAGCCACCACCGACTCGCCCTGCTCGCGCTCGCGCCAGGCGGCCAGGGCGGGCAGCACCTCGCGCAGGTGCGCCTCGTCCACGGCCAGGGTCTGGGCCAGGCCGTTCAGGTCGCCGCCGCTGACCGCCGACCAGAACGCGCTCTCCTCGGCGGACAGCACCGCGCCCGTCTCGGCCTTGGGCGTGGCCTTGGGCCAGTAGCGCTGACGCTCGAAGGCGTAGGTGGGCAGGGCCACCCGGCGCCCGGCCGGGAGCACCTCGGGCCATTCGACGTGCACCCCGCGCACGTGCACCTCGGCCAGCGAGGCCAGCAACCGGTCGGCCCCGCCGTCCTCGCGGCGCAGCGTGCCCGCCACCACCGCTTCCTGCTCGTCGAGGATGTCGGCGATCGGCGCGGTGAGCACCGGGTGGGCCGAGGACTCGATGAACACGCCGTAGCCCTCGTCGGCCAGAACCTCGATGGCCCGGGCGAATTCCACGCGGGCGCGCAGGCTGTCGTACCAGTACTGCGCCGTCAGCTCGCTGCCGTCCAGCTTCTCGCCGCTCATCGACGAGACCATCGGAATACGCGCGGCCTGCGGCGCAATGCCCTCGAGCAGCCGCAGGATCTCGGCCTTCAGCTCATCGACCTGCGGGCCGTGGGAGGCGTAGTCGACCGGCAGCATCCGCGCCCGGCCACCCTCAGCCTCCACCCGCTCAGCCAGCACCTGCAACAGAGCCGGATCACCCGAGACCACCGTGGCGTTCGGCCCGTTCACCGCCGCCACCGTCACACCATCAACCAGACGCGCCTGCACCGAAGCCACCGGCTCAGCGATCGAGAGCATCCCACCCCGACCCGACAGAGCCTTCAACGCCTGACTGCGCAGAGAAACCACCCGCGCGCCGTCCTCCAGCGACAACGCACCAGAAACCACCGCAGCAGCGATCTCACCCTGCGAGTGCCCGACAACAGCATCGGGTCGAACCCCGGCCGCTTCCCACACCGCAGCCAGCGAGACATTCACCGCCCACAGCACCGGCTGCACCACGTCCACCCGCTCCAGCGGGCCGTCCAACTCCTCCAGGAGGTTCCAGTCCACGAAGGCCGACAGAGCCACCGCACACTCGGCCAGCCGCTCAGCGAACACCGGCGAAGCAGCCGCCAGCGCCCGGCCCATACCGACCCACTGCGAACCCTGCCCGGGGAAGACGAACACGCTCTGCCCGACCCCGGCAGCCGTTCCGGTGACCACCCCCGGCGAGGGCCGGCCGGCGGCCAGAGCCTGCAGCCCTTCATGCAGCTGACCGGTGACGACCGCGCGGTGCTCGAAGGTGGAGCGGGTGGTGGCCAGCGACCAGCCCACGTCCACCGGCTCGATCGCGGTGTCCAACTCCGCCAGCAGGCGTCCGGCGGCGACGCCCAGCCCAGCCGGCGTGCGGCTCGAGACCAGCCACGCCGTCTCGCCCACGAGCCCCGGCCTGACGTCCGGGTCGGCTACTTCGACGGCCGGGGCGGCCGGCGGCTCCTCCAGGATCAGGTGCGCGTTGGTCCCGCTGATCCCGAAGGCCGACACACCCGCCCGGCGTACCCGCTCACCCGCGGCCCAGGGCCGGGACTCGGTCAGCACCGAGACCGCGCCGCTGGACCAGTCCACCTGGTCGCTCGGCTCGCCCGCGTGCAGCGAGGCCGGCAGCAGCCCGTGCTGCAGCGCCAGCACCATCTTGATCACACCGGCCACACCCGCGGCCTGCTGGGCGTGCCCGATGTTCGACTTCACCGAGCCCAGCCACAGCGGCTGGTCCCCGGCCCGTTCCTGACCGTAGGTCGCCAGCAGCGCCTGAGCCTCGATCGGGTCGCCCAGCTTCGTGCCGGTGCCGTGCCCCTCCACCGCGTCCACGTCCACCGCCGACAGCCCGGCCGAGGCCAGGGCGGCGCGGATCACCCGCTGCTGCGAGGGCCCGTTCGGCGCCGACAGGCCGTTGGAGGCGCCGTCCTGGTTCACCGCGCTGCCCGCGATCACCGCGAGCACCTCGTGACCGTTGCGGCGGGCGTCCGAAAGCCGTTCCAGCACCACCATGCCGACGCCCTCGGCCAGGCCCATGCCGTCGGCGTCGGCCGAGAACGCCTTGCAGCGCCCGTCCAGGGCCAGCGCGCCCTGCTGGGAGAAGCCGATGAACTCGCCCGGGTCGGTGATCACCATGACACCGCCGGCCAGGGCCAGGTCGCACTCACCGCCGCGCAGGGCCTGGGCGGCCAGGTGCAGCGAGACCAGGGCCGAGGAGCAGGCCGTGTCCACGGTGACGGCCGGACCTTCCAGGCCCAGCGCGTACGAGACCCGCCCGGAGATCACCGAGGTCACGTTCCCGGTGATCAGGTGACCGGCCACGTCCTCGGTGAATCCGGCCTGACCCGAGTAGCCGGACGAGGCCGCCCCGGCGAACACCCCGGTCAGCGAGCCACGCAGCGAGTTCGGGTCCAGACCGGCGCTCTCCAGGGCCTGCCAGGAGGTCTCCAGCAGCAGCCGCTGCTGCGGGTCCATCGCCAGCGCCTCGCGCGGGCTGATCCGGAAGAAGTTCGCGTCGAAGTCGGCCGCGCCGGACATGAAACCGCCCTCGCGGGCGGCCGATCCGTCGAGCAGCTCCTCCAGGTTCCAGCCCCGGTCGTCCGGGAAACCACCGATCGCGTCACCGCCGTCGGCGAGCATCCGCCACAGCGCCTGCGGGCTGTCGACCCCGCCGGGGAAGCGGCAGCCCATGCCGACCAGGACGATCGGGTCGTCGGTGACCGGGCCGCGCGTGGCGACGACCCCGTTGAGGAGCTTCTGGCTGCCCAGCAGCTGCTCGATGATCTGCCGGGCCAGCATCAGCGGCGTCGGGTAGTCGAAGACCACCGTGGAGGGCAGTTGCAGGCCGGTGGCCTGGTTCAGCCGGGTGCGCAGTTCGACCGCGGTGAGCGAGTCGAAACCCATGTCCCGGAAGGCCCGGTCGGCCTCGACCGCGCCGGCCGAGCCGAAGCCCAGCACCGCGGCGGCGTGCTGACGCACCAGCTCGGTGACCGTGCGCTCGCGCTGACCGACCGAGGCGCCGGACAGGCGTCCCAACAGATCCGCGGCCTCGCCGGTGGCGACAACGGCTGCTTCGCCGGTGTTCTCGGCCTGGCGGGCTTCGGGGATCTCCTGCAGCAGCGGCCAGGAGCGCACCGCGTTGAACACCGCGGAGAAACGCTTCCAGTCCACGTCCGCCACCGCGACCGCGGTCTCGTCGTCGGCCAGCACCTGTCCCAGAACGGTCAGGGCCCGGGCCGGTTCCAGAAGACGAAGACCCTGGCGCCGCAGGCGTTCGGGGTCCACGCTGAGTGCGCGTTCCACCCCGGCCTTGGCCTCGGACTCCTGCCCGGTGTCCCACACCCCCCAGGCCACGGAGGTCGCGGGAAGACTTCGGGCACGGCGGTTCTGGGCCAGCGCGTCGAGGTGGGCGTTGGCGGCGGCGTACGAGCCGTGGTCAAGCACGCCCCAGGTCGCGGCGATCGAGGAGAAGAGCACGAACGCGTCGAGGTCGCGGTCGGCGGTCAGCTCGTCGAGGTTGCGAGCACCGGTGACCTTGGCGCCCAGGGCCAGGTCGAGCTGGTCCACGTCGGTGTCGGTGAGGGGCTGCAGGTTCACGTTCAGGGCGCCGTGGATCACGCTGGACAGGGCCGGGCCCTGGGCGTCGATGTGGTCCAGAAGAGCGGCCACGGAACGTTTGTCGGTCACGTCGCAGGTGATCAGGCTGACCGTGGTCCCGGCCGCGGCGAGCGCGGCCATCACCTCGGCGGCGCCGGCCACCGAGGGGCCGCGGCGGCTGATCAGCACGAGTTTGCCGGCGCCGGCACCGGTCAGCCAGCGCGCCAGCTCGGGGCCGATCTCGCCGCTGGCACCGGTGACCAGGACGGTGCCGCGCGGGCTCCAGGAGCGTGCGCCCTCCGACGTGGCGCGGATCAGGCGGCGGGCCAGAACCCCCGAGGGACGAACGGCGAGCTGGTCCTCCCCGAGCGTCAGCGCGGTGACCAGGTGCTCCGCGGAACGGCTGTCGAGAGTGGTGGGCAGGTCGATCAGGCCGCCCCAGCGCTCCGGGTGCTCCAGACCGGCGACCCGGCCCAGACCCCAGGCCTGCGCCTGCGGCGGGTTCGCGGGGGTCTCGCCGGGCGCGGCCCCGATGGCACCGGAAGTGATGAGCCACAGCGGCGCTTCGATCCCGGCCAGGCCGAGAGCACGCACGAGGGTGAGGGTGGAAGCGGATCCGCCGGTGGTGTGCCCGTGTCCGGGCAGCCAGCTCTCGTCGAGTGAGAGCAGCGACAGCACACCGCTGGGCGTGTCGGTGCCCGCCAACTGTGCGGCCACGGCGGCCGGGTCGGTCTGGCTGGTGTCGATCTGCTTGTGGACGATGTGCGCGCCTCGGGCGGTCAGCGCGGCGGTCACGTCCTGGACCAGTTGCGACTGGCCGGCCTCGTTGGCCGGGGTGACCAGCAGCCAGGTGCCGATCACGTTGTTCAGGCTCTGGCCGGGCACCGGCACCCAGGTGATCCGGTAACGCCAGTCGGCCGTCGCGGAGTCGTCGCGCTCGCGCCGTCGCCAGCTGGCCAGGGCCGGGACGACGTCCTCCAGCCGCTGCCCGTCGAGGGCGAGCGTGTCGGCCAGCGCGGCCACGTCGCCGGTCTCGACCGCGTTCCAGAACTTCTCCTGGGCCGGGGACTCCAGGCCCTGGACCGTGCGCGTCTGCCGCGGAGCCGGGATCGGCCAGAAGTGCTGACGCTGGAAGGCGTAGGTGGGCAGGTCCACCCGGCGCCCGGCCGGGAGCACCTTGGCCCAGTCGATCGTGCCGCCGTTGACGTGCACCTCGGCCAGCGAGGCGAGCAGCCGGGTCGCGCCGCCCTCGTCCCGGCGCAGGGTGCCGGTGACGATCGGCGCGGGCCGGGTGGTGCCTTCCGCGGCCGGGACGGCCTCGAGGATGTCGAGCACGGACGAGGCCAGCACCGGATGCGCGGAGACCTCGATCCAGATGCGGTGCTGCGCCAGCGCCTCGACCGCGCGGGAGAACTCCACGCGGGCGCGCAGGCTGTCGTACCAGTACTGCGCGGTGAGCTCAGTGCCCTCCAGCTTCTCGCCGCTCATCGACGAGACCATCGGAATGCGGGCGGTCTGCGGCGCGATGCCCTCGAGCAGCCGCAGGATCTCGGCCTTCAGCTCATCGACCTGCGGGCCGTGGGAGGCGTAGTCGACCGGCAGCATCCGCGCCCGGCCACCCTCAGCCTCCACCTGCTCGGCCAACGTCTGCAACAGAGCCGGATCCCCGGACACCACCGTGGCATTCGGCCCGTTCACCGCCGCCACCGTCACACCATCAACCAGACGCGCCTGCACCGCCGCCACCGGCTCAGCGATCGAGAGCATCCCGCCCCGACCCGACAAAGCCTTCAACGCCTGACTGCGCAACGCCACCACCCGCGCGCCGTCCTCCAGCGACAACGCACCAGAAACCACCGCAGCAGCGATCTCACCCTGCGAGTGCCCCACCACCGCATCCGGCTTCACACCAGCCGCTTCCCACACCGCAGCCAGCGAGACGTTCACTGCCCACAGAACCGGCTGGACGACGTCCACCCGCTCCAGGTCGGTCTCGGAGCCCAGCACGTCCTCGAGCGAGAAGTCCACGTACGGCGCCAGGGCGCTCGCACACTCGGCCAGGCGCGCGGCGAAGACCGGCGACTCGGCCAGCAGCGCCCGGCCCATCCCCACCCACTGCGAACCCTGCCCGGGGAAGACGAAGACCGAACGCGAGCGTCCACTGCTCGGGACCCCACGCACGAGCGAACCGGACTGCTGCCCCGCAGCCAGCGCCGACACACCGCTCAGCAGTTCTTCGCGTGAGGTGCCGACGACCACTGCGCGCTGCTCGAACACCGAACGGGTGGTGGCCAGCGACCAGCCCAGGTCCACGACCGGGACGTCGTCGCGGGCGCCGCAGAACTCGGCCAGACGATGAGCCTGACCGCTCAGGGCGTCGGCGGTACGGCCGGAGAGCAGCCAGGCGGTTCCGGAGCTGAGCACCGACTCGGCCGCGGGGGCAACCTGAGCCGGCTCCGCGTCCTCGTCCGATGGAGCAGCCGCCGGAGCCTCGGCCAGGATCACGTGGACGTTGGTGCCGCTGGCCCCGAACGCCGAGACACCGGCGCGACGCGGGGCCCCACCGTCGGCCAGCACCGAGGGCCAGGCCACCGGCTCGGTCAGCAGCGAGACCTCGCCGGCCGACCAGTCCACCTGCGGCGTGGGCGCGTCGATGTGCAGCGTCTGCGGCATCTGCTGGTTCTGCAGCGCCAGCACCATCTTGATCACCCCGGCCACGCCACCGGCGGCCTGGGTGTGCCCGATGTTCGACTTCACCGAGCCCAGCCGCAGCGGCGCTGTCCTTCGGGGCTCCTGGCCGGGTGATCCGTAGGTGGCCAGCAGGGCCTGGGCCTCGATCGGGTCGCCCAGCGTGGTGCCGGTGCCGTGCGCCTCCACCACCGCGACCTGGTCGGTGCGCACCCGGGCGTTGGCCAGGGCCTCGCGGATCACCCGCTGCTGCGAGGGGCCGTTCGGCGCGGTCAGGCCGTTGGAGGCGCCGTCCTGGTTGGCGGCGCTGCCCTCGATCACCGCGAGCACCGGGTGGCCGTTGCGGCGGGCGTCGGAAAGGCGCTCCAGCACCAGGATCCCGGCGCCCTCACCCCAGCCCATGCCGTCCGAGGCGGCCGCGAAGGCCTTGCTGCGCCCGTCGGCGGCCATGCCCTGCTGCTTGGTGAACTCGGCGAAGGCGGCCGGGGTGACCATCACCACGACACCGCCCGCGAGGGCCATCGAACAGTCGCCCGAGCGCAGCGCCTGGCAGGCCAGGTGCAGGGCCACCAGCGAGGAGGAGCAGGCGGTGTCGAGCGTCACCGAAGGGCCCTCCAGGCCCAGCGTGTACGAGACCCGCCCGGAGATCATCGCGGTCTGGCTGCCGGTGAGCAGGTAGCCCTCCGAGCCGCTGTCGGCCTCCACCAGGCCCTCGCCGTAACCGGCGAAACCGGCGCCCACGTAGACGCCGGTCGCCGATCCGCGCAGCGAGCGCGGGTCGATCTGGGCCCGTTCCAGCGACTCCCAGGCCACCTCCAGCATCAGCCGCTGCTGAGGGTCCATCGCCAGCGCCTCACGCGGGCTGATCCCGAAGAAGGCCGGGTCGAACTGGGCCGCGTCGTAGAGGAAACCGCCCACCGGGGCGAACGGGATCTCGTCCGGCTCCAGCCCCTCGGGACGAAGGTTCTCCCACCCACGGTCGGTCGGCAGGCCGGCCACCGCGTCGGTGCCGGACTCCAGGAGCTGCCAGAAGCTCTCCGGGTCGCTCACGCCACCGGGGTAACGGCAGCCCAGGCTGACGATCGCGATCGGCTCCTGCTCGGCCGCCTCCATCCGGCGCAGCCGCCTGCGGGTCTCCTGCAGCTCGGCCGACGCACGCTTGAGGTAGTCGAAAAGCTTTTCCTGGCTATCCATGACGGACTCCCTGAAGCGAATGGGTGGTTCAGTTGGCCTGGTCGGCGGCGGCGGAGCCGTTCAGCCCGAGCTCGGTGTCCAGGAAGCTGAACACCTCCTCCGGGGTGGCCGATCCGAACTCCAGGTCCGGGCCGGCGGGCTCCTGCGCGGGCGCCTGGCCGATCCAGTTCGACAGCAGCCCGCGCAGCAGCCGGGTGACGTCGTCATGCCGGTCGAAGTCCGGCGCGGAACTGCTCAGCCGGCCCAGTGCGGTCTGCAGCCGCTCGATCTCGTCGATGACCGACAGCGGTTCGTTCTCGTTCGCCCCCAGCTGCGGGACCAGGGCGGAGCGCAGGTGCCCGGCCACGAGTTCCGGGGTGGGGTAGTCGAAGACCAGGGTGGCGGGCAGGCGCAGGCCGCTCGCCGAGCCCAGCCGGTTGCGCAGCTCGACCGCGGTGAGCGAGTCCAGCCCCAGGTCGCGGAAGGGCCGGTCGGCCTCCACGTCGTCGATCGAGGCGTGCCCGAGCACCGCGGCGGCCTCGGCCCGCACCAGGTCGACCAGAAGCTCCTCCTGCCCGGCCCGGTCCGCGGCGTTCAGCTGGTCCAGCAGGTCCGAGCCGCCCGCCTCGTCGGCCGGCGGCTCGGCGGCGCGCAGGTCGGGCAGATCGGCCAGCAGGGCGCTGGGCCGGGGCAGGGTGAACACCGGGTGGAAGGTGGGCCAGTCCACGTCGGCGACCGTGAGAGTGGCTTCGCCGCTGTCCAGTACGGATCCCAGGACCTCGATGGCCCGGGCCGGGTTCAGTTCCCGCAGGCCCATCCGCTCCAGGCGGCCGTCGTTGTCGGAGGCCATGCCCCCGCCGCCCCACAGCCCCCAGGCCACGCTGGTGGCGTTCAGGCCTCGACTGCGCCGGTTCTCGGCCAGAGCGTCGAGGTAGGCGTTGGCCGCGGCGTAGCCACCCTGGTGGCCGCTGCCCCAGACACCCGCGCCGGAGGAGAAGAGCACGAAGGCGCTGAGGTCGGTGGTCAGTTCGTCGAGATGCTTGGCTCCGAGCGCCTTCACGGCAGACACCTCGGCCAGGGTCTGGGCGCTGGATTCCTCCAGCGGGATCACCTGGCCCACGCCGGCGGCGTGGAACACCGAGTCCACCGGGCCGATGTGGTTCAGCAGAGCAACGACGTCGTCGCGAACAGCCAGATCGGAACAGAGGACGTGGGTGGTCGCCCCGTTCTCGGCCAGCTCGGCGGCCAGCGTGGGAACGTTGGTCGCGGCCGGGCCGCTGCGGCTGGTCAGGACGATCTGCTGGGCTCCGCGACGAGCGGCCAGCTGGGCGACGCGGGCCCCGATGGCGCCCGTCCCCCCGGTCACCAGCACGGTGCCCTGCGGCGTCCAGGGCTTCTTGGCCGGGCTCGGGGTGGCCCGCACCAGACGGCGGGCGTGAATCCCGGCGGGCCGGACGGCCACCTGGTCCTCGCTGCCGTTCAGCACCGCGGCCAGGCGCTGCCCGGCCTGCTCGTCCATGGTCGGGGGCAGGTCGATCAGGCCGCCCCAGCGTGAGGAGTGCTCGAGAGCGGCGACCCGGCCCAGGCCCCAGACCGAAGCCTGCTCAGGGGCGTTCACCCTGTCGTCGGAGGTGGTGGCCACCGCGCCCTGGGTGACCGACCACAGCGGGGCCTCGATGCCCGCCGCACCCAGCGCCTGGATCAGCTCCAGGCTCTGGACGGGAGTGACGTCGGTCTGGACGGCCGCCAGGAGCGAGAGCACGCCCGAAAGCTCACCCCCGGCCAGAACACCCGGGAACTGCTGCGTTCGGACGGTTGCCCCGGCGGCTTCCAGCGCGGCCTGGCAGGACGCCGCGAGAGCGTCCTGCCCGTTGTGCACCAGCAGCCAGGTGCCGTCCAGGCGGGCCGGGGCCAGGTCGGTCTGCAGGGGCCAGGTGATGCGGTAGCGCCAGGACGCGGTCACGTCCTTGGCGGGGCCGGAGGCTCCAGGGGCTGCCGACTCGATCCAGAACCGACGGTGCTGGAACGCGTAGGTGGGCAGGTCGACGCGCTCGGCGGCGGGCAGCACCAGGCTCCAGTTCACCGGTACGCCGCGCACGAACGCCTCGGCCAGCGAGGTGAGCAGCCGGGCCGGACCGCCCTCCTCGCGGCGCAGGGTGCCGACCACGATCGGGTCGGTGTGGATGTTCTCCAGCGTCTCCAGCGTGGGAGAGGCCAGCACCGGGTGCGCCGAGGTCTCGACGAAGGCGCCGTACCCGGCCTCGCCGAGCACTGCCACCGCGCGCGCGAACTCGACCTTGGCGCGCAGACTGGCGTACCAGTAGCGGGCGTCCAGCTCGGTGCCGTCCAGGTGCTCGCCGGTCATCGCCGAGACCATCGGGACGCCGGCCCGGCGCGGCCTCACGTCGGCGAGCAGGCGCAGGATCTCGTCCTGAAGCTCGTCCACCTGGGGGCCGTGCGAGGCGTAGTCCACCGGCAGCATCCGGGCCCGGCCACCCTCGGCCTCGACCGCCTGCATGATCGCCTCGAGCGCGGCCGGGTCACCGGAGACCACCGTGGCGTTGGGGCCGTTCACCGCGGCCACCGTGACGTCGCCGACCAGACGCTGCTCGACCTCGGCCACCGGCTCGGCGATCGAGAGCATGCCGCCCCGGCCGGACAGCGCCTTCAGGGCCTGGCTGCGCAGCGCCACCACGCGGGCGCCGTCCTCCAACGACAAGGCCCCCGAGACGACCGCGGCGGCGATCTCACCCTGCGAGTGGCCGATCACCGCGTCCGGCTTCACCCCGGCTGCTTCCCAGACCGCAGCCAGTGAGACGTTCACGGCCCACAGAACCGGCTGAACCACGTCCACCCGTTCCAGGGCGTTCTCGTCGCCCAGGACGTCGGTGAGCGACCAGTCGACGAACGGCCGCAGCGCGCTCGCACACTCCTCCAGGCGCTTGGCGAACACCGGGGACGAGGCCGCCAGCTCGCGGCCCATGCCGACCCACTGCGAGCCCTGACCGGGGAACACGAAGACCACGCGTCCGGCGCCGCGAGCACTGGCCGTACCGGTCACGAGATTGGCCGACGGACGGCCCTGGGCCAGCGCGGCCAGGCCGGCGTGCAGGTCCTCCGGCGTCCCACCCACGACGACCGCCCGGTGCCCAAACAGCGAACGCGTCGTGGCCAGCGACCACGCCACGTCGGCCGGTTCCAGCTCTGTGAGCCCAGTCAGCTCACTCAGGCGGGTGGCCTGAGCCTGCCGGGCGGGTGCCGAGACCCCGGAGGTCACCCAGGCCGTCGCGCCCTCGACCAGCGCCTGGCGCTGGTCCGGCTCGACGGGTGCGGCCTGCGGGGCCTCTTCGAGGATGACGTGGGCGTTCGTGCCGCTGATGCCGAACGACGACACCCCGGCCCGCCGCCGCCGTCCATTGGTTTCGGTCTCCCAACGCTGCGACTCGGCCAGCAGGGCGACATGTCCGGCCGACCACTCGATGTTCTCGGCCGGCGCCTCGGTGTACAGGCTGCGCGGCAGCTCCTGGTGCTGCAGGGCGAGGATCATCTTCATCACGCCGGCGATACCCGCCGCGCTCTGGGTGTGGCCGATGTTCGACTTGACCGAGCCGATCCAGAGCGGCCCAGTCCTTGGAGGGTCCTGGTCGAGTTGTCCATAGGTGGCGATCAGGGCCTGGGCCTCGATCGGGTCGCCCAGCGTGGTGCCGGTGCCGTGCGCCTCCACCGCGTCCACGTCCGCCGCCGTCAGCCCGGCGTTGGCGAGCGCGGCCCGGATCACCCGCTGCTGCGAGGGACCGTTGGGGGCGGTGAGTCCGTTCGAGGCGCCGTCCTGGTTGACCGCACTCCCGCGCAGCACCGCCAGCACGGGGTGGCCCTTGCGCTGGGCGTCCGAAAGGCGCTCCAGCAGAATCATGCCCACGCCCTCGGACATGCCCATGCCGTCGGCCGAGGCGGAGAACGCCTTGCAGCGTCCGTCCACCGCCAGGCCCTTCTGCCGCGAGAAGCCGACCATCACGCCCGGGCTGGCCATCACCGTCGCGCCGCCGGCCAGGGCCAGCTCGCACTCGCCGCTGCGCAGAGCCTGGGCCGCCAGGTGCATGGCCACCAGCGCCGACGAGCAGGCCGTGTCGACCGTGACCGCCGGGCCCTCCAGGCCGAAGGTGTACGAGATGCGCCCGGACAGGACGCTGGTCGAGCCACCGGTCAGCAGATGCCCCTCGGAGCCGCCCGCGTCACCGAAGAGCCCATAACCCCAGGACTGTCCGCCCGCGAAAACGCCGGTCGACGAACCGCGCAGAGTGGCCGGGTCGATCCCGCCGCGCTCGAACGCCTCCCAGCTGACCTCCAGCAGCAGCCGCTGCTGCGGATCCATGGCCAGCGCCTCACGCGGGCTGATCCCGAAGAAGCCCGGGTCGAACTGCGCCGCATCGTGCAGGAAGCCGCCCTGGCTGGTGTAGAACGTGCCTTCCTGGTCGGGGTCCGGGTCGTACAGGCCCGCCAGGTCCCAGCCCCGGTCGGTGGGCAGCGTCGAGATGGCGTCGCCGCCGCTGGAGAGCAGCTGCCACAGCGCCTGCGGGTCGCGCACCCCGCCCGGGAAACGCAGACCCATCGAGACGATGGCGATCGGGTCGTCGTCCTCGCGGGCCGGCTTCGGCAGGGCGGAAACCGCATTGAGGACGCCGATCAGCTCGCCTCCCAGATGGGAGGCCAGGACCGCGGTGGTCGGGTAGTCGAAGACCAGGGTGGCGGGCAGCCGCAGGCCGGTCGCCGTGCTCAGCCGGTTGCGCAGCTCCACCGCGGTCAGCGAGTCGAAGCCGAGGTCGGTGAAGGCACGGGAGGCGTCGATCTCGTCGGCCGAGGAGTGCCCCAGCACGGCCGCGACGTGGGCCCGCACCAGATCGATCAGCACCCGCTCGCGCTCGGCCACGGTGAGCCCGGCAAGCTGCGTGCGCAGCGCTGCGGCGCGCCCGTCCGTTCCCGACCGGGCCGACCGGGCCAGCCCGGCCGCTCCGGCCAGTGCACGCATCACGGGCGGGACGTCGGCGCCCTGCTCGGCCCGCGCCCGCAGGCCGGCCACGTCGAACCTCACCGGCAGGAGCAGAGAGTCCGGGCGCCGAAGGGCCAGATCCAGCAGCAGCAGACCCTCTTCGCGGTCCAGCTCACCGGATCCGCCGTCAGTAGCCCGGTTCAGCAGGCCCTGGTTCAGGTTCCGGCCGATTCCCTCCGAGGCCATCCAGGCGCCCCACGCCAGCGAGATCGCGGGCAGGCCCCGAGCGCGGCGGTGAGCGGCGAGCGCATCGAGGAACGCGTTGCCCGCGGCGTAGTTACCCTGACCCGGCGCGCCCATCGTGGCTGCGGCCGAGGAGAACAGCACGAAGAAGTCCAGGTCCTGGGTGAGTTCGTGAAGCGCCCAGGCGGCATCCGATTTGGGACGCATGACCGTCGCCACCCGCTCGGGGGTGAGCGAGCCGATCGTGCCGTCGTCCACCACACCGGCGGTGTGAATCACGCCGGTGACGCGGCGGCCGTCGAGCATGGCGGCAAGGGCCGCGCGCTCCGCCACGTCGCCGCTGAGGATCGTCACGTCGGCTTCGGCGTTCGCGAGGTCCGCCGCCAAGGTGGCAACACCGGGCGCGGCGGGGCCGGACCGGCTCACCAGCAGCAGCGAGCCGGCGCGGCCGGTGTCGGCGAGGTGTTGGGCGACGACACCACCCAGTCGGCCGGTGCCGCCCGTGATGAGCACGGTCGCCGGTACGGAATCGGCGTCGCCGGCCGCCGCCATTGTCTCGGCGCCGACCGCGGTCACGCCCACCTCGGACCCGATGGCCGGCAGCGCGGCCGGGCGCGCGAGCCGGGGCGCGAACGTCCCTGCTTCCCGCACCACCAGCTCCGCCTCGCCCGCCTCCGCAGCCGCGGCCAGCGTCCTCACCAGGGTTTCGCCGTCGAGATCGGGAGCCAGGTCGACCAGGACGATCCGGTCCGGGTTCTCCGACTGAGCCGAACGCAACAGGCCCCGGGCAGCCGCCGCACCCACGTCCGTAAGTTCTTCGTTCTCGCCTACCGACACCGCACCCCGGGTGACCACGACCAGGCGGGCCGTGGTCTCGGAGGACAGCCACTGCTGCACCAGGGTGAGCGCCTCACCGGCCAGGCGCGTGGCCTCGTCGGCCGGGGATAACCCGGGTTCCGACGCCAGGAAGGCAAGCACCACCGACGCGGCGTCGGGTGCAGCCTCGATACCGGGTGCAGCGCCAGGGCTGCCGGCCGCCTCAACCTCTGCTTCAGCTGAGTGTGTCTCCCCGGGTGGGCGGGGTGTGTCCGCAGCTGAAAATGTGCCCACCTCAGCTCCGGCCTGCTCCAGCCCGGCGGCCAGGTTCCAGCGGTCCAGGCCCAGCAACTGCCAGCGCCGTACCGAGCCCACCGGCAGCTTGACCGGGGCGTACTGCACGGTGAACAGCGCGTCGCGCACCCAGCCCGGCGTGGCCGCCGAGTCCGGCAGCGTCACCGGGCGCATCACCAGCGAGTCGACGGTGATCACCGGCATCCCGGTCGCGTCCACGGCCACCAGCGACACCGCGCCGCTGTCGGAACGCCGCACCCGGGCGCGCAGAACCCCGGCGCCCACCGCGTGCAGCGAGACCCCGGACCAGGCGAACGGCATCTGCGGCTCGCCCTCTCCCTGCGGCCCGGCCACCCACAGCGCGTGCAGCGCCGCGTCGAGCAGCGCCGGATGCAGACCGAACGACTCGGCGTCGGTGGAAAGACCTTCGGGCAGGGCAACTTCGGCGAAGATGTCGGTGCCGCGCTGCCAGACCGCCCGCAGGCCGCGGAAGGCCGGGCCCAGACCGGCAGCCTTGGCCAGTTCGTCGTAACGGCCGCCGACGGCAACCGGCTCGGCCCCGGCGGGCGGCCAGACCGTCAGGTCTTCCGCCTCGACGGCGACAGCCAGGCCCAGCTGTCCGGAAGCGTGCCTGGTCCAGGCCGGCACACCGTCCAGTTCAGCGCCGTCCCCGGAGACCGTGCTGCTCTCCAGGGGCCGGGCGAAGATCTCCACCGAACGGCCGCCGTGAGCCTCCGCAGCACCGACCGCCACCTGCACCTGCACGCCGCTGCTGTTGAGAACCAGCGGCGCGGTCAGGGTCAGCTCGTCCAGGTGCGGGCAGCCCAGCCGTGATCCCGCGGCCAGGGCCAGCTCGGCCAGGCCGGTGCCCGGGAAGATGGTGGTGCCGGCCAGGGTGTGGTCGGCCAGCCAGGGCTGCGCAGCCGTGGACAGACGACCCGTGAAGACCACCCCGTCACCGTCGGCCAGCTCCAGTCGGGCGCCGAGCAGAGGGTGGCGCACGGTTCCCAGGCCGGCCGCGGCCACGTCGGCCGCACCGGCAGCGACGTCGGGCCAGTAGCGGCGGTGCTGGAACGCGTAGGTGGGAAGGGCGATGCGCTGGGCCGGGGGCAGGACGGCGGTCCAGTTCACCCGGCAACCGCGCACCCAGGCCTCGGCGAACGAGGTGAGTAGGCGGGCCGCGCCGCCCTCGTCGCGTCGCAGGGTGCCGTTGACCGTCAGTGCGGCGTCGGTCTCGCTGATCGAAGTGGTCAGCACCGGGTGGGCCGAGACCTCGATGAAGGCCTGGTAGCCCTCCTCGGCGAGAACCTGCACGGCGCGGTTGAACTCGACCGTGCCCCGCAGGCTGTCGTACCAGTAGCCGGCGTCCAGTTCACTGCCGTCCAGCCAGGCACCCGACAGCGCCGAGATCATCGGGATCTGCGCGGTGCGAGGCGTGACTGCGGCGAGCAGCCGGAGAATCTCGGCCTGCAGCTCGTCGACCTGCGGGCCGTGCGAGGCGTAGTCGACCGGAAGCAGCCGGGCCCGGCCGCCGTCCGCCTCGACCGCCGACATCAGGGCGGCGAGCTGGGCCGGATCGCCGGAGACCACGGTGGCGTTGGGCCCGTTGACTGCGGCCACGGTGAGCGCGTCGAAGGCGGTCAGGCGCTGCCGCACGACGTCTACCGGCGCGGCGATCGAGAGCATCCCACCTCGGCCCGACAGGGCTTTCAGGGCCTGGCTGCGCAGGGCCACGACGCGCGCGCCGTCTTCCAGCGACAGGGCGCCGCAGACCACGGCGGCCGCGATCTCGCCCTGCGAGTGCCCGAGCACGGCGTCGGGCTGGACTCCGGCCGCCTGCCACACGGCGGCCAGCGAGACCATGACGGCCCACAGCGCGGGCTGCACCACGTCGACGCGCTCAAGAGCAACTGCATCATTGAGGACGTCGGTCAGCGTCCAGCTCGTGAAAGGGGCGAGCGCAAGCTCGCACTCGGCCATCCGCGCGGCGAAGACCGGTGAGGAAGCGATCAGCTCGCGGCCCATGCCCACCCACTGCGAGCCCTGGCCGGGGAACACGAACACGACACGGTCGGCGTCCTCGCCCAGCACCGAGCCGACGATCGCGCCGGACTCGGCCGAGCCGGAGATGAGTGCGGCGAGATCGGTCTGTAGGGCGGTGGAGTCGCCCAGCAGCACGGCCCGGTGCTCGAAGGCCGAACGGGTGGTGGCCAGGGACCAGGCCACGTCCTGCGGGTCCAGGTCACCAGCCGCGTGCTGCAGCCGCTGAGCCTGGGCGGTGAGGGCTTCGGGGGTGTGGCCGGAGATCAGCCAGGCGTGGGGAGCTTCGCTGAGCACCGCCAGCGGGCCGGAAGCCGCGCTCGGCGCATCAGGAGCCGCGTCCGACGAGCCGCTGGCCGCGCCCGTAGAAGCTGGTTCGGCCACCGGGGCCTCGGCGATGATCACGTGGGCGTTGGTGCCGCTGACGCCGAACGCCGAGACTCCGGCCCGGCGCACGCGCTCGCCCGGAGTCCAGGAGCGGGCCTCGGTGAGGAGGCTGACGTCACCGGAGGACCAGTCGACGTGCCCGGAGGGCTCGTCGGCATGGAGGGTGGCGGGCAGCACGCCGTGCTGCAGCGCCAGCACCATCTTCATCACCCCGGCCACCCCCGCGGCGGCCTGGGTGTGCCCGATGTTCGACTTGATCGACCCCAGCCACAGCGGGCGTTCGGGGTCGCGGTCTTGCCCGTACGTGGCCAGCAGGCCCTGCGCCTCGATCGGGTCGCCCAGCGTGGTGCCGGTTCCGTGGGCCTCCACCGCATCCACGTCCGAGGCCGTCAGCCGGGCCGAGGCCAGCGCGGCGCGGATGACCCGCTGCTGCGAGGGACCGTTGGGGGCGGTGAGACCGTTGGAGGCGCCGTCCTGGTTGACCGCGCTGCCGGCCACCACGGCGAGCACCGGGTGGCCGTTCTTGCGGGCGTCGGAGAGGCGCTCGAGCACGATCATGGTGGCGCCCTCGGCCCAGCCGGTGCCGTCGGCGGCGTCCGAGAAGGCCTTGCACCGGCCGTCGGGGGCGAGCCCCTGCTGGCGGGAGAGCTCGGAGAACATCACCGGCACGGCCATCACGGTCACGCCGCCGGCCAGGGCCAGCGAGCACTCTCCGGCCCGCAGGGCCTGAGCGCCCAGGTGCAGCGCGACCATCGAGGAGGAGCAGGCCGTGTCCACCGTCACCGCGGGCCCTTCCAGGCCCAGGGTGTAGGAGATCCGGCCGGAGACCACGCTGGTCGCGGTGCCGGTCAGCTGGTACATGCCCGCACCGGGCGCCGCGGCCGAGGGGTAGCCGGAGGTGGAGGCCCCGGCGAACACGCCGGTGGCCGAGCCCTGCAGCGAGCGCGGGTCGATCCCGGCGCGCTCCAGGGCCTCCCAGGCCGTCTCCAGCAGCAGGCGCTGCTGGGGGTCGGTGGCCAGGGCCTCGCGCGGGCTGATCCCGAAGAAGGATGCGTCGAAATCAGCCGCGCGTTCGACGAATCCGCCCTGGGCGGTGGACGGTTCCCAGCCCCGGTCGGTGGGTAGCCCAGAGATCGCGTCGGTGCCCGAGACCAGCAGGTCCCACATTCCCTCCGGGCTGTCGACGCCTCCCGGCAGCCGGCAGCCCATTCCCACGATCGCCACCGGCTCGGCCTCGCCGGACTCGAACCGGCGCAGCCGTGCACGGGTTTCGTGCAGTTCCGCGGAGACCCGCTTCAGGTAGGCCAGAAGTTTCTCGTTCTCAACCATCTTCAGGTCTCCCTCAGGAACTGCGGCGACCGGGTCATTGGCCATCGAGGGGTGAGACCCCGAGTTCCCGGTCGATGAAGTCGAACACCTCGTCGGCACCCGCGGTCTCGAGGCGCTGCGCCGCGTCCTGGGCCACGTCGCCCGTCTGGCCGGTGCCGATCCAGCTCGAGAGCAGAGTCTGCAGCCGCACGGTGACGTCCGCCCGAATTGCACTGTCCTGCGGGATGTCCGACAGACGGGCTTCCAGGGCGTCCAGGTCGGTGAACACCGGCGGGGCGGTGTTCACCTCGGGCAGCAGGCTGCCGCGCAGGTGCGCGGCGAGGTCGGCGGAGGTCGGGTAGTCGAAGACCACGGTGGCGGCCAGGCGCTGCCCGGTGGCCGCGATCAGGCGGTTGCGCAGCTCCACGGCGGTCAGGGAGTCGAAGCCCAGGTCTTTGAACGCCCTCGAGGCACCGACCGGCTCGATCGAGGCGTAGCCCAGCACCGCGGCCGCCTCGGTGCGGACCAGGGTGGTCAGGATACGGTCCTGCTCGGCCCGCGGGCGGCCCTCGAGGCGGGCGGTCAGGTCATGGACCACGCCGGTGGTCTCGGGCACGTCTTCGGTGGCCAGGGCGGTGCGCACCTCGGGCAGACCGAGCAGCAGCGGGCTGGGGCGGCGCAGGGTGAACACCCCGGCGAACCGGTCCCAGTCGACGTCCGCGACGGTCAGCAGGGCATCGCCCGCGTCCAGGGCGTCGGCCAGGACCGTCATGGCCCGGTCGCCGTCCAGGTAGCGCAGACCCCTTGAGCGGAAGGCGGTCTCGGCCTCGCCCAGCGCCGCCATGCCTGCGCCGGACCAGGGTCCCCAGGCCAGCGAGATACCCACCAGGCCCCGGGCCCGGCGGTTCTCGACCAGGGCGTCCAGGTAGGCGTTGGCCGCGGCGTAGCCGGGCTGGTGCCCGCTGCCCCAGGTGGCCGAGATCGACGAGAAGACCACGAACGCGCTCAGCCGCAGCGAGGCGGTGAGCTGGTCCAGCCACAGGGCGCCATCGGCCTTGGCCGAGGTGACCTTACGCAGGCCCTCGGCGTCCACGGCCTCGACCGCCACCGCCTCGGGAGTGCCGGCCACATGGAACACGGAGTCCACCGGCGCGTCATGGTCGGCGATCCAGCCCAGCAGCCCGGCGACGTGGTCGCGCTCGCCGATGTCCCCGGCCAGCACGCTCACCTCAGTCCCACTGCGGGCCAGCTCGGCCGCCAGCTCACCGACACCGGCCGCCAGCGCACCCGAGCGGCTGGTCAGCACCAGGTGCTCGGCGCCGCGCTCGGCCGCCCAGCGGGCCACCCGGGCGCCCAGCGCCCCACTGCCACCGGTCACCAGGACCGGGCCACGCGGCGTCCATTGTTCGTCCAAGGCGACCGGACGCGAAGGTGCCGCATGCACGAGCCGGCGAGCCAGGACGTCCCCACGCAGGGCCACCTGGTCCTCGTGACCGGGCTCGCTCTGGGCCAGCACCGCACCGAGAGCAGCCATCGAGGTGTCGTCGAGCGAGGCCGGCAGGTCGACCAGACCGCCCCAGCGCTCGGGGTGTTCGAGCGCGGCCACTCGGCCGAAGCCCCAGATCGCCGCCTGGGCAGGGTCCGGGGCGTCCGCGATGTCCGTTCCGAGCGAGACCGCGCCCTGGGTGAGCACCCACAGCGGGGCCTCGACGGCCAGATCGCCGAGCGCCTGCACCAGTTCGACGGTGCGCAGCAGACCCGCGTCGGACCCGGCCGGAGGCAGCCAGAGCACACCCGACAGCGCATCGCCGCCGTCGCTGCTCTGGGCGGCCAACGCATTGGCCACCTTCCCGGCGATGGTGCGCCGGTCGTCCTCCGAGGTCACCGCGACACCGAACACTTCGGCGCCACCCCCACGCAAGACCCGATCAACCGCGCCGGTCACCTCACCGGACGTGCCCGCATCCGCCCCCGACCCACTGTCCGAGGCCGTCACAACCAGCCAGGTGCCCGCCAAAGCCGCAGGTACGGCGGTGTTCAGCGCCGGCACCGGCTCCCAGTCGACCCGGTAGCGCAGGCCGGCCGTGGCCGACTGCGCGCTGCGGCGCGAGCGCCAGGAGTTCAGGATCGGCAGCACCGCGTCCAACTGCGCCTGGTCCTGCAGGCCCAGCGCGTCTGCGTCGCCGTCCTCGACCGCCTTCCAGAATGCGGAGTCCTCGGTGGCGGGCTCGGTGGCGGGCTCGGTGGCGGGCTCGACCCAGAACCGCTCGTGCTGGAAGGCGTAGGTGGGCAGGTCCACGGTGCGTCCGGCCGGGAGCACCCGCGCCCAGTCCACGTCGGCGCCGTGCGTGTGGATGCGGGCCAGCGCCGTCAGCACACCCTCCGAAGCGCTGAGCTGCTCACGACGCACCGGAACGAACACCGCATCCGTGTCTTCGGCCAGCACGCCCGAGCCCATTCCGGACAAGGTCCCGTCCGGTCCGATCTCGACGAACACCCTCACCCCGGCGGCCCGCATGGTGCGCACCGCGTCGGCGAACCGCACCGCTTCCCGGGCCTGCTGCGGCCAGTAGGCGGGTGACGGGTCGGTGACGACCTCACCGGTGAGCGCCCCCACCCAGGTCGCGGTCGGCGAGGAGTGCTCGAGGCGCTCGGCGGTGCGGCCCAGCTCGGCCAGCACCGGCTCCATCCGCGCCGAGTGGAACGCGTGGCTGACCCGCAGCCGCCGCACCCGCCGGCCGCGCTCGCGCCACCCCTCCACCAGGGCGTCCACGGCGTCCTGGTCACCAGAGACAACAATGGACGTCGGTCCGTTCACCGCTGCGATCGAGGTCCCCTCCACGAGGGTCCCCAGTACCTCCGCCTCGGTGGCCTCCAGCGCCGCCATGGCCCCGCCGGTGGGCAGCTCCTGCATGAGCCGGCCCCGGGCCGCGACCAGGGCTGCGGCGTCGCTCAGGCTCAGAACGCCCGCCGCACAGGCCGCCGCGATCTCACCGACCGAGTGCCCGGCCACCATGTCCGGCGTGACCCCGGCCGCCTTCAGCACCGCCAGCAGACCGATCTCGACCGCGAACAGCCCGGCCTGGGCGTACACGGTCTGGTCGGCGCGCGGGTCGTCCGCCTCGCCCAGCACCAGCTCCCGCAGCTGCGGCCCGAGCTCGTCCTCCAGCAGTGCCATGACCTCGTCGAACGCCGCCGCGAAAACCGGCGAGGCACTGTACAGCTCGCGTCCCATGCCGCCGCGCTGCGCGCCCTGGCCGGCGAAGAGGAAGCCAACCCGAGGACGTCCGTCAGCCACTCCCCCGATCACCGAGGACGAAGATGCGCCTTCAGTAAGGGCGCTCAGACCGGCGAGGAGTTCGGCGCGGTCGCTGCCGACGACGACGGCCCGGTGCTCGAACGCCGCCCGTCCGGTGGCCAGACTCCAGGCCACGTCCTCGGCCCCGGTCTCCTGGCTCAGGCCCTCGATCAGGCCCTCGATCAGGCGCTGGGCCTGCGCCGCGAGCGCCTGCGGGGTCCGTCCGGAAACCGGCCACACCGCGAGCGGTTCGGCCAGAACCGCGGGCGCGCCCGACTCGTCCTCGATCGGCGCTTCGACCGGCGCGGGAGCCTCTTCGAGGATCAGGTGCGCGTTGGTGCCGCTCATCCCGAACCCGCTGACGCCCGCACGCCGCACTCGCCCACCGGAGGTCCAGGCGACCGGCTCGCTCAGCAGGCGCACGTCCCCGGCGTTCCAGTCGATGTGCGGGGACGGCTCGTCCACGTGCAGGGTGCGCGGCAGTTCCTGGTTCTGCAGGGCCAGCACCATCTTGATCACCGCAGCCGTGCCCGCGGCGGCCTGGGTGTGGCCGATGTTCGACTTCACCGAACCCAGCCACAGCGGCGCGCTCTCGCCGCGATCCTGACCGTAGGTGGCCATCAGAGCGCCGGCCTCGATCGGGTCGCCCAGCGAGGTGCCGGTGCCGTGCGCCTCGACCACGTCCACGTCGCTCGCCTGCAGTCCGGCCGAGTCCAGCGCCGCCCGGATCACCCGCTGCTGCGAGGGACCGTTCGGCGCGGTGAGACCGTTCGAGGCGCCGTCCTGGTTGACCGCGCTGCCGCGGATCACCGCCAGGATCCGGTGCCCGTTGCGCTGGGCGTCCGAAAGCCGCTCCAGCACCAGCACACCGGCGCCCTCGGCCATGCCCATGCCGTCGGCATCGGCGCCGAACGCCTTGCAGCGCCCGTCCGACGCCTGGCCGAGCTGGGTGTTGAACGAGGTGAACATGACCGGCGTGGCGGCGACGAAGGCGCCACCGGCCAGCGCCAGCCCGCACTCCCCCGAGCGCAGCGCCTGGCTGGCCAGGTGCATCGCCACGAGGGAGGAGGAGCAGGCCGTGTCGACGGAGACCGCCGGGCCTTCGAGCCCGAGCACGTACGACATCCGGCCCGAGAGCACGCTGCTCGACGTACCGGTGAGCAGGTGCCCCTGGTCCCCGCCGCCGTGCCGGTCCAGGCCGTAGCCGGACCAGGAAGCGCCGATGAACACGCCCGTGGCCGATCCGCGCAGGTTGCCCGGGTCGATCCCGGCCCGCTCCAGCGCCTCCCACGAGGTCTCCAGCAGCAGTCGCTGCTGCGGGTCCATGGTCAGGGCCTCGCGCGGGCTGATCCCGAAGAAGCCCGGGTCGAACTCGCCGGCGCCGTAGAGGAAGCCGCCCTTCGGGGCCCGGCCGTCGGGTGAGGCGTCGAGGATGGCGTTCATGTCCCAGCCGCGGTCGGCCGGCAGATCCGCCACCACGTCCGCGCCATCGGACAGCAGCTTCCAGAACGACTCCGGCGTGTCTGCGCCGCCCGGGAACCGCAGCCCCAGACCGACGATCGCGATCGGCTCGTCGGAGGATGCCCGCGAGCCGGTCTCGTGTGCCGGGGTCTCGTCGCCGAGCAGGCGGGAGCGCAGGAAGACGCCGAGCGCGGACGGGGTCGGGTAGTCGAAGACCAGAGTCGCCGGGAGCGTGAGCCCGGTGGCCGCGCCCAGCCGGTTGCGCAGGTCGACCGCCGTCAGCGAGTCGAAGCCCAGCTCCTGGAACGCCTTGCCGGCCGGAAGAGCCTCGGCCGAGCTGTGGCCCAGCACGATCGCGGCCTCGGTGCGCACCAGGTCGGTGAGCGTGCGGGCCTGCTCGGCGCGGGTCAGTCCGCCCAGGCGGGCGGCCAGGGCGTTGTCCGGCGCCGCGGTGGGAGCCGGCGAGGCGGTGGGCGTCGCGGTGAGCGCAGCCCGCGCCTCGGCCACGCCGGTGATCAGCGGGCTGGGCCGGTGCACGCTGAACACCGATGCGAACCGTTCCCAGTCCACGTCGGCCACGGTGAGCGTGACGTCGCCGTGGTCGAGCGCGGCCGCGAGGGCCTCGATGCCGACCTCCGGATCCATCTCACGCAGGCCCATGCGCTGCAGGAACTCGCCGGAGCGGCCCTCAGCCATGCCCCCGCCGCCCCACAGCCCCCAGGCCACCGACGTACCGGCCAGGCCCCGTGCCCGCCGGCTCTCGACCAGCGCGTCCAACGCCGCGTTGGCGGCTGCGTATCCGGCCAGGTGCGCGCTGCCCCAGACCGCCGCGCCGGAGGAGAAGGTCACGAACGCGTCCAGGTCGTCCCCGGCCAGCTCGTCCAGATGCGCACCACCCGCCGCCTTGGCCGCCATCGCCGCAGCGAGCGCCTCGATGGTGAGCTCGTTCAGCGGGTCGCCACCACCCACGCCCGCGGCGTGGAAGACGGAGCTCAGGTCCCCGGCGAAGGAAACCAGCCCGGAAACCTGCTCGCGCCGGGCCACGTCGGCGGCCACCACGTCCACTGTTGTGCCCTGCTGGGCCAGCTCGGCCGCCCGGGTCGCGACGCCGCTGGCCTCGGGCCCGGAGCGGCTCGTGAGCACCACCCGGGTCGCGCCCCGCTCGGCCGCCAGGAGGGCCAGGCGGCCACCGATGGCGCCGGTGCCGCCGGTGATCAGGACCGTGCCGCGCGGCGTCCAGGTGTTGATCTGCTTGCGAGGGCGTCCCGCCCGCGCCAGACGCCGGGCCAGCACGCCCGCGCCCCGGATGGCCAGTTGGTCCTCGGCCCCCGTCTTCGCATCGGACGGCGAGCCCTGGGCAGTTGCCGCGATCGGCCCCTGGGCGAGGAGCCCGACCAGCTTCTCCGCCGCAGCCGGGTCCAGTTCCTGCGGCAGGTCGATCAGACCGCCCCAGCGATCCGGGTGCTCCAGCGCGGCCACGCGGCCCAGGCCCCACACCGGCGCCTGCGCCGGGTTGTGCGGAGCCGAGTCCGCCCCAGCCGCCACGGCACCCGAGGTCAGCACCCACAGCGGTGCATCGAGCCCAAGGTCACCGAGCGCCTGCACGAGCCCGACCGTGGAGGCCAGCCCGGTCGACAGTGCTCCGGCGTCGGACACGGTGAGTTCTTCCAGGGCGAGCAACGACACGACCCCGGCCACCGGGCCATCGGTCAATGCCTCCTGCAACCGGTTCATGATGACGGAGCGCGCAACCTCGGCCGAACTCGGCGCAGCGACAACCGCGCCCTCGACCGCCGTCGCTGCTGCGAACGTGCCCACCTGGGGCTCAACCCCGCCGACGGGCACTGCGGCGACCACGACGTCCGCACCGCGATCAGCCAGCGTCCGTGCCACCACCTCGGCCCAGGAGGCACCGGCCGGGCCCACGACCAGCAGCCACTTTTGATCCGGCTCCACCGATCCGGCCGCCCCGCTCGCAGCAACCGGCGTCCAGGTGACCCGGTATCGCAGGTCCGCCCCCGAGTCTCCCGCCGCAGCCACGTCCGAACGCCGAGGCGCCAGGCGTCCCTCCACCCAGAACCGCTCGCGGGCGAAGGGATAGGTGGGCAGCGCGACCGTGCCGCCGGGTGTGAGCACCGAGGCCCAGTCCACCCGCACACCGCGTACGTGCACCTCGGCCAGCGAGGTCAGGAACCGTTGCGCCGTGCCGTCTTCGCGGCGCAGCGTGCCCGCCACCACCGGCTCGGCGAACTCGGCGCCGTCCTCGGCCGCGACCTCGATCTCCCGCTCCACCGTGGCGCTGATCGCGTTGACCAGCACCGGGTGCGGCGACACCTCGATGAACACGTTGTGCCCGGCGTGGTGCAGCGTCTGGATGGCGTGCGAGAACTCGACCGTGGCGCGCAGACTCGCGTACCAGTAGTCCGGCCCGGCGTCCTGCCCGGCCATCAGCCCACCGGTCAGCGACGAGGTGAGCGGGATCTGCCCGGCCTGCGGCGCGATGCCGGCCAGCGCCTCCAGCACGGTTTCGCGCAACGCGTCGACCTGAGGGCCGTGCGAGGCGTAGTCGACCGGAAGCAGCCGACGCCGCACCCCGGCCTTCTCGCACACCTCGGCGATCTCGGTCAGGGCCGACAGGTCGCCCGAGATGACCGTCGCGTCCGGGCCGTTGATCGCGGCGACCGCGACCCGCCCGGCCCACGGCTCGATCCGGTCGGTGATGACCTCCACCGGCTCGGCGATCGACAGCATGCCACCCTGACCGGCGATGGCCCGCAGGGCGCGGCTGCGCCGGGCAATGACCTTGGCGCCGTCCTCCAGGGACAGGATGCCCGCCACCACGGCGGCCGCGATCTCGCCCTGCGAGTGCCCGGCCACGGCGGCCGGTTCCACTCCGGCGGCCTGCCAGGTGGCGGCCAGCGAGACCATCACCGCCCACAGGGCGGGCTGCACCACGTCCACCCGCTGCAGAGCCTCTTCGTCGCCGAGGACCTCATCGAGCGAGCGGCCGTCCCATTCCACGAACGGCGCCAGGGCGGCACCGCACTCGGCCAGGCGGGCGGCGAACACCGGCGATGCTGCGGCCAGTTCGCGGCCCATGCCGACCCACTGCGAGCCCTGGCCGGGGAACACGAACACGGGCGCACCGGCCGAGCCGGAGGCGGCGGTGACCACACCGGCGTCGGACGTTCCTTCGGCGAGGGCGGCCAGTCCGGCGATCAGCTCGTCACGGTCGAGGCCGAGCACGACGGCCCGGTGCTCGAACGACGAGCGGGTGGTGGCCAGCGACCAGGCCACGTCGGCCGGGTCCATTCCGTCGGCGTGCTCGAGCCGGTCGGTGAGCCGGGCGGCCAGGCGCCGCAGGGCTTCCGGTGTGCGCGCGGACACCGGCCAGGCCAGCACCCGGCCCAGCGCCGGAGCCGCCTGGGGCATCTGTGCGACGGCGTCGACCACGTCGACGGCGGGCGGTTCTTCCAGGATGACGTGAGCGTTGGTGCCGCTCATGCCGAACGAGGAGACACCGGCCCGGCGCCGACGGCCCTCGGGCAGCCACGGCTGTTCCTGGGTCAGCAGCTGCACCCGCCCGGCCGACCAGTCCACCTGGTCGGTGGGCCGCTCGACGTGCAGGGTGCGCGGCAGCACCCCCTTCTGCAGGGCCAGGACCATCTTCATCACGCCGGCCACACCGGCCGCCGACTGGGTGTGCCCGATGTTCGACTTCACCGAGCCGAGCCACAACGGACGGGTCTCGTCCCGGTCGCGCCCATAGGTCGCCAGCAGAGCCTGCGCCTCGATCGGGTCGCCCAGCGTGGTGCCGGTACCGTGCGCCTCGACCACGTCCACGTCACTCGTGGAAAGACCGGCCGAGGCCAGCGCGGCCCGGATGACCCGCTGCTGCGAGGGGCCGTTGGGTGCGGTGAGGCCGTTGGACGCGCCGTCCTGGTTGATGGCCGACCCCGCGACCAGGGCGAGCACCGTGTGGCCGTTGCGGCGGGCGTCCGAAAGCCTTTCCAGCACGAGCATGCCCGCGCCCTCGGCCCAGCCGGTGCCGTCGGCCGAGGCCGAGAAGGCCTTGCAGCGCCCGTCGGAGGCCAGGCCCTGCTGGCGGGAGAACTCCGAGAACCCGGTGGGCACCGCCATCACGGTCACACCGCCGGCCAGCGCCAGACTGCACTCCTGCGAGCGCAGCGCCTGGGCGGCCAGGTGCAGGGCGACCATCGAGGAGGAGCAGGCCGTGTCCACCGTGACGGCGGGGCCTTCCAGGCCCAGGGTGTAGGAGACCCGGCCGGAGATGACGCTGGCGGCCATGCCGGTGAGCTGGTAGCCCTCCAGCCCGCTGTCCTCGGCGCCCACGCCGTAACCGTTGAAGCCGGACCCGGCGAACACGCCGGTCTCGCTCCCCCGCAGTGAGCGGGGGTCGATCCCGGCCCGCTCCACGGCCTCCCACGAGGTCTGCAGCAGGATGCGCTGCTGCGGGTCCATCGCCAGCGCCTCGCGCGGGTTGATCCCGAAGAACGAGGGGTCGAAGTCGGCCGCGTCATGCACGAAACCACCGGCGCGGGTGACCGAGCTGCCCGGCCGTGAGGGGTCGTCGTCGAAAAGGGTGTCCAGGTCCCAGCCGCGGTCCACCGGGAAGCCGGTCACCGCGTCGGTGCCGCTGGCCAGGAGCTCCCAGAACTGTTCCGGGCTCTCCACCCCGCCGGGGAAACGGCAGGCCATACCGACGATCGCGATCGGGTCGTCGTCGACCGCGGCCGGGCCCCGCGCGATCTGGCCCTGGTCGGCGTCGCCCAGCAGTTCGGCCCGCAGGAAGGCGGCCAGCACGGCCGGGCTCGGGTGGTCGAACACCAGGGTCGCCGGGAGCGTCAGCCCGGTCAGGGCGGTGAGGCGGTTGCGCAGTTCGACCGCGGTCAGGGAGTCGAACCCGATGTCGCTGAACGGGCGCTCGCTGTCCACGGCCGCCGCGCCCGCATGTCCGAGCACCGCCGCGGCCTCGGAACGCACCAGATCGGTGAGGTTCTGCAGCTGCCCGGCCCGGTTCATCCCGGACAGCCGGCGCGTCAGGTCGTTGGCCTGCACGACCGGCACCGACGATTCGGCCGCCCGCAGCAACGCCTGAACTTCCGGCAGTTCCCGCACCAGCGGCATCTGCGCGAGCCCGGCCGTGGCGCCCGCCTTGGCCCAGTCCACGTCCATCACGGTCAGCACGCCCTCGGCGTGGCCGGCGAGCGCGTGGCCGAGCACATCGAGCGCCCGGTCGGGAGCCAGGGCCCGCAGTACGCCCCGCTCGAGGCGCTGCCGCACGGCGTCGTCGGCCTGAGCCATACCGCCTCCGGCCCACGGCCCCCAGGCCAGGGAGGTGCCGGGAAGACCACGGTCGCGGCGGTTCTGGATCAGGGCATCGAGATAGGCGTTGGCCGCGGCGTAGTTGCCCTGCCCGCCACCGCCGAAAGTAGCCGCCGAGGAGGAGAACAGGATGAACGAGTCGAGGTCGACGGTCAGCTCGTCGAGCAGCGCCGCCCCCTGGGCCTTGGCCGCGAGCACGGAGTCGAACCGAGACGGGTCCAGCCGGTCCAGCACGCCGTCGTCAACGATGCCGGCCGTGTGCACGACAGTCTTCAGATGGTCGATGTGCGCCAGCAGACCCACGACGTCTGTGCGCTGCGAGACGTCGGCCTGCAGCACCTCGACAGCGCTGCCCGCCTCGGCCAGTTCGGCCGCCAGCTCGGCGACACCGCCGGCCAGGGCGCCCGTGCGGCTGGTCAGCACCAGGCCCGGGGTACTGTGCGCCGCCCGCCAGCGCGCGACCCGCCGGCCGATCGCGCCGGTGCCGCCGGTGACCAGGGCCGTGCCGGTGCCGCTGTAGCGCGGCGCCCGCTCGGGCACGCCCACGGCCTTGGTCAGGCGGCGGGCCAGGACCTTGTCCGCCCGGATCGCCAGCTGGTCCTCACCGGGGCGGTTGGCCAGAACAGCAATGATTGTGGACGTCGTCGAGTCACCAAGGTCGGTGGGAAGGTCGAGCAGACCGCCCCAACGGTCCGGGTGCTCCAGCGCCGCGACCTGTCCCAGGCCCCAGACCTGAGCCTGGGCGGGCGAGGTGAGCGGGTCGGAGTCGGAGGTGGAGACGGCGCCCTGAGTCAGCACCCACAGCGGAGCAGCGATCTCGGCGTCGCCCAAGCCCTGAAGAAGCAGAAGGGTGCCCGCGACACCGGCCGGAACTGCTTGAGCACCCGGCAGCACCGCATCATCGAGCGCCAGGAACGAGATCACACCCGAAACGGCATCCCCCGAAGCTCCACCCCCAACCCCGTCCGCACCGCTCAGACCGTCGCCGAGGGCAGCCCGGACCTGCTCAGCGACACCGGCACGGTCGACCGATCCGGCCGACAGCTCGACGAATGCAGCTTCCCCACCGGCGACAGTGACTGCGCGTGCGAACTTTTCGGCCCGCTCGCGGCCCGCTTCGCCGGTGACGATCAGCCAGGTCCCGTCCAGCGTGGAGGCGGGAGCCACCGGCGCGGAGACCCACGACGTGCGGTACAGCCAGTCGCTGGTGCCCGATGCAGACTCCCCCACCGGGCGCAGCCGCTGCGGTCCACCGGGCCAGAAGTACTGGTGCTGGAACGCATAGGTGGGCAGCGGCACGATCGGCGCGGGCGGAAGCACCGCAGTCCAGTCCACCTCGACCCCGCGCACGTGAGCGCGGGCCAGGGCCGTGGTCACCGACTCGGCGGCCGGCGCCTGGGCGCGCAGCAGCGGCACGAACTCGGCCGAATCGAGCACGCCCGGGCCCATCCCCGACAGCGTCGCGTCGGGACCGATCTCGATGAACACCGAGACGTCCTGCGCCGCCATCGACGTGACCGCATCGGCGAACCGGACGGCCTGACGGGCCTGCGCGGGCCAGTAGCCCGGCTCCGGGTTGGTCACTACGTCACCGGTCAGCGCGCCCACCCAGGTGATGGTCGGCGTGGCGTGCGACAGGCCGATGGCGACGGCGCTCAGCTCGTCGAGCACCGGCTCCATCCGGGCCGAGTGGAAGGCGTGGCTGACCCGCAGCTTGCGCACCCGACGGCCGCGCTCGCGCCACAACTCGACCAGGGCGTCGACCGCCGCCTCGTCGCCGGAGATGACGACGGAGGAGGGGCCGTTGACGGCAGCGACCGAAACGACGTCGGACAGACGGACCGAGGATCCAGCAGCACGGTCCTGCGACGGGTCGCCGGACAGCCCGGTCGGCAGCTCCTTCGCCAGCTCGGCGAGCATCTCGGCCTCGGTGACCGCGACCGCCGCCATCGCCCCGCCCTCGGGCAGGGCCTCCATCAGCCGCGCCCGCGCACCCACCAGGCGGCAGGCGTCCTCCAGCGTGAGCACCCCGGCCACGTAGGCCGCAGCGATCTCACCCACCGAGTGCCCGGCCACCGCCGCCGGCACGACCCCGGCCGCGGCCAGCACCGCGACCAGCGAGACCTCGACGGCGAACAGCCCGGCCTGGGCGTAACCGGTGCGGTCGGCGCGCGGGTCCGCCCCCTCGCTCAGCACGACCTCGCGGATGGGCAGGCCCACCTCAGGCTCGAGAAGGGCACAGACCCGGTCGAACACGTCCGCGAACACAGGCGAGGCGGCGTAGAGCTCCCGGCCCATACCGGCCCGCTGCGCGCCCTGACCCGCGAACACGAAGCCCACGCGCGGGGCGGAGGCCGGTACGACACCGGTGATGACGGAAGCGGCGTCCGAAGCCTCACCAACGCCGGTCAGACCCGCCGAACCAGTCGCCGAAGAAGCCCCACCCGCCAGATGGGCAAGGCCCGTCAGCAATTCGTCGGTCCCTGAGCCCAGCACAACCGCGCGGTGTTCGAACGAAGAGCGTGTGGTGGCGAGCGAACGCCCCACCGCCGCCGCGTCACACGCCGGACGCGCGAGCAGGAACTCCGCGAGCCGCGAAGCCTGCGCGGGCAACGCCACCGTGCTGCGCGCCGAGACCGGCCAGACCACGGGGCCACCCACCAACGCCCGGCCGGACTGCTCAGACTGTTCGGCAGCAGCCCCGGCTTCGACCACCATCGAACCGTCTGCAGCGACCAGGGCGCCCGAGCCACCCGGAGCCTCACGGGCGTCCTCAATCGGATCTTCACTGACCGGGAGCGGCGCTTCCTCGATCACCACGTGCGCGTTCGTCCCGCTGATCCCGAAGGCCGAGATTCCGGCGCGGCGCGGCGTCCCCTCGGACGCCAGCCGGGAGGGCCACTCGGCCGGCTCGGACAGCAACTGCAGGCCCGAGCCGTCCCACTCGATGTGCGGGGAGCGCTCGGCCGAGTGCAGGCTCTGCGGCAGACGTTCGTGCTGCAGCGCGAGCACCATCTTCATCACTCCGGCCACACCGGCAGCGGCCTGCGAGTGCCCGAAGTTCGACTTCACCGAGCCCAGCAGCAGCGGCCGCTCATCGGTGCGGTCGGCACCGTAGGTGGCGGCCAGGGCCTGGGCCTCGATCGGGTCGCCCAGCACCGTGCCGGTGCCGTGGGCCTCCACCGCGTCGATGTCGTCAGTGGTCAGCCCGGCGTTGGCCAGGGCGGCGCGGATGACGCGCTGCTGAGAGGGGCCGTTGGGCGCGGTCAGGCCGTTGGAGGCGCCGTCCTGGTTGACGGCGGTACCGCGGATCACCGCGAGGATCGGGTGGCCGTTGCGCTGGGCGTCCGAAAGACGCTCCAGCACGATGAGCCCGGCACCTTCGGCCATGCCCATGCCGTCGGCCGAGGAGGAGAACGACTTGCAGCGCCCGTCCTGGGCCAGGCCGCGCTGCTTGGAGAAGCCGACCAGTTCGGCCGGGGTGGCCATGATCGTCACACCGCCGGCCAGGGCCAGCCGGCATTCGCCCGAGCGCAGCGCGGTCACGGCCAGGTGCATGGCCACCAGCGAGGAGGAGCAGGCGGTGTCGATGGTCAGCGAGGGTCCTTCCAGGCCCAGCAGGTACGAGACCCGCCCGGAGATGACGCTTCCCGCGTTGCCGGTGACCATGTGGCCCTCGAGCCCGGCTGTGCCCTCGGGTGAGGTCTGCAGGCCCATCGCGTAGCCGGAGCTGTAGCCGCCCGCGAACACGCCGGTGGCCGAGCCCCTCAGCGAGCGCGGGTCGATCCCGGCCCGTTCCAGCGCCTCCCAGGACGTTTCCAGCAGCAGGCGCTGCTGCGGGTCCATGGCCAGCGCCTCACGCGGGCTGATCCCGAAGAACGCCGGGTCGAACTGCCCGGCCTCCTGGACGAATCCACCGGCCTGCACGTAGGCGGTGCCCGGCTGGTCAGGGTCGGGGTCGAACAGGTTCGCGGTGTCCCAGCCGCGGTTGGCCGGGATGCCGGAGATGCCCTCG
Source organism: Kineosporia rhizophila (assembly GCF_021277265.1). Lineage (GTDB taxonomy): Bacteria > Actinomycetota > Actinomycetes > Actinomycetales > Kineosporiaceae > Kineosporia > Kineosporia rhizophila. The sequence goes on from NZ_JAJSOH010000012.1 coordinate 215,331, forward strand.
GACCCGGAGTCCAGCATCTGCCAGAAGCTTTCCGGGCCGTCGATGCCGCCGGGGTAGCGCCCGCCCATGCCGACGATCGCGATCGGCTCCAGGTCGACGGCCGACGCGTGCCCGGCCACGGGCTCGACCGAAGCCGCGCCCGCATCGCCGATCAGGCCCGTCCTCAGGTGACCGGCCAAGACCAACGGCGTGGGGTAGTCGAACAGCAGGCTGGCGGGCAGCCGCAGTCCGGTGGCGCTGCTGAGCTGGTTGCGCAGTTCCACGGCGGTCAGGGAGTCGAAGCCCAGTTCGCTGAAGGCCCGGGCCGCGTCCACGCTCTGCAGCGACGGATAGTTCAGTACCGCAGCCACTTCGGAGCGGATCAGGTCGGTGAGGATGCGCTCCTGCTCGGCCCGGGACAGGCGCAGCAGTTGCTGCGCCAGGGCGCCGTCGGCCTTGACCCCGCTGCTCTCGACCACGACCTCGGGGGCCAGGGCGCGCACCTGCGGCAGGTCGCGCACGAGCGGAACGGTGTGCAGGTCGGACATGCCCGGCACCCCGGACATCTTCGACCAGTCCACGTCCATCACCGTCAGCGCGGTGTCGTCGCCGTCCAGGGCCTCGCCCAGCGCCTTCACGGCGAGGGCCGGGTCCATCAGCACTTCCCAGCTGTTGCGGGCCAGGCGCTGCTTGGTCTTCTCGCTGGACTGGGCCACGCCGCCGCCGGCCCACGGACCCCAGGCCAGGGATGTGCCGGGAAGGCCACGGTGGCGGCGGTTCTGGGCCAGTGCGTCGAGGTAGGCGTTGGCGGCGGCGTAGTTGCCCTGCCCACCGCCGCCGAAGGTGGCTGCGGCCGAGGAGAACAGGACGAACGCGTCGAGGTCGCCGGTGAGCTCGTCGAGCAGGGCGGCACTGGTGGCCTTGGCGGCGAGCACCTTGGCCAGACGGGGCACGTCGAGTCGTTCCAGCGTGCCGTTGTCCACCAACCCGGCGGTGTGCATGACGCTGGACAGCTCGGGGCCGGAGGACGAGATGTGCTCCAGCAGCGCGGTCAGGGCAGCGCGGTCGGACACGTCGGCGGCGATCACCTCGACCGTGCACCCGGCCTCGGCCAGTTCGGCGAGCAGGACCGGGTCGGCCGCGGCCGGGCCGGAGCGGCTGGTGAGCACGATGCGCCGGGCCTGGCGGGTGGTCAGCCAGCGGGCGACGTGCCCGCCGATGGCCCCGGTGCCGCCGGTGATCAGGACCGTTCCTTCGGGCCGCCAGTCGCTCTCGTGCTCGACGTCGGCCGGCACCAGGCGGCGCCCGAACAGGCCCTCGGAGCGGATCGCCACCTCGGTCTCGCCGGTGGTGCCGGACAGCACCGTGGCCAGGCGGGCACTCTGGGCGCCGTCCCACTCGCTCACCGGCAGGTCGATCGAACCGCCCCAGCGGTCGCGGTGTTCCAGGCTCGCCACCCGGCCCAGGGCCCGGGCCTGCGCCTGAACGGGAGAGGTGAGCTCGTCGCCCTCCACCGCGTCCACCGCACCGGAGGTGAGCATCCACAACGGAGCCTCGACGCCCGCGTCACCCAGCCCCTGAATCAAGGCAAGCGTGCCCGCGACCCCGGCCACCACGTCCTCTGCTTCGGAAACCGGTGTTTCGTCGAGGGCCAGGAGCGACAACACGCCTGTCACACCGTTCAGACCCGACACCGCCGCCGCGAGCGCGGCCCGGTCCAGGCCGGCTCCGGCGATCTCCAGCACCTCAGCGCCGTGAGCGCTGAGCATCTGGCGGCAGTGCTGAGCCACATCTGGTTCGTCGCCGGTCACCAGGACCCAGCGGCCCGAAAGCCGGGCCGGGCCGGAACCGGCCACCGGCATCCATTCGACGCTGTAGCGCCAGGAGGCCGTATCGGTGCGCTCGATCTCGCGCTGCACGGCCTTGGCCGCGGCGGGCTCCAGCCAGTAGCGCTCGGTCTGGAAGGCATAGGTGGGCAGGTCGACCACCGAGCCGGACGGCAGCACCCGCGCCCAGTCGACCTTCACCCCGTGCACGTGCAGGTGGGCCAGTCCGGCGAGGAAGCGAGCAGCGCCGGGGTTCTCGCGTTCGAGAGTGCCGGTGACCACCGGCGCGGTGGGCAGCGCCAGTTCCTCGAAGGTCTCACCGATGGGCCCGGCCAGTACCGGCTGGGGCGAGACCTCGACGAAGGTGCGGGCACCGGAGCGGGCGGCCGCGACGACGGCGTCCTGGAAGCGAACGCGCTCGCGCACGTTGGAGTACCAGTAGCCGGCGTCCATGGTGAGCCCGTCGATCCGCTCACCGGTCACCGTGGAGAACAGCGGCACCCGGCCGGCCTGCGGTGTGATCGCGGCCAGCTGCTCGCGCAGCACGGCGGCCAGCGGCTCGACCCGGGCGGAGTGCGCCACGAAGTCGGTCTGCGGGATGCGCCAGCGCAGGATGCGTCGCTTGGACAGGGCCCGCTCGAACTCGTCGAGGGCGTCCAGGTCACCGGAGACCACGGTGGTGGCCGGGCCGTTGACGGCCGCGACCGAGAGCCGCTCAGGCCAGCTCTCCTTGGTAGCCAGCAGTTCCTCGACCGCCGCCACGGGCATCACGACCGAGAGCATCCCGGCCTCGACGGCCAGACCGGACAGGGCCCGGCTGCGGGCGGCGACCACCCGCGCAGCGTCTTCCAGCGACAGGATCCCGGCCAAAGACGCGGCCGCGATCTCGCCCTGGCTGTGACCGACCACGGCGTCCGGAACGATGCCGGAGGCTTCCCAGACGGCAGCCAGCGACACCATGACGGCCCACAGCGCAGGCTGCACCACAGCCGCCTGCTCAATGCCGGGCGCGCCTTCCCGCCCGGCCAGAACGTCTTCCAGGTTCCAGTCGACATGAGGCGCCAGCGCGGCGGCGCACTCGGCCAGACGGGCCGCGAAGACCGGCGAAACGCGGCGCATCTCCTCGCCCATGCCGGCCCACTGCGCCCCCTGGCCGGGGAACACGAACACGGTCTTGCCCGTGGTGGTGACCACGCCGGAGACCACCTGGGGGTCACGACGGTCAGCGGCCAGCGCCTGCAGCCCGGCGATCAGATCTTCGCGGTTCTCGGCGTGCACCGCGGCGCGGTACTCGAACTTCGAACGGGTATGCGCGAGCGACCAGGCGATGTCGGCCGGGGCCAGCTCGGGCCGAGCCTGGGCGAACGCCGCCAGGCGGGTGGCCTGCTCGGCCAGGCCCGCCTCGGTCCGACCGGAAACCACCCAAACCGACGGCGCGGAGGACAGCACCGGGGTAACCGGCACCTCCTCCTCGATCGGTTCGGCCGGGGCTGCGCCCTCTTCCGGCTCCTCGGCCGCCGGAGCCTCGGGTTCCGGCGGGTCGGAAAGGATCACGTGGACATTGGTCCCGCTCATCCCGAACCCGGAAAGGCCCATCCGGCGCGGGCGCTCCCCCGGCTCCCAGGGCCGTTCCTCGGTGAGCAGACGGACGTTGCCCGAGTCCCAGTCGATGTGCGACGAGGGCTGCTCGGAGTGCAGGGTGCGCGGCAGCAGGTTGTTGCGCAGCGCCATCACGATTTTGATCAGCCCGGCCATGCCGGCGGCCTGCTGGGCGTGCCCGATGTTGGCCTTGACCGAGCCCAGCATCAGCGGGCGCTCTTCCGGGCGGTCCTGGCCGTAGGTGGCCAGCAGGGCGTGCGCCTCGATCGGGTCGCCCAGCGAGGTGCCGGTGCCGTGGGCCTCGACCGCGTCGATGTCGGCCGGCGAGAGCTTGGCGTCGGCCAGCGCGGCCCGGATCACCCGCTGCTGCGAGGGCCCGTTGGGCGCGGTGAGCCCGTTGGAGGCGCCGTCCTGGTTCATTGCGCTGCCGCGGATCACCGCGAGCACCTGGTGGCCGTTCTTGCGTGCGTCGGACAGCCGCTCCAGCACGACCATGCCCGAGCCCTCGGCCACGCCCATGCCGTTGGCGCCCTCGCCGAAGGCCTTGCAGCGCCCGTCCGGGGCCAGGCCGAGCTGGGCGCTGAAGTCGGTGAACATGACCGGCGTGGAGGCCACGAAGACGCCGCCGACCAGGGCCATCGAGCACTCGCCGGCGCGCAGCGCGCGAGCGGCCAGGTGCAGGCAGACCAGGGCCGAGGAGCAGGCGGTGTCGACCGTGACGGCGGGCCCTTCCAGGCCCAGGGTGTAGGCGATACGGCCGGACAAAATGCTGGCAGAAGTACCGGTGACGAGGTGCCCCTCGAGCGCGCCGGAGCCCCAGCCGTAGCCGGAGTGCGAGGCGCCCGCGAACACACCGGTCGACGAACCGCGCAGCGTCAGCGGGTCGATCCCGGCGCGCTCCAGCGCCTCCCAGGCGACCGTCAGCATCAGGCGCTGCTGCGGGTCCATCGCCACGGCCTCACGCGGGCTGATCCCGAAGAAGCCGGGATCGAACTCGGTGGCGCCCTCGATGAAACCGCCCGCCTCGACCTGGGAGTCGCTCAGGTCCCAGCCGCGGTCGTCGGGGAACTGCGAGATCGCGTCCACCCCGCCGGCGATCAGGTCCCAGAACGACTCCGGGCTGGTCACGCCGCCCGGGAAGCGGCAGCCCATCCCGACGATCGCGATCGGTTCCCCGGCCGCGGACTCGATGTCGGCCAGCCGCTGCCGGGTCTCGTGCAGGTTCGCCGTGACCCGCCGCAGGAAATACCGGAGCTTGTCGTCATCACTCACTTGCGGACTCCATTTTTCGCGCAGCAGCGGTTCGTCACGTCAGTAGATCCCCAGCTCCTTGCCGAGGAAGTCGAAGACCTCGTCGTCGGAGGAGGACTCGAGCTTCTTGGAGACGTCCTCGCCGCCCTTTCCGGCGCGGGTCTCCTTCCAGCGGGCCAGCACCGACTCCAGCCGCGCGGTGATCCGGGCGGCCTCGGCCGCGTCCGCATCACCCTTCACGGCGCCGTCGAGCATCTCCTCGAGCCGGTCCAGTTCGCTCAGCACCGGCTGGGCGGCCGAAAGACCCTCGGGCACCAGCAGCGTGCGCAGGTGCGAGGCCACCGCCCGCGGGCTGGTGTGGTCGAACAGCAGGGTGGCCGACAGGCGCAGCCCGGTGGCCGTGTTCAGCCGGTTGCGCAGCTCGATCGCGGTCAGCGAGTCCGAGCCCAGGTCGGTGAAGGCCCGGTCGGCGTCCACGTCCTCGGGCGAGGGGTAGCTGAGCACGGCCGCGGCCTGGATCCGGACCAGTTCCACCAGGCGCCGGTCCTGGTCGGCCGGTTCCAGCCCGGCCAGTTCCTCGGCCAGTTCGTTGGTCTCGCCAGTTTCAGTACCACCAGAGGACGCCTGCAGCGCCTCCCGCACTTCCGGCAGGTTCTCGATCAGCGGGCTGGGGCGACGCAGGGTGAAGGCCGGGGCGAAGGTGGCCCAGTCCATGTCGGCCACCACCAGAGTGGTCTCGTCCGCGTCCAGCGCCTGACTCAGCGCTCGTACGGCGGGTTCCGGGTCCAGCAGCCGCAGACCGCGCTTGACCATCGCGGCCTTGCCCTCGCGGTCGCTCATACCGCCGCCGTCCCACGGACCCCAGGCCACCGATGTCGCGGTCTGGCCACGGGCCCGCCGGTTCTCGGCCAGGGCGTCGAGGAAGGCGTTCACCGCGGCGTAGCCAGGCTGCAGGCCACTGCCCCAGACCGCCGAGATCGACGAGAACAGCACGAACGCGTCCAGGTCCAGGTCGGCGGTCAGCTCGTCCAGGTGCCGGGTACCGGCCGTCTTCACCGCGGCCATTGAGGACAACTGTTCGACGCTCGTCTCAGCGAGCGCCGTCGCCTGCCCGGAACCCGCGGTGTGCATGACCGCGCGCAGTTGCGGGCCGGAGGCCGCAACTCGATCCACCAGACCCGAGACATCGGCGCGCCGAGAGATGTCGGCCTGGACGACGTCCACAGTTGTGCCCTGCAAGGCCAATCTGGCCGCGCGCTCGACCGCCCCGTCGGCGTGAGCGCCGGACCGACTGGTGAGCACGATCCGCTCAGCGCCACGCTCGGCCATCCAGTGCGCGACGTGCCCACCGATCGCCCCGGTGCCACCGGTGATCAGGACGGTGCCCTGCGGAGCCCACACGCGCTTGGTCTGCGGAGCCCCGGCGTGCTCCAGTCGGCGCCCCAGCAATCCGTTACCGCGGATCGCGATCTGGTCCTCGTCGCCCAGAGCGCCCGACAGCACAGCCACCAGCCGGGCAATCGTGCGCTCGTCCGCAACCGACGGCAGGTCGACCAGACCACCCCAGCGCTCAGGGTGTTCCAGCCCGACCACTCGCCCGAGCCCCCAGTTCTGGGCCTGTGCCGGGTTCGTCACCGACTCGACGGCGCCGCAAGTCACAATCCACAGCGGCGCGATACTTTCGGCGTCGCCGAGCGCCTGTACCAGGTTCTGGTTGGCGGCGAGTCCGCTGTTGACGGCGGCGAAGTCGGCCCGTGGCGTCTCCTCCAGCGCCAGCAGGCTGACTATTCCGGCAAGGTCGGCGGGGATTCGAGCGGCCAGTTCGGTTCTGGTCACCGTGGCGGTCGAGCAATGGACGACGCTCACCTCGGCTCCGGCGGCCGTCAGGCCCTGGGCGCAGGCGTCCAGCAGCGGGTGCGGGGCCTCGGGGGCCAGCAGCAACCAGGTGCCCGTAAGCGTCGCGGGTTCTGGGTCGGCCAGGGCGCTCCAGACCACCCGGTGACGCCAGCCCTCGGTCGCCGACCGGTTCAGCTCGCGCTGGCGCCACGAGGTCAGCGCGGGCAGCAGCTCACTCAGCCGTTCGCCGTCCATCTCCAGGGTCTTGGCCAGACCGCTCAGGTCGCCGTCCTCGACCGCGCTCCAGAAGCCGGCTTCGCTGCCCGTGGCCGCGACCGAGGCAGAACCTCCGTCGAGCCGCAGCTTTCGCGGCCCCACGGCCCAGTACCGCTGGTTCTGGAAGGCGTACGTGGGCAGCTCCACCCGGCGCCCGGCCGGCAGCACCCGGGTCCAGTCCACGACCGCCCCGCTCACGTGCAGGTGGGACAGTGCGGCCAGCAGCGAGTCGGCAGCCTCTGCGCGCGGGCGCAGCACCGGCACGAACTCCACCTGCTCGCCGAGCACGCCGGCGCCCATCCCGGACAGCGTTCCGTCCGGCCCGATCTCAACCACGACCGACACTCCGGCGGCGGCCATGGCCGTCACCGCGTCGGCGAAACGCACTGCTTCGCGGGCCTGCGACGGCCAGTACCCCGGCTCCGGCGTGCTCACGGCCTCGCCGGTGAGCGCTCCGATCCAGGTGACGTCGGGCGCGGAGTGCGGCAGCGAGGCCGCGACCTCGCGCAGTTCGTCGAGCACCGGATCCATGCGGGCGGAGTGGAAGGCGTGGCTGACCCGCAGCCTGCGCACCCGCCGCCCCTGCTCACGCCAGTGCTCGACAACCTGGTCGACGGCGGCCTCGTCACCCGACACGACCACTGCGGTCGGCCCGTTCACGGCCGCGACCCCAATGCCCGCAATACCTTCCAAGGACGCCCGGACCTCGGCCTCGGTGGCCTCGATCGCGCCCATCGCCCCGCCTTCCGGCAGGCTCTCCATCAGCCGGGCCCGGGATGCGACCAGCTTCGCCGCATCCGCCAGGCTCAGCACGCCGGCCGCGTGCGCCGCCGCGATCTCGCCCACCGAGTGACCCGCCACCGCGTCCGGCCGGATCCCGGCCGCGGCCAGCACCGCGACCAGCCCGACCTCGACCGCGAACAGCCCGGTCTGGGCGTAGAGCGTGCGGTCGGCCCGCGGATCGGGTTCCTCGTCGGAAGCTGCGGCCAGCACCAGATCGCGGATCGGGTGGCCCAGTTCGGCCTCGACCGCTGCGGCAGCCTGGTCGAACGCCTCAGCGAAGACCGGCGAGGCGCTGTACAGCTCCCGCCCCATCCCCGCCTTCTGCGCGCCCTGCCCGGCGAACACGAAGCCCACCTTCGCCCGCCCCGCTTTACCCGTGACCACGTTGGCCGCCGGCTGCCCCTCGGCCAGCGCCCTCAGCCCGGCCACCAACTCGTCCATGCTCCGACCGCGCACAACCGCCCGGTGCTCCAGCAGAGTGCGCCGGGCCAGGGAGTAGGCCACATCGGCCGGCTCGAACTCCTGCGTCTTCAGGTGCGCCGCCAACTGCCGCGCCTGCCCAGCGAGCGCCGCAGTGGTGTGCCCAGACACCAGCCAGCCAATCGGGGCCGCCAGCGACGCCCCGGCAACCAGCGCTGCCCCGTCAACCAGCGACGCCCCGTCCGCCAGCGACGCCCCGTCCGCCAGCGACGCTCCGCCACCCTCACCTACGGCGCCAGAACCCTCTCCTCCCCACTTCGGCGACGGCCTGTTATCGCCACCCCCGAACAACGAATGAATAGATGGCCCCCCAACAACCATTTGTTCACTCGTTACCGGTTCACCAGCCCGAGACAGGCCTTCAGCCTCGCCGAAGCCACCGCCGTCGTCAGCCCACGCCCCCGCCCAACCGGCAGCAACGGGAGCCTCTTCCACGATCACGTGCGCGTTCGTCCCACTGATCCCGAACGCCGACACCCCAGCCCGCCGCACCCGCGAACCCGCAGCCCAGGGCACGGGCGCCTGCAGCAGCCGCACGCCGCCAGAAGCCCAGTCCACGTGCGGCGTCGGCTCGTCGGTGTGCAGTGAGCGCGGAAGCTCGCCGTGCTGCAGGGCCAGCACCATCTTGATCACGCCGGCCACACCCGCAGCCGCCTGCGTGTGCCCGATGTTCGACTTCACCGATCCCAGCCACAGCGCCCGGTCGGCCTCGCGCCCGCGTCCGTAGGTCGAGAACAGCGCCTCGGCCTCGATCGGGTCGCCCAGCGGCGTGCCGGTGCCGTGCGCCTCCACCACGTCCACGTCGTCCACGCTCAACTGCGCGTCGGCCAGTGCGGCCCGGATCACCCGCTGCTGCGAAGGACCGTTGGGCGCGGTCAGCCCGTTCGAGGCGCCGTCCTGATTGATCGCTGTACCCCGAAGCACCGCGAGCACTGGGTGGCCGTTGCGGCGGGCGTCCGAAAGCCTCTCCAGCGCGATCATTCCCGCGCCTTCGGCCATGCCCATACCGTCGGCCGAGGCGCCGAATGCCTTGGACCGGCCGTCGGTGGCCAGGCCCCGCTGGCGGGAGAAGACCACCAGGTCCCAGGGGGTGGCCATGATGGTGACGCCACCGGCCAGGGCCAGGTCGCACTCGCCCGAGCGCAGGGCGCGGGCGGCCAGGTGCAGGGCGACCAGCGATGAGGAGCAGGCCGTGTCCATCGTGACGGCGGGGCCTTCGAGGCCGAGCACGTACGAGACCCGCCCGGAGATGACGCTGGTGGCGTTGCCGGCCATCAGGTGGCCCTCGATGGCGTCGGCCGTCTCGTGCCCGGTCTGTGCGCCGACCACCGCGTAATTGGAGCTGTAACCACCGGCGAACACACCCGTGCGTGAGCCGCGCAGCGATCCCGGTTCGACCCCGGCCCGCTCCAGCGCCTCCCACGAGATCTCCAGCAGCAGACGCTGCTGCGGGTCCATGGCCAGGGCCTCGCGCGGGCTGATCCCGAAGAAGGCTGGGTCGAACTCGCCTGCTTCATGGACGAATCCGCCCGACTGCACGTACGTCGTCCCGGCGGTGGCGGGGTCGGGGTGGTAAAGGGCGGGCAGGTCCCAGCCGCGGTCGGTCGGGAAGCCCGAGATCGCGTCGGTGCCGCGGGCCAGGAGCTGCCACAGCTGTTCCGGCGAGCTCACGCCGCCCGGGTAGCGGCAGCCCATACCGACGATCGCGATCGGCTCACCCTCGACCGCCGCGACCGGGGCGGCCGCCAGCTCAGCCGCGTCGCCCAGCACTTCACCGCGCAGGTATTCGGCCAGGGCGCTCGGTGTGGGGTGGTCGAAGAGCAGGCCCGCGGGAAGCCGCAGACCGGTGACGCCGCTGAGCCGGTTGCGTAGTTCGACCGATGTCAATGAGTCGAAGCCCAGTTCGCTGAACGCCCGCCCAGGGTCGACGTCTTCGGGGTTCGAGTAGTCCAGGACGGCGCCGACCTCGGCCTGCACCACGGCGATCAGATTCTGCAGCTGCTCCTCGCGCGAGAGCGCGGCAAGCTGGGTCAGCAGGGCCCCGTCGCCGGCGGTGGCAGCGTTCATCCGCTGCACCTCGGGCAGGTCGCGCACGAACGGTGCGTGCTGCAGACCGGTTTCGCCGCCCGCGGTGGTGAGCAGCTCCCAGTCGATGTCCATCACGGTCAGGGCGCTGTCCGGGCCCTCCAGGGCGTCGGCCAGGGCGCGCAGGGCCGGCTTCGGGTCCATCAGGACCTCCCACCGGTTGCGGCTCAGCCGCTTGCGCGTTGCCTCGCTGGCCGCGGCCACACCGCCGCCAGCCCACGGCCCCCAGGCCACAGACAGGGCGGGAAGGCCGCGGCCCTGACGGTTCTGGGCCAGGGCGTCGAGGTAGTGGTTGGCCGCGGCGTAGTTCGCCTGCCCACCGGCACCGAAGGTCGCTGAGGCGGAGGAGAAGAGCACGAACGCGTCGAGGTCAAGGTCGGCGGTGAGCTCGTCGAGGAGCTGGGCGCTGGTGGCCTTGGCGTTGAGCACCGGGCCGAGGCGGTCGGGGGTGAGCGAGTCCACCACACCGTTGTCCACGACACCGGCGGTGTGCATCACCGTGCTGAGGTCGGAACCGATCCAGGCGAGCAGCCCGGCCACCTCGGCGCGGTTGGCGCTGTCGGCCGCGATCACGTCGACTCTGGTGCCGGTCTCGGCCAGTTCGGCGGCGAAGGCGGCGATCCCGGCCGCGTGAGGGCCTGAGCGGCTGGTGAGTACGATCCGACTGGTGCCAGGGCTGGTCTGCGCACCCACCGGGCTGAGTCCGGCCTGGGCCGAGACCGCTCGTTGAGCCCCCCAGCGAGCCAGGTGCCGACCGATCGCACCGGTACCACCGGTGATCATCACCGTGCCGCGCGGCTTCCAATTCCCGGCCGGAGCACCGTCCCGCCGCGCCCGCTGCAGCCGCCGGGCCCGGATACCGCTCGGCCGAATCGCGACCTGGTCCTCACGCAGACCCGCCAGCACCGAACCCACCCGGTGCAGGGCAAGCTCATCCAAGTCGTCCGGGAGGTCAATGAGACCACCCCAGCGGTCCGGGTTCTCAATCGCAACCACCCGCGAGAAACCCCAGACCTGGGCCTGCACCGGCCGCGTCAGCGGGTCATCGGCAGCCGTCGAGACCGCGCCGGAGGTGAACACCCACAGCGGCGCCGAGATCCCGGCATCGCCGAGGGCCTGGAACACCGCCATCGTGCCCACGAGCCCGGCACTGACCTGATCGAGTACCGGGGTCTCGTCCAGCGCCAGGAAGGACAGCACTCCTGTGAGCTTTCCGGTCTCCCCCAGACCTTCCAGAAGCGTCTCCCGCTCGAGCGCGCCTACGGACAAGACCGTTGCCACAGCGCCGAACTCGCCCAGCATCCGGGTAACCGCAGCAGCCTGAGCAGCACCGGCTTCCCCGGTGATGAGCAGCCACGAGCCGGACAGGCGCACCCGGTCTGCACCGGCCACCACGGGCCAGGAGACGCGATAGCGCCAGTCGTCGATCACGACCTCGCGCGCAGGCTGTTCCGCGACTGTCTGCCGGGCCATGGACTTGAGCCAGTAGGACTGGCGGGAGAAAGCATAGGTGGGCAGATCGACCCGGCGACCAGCAGGCAGCACCTGCAGCCAGTCGACCTTCAGGCCCTGCACGTGCGCCTGAGCCAGCGCGGTCACGAAGCGGCGCGCACCGGCGTCCTCTCGCTCGAGCGTGCCCACGACCACCGGCTGGCCCGAGAGCTCCTCGAACGTCTCGGTGATCGGCCCGGTGAGCACCGGCTGCGGGGAGACCTCGACAAAGGTGCGGTGGCCGGTCGCGGCCAGGGCAACCACGGCGTCCTGGAAGCGGACCCGCTCGCGCACGTTCGAGTACCAGTACCCGGCGTCCAGCGCCGAGCCGTCGACACGTTCCCCGGTCACGGTCGAGTACAGCGGCACCCGCCCGGCCCGCGGCCGGATGCCGGCCAGGTCTTGGACGATCTGCTCGGCGAGTACCTCGACGCGGGCGGAGTGGGCCACGAAGTCGGTCTGCGGGATGCGCCAGCGCAGCACCCGCCGCTTGGACAGGGCCCGCTCGAACTCGTCCAAGGCATCCATGTCGCCGGAGACCACCGTGGTGGCCGGGCCGTTGACCGCAGCGACGGAGAGCCGTTCACTCCAGGATTCTTTCGAGACCAGCAGCTCCTCCACAGCCGCCACCGGCATGACCACCGAGAGCATCCCGGCCGAGATGGCCAGGCTCGAGAGGCCGCGGCTGCGGACGGCGACCACGCGGGCGCCATCTTCCAGCGACAGCGCCCCCGACACGACCGCGGCCGCGATCTCGCCCTGCGAGTGCCCGATGACCGCTTCCGGACGCACGCCCGCGGCCTCCCAGAGCGCGGCGAGCGAGACCATGACGGCCCACAGCAGAGGCTGCACCACATCAGCACGTTCGATGCCCGGAGATCCTTCGACGCCCTTGAAAACGTCCTCGAAGGACCAGTCGATGTACGGGCTCAGGGCCTGACCACACTCGGCCAGACGGGCCGCGAAGAGCGGGGATTCGGCGACCAGTTCGCGGCCCATCCCGAGCCACTGGGTGCCCTGGCCGGGGAAGACGAAGACCACGCGGCCGGTGCCGGAGGAGGTGCCGTTGGCCGGGCCGGGGATGACACCGGGCCGGCGCTCACCGGCAAGCAAGGCCGTCAGGCCGCCCAGAAGACCGGCGTGACCACCGGGCTCGCCGACCACCGCGGCGCGGTACTCGTGCGTGGAACGGGTGGCGGCCAGCGACCAAGCCACGTCAAGCGGATCCAAGGACGGCTCAGCAGCGAAAGCGGCCAGGCGCTCGGTCTGAGCATTCAGGGCCGCGGCCGAACGTCCGGAGAGCAACCAGACCGGCGCAACCTCGCTCAGCAGCGGGGTCTCAACAACGGACGGGGCAACGGTCGCGTTCTCGAGGGGAGCTTCTTCCAGGATGACGTGGGCATTGGTGCCGCTGATGCCGAAGGCGGACACCCCGGCCCGCCGCACCCGTCCGTCGTCGGCCAGTTCGGACGGCCAGGGCCGGGCCTCGGTCAGCAGCGAGACCGCGCCGGCCGACCAGTCGATGTGCGGTGAGGCCTCTTCGGAGTGCAGGGTGCGCGGCAGTAGCCCGTTGCGCAGGGCCAGGATCATCTTGATCAGGCCGACCGATCCGGCCGCCTGCTGGGCGTGCCCGATGTTCGACTTGGCCGAGCCCAGCCACAGCGGCCGGTCCTCAGGGCGGTCCTGACCGTAGGCCTCGAGCAGTGCGCCGGCCTCGATCGGGTCGCCCAGCGGCGTGCCGGTCCCGTGCGCCTCCACCGCGTCGACGTCGGAAGCCGAGAGTCCGGCCGAGGCCAGGGCGGATCGGATGACGCGCTGCTGCGAAGGCCCGTTGGGCGCGGTGAGGCCGTTGGACGCGCCGTCCTGGTTCACTGCCGACCCCGCGACCAACGCGAGCACCGGGTGGCCGTTGCGACGAGCGTCCGAAAGCCTCTCCAGGACGATCATGCCCGCGCCCTCGGCGACGCCCATGCCGTCGGCCCCGGCGCCGAACGCCTTGCAGCGCCCGTCGGGGGCCAGGCCCAGGGCGCGGCTGAAGTCGGTGAACATGACCGGGCTGGCGGTGACGAAGGCCGATCCGGCCAGGGCCAGGGTGGCTTCGCCGGAGCGCAGCGCGGCGGCGGCCAGGTGCACGGCGACCAGGCCGGAGGAGCAGGCCGTGTCCACGGTCATGGCCGGGCCTTCGAGGCCCAGCGTGTACGAGATGCGGCCGGACAGCACGCTGGTGGCGGTGCCGGTGACCAGCCCGCCGTCGAGCGCGCCCTCGGGCTGGTCGGCGCCATAGCGGGAGGCCGTGCCCCCGGCGAAGACGGCGGTACGGGAGCCGCGCAGCCCGGACGGGTCGATGCCCGCACGCTCGAGTGCTTCCCAGGTGGTCTCCAGCAGCAGCCGCTGCTGCGGGTCCATGGTCAGGGCCTCGCGCGGGCTGATCCCGAAGAAGCCGGCGTCGAACTGGTCGGCCTCGTGCAGGAAGCCGCCGTTCTGGATGTGGGTGGTGCCGCGGCGCTCGGGGTCCTCGTCGAACAGGTCGTCGGTGTTCCAGCCGCGGTTGCCGGGGAACTGCCCGACCACGTCGCGACCGTTGGCGAGCAGCTCCCAGAACGCTTCGGGGCTGCTGGCGCCGCCCGGGTAGCGGCAGCCGATGCCCACGACGGCGATCGGGTCGTCGGTGGCCGAGGTGTGGGCGGCGAAGGCGGACAGGTCGACCATTTCGCCGTCGACCAGGCGCGAGCGCAGGTGCCGGGCGACGGCGGCGGGCGTGGGGTGGTCGAAGGCCAGGGTGGCGGACAGCCGCAGCCCGGTGGCGGCGTTGAGCCGGTCGCGCAGCTCCACCGCCATCAGCGAGGTGAAGCCCAGCTCGCCGAAGGGCCAGTCCAGGTCCACGTCCTCGGGCGAGGCGTGACCCAGCACTCCGGCCACCCAGGTGCGCACCAGGTCGGAGATCACCCGGTCCTGCTCGGCCTCGGGCAGCCCGGCCAAGCGCTGGCCCAATGCAGAGCCCGCATCCCGGGCTTCGGTGTGCAGCACCGGCTGGGTCGGGGCAACAGAGGCGGGGCGGGAGCCCTGGGTGGGCATGGCCCACAGCTCCTGCCTGGCGAAGGCATAGGTCGGCAGCGCCACCCGGCGCCCAGCCGGCAGCACGGCCTTCCAGGCCAACGGAGCACCGGCCACGTGGAGCCGGGCGAAGGCGGCCATGATGGATTCCGGCACGTCGGTCTTGGGCCGCAGCACCGGGAAGAACGTGCCCTCGCGCTCGCCCAGGGCGGCCGGGCCCATCGAGGTCAGGGTGGCGTCGGGACCGATCTCGACGAAGACGGTGACGCCCTGGTCGGCCAGCGCGCTCACGGCGTCGGCGAAACGCACGGGCCGGCGGGCCTGCTCGGGCCAGTAGGAGGCCTGCGGTTCGGTGATGAGCGCGCCGGAGGCGGCCCCGGCCCAGATCAGCGCGGGCGCCTGGTGCGACAGGCCGGCGGCGACGGCGGTGAGCTCGTCCAGCGCCGGGTCCATCCGGGCGGAGTGGAAGGCGTGGCTGACCCGCAGTCTGCGCACCCGGCGCTCCTGCGCCCGCCAGTGCTCGATCAGTTCGTCGACGCCGGCCTCGTCACCGGACACGACGATCGCGTTCGGCCCGTTGACGGCGGCGATCTCGACGCCTTCGACGCCCGCCAGCCAGGCCCGCACCTCGTCCTCGCTCGCCTGCAGCGCGCCCATCGCGCCACCGGCGGGCCGGGCCTGCATCAGGCGGCCGCGGGCGGCGACCAGCTTGCACGCGGCTTCCAGGCCGGGCACCCCGGCCCCGGGCGCCGCCG
>NZ_JAJSOH010000013.1 GCF_021277265.1 Kineosporia rhizophila
GAGACCCGCTCGGTACGCACCGCCGGGGTGTGGGTGGCGCCCGACGCCGCCCACCTGGCCGACCTGGTGGCCCGCGTCGACGACGGACGGCTGCAGCTGAACATCGCCGACCGCCGTTCCCTCGACGAACTGCCGACCGTGCACCAGGACGCCGCCGACGGCAAGCTGCTCGGCAAGACCGTCATCGTCGTGGCCTGAGCCGGCCGGTGCTCGCCGTCCGCCCCGCGCACCGACCGGCGAGGGGCGACGGCGTCACGGACCTGACTCGACGAGGGCGGCGAGCAGAAGAAGCGGTGTACCAGGTGAACCACCTGTACACATACAGCAAGCTGCCCGCCCGTGGCCGGCGCCGGGCCGGAGCGCGTCAGGACCCGGCACCGGCTCGCTCGTACTCGGCGATCACGGTGCCCGACTCGAAGGCGCGCCAGCCGACCCGGGTGAACGTGCGGGGCGAGTACTCGATGCCGCCGAACAGCGGGATGCCCGCGCCGAGCACGATCGGGTTGATCTTCAGCACCAGCCGGTCGATCTCGTCCAGCACCGAGCCGGCCAGCCGGCCGCCACCGGCGACCCAGATGCCCTGACCGGGCTCGGCCTTCAGCTCCCGCAGGCGCCGCACCGGATCGGCGGTCACCTCCAGCCCGTCAGGGACCTCGCGTTCCTGACGCGAGGCGATCACCTGGCGCAGGTGCTGGTAAGGGCTGTCGATGCCCTCCTTCAGAGCGGGCGTGTAGGTCTCCCAGCCCATCAGCACGGTGTCGAACCGCGAGCGGGTGGCGGTCAGGCCGAACCGCTGCAGCAGGTGGGTGGGGATGGTGTCGGTGTACTCGTGCATGAGCACCTGCATGTGGTCGCCCTCCATCGGGAAGGCGTCGAAGCCCCCCTCCGGGTCGGCGATGCGGCCGTCGAGGCTGGTGGCCACGTAGTACGTCACTTCACGCAAGACGGTACTCCGATCACTACAGATGTCGTGGACGAAGAGAAACTACAACGGCCGTAGTGGTTCGTCTAGGGTGTTTCCATGGCACGGAACGAGGCACGACGTCAGGCGCTGGGCGATGCGGGCCTGCACGTCCTGGCCACGCAGGGGGCCCGGGGGCTGACGCATCGGGCGGTGGACGCGGCGGCCGGGGTGCCTGCGGGCACCACGTCGAACTACTTCCGCTCTCGGGAAGCCCTCATCCAGGGCCTGTTCGACCGGATCGGCGAAAGGCTGGCCCCCGCGCCGGAGGTCTGGGCCCAGGTGGGTACCCGGGAACCGACCAAGGCCCTGTTCGCCGAGTACACGCGCGACATCGTCCGTAGGCTTCTGGCCGCTCCCGAGGCCACCATCGCCCTGTTCGAACTACGTCTGGAGTCGCGCCGCCGCCCGGAACTGGCCGGGCCGCTCACCGCCTGGCAGCAGGCCGGGTTCGCCGCGGACGTGGACTTCAACCGGGCGGCCGGCCTGCCCGGGACCGCTCAGGACATCGCCCTCTTCCACTACGCCGTGGAGGGCCTGGTGCTGGATCGGCTGACCACCCCGATCGATCCGGGCACCTCCGTCGACGAGGTGGTGCAGACGCTGGTCGATCGGCTGCTGCCGGGTCCCTCCTGAGGGCGGGCGCGGGGTACAGCAGACTGGCCCCATGCTCCGCCGCTCGCCGACCCGTCGTGACCTGTTCCGCCTGGCGGTCGCCGCCCCGATCGTCCTGGCCGGCTGTGGCGGGCGAGCGGTGGAGAACAGTGCGAACACGAGTGCGCAGGGCAGCGCGGGAAGGCTCCTGCCCAGTCAGGCCCCACTCCCGCAACCGTTCCTGCGCGCACTGCCGCTGCCACCCGTCCTCAAACCGGTTCGTAGCGACGCCGGCACCGACTACTACGAGATCACCCAGAAGCGCGGTACGGCCCGGATCCTCGACGACCTGGACACCGAGGTGTGGGGTTACGACGGCGTCTTCCCCGGCCCGACGATCGTGTCCCGCTCGGGCCGGCGGACCGTGGTCCAGCACACCAACGAGCTGCCGGTGCCGGTGGTGGTGCACCTGCACGGCGGACGGGTGGCGGCCGACCAGGACGGATACCCCACCGACTACCTGCACCCGGTGAGCGGGCGGGTGGCCGACAGCCACGGCCAGGGACTCAACGGCGCCCAGGGCTCGCGGGACTACGTGTACGAGATCGACCAGCCCGCGGCCACGCTCTGGTACCACGACCACCGGATGGACTTCACCGGTCCTCAGGTCTACCGCGGGCTGGCCGGTTTCCACCTGGTCACCGACGAGGAGGAAGAGGCCCTGGGGCTGCCCTCGGGTGAGCGCGACGTGCCGTTGATGATCGTGGACCGCTCGTTCGCCGCCGACGGCTCGTTCCGTTACCCCTCGGTGGATCCTTCACTACTGGGGACGCCCGGGGTCACCGCCGAGTACATGAGCGGGGTTCTGGGTGATTGCGTACTGGTCAACGGTGCCCCGTGGCCGGTGCTGGAGGTCGCGCCGGCGCGCTACCGCTTCCGGATCCTCAACGCTTCCAACGCCCGTCGCTTCCGGCTGCGCCTGGACAGCGGGCTCGACGACCTCGACGGCGGGGCGCAGTTCGTCCAGATCGGCAGCGACCAGGGACTTCTGGCGGCGCCGGTGCCGCTGGATCGCCTGGACGTGGCTCAGGGCGAGCGTTTCGACGTGGTGGTCGACTTCTCGGCCCACGCCGACGGCGATCTGGTCACGATGGTGAACGAACGCGGTGAGGGCACGACGGCGCAGGTCATGCGGTTCGTGGTCACCGGTACGACTGAGGACGTCCGCGACGGCAGCCGGCTGCCCGACCGTCTGGCCGATCCCGAGGTGCTGAGCGAGGCCGACGTGGTGGCCACGCGGGAGTTCACCTTCCGGCGGGGCGGGGCCGAGGCGCACGGGATGTCGCTGTGGACGGTGAACGGGGAGGCGTTCGATCCCGAACGGGTACTCGCCCAGGTCCGGATGGGCACGGTGGAACGCTGGACGGTGGTCTCGCAGAACAACGAGCACCCCTTCCACGTGCACCTGGGCGCCTTCCAGGTGCTGGGGACCACCGGAGCCGCCGCCGGCCGGGCCGACGGCGGCTGGAAGGACACGGTGAACCTGGACAACGGTGGCCGGGCCGAGCTGCTGGTGCGTTTCGACGGTCATCGTGGGGCTGCGGTGCTGCACTGCCACAACCTGGAGCACGAGGACATGATGATGATGGCGAACTTCGAGGTGGTCTGAGCGCCGGCCCGCCCCCGCTGACGAGGGCGGGCCGGCCGGGCTCAGGGGGCGACCGTCTCCTTCTGCGGCTGCGCCTCGTCGCCGGCGGGCTTGCGGGAGAGGTGACCCGGCCACCAGAACCAGCGGCCCAGCAGGGTGACCATGGCCGGCACCAGCACGGTGCGCACCACCAGGGTGTCGAGCAGGACGCCGATGCCGACGATCACGCCGATCTGGGTGAGCACGATCAGCGGCAGCACCCCGAGCACCGCGAACACCGCCGCCAGCAGGACGCCGGCGCTGGTGATCACGCCGCCGGTGACGGCCAGGGCCAGCGAGATCGGGCCGCGGGAGACGTCTCCGGGCGACTGCTCGGCCTCTTCCTTGGCCCGGGTGGCCAGGAAGATGTTGTAGTCGACGCCCAGGGCCACCAGGAAGAGGAAGGCCAGCAGCGGCACGGTGAGGTCGAGCGCCGGGAAGTCGAACACGTTGGTGAAGACCAGCCAGGCGGCCCCCATCGCGGCGGCGTAGGTGGCGACCACGGTGAGCACCAGCAGGACGGCCGCCACCAGGGAGCGCAGCAGGGCCAGCAGCACGGCCAGCACCACGAGCAGGACCAGCGGGATGATCAGCCAGCGGTCGCGGTCGGCACTGCGGTCGGCGTCCAGGGCCTCGGCGTCGGTGCCGCCGACCAGGGCGCCGCTGTCCACCTCGGAGGTGGCCGAGCGCAGGTCCTCGATCACGGCGAAGGCCTCGTCGGTGGCCGGGGCGGCGCTGATCACCACCTCGATCACGGTGCGGCCGTCGGCCTCGGTGCCGGGCCGGGCCGACTGGACCCCCTCCACGTCCTCGGCCGCGGCGAGCACCGCCGGGGCCTTGTCGGTGCTGGTCACCACGATGGTGGGCTGGGAGGAACCGGCGGCGAAGTGCTCGCCCAGGGTCTCCTGACCGGTGACCGACTCGGGGGTGGCGCGGAACTGCTCGGTCTGGGAGAGACCGCTCTTCAGTCCGGTCAGCGGGATCATCAGGACGGCGAGCGCGGCCAGGGCGACGGCGCCGACCAGGACGGGCCGCTTGGTGACCCCCTCGGCCACGCGCCACCAGAAGCCGGCCCGCTCGGGCACGTCCTGCCCGGCCCGGGGCACGAACGGCCAGAACAGGGCGCGGCCGGGCACGGTCATCGCGGCGGGCAGCACCAGCAGGGCGTAGACGACGGCGGTGATGATGCCCAGGGCGCCGCCCAGGCCGATGTTGCGGCTGGAGGGGCTCTCGGCGAAGCCGAGGCACAGCAGGGCCAGGACGACGGTGCCGGAGCTGGCCAGGATGGCCGGGGCCGCCCGGTCGACGGCGACCTTCATCGCGTCGTACCGGTTCTCGTGCCGGCGCAGCTCCTCGCGGTAGCGGGCGATGAGCAGCAGGGCGTAGTTGGTGCCCGCGCCGAAGACCAGTACCGAGGTGATGCCGACGGAGGCGCCGTCGGTGGTGAAGGGCAGGAACTTCGTGCCCACGGCGACGACGGTGATCGCGACCTGGTCGGCGACCCCGACCACGGCCAGCGGCACCAGCCACAGCCAGGGGCTGCGGTAGGTGAGCAGGAGCAGGAAGGCGACCACGCCGGCGGTGGCGAACAGCAGGCGGGTGTCGGCGCCGTCGAAGACCCCGGCCAGGTCGACCGTGAAGGCCGGGCCGCCGGTGACCTGGGCGCGCATGCCCTCGGGCACCTCGTCGGCGAGCTGGGCGCGCATCTTCTCGACGATCGTGACCAGTTCGTCGTTGGAGGCGCTGGAGGACAGCGGCACCCCGATCAGGGCGGCCTGGCCGTCCTCGGCGAGCTGCTGGAAGACCGGCGCACCGCCGACCGAGTACTCCTGGAGGGTCTTGGCGAGGGCCTCGACGGCCGTGCGGTCGGACTCGGTGAGGGCCTGGCCCTCCCGGTCGAGGACGACGATCGCCGGGACGACCTCGCTGCCGCCCATCTCGTCGCGCAGGTCAGCGGCCTGGCGCGACTCGGCGTCGGCGGGGACGTTGGCGACCCCGTTCTGGGACTCGTCGGCGGTGATCGGTGCGGACAGGGCCACCCCGGAGAAGATCACCGCGAGCAGGACGACGATCCAGCTGAGTTTCGGGCCGACGAGATGGGGCAGTCGGCGTTTAGTTCCACCGTCGAATAGTTCCACGAGCGAAAGAGTATGATGAGCGGGTGCACGACGCCAATCCGCAACGCCCAGTGACCGAAGAAGAGCCCTCGACGGCTGCCCGTCCCCGGCACTCGCACCGCGATCCCCGGCCCGAGGCCGTCCGGGCGGTGCGGGCGATGGCCGCCTTCGCCAACGAGTCGGAGATGTACCTGGCCGCCACCGGGCGCGACGAGGCGATCCACCGCACCGACCTGAACGGGCTGCGGGTGGTCATGGCGGGCGCCGCCCCCGGGGCCGAGCCGGTCACGCCGCGCCGGATCAGCGAGGCCCTGCAGCTCAGTGCGCCGGCCACCTCGGCCATGCTCGACCGGCTGGAGCGCCTGGGGCACATCGAACGGCACCCGCACCCGCGCGACCGCCGCTCGGTGGTGGTGGTCGCCACCGATCACGCCCACACGGTCGGAGCAGCGATGTTCGGGCGGGTGGGGGCCCGGATGTCCCCCGTCCTGGCCGGGCGCAGCGCCGAGGAGCTGGCGCTGATCGCGCAGTTCCTGGAAGAGGCCACGGCCGCCACCCACGCGGCCCGGGCCGACATCGACGAGCGCTGACCGGCTCCGCCCGCGTGGGTGCCGTGCACTGAACCCGGGCGGCATCGCCACTGCAACCCCGCTAGCACCAACCGGCGGCGAAGGCGCCCATAGGTAGCGTCGAAGCCACTCGCCTGGGGGGAGGCAGTCGCATGTTCACCCGGTCCGCGCTGGCTGTGCCGGCCGCGTTGCTGACGCTCGTGCTCGCGGTCGGCGGCTGCACCCGCGACAACCCCTACGACAGCCCGGCCCCCACCGTTCCGAGCCCGTCGGCCGTCACACCCACCGGTGACCCACTGGTGGCGGAGACCACCAGCGGGCGGCTGGAGGGCAAGGCCGACGGGCTCGTGAACCGGTTCCTGGGGGTGCGGTACGCCGAGCCGCCCACCGGCGAACGCCGCTGGACCCTGCCGGAACTGGCCGAGCAGGCCGTCGAACCGGTCAGTGCCCGGAAGTCCGGGCCCCGCTGCGCGCAGACGGCGACCGAGGAGAACCCGCTCAGCCGCTCCGAGGACTGCCTGTTCCTCGACGTGACCGCCCCGGCCACCGCCCGAGGTGGCCAGAACCTGCCGGTGATGGTCTGGTGGCACGGCGGCGACTACACCCACGGCTCGGGTTCCGACTACGACGCCGCCCGCCTGGCCGCCGAGGGCAACGTGATCGTCGTGACGGTGAACTACCGCCTGGGCGTCTTCGGCTACCTCTCCCTGCCCGGCCTCGAGGGCAGCGGCACCTTCGGCCTGGCCGACCAGGTCATGGCCACCCGCTGGGCCCGGCGCAACGCCACCGCCTTCGGCGGGGACCCGGACAACGTCACGGTCTTCGGTGAGTCGGCCGGGGCGATGAGCGCCTGTGCCTTCCTGACCTCACCCGAGTTCGAGGGCCTGGCCTCGAAGGTGGCCATGTCCTCGGGCGGCAGTTGCCGGCTGCGCTGGCCGGAGAACGGGCTGACGTTGTCCGCGCCGGCCCGCAGCCCGTACGTCAGCCTCGCCGAGGGCGCGGCGCTGGGCGTCGACCAGGCCCGCGAGGCCGGCTGCCGCGGCCTGGAGGTGCTCGACTGCCTGCGCGCCACCCCGGTGGAGGACCTGCTGGAGATCTCCCCGCAGTTCCACGACGTGCTCGCCTACGGCACCCCGCTGCTCCCGGTGGACCCGGCGCAGGCGGTCCTGGAGGGGCGGGTCTCCCCCGTCCCGGTGATCTCCAGCGTCAACCGCCACGAGGCGCGGGCCTTCGTCACCGCGGACGAGAAGTCGTTCACCCGCAAGTCCTACCCGGCCTACGTCGCCGCCGCCTACCCCGGCCACGAGACCGAGGTGCTGGCCCAGTACCCGCTGTCGGACTACGACAGCCCGGCCCTGGCCTGGTCGGCGCTGATCACCGACAGTTCCTGGGTGTGCCCCACGCTCGAGGGCGACACCGCGCTGGCCGCCAACGGCTCCCCGGTCTACGCCGCCCAGTTCGCCGAGCCGGCCGCCGCCCTGGGCAGCGACCTGCCCTACCTGTTCGACCTGCGCGGGCAGGACCCGCTGGAGGGCGAGCAGCTCGACCTGGCCGCGACGATGGTCGCCTACTGGACCTCGTTCGCGCACAACGGAATGCCCAAGGCGCAGAACCAGCCGCCGTGGCCGGAGTACAGCGGGCCGGGTGGGCAGAGCCTGCGACTGCGGGCCGACCTGATCGAGACGGCAGACCTCGGCGTCGAGCACCGCTGCGACTTCTGGGCCGACCTCTAGCCACGCCCGGTCAGCGGGTCGGCGCCTCCCCTCGCCGACCATTACACTCCGGCGTGTCATAGCTTGCGTCCTTACTGAGTAATGCCTGATTACTGTCCGGAGGGGCGTGTTGGTCCAGAGTGTCGCCGGGGTGTCGACCGAGGCCCCCGGTCTTTCGCCGCGGCTGGTCCCGGCCGGGCAACCGGGGGTCCAGGCCGCCGCGGTGCTCGCGCTGGCCCGGGCGGTGCTGCTGTCCCGTCTGGCCGCCTCGGCGCTCTACGCCGCGACGGCCCTGCTGCTCAACGGCGTGGACGGCGACTCGGCCCAGCGCTACCTGCTGCCGTGCCTGATCATCGCCGTAGTCACCCTGGCCGAGTGCCACCTGTTGCGCCGGATGGCCTCCGGCCCGCCGCGCGTCGGTCTGGTGCTCGCCGACTCGGCCGTGGCCCTGGTGCTGTTCCTGGTCTGGACCGGTGACCCGGTCTACGTCCTGTTCCAGGTCGGGGCCGCCGCCCTGGCCGGGGCCCTGCTCGGCCTGCACGGCATCCCGTTGTGGGGTGGGCAGGCGGTGCAGGCCGCGGCCACCTGCTGGCTGGTCCTTTCCGACAAGGTCGCTCCCCCGCTGACCACCGTGGTTCTGGTGGCCGCGCCGGGCCTGATCGTCGCGGCCGGGGCCTCCACCATCACCCTGACCCGGGTGCTGCAGGACCGCCTCAACCGCGACCTCGACCCGGCCCGGCCGATGCCCGAGCTCTACGCCCGGGTGCTGTCCACGCTACGCACCACCTCGCTCTCGTTCGCCCGCCGGCCCCGGGCCGGGCGCCTGGCCGACGAACTGGCGCGCACCCTGGCCCAGGACACCTACGTGGCCCTGGAGCGGGCCGCCACCCCGATCGGCGGCATCCGCTTCGACTACGCGCACGAGGACTTCGCCGACCCGCTCGAGCAGCTCTGCCAGGAATGGGCCGCCCAGGCCCGGGTCAGCCTGAACACCGACCTGCCGCCGGTCTGGCTGCGGGTACCGGTGCGCCACCAGCTGGCCCTGATCGTCGACGACGCGCTGAGCAACGTCGCCCACCACGCGCGGGCCACCCGGGCCCGGGTGGAACTGGCCGAACGGAGACACGTCGTGACGCTGACCATCAAGGACAACGGCCAGGGCTTCGACCTGCCGGACGACCCGGCGGTGCTGCGCGGCGGCGGCTACGACGGGATCTGCCGGATGATCACCCGCTCGTCCTACCTGGGCGCCGACCTGACCATCATCACGGAGCCGCACTCGGGCACCGAGATCCGGGTGCGGATGAACGGGATGCCGTCATGAGCAAGAAGACCTTCAAGGCGGGGGCCCCGCTGGGCAAGTCGCTGACCTTCCTGCCCGGCGCCTGGCTCTGGCCCGCCGGACCGCCCATCTGGCAGATCACCACGCTCGGCGCCGCGGTCGCCCTGACCTCCGTAGCCGTGCCCACCCTGCCCACCGTGCTGCCGGACAAGCCCCCGCCGGTGGAGTCCCCCGTGGCGCAGGCCCCCACCCAGGACGACGAATCCGGCGCCCCGGAAGACGGCGGCGCTCCGGACGCAGTTCCTGGCAGCGACCCGACCTCCGTACCCACCGTCACCGGTGTGACGCCCTCAACCGAACCGAGCGAGACCCCCTCCGAGGCACCCAAGGAGACCAAGAACGTCTCCAAGCCCTCGAACTCGGGCTCCCCCGAGGCGAGCGACGAGCCCAACCCCACCGCGACCGACCCGGCGGCGACCCAGCCGCCCACCGAGCCACAGCCGTCCTCCGAGCCCGAGGTTCCCGCGGCGCAGCCGATCACCGTGGCCGCGGCCGACAGCGCGAACCAGCGTTGGCTGGTCAGTGCCGTGGACTGCGCCACCTGTGTCTCCGGCAGCCGCATCATCGGCCTGGGGTTGCTCGCCACCCTGACCGTGCCGGTCGAGTCGGACACCGCCGGCACCCGGCAGCTGAGCATCGCCTACGAGTCCAAGCGCCAGCGCGACCTGTACGTAAGCGTGAACGGCGGCGCCGCGCAGAAGCTCACCGTGGAGGGCACCGGCGGCTGGGAAACGCCCGGCTGGACCAGCGTCAGTGTCGACCTGCAACAGGGCAAGAACTCGATCAAGTTCCACAACCCGATCGGGCTGGCCCCCGACCTCGACCAGATCAGCGTGAACTGATGCCGCTTCATATGCCGTTCTACACGCCCGGGTCCCAGCCGATCAGCCGCTCGTAGACCTGCCGGTCGCCCTCCACCTTCAGGTCATCCAGCGGAACGCGGCCGTAGAAGAGCAGGACCAGGTCGCTGGCCGTGCCCCGGACGCTGACGTCCGGCTCCTCGTCGGTGGCGGGCGTGAAGCGGGCGATCCGCGCGCCGTCGGCGGAGAGCCACAGACGCCAGGAGCGGCCTTCCGTGGCGTGATGATCGACGACTGCGCTCTCGTGCGGCCAGGCGGCTGTGGTTGCGCAGCAGGTGAACAGGAACTCCTCGACGCCGTCAAGGGCCACCTCCGGCGGCAACGGCTGCACGGAACCCACAGTGAGCTGGGCGTCGTAGGTGTGCACGGCGATCTCCTGCAGCTGGTGGCGGGCCACGGCTGCGCAGGTGCGCGGCGACTGCGACCGCCTCCGCCACGTCCAGCACCCGCGATCCGGGCCGGCTTCCCGCAGCGCGTTCAGGAGTTCCTGGGTCGATGCGGCCAGCCAGGCCGTCAGAGCCTCGCGCTCACCCGGCGGGGCATCTTCCACCGTGATCTTGGCCGGGGCATCAGGCCCGGCTGCGACGGTGGCGGCCCAGGAACGCCGCCCCACGCCGATGTGCCGGCCAGATCGAGAAGAGTCCACTCGGGGCAGGTGGGCACCTGAACGTCGAGGCTGGGCGCGGCGGCGACCGTGGTGCGCAGGACGGTCGACCGCTCGTCGATCCGCCGCAGTAGCTCGGGTAACTCCATCGGGGCTGTCTATCACCGGGCTTCGAGGACCGGCGAACCATTTTCGTCCTTCACCGCCGGGGCGGGTCGCTGGGTCAGCACCCCGGCCGCCAGCACCACCACGAGCCCGGCCACCGGCACCACCAGCAGGCCCACCCGCAGGCTGGTGGCGTCGGCGATCGACCCGACCACCGGCGGCGACAGCAGGAACCCCATCCGCATCAGCCAGGAGACCAGGGTGAGCCCGGTACCGGGCTTCAGGCCCGGCAGTTCGTCGGCCTCGTGCATCGCGGCGGGCACCAGCGTGGCCACGCCCAGACCGGCCGCGGCGAAACCCAGGATGGTCATCGGCACGTTGGGTACGGCCAGGGCCAGGCCCATCCCGGCGGCCACCAGCAGTCCCCCGGCCCGGGCGATCGTGCGCTGGCCGAACCGGTCGACCAGGCGATCGCCGATGGTTCGGCCGAAGAACTGGGCCCCCACCATGGCGATGTAGCCCGAGGCCGCCAGCGCCTCCGGTGTGCCCAGATCGGCCGTGAGATACACCGCGGCCCAGGAGTTCCCCGCGTCTTCCACCAGCGTGCCGGCCGTGGCGACCAGGACCAGCGCGGCCACGATCAAAAGGGTGCGGGTCCTCAGGGCGCTCCCGGCCCGGCCCGCAGGTGCTGCCTCGGCGACGGCCGGCTCCACGTCCGGGCCGGGCAGGCAGTAGCGCAGGGCCACCAGCGAGACCACGGCGAAAAGGACCCCCGACAGCGCCAGATGGAGGCCGATGGGCAACCCCACGGCCAGGGCCCCGGCCGCCATCGCGCCACCCGTGACCGCGCCGATCGACCAGGTGGCGTGGAAGGAGTTGATGATCGAGCGCCCGTAGCGGCGCTGCACCCGCAGCCCGTGGGCGTTCTGGGCCACGTCGGTGATGGCGTCGAAGCCGCCGGCCGCGAACAGGGCCAGGGCGAAGAGGACGGCCGTCGGGGACAGACCGGCGACCAGCACCCCGACAGCGGTCAGGAGTGTGGTGAGCACCGCGGCCCGGGCCGAGCCCAGCCGGCGGACCGCCACCCCGGCCGCGGTGCCGGCCACCAGGGCACCCATCGGGAAGGCGGCGACCGAGAGGCCGTAGACCGCGTTGCTCATCCCCAGATCGGCCTTGATCTGCGGGTAGCGGGGAATCAGGTTGGCGAAAAGGGCGCCGTTGGTGAAGAACAGCGCCGCCACGGCGACCCGGGCCCGACGCTCGGGCGCCCCGGGCGCCTGCGGTGTCTCCGCCCGGACGTGCGAACCGGAGGTCATGCGTACGACTGTACACAACCGTCCAGTAGTTGGGTACAGTCGTACGCATGACCGACTACTTCGCCGGTGACCCGCGGACCAACCGCGAGCGCATGCTGGCCGGGGACCTGTACATCGCCGACGACCCGGAGAGCGAGCGCATCTACCGTCGCGCCCAGCTGCTGCTGGAGGAGTACCGGCTGCAGTCGGTGCGGGGCGAGGACGAGGCCGCCCGGCAGACCCTGGCCGACGTGCTGGGCACGGTCGGCGAGGGCGCGGCGATCCGCCCACCGCTGTTCGTCGACTACGGCGAGAACCTGCACGTGGGTGCGCGCACGTTCGTCAACATGAACCTGACCGCGCTGGACGTGGCCGAGATCCGGATCGGTGAGGACTGCCAGATCGGCCCCAACGTCCAGTTGCTCACGCCCACCCACCCGGTGGAGCCCCGGCCGCGCCGGGACAAGCTGGAGGCGGCCCGGCCGATCACGATCGGCGACAACGTCTGGCTGGGCGGCGGGGTGATCGTCTGCCCCGGGGTGACGATCGGCGACAACTCGGTGATCGGCGCCGGAGCGGTGGTGACGCGCGACATCCCGGCGAACGTGGTGGCGGTCGGGAATCCGGCCCGGGTGGTGCGTTCCGTCTGATGGCCCGGCGCTTCGACCCTGAGCGGAGGGACCGGATCATCGACGCCTGCCTGGACGTGATTGCGGAGTCGGGGGTGGCGGGCACGTCGCACCGCCGGGTGGCGGCCGCCGCCGACGTGCCCCTGGGCTCGATGACGTACCACTTCGCGGGCATGGACGAACTGCTGCGCGAGGCCTTCACCCGGTTCGCCCAGGAGATCAGCAACCGATTCGAGGCCCGGATGGCGACGGTGCCGGACCTGGAGGGAGCCCGGCGGGCTGCGGTGGAGCTGATCACCCAGGACACGCTGCAGAACCAGAGGGAGCTGGTGCTGACCCAGGAGCTGTACACGCTGGCGGCCCGGGAACCGGCCTTCCGCACCATCACCAACGCCTGGATGGCGCGCAGCCGGGCTGCTCTGGAACGCCACTTCGACCCGCTGACCGCCCGCCTGCTGGACGCGCTGAACGAGGGACTCACCCTGCACCGCGCCCTGGACACCGAGCCGCACGACACGGCCGCGGTGGTCGAGGCGGTCGCCCGGATCACCCGCCCCGCCCCACCACCTCAGGACGCCTGAACCTGCCCCGGCTCCCACCAGCGCAGGACCCGGGTGCCCGAGAGCGTGAGCCACTTGGACGGCTCGCCCTCGGGAACGTCGACGTCGAACCAGACCTGCCCCTGGAAAGGTTCGGCCTGCAGCCAGGTGCCGTCGGGTTGGCGGGCCTGCCGGATCAGCTCGACCGCCTCGGCGATGCGCGGGTCGGGCGGGACGCCGTCGTGCAGGGCGGCCTCCCGAAAGTAATCCGCAGCGTTCAGTGCGCTGTAGAACCAGCGGAACGGGTAAGTGAAATGCCCGACCCAGGGACCTGGCGACTCACCGGTCGAGAGCCGGTACAGCAGGCGCCGTTTCAGCAGGTACTCTTCGCCGGCCCGGCGAGCGGCCCGCAGCTCGGCTGAGCCTGCACCGGTGGCCTGCTCGTAGGACAGGATGCCCTTGAGCACGTTGAGCGTGGAGTGGAACGAAGCGCGGGTGGAGCCTTCCACCCACATGCAGTTCCAGCCGCCCTCGGCCATCTGGTGCTCGACGAGCCAGCGCGCGATGCCGCCCACCTCCGCGCCCAGCCAGGCCCCGTTGGCCAGCGTGAACGCGTTGATGCAGCAGTCGACCTCGCCGTCCCAGTACGGTAGGTCGTCGTATTCCCAGCGGCAGCCCGCGGCCAGCTTCTCGGCGGTGCCGGCCAGTGCCGCGGCGTCGGCACCCCACTCGCGCAGGGTGTTCAGCGACCAGGTGGTGGCCGTCCAGGGCTGCCCCTCTTCCGGCGGCCCCAGCTCTTCGGTCGGCTCCAGCTCCCCGGTCGGCTCCAGCTCCGCCGGCCGGACCAGATCTCCCGCCGCCACTGCTTCTCCCGCCGCCGTCGGATCTCCCACCGACGCTGGCTCTGCTTCTCCCGCCGACGCCCGCTCTTTCACCGACGCTGACTCTGCTTCTCCCACCGACGCTGGCTCCCCCACCCCCGTCGGCTCTTTCGGGAAGTAGGCCCCGCCCGCCCACTGGCCGTCCGGATCCTGCAGCGAGATCAGCCTGGCCCCGAATCCCTCCCGGGCCACCCGCGCCCGGGTGGCCTGCCAGACCTCGGGCGGCTCGTCGGCCAGGTCCCGCTCGACCTGCCAGCGCAGCGCCGGGTCGGAGTCGATCAGCCACTTCAGCACTCCGGCCGAAAGCTCAGCCGGCAGCCCCGCACCTGGAACGTCCCCCTCGTTCACCATGCCGCCGAGAGTACTGACCACCACCGACAACCATAGGCGATCGGCGAGCAGGAACCGGCGATTCACTGCTGCTGTATCGGGCGTTTCACCGGGCGCCGCGCGGCCCGGATTCCTCTAGCCTGACCAGATGCTGATCCAGCAGGTTCAGGTGGCGGTCGTGCCCGGGCGCCAGACCGCCTTCGAGACCGCGTTGCTCGACGTGCGCCGACGGGCCTTCGCCGCCCCCGGCTTCCGCCGCTTCGACGTGGCCCAGGGCGCCGACCAGCCCTCGCAGTACCAGATCCAGGTGTTCTGGGAGACCGCCGAGGAGCTGGGCGACTTCGTCGCCTCGGACGGTTTCGACCAGGCCTGGGCGCCGGTGCGCCCCTACCTGACCCGGCCGCTGCTGATCGACGTGTTCGTCGAGCGCCCGAGCCTCGACCTGCAGGGCCCCGGCGTGCTCAGCGACATCCTCATGCGCTGAGGCCGCGCTCGGCGTCGCTGCGCAGCACGCAGAACTCGTTGCCCTCCGGGTCGCCCATCACCACCCAGCCCGCACCGTCCTCGGTGCGCTGGTCGGACACCACCGTCGCGCCCACCGTGAGCAGGTGCGCCACCTCCTCGTCGCGGGTGCGCTCCAGCGGTGTCATGCACATGTGCAGCCGGTTCTTCACGGTCTTGCCCTCGGGCACCGAGGCGAACAGCAGGCCCGGCCCGCCGCCCGGCGGGACCAGGAGGAGCTCGGTGTCGCCCGGCACGTTCGGGTCGGCCGGGTCGTCGCCGTAACCCGTGAGCTCCCGCCAGAACGTGGCCACCGCCCAGACGTCGGCACAGTCGAACGTGGTGTGCTGCACTCGAGAAGTCATGGGCCCCTGCCTACCAGGTCGTGGCCGGGTTCGTCGTCTGCTTTACCGAGGCCCTACGCTGTGAAGCGGAACAACCCTCCAGTAACGATCGTGGCAGGAGTACCGCATGCGCGCCGACGCCCAGCGCAACGTCGGGCAGTTGCTCGAGGCCGCCAAGGCGGTGTTCGCCGAGTCCGGTGTGGACGCCCCGGTGCGCGAGATCGCGGCCCGGGCCGGGGTCGGGGTCGGCACCCTGTACCGGCACTTCCCGCAGCGCTCGGACCTGATCACCGCCGTGTTCAAGAGCGAGGTCGACGCGGCCGCGGCCGAGGCCCCGCGGCTGAGCGCCGAGCACGAGCCGATCGAGGCGCTGCTGCAGTGGCTCATGCGTTTCACCGGCTTCATCGCGACCAAGGGCGGCCTGGCCGCGGCCCTGCACTCCGGCGACCCGGCCTACGAGCCCCTGCCGCGCTACTTCGAGGCCAACTTCGGCCCGGTGGTGCACTCGCTGCTGGAGGCCGCCGAGGCCACCGGCCAGATCCGGGCCGGCGCCGTGGAGCCGGTCGACCTGCTGCGGGCGGTGGCCAACCTGTCGCTGGCCGGCGACGAGGAGCACACCCGGCGGATGGTGCGGTTGCTGATCGACGGGCTGCGGTTCAGTTCCGCTCGCTGAGCAGCCGGAAGCCGGCCTGGTCGACCGAGGCAGCGGTGGCCGAGAGCACCACCACCCCGCAGCCGGCCTCGCGGTCCATCCCCAGCCAGGTCCGGAATCCGCCGGTGCCCCCGTTGTGCCAGGTGATCGCCCGGTCCTTGTGCTCGAGGGTGATCCAGGCGGCGCCGATCCGCACGCCGCCCACGAACCGGGCCACCGGGTCGAGCGCCGACAGCCCGGCCACCCGTTCCTCCAGCAGCGCCCGGGTCAGCTCGGCCAGGTCGCCGATGCTGGAACGCACCCCGCCCGCCGGGGCCAGGGCCTGCCCCGGCCAGGCCGGCCGAGGGCGGCCGCCGCGGGTGCGACCGGTGAGCGAGCCCGGGCGCAGGTCGGCCTCGGTGGCGGGCAGATACCACGACTTCAGCCCCAGCGGGCCGGCGATCCGCTCCTGCACCAGCTCGGGATAGGTGGAGTCCTGAGCCGCAGCCACCGCGTGGCCGAGCAGCTCGAAGGCGAAGTTGGAGTAGCGGGGCCGGGGGTTGCGCAGTTCGACCGCGCCCGCCTGCTCGATCATCTCGGCCACGGTGTCGCCGTAGGGGTTGGTGCCGTTCCACCAGAACCGCAGCGAGCGGCGGTAGGGCGAGCGGGCCGACGGAATGCTGGGGATGCCGGAGCGGTGTTTGGAGACGGCCTCCAGCTCGACCCCGGCCACCGGGCAGCCCGCCCGCACCGGCAGCAGTTCACCGATGCGGGTGTCGCCGCGCAGCACCCCTCGCTCCACCGCGTCGCGGTAGAGCAGCCCGGTGACGCCCTTGCTGATCGAGCCGATCTCGAAGTCGGCCTCGGCCGGCGCGCCCCACCCGGCAGTCACCACGCCGTCGTGGTTCACCGACGCCACCGCGGCCACCGGATGTTTCTTACCCAGCATGCGCTGCGCCTGCCCAGCCAGCGCAGCGTCCCCCCAAACGTCGCTCACGAGCGCAATCCTGGCTGGCCCGGCGGCCCGCTGTCCACGACGTCGGGACCAGCCCGCGACACTCAGAAGAAGGTGTGCACCAGGTCCACCACGAACTCCTCCTCGTCGAGCACCGGGATCACCCGCCACTTGTCCAGGGTGGTGCAGGGGTGGGAAATGCCCACGTGTACCAGGTCTCCGGGCGCCAGCTCGGTGTCGGGCGGCAGGTCGAGGAAGGCGTGCTGGTCATTGAGGGCGGTGACGGTAAGGCCGGAGGCCGGGGTGCGGCGCCCGTCCCGGTGGCGGATCTCACGCGGGATGGGCAGGCCCTCGTCGAATCCCGCGTCCCGGCGGCCCAGCAGCAACAGCGCGAGCCCGGGTTCGGGGCGCGAGAGCACCGGGGCCCAGATCGAGAGGGCCGGACGCAGCGGCGGGCCGTCGGCGGCGCGCTGCTGCGGCGTGACGGAGGCGTAGTAGCCGTCGTCGTGGATGGCGTAGGCACCGCTGCGCAGGACGATCACCGGGTCGCCCTCGACCGCGGCCGTCATCAGGGTCAGCGCCACCACGTCGGGGAAGGCGCTGCCCCCGGCCGAGACCACGTACGAGGGGGCGAGCAGCCCGGCGGAGAAGAGGTCGGCGCCCAGCTCGGCCAGCTCCCGGCACCAGGTGGCCACCCGCTCGTTCTCCTCGGCGGTGCCGTGGTGGCCCAGAGTGCCCTCGTAGCCGCTGACTCCGGCCAGGTGCAGTTCCGGGCGGGCCGCCACCGCCACGGCCACGGCCCGGGCCTCGTCGGGTGAGCGGGCTCCGGTGCGCCCGCCCGGGTGGCCCAGCTCGACCAGCACGTCGAGGGCGCGGCGGGCCCCGGCGTGCACCAGCTCGTCGGCGAGGAACGCGACGCCCTCGGCGGAGTCGACGTTCACGTAGACCCGCAGTTCGGGCTCGGCCATCAGACGGCGCGAGAGCCAGGTGATCCCGGCCCGGTCGGCCAGCTGGTTGGCCACCACGAACCGGTGCACCCCGTAGGCGTGGTAGGCCTGCAGCTGCGACACCCCGGCCACGGTGATCGCCCACGCGCCGTTGTCCAGCTGGTGGTGGGCGATCTCGGGGGACATGTAGGTCTTGCCGTGCGGGGCGATCTGCATGCCGTGCTCGGAGCACCAGCTCGCCATCGCCCCGATGTTGTGCAGCAGGGCCGCGCGGTCGATCACCGCCAGCGGGAAGGTGAAGTCGCCCTCGTGCAGCGGCACCGGGCTCTCCCGCAGCCGCTGGGCGGTGACCGTGCCGCGCGAGACCAGCGCGCCCCAGCCCTTCTCGGTGACGCCGACGCGCAGGCCGGCCAGTTCGTGCCGGGCCTTGGCCCGCATGCCGTTCACATCCGCCCCACCGTTCATCGCACCCTCTCCCCTCGCCGCAGGGCCCGGCCGCACCGGCCGCCCGTCAGCTGCCCCTTCTCGAGCACGATCTGTCCGTTCACCAGCACCAGCTCGACGCCCTCGGCCAGCCGCAGCGGTTCGGCGTAGGTGGCCCGGTCGGCCAGCGCCGGCACCTCCAGCACGGCGACGTCGGCCGCGTAGCCCTCTTCCAGCCGCCCGCGCCCGGCCAGACCGAAGCGTTCGCAGGCCCGGCTCGACAGGTGCACGGCCGCCTGGCCCCAGGTCCAGTCGCCCAGGTCGCGGGTGTGCCGGGCGAGCATCCGGGCGAACGCCCCCCGACCGCGCGGGTGCGGGTGGCCGCCGACCAGGATCCCGTCCGAACTACCCATGTGCTCGGGCTGTTTCAGCAGATCGCGGATGTCCTGCGGAGTGTTGGCGGCGGGCTGCTGCACCACGCAGGCGACGGCCAGGTCGCTGGCCAGGATCAGGTCGCAGACCAGGTCGCCCGGCGTCTGCCCGGCCCGGGCGGCGGCCTCGGGCACGGTCAGCCCCTCGGCCCACGGGGCGGCGGGCACCGAGGAGAGCGTGACCCGGGTGAAGAGCTCGGCCAGAGCCGGGAACCACTCCTGCCGCAGCGACTCTCGTACGCTCGCGTCGGCCAGCCGGGCCAGGGTCTGCGAAGGGGCCGCGTCCTGCAGGGATCTGGGCAGCGCGAGCATGGCCAGCAGAGTGTTGCCGCGCCGGTAGGGGTAGGTGTCGTAGGTCAGGTCGACCCCCATCCGGTGCGCCCGCGAGACCTCGGGCAGCAGCAGGTCGGCCGGACCGTGGAAGTGCGAGACGTGAGCTCGCACACCGGATTCGGCGGCCAGCACCAGGAACTCGGCCATCCCCCGCGGCGCATCCTGCTCGTAGCCGCGGATGTGCGAGACGTGCACACCCCCGGCCCGGCTGACCACCTTCAGCAGGGCCGAGAGCTCGTCCGGCCCGGCATACCCGCCGGGCACGTACTCCAGGCCGGTCGACAGGCCCACCGCACCCTCGTCGAGGGCGTGCTCGAGCAGGGCGGTCTGCGGGGCCGGATCGGCCGGGCCGGCCCCGAACCCGGCCACCGAGGCCCGCACCGTGCCGGCCGGGGCCAGGTAGGCCACGTTGAGGGCGCCGCGCCGGTCGTAGTACTCCAGCAACTGCGCCACCGTGGCGCCACCGGCCAGCGGCTCCGGGAAGGGCCCGTTGACCGCGGCGAAGTAACGCGACAGCTCCGGCGCCGCGGCGGCCGAGCTGGGGGCGACCGACACGCCGTCCTGCCCGAGCACCACCGTGGTCACTCCCTGCCTCAGGCAGGCGAGCTCCAGTTCCGGTGAGCCGATCAGCCCTTCCGCGTGGCTGTGCGCATCGACCAGTCCGGGCAGGAGCAGCCGACCGCGCACGTCCACCGTGCGAACGGCCTCGACCCCGTCACCCGTCCCGATCAGCGCGATCGTGCCGTCCTTGATGCCCACATCGGCACGGCGCGGCTCGGCACCCGACCCGTCGGCGATCTCACCACCGGCCAGCAGCACATCCAGCACCACGGCGCACCTCCCTGCCGAACAACGCCGAACGCCCGCCGGCACACCTGACGCACCGCCACGAACTGCCGGCTCACCCGCCGCGCGACACCGGGCGAACACGGGCGATTTCCAGCAATGGACGATCTACGCCCGTTTGCGAGTCAACACCACCACGTCGCTGCACGCCAGAGGGACCTTTCCGGATGCGGTGGTCGGGAGAGGCCCCCGGTGCCAGAAGGTGCTACAGGTCACCCTGGGGGCACGATCGCCGTGCCCCCAGCGCATCCAGGGCCTACGAGGTGACGGCCGCTCCCGCGGCCGCGGCGGCCGCCCCCGAGGCGATGGCGGCGGTGATGGTCCGTACGGCGTCGTTGACCGCCTTCGCGCCCCAGTCGCCCTCCTGGATCTCCTTGCCCCGCTTCTTCACCTCTGACGACCACGGCAGCGGCGGGTCCATGTCCTTCAGCGCCGGCTTGAGCGTGTCGCTGCCCGACAGCAGCGCGATCAGTGCAGCGGTGCGCACGTCGGGCTCGGCACCGTCGGCCAGCACCGCGCGCACGTCCCTTCGCACCGCCGTCTCGTGCGTGCCGTCGGCGGCCGGATGCACGGTGCGCGGGATCAGCCCGAGCATCTTCTTCTTCTCCTCCCGCACCATGCCACGCTCGACCAGGCGCGCCACCACCTTCTTCTGGGTGCCCCGGCCCAGCCGCTCCAGCACCGTCATCGAGGCCCGGGGCTTCTCGGCGACCACGTCGAACGCCTCCTGCAGCAGCGGGTCGGGCAGCGGCCCGTCGCCCCCCGCGAGGATCTTGCGCCCGCTGAACACGCTCTTCTTGTCGTCCTGACCGGCCCGGTCCAGCAGCGTCAGCTCGACCAGCAGGGCGCCGCCCAGGATGTAGTTCAGGACGTGCTCGGAGGGCACGCTGCCCTTCTCGTCGCTGAGCAGGAGCAGCATCAGGTCCTCGACCAGGAGCGTCTCCTGCGGCGTGTACTCGGTCATCCGTCCTCCAGCGATGTCGGTCAGCAGTTCGGTCAGTGCAGACGTCAGTGCAGACCATGCCCCTGCGGCACAGTCAAACACCGATGCCCGCAGGCCACCGTAGGGGGCGCACCGCCCCGTCGTACGGTGAAGGCATGGAGCACCAGGACGACGCTGACTGGCCGGCCCGCCGCCGTGAGGCCTTCGAGGCACACGAACGGGCCCGGCAGCGCGCCGAGGCGGCGGAGGAACTGCAGGCCCAGGCCCTGGTGGCGGACTTCCTGGTGCGGGCGCGGGAACTGGGCCTGCCGGCCGGGCCCCTGCGGGCCCGGGCCTACAACGGTTCGGCCACCTTCCGCACCGGCCTGAGCGGCTGGTACCTGCAGCCCAGCGGTTCGCTCGGGATCAGCGAGGACGGGCAGTTCTACGTGCTGGTCACCCCCGGCGGACTGGCCGAGCGGCTGCGCGGGGCCCGGATCGCCCCCTCGGCGCCGCCGCTGGCGGTGGGCCGGGGCGCGCGCGACGGCGAGTCGATGTCGCTGCGCGAACTGCTGGAGCGGCGCCTGGCCGCGGGGAGCCAGTTCCGGCGGCTGTGAGATCAGCTACGAGATCAGCCGCACCGCGCGGGCTTCCAGGTCACGGGCCGTCTCCTCCTCGCCCAGGCTGCGCATCACTGCGGCCAGATTGCGCAGGTAGGTGTCGATCACCCCGTGCCCGCTGCTCTCACCCAGCGTGAGGGCCTGCCGGGCCAGAGGCCGCGCCGCCACCGGCAGACCGAGGTGGGCGGCCAGCATGACCGCGAGGTTGTTGGTGTAGGCGGCCGACTCGGGCCGGCGCACGCGGTCGACCCGCTCGGCCAGTTGCGTCGCCTTCGACAACGACTGCCGGGCGCCCTCGTGGTCACCGCCGAGCAGCCGGGCCTTGGCCAGATTGCTGAACACCGCCGCCAGTTCGGGACCGGCCGAGCCTTCCTGCTCGGCCACCGAACGGGCCCGCTCCAGCATCGCCAGCCCGGCCTCGGTCTCGCCCAGGCGCAGCCGCACCAGGCCCAGGTTGTTCAGGTGCCGGGCCACCCGCAGGTCGTCGCGGCCGACCGCGGCCACCGTCACCCCGAGCGCCCGCTCGAGCAGGTCGGCGGCCTGCTGCCACTCGTTCACCCGGGCCAGGGCCACGGCCAGGTGGCCGAGCTGGGTGGCGGCGTAGGGGTGCTCGGGCCCGACCGCCTGCTCGGTGAGCGCGACCGCCCGCGCCGCCAGGGAACGCACCCGGGCGCCGTCCTGCCGCAGGAACATGGCGAAGGCCACCCCGTTGCCGCGCAGCACGACCCGCGGATGGGCGGGCAGGCCGGGCTCGTGCACCTCGACCAGCACCCGCGCGCTGAGCGCCCGTTCGTCGCCCGCGTCCCACACGTCCAGCAACAGCACGCCGACCGCGCGTGGGAGGGTCGAGGCCGCAGTGGTGTGCAGGCGAAGGATCTCCGCGGTGTCTCCCATCCACACAGTCAACCATCAGGTAGTGCCTGCTGTACCCGGTGAGTGGTGTTTGCGGGATCGAGTCAGCGGCCGCTGCCCGGGATGCTGGAGCCGGCCGCCGAACAGTGCGACAAACCACCGTGAACAGCAGGAGGCCTCCGGGATGCCTACCCGACGGGCAGGTCTCGTGGCCCTGATCGTCACCCTGACCATCGCCGGCGTGGGCCTGACCACCACGCTCACCGCACTCGTCCGGTCGTGCTGAGTCCCTACCGCCGCTCGCCGTCCTCGAGGTACTTGAGGACGGCGACCACGCGCCGGTCGGTGTGGTCGGTCGGGGCCAGGTCGAGCTTGGCGAAGATGCTGCGGATGTGCTTGTGCACGGCGCCCTCGGTGACCACCAGTTTCTCCGAGATGGCGGTGTTTCCCAGCCCTTCGGCCATCAGGGCGAGCACGTCGCGCTCACGCGGGCTCAGGCGTTCCATGCCCGGGTCGGGCCGCGAGCGGGTCATCAGCTGGGCCACCACCTCCGGGTCGATCGCGGTGCCGCCCTCGGCCACCCGGTTCAGCGCCTGGAGGAACTCCTCCACCCGGCCCACCCGCTCCTTCAGCAGGTAGCCCAGCCGGTGCGCACCACCGGCCAGGAGGTCGGTGGCGAAGGACTGCTCGACGTAGGCCGAGAGCACCAGCACCGCCAGTTCCGGGTGCCGGCGCCGGGCCTCGACCGCCGCCACGATGCCCTCGTCGGTGTGGGTGGGCGGCATCCGCACGTCGACGATCGCCACGTCCGGTCGCTGCTCGTCCACCACCTCCAGGAACGCCTCGGGCCCGGGCGCCGTGGCCACCACGTCCAGCCCCTCGGCGCGCAGCAGCGAGGCCAGTCCCTCGCGCAGCAGCGCGTCGTCCTCGGCGATCACGATCCGCACGGCAACTCCACTTTCAGCATCGTCGGTCCACCGGCCGGGCTGCTCAGCGTCACGGTGCCGTCGTGCGCCCCGACCCGGCGCCGTAGGCCCACCAGCCCGGAACCGGCGCTCTCGTCGGCGCCCCCGTGACCGTCGTCCTCGATCTCGATGATCAGCCGCTCCTGCCGGCGGCGCAGCCTAACAGCGGCCGAGGCGGCCCCCGAGTGCCGGGCCACGTTGGTCAGTGCCTCGGCGACCACGAAATACGCTGTGGCCTCGACCGATGCGGCGCAGCGGCCGGGCACCGCGACGTCCAGGGTGGTCGGCACCGCGCAGTTCGCGGCCAGACCCGACAGGGCGCCCGCCAGGCCCCGGTCCTCGATCACCGGGGGCAGGATGCTGCGCACCACCCCGCGCAGCTCCTTCAGCGCGTCCTCGGCGGCGTCCTGGGCCTGGGCGAGGACCTGGTCCACCACGGCCGGGTCGGCGTTCTCGCGGGCCAGCGCCCGCCGGGCCGCGCCCAGCAGCATCGTCACCGCGACCATCCGGTTCTGGGTGCCGTCGTGCAGCGACCGCTCGATCCGGCGCAGCTCGGTGGCGTGCGCGTCCAGCGCGGCCGCGCGGGACGAGGTGAGCTCGGCGATGCGGCCCGACAGATCAGTGCCCGGCGGCGGGGCCAGCAACCTGCGCCCGGGCCAACCCTGCAGGCGGGCGATCCCGGGGCTGAGGCCGAGCAGGATCGCCGTCCAGCCCACGCCCATCATGAACACGACGAAGACCTGCAGCCCGCCATGCACCGTCCACACCCCGATCGAGGCGGTGGCGTATTCCGGCGGGATGAACGGGTACCAGAGCGGGAAGGTGGCGTCCCGGAAGGCCAGCACCGGCAGCAGCACCCCGAAGAAGCCCAGGGCCAGCCCGAACACCCCGTGCACGGGCAGCCACAGCAGTTCCCTTCGGGTGGTCGGATCCCGCAGCACAGCCGCCAGTTTCACCACCGGCTCGGCCGGCCCCAGCACCGGCTCGCCCCAGCGGGTCAGCCGGGCCCGCTCACGGCCGGCGACACTGTGCACGATCCCCAGGACGGTCGGCACCATCAGGAAGCCGATGCCGACCACGCAGAGCATCAGCGTGATCAGCACCAGGAAGGCGGCCGAGAGGGCCAGCGCGGCCGTGCTCATCCCCCCGGCCAACTGCTCGAGCGCGGCCACGGCCCGGCCGGAGGCCTCGACCAGCCCGGTCCGGATGTCCTGCCATCGGTCTCGCCTCTGCGCCACGGCGCGACCGTATACGGACCACCGGAAAGTGCCACATCCCGGCTCACCCTGACCTGACCTGCCCCCCCGAAATGGTGACCAGTCTTTGTTCGCCGTTTCCGCACGATCTTGAAGCTTCACGGGCCACACTCAGGAACAGAACGGGGGGATCACAGATCATGAACAAGAATGCGCCGGGGCCCAGCCAGGGCCCACTTCCGGCACACCTGGCCGCCATGGCCTCCAGCCGCGAAAGCTGGCACCTGCTCCGGGCTTACATAGAGCAGGAATACCCAAAGGCAATTCCCGAACGGCGGCCGGAAGTGGCCGCCGTGAATTACTCGGCCCGGCATCTGGAAGGCCTTTTCCGCAGGCTCGCCCAGAAGCGCTCACCCCGGCCGGTGGTCCTGCCGATCATTCGCCCGGCCGAATAGTCCGGTTTATCCTACACCTGTAGGCTATCTGGTGACCCGAGCGCGCGAGCCGCTCACCGGCGTCCTAAAGTTGAATTCGTGACTACCACGTATGCCAAGGTCAACGGCGTTTCCAGCCTCACCGTCGAGCAGGAGGCAGTGCCCTCGGCCCTGCCTGCGGGCATGGTCCGGGTGAACATCACCTACTGCGGTATCTGCGCGACCGACACGCACAACTACACCAGCGGGGGCCAGATCCCGGCCGCCGTTTTCGGGCACGAATGGACGGGTGTGGTCGCGGCCACCGCCGACGACGTCGAGGGCCTGCCGGAAGGCACCCGCGTGATCGCCAGTGTCGGTGCGGCGTGCGGGGTTTGCGCACAGTGCCAGGCCGGTCACCCGGGCCACTGCGACCTGGCCTTCGCCGAGGCCAACGGCGTGGCCCCCGGAGCCCCGCAGCACGGGGCCTTCGCCCAGTCGCTGGTGGTCTCCGCCCGCCGGGTCATGCCGGTGCTGGAGGGCCTCAGCGACGTGGAGGCCGCGCTGGTCGAACCCACCGCCGTCACCTTCCACGCCGTACGCCGCACCCGCCAGCCCCTGGGCGCCGTCGTGGTGGTGCAGGGCGCCGGGCCGATCGGCCTGCTCGCGGCCCAGCACGCCCGTCACGCCGGCGCCGGTCACCTGGTGGTGATCGAGCCCAACGAACAGCGCCGCGAAGCCGCCACCCGGCTCGGCTTCACCGACGTCCTGGCCCCGGGCGAGGCGGCCAAGGCCCACATCCTCGAGATCACCAGCGGCCTGGGCGCCGACGTCCTGTACGAATGCACCGGTGTAGCCGCCCTTCTGCAGCCCTCCGCCGAACTCGTCCGGCGTGGCGGCACCCTCTCCCTGCTCGGCTTCCCGATGACCGACTCCACCGTCAGCTACGGCGACTGGCAGATCCGCGAGCTCACCGTGATCGGCTCACTCGCCTACACCCGCGACGACTTCCTCGGC
Organism: Kineosporia rhizophila; assembly: GCF_021277265.1. Classification (GTDB taxonomy): domain Bacteria; phylum Actinomycetota; class Actinomycetes; order Actinomycetales; family Kineosporiaceae; genus Kineosporia; species Kineosporia rhizophila. The sequence goes on from NZ_JAJSOH010000013.1 coordinate 25,622, forward strand.
GCCCAACGGGCCATCGCCGACGGCTCGGTGCGGGTGGCCGACCTGCACACCGGCACCATCGGTCTGAGCGAGCTGGCGGCCATGCTCGACGAACTGGACTCCGGCCGCACCACGCACGCCAAGGTCCTCGTCGACCCGCAGCGCTGAGCAGCTCACTCGGGCCAGGCGCTGCAGGCCGGGCACTCGGTGACCGTCACCGCCCAGCAGGTGGGCATCGGCAGCCCGGAGACGTTACGGCACCCTTCGTGGCCCGGTTCGGCGTTCCGCCCAGCGTCTACCTGCAGCGCTTCACAGGCCCAGGTCGCGGCCGATGATCTCCTTCATGATCTCGTTCGAGCCGGCCCAGATGCGGGTCACGCGAGCGTCTTTCCAGGCCCGGGCCACCCGGTACTCGTTCATGTAGCCGTAGCCGCCGTGCAGCTGCAGGCAGGCGTCCAGGATCTGGCCCTGGACGTCGGCCGTCCACCACTTGGCCTTGGCCGCGTCGACCGCGCTGAGCTCGCCGGCGGTGTGCGCCCGCACGCAGTCGTCCACGTAGGCCTGGGTCACCTCGGCCCGGGTGACCAGGTCGGCGAGCAGGAACTTGTTGTGCTGGAACGAGCCCACCGGCTGCCCGAAGGCCTGCCGGTCCTTCACGTAGACCAGGGTCTCGTCGAGGATGGCGCGGGCGTGGGCCAGGTTGGCCACCGCCCCGCTGATCCGTTCGCGCGGCAGCTTGACCATCATGTGCTTGAAACCCTGGTCGAGCTCGCCGATCAGGTTCTCGGCCGGCAGCAGCACGTCGTCGAAGACCAGTTCGGCGGTGTCGGCCTCGGGCATGCCGACCTTGTCCAGGCGGCGGCCCCGGGAGAAGCCCTCCCGCGAGCGCTCGACCACGAACAGGGAGATGCCCCGGGCCCCGGCCCCGGGGGTGGTGCGGGCGGCCACGACCACGATGTCGGCCGAATAGCCGTTGGTGATGAACGTCTTGGCTCCGTTGAGGCGCCAGTTCTCACCGTCCCTGACCGCCGACGTCTTCAGAGCCGCGAGGTCCGAGCCGGCCGAGGGCTCGGTCATCGCGATCGCCGCGATGCTCTCGCCCGAGGCGATGCCGGGCAGCCAGCGTTCCTGCTGCTCGGGGGTGGTGAGGGCGGTGAGATAGCCCGTGACCACGTCGAAGTGGATGCTCAGGCTGGAGGCCAGGGCCAGGTTGACGGCGGCCAGTTCCTCGGTGAGCACGGCGTTGAACCGGTAGTCCTCGGCCTGGGAACCGCCGTACTGCTCGGGGACCTCCAGGCCGAGGAGGCCCTGTTTGCCCGCGGCCAGCCACATCTCGCGGCCGAACTCGTGGTCGCGGGCATGGTCCTCGACGTGGGGAAGCACTTCGCGGCGCAGGAACTGGCGCACCGAGTCGCGGAAGGCCACGTGGTCGTCGTCGTAGACGCTACGCCTCATCCCGGCAGGCTAGACCAGATATCCCGATTTGGTCAGGCCTGCCGGACAGTTGAGACGGCGGTCTTAGACCGTCGCTGCCTGGGCGGCGGCCGTGGCCTCGGCCGCCAGCCGGGTGATCTCGTCCCAGCGGCCGGCGTTCACCAGTGCCTTCTCCACCATCCAGGTGCCGCTGATAGCGGGGACGCAGGGCAGGGCCAGGTACTCCCCCAGGTTGTCCAGGGTGACCCCGCCGGAGGGCATGAACGTGATGTCGCCGAACGGCGCCGACAGAGCCTTGATCATCTTGGGGCCGCCGAGCAGTCCGGCGGGGAAGAACTTGACCTCGCGCAGGCCGAGCGCGACCGCCGTCATCAGATCGGTGGAGCTGGAGATGCCGGGTAGCGCGGGCACGCCCAGTTCCTGGGCCCGGCGGACCACGTCGGGGCTGATGCCGGGGCTGACCACGAAGGTGGCGCCGGCCTCGACCACCTCGTCGACCTGGGCCGGGGTAAGCACCGAACCGGCGCCGACCGTCATTCCTTCGAGCTCGGCCAGACGGCGGATGCCCTCCAGCCCGGCCTCGGTGCGCAGCGTCACCTCCATCACCGCGATCCCTCCGGCGAGCAGGGCCTTGCCCAGGGGTACGGCCTGATCCGCGTCGTCGATGACGACGACCGGCACGACGAGGTGGTTGGGCAGCAGGGGGGCGGTCACGTTCGGGGGCTCCTCGGTTTCGTGGGTCAACTGCAGCATCAACGAAGGACGTCGGTGCTGGCGTTGAGTGCGTCGAGTTCGGCTCGGGTGGGCAGCGCCTCCCAGTCACCGGGCGCCTGACAGACCGCGCCACCCAGCCGGTTGGCCAGGGTCAGGCAGGCGAGCGGTTCGCCGTTGTCCAGCAGGGCGGCCAGGTAGCCGCCGACGAAGGCGTCGCCCGCCCCGACCGCGTCGGTGACCACGACCGGGGTGGTGGGGCCGTGGTGGGCCGCATCCTCGAACAGGGCGATGGCGCCGAGGTGCCCGAGCTTGAGCACCACGTCACCGCCGACGGCCTCGGCCAGTGAGCGGGCCAGTTTCTCCCCCGCCTCGAACGACTCCACCGGTTCCGGTGCGGCGCCCAGCAGCAGGGCGGCCTCTTCGGGCCCGGCGAAGGTCAGATCGGCCTGCCGGGCCAGCTCTACCAGGGCTTCGCGGGCCTGTTCGTCGCTCCACAGGGTGGCCCGGTGGTTGACGTCGAAGGTGACCAGTGTGTTGTTCTCGCGGGCGATCTCGACCGCCCTGAGCACGGCCTGCCGGGGGTCAGGGCCGAGGGCGGGGGTGATGCCGGTGACGTGCAGCACCGCCGAGGCCGCGATGACGTCGGAGAACTGCTGCACGTAGGCGGCGCTCAACTGGGAGGCGGCGCTGCCGGCGCGGTAGTAGCGCACCCGGGTGGTGCGGGCGCCCCGGGCCTCCTTGACCATCAGCCCGGTGGGATGGGCGGCATCGCGCTCGGCGTGCACGGTGACGCCCTCGGCCCTCAGTTCGCGCACCACCAGGGTGCCGAAGTCGTCGTCGCCGACCCGGCTGATCCAGGTGGCCGGGCAGCCCAGCCGGGCCAGGGCGATCGCCACGTTCGACTCCGCCCCGCCCAGCCCGAGGGTCATGGCGGCGCCGTCGCGCAGTCTCGGCGCCGGTACCGGTGACAGCAGCGCCATCGTCTCGCCGATCGTCACCACGCCGTTGCCCTGCAGTGCCATGTCACCATCCGTCTTCGTCGAACGTGTGGGTCAGTGCTGAAGCAGTACCAGCCGTTACCTCCGGGTATCAAGGTGCGCCGGCCGATGGGTCAGCCGATCCGCAGCATCACCTTGCTGCTGCCGCTGTCCGGGTCGAGGGCCACCGCCATCGCCGTGGCCGCCTCCTCCAGGGCGAAGGTGTGGGTGATCAGCGGCGACACGTCGAGACCGTCGCGCATGGCCTCGACCGCGTCGGTGATCTCGTCGACGAACCGGTACGAGCCGATCCAGGTGATCTCGCGGGTGACCAGGTCGCCCAGGACGGCCTGGACCTCGGCGCCGGGCAGGTTGCCGACCTGCACGAGCGTGCCGCCGCGGGCGGTGGCCCGCAGCACCGGTCCCAGGGCGCGGGGTGAGCCGGACGCCTCGAAGACGATCTCCACGTCTTCGGGCAGCCGGCCGCCGGCGGCCACGTTCACCGTCTCGTCGGCCCCCATCTGCTTGGCGATGTGCAGGGCGCTGTCGCTGACGTCGGAGGCCACGATCGCATCCGCCCCGCAGTACTTCGCGGCCGCCACCACCAGGGAGCCGATCGGCCCGGCGCCGTTGACCAGCACTCGCTTGCCCTGCAGCCGCCCGGCCCGGCCGACCGCGTGGAAGGCCACGCCCAGCGGCTCGGCCAGCGCGCCGTGCTCGGTGGTGACCTCGTCCGGCAGCAGCCGGATCTGGTCGGCCCGGGCGACGCGGAACTGGCTGAACCCGCCGTCGGTGTGCGGGTCGAACGCGGCCGAACCGAAGTAGCGGCTGGGCGTGTACAGGTTGGTGCGGCCGGCCAGTCGCTCGGGCAGGACACCGTCACCCACCAGGGTCGCCGGGTGCACGGTGACCGCCTGCCCCTCCTCCAACCCGTGGTGCAGCCCCTGCACGCCCGGGCCGAGACCGGCGATCCGCCCGGCGATCTCGTGGCCCAGCACCAGCGGGTGCCTCAGCCGGGCGGTGCCGGAGGCGCCGTGCCGGTAGTAGGAGGTGTCCGAGCCGCAGATGCCGCCCCACTCCACGGCGATCAGTACCTCGCCCTCGCCCGGGACCGGGTCGGGCAGCTCGTCGATCCTCAGGTCGTGCGGACCGTGCACCACGGCGGCTCTCACGCGGCGTCCTCCAGGGCGGACAGGTCCCGGTCGGCCACCTCGGGCATCAGGTAGGCGGTGACCAGGGCGATGAACGAGTAGGCGATGAGCATGGCGGCGATCGGCCACCAGCTGTCGAAGGCGGCGGTCAGGCCGGCCGCGATCACCGGGCCGGCCGCCACGGTGGCGATGCCGCCCAGTTCCTTGGCCAGGCCGACCTGGGTGAACCGGTTGCGACCGCCGAGCAGCTCGGACATGGTCACGTTCTCGAGCGCGAACAGGCCCAGGACGGCCACGTTGTAGCCGAGGATCATGCCGATCACCAGGCCCGGGGTGCTGCCGCCGGTGACCAGCAGGAGCATCGGGAAGGCCAGCAGCATCGAGACCAGGCTGATCGCCATGTACATCACCCGGCGGCCGAAGCGGTCGCTGAGCAGGCCGACCACCGGCACGGTGGCGAACCCGACGACCGAGCCGATCAGCAGCGAGTCGGTGGCCAGCGACTTGTCCAGGCCCAGGGTGGTGCCGATGTAACCGACCAGGAAGGTCTGGATCAGGCCGGAGTTGCCCGCCTGGCCGATCCGCAGGCCCAGGGCGAGGAAGAACGCCTTGCCCTTGCTGGCCTTCAGGCCCGCCTCGAGCTTGCTCTCCCTGATCTCGGCCCGCTCCAGCGCCTTGCCGTCGACCACGTCGTCGCGGGCCTCGAAGACCGGGCTCTCCTTGACGTTCCGGCGGATCCAGAGCGCCAGCACCAGCAGCACGAAGCTGGCCAGGAACGGGATGCGCCAGCCCCAGCTGTGCAGCTGCTCGTCGCTCAGGGTGGCCAGCAGCAGGGCCCAGATGCCGGTCGCCACCAGTGTTCCCGAGTTGGTGCCGAGCGCGATCAGCGAGGAGATCAGGCCCCGGCGGCCCTTCGGCGCGTACTCCACGAGCATGACCGTGGCGCCCGCGATCTCGGCGCCGGCCCCGAAGCCCTGCACCAGCCGCAGCACCACCAGCAGGGCCGGGGCGAACAGGCCGATCTGCGCGTAGGTCGGGAGCGCGCCGATCAGGGTGGTCGAGACGCCCATCATCGCGATGGTGATGAACAGGACCCGCTTGCGGCCCAGCCGGTCGCCCATCCGCCCGAAGTAGACGGCACCGGCCAGGCGGGCCACGTAGCCCACGCCGTAGGTCGCCATCGCGGCCAGCAGGCCGATCGCGGGACTGACGTCGGGGAAGAAGATCTCGTTGAAGACGATGGCGGCCGCCAGCGAGTACAGCTGGAAGTCCATGAACTCCATCGCGGTGCCGAGCCAGCCGGAGACGGCGGCCTTCGACAGGTCCTTCGTGGACCTGGCCGGCGTGGAGCCGGGCGGCGGCGCGTCGTTGACGGCCGAGGCCTCTGTGCTCATCGATTGCTCCCTTGCATCGACCGGATCCCTCATCGGGTCCTTGTGTGCTAGCTGAAATATACAAGCACTGTCGCGCAGATCAAGTCCACGGAAGGACCCGCCTGCCCCTTCGGCTCACAAACCCGGCCATAACGCTCACACCGTCCAAGATCCTTTTGGGCTGGCGGCTGTCCGCGCACCAAGATCACCGGACGCGATGAGCCGCGATTCCCTCCGACCACGGGAGTTCCGATGTCCGTCGACGCTGCAGTCCCCACCCGGCCCCCGGCCATTCTGAAGGACCGACTGAACGTTGTCGGTGAACGGCATACCGAGAGCGACCTGCGCCGGGAGGCCGAGCGGGCCTACACCACGAAGATCTTCGGACCAGACCGCTACTGGCAGGAGTACGAGTTCCCCGACCGACTGGCCGCCTCCCAGCAGGGCCAGCAGTGGCCCACGAAGGAACTGGCCGACTTCATGGATCTGCGCGCCCTCTTCGGCACCGCCTTCGCGCTGTCCTTCTACGAACCTCTGGCCCGCACGGCGGCCGCTGCCCCGAAAGCGGGGGTGGGCTCACCACTGAACGCGGTACTGGCCGACATCGAAACGAAGCTCGCCGACCTCGAGGGGGCCCGGAAGCGCACTCGCAGCGGCTGGCGCAATCCCGAGACCTCGGCGGTGCAGAAGGCGGTCGACCTGGCCTCGGCACGCCTGGACGCTCTGCTGAACGGCTACCGGACGGCCGCCAAAGACCAGACCCCGGGCTGGATTCCGCGCCGCATCCAGGCCGCCGAGAAGCTGGCTCTGGGGCAGGCCGTGATCGACCAGTGCCTCGACTCCCTGGCCGCCGAGGAGAAGATCACCCTGGCCGCCGGCCCGGGCAAGGGCACACAACTGTGGAACCTGCTCTCGGACCGGCGTTCCCTGATGATGGTCGCCGCCACTCAGCTCTCGCCGATTCCCGGCATCTGGAAGATCGGCGACCGGCACGTCCAGGACATCCTGACCGGCAAGGTGAAGGCCAGGGTGACCAACCGGGCCGCGGCATGCTCAGGTGAGCCGCACGCCCAGGCCAACTACATCACCCATGACCAGTTCACCGAGATCCTGAAACACTAGCTCTCACAAGAGTACGGCCCCGGCTCCGAACGCCGGCAACAGGGCCTCGACGGAACCGGTCAGCGCGCTGTCCTCGGCCAGGTCCTCGGCACCGAGCACGGTCAGCAAACGCGAAACCACACCGACTGAAGACGCTTTCCAGCAGTCGGCCAGCGCAGGTGCGGCCGGGTCGGTGGTGCCGAAGAGCTGACCACCAGAGGACGGGTCGGGTCGGGTTGCATTGGCCCACGCGGCCAGGGCGAGGGTCTGGTGTTCCCCGGCGGTGGTTCCCCGTTGTTCGCGCAGCACGGTGAACCACCGCTGGGGAAGCTTGAGTGAGCCGTCGGAACCGATCTGGCGCAGTTCGTGATGGATGGCCGGGTTCTCGAAGCGGGCCACCAGGCTTTCGGCGTACCGCACCGGGTCCGGACCACCGGCGGGCAGGGTTGCGGCTACGTCGGCCGCGTATCCCCGAACGAATTTCGCGCCCCAGGGGGTGGCGAGCACGTCGGCGATGGTGCGGCAGCCGGCGGCCAGGCCCAGGTAGGCCAGGCCGGAATGAGCACCGTTGAGCAGCCGCAGCTTGGTCAGCTGGTAGGGCGCCACGTCGTCGACGAGCTGGGCTCCGCCGTGTTCCCAGGCGGGCCGGGCCGCACGGAAGTCGTTCTGCAGCACCCACTGTGTGTAGGGCTCCCCCGACACGGCCAGTTCGTCGCGCACACCGAGCCGGGCGGCCACCTCGTCCAGATCGGCCTGGGTGGTGGCGGGCACGATGCGATCGACCACCGTGGCCGGGAAGCCGACCGAATGCTCCAGCCAGGCGAGCACCTTGTCGCTGTCGGCCCAGTCGGCCGCGGTCACGAAATCCCGCACGACAGAGGCCAGCACAGCACCGTTGCCGTCCAGATTGTCACAGGAGACGACATCGATCGGCGCGCCCGACGTCCTCAGGCGGTTCGCCAGCGACAGCGCGAGGCGACCCACAACCGTCTGAACCGCAGCGTCCGCCTGGCTGCTCAGCGCCAGGTCGGCCACGATCCGCGGATCGGCCAGATCCAGCCGCCCCGTCGCCGGATCGCGGTGATAGCCCTTCTCGGTGACAGTCAGCGTGACCGTGCTGACCTCGGCCGAGCTGATCAGCGAATCCACCTGCACCGCATCGTCCCGCAGATGCAGGGCGCCGGACAGGGCCGCAACCACCCGCGGACCGGAGCCCTCCGGCGAGCGGGTCGTGACCGAGAACAGGTGGTCCTGCCGCCGGGCTCGTTGCACCACCGAGGCATCGCGGGGCGCCACCGCCACGATCCCGATCGCCTCGCCGGTGGCCGCCGAGGCCGCCTCGGTGTAGACGGCCTGGTGCGCGCGATGGAAGGCTCCGAGCCCGAAATGCACCACCCGCGGTGCTAGTTCACGGGGATCAAGCAGAGGACGGCTCTCCGCGGCGAGCGCCTCCAGGGTGCGGTGTCCGAGGTGCGGGCTCACCAGTCGTGCACCGACCCGTCGAGACGGCGGGCCACGGGCAGGTACTTCGGGTCGTAGGGGTAGCGCTCGGCGGCCTTCTCGTCGTACTCCACGCCCAGACCAGGCTCGTCGGACAGGTCCAGCATGCCGTTCTCGAGCGTGACGTTGGTGCGGAACACCTGCATGGTCTGCTCCACGTGCGGCATGTACTCCTGGATGCCGAAGTTCGGAACGGTGAGGTCCACGTGCACTGCCGCAGCAAGGGAGATCGGCGACAGGTCGGTGGCTCCGTGCGAGCCGGTGCGCACCTGGTACAGCGCGGCCAGGTCGAAAATGCGCCGCAGGTGCGTGATCCCGCCCGCGTGGACCACCGTCGTGCGCACGTAGTCGATCAGCTGCTCGGTGATCAGGTCCTTGACGTCCCAGATCGAGTTCAGGATCTCACCGGTCGCGATCGGGGTGGTGGTGTGCTGCCGGATCAGCCGGAACGCCTCCTGGTTCTCGGCCGGGGTCGGGTCCTCCATCCAGAACAGGCGCAGGTCCTCGACGCTCTTGCCGAAGCGGGCGGCCTCGATCGGGGTGAGCCGGTGGTGCACGTCGTGCAGCAGGTGGAAGGCGGAACCGAACTTCTCCCGCACGGCCCGCAGGTAGGTGGGCGCGAAGTCGAGATAGGCCTCGGTCGACCAGGGCTGCTCGTCGGGGAGGTTGCTGTTGGCCGGCTCGTACACCTCGCCCTTGCGCACGCCGTAGCTGCCACCCAGGCCCGGGACCCCGGTCTGGGCCCGGATGGCCTGGTAGCCCAGGTCGCGGAACTTGGCCACGTCGTCGAGCAGGGAGGGCACGTCGGTGCCGGAGGCGTGCGCGTAGACCATCACCGCATCGCGCGAGCGACCGCCCAGCAGTTGGTACACCGGCAGCCCGGCGACCCTGCCCTTGATGTCCCACAGGGCCACGTCGACTGCGGCGATCGCGGTCATCGTCACCGGGCCCCGGCGCCAGTAGGCCCCTCGGTAGAGGAACTGCCAGATGTCCTCGATGCGGGCGGGGTCACGGCCGATGAGCAGAGGGACGACGTGGTCGCGCAGGTAGCTGGCCACGGCCAGTTCGCGTCCGTTGAGGGTGGCGTCGCCCAGACCCGTCACGCCGTCGGACGTGGTGATCCGCAGGGTGACGAAGTTGCGGCCGGGAGAGGCCACGAAGACCTCTGCGCGTTCGATCGTGCTCACTGAACCATCTCCTTCGGCGGCCGAGCGGGACTGCCATGCACCTGGCGTTAGTATACAAGCACTTGTTTACCAGCATCGCACCGCCGGTCCGGGCCGAAGGGGGTCCACTACGATGGCGCTCATGTCCCCCCGCAAAGCCGGCGGCAGTAGCCGGCAGGCCGTCTACGAGTCGCTGCGACGGCGCATCCTGGGGCTGGAACTGCCCCCCGGCACCGCCCTGTCGGAGAACGACCTGGCCACCGAGATGGGGATCTCCCGCACACCGGTGCGCGAGAGCATGATCCTGCTGTCCGAAGAGGGCCTGGTGCAGGTCTTCCCCAAGGTCGGCACCTTCGTCTCCCGGGTCGACGCGGCCCGCGTGGCCGACGCCCAGTTCCTGCGCGAGGCGGTGGAACTGGCCGCCCTGGAAGATGTTCCGGACGAGCCCGACGCCGAGCTGGTCGCGCTGCTGCGCGAGAACCTGGGCCGTCAGCAGGCCGCGGGCATCGAGCGGGAGGAGTTCTTCCGGCTCGACGAGGAGTTCCACCACCTGCTGCTGCGCCTGAGCGGACACGGCAACTCCTGGTCCACCGTGGCCTCGGCCAAGGGCCACCTCGACCGCGCCCGCCGCCTCGGCCTCGACGAGGTGGGCTCCCCCAAGCCGTTCATCGACCAGCACGCAGACGTGCTGGAGGCAGTGCTCTCGGGCAACACCGAGGCCGCCCGCACCACCCTGCGCCACCACCTGCGCGCGGTGTTCGAAGACGTCGAGCGCGTGCGCCGCCGCTCCCCCGAACTGTTCGCCACCGACCCCGACGCCGTTCCGGTGCGCCGCAGCGTGGCGGTCTGGAACAACTAAGAACCTGGGACTACAGACGGTCCGCCCGCCGCCACAACTCCCGGATGCCGCGCGGGAACACCACCAGCCAGGACACCACGCCGACGAACCCGAACGGGAAGAACCCCTTCAGGAAGATCAGCAGGGGCAGGGTCATCAGCACCGTGCCCACCACCCGCCCGGCCAGGCCGAAGGTCACCGTGGTGGCGTCCCACTTACCGGTGCCCGCCCGGCTGCGCTCGCGGGCCAGCCGGGCCGCCGCCGCAGCCGAGGTGAACGGCTCCTCGCTGTCCAGGTGAGACTCTCGCCCGGACACCGACTCCGACTGCGGCGCAGTTCGGTGGTGAGGCGCGTAGCACTGCGGACACCACTCAAGACCGGACGCGAACAGTGCGCCACACTCACACCGCTCGGGCAACGCTCACACCCCGCCGGGGCTGGACATGGGATTGCCGTACGCCCTGGGCCCCACCTGATAGGTGGGCCCGGGCCGCTCCGGCGCTTTGGGAGCAGCGGGAGCAGGGGGCGGCTTCGGCGCAGGAACGGTTGCGGGAGCATTCGGGCCGGTATGCAGGGAGCTCGGCTTGGCCAAGGGCGGAGGACCGGAAACGGAAGGAGGCTGAGGCATGGGCCGAACCGTCTGACCGCCGACACTGCCCACCCGGACCGCGCCCGCCGGACCGCCATTCGCACCGGAGCCACCGGAGCCCGGGTCGTTCAGCACCCCGACGCCGCCAGGGCCACCACCTGGGCCGCCCGGCCCAGCCAGCCCGCCCGGTCCACCCGGCCCGCTCGATCCACGCGGCCCACCTGGTCCACCCGGCCCGCTCAATCCACCTGGTCCCGCTGGCCCACCGGGCGTGGATGTGCCACTGACTCCACCGGGGCCAGCAAGTCCGCCGAGGCCAGCAGGTCCACCGGCGCCGCCCATTGCACCAAGCCCACCAGGTCCCCCTAAGCCACCGGGACCACCCATGCCAGCGGGTCCCCCAGCTCCACCAGGCCCGCCAGGCCCGCCAGGCCCGCCAGGCCCGCCAGATGTGATGGCCCCACCGACTCCGCCCACCCCGCCCGCCCCACCGATTCCGCCCACACCACCCGCGCCACCTGCTCCACCCATGCCACCCGGGCCACCCGGGCCGGGAGGCACACCGCCAACCAGTCCACCGGGCCCACCCGACACGCCTGGTCCACCCACGCCACCCACGCCACCCGGGCCCGGCACCCCAGGACCACCTGGCCCGTTGTGTACACCTGGTCCACCCGGTACACCTGGTCCGCCAGGGAGAGCCGGTCCGCCCGGAAGACCACCCAGGCCGCTCAACCCACCGACCGATCCGAGCCCCGAACCTGGCCCACCACCGGCAGCCATCCCAGTCAACCCACCGGGGGCAGCCGGTAGCCCTGCACCGGCCACCGGACCTGCCGCAACCGCCGAGCCAGTACCAGGCACGAACCCGCCACCAGCACCTCCAGCGACTCCCCCGGGCCACACCATCGATCCCAGATGCGCCGCATGCCCCACCACACCGATCGATTTGCCCTCGTAAGCCGAAAGCAGCACGGCGCGCAGCGGATTGACGGCCCCGGCAACCGTGCCCGCATCCATCGCGTCGGAACCTGGGCCAACACCTGCAGAGCCCCGGCCGGCGGCGAGCGCAGCGTCCCCCGAAAGCACCGCAGACACCGTCAGGTTCGTCGCAGTGCGAGCAACGTCTGTCATGAGCGGCGCCCCCGGCTGCTGAATGGCCGCGGCCACCGGACTCGGCTGCGGCGGCGGGGCGGGCTGTTCCTGCTTCTGCATTTCCAACTGCAGCAGCGCCTGCGGCGGGGGCACCCGGTCCAGGTGCGCAGCAGGAGCGTCGTCCCGGGTGGCGCCGCGTGAGACTGCCCGGCCGTCGGCCGCGCCCTCCCCGGCGCCGGGCTCCGGCTGCTGGGTCAGGTCGACGCCGCAGTACTCGCAGAAGTGCCAGTCGTCGTGGATCACCAGGTCGCAGTTCGGGCATTTCTGGGCGGCGGCGAGCTGTTCCCAGGGCGCGCGCAGCCAAGGTGCACTCTCCACGCGGCTCTCCCCTCACCCGTCCGGGCGCGCCGGATCCGACCCTTCCTCTGCTCCTATCTCGACCTGGCCCGGCAGGATCTGCGCAGGGACGTCCGCGTTCCCTCCCGTGGGTCAGCCCGACCCGCCGCGAGGCGGGAACGGGAAGGCGCCCACCGGCGTCCTAAATCTGGAGTGGCAAGAACACGCGGAGCGACTGATCGTCGAGGGGGCGACCACTCATGCAGCGCAGGCAGCACCCGTACGACGGCAAACGCACCGGCCGGCGCGAGCAGGTGCTGGTGACGGCGATGGCCGTGGTCGCGATCGTGGCCATCGTGACCGTGGTGGTGGGACCGTGGCGAGGAGAGGGCGACTTGAGCGACAGCACAACACCGGCAGAGCCCGACCTGCGGGTACCCCGGCCCCCGGGCATCGACACGTCCCAGGCGCACCTGATCGTCAGCCCGGGGGCGGTGCCGGCCGAGGGCGGTGAGGTGGCCGTGATCCTGGCCAACCCGACCACGGAACGCGTGGATTTCGGCGTGATGGGCAGGCTGCAGCGCTGGGACGGGGCAACGTGGCACGACCACCGTCAGCTCACCACCGGCCTGAGCCTCGATTCACCTCCTGGCGGCCTGCACAGCCTCCAGGAAGAGCTGATGGTTCCGGCCATCGCCCTCGGCGCCCCGGCGGGCAGTTTCGGCTCCCCGGTGTGGACGCGCATCGGTGACGTGAGCCCGGGCTGGTACCGCATCCAATTGGGTAACTCCTACGGCCTGATCGAGGTCGGCGGCACGCCCGAGCACCAGGTCCTGCGCTCCAGCACAGCCTTCGGGTTCGAGGGCGATCACGTGGTCGAGGCCGCGGAACCCGCCACGCTCAACCTGATGGTCGTGCCCCGGGGCCGCCTCGAAGGCGTCTTCGATCCGCAGGAGCAGGTGGGCGACCTCACCGGCGAGGCCCGGATCGAGCGGATGGACGAGGGCCGCTGGGTGGTGGTGCCCTCCGACACCCTGCGCACCCGCGACGACGAACCGCAGAACGGGCCCAACTTCGTGGTCGAACTGCCCGCCCTGGAGAAGGGCCTGTACCGGGTGAGCCGCGAGGCGACCGTGGCCGGCCGGGTCGAGTCGCTGTTCTGGGCGCTGCCGCTGTCCTGAGTCCTGCGCAGCTCGCGGCATATCCTGCCCTTGGCCCGGCGATCCTGGGCCTACGTCTGCGAGGAGAGGAACTTCATGCGCGAGCTCTACCCGGCGATCGAACCCCACGCCAGCGGTCTGATGGAGGTCGGGGACGGACACTCGGTCTTCTGGGAGGAGTGCGGCAACCCGCAGGGCAAGCCGGTCGTGTTCCTGCACGGTGGCCCGGGCGGCGGGGCCTCGGCCCGGCACCGGCGGCTGTTCGACCCGGCGAAGTACCGGATCCTGCTGCTGGACCAGCGTGGCTGTGGGCGCAGCCGGCCGCTGGCCAGCGATCCGGTGGTGGACATGAGCGCCAACACCACCTGGCACCTGGTCGCCGACCTGGAGCAGTTGCGGACCGAGCGCGGGATCGACAAGTGGCAGGTGTTCGGCGGGTCCTGGGGCTCGACGCTGGCGCTGGCCTACGCCCAGAAGCACCCCGAGCGGGTCAGCGAACTCGTGCTGCGGGGCATCTTCACCCTGCGCAAGAGCGAGATCACCTGGTTCTACGAGGGCCCCGCGGCGAGCATCGCCCCGGACACCTGGGCCGGTTTCCTCGGTGGGCTGCCGGAGGCGATGCGGGTGCCCGGCCAGCTGGTCGAGAACTACGCCAAGCTGTTGTTCGACGAGGACCCGGCCGTGCACCAGCCGGCCGCCGTCGCCTGGGCCACCTGGGAACTGGGCAACCTGACCGTGCAGCCGCGGCCCGACCTGATCGCGGTGGCGCAGGATGCGGTGGCCTCCACCGCGTTCGCCCGCATCGAGAACCACTACTTCCGCCACGACGGCTGGCTCACCCCCGGTCAGCTCATTGCCGACGCCCCGCGCCTGGCCGGCATCCCGACGGTGATCGTGCAGGGACGTTACGACATCTGCACGCCCGCGGTGACCGCCTGGGATCTGCACCAGGCGTTGCCGGAGGCGGAGTTCCACATCATTGAGGACGCCGGTCACGCCTTCGACGAGCCGGGGATCCTGGACGTCCTGGTCACCACCACCGACAAGTTCGCGGACCGATCATGAGCACGACCGGAACACCGGCGAGCACGCCGGCGAGTGCGCAGCTGCACCGGCTCGGCGAGCGCTGGTTCCGCACCCAGCACACGCTCGAGCCGTTCAACTCCACGATGCTGGGTCTGTCCGAGTTCGACCATCTGGCCGGTGATCCCAGCCGGGCGGCCGGTGAGCAGGCAGCCACCACGTTCGCCGGAATTCTCGGCGAGCTGGGCGATCTGGACACCGAAGAGCTTACGGACGATGAACGCGTCGATCGCGCGGCTCTCACCGAACTGGTGCGGGGCTCCCACGGAGATGCCACCCACGCGTTGTGGGCGGCGAGCACGTCGGCCGGTGGGTACGTATCCCGTCAGGGGCTGATCTTCCAGGCCGTTCCGGCGATGACGATCACCGACGAGGCCGGCGCCGAACGGTATCTGCAGCGCCTGCAGGGCATCCCGGCGGTGCTGGAGGCGCTGGCCGTGCGGGGCGCGGAAGAGGCTGCGCTGGGAAGGCCTTCTGCGCGGGTGGGTCTGGAGCAGGCGCTGGGGCAGATCACTGCGGCGTTGAAGGCGGACGAGGCGTCCGACTCGCTGCTGGCGCCGGCGCGTGGTTCGGCCGTTCTGGAGCAGGCGACGAAGGTGGTGCAGGAGCGGATCCGCCCCGCGCTGGAGCGGCTGGCCCAGGCGCATCGGGACCTGCTGGCCGGGGCGCGCGACGACGAGCACGTGGGCATCCGGTTCGTGGCGGGCGGCGAGGAGGGCTACGCCGATGCGGTGCGCCGCCACACCACCACCGAGCGCTCGGCGCAGGAGCTGCACGACCTGGGCCTACAGCTGATCGACGAGCTGCGCGGGCGCTGGGCCGAGATCGGTGGGCGGGCCTTCGGTCTGCGCGACCTGCCCTCGATCGCTGCGCGCCTGCGGGAGGATCCGGCGCTGCGGTACTCCTCGCCGGAGAACATGATCGAGCGGTGCCAGGCGGCTCTGGCCAAGGCCGAGGCGGCCGCGGGCCGGGCGTTCGACCTGGGTGAGATCCCGCCGTGCTCGATCGAGTCGATCAGCGGCGCCGACGCCGAGGGGGCCGCCACGGCCTACTACCGGCTGCCGGCGGTGGACGGTTCCCGTCCGGGCGTGTTCTTCCTGACCACCTCGGGTGCCACCGAGACCCCGGGGTACGACTGCGAGGCACTGACCTTCCACGAGGCGGTGCCAGGACATCACCTGCAGTTGTCCTCCCTGCAGCAGGCCCCCGTCCCCTACTGGCGGCGGTACATCGACATCGAACTGGGCGCGTACACCGAGGGCTGGGGTCTGTACGCCGAGCGGCTGGCCGAGGACCTGGACCTGTACTCGGACGACGTGCAGCGTCTGGGCATGCTCTCGTTGTCGGCGCTGCGCGCGGCCCGGCTGGTGGTGGACACCGGCATGCACGCCCTGGGCTGGTCACGGGCCCGGGCCGAGCAGTACATGCGGGAGAACACCACGGCCACGGAGCACGAGATCCGTTCCGAGGTGGTCCGTTACGTCGGCTGGCCCGGTCAGGCCCTGGGCTACGCCACCGGCCGGCAGGAGCTGCTGCGGCTCCGGGAGGCGTCCGGTCTGGACCTGACCGAGTTCCACCGCACGGTGCTGGGGCACGGTTCACTGCCGCTCACCGTGCTGGCCGGTCTTTTCGAGAACCGGAGCTGATCGCGGCGTCCACCGGTTGTTCCTCCCCGACAGGGGGTTCAGCCGGTGGACACGTAGCGGAACTCGGCGTTCTGGCCGAGAGCTCGCTGCAGGGCACGGTCCATCAGGAGCCTCAGGTTCTGGGCATTCTCGGCGTCCTGGTTCTCGTTGCCGGGAATCAGGCTCCGCACCATCACCACGGTGTTGCCCAGCCGGGCGAAGGCCACACCCTCGTTGTCGCCGCGCCAGTGATTGCGGACCGTGAAGAACGCCGGAACCTCCACGGCACCGGGGCCGTTCGATCCCGCGACGTCGACCGGCCGGACCGGACTGTCCCCGTCATCGCTGGGATCCGCCGCGCAGCCGGGCACTTCGTCCAGCATGGCCTGAAACACCTGCCGGGCCGGCGCCGGGCCGGCGTTCCAGGCGTACAGCTGCTCGTAGGCGCCCGGCGAGATCGCTGCCTCGGTGCGGTCGTACCACTCCTGTTCCCAGGCATGTTCCGGCTGGGGCCCGTCCGTGACCGCGGATCCCTCGTTCGTCGGGCAGACCCCGATCTCGACCCGCTGGCCGGACAGATCCACCGGCGTCGACTCGCCGGTGGCCCGCACCGCCTCGACCGGCAGGTCGATGAGGCTGAGCAGACTGCCGGGCCCCGGCGTCAGCATCACCTGGTCCGGCTCCACCGGCGGCCGGCTCGTTGCCCCGACCTTGGCGGGGGCGTCGCTGCGGGCGGTGAACAGCGGCGAAATCGTGGGGACGACAGCCAGGGCCGCCCCCACGATCAGCACGACCAGCAGGACGGCCCGGCGCTTCATCACGCCGGAACGCTGTCATGCTGCGGCGTTTGTGGCAATTCTGGCCTCTGGTCTACACGTGAGCGCCGAGCAGGCCCGCTTTCCGTAGCGCGGCCAGCCCCCGGGCGGCGTTGCTCCGGACCGTCGCGTGGGCCATGCCGAGGGTCTCGGCGATCTCGTGGTCGTTGAGACCCTCGTAGTAGCGCAGCACCAGCACGGCGCGGTGCTTGGGCCGGAGCGTGGCCAGCGCCTGCAGCAGGGCGTCGCGCTCGGCCAGGGCGCCGCTGGTGTCGTCGACCGGACGATCTCCGAGAACCGCGCTGTCGGTCGGTGACTCACGCTGGAAGCCGCGCCGCCAGAACGAGGTGGCGGCGTTGACCAGCATCCGGTTGACGTAGGCGGCCGGGTCGTCGGCCCGGCTGACCAGGTCCCACTTCAGCAGCACCTTGGCCAGCACGTCCTGCACCAGGTCCTCGGCGTCGGCGTTGGACCTGGTCAGGCCGCGGGCCACGGAGAGCATGCGCGGGCTGCGGGCCCGCACGAACTCCTCGAACCCGGGGGCCTTCTCCAGGGACGGTTCCTGCCAGGGGCGTCTCACTGCCCGTCACCCGTTCCGCTCTCGCTGCCCGGTACCGTCTCGCCCGGCTGACTCGTCGCACTCGGCTCGACCGAAGAGGTGGGCAGGTCGCCCTCCTCCTGCACCACGCCGTCGGGCACGGCCGGCTCCAGCCCGGACGGCGCCCCGTCTCCCGGCACCCGGCCGGTCAGGCGGTAGACAGCCGAGTCGAGCACCGACATCGCGCCGGTGTACGCCTCGTCCTCGTTGCCCTCGTAGTTCTGCGGGCCGCCGGTGGATGAGGGAACCGCGACCTCAACGGAGATCAGCGCGTCACCCCAGACCGCGAAGACCTTTGCCTGCGGGATGTTCTGGCCATCCTCGAAAGTTGCCGCCAGGTAGGGCACCACGATCTCCCGCGGTGAGGTGCGGTCGGTGGTGACGCTCAAGCCCTCCTGCCCGGGACCGGAGGTGCACTCCTTCAGCTGGGCGCGCAGGCCGTCGAGCACCGCAGCCGCCTGGTCCGGCTGACCGGGCCACTGGGCGATCTTTTCGGTGATCGCGTAGTTGGCCGGGGTGTTGCCCTCGTCCGAGAACCAGGTCTGCTCCCAGGCGTTGTCGGGGGCGACAGCGCCGAACGTGTCGTCCACGCACACCCCTCCGATCCACGGCTCCCCCGAGAGATCCTGCGGTTCGCCGTCGGCGCGCAGCCGTTCGGGGCCGACAATGCTCCAGTTCTTGTCGGAGATGTCACCCGTCTGCAGCAACGACGAACGGGTCACGTCCGGGATCGTGGTGTCCAGGGTCTGGGTGGTGCTGGGCGTGGGTGTCGGCCCGGCCGGAACCCCGTCACCTCCACCGCCCGTGGACCATGGGGAGACCGCCACCGCCACCGCGGTGAGGGCGGCCGCCGCGGTCACGGCACCGGAGGCTATGGCCTGACTCGTCCGGTGCTTCTTCTTCGCTCTGCGCTCGATCCCCCGCAGGTCGGGAGCGGGCCCGGTGCCCGCCTCCAGACCGTTCCGGAAGAGAGCGACCACCTGGGCGTCCCCCGCCCGCGGCTGGTCCAGGTCGAGGTCGGGCTGCTCGTCCCCGGCGCTGCCGCCGTCCTTTGCGTTCATGCCCCCAAGACGCGGCCACCGGCGTGAGTTGTGGCAACTTCTCCGATCTCGTTCAGCCGGATCTCAGAGAGCGCCCAGAACGGCCTGGATGCCGACCACCGCGGCGCCGCGCGCCCAGTCGGTGAAGCCGAGCGGCTCGGTGCTCACCTGCAGCGGGTCGTCGCCGGGGCGCAGCCGCGCGGCCAGCGTGGCGGTGGTGACCGGATCGGCGTACAGCGTGGCCACGTCCTCCCCGGCCAGCACGATCCGCTCGGTCTGCAGGCCGCCGGCCACCGTGGCGATCAGGTGCCCCAGCGCCCGGGCCGCCCCGGTGAACCAGTCCGGGTCCAACTGTGCCAACTGCTCGAAACTCACCGCCGAGCCCGACCGCCCGAGGCGCGCCGCCACGTCCGTACGGTCCAGATAGGCCGAGACGCACCCGTGGTGACCCTGCCTGCACACCGGGCCCGACGCGTCCAGGGGTGAGTGCGAGAGCAGGTGACCGTTGTCGATCAGGTGCTCCAGCACCTGCCCCTCACGCACCACTGCGTAGCCCAGCCCGGCTCCGACCGTGACCACCCCGAAGGTCGCGTGGGTGCGCCCGGCCCCGAACCACAACTGCTCGCGGGCCAGCCCGACCACGTCGTTGCTCAGCACCACCGGCAGGCCGCAGGCCTGCGTGAGCAGGGCTCCCAGGTCCACCCCGCGCCAGCCCAGGAAGACACCGTCACGCACCACCGAGCGTCCTTCGACCACCCCACCCACCGACACCCCGAGCCCGTCGACCCGGGTCACCGGGCGGCCCAGCCGGGTAACCAGCCCCCTGACCACCCGCACCGCCCCCGCGACCGGGACCACCCCGTCCTCTGGTTCTGGTAGTGCCTTACTGGCCGTGGCCAGAACGGTGCCCGCGAGATCGCAGAGCACCGCGTAGGCGGTGTCTCCGGTGAGTTTCACCCCCACCACGTGCCGGCTGCCGGGCACCGCGGTGAGGATCTGCCGGGGACGGCCGATGGCAGCACCGGTGGCACCGGTGGTACTGACGCCGCGGTCGGCGTGCTCGGTGACGATGCCCTGCTCGACCAGCAGCCGGGCCACCCGGGACAGCGACGCGTCGGACAACTGCAGCTCGCCCGCCAGGTCGGCGCGGGTGGAGGGCCCGTGCATCAGCAGGTAGCGGGTGACCGCCAGGGCCCGCGGGGTGAGGTGCCGTTCATCGCCAGACTTCACCGCGGCACCCTCGCATCCGGTTCGCACCCTTGTCGCCCGTATCGGGCCGAGTTACTTTCAATCAGCAAGAAAATATCAGTGCAGATCATGTGGAGATCACCGGGAGCAGCGTTGCTACCACGAAAAGATCATCCCCCACGCTCACGAGCCCATCCCGGCCGGGTCGCGACTCTGCTCGTCCTCGGCGGCCTGCTCGCGACGCTGCTGACCGGGTGCGCCGGCGACGACCGCACCACGATCACCTTCTTCCAGTTCAAACCCGAGGCCCAGGGCTATTTCCAGGACCTGGCGCGGCAGTTCGAGGCGCAGAACCCGGACGTGCGGGTGGTGGTGGACAACCCCGCCGACCCCGAGACCGCCCTGCGCACCCGTCTGGTCAAGGACAACGTGCCGGACGTGATGACGCTGAACGGCAACGGCACGTTCGGCGAGTTCGCCAGTGCCCGGATCTTCCGCGACTTCCGCGGCGACCCCGTCCTGGAGGAGGTGAACCCCTCGTACCTGGACGTGATCGGCAGCCTCGGCCAGGGTTCACGCGGCGAGGTCAACGGCCTTCCGTTCGCCGCCAACGCCAGCGGACTGCTCTACAACGTGGAGATGTTCGAGCAGTACGGCGTCGAGGTGCCCCAGACCTTCAGCGAACTGATCGCGGCCGCCCAGACGTTCCAGGACGAGGGCATCACCCCGTTCTACGGGATGCTGGCCGACGCCTGGACGCCGCAGTCGCCGCTGGCCCCGCTGTCGGCGCAGTTGCAGCCGGAGAACTTCTTCGAGGAACGGTTCGCCGGCCGCACCACCTTCGCGCAGGGCTGGGCCGAGACCGCCGACCGGCTCGGGCAACTGTTCCGGTTCACCCAGCCCGACCCGCTCTCCAAGGGGTACGAGGACGGCACCGCCGCCTTCGCCCGTGGCGAGTCGGCGATGCTGCTGCTGGGCAGCTACGCCGTACCCCAGATCCGGCTCGGAAAGCCCGAGTTCACGGTGGGCAGCATGGCCCTGCCGGCCACCGACGACCCGTCCCGCACCACCCTGGTCTCCGGCGTCGACGTGGTGCTGACCGCCAGCCGTGAGGGCGAGAACCCCGAGGTGGTGGATCGTTTCCTGCAGTTCCTGATGCAGGAGCCGGTGATGAGCGCCTACTGCCGGGCCCAGGTCGCGGTGCCTACCCTGGAAGGACTCACCAACGACGACCCGGCCCTGGCCGGAGTGCGTGACTACATCGAGGCGGGGCGGATCGTCGGGTTCACCGACCACCAGTTCATCCCGGCCATCCCGCTCGCCCCGCTGCTGCAGACCTTCCTGCTCGGCGGCGACGAGCAGACCTTCCTGCGGGACCTGGACTCGGACTGGGACAAGGTGGCCCAGCGGCGCACCTGGGGCCTGGGAACGGTGATCTCATGAAGACCCAGCGGGCTTTCTACCTCATGGTCGCCCCGGCCGTGGTGATCTTCTTCGTGTTCCACACCGTGCCGGTGATCCAGGGCGTCTTCTACAGTTTCACCGACTCCCCCGGCTACGGGCCGTTCGACCTGGTCGGATTCCGCAACTACGTGGCCCTGTTCACCGATTCCCGGGTGCTGCACGCCTACTGGTTCACGTTCCTCATCGCCGGGGTGGCCACCGTCGCGGTGAACATCGTCTCCCTGGCGATCGCGGTCGGCCTGAACGCGCGGATCAAGTGGCGCACCACCCTGCGCGGGGTCTACTTCGTGCCGAACATCCTGGCCATCCTGATCGTCGGCTACATCTTCAACTACCTGTTCTCCAACTCGCTGCCCGCCCTGGGCCAGAAGCTCGGTGTGGAGTGGCTCTCCACGTCGCTGCTGACCGACGCCTCCACCGCCTGGCTGGGCATCGTGGTCCTGGCCGTGTGGCAGGCCGCCGCATTCAACATCGTCATCTACATCGCCGGGCTGCAGACCGTGCCCGGCGACCTGTACGAGGCGGCCTCGATCGACGGGGCGGGCGCCTGGCGGCAGTTCCGCAGCATCACCTTCCCGATGATCGCCGGGTTCTTCACCATCAACATGGTGCTGTCGCTGAAGAGCTTCCTGCAGATCTTCGACCACATCGTGGCGCTGACCGGCGGCGGGCCCGGCACCGACACCGAGTCGGTGGCCCTGCTGATCTACAAGGGCGGCTTCCAGGGCGGCGAGTACGGTTACCAGAGCGCGAACTCGGTGATCTTCTTCGTCGTCATCGTCACCCTCTCGATCGTCCAGCTGCGATTCCTGCAGAAGAGGGAGATGAGCGTCTGATGGACACCCGAAGGGTCAACTGGTGGCTGACCGCCCTGCTGGCGGTGCTCGCCCTGACCGTCCTCGTGCCGCTGTACTTCGCCGTGGTCACCGCCCTGAAGACCCCGGACCAGCTGGGCGGCACCGGTTTCGGGCTGCCGCAGGAGGTGCGCTGGTCGAACTTCGCCGACGCCTGGCGGCTGACCGACTTCCCCACCACCGCCCTGAACAGCGCGCTGATCACCGTCGGGGCGGTGGTGGCGACCCTGCTGACCAACTCGATGGTGGCCTACGCGATCGCCCGCAACATGCACCGCCGCCTCTTCCGCGGCCTGTACTTCTACTTCGTCTCGGCGCTGTTCGTGCCCTTCCCGATCATCATGCTGCCGGTGGCCAAGCAGACCGCCCTGCTCCACCTGGACAACCGGCTCGGCCTGGTGGTGCTCTACGTGGTCTACGGGCTGGCGTTCAACATCTTCGTGTTCACCGCGTACATCAACTCCATCCCCCGCGAACTGGAGGAGGCCGCGGCGATCGACGGGGCCTCCACCTGGGGAACCTTCTGGCGGGTCATCTTCCCGCTGCTGGCCCCGATGAACGCCACCGTCGGCATCCTGACCTGTCTGTGGGCCTGGAACGACTTCCTGCTGCCGCTGGTCATCCTGTCCGACCCGGGCTCGGCCACCCTGCCGCTGGTGCAGTTCGTGTTCCAGAGCCAGTTCCAGACCAACTACCCGGTGGCCTTCGCCAGTTACCTGATGGCCATGGCCCCGCTGTTCGTGGTCTACGTCTTCGCCCAGCGCTGGGTGATCTCCGGAGTCACCCGGGGCGCGGTGAAGTGAGCCCTCGGCGAACGGTGGTCGAAGAGTGTCGGGGGCTTGGGGCAAGCTGTCCCCATGACCAGCAGCGCACCCCAGGCCCCCAAGCGCCCGACCACCCTGACCAAGCACGGAGACAACCGCACCGACGAGTGGTACTGGCTGCGGGAGAAGTCCGACCCCGAGGTGATCGCGCTGCTGGAGGCGGAGAACGAGCACCTCAAGGCCTACCTCGAGGGCACCGGGGCGCTGCAGGAGGAGCTGTTCGAGGAGTTCCGCTCGCGGATCCAGGAGACCGACCTGTCGGTGCCGGTGCGCAAGCACGGCTGGTGGTACTACAGCCGCACCGAGGAGGGCCGCCAGTACGGCATCAGCTGCCGCAAGGCCGACGTCGACGGCAAGCCGGCCGAAGAAGAGATCGTCCTGCTCGACCAGAACGAGGTGGCCGGCGACGCGGAGTTCTTCTCCCTGGGCGCCTTCTCGGTGGCCCCCACCGGCGAGCGGCTGGCCTACTCGACCGACCTCTCCGGCAGCGAGACGTTCACCCTGCGGGTGCGCGACCTGAACACGATGACCGACCTGGAAGACGTGATCGAAGACGTCTACTACGGCGCCACCTTCAACCGCGACGGCAGCGTGCTCTTCTACACCCGCCAGGACGAGGCCAAGCGCCCCTACCAGGTGTGGCGGCACGTGATCGGCACCCCGGCGGCCGAAGACGTCAAGGTCTTCCAGGAGGACGACGAGCGCTTCTTCGTCGGCGTCGGCGGTTCCAAGACCGAGGACTACCTGCTCATCGTCACCAGCAGCTCGCTGACCAGCGAGACCTGGATCCTGCCGGCCGGCGACCCGACCGGTGAGTTCCAGGTGGTCGAGCCGCGCCGGCAGGGGGTGGAGTACCACCTCTCGCACTACAAGGACGCCGAGCGCGACGAGTTCTACGTGACCACCAACGAGGACTCGCCCAACTTCAGGCTCATGGTCACGCCCGCCGCCACTCCCGGCCGCAAGCACTGGCAGGAGGTCATCGCGCACCGTCCCGACGTGAAGCTCGACGGGGTCGAGCCGATGGCCGGCTACCTGATCATGTCCGAGCGCGCCGAGGGCACCGCCCGGCTGGCCCTGTACGAACTGGCCACCGGCACGCACTCGGTGATGGAGCAGCCCGAGACGGTGTACACGGCCGGGGCCGGCGGCAACGCCGAGTTCGACACCCACGTGGTGCGCTACTCCTACACCTCGATGGTCACCCCGCGCTCGGTGTACGAGTACGACGTGCGCACCGGCGAGCGCACCCTGCTCAAGCAGCAGCCGGTGCTCGGCGGCTACGACCCCACGGCGTACACCACCGAGCGGGTGTGGGCCAAGGCCGCCGACGGTGTGGACGTGCCGGTCTCCCTGGTCTACCGCGCCGACCGGGCGAAAGACGGCGGCCCGGCGGTGCTGTACGGCTACGGCGCCTACGAGATGTCGACCGACCCGTACTTCTCCTCGTTCCGTCTGAGCCTGCTCGACCGCGGTTTCGTGTTCGCCATCGCGCACATCCGCGGCGGTGGTGACCTGGGCCGTCTCTGGTACGAGGACGGCAAGTTCGAGAAGAAGCCGAACACCTTCAGCGACTTCGTGGCCGCCGCCGAGCACCTGGTGGCCGAGGGCTACACCTCGCCGCAGACCCTGATCGCCCGCGGCGGCAGCGCCGGCGGCCTGCTGATGGGCGCGGTGACCAACCTGCGGCCCGACCTGTTCGCCGGGGTGATCGCCGAGGTGCCCTTCGTGGACACGCTGACCACGATGCTCGACCCGTCGCTGCCGCTGACCGTGCACGAGTACGAGGAGTGGGGCAACCCGGAGGAGGAGAAGTTCTACAACGTGATCAAGAGCTACTCCCCCTACGACAACGTGGTGCCCGCGGCCTACCCGGCCATGCTGGTCACGGCCGGCCTGAACGACCCCCGGGTGAGCTACTGGGAGCCGGCCAAGTGGGTGCAGCGGCTGCGTGAGGCCAACACCGGGCCCAACCAGATCGTCATGAAGATCGAGATGGGGGCCGGGCACGGCGGGCCCTCGGGGCGTTACGACGCCTGGAAGGACGAGGCCATGGTCTACGCCTGGATCCTGGAGCGGGCGCTGAAGAAGGGCTGACCTTCGTCAGGCGAACGCGGCCACGTTCCGGCGGGCCCAGTCGCCGAAGGTGCGGGGAGGGCGTCCGAGGATCTGCTCGACGGCCGGGCTGATCTGCTGTTCGGCGGCGGTCGGCCGGCCGAGGATGTCCAGGGTGCCCTCCACCACCGGTTCGGGCATGAAGGTCAGCAGCTGGGCCCGGGCCTGCTCGGGCGTCTGCTCCACGAACCGCACCGGCTCGCCCAGAGCCTCCGCCAGCGCCTGAGCGCGCTCGCGCGGAGTGCTCAGGGCGGGGCCGGTGAGTTCGTGAACAACGCCGGCGTGCCCGTCCTGGGTCAGGGCGGCGGCGGCCACCGCCGCGATGTCGTCCGGGTCGATCACCGGCAGCCCCACGTCCGCGAACGGCGCAGCCACCTCCCGACGGTCACGCACCGTCTGCGCCCAGGCGTAGGCGTTGGTGGCGAAGCCGCCCGGCCTCAAGATCGTCCAGTCCGTCGAAGCCGCGCGTACCGCGTCCTCCAATTTCCGCAGTGGTGCATGAGAAACCGATTGAGGACGGGTGCCCGCGGCTTGCGAGGAGAGCAGCACCACCCGTTCCACCCCACTTCTGCGAACGACAGCAGTGAGCTCGCCCGCGTCGACATGGGCGCCTGCGCCGGACACGAGCAGGAACAAGGCCTTGGCCCCACGTAACGGTGCCTCCAGCGCGCCGGGCCGGCCCAGATCGGCCCGGTGAGGGCGTACCCCGTCCGGCACCGGCGACTGTCCCCGGGAGACCGCGGTCACCTCCTCACCCAGCCCGGTCAGCGTCTGCACCAGCACCCGGCCCACATTGCCGGTAGCACCTGTCACCACGATCATTTCCAGCTCCGTCCCGTTCGGCGATGCACTGAACCTAACCGCCCCGGTACAGTACTCACCTAGGGGAAAGTGTTGCGGCGGAGGGGATCACGTGCAGACTTCACAACCCGGAACCTGGCCGGAGGCATCCGGCACCTGCCCGGTGGGGCCGGTGGTCGACGTCGTGCTGAGCCGCTGGACCACGCCGATCCTGTGGACGCTGAACTTCCGGGGCCGGCAGCGGTTCCTCGAACTCCAGCAGGGCATCCCCGGTATCTCACCGAAGGTCCTGACCGACAGCCTGCGCCGCCTCGAGCGCGACGGCCTGGTCTCCCGGGCCTACCACCGCGAGGTCCCGCCCCGCGTGGAGTACGAGATCACCGAGCTGGGTGCCACTCTCGCGCCGTTGTTCGCCCACCTCGCCACCTGGGGCACCGAGCACCTGGGGGCGGTGGAACAGGCCCGGCTGGCCTACGACGCGTCCTGAGAGGTGCCCCCTCAGGCGGTGGCTGAAGTGACTGGAGCAGTGAAGTGGTGCCGCACCCGCCAGCCCACGATCACCGCCGCTCCCACCGGGATCTCCAGCAGGAACGTGAAGAACCGGTAGAGCAGGGCTCCGGCCAGGGCCTTGGCCGGGTCCACGCCGGCCGCGGTCAGGCAGGTGAAGATGGTGAGCTCGGCCGCGCCCGCCCCACCGGGTGTGAGGGGCACGGTGGTGACCATGCGCTCGATCCCGACCACGGCCAGGATCAGCACGAACGGCTGGTTCACGCCCAGTCCGAGCAGGCACAGGTGCAGCAGCACGCCGAGCAGCACCATGTAGACCAGGCCGCTGAGCACCAGCTGCACCCAGGCCCGGCGCAACGCCGTGCCCATGTCCTCGCGCAGGGCGGTCAGCAGGGCCCCGAGCCGCCGCCCGGCCCAGGCCGCCGCCTGCCCCCGGGCCAGCAGCACGCAGATCACCACGAGCAGCGCGGCCGTGCCCACGCTCACCCACACCGGGGCCGAGCCGATCTGCGCGCCCGGGCCGTAGGTCATGAACCAGGCCAGCGACAGCGCCCCGAAGAGCACCCGCAGCAGCACGGTGTAGATCTGGTTGAGGGTGAAGTAGCTGGTCATCGCGCGGGCGCTGAAGCCCCACGACTTGATCATGGCCGCGCTCACCCCGAAGCTCAGCGCCCCGCCCAGCGGCAGGCTGTTGGCCACCGCGCTGCCGGCGAAGCACAGGCTCAGCGCCTTGCCCAGACTCAGGCCGGGCAGGCACGCGGTGACCTGGCCGGCCCGGGCGCAGTGCCCGGCCCACCAGAAGAACGTGAGGGCCGGCAGCCAGAGCATCTCCACACTCAGCAGGGTGTGCCCGGCCTCGCTCCAGCCCGCGCCCATCGCCGAGACGGTGCGCACCACGAACCAGATCATCACCGGGACCGACAGCACGAGCAGCGCGTTGCCGGCCAGGCGCCGGTACGCGACGGCGAACTCCCGCGGGTTCATGACCGAATCATGGGTAGCCGGCCCTGAACAGGGTGCTACGCAACGAGTTGAGGCAAGCCGAACTTCAGGCGAACGAGGCCCCTCAGCGTCGGTCCGACCCCGGCGCGTCCAGAGCGGCGGCGATCATGCGCAGCCCCTGCTGCTCGAACCGCTGGTTGCCGATCCGGTGCGCGAACACCGCCGTGCCGATGGCCTCGCGCACGCAGGCCCGCTGCCACGCCGCCTCATCACCGGGACGCTCGCCGTACCCCGCCAGGAAGGCCGCCTCGAACCGGGAGTCGGTACGGAACTGCTGGGCCGCCAGCCGGGTGAAGTCGCACCAAGCCGGCCGCAGCGCCGCGTGACCGAAATCGATCACCCGCACCACCCCGTCCTCAATCAGCCAGTCGCGCGGTTGCCAGTCGCCGTGCGTGGGAACCGATCTGACCGGCGGTGTCGGCCACGCGGCCACCAGCTCCCGCAGCCGGGACACGGTCGCGGCGGGGATACGGTGCGGCTGCTCCAGCCGCCACAACGTCTTCGCACGCGCCCGGGCCTCGTAGTCGTCGTCCTGAACGCCGGCCTGGGCGTGAAAGGCGGCGAGCAGCTCGCCGGCCTGGTGGTAGGTGTTCGCCCGGAACTCGGCGCCTGCTCCCTCCACCAGCACTCCCGGCAGGTAGCGCGTGACCAGGATCCTGGCGGCGGAATCGGCCCAGGCCAGAGCCGGGGCACGCCCCTGCGGGACCCATACGGACAGCCACTGCTCGTGCGCCCGGATCTCCTGGGCAACGCGCTCGTCGTCCCCGGCCTTCACGATGAACTTCCCGCGGTCGCCCTCCAGCTCCAGCACTCGTGTGCCGGCCGGCCCGCGGCTGTGGTCGTGGATCAGCTCGGCCCCCGGCAGCCACTCGGCCACCAGTTCGCGCTGCTGCGGCGTGAGCAGACCGAAGCCCGAAGTCATGCCCGGAGGATATGCCGGGTTCCCCCTTGGCCGGAGGACCGCGCCTTGCACGGTCTGATCGGCAAACTCAGGCATCTCGGATCGCTGCCCGCCGGGGCGAGCGCAATCATCGAGCCGTGTCTTCCCCACATTCCTCACCCGCCGCCTACTGGCCGGGCGGCCGGATCGTGGCGGCGGTGGCGATCACGGTTCTCGCCATCCTCCTGATCGTGCACTTCACCCGTGACGGGTCCGGCGGGCACCGGGCCGTCGACCACACGCCGGCCCTGGCCGGTCAGGGGCAGAGCACGGCGCGCCTGGTGGTGCACGGTGGCACCGATCGGCTGACGGTGATCGCAGCCGACCTCGGTGGTGACCTCGTGCAGGCGCAGACCCCCGACACACAGAGCGCGGTGCCGGTCCTGCGGGAGCAGGACCCCGAGACGGTGAGCGTCTCGACCGAAGCAGCCGACCAGGACGGCGGTGGCGGAGTCGATCTGGCGGTGAAACTGGCCCGGGACGTGCGGTGGCAGATCCAGATCGATGGCGGCTCGTCGGCCTTGACGCTCGACCTGCGAGAGGGGCGGGTGCAGAGCCTGGACGTGACGCAGGGCGTGGCGACCATCCAGGCCTACCTACCTCACCCGGACGGCGTGCTGCCCACCCGCATCAGCGGTGGAGCGAACAGCATCAGTCTGACCCTGCCCGCAAATGTTTCTGCGCAGGCGACCTTTTCGGGCGGCGGTGGGAGCGCCGACCTGGACGGGGTGCATCACGGCGGACTGGCCGCCGGCACTGTCCTCACCACACCCGAGCGTTCAGAGGATCGCCTCGAGGTGGATCTGGCGTCCGGAGTGGGCAGCTTCGGCCTGCGCCGCGAGGGCTGAGCACGCGGCTCTCACCACGGGCCAGGTCTTATTCACTTGGGTTGCCGTACATCGGTTTCCAGGCGGAGGCGCTGCAGGTACTGCAGCAGTTCGGGTTCCGGCCGGGGCGGGCTGTAGAGATATCCCTGCACGGTGTCGCAGCCGTAGCGCTGCAGAAGGTCGGCCTGCTGCGGGGTCTCTACCCCTTCGGCCACCACGGTCACGCCCAGGGCCTGCCCGAGGCCGATCACCGCCCGCACGACGGCCTCGCAGGTGCGGTCGCGGCCCAGGCCGGCCACGAAGGCAAGATCGATCTTGAGGACGTCCACGGGCAGCTCGGTCAGTCGGGTGAGGCTTGAGTAGCCGGTCCCCAGGTCGTCGATCGCGATCCGCACCCCCTGGTCGCGCAGGTCCTGCAGGTCCTGCAGCAGCGAGTGGGTCAGCCGGGGCATGTGGGTCTCGGTGAGTTCCAGTACCAGCCGCCCGGCCGGAAGGCCGTGCCGCTGCAGGGCCGCGACCACGTCGTGGTGCAGGTTGCCGGCCTCGAGCTGGCGGCCCGAGACGTTCACGTGCACCGCCGGGGCACCCGGGCCGAGCGCCTCGCTCCAGGCGGCGGCCATCCGGCACGACTCGGTGAGCACCCGGCGGCCCAGGCCGATCATCAGAGGGCTGTCCTCGACCACGTCGAGGAACTCGGCCGGGGACAGGGTGCCGCGGGTGGGGTGCTGCCAGCGCACCAGCGTCTCCACCGCCACCGGGTGCCCGCTGATCAGGTCGAGCACGGGCTGGCCGTGCAGGACGAACTCGTCCCGGTTCAGGGCGTCGCGCAGCTGCGGCAACAGGCGGGCGCGGACCTCGGCGTCGTCGTGGTGGGCGTACGCGCGGTTCTTGCCGGCCCGTTTGGCCTCGTACATCGCCGTGTCGGCATAGGCCAGGGCCTGTTCGGCCGCCTCCACCAGGTCTGTGCCGGGTCCGGCCGGGACCGCGTCGGCCAGATGGGTGCCGATGCTGACGGCCACGTCGAAGGTGCCCGCGGTGAGGACGACCGGCCGGCGCAGGCAGTGCAGCAGCCGCTCGGCCACAGCCTGCAGCCCGTCGCTGCCGTCGATGTCGGGGCAGACCACGGCGAACTCGTCGCCGCCGAGCCGGGCCAGGGTGTCGCCCGGGCGCAGGCAGGCGGTGAACCGCTCGGCGACCTGCCGCAGCAGCTCGTCGCCGGCGCTGTGCCCGGCTCTGTCGTTGACCGCCTTGAATCCGTCCAGGTCGCAGAACAGCACCCCGACCCGGGCCCCGCTGCGCCCGGCGCCGGCTAGTGCGTGTTCCAGACGGTCGTGCAGCAGGGTGCGGTTGGGCAGCCCGGTCAGCGCGTCGTGCAGGGCCTGGTAGCGCAGGGCCTCCTCGGCCACCTTGCGGGCGGTCACGTCCTCGATCAGGCACAGCAGCTGCCGCTCGCCCAGGTCGGCGGTCATGACGGTGGCCGAGAGCATCCCCCAGCGGGTGGAGCCGTCGGCGTGCTGGTAGCGCTTCTCCAGCTGCACCTCGGTCACCTCGCCGGTCACCAGCGGGTTCAGGGACAGACGGCACTGCGGCCGGTCGTCGGGGTGGGTCAGGTCGTGGAAGTCGCGGGTGAGCAGTTCCTGCTTGCTGAGTCCGGTGAAGGTGCACAGGGTGGAGTTGACCTGCAGGATCCTGCGGGCCTCGGCCCCGTCGAGACCCACGATGAGCATGCCGACCGGGGCGGTGTCGAAGGCGGCCCGGAAGCGTTTCTCCGAGGACTCCAGGCGCGCTCGCGCCGCTAGCTGCTCGCTGATGTCGGTGCCGACACCGATCGTGCCGATGCACTCGCCGTTGCTGTCGTGCAGCGGGCTCACCGTGAGCAGCACCTGCAGGCGCCGGCCGTCCTTGGTGATGTACGTCCAGCGCCGGGTCTCGGCCCGGCCCCTGCGGGCGGCCAGCACGAACACCTCGTAGCCGGGTTCGATCCCCAGCTCCCCGGCTCGGGCCACCACCTCGTCCTGGTCGTGGAAACGCTCGGGGGTCTCGCCGAGCATCTCTTCGGCGCTGTAGCCCAGCATGCGCTCGGCGCCCCGGTTGAACACCATGATCCCACCGTCGTGGTCGCAGCCGACAATGCACTGCTCGGTGGCCGCGTCCAGCACCCCGGCGAACAGGTCACGGGTGCTTGCGACCTCGGCGGCCGCGGCCCTCTCGGCGGTGACGTCCCGCATCGCCAGCACCGCGCCGCCGGCTCCGGGCATCGGATTGGCGGTGATGTTGAGCAGACGGCCCTGCAACTGGTCAGCGGTGCGGACGAGGACGTCCTCGTTCTGGACGTGCTCGCCCCGCAGGGCCCGCGCCAGAGGCCGTTCGTGCGCCGGCCACGGGCTGCCGTCCGGGGCCGAGAGAAGGAACCCCGCCCCGGCGGGGTCGCCCTCGCGGTTCGGGCCGGGCTGGTGGAAGAGCAGTTCCTGGGCGGCCCGGTTGCGGGTGATCACCGCACCGTGATCGTCGTAGACCGCCAGGCCCTCGCTGGTCGTGTCGAACACCGTGCGCAGCAGACGGGAGCCGGCCTGGGCCTCCTGGAACGACTGATGGACGGCGGAGTTCAGGCGGTGGTTCTCCTCGCGGTGCAGCAACAGCATCACCGTCAGCGAGGTCAGGACCAGCACCAGCAGTTGCACGTCGAGGATGCGCCAGGCCGGTGCCAGGCCGGTGAACGGGCCGGCGCCCTGACGGGTGAGCAGGATCAGGGCGAGGTCGTTGAGGGCCACCGTCGGCATGACCAGCGGGCCGGGGGCACGCAGTCCCAGCCAGACCGCCCAGGGCACCATGAGGAAGGTGAGGGGCACGTGCTGGAGGTGGTCGAGCCAGGCGAAGAAGCCCAGCGAGGCCGCCATGACGAGCACGAACTCGACCCGCCCGGACACCGGCGCGGGCACGACGCGCCGGTCCCCGATGCGCAACCAAAGCGCGGCCAGCACCACGGTGCCGGTGAAGTGACGCACGAACCAGCCCAGCAGCGCCGACCCGAACGCCCCCTCGACCAGCAGCATGGAGGTGGTACCGCCGATGAGCGCGCCGGTCCCCGCCCCCACCCCCGCAGCGATCAGTAGTGCCCACAGGTCGCGGGGCTGACGGAGCCGGAACCCGGCCGGCTGCAGACGCCGGTGGATCGCCCCGGCCACCACGGCCTGCACGAGACCCGCGACCGAGAACAGCAACCCGACCAGGGGCCGCTGCCCACTGATCAGCTGTGCGGTCACGGAGGTGGTCAGCAGCAGTGCGGCGCTGGTCCAGCGCAGCCGCGGCTGGTCCCACCACCGGGCCAGCCAGACGAAGCCCACCCCTGCGGCCGGCCAGACCACCGCGAGCGTCGAGCCGGGCAGGTGAGAGGCCCGGCCCAACACCACCGCGAGGGCGTACAGGAGCATGAAGCCCACGCTGACGGCCACCACTGACGAACGCCGCGGGGCGCTCTCCCGGTCGCGGTTCGGCAGCACACCAGGCGGCGGCAACGCAGCCGCGTCAGCGCGGCCCCGTTCGCGGTTGCCCATGTGTTCCCCTGCGGATCCGGCGGCTGGGACGTCTTCCAGCACGTCGTGACATCGGCAGGGCACCAACTCCACCCGAGCCCGACCGGGCGAGCGTCCCCCGATGGACCAGTGCCAGCCCGGCCGGGCACCTACTCTGGTTGCAGGAATTCCAGCCGGTTGCCGAACGGATCCGGTGCGTAGAAGCGGCGGTGACCGGGAAAATGCTCGTCCCAGCTGACCGGCACCCCGGCCCTCTGTAGGACCTCGGCCAGCTTGTCGATGTTCTGCACCAGGATGCCCGGATGGGCCTTCCGGGCGGCCACGAAGTCCGGCTCGACCCCCAGATGGATCTCCAGTGCATCAGCCCGCACCCACAACCCACCCCGTGCCGCCAGCACCGGTGGTTTCTGGACCTCCAGCATGCCCAGAACCTTCACGTAGAACTCACGGGCGGCGTCCTCGGACCCGGGAGGGATGGCCAATTGGACATGATGCAGGCGATAGCCGTAATCGGTTGCGTCGTCGCCCCCATCAACCCGCACCGAAACATCGTCAGCCATCGTCGCTCCCCTGAGACACTCGTCCATCATGAAGTTCTCGGCCGAGGTCACCGCACGAGATCACTGACCGCGGCCACCAGCGTGGCCGCGGCGGCCTCGGCGCTGCCCAGGTAGGCCCCCACCATCGCGCCGTCGCGCTGGGCCAGCCACCGTCGGGCCCCTTCGCGGGTGTTCTCCTGCCCGGAACGCTCGAGGGCAAGGGCCACCTCGTCCTCGAGCCAGGTGCGGTGGGCCGCCACCGCGACCCGCACCGGATGGTCCGCCGAGGGGAACTCCGCCGCCGCGTTGATGAACGGGCAGCCCCGGAAGCCGGGCGCCGACACCTCGGCCGCGATCCGTTCGGTCAACCGCAGCAGCCAGGCCGCCGCGTCGTCGGCGCCCTCTGGGACCGGGCCGGCGTACTCCCGCACCGCCGTGTCCAGGGCCTGCACGTAGGCGACCAGCAGAAGCTCTTTCGAGGGGAACTGACGGTAGAACGTGGCCCGGGTGACCCCCGCGTGCTCGACCACGCGGTCCACGCCGGTGGCACGCAGGCCCTCCTGGTAGAAGACCTCACCGGCGGCCCATAGCAGTCGTTCCCGGGCAGGAAGCCTGCGGCCCGTGACACTCATGACGTTCACCTTAAGTCCTGTCCTGACCGGCGTTGACGGTTCCGTCCGTTCTCTGATCTGATGAATGAGACAGACCGTTCTATTACCTAACGACGCCACGGGAGGCATCCTCATGCCGAGCATCTACACCGCCGTCGCGACGGCCAGCGGCGACGGCCGCAACGGCCACGCCCGTTCCTCCGACGGCGTTCTCGACGTCGAGCTGGCCACCCCGAAGGAGATGGGCGGCGCCGGCGGCGCGACCAACCCCGAGCAGCTGTTCGCGGCCGGTTACGCGGCCTGCTTCCACAGCGCCCTCAAGGGCGTGGCCCGCCAGGGCAAGGTGGAGATCCGCGACACCGCGGTGACCGCCGAGGTCGGCATCGGCGACAACGGCAAGGGCGGCTTCGGTCTCGAGGTCACCCTGGCGGTCGAGATCGGCGGGCTGGACCAGGCCGCCGCCGAGCAGCTGGTCGAGGCCGCCCACCAGGTGTGCCCCTACTCCAACGCCACCCGCGGCAACATCCCGGTCACCCTCGAGACCACCGTCGCCTGAGCGAGGAGCGCTCACCACCGGGACACAGCCGCTAACGTGTCGACGGACTTCAGCCCGACGACCGTGCGATCCCGGGAGTGCCGATGCCGGACACCACCTGCCACATGTCGATCTCGC
This sequence comes from Kineosporia rhizophila, assembly GCF_021277265.1. Classification (GTDB taxonomy): domain Bacteria; phylum Actinomycetota; class Actinomycetes; order Actinomycetales; family Kineosporiaceae; genus Kineosporia; species Kineosporia rhizophila. Next base: position 60,074 of record NZ_JAJSOH010000013.1, read on the forward strand.
TCGACGGCTTCGTCGCCGGGCCGCGCCAGAGCCGCGAGACCCCGCTCGGCGAACGGGGCGTGGAGCTGCACGGCTGGCACATCGGCGATCCCAGAGCCACCGAGGCAGACAAGATCGCGAACAGCTGGCTGATGCGTCCGCGCGGTGCCTACGTGATGGGCCGCAACATGTTCGGCCCCGTGCGCGGTGAGTGGGACGAGGACTGGCGCGGCTGGTGGGGCACCGAACCGCCCTACCACGCGCCGGTCTTCGTGCTCACCCACCACGCGCACGAGCCGATCGAGATGGCGGGCGGCACCACCTTCCACTTCGTCACCGAGGGTTTCGAGGCCGCCTACGCCCGGGCCGTCGAGGCCGCCCAGGGCCAGGGCGTGGACATCGCCGGCGGCGCCTCCACCGTGCGGCAGGCCCTGAACGCCGGCGTGATCGACGAACTCACCCTCGACATCGCCCCCACCCTGCTCGGCTCGGGCGAGCGAATGTTCGACGGGGTGGAGTCTTTCGGCTTCGAGCCGGTGGAAGTGCTGCACTCACCGCTGACCACGCACATCCGCTACCGCCGCGCGGACGGCTCGCGTCAGCAGGCGATCCAGTAGCGGCGCTTGAGACCGATGCTGGTCTGGCGCACGTCTTCCAGCACGCCGCCGTTGCGCTCGATCACTTTCCTGGATGCGAGGTTCCCCTCGTCGCAAGTCAGCAGCACCTTTTCCAGCCCGCGTTCCCGGGCCCGTCCGAGCACCTGACCCAGGGCCCAGGTGGCCAGGCCCTGGCCTCGGGCGGAAGGCCGGATGCTGTAACCGATCTGGCCGCCGGCGTGCAGGAGGAACCCGTTCAGGTAGTGACGTAGGTCGATGGCTCCCAGGTAGCGCTCGCCGTCGGTGATCCACCAGTGGGTGGCGTGCACCATTCCCTCCGCAGGCCGGCGCAGCTCGTCGGCCTGGGCGCAGAGGGCATGCACCCAGGCTGCGAACCCCTCGTCGGTGGACAGGTCGGTGACCGGGCGCAGGGGCGTTCCCTCCCGGACCACCTCGGCCGGCCACTCGTCCCGCGCCTCCCGCCAGCTCTCGGCCAGCCGGACCGTGGGCACGACCAGCTCGACCCGCCCCGGTTGCTGAGAGTTCATGGCGTTCATCCTACGTGGCGGGGGTGCGAGAACACCCAGGTCGGAGCGAAGATCACGACACGTCGAGCACCCATCTTCCCCGGCCTCCGGTCAGGGCGTCGGCGAAGTCGCGCCAGTCGGCCCGGTGGTCGATGGGTGCGCTCAACGTCCCGTCGGCCACCAGCGCGGCCAGCCAGGTCATGTCGGGGACGAGGTCCGGCTCGTCGGTGAGGTAGAACGACTGGATGGAGCGCTGGTTGCGCCCACCGTCACCGCCGAAGGCTCCGAACGGGAAGACGGTGTCCGCGACGACGGAGCGCCCGATCGACACCAGAGTCCCGCCGGGTGCCAGCTTGGCGTAGGCCTCGACCAGGTTCGCCCCGCCCACCATGTCGAGCACACCGTGCACGTACCCGGAGAGCTCGGCGGGACTGCGCACCACCTCGTCGGCCCCCGGAATCGATCCGCTGCGGGCCGTGGCCACCACGTGCGCGCCCGCCATCCGGGCGAGCTGCACGGCGTACCGCCCCACGGCCCCCGAGGCGCCGGAGATCATCACTTTGCGGCCGAGAACCGGCCCCAGCCGGTGCAGTCCGCGCAGTGCGCTGGTGGCGGCGACCGGCACCGTGCTCATCGCCCCGGGATCGCTGTCCGTAGGGACGACGACCAGGTCATCTGCTCGCGCGGCCCGCAACTGGGCCCATGCCCCCGACACACCCAACACCGCCACCGACGTCCCTGCTTGGGGGCCGCTGCCGTCTTCGGCAGCCCGCTCCACCACACCGGCGCACTCCCAGCCCGGAACCACCCCTTCGGCGAGGTCCGGCAGCCCGTGGCGCACCTCGCCGTGGTTCAGCGAGATCGCCCGCACCCTGATCAGGGCCTGGTCCGGGCCCGGCTGGGGGTCGGCCACCTCGCCCAGACGCAGTCCCTGCGCCGCGGTGCTGTCCTTCACCAGAGCAAGCATGCGAGCAATAGTGCCCCTGAGTGGCACTTGCCGACAAGGGGCACTTGAGCGGGTAGGGTCGGCGGCATGTCACTGCGCGAGCGGAAGAAGGCGCACACCCGCGAGGTGCTGGTCGGCACCGGGCTCGACCTGTTCACCCGGCGCGGGTTCGGCGCCGTCACCCTCGACGAACTGTGCGCTGCCACTGACACCTCCAAGCGCACCTTCTTCCGCTACTTCGCCAGCAAGGAAGACCTCGCCCTGGAACCGCTGCACTTCCTGTGGCGCCGGTTCCTGATCGACCTCGAGGCCGCGGAACCCCGCGACGTGCCCCTGCTGGAACTGTTGCGCGACACCCTCGAGCAGGCTCTGCGCACGATGCCGCAGCCTGAGTGGCAGGCCCAGGCGCTGGCCAGCCAGCAACTGATCGAAGCAGCCCCCTCGATCCGGGCCCACGGTCTGGAGTTCTGCGACAACACCACCCGGCAGAGCCTGGCCCTGCTGGCCGCCCGCTACGGGTTCGACCAGCCCACCGACCCGCGCCCCCGGCTGTGCCTGAACCTGCTGGTGGCAGCCTTCGACTGGGCCCGCGAGCAGTGGGCCGCCGAACCGGCCGCGGCCGACCTTGATCGCCTGATCGCCCTCGTCCACGTCGCAGTGGTCAGCCCGGACCTGCGCTGAGCATCCCCTTCGCTGAAAGATTTTCAGGGATTGCCGCCCTCTTCGGCAGCCTGGCGTGCGGCTATTCACAGCGCCGCACCATTTCCTTGTCCGAGCGCTTGACCCGTCCTACAGTGCAATCGCAGTCGCATGTCCGAGAGGCCTCTCCCGACCTGAGATTTGAGCCCTTCGCCACCAAAGGAGATGTCGGAGTTGCTGACACAGATCGCAAGGACGAGCAAGACCACCCGCTCCTGGATCGTTCTCACCGCTGTCGCCCTGGCCGCCGTTCTGGCCTTCCTCGTCGAATCGATGCCGACGGCCCAGGCGGCCACCCCACCCGGCCTGCACGTTTCCGGCAGCAAGATCGTGGAGAAGAACGGCACCCCGTTCGTGGCCCGCGGAGTCAGTCACCCTCACGCCTGGTACCCCTCCCAGACCGCGGCGACGATCCCCGCGGTCAGGGCGGCCGGGGCGAACGCCCTGCGGGTGGTGCTCAGTTCCGGAGCCCGGTGGACCAGGACCAGCGCCGGCGAGATCACCTCGATCATCAGCCAGTGCAAGGAGAACCAGCTGATCTGCATGCTCGAGGTGCACGACACCACCGGTTACGGTGAGGAGGCCGCGGCCTCCTCCCTGGACGCGGCCGCCGACTACTGGGTCAGCGTGAAGTCGGCCCTGGTCGGCCAGGAGGACTACGTCCAACTGAACATCGGCAACGAGCCGTTCGGCAACGGCAGCAACGTGAGCAACTGGACCTCGGAAACCTCTGCGGCGATCCAGAAACTGCGTTCGAACGGGCTGCGTAACCAGATCATCGTCGACGCGCCCAACTGGGGGCAGGACTGGTCGTTCACGATGCGGAACAACGCCGCCACCGTGTTCGCCGCCGACCCGGACGCCAACACCGTCTTCTCGGTGCACATGTACGGCGTTTTCGACACCGCGAGCGAGGTCAAGGACTACCTGGCCGCCTTCACCAGCAAGAACCTGCCCATCATCGTGGGAGAGTTCGGGAACCTGCACTCGGACGGCGACCCGGACGAGGACACGATCATGGCGGAGGCCACCCGCCTGGGGCTCGGCTACTACGGCTGGTCGTGGTCCGGCAACGGCGGCGGCGTCGAGTACCTCGACATGGTGACCGATTTCGGTCCGACCGCATTCACCCCGTGGGGCACCCGGATCTTCAACGGCGCCGACGGCATCAAGTCCACGGCCAAGACGGCCACCATCTACGGTGGCCCGGCCCCCACTCCCACCGTGACCCCGACCAGCACCACCGAGCCGACGGCGACTCCCCCCACCGACGCCTGCACGGCGGTCTACTCCACCGGCAGCTCCTGGGGTGGCGGTTTCACCGGTTCGGTCAAGGTGACGGCCGGCTCGTCCGCACTCAGGACCTGGTCGGTCACCCTGTCCCTGCCCTCAGGCACCTCCATCGCCACCGCATGGAACGGAACTCTCAGCGGCGGCAACAAGATCGCCAATGCTTCCTGGAACGGGAGCCTGGCGGCGGGAGCCAGCACCGAGTTCGGGTTCCAGGGAGCCGGCCCGGCCAGTGGTGTCTCGGTGGCTTCGTGCTCGGCTTCGTGAGTGTGAAGGCACTGCGAGGATGAACGCCCGTGCGATCCGACCCGGATCGGTCCCGGGTCGGATCGCACCGGGATCCGGGCAACAGCGGCCAGCTACCTTCGGCCCTACCTCCACGCGGCATCGATCGATGGCTGAATTCTGGAAGAGAAGGGTCAGGACGATGGTGGGCCGTTGTTCACGAGTGTCCAGTACAGCCCGACCTGCATGACTTTCGCGGCGAAGTCGGTGAAGTTGACCGGTTTGGCCACGTAGCTGTTCGCACCCTCGACGTAAGCCTCTTTCAGGTCGATGTCCTCATGTGAGGAGGTGAGCACCACGACGGGCAGGAGGCGCGTGTGCTGGTGAGAACGCAGGTCTCGCAGCACGTCAAGGCCGCTGATCTTCGGCAGATTGATGTCGAGCAACACCACCAGAGGCAGGCCAGGCTCTCGATCGGCGAAGGCCCCCCGCGCGTAGACCTGGTCCAGCGCCTCCGCACCGTCGCGGACGACGACCACCGGGTTGGTCAGACCCCCCTTCCTCAGCGCCCGCAGGGTGAGGGCCTCATCACTCCGGTTGTCCTCGACGAGAAGGATGTACGGCTCAGACATGATGGCTCTCCTTCATCGGTAGGCTGAAGTAGAAGCTCGCGCCCTTGCCGACTTCACCCTGAGCCCAGATCCGGCCGCCGTGCCGGCTGATGATCCGCTGGGTGGTGGCCAGGCCGATGCCCAGTCCTTCGAACGCGCTGATCGGGTGCAGCCGTTGAAATACTCCGAAGAGTTTTCCGGCGTAAGCCATGTCGAAACCCACACCGTTGTCGCGCACGACGTAGCAGGGAACGCCCCGCTCTTCGGTCGCCTTGAACTCGATACGGGCGTCCTGGCCTCCGGCGGCGTACTTCCAGGCATTTCCGAGCAGGTTGTCCAGAACCACGCTCATCAGTCCACTGTCGGCCAGAGCGAGCAGACCGTGCTGAATCTCGACCTGGACCTGACGTTGCGGATCCGCGGCCCGCAACCGCTGGATGCTCTGGGCCGCCAACGCGCTGAGGTCCACGGCCACCGGGCAGAGTTCCTGCCGACTGAGCTTGGACAACAGGAGCAGACTGTCAATGAGGCTCGCCATGTACTGCGATGATGTACGGACCTGCCCCAGGTATTCCTGGCCTACATCGTCCAGGACATCGCCGTAGTCCTCGACCAGGGCCTGGGCGAAACCGTCGATCCCTCGCAAGGGGGCCCGCAGATCGTGCGCGACGGCGTAGCTGAAGGCCTCCAGTTCCTGATTGGTCGCCTCAGCTGCGGCCTTCGCGGCAATCAGTTCCCGCTCGTCCCGCTTGCGCTCGGCGATGTCCTCGATCACCACCGAGACACCTGCCGGCCGGCCGTGTCGATCCTGGATCAGCGCCAGGGAGATGGACACCTCCACGTCCTGGCCGTGTCGGTCCCGGCGGGCGGTGTCCAACGGGTGCAGTTGCTCGCCCGCCAGGATCCGGGCCACCGTCCCAGAGGAGTCCTCGCTCTGCTCCGGCGAGTCCAGCACCGTCCAGGACCGGCCGACCATGTCGGCGGCGCTGAACCCGAAGATCTCCTGCGCGCCGGCGTTCCAACTGGTGATCTCTCCGGTCAGGTCCAGGGTGAGCAGTCCCTGCCGGGCGGAAGAGACCAGGGCGACGAGATGCGCCCGGTCAGCGTCCGCGAGGCGACGTTCGCTGATGTCCCGGACGGTGCAGATCACGAGGAGATCACCCTCGTCCTCGACGCTGGCAAGGCTGATCTCGACCGGAACCCGGGAGCCGTCCTTGCGGATACCCTCCAGCTCCAGGCCCGACCCCATCGGCCGGGTCGTCGGGGAATCCGTGAACGAGGCCCGTCGGCGCGGATGATCGGCCCGGGACTCCGGCGGCACCAGGATCTCGACCGGTTGCCCGCGCAGTTCATCTGCGGAGTATCCGAAAAGGGCCAGTGTCTGTGCATTGGCCAACTGGATCAGGCCGTTCCGGTCCGTCACGATCATCGCGTCCGGGGCAGCGTCCAAGAACCGGCTGATCCGCCGTCCCGTCCGTACACGCTCGGAAGCGTCCCGGACGGCGGCGATCACGTTGCCGCCCGGAGTCGGTGTCCCCGCCAGACCAGGCAAAGGCGCCAGGCTGATCTCGACCGGGAACTCGGACCCGTCGCACCGGCGAGCCGGCAGTTCCTGCTCCCGGCCCATCGGCCGAGCTACTGGCGCCGCCATGTACTGCTGGCGCAACAGCACGTGCCCAGCATGCAGCCGCTCTGGTATCAGGGCCTCGATTGCCTGACCACGTAATGCGTTGCTGTCGTACCCGAACAGCTTCGTGAGTTTGGCGTTGAAAGCAACGATCCGCCCGTCACCATCGATCACGACCATGGCGTCGGGAGCCACTTCGAGCAGACCGGCCAACCCGATCTCGATCCCGTCGTCGCCCCTAGGTTCAGGAACTGCAAAAGCACCGACGACGGGTTCTTCACCCTGACTGCTGCGTTGCGATTCTTCCATGCCCTGAGTTCCGATCGATGGAGGCAGTAGAACGACGCGGACCCGGCGTTGTCATCGGCCCGCCGGCCAGATTCTTGAGCTCGTCCTAGATCGGCACGTACGCCGGCCAAGGTGGGCGTGTCCTGGCGGACCTGGCCAGGACGCGAACAATGCTCCGGTTCCGCTCGGGGCATCTGGGTTCTGACGCCCCCCAGGTAGCGGCGTGATCATTGTCTGCACGGCCTGGACCATCGAGGCCTGTACGCCCATCCTTGGAGATCCCGGGATCCAGACCTGCTCCGGCTGTTCGGGTTCGGCCTGCGGATCCAGCCCGCGCCAAGGTCGATCCGTACCTGATCACCTTGAGGCCGACTCAGCCGGAGGACGCGGCGGGCCTGGTGCTCGTGGCGGTGGGTTCCTCAGCGACGGCGCCTCGTTCAGTGACATCCGTCAGGCGGATGCGATGCATCCGGATGAGTAATTTCCGAAAAATTAACCGGTTGAGCATGATTCCGGATACAGACCGCCAGTCATCGGAGATCGGCGGATCAATCCGGGAGTTGCCCGTGTCCCAGTCCACTTCGGGGAGCCCGTCTTCCCACCCACGACGCCTGTTCCTGAAATCCACTGCGGTGGGCGCCCTGGCCGTCGGCATCGCTGCACCTCGAGCCCAAGCTGCCGCAGCCGAGCCCGACTTCGGGCCCAACGTGAAGATCTTCGACCCGTCCACACCGGTCGCCACGATCAACGCCTATCTGCAGGGCATCTCGGGCGAGGCCGAGTTCAGCAGCAACCGGCACGCCGTGCTGTTCAAGCCCGGTGTCTACGGAAGCGCCGCCGGGCAGGACAACCCGTCCACGGCAACCGGGATCGTCAACTCGGAAGTGGGTTACTACACCTCGATCGCAGGCCTGGGTGCCTCCCCCGATGACGTCCTGGTCAACGGGGCCCTGCACGTGGAGCCGGTGCAGAACGCCGACGGCACCTCCACCTCTCTCACCCAGTTCTGGCGCTCGCTGAGCAATCTGGCAATCAACCCGATCCAGCGCCCGGTCGGTGCCGACGCGCAACGCCCGCGGCCGGAGGGCATCGCAGAACCGCACACCATGCGCTGGGCGGTCTCGCAGGCGGCTCCGCTGCGCCGGGTGCACATCAAGGGCAACCTGGATCTGACCGGGCGCTACGGCGCCACCGCCTTCGGCACGTACACCGCCGACAGTGTGGTGGACGGATCGGTGATCAGCGGCGACGCGACCCGCGAATACGCCCAGGCCCAGTGGCTCACCCGCAACAGCCGGATCGGGCGCTGGGACGGCAAGGGCGTCAGCTACGTGTTCTCGGGGGTGCAGGGCGCTCCGGCCACCAACTTCGCCCCCGGGGACAAGACCACGTTGGCCCAGACCCCGCTCTCGCGGGAGGCCCCGTTCCTGGTCTTCGACCGTGGCGCCTACAAGGTGTTCGTACCGGCGGCCAAGCGCAACACCTCCGGGCCCGCCTGGTCGACGAACGCCTCGGCCGGACGGTACATCCCGATCGAGCAGTTCCACATCGCCCGGCCCAGCCAGTCCGCCGCCACGATCAACGCGGCCCTGGCCTCGGGAAAGCACCTGCTGCTCACCCCCGGCGTCTACGCCCTGAATGCGCCGCTGCGGGTGACCAGGGCCGACACCGTCGTGATGGGCCTCGGCTACGCCACCCTCGCCCCGGCCGCCCGGACCCGAGCCCTGGAGATCGGTGACGTGCCCGGCGTGGTGGTCTCCAGCCTCACCGTCGACTCGGGTCCCGACGCCGACGTGCTGGTGCAGGTCGGACCCTCCAACGCGGCAGCGGGGCTGGCGGCCAACCCCACTGCCCTGCTGGACCTGTTCGTCCGGGTCGGCGGCCCCCGCGCCGGTCAGGCCAACACCAGCGTGCAGGTCAACAGCAACCACGTGATCCTCGACCACACCTGGCTCTGGCGAGGCGACCACGGCACCGGGATCGGCTGGGACGTCAACCGCGCCGACACCGGCCTGGTGGTGAACGGTGACGACGTGACCGCTCTGGGCCTGTTCGTCGAGCACTACCAGAAGCACCAGGTGATCTGGAACGGTGAGCGCGGGCAGACCGTTTTCTACCAGAGCGAGATGCCCTACGACCCGCCGAACCAGGCGGCCTGGATGAACGGAGCCAAGGAGGGCTACGCCTCCTACGTGGTCGGCAGCAGGGTGCGCACCCACAAGGTGACCGGCCTGGTGGTGTACTCGCTCTTCACCGCCGGCTTCCAGGGCATCCAGGTACACGCCTCCAGCGCAGCCGAGGCACCCACTCTGCCCGGCGTGAGCTTGCGTTCCCTGGCCACCGGAGTGATCGCCGGCGGCGGCGGGATCCGGCACATGCTCAACGACGACGGCCCGGCGGTGGATGCCGCCGCACCGAACCAGACGGTGTTCGGGATGACTGCGGTGCAGCGTTTCTCGACCCTCTAAGACGAAGGCGGGGTGGTCCAGGTGGACCACCCCGCCCGTTCAGAGAAGAACCGGTTCGGACTTCTTCCGCACCTCATCGGCCGTGACTCCCGGGGCCAGTTCCACCAGGCGTAAACCCGCAGGAGTGACATCCAGGACGGCCAGATCGGTGATCACCCGGTGCACCACGGCGCGGCCGGTGTAGGGCAGCGAGCACTCCTGCACCACCTTGTACGAGCCGTCCCGGGCCACGTGCTCCATCAGCACGATCACCCGTCGGGCCCCGTTCACCAGGTCCATCGCGCCGCCCATGCCCTTGATGGTCCGGCCCGGCACGGCCCAGTTGGCCAGGTCGCCGACGGCCGAGACCTGCATGGCGCCGAGTACGGCGACGTCGATACGGCCGCTGCGGATCATGCCGAACGAGGTGGCCGAGTCGAAGATCGCTCCCCCACGCCGGATCGTGACCGTCTCCTTGCCCGCGTTGATCAGGTCCGGGTCGACGTCACCTTCGGAAGGGTAGGCCCCTACCCCGAGAATCCCGTTCTCGCTGTGCAGAACCACTTCCACGCTGTCAGGAACGAAATTGGGGACGAGTGTGGGCAAGCCGATCCCGAGGTTCACGTAGGAGCCGTCAGTCAGCTCCTGGGCGGCCCGGGCCGCCATCTGCTCACGGGTCCAGCCCATCACGATCCTCCCGGCCGCACAGTGCGCTTCTCGATCCGCTTGTCCTGGGCCTGTTCGGCGTTCAGCACCACCACCCGATCGACAAAGACGCCCGGGGTGTGCACGGCGTCCGGGTCGAGTTCGCCCGGTTCCACCAGTTCCTCGACCTCCGCCAGAGTGATGCGGCCGCACTGGGCCACCAGCGGATTGAAGTTCCGGGCGCTGCGGCGATAGACCAGATTCCCGTACCGGTCGCCCTTCCAGGCCCGCACCAGCGCGAAGTCGGCCACGACGGCCGCTTCCAGTACGTGGTCGCGGCCCCCGAACCGGCGAGTCTCCTTCGGCGGCGAGGCCACGGCCACGCTTCCGTCGGGCGCGTAGCGCCAGGGCAGGCCGCCCTCGGCCACCTGAGTGCCGGCGCCGGTCGCGGTGAAGAAGGCCGGGATACCGGAGCCACCGGCCCGCAGACGCTCGGCCAGCGTGCCCTGCGGAGTCAGCTCGACCTCCAGTTCACCGCTGAGGTACTGGCGAGCGAACTCCTTGTTCTCACCCACGTACGAGGCCACGATGCGCCGGATCCGGTGCTCGGGCAGCAAGAGTCCCAGACCCCAGTCGTCGACCCCGGCGTTGTTCGACACCACCTCCAGGTCGCCCGCCCCCGCCTGCAGGAGCGCCTGGATCAGGACGGCCGGGATCCCGCACAGGCCGAAGCCCCCGACGGCCAGCGTGGCGCCGTCGGGGATGTCGGACACTGCGGCCGAGGCCGAGCTCACCACTTTGTCCATCCGGCTCACTTCCCGAGCACGTCGCTGACCCAGTCGGCGACGAAAGTGCTCACGTGGGAGAGGTGGTCGAGACCGATGTGCTCGGCGCCGCCCTCTCCCCGGGTGAACACGCGCAGTTCCCGCCGAGGGCTGTTGACCGCCTGCTCGTAGGAGCGGTGCGCGTATTCCAGCGGGATCTGCCGGTCGTTCTCCCCGTGCGCGATCAGGAACGGCACGGTGATCTGCTCGACCACCCCGTCCAGGTGGATCTGGTCGGCGAACTCGATGAACTCGTCCAGGTCCTCGTGCCCCCAGACCCACAGCACGTGCTCCCAGTAATGAGGGACGGGTCGCTCGCCTTCGCGCTCGAGCCGTCGCCGCTGCACGGCCCCCCAGTTGTGGTTGGCCCCCCAGGCCACCACCAGCGCCAGCCGCTTCTCGAACGCCGCCGCGCGGGGGGCGTAGTAGCCGCCCAGCGACCAGCCGACCAGGCCGATCCGGGCCGGGTCGACGTCGTCGCGGCCGACCAGGTAGTCGACGCACGCCGTGGCCCAGACCTCGGAGTCGATCCGGGCCGTGAGCCCCTGCAGTCGCAGCGCCTCACCGGAGCCGGGGCAGTCGACCATCAGGCAGGAGATACCGCGGGCGGCCAGTTCCTGGGCGTGGCCGGCCGCGTACATGTGTTCCTTGGTCGAGTCCAGGCCGTTGAACATGATCATGACCGGACGCGGCCCCTCCCCCGGCGCGGCCGAGAAGTAGGCCGGCAGAGTGGTTCCCTCGTAGGGCACCTCGACCCGGGAGATGTTCGGGTCCCTGAGGTCGAAGGCCTTCTGCTGCAGCTCGAGCACGCGGCGGTAGCAGTCCAGCCGATCGGGGTTGGCGGTGCTCTGCAGCCGTTCGGCCTGCGCCAGGTAGTTGGTGGCCCGGGCGTACAGCTGCCCGGCGGTGCGGATGTGCCCGGCCTTCTCGGCCTCCTCGGCCTGGGCCACGAGCTGGTCGGTGAGCCGGGTCCAGGCACCGAGGAAGTCCGCAGTGGCACCGTCCTCCCCCTGCAGCGCAGCCTCTTTGATCGGCCGGCAGGCCCGGTCGACCTCGTCGATCAGGCCGCCGGAGTTGAGGGTGGCGACCACGCCGAGGTTCCAGGGGTAGTTGCGGGGGAAGTACTCGAACACGTTGCACAGCCTTTCGGTTTGAGGACGTCGGTCAGCGCCGGTTGCGCGGTCGGGGGCGGGCCGGGGCGATGGGTGGGAGGGAGATTCCGGGTACGACCCGGTTGGCGATGGTGCCGATGCCCTCGACCGACATCCGCACCAGATCACCGGGTTTCAGCGGGGCCGGCTCCTGGGCGCCCCGCCGCCCCCACAACTCGGCCAGGCAGCCACCGTTACCGCTGGTGCCGGAGCCGAGCACATCACCGGCGCACACCTGCGAGCCACGCGAGGCGTAGGCCACGAGCTCGGCGAACGGCCAGCCCATGTTCGCCAGCAGGTCCTCGCCCACCAGTTCGTCGTTGACCCACACCTGCATCTTCAGGTTCAGGAATCCTTCGGAGTCGGTGCGGTCCTCGAACTCGTCGGCGGTGACCAGCCAGGGCCCGAGGGTGGTGGCGAAGTCCTTGCCCTTGGCCGGGCCCAGGTTCACCCGCATCTCGCGGCGCTGCAGGTCACGGGCCGACCAGTCGTTCATCACGGTGTAGCCGAAGATCGCCTCCCGGGCCTGCGGCACGCTCAGCGACGAGCCCGAGACCCCGAGCACCGCGGCCACTTCCAGCTCGAAGTCGAGCAGTGAGCAGCCGGGCGGCACGGCGACGTCGTCCTCGGCGCCGATCAGGGCGTAGGGGTTGGTGAAGTAGAACGTCGGGGCCTGGTACCACTCCTCGGGCACGACAGCCGTGCCGTCAGAGCCGCCGACGCTGCGCACCACACCCTCGACGTGTTCCTCGAAGGCGACGAAGTCGCGTACCGAGGGCGGCTGCAGAGGTGGCAGCAGCCGGGCCCGTTCCAGGGGCTCGGCCGGACGGTGCAGGGTCTGCTCCCCCAGGCGCAGTGCGGTCGGCAGCCCGGAGCGCACCACGTCCAGCACACTGACGCCAGGGTCGAAGGCGTGCAGCCCGTGGTCGCCGACCACTCCGGCCTTGGTCACGCCTGCGGAGATCCAGGAGGCGAAACGCATGAAAGCCGCCCCTCACACCGGCGGGGCGACGAAGAGGCCGCGGTCGGGGTCGTTGAACGAGCGGGAGGCGACGAACTCGTTCATCGCGTTGGCGGTGCCCCACTGGTCGGAGACCTCCGGGTTGGAGAAGTCGTAGACGTGCGGGTGCCAGGTGTCCTCGTCCACCTCTTCCAGCTCGGTGGTGTATTCCATGGTGTTGCCGTGCGGGTCGAGGAAGTAGCTGAAGGTGTTGTTGCCGGCCAGGTGCCGCCCCGGCCCCCAGATCTTCTCCACCCCGGCCCGCAGCAGCCGCCCGGTGCCCCGCATGTACTCGTCCAGGCCGCGCAGCTCGAACGAGGCGTGGTGCAGGGAGGGGTGCGGGCCCCGGGCGATCGCCAGGCTGTGGTGCCAGGCGTTGATCCGCATGAACCACATCATCTCGCCCATCCGCGGGTGCATCAGGGTGTCGGAGAGGGCGAAACCCAGGTGCTTCTCGTAGAAACGGCGGGTGCCGTCCGGGTCGGCCGAGTTGATCACCACGTGCGACAGGCGCACCGGGACGTCCTCGCCGCTCTCGATCTTGCGGTGCTCGCGAACCGCCACGTCCGCGCTGACTTCCACCGTGCGTCCTTCGTTGTCGAAGAACCGCACGCCGTAACCGCCTCCGGGCGTGTCCAGTTCACGCGGCTCGTGCACCAGCTTCACCCCGTCGACGGCCAGCCGGCCGGCCAGGGTGTCCACGTCGGCGCGGGTGGCCACACCGAAGGCGATCAGGTCGATGCGCTTGTCGGTGGCCTCACGCAGGCGCACCACGTACTGCTCCGGCGAGCCCTCGGCGGCCAGGAAGGTCAGCTTCCCGTCGCTGTGCTCGGGCCGCAGCCCCCAGTTGTCCCGGTAGAACGCCAGCTGCCGGGCGTGGTCGGGCACCGCCAGGTCGACGTGCCGCAGGTGGGTGATCAGGCGATCGGTCGTCATCGGTCGATTCCTTCTCTAGCCGAATTCTTCAGGCAGGGCTGCTGACGGTCTGCGCGACCCGGTGCATCAGGCCCGGCACGTCGCCCCGTTCGTTGTTCAGCAGCCAGGTGCACAGCTGGTTGGAGGCCTCCACCACCGTGCTGGCGCGCTCGAAGCGGCGGGCGGTGAAGGCGTCCCAGAGTTCGTCGTCGACCCGCTCACCGCCCAGCAGCAGATCAGCCAGCACCGCGCCGTCCTCCAGGGCCATCGCCGCGCCCTGCGCGACCGTGGGCGGGCAGGAGTGGGCCGCGTCGCCGATCAGCACGACCCGGCCGCGGTTCCAGGGCGCGGGCAGCACGTGCGTCTCGAACCAGGTGTAGTTCACCCGGGACGGGTCGGTGAGGTTCTCGCGGATCTCGTCCCAGGGGCCGTGGTAGGCCTCGGCGAGCTGCTTCATGGTGGACAGCCGCTGCTCGTCACTCAGCGTGGAACGGTCCTGGGCGGGCTCGACGATGTAGGCGTAGAGCGAGTTCTCGCCGGTCGGGCAGTAGCCGGCGATGTACGAGGGGCCACCGTAGAACAGGTCGGTGCGGGTGACGCCGGCCGGACGCGGCCCGAACGTGCGCCAGATCCCCATCCCCACCGCCTTGGTGTCCAGCTCCACCCCGAGCAGCCGGCGCACGCTGGAACGGATGCCGTCGGCGCCGACCACCAGGTCGTAGCGGCCGCGCGAGCCGTCGGCGAAGGTCACGTCCACCCCGTCGCCGTCCTGCTCCAGCCCGGTGACCGTCCGGCCGAAGCGCACCTTCACGCCGGCGTCGGCGGCCCGTTCCAGCAGGATGCGGGCCAGTTCGGGGCGGGGCATACCGACCGTGGCGGGCAGGTCCGGGCCACCGGTGCGGTCGTCGGGCATCTCCACCAGCAGCGTGCCGGCCGGGTCGGGGGCTCGAAGGCCCAGGCTGTCGAACGCGTAACCAGCCGCCTGCACCTGCTCCCAGACGCCCAGCTGCCGCAGGACCCGCAAGGCATTGCCCTGCAGCGTGATCCCGGAACCAACGCCCATCGGTTCGGGTTTGAGCTCGGCCAGGTCGACCGCCACACCGGCGTCGGCCAGCCGGATGGCCACCGCCGTACCGGCGGCGCCGCCCCCGACGACGAGCACGTTCTGCACTGCGGGCATGCCCCAGACTCCTTCGTCCTTGAATCCCTGCCTCCGGGCAGGTGGCTGTCTACTTGATCGCGACGGGGTTGACCGGCGCCCCGACCGCCCCGGTGACCGGGATCGGGGCCGCGGTCAGGAAGAACTCCCAGACCCCGTCGCCCGCACAGTCGGCGGCGAGCGCGTCCAGGTCCCACATCTCGCCGATGAACAGGCCGATGTTGGGGATGGCGACCTGGTGCAGGGGCTGGAAGGCGACCTCGAACTCGTTCGGGCGCACCTCGAAGCCCCAGGTGTCGGTGGCGATCCCGGCGATCTCGGAGTCGTGCAGCCAGTCGGCGGTGGTGAACGACAGGCCCGGGGCCGGGCCCTGGGCGTAGCCGTTCCAGCCGCGGCCGGCGGCCAGGTCCCGGCGGGCCCGGGTGAGCCGCCCGGTGCGCACCAGGACCAGGTCACCGCGGCCGACGGCGACTCCCTGCTCGCTCGCGGTCCGGGTGAGGTGCTCGGTGGTGACGGCGAACCCGTCGGGCAGTTCGCCGTGCTCGCCCAGGGCCCGCCCGACGTCCAGCAGCACGCCCCGGCCGGCGATCAGCGCGGCCACCGTCTCGATCCCGGTGACCAGGTCGCCCTCGCTGGTGACCACGTCCCCGGCGGGCCGGCCGTTCCAGGCCTTGCCGTGGTCGAAGATGTGGCCCAGCCCGTCCCACTGGGTGGAGCACTGCAGGGGCATGAACACCACGTCGTCGGCGCCGCCGAGGCCGTGCGGGAAGCCCTGCAGGCCGCGCTCGGCGTCGGTGCCGGTGTCCAGCATGGTGTGCACCGGGTTGGTGCGTCGCCGCCAGCCGTTCTGAGGGCCGTTCGTGTCGAACGGCAGGGCCAGCGAGAAGCTCGCTCCCCGGCGGACCAGCCCGGCTCCCTCGCGCCGTTTGGCCTCGTCGAGGAAGTTGAGGGTGCCGATCCGGTCGTCCTGACCCCAGCGGCCCCAGTTGGAGCAGCGCTTGGCGGCCGCCTGCACGGCGCCTTGGGGGTCGAGGCGGTCGGGGCGGTCGAGCGGTTCGGGCATGTCGGATCCTCCTTGAGACGACACCGTCACTCTGCTGCGGGCCCCCACCGGCCGGGAAGACGAGAATGGTGATGCGCTCTATCCATCGCTCTTATGGCCCGGGTCACCCGTGATAGATCAGGGCCATGACGTTGGCCCGACTGGACCTGAACCTGCTCGTCGCCCTGGACGCGCTGCTGCGCCGGCGCAGCGTGACCCGGGCGGCCACCGAGATGGGCCTGAGCCAGCCCGCCCTGTCCGCCTCGCTGGGGCGCCTGCGCCGGCACTTCGACGACGACCTGCTCACCCGGGTCGGCAACGAGTACCGGCTGACCCCGCTGGCCCTGCAGCTGGAACCGCTGGTGCGGGTCGCCCTGGCCGGTGCCGAGCAGGTCTTCGAGGCCCGCAGCGGTTTCGACCCGGCCACCTCCAGCCGCGAGTTCTCGCTGCTGATCAGCGATTACGCGGTCACCGTGCTGGGCGACACGATCGCCGGGATCCTGGCCGCGGAGGCGCCCGAGGCCCGGCTGCGGCTGGCCGGCAACGTGCCCAGCGCGGTCGACCACGCCGACCGGTCGCTGCTGATGACCGATCTGCTGATCATGCCGCACGGCTTCCTCACCGGGATGCCGCACACCGACCTGTACCGGGACGAGTGGGTCTGCCTGATCGCCTCCGGCGCGGCCGCCGCGCAGAACGGGCTGAGCGCCGACGACCTGCGGGAACTGCCCTGGGTGATGTCGTACCACGGGCCCACCGCCTCCACCCCGGCGGCCCGGCAGATGCGGATGCTGGGGATCGAGCCGCGGGTGCAGGTGATCACCGAGTCGTTCCTGACCGTCCCGGCGCTGGTGGCCGGCACCGACCGGGTGGCGCTGCTGCAGCGCCGCCTGGTCGATCTGCTGCCGCTGAACGCCGGAGTGCGGGCCGTGCCGTGTCCTTTCGAGGTGTCGCCGTTGATCGAGGCGATGTGGTGGCACCCGGTCCACGACGAGGACCCGGAACACCAGTACCTGCGCGACGTGGTGCGCCGGGCCGTGGATCTGGCCGTCACGCCTGACTGAAGTCAGGCCACCAGGCGGGCAGGGATCGAGGCGAACGCGCGCAGGGTGTTGTTGTGATGGCGCACCGGCGCAGCGGTCAACTCGATCCGCCGTACCCGGTGGGCCAGAGCCGTCAGCACCGCCTCCACCTCGAGGCGGGCCACGTGCTGGCCCACGCACTGGTGGATGCCCATACCGAAACCGACGTGACCAGAAGGGTCGCGGGCCAGGTCGAAGACGTCCGGGGCGGCCCAGCGGCGCGGGTCGCGGTTGGCCGAGCCCAGGAACATGAGCACCTTCTGCCCGGCCGGGACCACCGTCTCGCCGATGCGCACGTCGGCGGTGGTGGTGCGGAAGAACGTCTGCACCGGCGATTCCAGGCGCACCGCCTCGTCAAAGGCGATGCGGGCCAGGCCCGGCTCGGCCCGAAGCCGCTGCCACTGCTGCGGGTGGGTGGCGAAGGCGTACAGGACGGCCGCCAGCCCGTGCACCGTGGTGTCCACCCCGGCGGTCAGCAGCGAGCGCACGATCAGAGGGGCCTGCTCGTGGGTGATGTCTCCGCGGTCGGCGGCGGCCCAGATCTGGGCGCCGAATCCGCCGGGAGACAGACGGTCCCGGGCACACTGGTCGTTCACCCAGCCCGCCACTGCCCCGATGCCGGGCAGCCCCTTGGCCACCAGTTCGTTGGCGGGGCCGAAGGCGTTGAAGGCATGATCGCCGTACGGCAGAAGGTTCTCGCGTCCTTCCCGGCCGAGGCCGACCGCGTCAGGGAACACCCGCAGCGGGTAGGCCTGGGCGATCGATGCGACCAGATCGACCTCCGCACCGGATGCGAGCACCTCCTCCAGCAGGTGCTCGGCGTTCTCGGCCCAGGCCGGGCGCAACTGCCGCAGGGCGCGCGGGCTCAGGATGGGTTCCAGGACGTGACGGGGCGCGTCGTGGTGCGGCGGATCGGCCTCGAGCAACAGACTGGGCGGGCGCCAGGGCTTTTCGACACGGAAGTTGGAGAGCCCCACGCCCGCGCCGGACTGGAAGTGCTGCCAGTCGGTCAACACGGCGTGGACCTCGGCGTGGCGGCCCAGGGCGTAGACGCCGTAGCGGCTCAGCCAGGTCACCGGCCCGGCCTCACGCAGGGCCTGCTGGAACGGCAGCGGGTTCTCCAGCACCTCCGAGGAGAACGGGTCCGTGTCCAGAGTCGGGCAGGAACGGTCTGCGGGAGCGAGCGTCATCGGTGGCTCCGATCGTCTTGAAGTTGAAAAGGTCTACCGGTCAGGCGTCCAGGACCAGGCGATCCCCGCAGGAGCGGGAGACGCAGACGAACATGCTGCGGTTGGCGGCGCGCTCGGCCTCGCCGAGCAGGGAGTCGCGGTGATCGGGCACGCCCTCCAACACCGGGGTCTCGCAGGTCCCGCAGGTGCCCTGCCGGCACGAGGAGAGCACCGGCACCCCGGCCCGGGACATGGCCTCCAGCACACTGGTGGCCGGATCGACGGTGACGGTGACCGCGCTGCGGGCCAGTTCGACCTGGAAGGGGGTGTGGCGCACCGGTGCGTCGTAGGCCTTGGGGGTGAACCTTTCGGTGCGCAGGCAGCCCCGCGGCAAGTGTGCGGCGGCCTGCTCGACGGCCTGCAGCAGGGGCGCCGGCCCGCAGCAGTACACCTTGCCACCGGAAGGCTGGGCGGCCAGCGCGTCGGTGAGGTTCAGCAGGCCGTACTCGTCCTGCGGCCTGATCAGCACCCGCTCGCCGTAGACCTGCAGTTCATCCAGGAAGGCCATGCTGGTGCGGGTGCGGCCGCCGTAGAGCAGCGTCCACGGGGTGCCAAGCAGTTCGGCGTGCCGGATCATCGCCAGGATCGGCGTGATGCCGATGCCACCGGCCACGAACAGGTAGTGCCTGGCCGGGACCAGCGGGAAGTGGTTACGGGGCCCGCCCACGCCCACCAGATCGCCGACCTGCAGGCGCTGGTGCACGACGGCCGAACCGCCTCGCCCGCCCGGTTCGTTCAGGACGGCGACCCGGTAGGTGGCCGGGTCCCAGCGGTCTCCGCACAGCGAGTACTGGCGGGTGAAGCCGCCGGGCAACTGCAGGTCCAGGTGGGCTCCGGGCGTCCACTCCGGCAGGCGGCCACCGTCCGGGGCAGCCAGAGCCAGTTCGCAGACGTCCTGCGCGACAGTGCGTTTGCCGACCACCCGTAGGGCCGTGGTGGACGCGGAGACGCCGATGAGTTCATGCGCGACGGTGAGCATGCCGGGATCATGCGGACGGCGGGCCCGGGTCCACAACGCCGCTCCCATTCAATGGGCCGGTGCTCAGGGCCTGCCGGATGCCCCTGGCCATGGCCCGCAGCACCGGGACGCGGCTCAGCGCCCGCTCATCGTCCGGCACCACCACCGACAGGGCGGCCACCACCTGTCCACTCGCAGACCGGACCGGCACCGCGAGTGCGGCTGCGTCGGGGTGGATGTGCCCGCGGCAGTGCACGAAGTCTTCCTGCCGGATCTGCGCCAGCACGCGGCGCAGGCGCTGCGGCTCGGTGATGGTCCGGGCCGTGAAGGCGCGCAGCGGCCGGTGGAGAATCTCTTCTTGGACGTCGGGGCCGGCGTGGGCGAGCAGGACGAGCCCGGCCGACGAGGCGTGCAGAGGCAGCCGGCCGGCGATCTTGGTCACGTTGATCACCGCGCCGGGGGCGGACAGCCGCTCCACGAAGAGCACGTCCGGCCCGTCGAGGACCCCGAGCTGGGCGTGCTGGCGCACCACGGCGTGCAGGTCCTCGAGAAACGGCATGGCCGCCTCGCGCAGGTCCAGGGCCGGTGAGGCGCGGGCCGCCAGCTCCCACATCCGCAGGCCCACGCGCACCCGGCGGTCCGGGTCGCGCGAGAGCAGGCCGTGCTCGGTGAGCTGCTCGACCAGGCGGGAGGCGGTGGACAGGGGCAGGCCGGCCCGAGCGGCCAGCTCGGAGACGGTGAGCACCGGACGCTCCGGGCCGAAGGCCTCGAGCAGGCGCACCACCCGGTCGACGATCGAGTCCCCGGACGCCGACCGAGCCATGGTCCTGCTCCTTCGTTCGAGTCGCTGCCGTTCAATGACACCAGACCGGGTGGCCTACGCTCCGACGAATGACGCGGGCACGCAGCACGGACGACCGGCCGCCGACGATGAACGACGTGGCCCGCCGGGCCGGGGTGAGCGTGGCCACCGTGTCCAACACCCTGAACCGGCCCCAGCTGGTCACCGAGTCCACCCGCCTCCGGGTGCAGGAGGCGATCGGGGAGCTGGGGTTCGTGCGCAACTCCACCGCCCGGTCGCTGAAGCTGGGCGTGGTCAACACCGTCGGCCTGGTGCTGGTCGACCTGGGCAACTCGTTCTTCGTGGACATCGCCCGGGGCGCCGAGGGAACCACCCAGGAGCACGGCCTGTCGCTGATGATCGCCAACGCCGACGTGGACCTGCAGCGTCAGGACCACTACCTGAACCTGTTCAACGAGGCCCGGGTCTCGGGGATCCTGCTCGCCCCGCTGGACGCCTCGCTCGAGCACGTCTCCTCGGCCCGGACCGCGGGCCGGCCGGTGGTGCTGGTCAACTACGCGGCGCGGGGCTACTGCGGGGTGGTGGCCGACGACGAGCTCGGCGGTCACCTGGCCGCCCGGCACCTGATCGAGCAGGGACGCACGCGCCTGGCGTTCGTGGGCGGACCGCTCACTCTGGGAGCGGTCGAGGCCCGGATGCGCGGCGCGCAGCGGGCCGCCGACGAGGCCGGGCTGGCACTGGTGCACCTGCCCACCCAGAGCTTGAACGCTTCCGAGGGCCGGCGGATCGCCGCCCAGATCGCCCGGATGCCGGCCCGCCGCCGTTTCGACGGGGTGGTCACCGCGGCCGACACCCTGGCCATGGCCTGCGTGCAGGACCTCACCGCGGTGCACGGCCTGACGGTGCCCGGGGAGGTGGCCGTGACCGGCTACGACGACAACCACTTCGCCAGCGACGGCCCGATCCCGCTGAGCACGGTACGCCAGCCCGGCCCGGCCATGGGCGCCGCGGCCGCCGGTCTGCTGCTCGCCGAGCTGACCGGCCGGCCCCAGCATCGGCACCGCACCCTCACCCTGAAGCCGTCCCTGGTGGTGCGCAACAGTTCCGTTGATACCCCGCATCAGCCGAGTTGATGGTAACAACAACGGTTTTGGTCTCGACAAAGCGCTGAGCTCCTTGGCATCCTCCTTGCTCGTCCCGCTTTTTAAACGTTTCAAGGCACGGCTCAAGGAGGACTCGTGTTCACATCCAGGGTTCGTCGGCACGATCGGTCGGCGTGGCCGACCCTGGTCGGCGCCGGTGCGATGGCGCTCGTCATGACGGCCTGCTCCAGCGGCAGCAGCACGGGCAGCGGCGGCGACGCCGAGGCCCCGAAGGAGTTCAGCTACCTGACCAACGTCGAGAACACCACCATCAAGGGGGAACTCGAGAAGCTGGCCACCGGCGCGTGCGCCGACGCGCAGGCCGCACTGCCGCTGAAGGTGGAGACCGTCCCGCAGACCCAGCTCGACCAGAAACTGCAGCTGCTGGCCGGTCAGGACGCCCTGCCGGTGCAGTACGCGGCCGGCAACGCCCCGTCCCTGACCGTCTCGCTCGAGCGGTCGAAGAACGTGCTGGACCTCGACCGGGCGCTGGCCGACCTGGGCGTCAACGACGAGATCGAGCCGGCCGCCCTCTCCACGATCAAGTCCCTCTACGGCGGCAAGTTCAGCGTGCTCCCGTACGAGTACAACATCGAGGGCATCTGGTACAACAAGGAACTGTTCCAGGCCAACGGCATCCAGGTGCCGGCCACCTGGGACGAGCTCCTGGCCGCGGCCGAGAAGCTGAAGGCCGCCGGCATCACCCCGTTCGCCGCCTCCGGCGAGCAGGGCTGGCCGCTCACCCGCCTGATCAGCAACTACCTGCAGCGCGATCTCGGTCCCGACGCCCTGCAGAAGGTCAGCGACGGCGCGGCCAAGCTCACCGACCCCGCCTACGTCCGCGCCGCCCAGGCGATCGCCGACCTGGGCGCCAAGGACTACTTCGGCAAGGGCGTCGGCTCGATCGACTACGACACCGCCTTCAACCAGTTCCTCACCGGCAAGGCCGGCATGTTCTACATGGGCTCCTGGGCCCTGGCCGACTTCAACAACCCCGAGCGCAACCAGATCGGCGAGGAAAACGTCGGTTTCATGCCGTTCCCGGAGGTGAGCGGCGGCCAGGGCTCCAGCGCGCAGCTCACCGCCAACGTCGGCCTGCCGATGGCGATCAGCGCCAAGCAGTACGACGGTCCCGACGGCAAGGTCGGCTCCTGGCTGACCTGCATCGCCGAGAACTACGGCACCGAACTGCTGAAGAACCAGCAGACGATCTCCGGTTTCAAGACCTCCGGCGACGTACCCGGCGTCAAGCCGCTGACCAAGGAGATCAAGCAGCGGATCGCCGACACCGACACCACCGTCCTGTGGTTCGAGGCGCTCTTCGACAGCAAGGCCACCACCACGTCGCAGACCAACGCTGCTCCGCTGGTGACCGGCGACCTGAGCCCGGCCGACTTCATGGCCAAGGTCCAGGAGGACCTGGACTCCTGAGCCGGATCCCGCCCGGCGGCGGGCGCCCCCTCCCGCGTCTGCCGCCGGCACCCCCTGCCCCGGAAGCACTTTCGGGCCACCTTCAACCACCGACGCTCGAAGGCCATCGATGAACCGCGTACTGGGCGACCGCAAGGCGATCGCCATCCTGCTCGGCCCGGCCCTGCTGGTCTACACCGCCGTGATGCTGGTGCCGATCTTCTGGTCGCTGGGCTACACCTTCTTCACCGGCAACGTGCTGGAGGGCTACCGGCCCAACGGCCTGGGCAACTTCCAGCACCTGCTCGAGGACCGGGACATCCGCAGCGCCCTGTGGTTCACCCTCAAGTACGCGGTCACCGTGACCGTCGGACAGGTGTTCTTCGGGTATCTGCTGGCCCTGGTCTACGTCTTCGGCCTGCGCCGCTACTCCGGCCTGGTGCGCACCCTGGTCTTCTTCCCGGTGGTGCTGCCCACCGTGGCGGTGGCCCAGCTGTTCCAGAAGATGTTCGAGATCGCCCCGCAGAACGGCCTGGTCAACGCCGGCCTGAACGGCCTCGGCATCGAGTCGGTCGACTGGTTCGGCAGTGGCAGCACCGCCTTCTGGGTGATCATCGCGATGGACATCTGGCGTTCGATGGGCTTCTACGCGGTGCTGCTGTACGCCGGGCTGGTCGACATTCCGGACGACATCGTCGAGTCGGCCCGGCTGGACGGCGCAGGTACCTGGCGGCTGGTGCGCCACATCGTGCTGCCGCTCTCGCTGCCGGTGCTGATCTCCTCGATCATCTTCAGCATCAACGGCACGCTCAAGGTCTTCGACTCGATCCTGGCCCTGACGAACGGCGGGCCCGGCAGCGAGACCACGCCGCTGACCATCTACATGTTCCAGACGGCCTTCACCTACGGCGACTACGGCTACGGCGCCGCCATCGCCTCGCTGCTGACCGTGATGTGCCTGATCGTGACGCTGTTCATCTTCCGCTCCTCCCGGCGCGACCAGACGGAGGCCTGACATGTCCATCCACACGCCGCCTTCGTCCGCCGTCCGCCACGCGTCCACCGGCCCCCGCCGCCCGGTCCGCCGAGAACCCCTGCGACTGAACACCTTCCTGCGCCGGCTGCCGCTGCGACTGGGTGTCCTCATCCTGCTGGTCTTCGAGATCTACCCCCTGCTGTGGCTGTTCCTGGGATCGTTCAAGACCCAGGACGAGTTCCAGAACAATCCCGCCTGGGCCCTGCCCGAGGGGCTGGAGTGGAACAACTACGCGGAGGCCTGGACCACCGGGCACATGGGCACCTACGTGCGCAACAGCCTGCTGTCGGTCGTCCCCTCGCTGTTCCTGATCATCCTGCTCGGTGTCGCCGCCGGTTTCGCCCTCGAGGTGATGGTCTTCAAGGGCCGCAACACCCTCCTGCTCACCTTCCTGGCCGGGATCATGGTGCCCAGCCAGATGATCCTGCTGCCGCTGTTCACCATCTACTTCCAGGCCGGGCTGACCGGCACCCTGTGGCCGCTGATCATCACCTACACCGCCACCGGCCTGCCCCTGACCGTGTTCATGATGGCCACCTACTTCCGGGCCGTGCCCCGGGAGGTCTTCGAGGCCTCCACCCTGGACGGCGCCGGGATCATCCGCTCGTTCTTCTCGATCGGCTTCCCGATGGTCCGCAACGCCGTGTTCACGGTGGCCCTGGTGCAGTTCTTCTTCCTCTGGAACGACCTGCTGATCTCGCTGACCTTCACCAACAGCGACGGCCTGCGCACGATCCAGGCGGGCCTGCTCAGCTTCCAGGGACAGTACGGAACCGTGCAGTGGGGGCCGCTCTTCGCCGCCATCTCGATCAACGTCCTGGGCACCCTGGTGCTCTACCTGTTCCTGAACCAGCGGGTCATGAAGGGCCTGGCCGCGGGCGCGGTCAAGGGCTGAGCAGCCGGCGCGTACCACCTGAGGCATCACCAGCGAGGAGAACCATGTCAGCGTCCGACGTGAGCGCCCCGGCCGAGACCGGTCTCACCCTGGGCCGCAACGCCCCACCCGTCCTCGTGCAGCCCCCGCGCATCGAGCACCACCGCACCCCGGTGGGTATCGGCCAGGCCCGGCCCCGGCTGTCCTGGCAGGTGCGCACCGAGCAGACCGGCTGGTGGCAGGCCGCCTACGAGATCGAGGCCCTGGACCCGGCCGGGCAACCGCTCTGGAACAGTGGACGGGTCGAGTCGGACCAGAGCGTCCTGGTCGCCTGGCCGGGCCCGGCCCTGACCTCGCGCGAGCGGGTACAGGTGCGGGTGCGGGTCTGGTCGAACACGGACGACGAGCCCAGCGACTGGAGCCCGGCCACGGTGCTGGAGACCGGCCTGCTGGAACCCGCCGACTGGAGCGCAACCTTCGTGGCTCCCCCGGTGACCGACGAACTGCGGGGCGACGACCGTCCTCCGGTTCTGCTCCGTCGCCCATTCACCGTCCGGGACGACCTGGTGTCGGCCCGGGTGTACGTGACCGCCTGCGGTGTGTACGAACTGGAGCTGAACGGCGCCCGGGTGGGCGAGGACGTCCTGGCCCCGGGATGGACCAGCTACCAACACCGGCTGCTCTACCAGACCCACGACGTCACCGATCTGCTCCGGGCCGGGGACAACGTCGTGGGTGCCCACCTGGCCAGCGGCTGGTACCGGGGCGAACTGGCCTGGAACCGGCTGCCGGACCGCTACGGCGACCGCAGTGCCCTGCTGCTGCAACTGGAACTCTCCTATGCGGACGGCCGCCGCGAGGTGGTCGTCACCGACGAGTCGTGGCAGTGGGCCAGCAGCCCGATCACCCGCACCTCCCTGTACGACGGTGAGCACCACGACGCCCGCACCGAACAACGCGACTGGACCACCCCGTCCGTTGTTGGCGCCCTTGACTCCGAAGCATGGAAACCCACCGAAGCGCTGACTTTCGAGCAGACGGGGACCGGTGAACTCACGGCCCCGATCCGGCCTGCTGTGCGCAGGATCGAGCACATCGCACCGGTCTCGGTCGAACGTCGGCCGGACGGGACGTATCTGCTCGACTTCGGGCAGAATCTGGCCGGACGGTTACGGATCGACGTGGACGGGCCGGCCGGCACGGTGGTCGACCTGCGCCACGCGGAGGTGCTGCAGAACGGGCAGTTCTACCCACGCACTCTGCGCACGGCCGTCTCGCACGACCGGTATGTGCTGCGTGAGGGCGGACGCCAGTCGTGGGAGCCGCGTT
This sequence comes from Kineosporia rhizophila, assembly GCF_021277265.1. GTDB lineage: Bacteria > Actinomycetota > Actinomycetes > Actinomycetales > Kineosporiaceae > Kineosporia > Kineosporia rhizophila. Next base: position 85,907 of record NZ_JAJSOH010000013.1, read on the forward strand.
TCACGCTGCACGGTTTCCGCTACGCCGAGATCAGCGGCTGGCCCGGGGAACTCACCGCGGGTGATGTGGCCGCGGTGGTGTGCCACGACGACATGGAGCGCACGGGGTGGTTCTCCTCGTCGCACGAGATGCTCGACCGGCTGCACGAGAACGTGGTGTGGAGCATGCGGGGCAATTTCGTGTCGGTGCCCACCGACTGCCCGCAGCGCGACGAAAGGCTGGGCTGGACTGGGGATCTGCAGGTCTTCGCCCCCACCGCGAGCTTCCTGTTCGACTCCACCCCCAGCATCGCCGAGTGGCTGCAGGACGTTTCGGCCGAGACCGGCTCGGACGGCCTGGTGCCGTTGTACGTGCCGCACATCCCCACGTCCTTCCCACAGTTCCACAATGCCGTCTGGGGCGATGTGACCACCGTCGTGCCGATGGTGCTGCATGAGCGCAGCGGCGACCTGGCTCCGGTGCGGGCCGGCTACCGGGCGGCGCGGGACTGGGTAGAGGGGTGCCTGCGGCTGCTCGACGAGAACGACGTGATCTCAGCCGGCCCGCAGCTCGGTGACTGGCTGGACCCGGCCGCTCCCCCGGACCGCCCCCACGAGGCGCGCACCGACCCGTACCTGGTGGCCACCGCCTACCTCGCCCACTCGGCCCGACTGCTGTCGAGGCAGGCCGAACTGCTCGGCGAAGCGGAAGAGGCGAAGCGGTACGCCGGCGAGGCCGACCGGGTCGCCGCCGGATTCCGGCGCGAGTTCCTGACCCCCTCCGGCCGGTGCGCCTCGGACTCCCAGACCGCGCACACCCTGGCCCTGCGGTTCAACCTATTGGAGACCGTGCATCAGCGGGAGCGGGCCGGGCGTCAGTTGCGGCATCTGGCCCGTGAGGCGGAGCACCGTATCGGTACCGGATTCGCCGGTACCCCGGAGGTTCTCGACGCCCTCAGCGACGTCGGCGACCTGGAGACGGCCTACCGGCTGCTGCTGGAACAGGGCTGCCCCTCCTGGCTGTACCCGATCACCATGGGCGCCACGACCATCTGGGAACGCTGGGACAGCATGCTCCCCGACGGCACGGTCAACCCCGGCGAGATGACGTCGTTCAACCACTACGCGCTCGGGGCGGTCGCCGACTGGATGCACCGCGTCCTGGCCGGTCTGGCCCCCGCCGCCCCCGGCTACCGGATCCTGGACGTACGCCCCCGTCCCGGCGGCGGGCTGACACATGCTTCCGCCCGGCACGAGACGCCTTACGGTACGGCCGAAGTTGCCTGGCAGCGTTCGGGCCACTTGCTCGACGTCACCGTGGTGGTCCCGCCGAACTGCTCGGCCAACGTGCAGTTGCCGGGACAGGAATCCGTGAGTGTGGGATCGGGCCGCCACACGTTCAGCGCGCCGCACCCGGCGGCGGAACTCGACCCCGTCGGGCCGCTGCCACCCCGTCCGCGTTTCTAGGGCGTTCATTGCCAAAGCGAGGGAATGGGATGAGTCAGGACCAACAAAGGACGATCGTGGTCACCGGGGGCGCCCGCGGCATCGGCGCCGGAGTCGCCCGGAAGCTCGCTGCCGAAGGAGCCCGGGTGCTCGCGCTGGACCTGACCGCCCGCCCCGCGGAAGATCTGGGCGGCGCCCAGTACAAGCGGCTGGACGTCACCGACGAGACGGCCTGGAAGAACCTCGCCGCCCGGCTGCAGGCCTCGCCCGGCACCGTGCACGGTCTGGTCGCGAACGCCGGGATCACCCGGCGTTCGCGGCTGGGCACGGTCCATCCGGGCGACCTGACCGCCGTGCATGCGGTCAACGTCGGGGGAACCCTGCTGGCCGTACAGTCCCTGGCCCCGTTGATGCCGGCCGGGGCGTCGATCGTGGTGGTGGGCTCGGTCGCCGCCCTCACGGCTCACGTGCCGCTGGCCTACACCACCAGCAAGTGGGCGCTGCGGGGCCTGGTCAAGACCGCGGCGCTGGAACTGGGGCCACGACGGATCCGGGTCAACATCGTCCACCCCGGCTACATCGAGACCCCGATGACCGAGTCCGCCTCCCCCGGATTCCGCGCGGCCAACCTCAACGAGACCCCGCTGGGACGGGTGGGGACCGCCGACGACGTGGCCGACGTCATCAATTTTCTGTTGGGCCCACATTCTGGATTCGTGACGGGGGCCGAGATCCCGGTCGACGGCGGGATGAGCGCGCACGGGGGCGTCAAGTCGATCGCCCACGCCCTCTCCCAGGGGTAGGGGCTTCGGCGGGTTGTTCCGGGGAAGTCGTTCTTTGCCGTGCGGGGGTGGTAAACCAGGCCACTGTGATCGAGAAAGTGACCTTCCCCAGTTCGGTGGGCCCCCTCCTGGCGGGCGTCCTCGAGATCCCCGAGACACCGGCGCGGGGGTGGGGCGTGTTCGCCCACGGGTTCACCCTGGGCAAGGACTCCCCCGCCGCAGCCCGCATCTGCCGCCGCCTCGCCCGCGAGGGAATCGGCATGCTGCGCTACGACAACCTCGGGCTGGGCGACTCCGAGGGCGACTGGGGCGACGGGTCCTTCACGGTCAAGATCGCCGACACCGTCCAGGCTGCGAAGTTCATGGCCGAGCGGGGTACGCCGGTCGAACTCCTGGTCGGTCATTCCTGGGGTGGCGCGACAGTCATCGCGGCGGCGCGCGAGGTGCCGGGGGTACAGGCGGTGGCCACGGTCGGTGCGCCGGTGGATCCGAGCCGGGTGGAGCGCCACTACGACGCGGTGGTCGAGCGGGTACTGGCCGAGGGCTCGGCCGAGTGGTTCATCGGAGGCAAGGCGCTGACCCTCAAGCGCTCCTTCGTGGAGGACGTACGCGGCGCCGACCTGCGCGACCGGATCAGCGAGCTGCGGATGCCGCTGCTGGTCATGCACTCCCCCACCGACAACACCGTGGGGATCGAGAACGCCAGCGAGATCTTCCGGATCGCCCGTCATCCGCGCAGTTTCGTCTCCCTGGAAGGCTCCAACCACTTCCTGACCGGTCAGGGTCAGGCCGACCGCGCCGCCCGCATCATCAGCGCCTGGGCCGACCCGTACCTGGGCAAGGCACCGGCCTGACCTCCTCGGGGGACTATTCCGGTTCGGTCGGGCGCTGGTCCGGGTCATGAGCGAACCCGTCGAATTCAGCCCCGATCCCTGGGTGCGTGAGCAGACCGAACAGGTCCTGGCCACCGGCACCACCGCCGGGCTGAGCGGGCCGGCCCCTTCCGTGCTGCTCACCGTGCGCGGCGCCCGGACCGGCAAGCTGCGCTACCAGATCGTGATCCGGGTCGAGCACGAGGGCCGGTACGCGGTGGTGGCCTCGAACGACGGACTGGACCGCAACCCGGCCTGGTACTTCAACATCAGGGCCAACCCGGTGGTGCACCTGCAGGACGGCACCCGGACCGGCACCTACCTGGCCCGGGAGCTGGCGGGCGAAGAGAAGGCCCAGTGGTGGCAGCGGGCCGTGGCCGTGCTGCCCCGCTACGCCGAGTACCAGGCCCACACCGCCCGGCCGATCCCGGTGTTCGTGCTGGAACCCGAGGTTCACCCCGGTAGGTGACAGGATGTGGCACCTACCGGGGGCAGACTGGTGGCGTGCCGAAGACCTCCGCCCGCCTGCTGGCCCTTCTGTCGCTGCTCCAGGCCCGCCGCGACTGGCCCGGCATGCTGCTGGCCGACCGTCTCGACATCAGCCTGCGCACGGTGCGGCGGGACGTCGACCGACTGCGTGAGCTCGGCTACCCGATCGAAGCGGTCAAGGGCCCCGACGGCGGCTACCGGCTCAGCGCCGGCACCGAACTACCGCCCCTGCTGTTCGACGACGAGCAGGCCGTCGCCCTGACCCTGGCCCTGCAGGTCGCCGCCACCACCGCGAGCAACAACCTGGCCGAGGCTGCGGGGCGGGCGCTGAGCACCATCCGGCAGGTCATGCCCGCGCGGCTGCGTAACCGCATCGCCGCCGTGGAGGTTTCCGCGGTCGAGCCGCCGGCCTCTCAGCCCGACTCGCACCTCGACAGCCGAACCCTGTTGGCCATCAGCGCCGCCGTGCGGGCCCACGAGGTGCTGCGCTTCGACTACGGCACCGCTGGAACGGTTCGGCAGGCCGAGCCGCACCACGTGATCACCTGGAAGGGACGCTGGTACCTGGTCGCCTGGGACCTGGAGCGTAAGGACTGGCGCACCTTCCGCGTCGACCGGATCTCGCTGCGCACCCCCAACGGCCCCCGCTTCGCCCCCCGCGAGGTGCCCGGCGGTGACGTCGCCCGACACGTGCTCAGCACCTTCCGCGGCTCCGGCGACTCCTCGGGCAACTGGCCCTGCCAGGGCACCGTGATCCTCGACCGGCCCACCGCCGACATCGCCCCCTACATCGCCGACGGCATCGTGCAGGAAGCCGGCCCCGACCGCTGCCGGCTCACCCTCGGCGCCTGGTCCTGGCCCGCCCTCGCCGCCGCGATCGCCCGCTACGACGCAGAGATCGAGGTCGTCGGGCCGGCCGAACTGGCCGAGGCGTTCACTGAGCTCGCCGACCGCTGTGCCCGGGCGGGAAGTAGCCTTCGTCAATGATCCCGGAAACCGGGCGCTCCGCCGCCGTTTCGCCCGAACAGACCTCCGCCGTCCGATCGATGGCCGACCTGGCGCGCGTGGTGCGGCAGATGCACGACGACCTGGTCGGCAGCGGAGAACAGGAGTGGGAGAACCCCACCCTGGAGGGGTTCCTCGAGGCCCTGGCCGCGGTGGCCGAGGACCGGGTGTCACCGGACGCCCCGACCTGGGCCCACCTCGCCGAACTCCTGGTCGCCGCGACCGGGTACGAATAGCGTGGGGGCCGGCCAGTGTTGCCGAATCCGGCGCCTGCGGTGAGATGGACGCCATGAGCGAACAACCCGAAGGCACCGACCCGGCCGGTATCGAAGGTTCCGTGGACTCGGGGCTGGCCGACCGCGACCATCAGCCCGACCTCGACCCGGCCGAGGGCCGCGGCACCGCAACCGTCCGTACCGACCCCGACGACCCGGCCGGCGGCATCCAGAAGGCGCAGGAAGCCTCCGAAGAGCCCGGCCGCTGAATCAGTCCGCCTGCACCGACGCCACGATCTGCTCCAGCCCTTCCGCATGGGCGCCGTGCCAGTACGGGCGGCCGCAGTCGTTGCACTGGAAGAACTCGCTGTAGGAACGCCGGGTGCCCGGCTCGATGAGGTGCTCGACCTTCTCGACCGGGACGCCCTGCAGCAGCCCGTTGCACGAGGGGCACCGGGTCCAGGGGGCCAGCGGCGGCCGGAACCGGTCGAGGATGTCCGCCAGCTGCGCGTCGGGATCCTGGCCCCGCACGAATGCTCCGTCCGGCAAAGCCTTACGCCGCAACAGTCCCCGGTCCCGGGTCAGCAGCACCCGGTTCTCCGCGATGGCCTGCTCGACCAGTTCCGGGTCGTCCGCGTCGTTGCTGTACGAGGTGTCCAGCCCGAGCGTGCGCATGCGCCGGGCCAGGGTGCCCAGGTGCACGTCGAGCAGATAGCGATGGGCGGGCACCGGCTGCGGCCGTGTGCGGGCGTGCACCACCACCTGCTCCCCCGGCGTCGGACGATGGTCGCTGCTCACCTCACGCCCGTTCACCTCGAGCCGGCCGAACTCCGTGCGTGACACCCCGAGCGATTCGATGACGTGCAGCAGCGAGTTCACCCCGTCGACCGGAACTCTCACTACCCCCGTCCGCTGCCGCACCGGCAGCATGAAGCGCAGCTCGTCGGGGATGCTGATCTCTACCGTGCCGGACTCCGCCGCCATGACTCACTCCTCGTTGGTCCCGGGCGTCAGCCTAGGGATCCGGCGGGATCCGTTCGACCGCTTTTCGACAGCCCGTTCACGAGGTCAGCGCCCCGCCCGCAGCCCGCCACTCCACCAGCCCGCGGCTCATGTTCACCGCCTCGAACCCGTTCTCCACCAGCAGGTTCGCCGCCCCCGCAGATCTCAGGCCACCCGTGCAGAACGCGATGATGAGCCGGTCCTCGGGCAGTTCGGAGATCCGCCGGGGCAGCTGTTCCAGCGGCAGGTGCACCGAACCGGGGATGTGCACCCGCCGCCACTCGAAGTCCCAGCGGACATCGACCACGAGCGCCCCCTGCCCGACCAGCTCGATGGCCTCGGCCGCGGTCACCGAGGGTGGGCGATGAAGATAGTGCCGGAAGCTCATGAGTTTAAGTCTAGCTGCAACCGCTATCGCCGACGGGCCGAGGGCAAGAGCTCGGCGGCGCCGTAGCTGTTGTCTTCGGGGTTGAGCGTCACACCCGGGGCCACGATCTGGTCGATCCGGTCGAGAACGTCCGCCGAGAGCGTGACCTCAGCCCCGCCCAGCTGCGACTCCAGCTGCTCCAGGGTGCGCGGGCCGATGATCGCCGACGTCACTCCCGGGTGGTTGATCACGAAGGCGATGGCCAGGTCGATCAGCGACAGGCCGGCCGACTCGGCCAGCTGGGCCAGTTCCTCGACGACGTCGAGCTTGCGCTGGTTGGCCGGGCTGGACATGTCGAACCGGGCCTGCGGGCGGGCCGAGGAGGTGGGGCGGCCGGCGGCGTCCTTGCGCCAGCGGCCGGACAGCCAGCCCCCGGCCAGCGGCGAGTAGGTCAGCGTGCCCATGCCGTAGCGCTGGACAGTGGGCAGCACGTCCTCCTCGATGCCGCGCACCAGCAGGGAGTACGGCGGCTGCTCGGTGACGAAACGCTCCAGGCGGCGCTCGCGGGCAGCCCACTGCGCCTCGACGATCTGCGAGCCGGAGTAGGACGAGGAGCCGATGTAGCGGACCTTGCCCGCCCGCACCAGGTCGGTCAGCGCGCCCAGGGTCTCCTCCACGTCGGTGTCGGGGCTGGGCCGGTGCACCTGGTAGAGGTCGATGTAGTCGGTGTTGAGCCGCCGCAGCGAGTTCTCGACCTCCCGGATGATCCAGCGGCGGGAGGCACCGCGGGCGTTGGGGTCGTTCTCGTCCATGGGCATGAAGAACTTGGTGGCCAGCACCACGTCGTCACGCCGCCCGATCAGGGCCTTACCTACGATCTCCTCGCTGACCCCGCCGGAGTACACGTCTGCGGTGTCGACGAAGTTGATGCCCGCGTCCAGGGCCCGGTGGATGATCCGCACCGACTCCCCGACGTCGGGGTTGCCCCAGGGGCCGAACATCATTGCTCCGAGAGCCAGCGGGCTTACGGAGACTCCGGTGCGTCCCAGTACTCGGTTCTGCATGGTGTTACCTCTCGTACGTGTCTTCAGATCGTCTGTGGGCCAGTCAATTTAAGGACGTCGGTGAGCCTCTGGGCGCGACGCGCAGGGTTGTGTGGGTGAGGGCTCCACACGCACACCCCAGATGGTCACCGCCGGGCGCTGCGGTCCTCGGCGAAAACGCGCTTGGCCACGGCGATCGCGGACATCGCCCGGGGCCAGCCGGCGTAGAAGGCCAGGTGTGTGATGGCCTCGACGAGTTCGGCCTCGGTCAGGCCGTTCTGCTGGGCGATCCGCAGGTGCCCCACGAGCTGCTCGGTCATGCTTCTCCTCCAACTCGGGCCTGCCCTCAGGAAAGCGCGGGTCCGGGCCGGGTGGGAGTATCCGTCGTTCCAGGTACCAGCAGTGCTCCCCTCAGCGAGCCGCCCGGCCGGTGTCGCCGGCGGCCTGACTCTCCGGGGCCTCCTGCTCCTGGCTGGCGGCCCAGCTGGCCAGCAGCTTCAGCCCGTCCGCGGTCGGGGTGCCGGCGGCGGCGGTGTAGATGTTCAGCCGCAGCCCCGGTTCCGAGGGCATCTCCATCGCCTCGAAGTCCAGGTCGAGCTGCCCCACCACCGGGTGCTTCAGGCGTTTGCGGCCACTGCGGTGGTATTTCACGTTGTGGGCGGCCCACTGCTGACGGAACAGCTCGCTGCGGGTGGACAACTCCCCCACCAGCGCGATGAGGTCCTCGTCGTGCGGGTTGTGCCCGGCCTCCAGGCGCAGCATGGCAGCGGCGTCCTGGGCGATGCGGTCGTAGTCGACGAAGAAGTCGCGCGCGCCCGGGTCGAGGTACACGAAGCGAGTGGTGTTCGCGGCCCGCCTGCCCCGTACGCCCGCCTCGGGTGACGTGAGCACGGGCGAGTACAGAGCGCGGGCCAGCAGGTTCATGGCCACGATGTCGTGACGCCCGTTGCGCACCCAGGCCGGAGCCTGGGTGACCGCGTCGAGCACCTGCTGGATCGGTGCGCGCACCGCTGTGGGAGTGGGGCGCCGCCGCCGGGTACCGGCCGGGCCCGCCGCCCGGGCCAGGGCCAGCAGGTGCTCGCGTTCGGCCTCGTCCAACTGCAGGGCGTTGGCCAGAGAATCCAGGACGCTCTCGGAGGCGCCGGCCAGGTCGCCGCGCTCCATCCGCACGTAGTAGTCGACCGAGACCCCGGCGAGCATGGCGACCTCTTCGCGCCGCAGGCCCTTCACCCGGCGGTTGCCACCGTAGGCGGGCAGCCCGGCCTGATCGGGGGTGAGGCGGGCCCGGCGGGTGCTGAGGAAGTCGCGTACCTGCTGACGGTGGTCGGTCCGGTCCATGAGGCTCACGGTAGGCCGACAGCCCGCGGCCTGGGAGGGTCTGCCAGTACTCCGAAGCCCCCTTTGGACCGGACGGCGGGCGGCCACTCGGAGCAGGCGTAGAGGGGCCTCGGCGGCGGTCGGCACACAGGGTGATCCGCCCACGGCCGATCGGGCCCCGAGGGGGCCGGGAGGTTCAAGCCCCACCCAGGCGACCGACCGTGGCTGGTGTCCCCGCCGACCTGAGGAGAGTCATCATCGGCGGCACCGTCTTCGCCCTGCGCGACGGGGACACCGGGACGACTGCAGCAGCGACACCATCATTGCCACCAGTTCGCTGCAGACCGGCACCGGCGGCGACGCCTACTCGGGCACCGACTACGGCTCGACCGTGCAGTGCGTGCTGCCCTTCACCGTCGCCGACGTGCCGGCCTCGGACTTCTACCAGGTGGAGGTCAGCCACCGTGGCGCGGTGACCTTCTCCCAGGCGGACCTGGTGAAGCAGGCCTGGAGCGTCGAGCTCTCCCTGGGGTGATGCTCCTGACACCGGCCGGGCGGTCAGCGGCGCAGCCCCGGCTGTTCCTGCTGCTGCTCGTACTGCTGGTGCCGCAGCGACTGCTGGTCCTGGGCGGCGCCCGCGCGCCGGATCTCGGCCAGCCGCTGCTCGGCCCGGCGCCACTGCACGTAGCCCTCCCAGAATCCGCTGGCCGAGGCGATCAGGCTGACCACGCCGATCACCAGACCCGCCCGCGAACCCTGCAGCAGCCCTCGCAGCACCAGCTCGGAGACGCCGATGCAGAGGAAGCCCAGACTGATGATCTGCCAAACCCGGTAGTGCGCCACGCCCAACCCCTCACCTGGTGTCTCCTGCCCCACACGTGGCATCCAGGAAAACAGGTCCGGGCCGCGGTTCGGAGAGGGAAAACCCCTGCAAAATCCAGCTTTTGGCGTGTCTCCAGGCATAGGACCGGCAAGCAGAGGCAGCCATCACTTCTGCATGCATTGCACCTGAAACGGTTGCAGCGGGTCCGGAATCCCCTCGTTCCGGGCGATGCGACCAAAGGCTGATCCCGGCTCGTCATCCGTTGGACGACAGCGCTGCCGCACCGGGCGCTCCTAGGCTCACGACCATGATCCAGACGTCGGCCGCCCCCTCCGCACCCCCGTCCGCCGGCCCGTCCTGGCTCGCCCTCGTGGACGAGGTGGCCGTGGCCGGAGTGGTGCTCGCGGCCCTGGTCGCGGGGAGCCTGCCCACCCTTGTCGTGGCCGCCTTCATCGGTGCGCGCGTCGGCTGAGGCGCCCGGACCCGGCGTCGTCTCAGAGCCCCCGGACGGCCGCTCCCGCAACTCAGGCACCCCGCCCGGTGCCCGGGCGTCTCACACAGCCCGCTCAGGTGTGTAGCGTTAGCCGTGTCGGTTGTCCTTGCGTTGCGGAAGTCTGCGAGCGGGGGCAGTCGGCACCACCCTCCGCGCCGCGCGGCGGATGGTCAACAGCTTCGCCGGAGGAATTATGGCAACCGGAACAGTCAAGTGGTTCAACTCTGAGAAGGGCTTCGGCTTCATCGAGCAGGACGGTGGGGGACCCGACGTCTTCGCCCACTACTCGAACATCGTGGCCCAGGGCTACCGTGAGCTCCAGGAAGGCCAGAAGGTGAGCTTCGAGGTCACGCAGGGCCAGAAGGGCCCGCAGGCGGAGAACATCCAGCCCGTCTGATCCCGAGCACCGAGGCAGTCCGGCGCTGATACGACATCGACACGGGTGATGAGCCCTCGTGTCGGCCGAGCCTGCTTTCGCCGGGCCGGCGCAACCGATCCACTCACGCACGCGTGAGTGAAGGCTGCGCCGGTCCGGCACTTCTGCATCCAGTGGCCGGAGGGCCCGAAGTACCCGATGTAACGTCGTCGCCTGCCTGCGGGAAGCAGGAACATGACGACCAGGACTCAGGGGCGCGAAGTACGGGCCGCCACCACGCACCCTGAGCAGCTCGAGGCCTTCTACCGCGAGCATCTGCCCTTCGTGCGCAACTACGTCGCCCGCCGCCTGGACGACGCCGGTGACATCGCGGACGTGACCGCGGACATCTTCCTGCGGGTGGTCAGGTCGGCCGCCACCTACCAGGCGCAGCTCGGTCCACCCCGAGCCTGGCTGACCGGGATAGCCCGCAACGCCGTCGCCGAGCACCGCCAGGCCGGCGCCCGCTACGCGGCCGCGGCCCGTCAGGCCGGTGGACGACGCTGGCTGGACGAGGACTCCACCGAGCGCATCGTGCAGCGCGTCGCCGCCGAGTCGGAGGCCCGGGCGTTGCTCGCCCACATCGCTGACCTGCCGGTTCCGCTGCGGTCGGTGGTCGAGCTGGTGGCCGTCGACGGCCTCACCGTGACCGACGCCGCCGCCGTGCTGCAGATCAGCGCCGGTACGGCCCGCGTGCGCTACCACCGCGCCCGCCGTCAGCTGCGCGAGAGCGCGCCCTTCCCGCGACCCGAGGTGACCCCGTGAACGAGCGACCGAGCACAGAACTTGACGCCTTCGAGGAACGACTCCTGGCCGAACTGAAGACAGTGGCGAGCGGACCGACGTCCATTGATTCGGCTCTTCCGGCTCGCCGCCGCGAGCCGCGGCGCTGGCTGCTACCAGCGGCCGCGGCGGCCGCGGCAGTGGCCGTTGCCTCTGCCGTCGTCGTGGCCCGCCCGACTCCGGCCTACGCCGTTTCCGGCGGGAACGGTGCCGAGGTGAAGGTGAAGGTGACTCGGCTGGAGGGGGCCGATGCCCTGGAGGCGGCGCTACGCGAGCGGGGGATCCCGGCCGACATCACCTATCTGCCCACCGACCGCGTGTGCCGTCCCGGGAGGTTCACCGAGGTCCGTACCCCCGGTCTGACGCTCGGGGTGGGTGCGGATCTGTTCGAGGTGACCATTCCGGCCGGGGCTGTGGGCGAGGGGAACACCTTCGTGCTTTCGGCCGCCGTCACGCCGATGGAGCAGGGGGTGCGAGCCATCGTCGACTTCGCCGTTGCCCAAGGACCCGTTGCTGAGTGCACCGTGGTCGAGGCCAGGTGACCTATGACTAGGTTCAGCCGACAGCTGAGCGCAGGGCGTCGACGCGGTCGGTCTGCTCCCAGGTCATGCCCTCCAGGTCACGGCCGAAGTGACCGTAGGCCGCGGTCTGGTGGTACTTCGGCTTCAACAGGTCCAGATCACGGATGATCGCGGCCGGGCGCAGGTCGAAAACCTCCCTGATCGCCGCCGTGATCTTGTCGGTGGCCACGGTCTCCGTGCCGAACGTCTCGACATACAGGCCGACCGGCTGAGCCTTACCGATCGCGTACGCGACCTGGACCTCGCAGCGCTTGGCCAGGCCGGCAGCGACCACGTTCTTGGCGACCCACCGCATCGCATAGGCAGCGCTGCGGTCGACCTTGCTCGGGTCCTTACCGGAGAAGGCGCCGCCACCGTGGCGGGCGAAACCACCGTAGGTGTCCACGATGATCTTCCGCCCGGTCAGGCCGGCATCACCCATCGGGCCACCGACCTCGAACCGCCCCGTCGGGTTGACCAGCAACCGGAAACCGGAGGTGTCGATCGAGACACGCTCCAGCACCGGCTTGATCACGTAGTTCGCCACGTCCGGCAGCAAGAAGTTCTCCAGACTGATGTCGGCCGCGTGCTGGCTGCTGACCACCACGGTGTCCAGCCGCACGGCCTTGTCACCGTCATAGGCGATCGTCACCTGGGTCTTACCGTCCGGGCGCAGGTACGGCACCTCGCCGGACTTGCGGACCTCGGTCAGCCGCTCGGCCAGACGGTGCGCCAGCCAGATCGGCAACGGCAGCAACTCCGGGGTGTCGTCGTTCGCGTAACCGAACATCAGGCCCTGATCCCCCGCGCCCTGCAGGTCCAGCGGGTCCTCCCCCGCCTCGACCCGCGCTTCGTACGCGGTGTCCACACCCTGGGCGATGTCCGGCGACTGCGCACCAATGCTGACCTCGACGCCGCAGGAGTTGCCGTCGAAACCCTTCGTGCTGGAGTCGTACCCGATGTCCAAGATCGTCTTACGCACGATCGACGGGATGTCCACGTACGACTTGGTGGTCACCTCACCCGCGACATGCACCAGGCCGGTGGTGACCATGGTCTCCACCGCCACCCGGCTCGTGGGGTCCTGCTCCAGCAGAGCATCCAGGACCGCGTCACTGATCTGGTCACAGATCTTGTCGGGGTGCCCCTCGGTGACGGACTCAGAGGTGAACAAACGGTCAGACATTGCGGCTCCTGACAAGGGTCGTGGACGGATCGGCCGGTCTACGCGGGTGGAGCAGACCGCCCCACCACTGCGGGTTCTCGCGGTACCAGTCGACGGTCCCGGCGAGGCCCGCACCGAACGGCACCTGCGGTGCATATCCCAGTTCCCGCGTGGACTTGGCAATGTCGACCGAGTAGCGGCGGTCGTGCCCCTTACGGTCCGGCACCCACTGCACCCGCGACCAGTCGGCGTCGCAGGCCTGCAGAAGAAGGCCGGTCAGCTCCCGGTTCGACAGTTCGGTACCACCCCCGATGTTGTAGGTCTCGCCGGAACGCCCCTTCTGGGCGACGAGAGCTATGGCGCGGCAGTGGTCGTCGACGTGGAGCCAGTCACGGACGTTGAGCCCGTCGCCGTACAGCGGGACCTTGCGCCCCTGGAGCAGGTTGGTGATGAACAGGGGGATGACCTTCTCCGGGAACTGGTACGGGCCGTAGTTGTTGGAACAGCGGGTGACGAGCACGTCGAGACCGTGGGTCCGGGCGTATGCGCGCGCCATCAGATCACTTCCGGCCTTGCTCGCCGAGTAGGGCGAGTTCGGCTCCAGCACGGCGGTCTCGGGCCAGGAACCGGTCTCGATCGAACCGTATACCTCGTCGGTGGACACATGGACGAAGCGCAGATCCTTCGGGCCGGCCCGCAGGGCCGAGTCCAGCAACGACTGGGTGCCCACGACATTGGTGACGGCGAAGTCGGCGGCGCCGGCGATCGAGCGGTCCACGTGCGACTCGGCCGCGAAGTGCACGACCAGATCGGTTGCCGCCATGAGGGTGTCGACCAGGCCGCGGTCCAGGATGTCTCCCACGACCAGCTCCACGCGGCCGGAACTGAGCAGGGGCTCCAGACTGGCCCGGTTGCCTGCGTAGGTCAGCTTGTCGAGCACGGTCACCCGGGCCCGCGGGAACCCCGGATACCGCCCACCCACCAGCGAGCGGACGAAGTGCGAACCGATGAAGCCTGCTCCACCGGTGACCAGAACGCGCATGTGCCAGACCTTTCCGCCAGAGGTACCGGTCTCCATGCTGACGGTCGTCCGGCTCGGGCAACAGACCGATGGCCTCAGGCTGACGAGATCATCCCCTGACCCTCCCCTGTATCCCGCTCACTCGTGCCGGATGCGCTCCCAGGTCGCCTCGATGCCCTCCCGCATCGGCGTCAGCCGGGGCGGGCCGTAGTGAGCGTGGTAGCGGGTGACGTCGAGCACGGAGGTGTGAACGAAACTCATCGGTACCGCGACCTCTTCGAGCTCCAGCTCGCGGCCGGTGACCTCCTGGACGAGCTGCAGGACCTCACCCAGTCTCGTTCCGGCGCCGGCCCCCAGGTTGTAGGTGTGGGCCTTCGGCCGGTCCCAGATCCGCAGCACCATGTCGATCAGGTCCGGCGCATAGATGTAGTCGCGGGTCATGCTGCCGTCACCGAAACGCCTCAGCGGCAGTCCGTCACGGGCCGCTCGGAGTGCGATCGGGATGATCCCCTGCTGGGTTCCGGGCTTCTGCCCCGGACCGTAGGGGTTGGAGATGCGCAGGGAGACGGACTCCAGGCCGTGCTGAGCCTCGAAGAAGCGCAGGTAGTTCTCCAGCGACGTCTTGCCGATCCCATAGGGAGAGATCGGGTTTCGTGCCCTTTCTTCCGTATGAGGCATCGGCGCGGTGCCGTAGACGGTGCCGCCGGAAGAGGCGAAGAAGACGCGTTGGACGTCCGCCTCGGCGCACAGGGAGAAGAGGCCGACGCCTGCGGTCACGTTGGTGGCGATGTCGCGCATCGGGTCGCGCGCGGAATCCTGGGGACCGGTGAGGGTGGTGAAGTGGAAGACGTCGTGGGCACCCTTCACCACCTCCGTCAGGCTGCCGGGCTCGAGAAGGTCACCCTGGTAGAGGGTCACGTCCGGAGTCACCCGATGACGAGGTGGCGTGGAGTACCGGTCGAACGCGTTCACCCGTGCCCCCTGCGCCAGCAGGGCATCGACCAGGGAGGCGCCCAGGAAGCCGTTGGCGCCGATCACCGCAACGCGTCGCGGCCCACTGAGCACCGGCCTCACCCCTCGGGGGCGGTCTCGGACGGGAATTCGCCGGCCCGGCCCAGCCGCACAGCGATGCGCCGCGCGGCAGCGGCCAGTTCGGGCGGGTCCTCCACCACGAAGTCGCAGCCGAAGGTGGCGAGCAGGCCCAGCAGGCCGGACCAGGACCAGGCCCCCATGCTGATCCGGGTGGTCCGCTCGTCGATGAACTCGATGTTCGCCCCGCCGGGAGCCCATTTGGCCACCAGGTGCACCGGGCAGTTCATCCGTACGGTGCCGCGGCAGGGCCAGGAGTCGGTGGCATCGCCCCGGTCGGGCTGCAACTGGATGAAGCGGGTGATGTCGTCCTCGGGGAACTCGTGCGGCCGGAACCGCCAGCCGGGCTGGGTCAGGTCGCTGATCCGGTCCAGCCGGTAGGCGTGCCACGAGTGCTGGCGCTGGTTGTAGGCGATCAGGTACCAGCGTCCCGACCAGACCACGAGCTTGTGCGGCTCGGCCACCACCGGGACGTCGTCCGAGGACTCGACGGTGCGGGACCGGTACTGGAACTTGACCAGCTGCCGGTCCTGCGCGGCCGAGCTCAGCGAGGCCAGCAGGGCCGGGGTGATCGTGGGAGGCGCCAGGTCCCAGGCGTTCTCGATGGTCTGGACGTCGAACGTCTTCAGCCGGCGGGCCAGTTCCTCGGGCATCAGCTCGGTGACCGTGCGCAGGGCGCGCTTGACCGAGTCCCCCATGTCCTGCACCGACGAGGGGGCCGTCTGCAGGGCCAGGGCGATCGCGATGGCCTGGTCGTCGTCGAAGATCAGGGGCGGGAGGGTGGAGCCGGGGGCCAGGCGGTAGGTGGCTCCCGGCCCCTTCTCGGCGTCGACCGGGTAGCCGAGTTCCCGCAGCCGTTCGAAGTCGCGGCGCACGGTGCGGGTGCTGACCTTGAGGCGGGCGGCCAGCTCGTCGCCGGTCCACTCCTTCTGGGCCTGCAGCAGACTCAGCAGCTCCAAGGTGCGCGTGGCTATTTCGGACATAAGACCAACGGTAGGCGAGGTGCGGCCCCGCGGGCGCCCTTCACCGTCACAGGGCACTCTCCAGGTGCGCGGCGGGCCACAGCCGGCGATCGGACTCCGACGACCTGAGCACGGTGACCGGGCTCTCGGCCGGTCGCGACCCGGGCCCGTCCGGCAGGAACTGTCGCAGGTAGCTGCCGTAGCCGGACTTCTCCAGGGGCGCGATCAGCCGCTCGAGCTCGGCCGGGCCGATCCAGCCGTTGCGGAAGGCCACCTCCTCGATGCACCCGATCTTCTGGCCCTGGCGGGCCTCCACGACCTGGACGAACTGGGTGGCGTCCATCATCGAGTCGACGGTGCCCGTGTCCAGCCAGGCGGTGCCCCGGCCCAGGACGGTCACGGTCAGGGCGCCCTCCTGCAGGTACTGCTCGTTGACCGAAGTGATCTCGAGTTCTCCGCGCACACCGGGTCTGACTCCGGCCGCGATCGACACCACCCGGTTGTCGTAGAAGTACAGGCCGGGCACGGCGAAGTTGCTCCGGGGCCGGGCGGGTTTCTCCTCGATCGAGAGCACCCGTCCGCCGTCGTCGAACTCCACCACCCCGTAGGCCTGGGGATTGGCGACCCGGCTGGCGAAGATGTGCCCGCCGCTGACCTCGAGGTTCTGGCGCAGGACGCTGCCCAGCCCGGCCCCGTGGAAGATGTTGTCGCCCAGGACCAGGGCCACCGCCTGGTCGCCGATGAACTCGGCCCCGATCACGAACGCCTGGGCCAGGCCCTCGGGGCGGGGCTGGACCGCGTACTCCAGCCGCATGCCGAGCCGGCTGCCGTCGCCCAGCAGGCGCCGGAACTGCTCGTTGTCCTCGGGGGTGGTGATGATCAGGACCTCCCGGATGCCGGCCGCCATCAGGGTGGAGAGGGGGTAGTAGATCATCGGCTTGTCGTAGACCGGCATCAGCTGCTTGCTGACGGCGTGGGTGATCGGGTACAGGCGTGTCCCGGTCCCACCGGCCAGAATGATGCCCCGCATGACGTCCTCCTAGGACCACTGCCCGGCCCGGCGCCGGTGGCGCCGGATTGGCTGAACCGGCCGGATCACACCGTGGCCGCCACCGGGCCGGCCTGGCGCAGCGGGGCCAGGGCCCGGCTCCAGCTGACCACCTGGCCCAGCAGGGCCTGCAGGTCGCCCTCGTGGCGGGCGGCGGGCCGGAACTCGCTGAAGTTCTCGAAGTCGCTGACCATCGACAGGGCGACCTGGGCCCGCACGTCGGCCATCTGCAGCTCACCGGCCACCAGGCGCAACTGCTCGGTGGCCCGCACCCCGCCGAGCATCCCGTAGGAGACGAAACCCACTGCCTTGTTGTTCCATTCGGCGTACAGGTAGTCCAGGGCGTTCTTGAGCACCGCGGACGGGGCGTGGTTGTACTCGGGCGTGACCACCACGAAGCCGTCGAAGGAGCTGATCAGCTCGGCCCAGGCCCGGGTGTGGGGGTTCTGGTACTGCCCGGCCATCGGCGGCAGCGGCTCGTCGAAGAAGGGCAGCGCGTGCTCGCGCAGGTCGATGATCTCGAACGAGGCGTCGTGCCCGGCCGTGTGCTCCAGCACCCACCGGCCCACGCTCTCGCTGTTCCGGTTGGGGCGGGTACTACCCAGGATGATGCCGATGCGGGTCACGTGCGGGCCTCCGAGGCTCGGCCGGATGTAGTCAATGGCAGTGATAGTACGCGGAGCAGACTATCGCCGTCATGTACCTTAGGAGGCGTGGACGAGGCGGGGCAAGGGACGGCGGGCACCTCCGCGACGTATCCGCAGGGGAACGGCGAGGGAGCCGGCGTCATGGCCCTGGTGCGCCTGTCCACCCTCGTGCAGTCGGTGTTCACCCAGGTGGCCGACCGGCACGGGCTGCCTCCCAGCCAGGCCCGGATGCTCTGCGTACTGGCCGGCCGGCCGAGCCGGATGGCCGAGCTGGCCCGCGCCTGCGGGGTCGAGAAGGCCGCCGTGACCGGGCTGGTCGACCGGGCCGAACGCCGCGGTCTGCTGCTGCGCTCCCCCGTCCCGGGTGACCGTCGCGCCAGCCTGGTCTCGCTCACCCCGCCCGGCCTGAGTGCCGCCACGGCCTTCCACCAGGAGGTCACCGAGCATCTCGACCAGCTGCTGGCCGGTCTGGGCGAGACCGACCGGGCCTTCTTCGCCGCCGCGATGGACGCGTTGCTGCGCTCGGCCGGACCGGACCGCGCGCGCGAGCTTCAGGCCGACGGCACCCGCTGAGCGATCATCTGGGCGAAGAGGTCCGGCAGCGCGATCCCGGCCGCCTCGGCCATCATCACCACCACGCTCTGGCGGGCGAAGGAACAGTACAGGCCCGCCTCCAGGAACCAGGGCCGGCCCGACGGGTCGATCCGGAAGTCGAAGAGGCTGTAGTCGCGGCACCCCAGGGCGGTGTGGGCACGGAAGGCCGCCTCGTGCACCCGGGCGGTCACCGGGTCCGAGAGGTCCACCGTCCAGGCTTCTTCGGAACTCTTGGCCAGCAGTTGCAGTCCCCCCGCGTCGCCGCGGCCGATCTTGTCGGCATGCCGACGCACCGGCCGGTGCACCGGATCCACGGCATACTCTTCCAAGGGGAGCCCGGCCAGTTCTCCCTCCCGTTCCAGAACCGCGCAGCGCACCTCCCGGCCCAGCTCGACATAGGCTTCCACGAGCACCTTTTCGCTGTGCTCGAAGGCGGCCTCCAGCGCTGCTCCGTAGGCCTCGGGGGCCCGCACGAGACTGACTCCCAGTGAGTTGTCACCGTCGACGGGCTTGACCACGACCGGTGGTGGCAGCGTGGGCCGCTGGCCGCGACGCAAGACCTCGGCCTCCGGCACATCGACCCCCGCCGCCGCGACCACGGCCCGGGCGTGCGCCTTGTCGGCCCCCAGGGACATCACCGGCGGACGATTGCCCAGGTAGGGCAGACCCGCCAGCTCGAGCGCGGCCCGGTAGGTGGTCATGCCCGGAAGGCAGAACATCTGCGGCACCACGACGTCGGCGTTCAGATCGTGCAGGTGTTGCAGGGCCTGCGGCCAGTCTGTGCGCGGGGCCGCGTGTAACGTCTCGGGCTCGAAATCTGCGCCGAACCGCCAGGAACCGGCCGGATCGACGTAGGCCGCACGGAACTCGTAGCGGGCCGGGTCGGCCGTGGCCTCAAGGCAGTCCCGGGCGTACAGCAGGGACAGTTCGGCGGTGAACTCGTCCGTGGCCGACCCGGCCAGATGCAGCACGCGTAGCACCACTCAGTCCCCCGCCGGCTCGACCAGCTTGCCGATGTTGAAGTCGATCCGGTTCCAGGGCTTTCCGCGAAGGAGGTTGCCCAGCAGGAGCTTCGGGATGTGGAGGTGGTGCAGCAGAAGGAAGGGCAGGGGGTCGTCCCAGTCGAAGACCGCGTCCCGGCCCGCGCGGATCACCTGCAGGCGCTGCCGGCGCTGCGGACCTCTCAGCAGCCGCCACACCTCGTGGTAGAGCCAGTAGCTGGGTCGGGCCCCCGGGGCGGGACGCTGCACCGGCGTCGCGCCGTCCTGCAGGTAGGCATCGGCCAGGCCGGGGTGGTCACGGAAGACGCTGATCGCCGAGTGGGTGCGCGGGTTGCACTCGATCGGGAACACCCGGCCGTCCGCGGTCTCGATCACGTCGAGGCTGTACTGCCCGCTCCCGCCCACCTTCTCCAGGAAGTCCCGGACCCAGGCCTCGATCCGGGGCCGGTCGACCCAGGCGTAGTTCACCTGGAAGGCCGAGGACTCGCAGCAGGCGTACACCTGCACCCGGCCGTTGCGGACGGTGGCGTGCGTGCAGTACTCGGTCCCCTCGACCAGGGCCTGCAGGATCCAGGGGTTGTCCGGCGAGATCGGCTTGGAGCGGGCGAACTCGGCGGTGGCCGCGCGGGTGGGGCGCGGCAGCACGGTGAGGTCCAGCCGGTTGACCGGGTCGTAGGCGATGCTCTTGAGGATGTAGGTGTCCTTGCGCGCGGCGAAGTCGAAGTCGGCGACCTGCTGCGCGGACGTCATCCGGTGGGCGTCCGGCACAGGCAGGCCGAAACCGGCTGCCAGCACCGAGAACGCGTGCTTGTCGTCCACGGCCGCGATGGTGTCCGCATCGCCGTGCAGCACCTCGCAGTGTTGCGCCAGCAGGGGCGCCGCCCGCGCGTCGTACAGGCTGGAGGCCGGGCTGCAGACCGGCACGTAGACGTCCACCTTCTCGTCCAGCACGATCTGCAGCAGGGCTTCGGCGTAACCGGGCGCCTGGGGCGGCGGCACCACGTGAAAAGCGTCCACCGCCCGCGAGAACCGGTGGCCGGTGAACCGGTACTTGTGCTGCTCGACGAGCACCACCCGATGCCCCGCGGCGTGGAAGGAGCGGGCCAGCACCAGCGCCTTGGTCATCTTCCCGCCGCTGATCAGGACGGTGCGAGGGCTGGAGGAGACGGAAGTTGCACCGCCGGAGCGCATTCGGCGCACCAGGGCGGCGCCGGTGACGGCGAGGTTGGCCGGCAGCGCCAGGGTGAGCAGGCCCAGGGCTCCCAGGGTGCGTGCGGCCGGACCGAGCTCAGGCGGTGACCATGCCACGGTGCATCACCCGCTCCCCCTCCACCCCGGAGTGGTCGGCCCGGTGCAGGACCACCCGGTTGTCCCAGATCACCACATCACCCGCCGCCCAGGAGTGGGCCAGGACGTTGGCGGGCGCGGTGGAGTGCCGGTACAGGAACTCGATCAGCTGCGTGGCCTCGTCCGGCTCCAGCCCACCGATCTCGCGGCAGCGCTGCGGCGTGGACAGGTACAGCGAGGTGCGCCCGGACACCGGGTGCCGGCGCAGCAGAGGATGTTCCGCCTGGGTCTCGGCCAGGTCGGCGGTGTCCAGACCGGATACCACGTGCCGGGCCTTCAGTCCGCGCAGCCGGTCGCGGACCTCGGGCGGCAGGGTCTCGTAGGCACGGTACTGGTTGGTGAACTGGGTCTGCCCTCCGCGCCGGGGAACCTGGACCGCACGCAGGGCCGTGTACGCGGGCGGGTTGCGGACATAGCTGGTGTCGACGTGGAACACGCTGCGCGGTGGGGTGGTCCGCCCCACGTTGCTGATCACGTTCAGGTCGCCGAACCCGGGCACCGGGGTCTCGCCCTGGGTGAAGGTGAGCCGGCCGAAGCGGCCGAGGAACTCCAGGAACTGCTGGTCGTCGACGTCCTGGCCGGGCAGGACCGCCACCCCGTGCTCGGCCAGGAGCTGTTTCAGCCGGAAGGCCTCCGGCTCCGGCAGGGCCGCGACCGAAACTCCCTCGACACGAACACCTACGGGACTCAGTACGGTGATGTCCACGGCTTCTCCTCCAGTGGATCGGTCGGCGCCTACGGCTGCGGCACCCGGCGCACCAGGGTGACCCCGTCACGCAGCGGCAGCAGGACCTGCTCCACCCGCGGGTCGGCGGCCAGCGCCCGGTTGAACTCCTCGATCGCGGCCCCGTTGGCCGACACCGGCCCGCGCCCCCAGGGCTCGCCCTGCATCAGGGTGTTGTCGACGCAGATCAGGGCCCGGGAGCTGAGCAGGTCGAGGGTGAGCAGGTGGTCGAGATAGGTGAGGTAGCCGCCCTTGTCGGCATCGACGAACACCAGGTCGAAGAGCGCCCCCTCGGCCGCGAGCGCGCTCAGCGTCGCCGCCGCCGGGCCGGTGCGGATCTCGACCCGCCGGCCCGTCGGTGTCCGGTCCAGGCTCTCCCGGGCCAGCTCGACCGCCCGGAGGTCGATCTCGCAGGCCACCACCCGGCCCCCGGCCGGCAGGGCCTCGGCCATGGCGAGCGCCGAGTAGCCGGTGAACATGCCGATCTCCAGCACCTGCCGGGCTCCGGTGGCGTGCACGAGCATCTTGAGGAACTGGCCCTCCACGTGGCCGGAGAGCATCTCCTGCTCCAGCAGCCGCTCCCCACCGGACCAGTCGTGGGAACGGGTGCTCTCGGCCAGGGCCTGCAGGGCCGGTGACTCGGGGGTGCTCATCCGGGCCAGATAGGGGTCCAGCCCGGCGACGAGTTCCGCGACGTCCCGCAGTTCCTGCAGCCAGCCGGGGTCCGGCCCGGCCGCCGGCAGACGCGTCAGGAGCGTCTGCAGGCGGCCGGCGGCCAGGGCGACGGGGGTGACCGGACGGGGGTTCACGAGGTGAACAGGTCTTCCCCCAGGCCGCCGCCGGGATAGATGGGCATGGCCTGCCGGTGGCGGGCCAGTCCCCGTTCCAGTTCCGGGCCCCCGAGGTCGTCGACGAAGTGGCAGGCCCCGATCGGCCGGGGCATCGCGGCCCGCAGCCGGCCGTTGCGGGTCTGCGTGATCGACTCCGTCGCCCGGTGCAGCAGTTCCGGGGTCAGGTGCGGGGTGTCCATCGACAGCCCGAGCCGGCTCATCAGCCAGAACAGGCGGTCACGCTCGCTCTCGGTGATGTAACCGCGGTCCTTGGCCAGGGTGGCCGACAGGGCCATGTCGATGCTGATCGCGTGCCCGTGGAAGAACGGGCGGGCGGGGGCCAGCTCGAGGGTCGGGCTCCAGGTGTGGCCGAAGGCGATGACCCGGTCCAGGTCGAGCTCGTGCAGGTTGGGCGTCTCCAGCCGGAGCATCCGCTCGATCGCGGTGTAGGTGACCTGGTGGGCCACCTGCAGCAGCTCCGGGGTGCCCCCGTCGTGGCCGAAGCGGGTGCGCAGCAGGTCCTCACCGTGCTTCTCGAGGGCCTCGAAGATGCCGCTGTCGGCCACCGTCGCGATCTTGATCAGCTCGGCCATCCCGTTGCGGACCTCGGCCCGGGGCAGCGTGCGCAGGAACGAGAAGTCGAGCAGGACCTGCTGGGAGGCGTGGTAGGCGCCGAGCCGGTTCTTGTACCGGCCGTGGTTCACCCCGACCTTGATCGAGACGCTGGCGTCGATCAGGCCGATCAGGGTGGTCGGGATCCGCAGGTAGTTCGACGAGCGCCGGAACGAGGCGCAGGCGAAGCCGGCCACGTCGGTGGTCAGTCCCCCGCCCACCACCAGCACCGGTTCCTGGCGCAGGAGGCCGAAGCGGGCGAACGCGTCGACCATCTTCTCCACCGTGCGCAGGGACTTCTCGGTCTCCCGGACCTGGACGGGGAACACCGTCAGGGCGATCGCGTGGTGCTCGAAGTAGGCCCGGACCTGCTCGCCGTACAGTTCGTGCACCGCCTGGTCCACCACCATCAGGCAGCGCCCGAAAGGTTCGTAGAACCGGGCCAGTTCGTCGTTCCCGGGCGAGAACACCCCGTCCACGTAGCGCAGCGTGTAGTCGATCTTCTCGTAGGTCTCGACCCGGAACTGGTTGTCGGTGACGGTGAGGCCCACGGGCGCCGGCGCCGCGCTCACGCGGTCTGCAGCTCGGCCAGGGCCAGACGCTCCACGGTGCGCTCGGCCCCCAGGTCCAGGCCCGCGGTGTTCTCGTTGGGGAAGGCCACCACCCGGACCCCCGCAGCCCTGGCCGCCTGTACCCCACCGGGGTTGTCCTCCACCGCCACGGCGTCGCCGGGCGCCAGGCCGAGCCTCTCCAGCGCCAGCCGGTAGACCGCCGGATCGGGTTTGCCCGGCTCGACGTCGCCGGCGCTGAGCACCAGGTCGAAGTCGCCGGCCGCGACCGCCGGCTCGAGGGCGGTGAACAGGGCCTTGAGGTTCTCGGCGGAGGTCGTGGTGACGAAGGCCAGGACCGTTCCGGCGGCCCGGGCGTCCTTGATCGTCTGCACCACCCCGGGACGGGGCGCGACCTCGGAGGTGAGCAGATTGCGCTGGAACAGCGCGGATTTCGTGGCGTGCACGGCCGCGGCGTCCACCGACTCGCCCCGGTCGCGGGCGTAGGCGGCGATCCGGTCGGCCCCGCCGTTGCTGCCGAGCAGGCCGCGGTAGGTCTCGCGGTCCCACTCCCAGTCGAGCCGGTGCTCGCGGAAGGCCTGGTTGAATGCTTCGCGCTGCAGTTCCGACGTGTCCGCAAGTGCGCTGATAGAGCCGAAGAAGAGAGCAGACATAGAGTGTCCCAGTTCCGTGCGCGGGCTCGCAGAAGAGCCCTCGGTGGACAGATGGGGAGTTCGACCAGTCATGAACTTCTCGGTCAGTTATGAACGATTTGTACGTTACCCGATCAGCAGTTCAATGCAAGAGGTTCAGCACAGAAGGAAAGGAGCTCCTGATGCCAACTGCCCATGGCGATCCGGGGTCTCAGCCCGCCGAGGACCCGAGGGTCGCCCGGACCAGGCACGACATCGTCTCCACGGCGATGCGGGTGATGATGGAGGAGGGCTGGGACGCCGTCACCCACGCCCGGATCGCCCAGGTGGCCGGCTACTCCAAGGCCACGATCTACAAGCACTGGCCGACCCGCGTCGACCTGCTGCGCGAGGTCTTCGCCCACCTGAGCTCGATGCCGCACCACACCCCGGCCGGCGACCTGCGCAGTGACCTGGTGTGCGAGCTGCAGATCTTCCGGGACGGCATGAGCAACCACGGGCTCGACCGGGCCCTGGCCGTGCTGTCCGGCCTGGCCCTGGCCAATCCCGAGATCGCCGAACTGCGGGACCAGCTGGTGGCGGACGGTGAGCGGGTGATGCGCCAGCTGCTGGCCACCGTACTCGACGGCGAGGACCTGGAGAGCGCCCTGCTGATGCTTTCCGGATCGGTCTTCTACGCCGCCCTGATGGGTGGCCGGCCGCCCGACGACGAGACCATCCGCCGCACCGTCGACCGGTTCATGGCGAGCCTACCCGGCTGAGAGCGTACTGGAAACAGTTCTCCCCGGTCCCGATTCACCGGGGAGAGCGGCGGGAGCCTCGCGGGACGATCAGGGCACCGCCTTGCCCGGGCGCTCCCCCGTTCACCAGGCTGCCTCATGTTCTCACTGGACCTTCCGCCGGGCACCGGCACCGCCGGCCCGGCCCGGAATCTGCTTGGGGGAGATCATGCGGGCAATTCTGTGCCCCGGCCAGGGTTCCCAGCGACCTGGCCTGCTCACGGCCTGGACCGGGACCGACGAGTCCCGGGAACACGTTCGCAGACTGGGCGACTGGGCCGGTCTGGACCTTCTGGAGCACGGCACCCGGTCCGACGCCGAGACGCTGCGCGACACGGCCGTGGCCCAGCCGCTGATCGTCGCGGCCGGGCTGCTGGCCTGGGCGCGGCTGGCCGGGCGGGCCGGCCGCCCGGCCCCGGCGGACCTGCTGGTGGCCGGTCACTCGGTCGGTGAGATCACCGCGGCCGTGATCGCCGGTGTCCTGACCGAGCAGGAAGGCATGCGGCTGGCCGCCGGACGGGGGCGGGCGATGGCCGCCGCCGCGAGCCGGGAGCCCTCCGGGATGGTGGCGGTCGTCGGCACCACCCTCGAGCGTCTGACCGAGCGCCTCGACGGCGAGGACCTGCACCTGGCCAACCACAACGGCGCCGGCCAGTTCGTCGTGGGCGGTTCCCGGCCGGCCCTGGAGCGACTGCGCGCCGATCCGCCTGCTCAGGCACACGTCATCGCCCTCCGCGTCGCCGGTGCCTTCCACACCCCGTACATGGCCCAGGCCGTGCCCGAGGTGCAGGAACTCATCGCCGGCTTCTCCCCCGCCGACCCGGTGGCCACGTTGGTCAGCAACCGCGGCGGACAGGTCCTGACCAACGGATCCGAGGTCACGGCCGCCCTGCTGACGCAGATGCTGGCCCCGGTCCGGTGGGACCTGACCATGCAGTCCCTATTCGCCGCGGGCCTGCAGGAGGCCGTGGAACTGCCGCCGGCCAAGACGCTCCAGGGACTGCTCGAGCGCGCCCACCCCCAGGTGCAGTGCCTGCGCCTTGACAATCCTGGTGATGTCGAGAGCAGCCAATGGGTTCGCGTAACTGCTTGATACCAGGCCCAAACGAATGTAGGACAGGGTCTGTCCAGTGGTCCGGCTACGTTCGGAACCCGGGGTCAGCCGACCCCGTCGAAGCAAGCCGACGTAAGGAGATCTCGTGGAGGACACCCTCGCCCCGGAGCAGTTCCAGGGCTCGGCCATCGATCACATCAACGTCTCGGTGTCCGACATCGACAAGTCGCTGGACTTCTACGAGCGCGCCCTGAACGCCATCGGCGTGCTGAAGGTGCTCGACGTACCGGGCGACGAGAAGGAGTCACGGCCCCGCATGGTGGGTTTCGGCTTCGAGAACAAGCCCTACTTCTGGCTGGTCGAGGCCGGGACGGTCGACCCCAACCTGCACGTCGCCTTCAACGTCGGCTCACGCAACCTGGTCCGGCGCTTCTTCGAGGCCGCCGAGAAGGCCGGTGGGCAGGTGAAACTGGAACCCGCGGTGCATCCGGAGTACCACGAGCACTACTACGCCGCGTTCGTGCACGACCCGGACGGCGTCAATGTCGAGGCCGTGTGCCACCTGGACGACCAGGACGGCGTCGCCTTCGCCGAGCAGCAGGGCCAGGCGGTCGCCGGGAAGTCCTGACCACCCGCGGCCGGGCGGGGGCGCCCGGCGCATCCCGACACGATTCCCTGGGGGGAAATTGAGTAAGCACGGGCCACGGACGGCTACCGGATACTGCCTCACCGAAACGCTTTCCGCCGGACGGCGGAGACGGATCACCCCCCGGGGCGTCGTGGGCCGCCCCGCCCGGCCGACGGTCGCGCCGTGACCGGGACCCGGTTCGACGTCCTCGGCCCCCTGCACGTGCGGCAGAACGACGAGCTGATGACCATCACCGGCCAGAAGAACCGCACGGTGATCTCCTGCCTGGCCCTGCACCCGGAACAGACCATCAGCATGGACACCCTGCTGCGGGCGGCCTGGAGCGACCCGCAGCCGCGCAGCGCCGTGCACCAGGTCCGCAAGATGATCTCGGCGCTGCGGCTGGGCATCGAACAGGGCTGGGACCTGGTCCGCACCTCGCAGGAGGGCTACCTGCTGCGGGTCACCCCCGAGCAGTCCGACCTGGCCGACTTCACCCGCAGGTACGCCCGGGTGATGTCGGGTTCGCTGAACACCGACGAGGAACTGGCCGCCGCCTACGACGCCCTGGCCCTGTGGCGCGGCCGCCCCTGCGAGGGCTCGCTGCCCAGCGGGTGCGAGGAACGGGTCGCCGAGCTCGTCGAGCAGCACCGCTCACTGCTGCTGAAGACGTTCCGGGCGTTCTCGGACCGGGGCCGCGAGGACGAACTGGTGGCCGTTCTGCAGACGGCGGCCAAGATCCACGGGCAACCGGTCCAGGAGGCCGTCGCCACCGAACCGGCCCGGCCACCGTCCCCGGTTCCGGTAGTCACGTCGGCCCCGCCGGGCGGGAGCCCGCTGAGCCGGGTAGGGACGGTGGGCGGCCACTGCCTGCCGCGTGATCTGAAGGACTTCAGCGGCCGCGAGGAGGAGGGCCGCCGGCTGCACGAGTACCTGCTGGGCGAGTCGCCGGGCCCGTTCGTGGTCACGGTCCACGGGATGGGCGGGGTGGGCAAGACCGCCCTGGCCCTGCACACCGCCCACCAGCTGGCCCCGCACTTCCCGGACGGGCAGCTCTTCGTCAACCTGGACGGGGTCCGCTCGCCCGAGGCGCAGTCGGTCCGCAACACCCTGGGCGTCCTGCTGCGTCAGCTCGGGATGGCGGAGGAGGACATCCCCTCCTCGCAGGAGAGCCGGCTGGCCCGCTGGCGGGAGGTGACGGCCGGGCGCCGGCACCTGCTGGTCCTGGACGACGCGGCCGGCCTGGCCCAGGTCGAGCCCCTGATGCCGGCCTCCGAGGGCAGCGCCTGCATCATCACCTCCCGGGTGGTGCTGTCCGGCATCGACGGGGCGGCCTACCTGCGCCTGGAGGTGCCCGGCGAGGACGAGTGCGTCGAGCTGCTGCGCAGCATCGTCGGGGACACCCTGGTCGACCAGGACCCGAAGTCGGTGCGCTCGGTGATCCGGCAGTTCGAGAACCTGCCGCTGGCCCTGCGGCTGGCCGGGGCCCGGCTCTCCACCCGCGAGTTCGTCAGTTTCGGCGAACTGGCCCGCAGCCTGCAGGACTCCTCCAGCCCGGTCGACGAGGTGGAACTGCCCGGCCGCAGCCTGATCGGCCGGCTGGACACCTCCCTGACCTCGATGGAGCCCTCGGACCTGGACCGGTACCTGCGCCTGGCCCTGCTGCCGGCCCCCGAGCTGGACGAGGTCGCCGCCTCGGTGGCCATCGGCGGCGGCACCGACCAGGCGCGGCGGGCCTGCCGCCGGTTCACCGACCGGGCCCTGCTGCAGCGGGTGGCCACCGGCACCTACCGGATGCACCCCCTGCTGGCCCAGACCGCGGCCCTGCACATCGAGCGGTCGCTGTCGCCCGCCGTGCAGCGGTCGGTGATCGCGGCGGCGCTGGAGTACTACAAGAACGCCGTCGGGCTGATCGGATCGGCCCGGGTCAGCCCCTCTCCCGGCCCCTCGCCCGCCCTGCTCTTCGGGACCCTGACCCGGGCCGCGCAGCTGGCCGAGGAGCTGGACCTGCGCAACGCCTTCGCCGACCTGTGCCTGGCCTGGGAACGCCCGGTCAACCTCTACCTGGACACCGACCAGCAGCAGACCGTCTGGGACCTGGCGCTGGCCGCGGCCCACGACCACCCGGACCGCTCGATCCGCGGCAACATCCGGCTGGCGGTCTCGCGCTGCCTGTGGCACCGCACCGAGATGCGGGCCGGCATGCAGGCGGCCCGGCTGGCCTGGTTCGACGCCCAGGAGGCCGACGACCACCTGCTGCGGGTGCGCTCGCTGCTGCGCAGCAGCTCGTTCTGCTGGCTCACCGGCGAGACCGCCGAGGGGCTGCGCTACCTGGCCGAGGCCCGCGGGCACCTGCGGGCGTGCCAGGAGCAGGCCGGGGAGGCCGCGGCCGGGCGGGAGGCGATGGAGATCATGTCGAACGAGGCCGCCCTGCTGGCCGAGCGCCGGGAGTTCGCCCGGGCCGCCGAACTCAGCCAGAGGGTGATCGACGCCGACGGCATCGACGCCCGGGTGACGATCATGGCCAAGGTCACCCAGGCCGCCGCCCAGCTGGGCCTGGGCAACTACGGGCAGGCCCTGTGGGCCGGCACCGCCGCCCTGCACGAGGCCAACCAGATCCGCTCCGCCTACGGCCGTTCGCTCGCGCTGCAGCAGATGGCCCGGACCCTGCGGGCCATCCCGCACTCGGCCGCGGCCTCGGCCGCCGAGGCGGCCCAGGCCTCGCGGTCGGCGGTCCTGGAGACCGGCTCCCTGCGCATCGTCGACGAGATCGACGCCTTCCTGGACTCGGTCCCCGCGGCCGGGCCCTGCATCGTCTCCGAGGCCTGTGACCCGGCCGCCGCCGACCCCGGCCGGGAGGTCAGCGAGGGACCGGCAGTGAACTGCTGAGCTCGTCCCGGACCGCCGTCCAGGACGAGATCCCGCTGCTGGCACCGGGTTGCGTCCCCAGCACCCGCGACGAGCCGGCGGCGACGTGCCGCAGGGTGCGCGCCGCCGTGCTCAGGGTGGCGCCCGGGCCGGTCTCGACGAAGAGCAGACCCGGCCTGTCCAGCCCCCGCAGGGCCTGCCGGAATCGCACCGGCAGGGCCATCTGGGCGGTCCAGAAGTACGGGTCCCGAGCGTGCCCGGCGGTCACCGGCACGCCGGAGAAGGCAGATACCAGAGGACGATCGGGGCCCCTCAGTTCGTCGGCCCGGGTAGCGAGGAAGTCGCCCAGGGAGCGGGCCGACGCCGCCATCAGCGGCGAGTGGAACGGCCGGGTGGAAGGGACCCGCATACAGGCGATCCCGGCCTCCCGCAGGACCTCGACCGCTCTGGCCACCTGTGCCTCGGCGAGGCTCACGACGCACTGCCCGGGCCCGTTGTCGGCGCCGATCACCCCTTCCACCGCGTGCTCCTGGAGGTGGCGCATCACCTCGTGCGGCTCGGCGCGGCAGCCCACCATGCCGCCGGCCGGATCCTCGCGCAGCAGTTCGGCCCGCCGCCGGATCAGCGCTGCGGCCAGGTCGATCGACATCACCCCGGCCAGGGTGGCGGCCGCCAGCTCGCCGACGCTGTGCCCCACCAGGACCGGCCGCAGGTGCGGCCGGGCCGCGAGCAGGGCCCGGGAGGTGGCCAGCGTGACCGCGAACAGCAGCGGCTGGGCCACCTCGGCCCGGGCCAGATCCCGGCGATCTCCCTGACGCCACAGACGTTCCAGCTCCTCGGCGCCCTCGCCGTAGGCCTCGAAGAACTCGTCGACACAGTCCCGGAAGGCGTTCTCGTGCTCGTACAGGGCCTGGCCCATACCGGGGAACTGCGAGCCCTGGCCGGGCAGCATGAACACGACGTCCACGGCGCGGCTCACCATTTCGCCAGGGCCGCGGCGAAGGCGTCCCAGTCGTTGGCCCGGTAGGCGCGGGTCCCGGGCAGGGCCCGCTCGACGAAACCGCTGAGCACCCGGCCCGGTCCCAGTTCCCAGGTCTGGGTCACTCCCCGCCGGGCGATCTGGTGCATCACCTCGACCCACACCACCCGGTGGACCAGCTGGGCACCCAGCTGCCGGCGGACGTCCTCACCCGATCGGTAGGGACGGGCGTCGGACCCGGACAGCAGCTCGGTCCGCGGGGTGCGGAAGGTGAACTTGTCCAGGAACCGGGCGAAGTCCTCGGCCGCCTCGCCCATCAGGCTGGAGTGCGCCGGCCCGCCGATCCGCAGCACCGTGGCGCGGGTCTCGGGCTCGCGTTCCAGGTCCTCGATCAGCAGGTCCACCGCGACCGACTGGCCGGAGACCACCACCTGACGCTCCTCGTTGTGGTTGGCGACCTCGACGACCAGCCCACTGGCGGCACTCACCCGGGCACAGGCGTCCTCGATCTGTGACAGTGTGCGCCCCAGGACGGCCGCCATCTTTCCGTCCACCCGGTTCTGCACCCCGGCCATCAGCTCTCCCCGGTAACGCACGATCTGCAACACCTCCCGCCAGTCCAGCACCCCGGCGGCGGCGATCGCCGAGTACTCCCCCAGACTGTGCCCACTGACCACGTCGGCCCGGGCCCCGGCGGCCCGGGCCGCCGCGAAAGCCGCGTAACTGCACATGAAGACGGCGGGCTGGGTGACCGGCATCTGCCGCAGCAGGCCCACCGGCCCGTCCTGGCAGGCCCGGGTCAGCTCGAAACCGACGATCTCGTCGGCCTCCCGCCACAGCGGCCCGACCAGGTCCGGGTAGCGCTCGCGCAGGAACACTCCCATGCCGACCTTCTGGGTGCCCTGGCCGGGGAACAGGAACGCCTTCATCGGCTGAACACCGCCCCCATCGGGAAGGACGAGAAGCCCGACGGCGCGGGCCCGGAGGTCAGCCGCGACACCTGCCGCACCATTTCGGCCCGGAAGTCCTGGTCCTGCTCCAGACGCTGCGCGATCTCGGCCCTTTCGGTCACCGCGGCCTCGTCCACGTCGAACAGCAGCCGGGCCTGGGCCCGCAGCCGGCCGGCCTCGGCCGCCGCCTCGGCGGTGGCCTCGTAGGCCTGCTCGTCCCGGGCCACCGGGCAGCCGCGCAGGTCACGCACGACCCGGGCGGCCAGGGCGTGCGCCCCGATCAGGGCGCTGGAGAGTGCGGCGCCCCCGATCGGCACGAACTGGTGGGCCGCGTCCCCGCAGAAGGCGATGCGGGACAGCACCATCTGCTCGTTCCAGGTGGCCCCGTCGCCGAAGGTGTCGATCCAGGTCAGCCCGCCCGGCAGGGCCTGGCCGGTGGACTCCGTCCAGGCCCGGCGCAGCCGGGCCTCGTCCACCTCCGGCCCGACCGCCCACTCCGGGTCGTGCATCATGATCCGGGTGGTGGTCGCGTCGAGGGTGGCGCAGACCAGCGTGCGTCGGCCGATCCGCTCGAAACGGCGCGGCGGCAGACCCTGGGTGGCCAGGTCGGCCCGCACCAGCGAGCGGGTGGCCGGGTGACCGGTGCGCCCCACCCCCAGCACCTTTCGCACGGTGCTGTCCGCGCCGTCGGCCGCGATCAGGAATTGCCCGGCGTAGGTGCGACCGCTGCCGGTGCGCACCTCCACCCCGCGCGAGTCCTGACTCACGTGCGAGACCGGCTGCCCCCACTCCAGGACGACCCCCTGGTCCTGCGCCCACCGGACGAGCCGGCGCACGAGGTCCGGCTGGGGGCACTTGCGGATCCCCGCCCAGGCCGAGGGGGCGTCCGAAAGGTCCAGCGGCAGCCCCACGTAGTGGCCCTGCCGGCTGACCGGCAGGTCGCCCAGCCCGGGCACGCGCAGACTTTCGAGGATCTCCATGACCCCGGCGTGCAGGGTGGAGGCCCGGGACTGGGCCGGGGGCGTGTTCCCGGCCTCCAGCACCGTGGCCCGCAGGCCGGCCTGGGCCAGGGCGCCGGCGGCGAGCAGCCCGCTCGGGCCGGCCCCCACCACCAGCACGCCCTGGCCGTCGGAGGCCGGAGCACTCGTCGGACGGGTCACGAGACCGTCGTTTTCCGGCCGGCGTTCTCGTGGGCCCAGCGCACCGCCGCCTCCAGGGTGCGGAGGCTGTTGTTGCCCAGGTTGCGCCGGGCCAGTTCGCGCGCCTGCTCGACGGTCGCTTCCGGGCCGAGGACCCGGGTGACCGCGTCGGTACGGATGGCCACCGTGTGCTCCGAGCGCACCCGCCACTGTTCGCCGGCCGGGGTGATCGTCCAGACCCCGGTGTGCAGGGTGAGCAGCCCCGGCAACGTGGTCTGCTTGTACCGCAGCACCGCCGGGCCCTGGGAGAGCCGGAACGACTCGGTCACGTGCGAGTCGCCGTCGGGGGTACGGGTGGTCATCCGCAGGAACTGCAGCCCGTCGGTGAACTCGTCCATCCGCACCTCGGCCACGTGCCCGAGCCGCTCCGCCCAGCGCCCGCCCTGGTCCAGGAACGCGAACACCAGGTGCGGGTCGGCGTCGGTGAGGACCTCGTCGGAGAAGGTGAACGGGGCCGCGTCGGCGTCGTTCTCGCGCTCACAGGCGCTCTTCAGGGCGGCCAGCTCCTTGGTGCTGTTGCCGTCCACCGCCCGGGCGATCCACTCCAGCGACTGCTCGTCGTCGTCCTGCGCGGCGTAGGTGTGCAGCAGTTCGACCACGGTGTTGCCCGGGCCGGCCCCCATCACGCTCCAGGCGCCGCTCATCCGGGCCACGGGGGCGGCCGTGCGGCTCTGGTGCCAGGTGATGCGACGCTGCTGCTCGTCGAGCTGCCGCTCCGAGACCCAGGTCTTGGGCTCGCCGTTGGCGACGGCCCACAGCTGGATCAGCTGCCGGCCCTCGGTGCGGGACAGTTCGCAGGCGTGGATGGTGGGCTCGAACATCTCCGGCCAGCGCGCGACGTCCTGCAGCCGGGCGAAGACCGCCGCGGCGTCGGCGTCGATCCGGATGCGGTGCACGTCGGTGCGTTCGGTCCGGTCCTGGGTGCTCATCTGGTTGTCCTCCTAGAAGTTGCCGAGACCGCCGCAGACGTTGAGGGCCTGGGCCGTGACCGAGGCCGCCCCCTCGGTGGTGAGGTACTCGACCATCGAGGCCACCTCGTCGGGGGTGGAGTAGCGGCCGAGCGGGATCTTGGCCTCGAACTGCTCGAGGATGTCCTCGGTGGTGGTGTCCCAGGCCGCCGCGTAGTTCTGCCGGACGCGTTGCGCCATCGGGGTTTCCACGTAGCCCGGGCAGACCGCGTTGACGGTGATCCGCTGGGGGGCCAGTTCCTTGCCCAGGGCCTTGGTGAAGCCGACCACGGCGTGCTTGGAGGCCGAGTAGGGCGCGGCCAGCAGGACGCCCTGCTTGCCGGCGGTCGAGGCGATGTTGATGATGCGGGCGGCCGGCTGAGCGGTGATACCGCCGTTGGCCAGCACCTCGCGGGTGGTGTAGAAGACGCTGTCCAGGTTGGTGCTCATCACGTCACGCCACAGCTCGTCGCTCAGCTCGGCGGTCTTCCCGCCGCCGTTGCGCCCGGCGTTGTTGACCAGGATCGAGATCGGCCCGTTGCTGCGGACGGCCTCGGCGACCAGGCCGGCGACCTGGTCCGGAAGGCTGACGTCGGCGACCACGGTGGTGACCGCCACGTCCTGCTTGGCCAGTTCCTCGGCCGCCTCCTGCAGGCGCTCGGGGTTGCGCCCGCAGATCGTCACCCGGTGCCCGGCCAGGCCCAGGCGGGCGGCGACGGCCTTGCCGATACCGCTGGAGCCGCCGGTGACCAGGGCGTGCCCGGCGGCGTTCACGAGGCCACCTTCCGGCCGGCCAGGGCCAGGTTGACCGCGTCCAGCAGCTGCTGCGGGGTCTCCAGGTCGGTGAACACCTCGTCGTCGATCTTGATGCTGTTGTCCCGGCCCAGCCTCAGCCCGGTCTCCAGGACGGCCAGCGAGTCGTAGCCCAGCTCGCGGAAGGAGCTACCGAGCAGGTCGCGGTCGAGGTCGACCCCGTCCTGCACCCCGGAACCCTCCAGCAGGGCCTGCTTCACGTCGGCCATGGTGATCTGGTCTGCCATTGCGTTCTCCCTCTGGTCAGGCCCCGACGATCAGGGCCGAGTTGAATCCGCCGATGCCCCGGGCGAGCACCAGGACGTTGCGGACGGCGGTGCGGCGGGCGGCCCGGCACAGGTCGATGCCCAGGGCCGGGTCGGGTTCGACGTTGATCGTGGGCGGCAGGACCTGGTCGCGGATCGAGAGCAGGGCCATCGCCACGTCCAGCGGCGCGGTGCCGCTGCCCATCCGGCCGGTGGCCGCCTTCGGTGCGGTGACCGGCACCGAGTGCGCGCCGAAGACCTGCGTCAGGGCGTTCGCCTCGCTCAGGTCGCGGCGGCGGGCGCCGGCCGCGTCGGCGAACACGGCGTCCACGTCGCGCGGCTGCAGCCCGGCCTGCTGCAGCGCCGTGCGTACGGCCCGCACCAGCCCCACCGTGGAGTCCTCACCGGGACCGTCGATGGTGGCCCCGTGGCCCAGCAGGCGGCCGTACGCGCCCGGCGCCGGGGTGCTGGTCAGCACGAGGTGGGCGCCGCCCTCGGCCTGGACCCAGCCGCGGGCCCGGCGGTCGAAGGGCAGATAGGCCAGCTGCGGGTCGGCGACCGGCGAGGTGAGCCCGGTGGAGACGTGGGCCACCCGTCCCCACGGGCACATGGTGCTGTCCACCGCCCCGGTGAGCACGGTGTGGTTGCCGCGTTGCAGCCGCCGGGCGGAGGCGGCCAGGGCGTCCAGGCCGCCCGCGTCGTCGGCGACGAGCACCCCGCTGTGGCCCTTGAACTTGTGCCGGATCGAGATCTGGCCGGTGTTCACGGCGTAGAACCAGGCGTAGGACTGGTGGGTGCTGACGTACTCGGGGCCCTGGGCCCAGAGGTTCTGCAGCTCCTTCTGCCCGAAGGCGTAGCCACCGGCCGAGGCCGCGGTGACCACCCCGACCCCGTCCCGGTCGAGTCCGGCCGCCTCCAGACCGCTGTCGGCGATCGCTCCCTCGGCCGCCAGCAGCGACATCTGGGTCATCCGGTCGGTGGCCGGCAGCAGGCGCGGGGGCAGACGGTCCAGGGGCAGGTCCCCGGCCTCGCCGCTGACCGGGTTCTCCAGCCGCGCGGAGTCGAACCGGGCGGTAGGGGCCAGCCCGCTGACCCCGTCCAGGACGGCCTGCCAGTGCTCCTCGCGGGACAGGCCCAGGGGCGAGACGATGTCGATCCCGGTGACCGCCGCCGTGCCGAGCCCAGTGCCGCGCTTGATGCCCGCCTGGACCGGCCCGGCCAGGGGTGCGGCGCTCACGAGAACATCCCCGGGGCGGTGAGCACCATCGCGCTCTGGAAACCGCCGAACCCGCTGCCCGTGGTGAGCACCGCGTCGGTGCGCTGCGAACGTGAGTGCAGGGGCACGTAGTCCAGGTCGAGCGCGGGGTCGGGGGTGTGCAGGTTGGCCGTGGGCGGGATGCAGTCGTAGCGCAGGGCCATCGCGCAGGCCGCGA
Organism: Kineosporia rhizophila; assembly: GCF_021277265.1. Lineage (GTDB taxonomy): Bacteria > Actinomycetota > Actinomycetes > Actinomycetales > Kineosporiaceae > Kineosporia > Kineosporia rhizophila. Next base: position 121,633 of record NZ_JAJSOH010000013.1, read on the forward strand.
TCTCGATCGCCCCGATCGCCCCGAGCGAGTGCCCGACCATCGACTTGATCGAGCTGATCGGCACGTGGTGCGCGGCCTCGCCGAGACTGGCCTTCAGCGCCGCGGTCTCGTGCTTGTCGTTCAGCTTGGTGCCGCTGCCGTGCGCGTTGACGTAGTCGACCTGGTCGGGGCGCAGCCGGGCCTGGCCCAGCGCCGAGGTCACCGCGGCGGCCAGCTCCAGCCCGTCGGCGGTCAGCCCGGTCATGTGGAAGGCGTTGCCGCGGCTGGCGTACCCCCGGATCTCACCGTAGACGCGGGCACCGCGGGCCACGGCGCTCTCCTCGGACTCCAGCACGAACATGGCGCTGCCCTCGCCGAGCACGAACCCGCCCCGGCTGACGTCGAAGGGCCGCGAGGCGCTGGCCGGGGTGTCGTTGTAGGTCGAGGTCGCCTTGATCGCGTCGAAGCAGGCCACCGTGATCGGTGAGATGGGGGCCTCGGTGGCGCCGGCCACGACGCAGTCCAGGACGCCGTCCTGGATCAGTTCCCAGGCGTGGCCCACCGCGTCGATCCCCGAGGTGCAGCCGGTGGAGATCACCGCGCTCTGGCCGCGGGCACCGACCTCGGCCGCCACCTCGGCGGCGAAGGAACTGGGCACGAAGTAGGAGTAGAGCGCCTGCGGCCCGTCGGCCATCACGTCCCAGAGCCGGCCCTCCAGGCTCAGTTCCCGGTACACCTGTTCCAGCCGGGTTGTGGCCCCGACCGCCGACCCGATGACCACACCGGCCCGCTCCGGCGGGCAGCTCTCCCGCCAGCCGGCGTCGGTGACCGCCTCGCGCGCCGCCACCAGGGCGAACTGCGCGGCCCGGTCGAGCACCTCGACCTGGCGCTCGCTCAGCCCGGCCACCTCCGGGTCGAGGTCCACCTCGGCAGCGACCTGCGAACGGAAGGGCGTGGGGTCGCACAGGCTCAGCGTGCGTGTGGCCGTGCGCCCGTCCATCAGCAGTTTCCAGAAGTCGTCGCGGCTGGCGCCGCCGGGGGCGACGACGCCTACGCCGGTGATGAAGACACGTCTGCTCACGAGGAGGCCTCCCAGTGGTAGAAACGCTCCGCCATGGCGTCCTTGGGGGATCGCCAGTCCGGCGCGAAAGGCTCGATGTAGGGCCTCAGATCGGCACTGACCTGGATGAAGCGGGGATCGGTCTTCGCGTCCTCCACCACGTGCTCACCGTTCTCGCCGGCGAAGTCCTGCAGGTGGAAGTAGAGGTTGTGGAAGCGGAACAGCTCCCGGCGCCGGGTGCCCATCAGGTACGGCATCTCGGTGCCGTCGAAGCGGCCGAACAGGTCGGCCACCGGCAGGGAGTGCGCCGGGTCCATCCGCGCGACGATGAGTGTGCTGAACACGATCAGACCTCCAGGGTCTGCGCGGCCGGCGTCCCGAGCCACGCGGTGAGCGACGCCTGCAGGTCCTGCAGGCGGTGGCCGGCCCAGGCGATGTGACCGTCCGGCCGCACGAAAAGAGCTTTCTCAGAGGTGAACCCGGGATCCACCGGCCGGGCGGCCACCACACGCAGGTGCGGCTCCCGACGACGGGCCTCCGGCTCCAGCTCACCCGGATCACCGGCGCCGTCCAGCAGGACCAGCAGGGCCTGGCCGTGGCGCAGTTCGTCGGCCGGGTCGCCGCCGGTCCGGGGATCGACCAGGACGCCCGGGGCGAGCCGGCCGCCCACCAGCGGCGAGGCGTTCTCGTCACCGAGGTCGTAGCGCACGTCCAGGCCGCTGACGCTGTCTCCCAGACGGGCTGCCACCGAGGGGATCTGGAGCAGGCCTGCGAGGATTTCGCGCAGCGGGTCCACCTCGGGGCCGCGCAGGAAGAGCTGCCCCTGGGCCGCGGTGTTGCGCAGCAGTTCCTCGGCGACCGGGCGCCTTTCGCTCTGGTAGGTGTCCAGCAGGCTCTCCGGCGCCCGCCCCTGGACCACCGCGGCCAGCTTCCAGCCGAGGTTGACCGCGTCTTGGACGGACACGTTCATCCCCTGCCCACCGGCCGGCAGATGGGTGTGGGCGCTGTCGCCCACCAGCAGGATGCCGCCCTCGCGGTAGGCGTCGACCAGGGCCGAGGCGTCGGTGAAGGAGCTGGCCCACAGGCACTCGCCCGCGTCCAGCGGCTCACCCACCACGTTGCGGTAGGCGATCCGCACCTGCTCGTGGGTGATCCCGGAGCCCTGGGGGGCGAAGGGGCGGCTGAAGTCGCAGACGATCACCCGCTCGGTACCGTCGCCGAGCGGGGCCGACATCACCATTCCGCCGCGGTGTTTCACTCCGAAGGGCCGGTCGGCCAGACCACTGCCGCGCAGGTCCCCGACCAGCATCTGGACCGAGGGCTCGGTCCGCCGGGAGCCGATGGCGGTCGACTCGCGCACCCGGCTGCGGGCCCCGTCGCAGCCGACCACGAACCGGGCGCTCACCACCCGGCGGCCGGCCGGGCCCTCCAGCACGCACCGGTAGCCGCCCTCGTGGGGTTCCACCGAGACCAGGCGCCAGGGCCGGTGCGCCTGGACCCCGAGGTCGGCGGCCCAGCCGGCCAGCGCCTCCTCGGTGCGCGACTGCGGGTACTGGTTGGCCGGGCGCACCGGGCTGGACAGGTGACCGGAGTCGATCCGCAGCCCGGCGAAGTGGACGCCCGGCTGCTGAGCGAGTTCGCCGAAGCGGGACAGGATGCCGCGTTGCTGGAAGATCTCCAGCGTGCGGACCGTGAAGCCGAGCGCCCGGGACTGACCCGTCGGGGTCTCGAGGGCGTCGATCAGCAGAGGCCGGGTGCCGGCCAGCGCCAGCTCGGCCGCCAGCATCAGGCCGCTGGGCCCGGCCCCGACCACGAGAACCGGGGCCTGGTCAGGGAAGTCGTCCCTGGGCTCGTTGGTGTTCACCCCAGGAACTCTCCGCGAGGCGACTACCCCTGGGTAAGGGCGCCGAACGCCACGATCAGGGTATATCCGTGGTAGCGGCCAGGAACGGGCAGTCCGGGCACAACGAAAAGCGGCCTCCCCCGCTCCGTTTCGGAGCATGGGGAGGCCGCAGTCGTTGCCGGCGGGTCCGGTCAGCCGCCGGACCAGGCGTACCGCAGCCAGCCGGGATCGTCCTCGACCGCGACGGCGGCATCACGCCGCCGAGCCGGCCGGGCGGTGGGCAAGGGCTGGACGGCGGCCCGCACGGCCGGGTCGAGGTGGTAGTAGACGCAGGAGGAGATCGTCAGGGCTCTCACCACCCACCAGGCGAACCGGCGCAGGGCCGGCGGCACCTCACCCCACCGCCTTGCGCAGGTGCCGGCCGGTCAGCGAGGCCCGGCAGCGGGTCAGGTCCTCGGGCGGGCCGCTGAAGACCACCTCACCGCCGTCCTCACCGGCTCCCGGGCCCAGGTCGACCACCCAGTCGGCGGCCGCCACCACGTCCAGGTCGTGCTCGATCACCACGACCGTGCTGCCCGCCTCGACCAGGCGGTCGAGCAGGCCGATCAGCCGGGTGACGTCCTGGCGGTGCAGCCCGGCGGTCGGCTCGTCGACGATGTACAGCTCGGCCGGCTCGGACAGCTCGATGGCCAGCTTCAGCCGCTGCCGTTCACCGCCGGAGAGCGTCGACAGCGGCTGCCCCAGGCTGATGTACCCCAGCCCGGCCTCGGACAGCAGGCGCAGCACCTCGGCGATGCCAGGTTCGGCGTCGAAGAACTCCGCGGCCAGGTCGACCGACAGCTCCAGCACCTCGGCGATGTTCTTGCCCCGCAACCGGTGCTCGAGCACCTCGGGGCGGAACCGGGTGCCGCGGCACTCCTCGCAGACGGTCTCGATGACGTCGCCGCGGCCCAGCTCGACCTGGATCACCCCGGCCCCGCCGCAGTTCTCGCAGCCGCCCTTGGAGTTGGCCGAGAACTGGCTCGCGGGCTGGCCGCTGGCGTCGGCGAACCGCTTGCGGATCGGGTCCAGGATGCCGATCCAGCTGGCCGGGATGCTGCGGCGGCTGCCGCGCGGCAGGTCCTGGTCGACCACGACCGCCCCGGGTACGGTGCGCCGCAGGGCGCCGCGGGTCAGCGAGCTCTTGCCGGCCCCGGCCACCCCGGTGACGGCGGTCATCACGGCCGTGGGGATCTGCACCGAGATGTTCTTCAGGTTGTTGTCGGAGGCGTTGTTGACCTTGATCCAGTCCCTGGCCTCGCGGGGTTCACGCAGACGGGTCGGGCGGCGCAGGGCCTCGGCGGTGGGGCCCTTGCTGCGGGCCAGCCCGGCCGGGGTGCCGGCGTAGACGATCTGCCCGCCTCCGGTACCGGCCTGCGGGCCCATGTCGATCACCCGGTCGGCCACGCTGAGCACCTGGTAGTCGTGCTCCACCACGAGCACGGTGTTGCCCTGGTCGCGCAGCTCGACCAGATGGCCCAGGACCCGCTCGACGTCGTGCGGGTGCAGCCCGTTGGTGGGCTCGTCGAACACGTAGGTCAGGTCGGTCAGCGCCGAGCCGAGGTGCCGGATCATCTTGATCCGCTGGGACTCCCCGCCGGAGAGACTGGCCGTGCGCCGGGACAGCGACAGGTAGCCCAGGCCGAGCTCGACCATGGCGTCGAGAGCGGCCTGCAGCCGGGGCAGCCCGGCCCCGGTGGGCTTCTTCCACCCCCGGATCTCCTCGGCCAGGTCCTTGACCTCCATCTGGCCGAGCTCGGCGATGGTGCGGCGGTTGAGCTTCACCTTGCGGGCCGGCTCGGCCAGGCGGGAGCCGTCGCACTCGGGGCAGGCCGACTGCACGGCGATGCGGGCCACCGCCTCGCGCACGTGCTTCTGCAGGGAGTCGGGCTCCTTGGCCAGGTACAGCCGGCGCAGCTTGGGCAGCAGACCCTCGTACTTGGTCTTCATGCTGCGGTTGACGATCGTCGCCTCTTCCAGCTCCAGCAGGTGGTGGCGTTCCTTCTTGGTGTAGCGGCCGATCTTCTTGTCCGGGTCGAAGAACTGCGAGTCCACCACGATCGACCAGAAGTTCGAGCCGACCGCGAAGGTCGGGAACCGGATCGCCCCCTCGTTCAGCGACTTGCTCTCGTCCAGCAGCAGGCCCGGGTCGACGTCGGCGTAGAAGCCGGTGCCGTGGCACTTGGGGCACATGCCCAGCGGGTCGTTGAACGAGAAGTGGGTGGCCGACCCCAGGGCCGGGGAACCGTACTGGGCGAACAGCGAGCGCAGTTTCCCGTAGGTGTCGGTGGCCGTGCCCACCGTCGAGCGGGGGTCGGAGCCCAGCCGGCGCTGGTCGACCATCACCACCGGGGCCAGGCCGGTGAGGTCGTCGACGTCGGGGCGCCGGGTGGTGGGCAGCAGTCCTTGCAGGAACGCGGGCTGGGTCTCGTTGAACAGCCGCTGCGACTCGGCCGTGATGGTGCTGATCACCAGTGAGCTCTTCCCTGAGCCGGAGACCCCGGTGAACACGGTCAGCGACTTCTTGTCGATGCTGACCGTGACGTCCCTGAGGTTGTGCGTACGCGCCCCCGTGACGACGATCTTGCTGTGATCGTGGCGCTTCGCGCTCATGAGTGCTCCTCGTGCTCGGTCGGTGCGGACGCCTCCGGCAGGATCCGGAGCGCGTCCATGGGGCACGAGCGCACCGCGCGCTCCAGGTCGCCCCGCGTCTGTGCGGCCGTCGGGACCGACAGATCGATCTGCAGCCGGCCCTGCCGGCTGCCGAAGACCCGGCGGGAGAGGCCCTCGCACTGGTCGTGCAGCTCACAGCGGCGGGCGTCGCCCACCACCGTGAGCCCACCGGCCAGATGGGCCTCCTGGCCGGTCTCAGGCATGAAGCCTCGCCTCCAGCCGGTCGATGCCGCGGATGGTGTTGTGCAGCCGCCAGGTCGGCCGGCCGGTCTCGATCCGGTCGACCTGCCGGATCAGCGCCTTCAGCAGGCTCTGCCCCTCCAGGCGGGAGAGGGCCTGACCGACGCAGGCGTGGATGCCGTGGCCGAACCCGACGTGCTGGCCGACTCCCGGCCGGGCCACCTGGAAGTCCTCCGGGCGGTCCCAGAACCGCTCGTCGCGGTTGGCCGAGCCGAACAGCAGCAGGACCCGGGAGCCCTGGGCCAGCGGGGTGCCGCCCAGTTCGGTGTCCTCGGCGACGTAGCGGGTGAAACCGCGCAGCGGCGACTCGATCCGGATGATCTCGTTGAACGCCGAGCCCACCAGCGAGGGGTCGGCCTTCAGCGCGGCCCACTGCTGCGGGTGCTCGGCCAGCAGCCAGATCATGCTGGACAGGGCGCTGACCGAGGTGTCCATCGACGGGGCCAGGAAGTCGCCGAGCAGACCGGGCAGCAGGTGCTCCTCGATCTTGCCGGCCCGGGCCTCCAGCACCAGTTCCTCGCCCCAGCTGCCGGGCCGCAGGTTGCCCGGCTCGGACATCCGCTGCAGGAACTGCGACATCTCCCCCAGGTGCGGAAAGCCCTCCATGGTGCGCTGGTTCAGCGGTCCGAAGGCGTTGAACCCGGCGCTGGCCCAGTCCAGCAGACGCTCCTTGCCCTCGTCCTCGGGCCAGCCCAGCAGGTCCGGCACCACGGCCAGGGGGAAGGCCTGGGCGAAGTCCCGGACCACTTCGAAGTCGCCCTTGGCCACCAGCTGGGCGACCAGGCGGTCGGCCCAGCCCTCCACGTACTCGTGGATGTCGACCATCGAGCGCGGCCGCAGGTGCCGGGCCACCAGCCCGCGGACGTGGGCGTGCCAGGGCGGGTCGCTGGTGAAGCTGCTGCCCTTCTGGGCCTTGTTCAGGGTGTCGGTCAGGCCCACGCCCTCGCCGGAGATGAACGCCCCGTGGTTGTGCAGGCCGTGCAGCACCTCGTCGTAGCGGGCGGCGCAGAACACCTCGTACTGCGGCAGGTAGCTGACCGGGGCCAGGTCGCGCAGCTCCCGGTAGACCGGGTACGGGTCGGCGATGGACGCGTCGCTGTAGGGGTCGATGTCGGTGGCCGGTACGGTGATGGTCGGCATGAGAGTCCTGACTCCTCAGGTGTCTTGGGCGACGAGCTGCTCGATCAGGGGCACCACACCGGCGGCGGTGGGCGCGGTGGCGGCGTCCTCGGCCAGCTCGCGGGCCTTCAGCGCGTAGCCGGGCTCACGCAGCATCTCGGCGGTCACCTCGGCGACGGCCTCGGGTGAGCCCTCCTCGCGGTACAGGCTGCGGGCCGAGCCCTGGTCGGTGAACCTCTTCAGGGTCGGCACGAACGCCTCGAAGGGATTGAGCAGCAACTGCGGGGTGGCGGTGTTGACGGCGTTGATCGCGGTCAGCCCTCCGGCCGGGTGGATCAGCACGTCGCTGCTGGGCAGGATGAACTCCAGGGGGATCCAGCCGGCCCGGACCTGGGGGAACTCCTGCCGCACGACCTCGGCCTTGTCCTCGCCGATGGCCACCACCACCTCGGGCCCGAGCCTGGTCAGCTCGCCCAGCAGCCCCAGCACCCGGCCCATCACCCGGGGGTCGGCATAGCGGAAACTGCCCATGGTCAGGCAGATCCGGCCGGCGTCGGGGGCCTGGATCATCCACGGCTCGATCCGGCGCGGGGTGTTGTGCGGGGTCCAGCGCATCAGCGAGTCGGTACTGGCCAGGCTGGGCGGGCAGATGTCGAGCTGCAGAGTGGGTTCCGGCAGCGTGGTGGCGCCGATCTTGCCCAGCTGCTCGGCCATCTCGGTGCACACGTACTGCTCGTAGCCGTGGATGTCGAAGACGTCCCAGGACTGGCGCACGAAGGGGATGCCCAGGTAGCGCGCGGCGACCTCGGCGCCGTGCCCGAGGCTGCCGGCGATGATCACGTCGGCGCCCCACAGGCGGGCCACCTCGACCAGGTCGTCGAACACGTAGCTGCCCTGACGGCCGAACCAGTGCCCCAGGTAGAGCATCTCCTGGGCCGGTTCGTGCGGGTACTCGATGGCCGGGCGGCCCTCGGAGGCCGCCTTGATCCCCTCGGTCGTGTGCCCGGCGGCGACCACGTAGGAGGGCAGCCCGACCCCCAGGACGGCCGGGGCCATCTCCTCGAACGAGGCCACCAGGATCTCGTGCCCGGCCGCCCGCAGGGCCGAGGCCAGCGGGCCGATCGCGAACGCGCTGGCCGGGCTGGTGCCGGCCGCGTAGAAGAGCGCCTTCACCGGGCCACCGCCGGCCGGGCCGCGTCGCGCTCGGCGAAGTAGGCCTCGTTGAGGCCGACGACCTCGAACGAGATCTCCGCCATCGCGTCGGTGATCAGCCGGCTGGAGCGCAGCTGCCGGACCAGGTCCAGGTAGTCCTCCATCTCCTCGAACCGCATGACGAAGAAGCTCTCCGCCTCGTGGCCGTAGCGGATCGCCCGCACCGGGGTGACCTCTCCCCCGGCCTTGACGAAGCCGGCGATGGCCGGGAAGACGTGCTCGTGCTCGAAGTCGATCCGGTTCTCGTAGGCCAGCGCGTACCAGGGCTTCTGGTAGTCGACGACCATCACGGCGGTGAACTTCATCGGTGCACTCCTGAGATCCTGGGGGCGGGTGGTCAGGCCGGTCGGGCGAGGCGCTCGGCGTGCAGGTGCCAGATCGACGAGACCACGCAGCCGTTCTCGTCCACGCTGACGCCGGTCAGGTTCTGCGTCGGCGCGTCCAGCTCGAAGGTGCGCGGGTCGACCATCTGCGCCACCGCGGCGGCCGGCAGCGAACTGGAGTAACGCGCCGAGGAGATCGAGTGGATCTTCCAGGTGGCCTCGAAGTCGGTCCGCAGCTCCACGGCCGAGCTGCGGCGCGGCCCCGGGAAGTCGGGGGTGAGCTCGGTGGCGAAGGTGAACAGGTGCAGCTGGGCCCGCTCCTGCGTGATCGCGTCCAGGAGCGCCAGGTAGGCCGGGATCTCGGTGCGGGGCAGGGTGTGGAAGAACGCGCTGTCCAGCACGGTGTCGTAGCGCACGCCGGCCTCGGCCAGACCGAACGCGTCCGCCGCCACGAACCGCACGTCCAGGCCGACCTTCTCGGCCTTCTCCTGGGCGCACTCGATCGCCACCGGCGAGATGTCGACGCCGGTCACCTGCAGTCCCTTGGACGCCAGGTACAGGGCGTTGTCGCCGAGCCCGCAGCCGATGTCCAGCACGTGCCCGCCCAGCGCGTCGCGGTCGGCCAGGGCCCGCACCGCCGGCTGGGGCCCACCGATGTTCCAGGGCATCAGCGGGCCGCTCTTCTGGCCGTCGCCGTACAGCTTCTCGAAAGGGATTCGTTCGGTGGAGGTCACGCGATCACACCTCTGCGGGGTCGATGGACATGCGGTGGTGGAAGACGCCGTGCGGGTCCCAGGTGCGCTTGGTGCGCTGCAGGCGTCCGTAGTTCTCCTGGTAGTACAGATCGCTCCAGGCCGCGTCGGAGCGGTTGTGCATGGGATCGAGCACGTCCGCGTCGGGGTAGTTGATGTAGCAGCCGTCGGTCGAGGCGTTGCTCAGCGGGACCCCGCCGGTCTCGGCGAAGAACTCCTCGTACAGCCCCCGGAGCCAGCCCAGCTGCAGCTCGTCCTGGCCCTGGTCCAGCCAGGCGGTGAACCACGACGACTTCGCGATCGAGTCGCGCTGCACCGAGGCGGTGGCGGTGCGCTCGCGCCGGTTGATCTCACCGCCGTAGCTGTTGAGCATCACGTACGAGGCCGGACCGGCGTGCGGGGTGGTCAGGTGCCGGTAGAGCACGGCCAGTTGCCCGGCGCCCGGGGCGGCCCGGTGATAGGCCGACTTGGAGGCCGAGCGGGCCCCCATCACGTCGCCGCAGTCGGCCTGGCTCATGTAGCGCGTGCCGGTCAGGAACGTCATCCGCCCACCCCGGGGGATGCCCATGACCCGGGTGCCGGCGGTCAGGCCGGCCACGAAATCGGCCAGGGCCGAGCCGTCCTGGTCGATGTCGGCGTCCGACTGGACCATCAGCTGCAGGTACGGCGTGGTGTTGTGGTGCAGGAAGAACGTGGCGAACACCGAGGCCTCGGCGGTGCCGGGCTCCTGATGGCGTTCGTGCCAGGCGAAGAAGCGCCCGATCAGCTCGGTGAAGGCGGCCTCGTCGATCATCGGCCACGGGTAGATGATCTTCTGCACGTGCAGGCCGCCGGCCGCCCGCGGCAGGCGCACGCCGGCGCCCGGCTCGACGAGGTGCTCGGGGCTACGGAACTCGTAGGCGGTGACCACACCGAAATTGCCGCCCCCGCCGCCGGTGTGGGCCCAGAACAGGTCGCCCAGCTCGCCGTCGTCATTGGCCCGGGCGGTGATCAGGCGCACCTGACGGTCGCCGTCGACCACCGCGACCTCGACCGCGGCGAGATGGTCGGCCACCAGGCCCAGTTGCCGCGACAGGGGGCCGTAGCCGCCACCGGCCACCAGACCGCCCATGCCGACCGCCGAGCAGGCACCCAGCGGCAGGGTCACGCCCCACTCCCGGAACAGCTCCTTCTGGACCTGGCCCACGGTGGCGCCGGCCTCCACCCGCACCCCGTGACCGTCGGCGGTGAGCCGGATGTCGTTCAGCCGGTGCAGGTCCAGCACCAGGTTCCGCCGGGGCGTACCGACGAAGTCCTGACCGCAGTGGCCACCGGAGCGGCAGGAGATCTCCCACCCCTGCGTCACCGCCTCCTGCATCGCGGTCACCACCTCGGCCGCGGTGCGCGGCAGGACGAAGGCGTCCGGAAGCACCTCGAAACGCTGGTTGTCCGAGTGCGACAGCTCGGCGAACCGGGGGTCACCGGGCCGGACCTGTTCCTGGAGCCGGATCCCGGGCGCCACCCCGGCGCTCACGGGGTCGCCTCCTCGAGCGAGCGGGAGAACACCACCTCGTAGGTGTTCGACTCGTAGGAGGTCAGCAGCGACCGGGCCCGGGCCCGCATGTCCCGGTCGTGCCGGGGGCGCTGCTGCTCGGGCTGGTCGTGGAACCGCTCGTAGTCGGCCTGGCTGTCCCACTGGGCGTAGTTGACCACGATGTCGCCGTCCAGACCGCGCAGGATGCTGTGCGAGCGGTAGCCGGGCTGCGTGCGCATCCACTCGTCCGGCTTGGTCATCAGGTCCACCAGTTCGGCCTGGTCGGCGCCGTCGCAGCCCATCAGCACGATCACGGTGAAGTCGTCCCGGTCGGGATCGATCAGCACCGGGGCGTCCGCGGAGCTCTGCACGGTGACCACCTCGGTCTTCAGCAGGTGCACCGAGGTGGTCAGGTCGGTGAAGTACGGCACCGTGTTGTGCTTGAAGTTCTCGCCCTCGTAGCGCTCGCGCAGGTCGGCCAGCGAACGCCACTGGATGTAGTTGGCGGCGCAGGGTTTCGCGATCCCGCCGTGCAGGGTGGAGGAGCGCCAGCCGTCGTAGTTGGCGTTGGAGATGATGCCGCGCATCGCCTCCAGCAGGGTGGCCTGCTTCTGCAGGTCGGTGGTGTTGAACAGGTTGAAGACGGTCAGCGAGCCGTTGTCGGGGGTGATGAGGGGCATGGGTCCTCCTAGGGGCGCTTGGTGCCGTGGACGATGGACTGCAGGCCGGCCCGGCTCAGACCGGTCACCTCGATGCCGAGTTCGGCGAGCAGGACGCGGAAGTCCTCCAGCGAGCGCTGCTTGCCGTCGCAGAGCACCAGCATGTCCATGTCCATCAGGCCGATCGCCTCGTCGAACTGCGCGTCGACCCCGACCACGGCCTCGATGACGGCCAGGTCGTCGCCCGGGCGCATGGCGGTGGCGATGTTGCGCAGGATGGCCCGGGTGCGCGAGTCGTCCCAGTCGTGCAGGACGTTCGAGATCAGGAAGATGTCGCTGCCGCTGGGCAGTTCGTCGAAGAACGAGCCCGGGGCCAGGGTGACCCGTTCGGCGACCCCGGCGTCCTGGAGCACCTGGGGGGCCCGGGCCAGGACGTCCGGCTGGTCGACCAGGACGCCGTTCAGGTGGGGGAACTCGCGCAGGACGGACGAGAGCAGGGCCCCGCGTCCGCCGCCGATGTCGGTGACCGACTTGTAGCGGCTGAAGTCGATGCCCTGCACCACCGGGCGGATGACGTGGCGCGAGAGTTCGGTCATGGCCGCGTTGAACACCGCGCCGGTGTCGGGGTGGGTGTCGAAGAAGTCCCAGACCCCGGTGCCGTGGACGGCCGCGAACGGCGACCGGCCGGTGCGCACCGCGGTGGGCAGATGGGCCCAGGTGGCCCGGTCGGCGCTGGAGCCGGACCAGCGCGCGAAGTTGCGCATCGAGTGGGCCGACTCGGTGGCCAGGGCCTCTCCGAGCTCGGTCAGTTCCAGGGTGCCGTGCGGGGCCTCGGCGATCAGGCCCACCGCGCGGGCGGCCCGGCAGAAGCGGTCACTGATGTCCCGCTCCAGACCCAGCCGGAAGGCCAGCTGGGTGGGGGTCAGGCTCCCGGCCCGGAACGCGTCGGCGACCCCGAGTTCGGCGAAGGTGCTGACGACCCCCGCACGCCAGCTCCCCATCAGCAGGTCGAGGATCTGCACGCTCACCGGAGGTCGGGCCGGCAGGGTCCTTGCGTCGTCCGAAATCTTCATGATGTCCCTTCGGGGGTACGCGGAACCGAGGGCGACGAACGTGGTTCCACTGAGATGGTCGTCGCCTCGGCGAACAGGCCGACAGGTATGCCTGTGGGAGGGAGGTGGGATCTTCGGGGCGGGACTGTGGGCGGGCGCGGCCGGCCCACAGCCCCGCGGGTGCTATGCCGTGGGCGTACCGGCCTCACGGCCGGCACCCGCCTCGGCCGGGTCGGCCTCGGCGCTGGGCCGGGCAGCTGCGGTCTTGGGGATCAGGAAGGTGGCCAGCAGCCCCAGGAACAGCAGGGCGGCGCAGGTGTAGCCGTTGATCTGCACGCCGTAGGTCATGGCCTCACGGGCGGCATCGGCGGCCGACGCCGTGTTCGGGTCGGCGGCCAGAGCCGGGATGGCCGCACCGGCGCTGTCGCCGACGGCCTTGCCGAGCTCTTCGGCCGCGCCCGCGGGGGCTCCGGAGTCCTTCAGCCGATCCACCGTGCTGGAAGCCAGGACGCTGAAGAACGTGGTGGTCAGCACCGCGATACCGAGGGCGGAGCCGAGCTGGCGGGAGGCGCTCTGGATGCCCGAGCCCTGACCGGCCTTGCGCGGCGGGACGTCGACCAGGACCACGTTGGTGACCTGGGCGGTGGCGAAGCCGACGCCGGTGCCGTACAGGAACAGGCCGATCGCGATGATCCACCAGCTGGAGTCGCTGCGGGCCAGGACCGCGAAGACCAGCAGGCCCAGCGCCTCCAGGACGAGGCCGATCTGGACCAGGCGCACCGGGGAGGTCTTCTCGGCCATCCCGAAGCTGGCGCCGCTGGCGAAGAAGCTGCCGATCGCCACCACGGCGATCATCAGGCCGGTCTGCAGGGTCGAGTAGCCCAGGGTGAACTGCAGCCACAGCGGCAGCACGGCCAGGATCCCGAACTCGGCCAGGCCGATGATCAGGGTGGCCAGGTTGCCGGTGCTGAACGACCGGATCGAGAACAGCTGGGTGTCCATCAGCGGCTCGGGCGAGCGGGTCCGGGTCAGCCGGGCCTGGTGCAGCAGGAACAGGACCAGGGCCACCGCCGAGACGGCCAGCGCGACCGGGATCACCGACAGGTCGCCGAACGAGATGCCCAGCGGCCCGGACTCCCGGGTCGACTCCCACCAGCCGTAGTTGCGGCCCTCGATCAGGCCGAAGGCCAGCAGCCCCAGGCCGACCACCGACAGCACGGCCCCGAGCACGTCGAGGGCGGCCCGCTGGGTGTGGGCCTCGGTCAGGTACTTCATCACGCCGGCCACGATCATCGCGATTACCACGATGTTGATGCCGAAGGCCCAGCGCCAGGAGATCTCGCCCAGCCAGCCGCCCAGCAGCGGGCCGACCGCGGCGGCCGCGCCGATGGTGGAACCCCAGATGGCGAAGGCCTTTCCGCGGTCCGGCCCCTGGAAGGTGTAGTTCAGCAGGGCCAGCGAGGTGGGCATGACGATCGACCCGCCGATGCCCTGCACCAGGCGCGCGGCGATCAGCACGTCACCGTTGGGGGCCAGGGCCGCGGCGATGCTGGCCACCCCGAACAGGAGGGTGCCGAGCAGGAAGAGCCGACGGGCCCCCCAGATGTCGGAAAGGCGCCCCATCACCAGCAGCAGGGCCGCCAGGGCGATGGCGTAGGACTCCTGGATCCACTGCGCGTCGAGCGAGGAGATGTCCAGGTCTTCCACGATCGGCGGGATGATCACGTTGACGATGGTGAAGTCGACGACCACGAGGGAGACCCCCAGTGAGATCGCCAGCAGGCCCATCCAGTCACTTCTGGACGCCTGCACGGGGTTCGGTGCATCGGCCGACATGAGGTGGCCTCTCTCGGTAGTGGAGACGGGCTGGGCGGTCCGGGCTGGCCGGATCTGCGCCTCGAGCCGAGATTCCCACCGCGGCGTGACAGGTCCTGTCCGCTACTACGCCTTCGAGAGGGGCTGTTCAGGGGAGGATCAGCCGGCGTCGGTCAGGCAGAAGGGGTGCCCGGCCGGGTCGCGGAACACCCGGAACGTGAGCTGATCGCCCGGCACCCTTGTGGCCCCGGCCTGCAGCGCGTGCGCCTCACCGGCGTCCAGGTCGTCCACCGCGATGTCGAGATGGGCCTGCTGCGGGTGCGCCGGATCGGGCCACTGCGGGGCGGTGTAGCCCTCGACCTGCCGGAACTTCACCACGAAGCTGCGGTCCGGGCTCAGCACGGGCTCGCCGGAGGCCACCTCGACACCCAGCAGTCGCCCGTAGAACGCGGCCAGTGCGGCCGCGTCGGGGGCGTCGACCACGACCGCCTCCAGACCGGCCGCCTCGCCGACGCCCGAACAGCAGCACAGGCCGAACGGGTGCCCGGCCGGGTCAGCCAGGGTGATGTGGCCGAATGTCTGCTCCAGCCGTGTCGCCCCCAGCCGCTCGGCCTGCTGAGCGGTTGCTGCCGGATCGCTGACCAGCAGATCCAGCCGAAACTGGGACGGCGGCCCCGGCACGTGGTCAGGTGCCGCCTGCAGCCCGACCTCGAACCCCTCCCGGGTGCGCAGGGTGACCCAGCCGGCGTCGGACTCGGCGATCGTCCAGCCGGTCAGCGAGGCGTAGAACCCGGCCAGGGCCTCGATGTCGGCCGCATCGAGAACGACCGCCTCAAGACGCCCACGAATCGATTCGCCCGACATGCGGCAACCCTATGCTCAGCCGCCCCAGTACGACCCCCTTTGCCGCGACTCGCACCGGCGGGCCTTCTCACCGAGCGAGAATGTCGATCTCCGCCGCCCCGGAGTCCTTGACACTGGTCTCGAGCGTGGCCGGGCCGGGCACAGCCCCCGGTGGCAAAGTGACCGTGGTGGCGAAGGCGCCGGTCTCGATGTCCGCCTGGGCCTCACCCACGTCGATCCGGGTCTCCCCTTGAACCAGGAAGAGCCTGATCGGCCGGGTCATCCCCTTCGACTCCGCCGCCCTGCCGTTGGCGATCGTGTCACCGCACTCGCTGAGGAACGACTCCCCCTGCACCTCAAGGGAATCGCCGGGGACGGCCTCGCGAATCGACACCAGCAGGCCGGGGCGGGCACAACCAGCGTTCTCAGACGTCGACGTTGCGCAGGCCGCCAGTCCGGCCACCGCCAGCAGAACGACCACAGACCGCGCCATCCCTGGCCTCCTTCGACACTCCCCGACGCAGAAATCCTGTCACATCGGCGCGAGCACGTCCCTCACTACCTCCGATAGCCGGGGCACCAGGAAGAAGTGCCCGCCCGGATGCACGCCCAGCCGGAAGGGCCCGGCGGTGACATCGGCCCAGTGCTCCATCAGCGGCGGCGGGGCATGCTGGTCGTCGGTTCCGGACAGAGCCAGGACCGGGGTGCACAACGGCGGATGGGGCAGGGCCGCATAGGTTTCGACGGCCTGGTAGTCGGAACGCATGATCGGCAGGATCAGGGCGCGCATGTCCGGGTCGGCCAGCAGGGCCTCCGGGACACCGCCCAGCTGAAGCACTTCCGCTGCGAAGGCCTTGTCGTCGAGCTGGTGCAGCACACCGGGACGATGGTGGCGCCGGGCGATCCGGCCCGAGACGACGAGCCGTTGCAGGGTTGTCGAGGTCTCCAGGCGGCGGGCGACCTCATAGGCCACGAGAGCACCCATGCTGTGCCCGAACAGCCACAGCGGTGTCCCGTCGAGAAGGCCCGGCACTTCGGCTGTCTGGTCGGCCAGACGCTGCAGATCGGGTACGAGCGGCTCGCCGAAACGGTCTTCCCGGCCGGGGTACTGCACGGCCCAGAGTTCGCAGTCTGCGGGTAGCGCCGCGGCCCAGTCACGGTAGAAGCCCGCACCCGCGCCTGCGGGTGGGAAGCAGACGAAGCGACGGGCGCGCACGCCCCGGGCCGGCCACCGCCGCACCCAGGAGGCCGTCGTGGCTGTGGTCACGACGTTGCCAGAAGCTGCTCGATCGGTGCGAGAGTGGCCACCATGCGGCCGATCTCGAGCACAGGCACGCCGTTCACCCGACTGCCCCCACGCACGATGCTCATGCCGCCGAGGTTCCGCACGAAGACGATCTCGTGGTCGATCCGGGAGCCCAGCTGCACGGGCGGGCCGAACGTGACCCGTTCGGCGGTGCCCGCCACCGGAACCCCGCCGACGCTCACGTGCGGGTGGGGGCGTTCGGCGAGCAGGAGGACGAGGGCCGCCTGGGCCCAGGACTCCAGCAGCATGGCCTGAGGCAGCACATCGCCCACCGGTTCCAGCCAGGCCGGTTCGGCCGACACGGTGTGGTGGGCCACAGCCCGCTTGCCCGGCACGAGTTCGCTGACCTGGTCGACCAAGAGGATGGGAGGGCGGTGCGGAATGATGCCGGCGATCGCCTCCCGGTCCAGCACAACCGGCAGCTCTGCGGCCGGAGGACGCACCGGGAGCGGTCCCGGATGGTGGGCGGCCTGGGTGCGGAAGCGGATCTGGGCCGATGGGCGACCGGCGGCCGTGACCATTGCGGTGCATAGACTTCCGCCGGGCTCGACGGTGATCTTGGCGACGATCTCCTCACCGGGGAAGGTCGGGCCGACGAACCGGCACTGCTCGACCTCGACCAGTTCGGCGTCCGGGAAGGCCCGCCGGACCACGTCGACCAGGTAGGCGCCCGGCACGAGCGGGAAGTCGGGGTAGTGGCCTTTCAACACCGAATGATGGACGGGTGTGGTCACCTTCACGGTGATGCCTACCGGGGTGGTGGTGTCAGTGGTCATCGGATACTCCGGGGGCCGGTGCGGCTGATCAGGTCGGCTGTGCTGGTGAGGACGGCCTTGCCGCCGTCGGAGTTGGTCAGGCAGACGAAACCGGTGCCGGAGGCGATCCGGGTCATGCTGATCGCCCGGAAGCCCACCACCTCACCGGCGTGACCGAACTCGGGGTCCTCGCCGCTGGTGTCGAGCACCGTGCCCAGGCCGTAGAAGCTGCCCGGGTGCTGCAGGGTGAGCATCTGCCGGGCCGCCCCGGGTGAGAGCAGGGTGGCCGGTTCACCCCGATAGGCGTGCCGCAGGTCGACTGCGATGCGGGCCAGGTCGGCGGCGGTGGTCCAGAGACCGTTCGCGGCCACCGTGGGCCGGGTGCGCCAGCCTTCCGTGATCGGCCGGCCCACGGCATCGTGGCCCAGGGCGCGTTCCTGGTCGTCGAAGTCGTGCCGGAACGTACTGCCGGTGAGGCCCAGCGGGGCGAACACGAACTCGTCGGCGAGTTCGGCGAAGGGGGTGCCGGTGCGGTCTTCCAGGAGAAGCTGAAGGACGGCCCAGTGCGATCCACTCTTCTGGAACGTGCTCTCCGGCGCCGCGTCCCGGCGGATCGGCCCCTCCTGCCCCGGCGCGGTGCCCTGCAGGACGGCGACCAGCGAGGGCAGGTCCTGGGTGGGCGAGTACCAGGTGGCCGGCGTCGGGGACAGGCCCGAGCGGTTGGCCAGCAGGTGCCGCATGGTCACCGGGCCGTACCCGCCGGGGATCCGCCAGCGGCGCAGGTGGATGTTCACGTCCTGGTCGAGGTTGAGCAGGCCCCGGTCGACCAGGCGCAACGCCAGGCAGGCGCTGACGTGCTTGCTGATCGAGGCGACGTGGAAGCGGGTCTGCTCGGTGACGGCGGCCCCGCCCGGCGTGAGGAGACCACTGGTCGTCACCTCGCTGATCTCACCGTTGTGGATCACCGCCACACTGGCGCCGGGGACGTCGTTGTCCTCGAGCGCCTGACGCAGGCCCAGCGCGACCACCGAGCGGGCCGACCGCGCAGCCTGGTCGATGCTCGCCGCGAGCTGCTCGACGGTCTCGGACATCAGCAGCGTCTTCAGCTGCACGGTGAGCCCGGCCCGGCGGGCGGCCCCGAGCAGGCTGACGATGCGCAGCGAGTCGATGCCCAGGCGGGAGAACCGGTCCCGCACGCTGATCCGGTCCCGGCCCAGGGTCTCCGCGCAGATCCGCACGATCAGCCGCTCGGTGTCGGTCCGCGGCTCGACGTACTCGTCCCCGTCCCGGTAGCTGTCACTCGAAGGGGCGGGCAGGGCCTGCCGGTCGACCTTGCCCGAGGCCAGCAGGGGCAGCTCGGGCAGCACCACCACCGCGGCCGGGACCATGTATGCAGGCAGTTCCTGGCCCAGGTACTCCCGCAGGCCGACCGCGTCACCGCCGGTGGCGTAGGCGACGAGGCCCTTGTCACCTTCAGAGTCCTCCCGCAGCACCACCACGGCATCGCCGCCGGCCAGGTCCGGGTGCCTGCGCAGACACTCCTCGATCTCACCGAGCTCGATCCGGTGGCCGCGCAGCTTGACCTGGTGATCCACCCGGCCCAGGCACTCCAGCTCGCCGTCGGGCCGCATCCGGGCCAGGTCGCCGGTGCGGTACATCCGGGCCCCCGGACGCCCGAAGGGCTCGGGCACGAACCGTTCCGCGGTCAGGTCGGGGCGGTCGGCATAGCCGCGAGCCACTCCGTCCCCGGCCAGGTACAGCTCGCCGACCACCCCAGGGGCGACCGGCTCGAGGCCGTCACCGAGAACGTAGGCGCGAGTGTTGTGCAGCGGACGCCCGATCGCCACTCCCCCGGCGCCGCCTTCTGGAATGAGCCAGCCGGTGGACCAGACCGTGGTCTCGGTGGGCCCGTACAGGTTGTACAGCACCGGCACCCGCCGGCTCAGCTCGGCCGCCAGACTCGGCGGGCAGGCCTCGCCGGTGGTGATCGCCGTGATGTCTCGCTGCCCGAAACCGGTGGCCAGCAGCAGTCTCCAGCCCGAGGGGGTGGCCTGCAGGTGGGTCACCCCCTCGCCCTGGACCAGTTCGCACAGGGCGAGGGGGTCGTGCACCTGCTGGTCGGTGGCCAGCACCACCGTGCCGCCGGTGATCAGCGGCAGCCAGAGCTCGGCCATCGAGATGTCGAACGAGAACGAGGTGGCGGCCAGCCAGACGTGCCCCGGCCCAGAACCGAGCCGGGCCCGCATCGAGAACAGGAGGTTGATCAGAGCGCGCCGGCTGATCTGCACGCCCTTCGGCCGCCCGGTGGAGCCGGAGGTGAAGAGCACGTAGGCCAGCAGATCCCGGTCGTCCCGGCCGGGCCCGGCCTGGGCCGGAGGACCGGTCAGACGGTCGGTCAGCACAGTGTGCCCAGCGAAGCCGGCAGGCAGGTTCGCGGTGAGCCCCGAGGCGGTGAGCACCACCCGGACCCCGGCCGTGGCCAGCATGTACCCGATGCGCTCGGGTGGCAGAGCGGGATCGACCGGCAGGTAGGCCGCCCCGGCCCGCCAGACCCCCAGCATCCCGGCAAGGGCCTGCTCGGACCGTTCCAGCATCACCGCCACCACCTGGTCGGGCCCGGCCCCGGCCGCGGCCAGCCCGCGGGCGACCGAGCCGGACAGGCGGTCGAGCTCGGCGTACGTGATGCGGCGCCCGCCCACCACCACCGCCTCAGCGTGCGGAGTCCGCAGAGCCTGCTCGGTGAAACAGGCCGCCAGGCTGTCGATCGGCGCCTTGACCCGCACCGGGGCCGAATCCGTCGTCAGAGTAGTCATTGTGAAGCCCCCCTCACCACTCGACGTCCGTGTCGTTCCATTCGTGCAGCAGCCGGTCGCGTTCGGCCTCGGAGACCAGGGCCGGCTGGGCCGGTCCGTCCGGGTCGGTGGCCATGGCCTCCAGCACGGTGCGGTACATCGCGGCGATCTGCTCGGCCCCGGCCCGCGCCACGGCGTGGTTGACCAGCCGCACCGTGAGCTGGCCGGGCTGCGTGTTCACCGACATCAGGAACTCGTTGGCGCTGTCGGAGGCGCCCCCGCGCACGTCGACCTGCTCGCCGTCGACCTGCCCGAAGTCGGTGTAGTTGAACATGACGTTCAGCAACTGGGCGTCCCCGGCCATCCTCTGGATCTCCGGCATCGGGAAGCGCCGGTGGCCCCAGATCGCAGCCTCGGTGTCGAAGGTCCTGCGAACCAGCTCACGCCAGGTGGTGGCCGAGCGGTCGTACGGGAAGGGCAGGGTGTTCAGGAACATGCCGTAGACCCGCTCGGCCCCGGCACTCTCGGGCCGGCCACTGCTGACCAGCCCGGCGTGGAACGCCTCCGCGCCGGTCAGCTGGCTCAGCACCTTCAGGTGGGCCGACAGCAGCACACTCTTGAACGAGACCTGCTCGACGCGGGCCAGTTCGCGCAGGGCCGGTTCCAGGTCGGCGAACCCGACGCGCAGCTTGAACTGCTCCCGCGGAGTGCCGGCCGGTTCGCCCCAGCCCTCCGGAAGCACGAAGCTGCGGTGGCGATCCACCAGATCCCGCCAGAACGCCCGATCACCATCGCCATTCAGAGATTCGCGTTCCGCCGCAATGAACTCGGCATACCGCGAGACTGGCGGTTCCCAGACCGGTTCCGGTTGCCCGTCACTGCAGGCCCGGTACAGCTCGAGCACCTCCATGAGCAGGTTGTGCTGGCTCCAGCCCTCGGTGATGGCGTGGCAGTGGGTGAAGGCGAGCCGCCAGGAGTCGCCATCAGTGATCAGCGCCCCGATGCGCAACAGCGGCGGTGCGCTGAGGTCGAACGGCGTGGAGCGCTCGGTGCTCAGCCATTCCCGTACCGCCTCCTCCTCGTCCCGGCCTCGCACATCGGCCACCTTCACCCTGACGTCGGCCCGTTCGTGCACGACCTGCAGGGGCTCGGCGTACTCGTCCAGATGAATCGAGGTGCGCAGCATCTCGTGCCGGGCAACAACAGTTTCGGCGGCGCGTTGCAGCGCCTCGATCTGCAGCGGCCGGCCGTCCCGGATAACGAAGGTGGAGGCGTTGATGTAGCGGCGCTGCCGGTCGTCCCCCAGCATCTCGACGAGCATGCCGAGCTGCACCTGGGCCAGCGGATAGGCATCAGTGGCATCCTGCGGCAACCGGGTGCGGTCAGCCGCGCTGATCATCGAGAACGGCTGCACCGCAACCTCGGCCACTGCCTCGGAAGAACCGACCACCGCAGCCAGAGCCCGAACGGTGCGGTACTGGAACACATCCTTGACCTGGACCTCGCACCCGGCTGCCCGCAGGGCGCCGACCAGGGCGATGGCCCGGATGGAATGCCCACCCACGGCGAAGAAGTTGTCCTCCACACTCACCTGATCGACCTCGAGCACCTCGCACCAGATCCGTGCGATCAGCGCCTCCAGCTCGGTGGCCGGCTCGACCACAACCTGCTCCGAGGCGTCGATCTCAATGGGCGGCAGGGCCTTCCGGTCCACCTTGCCGTTGCGGTTCAGCGGCATTTCGTCCAGCCGCACGAACACCGACGGCACCATGTACTCCGGCAGGCGGTCCCGGCAGAAAGCACCAACAATGGACGAGTCGCCACCAGTGAAGTAGCACACGAGACGAGCGTCGGGTCCAGTTCCGTCGACGACCACCACGGCCTCGCCCGCGCACTGCCGCACCACCGCGGCCACCTCACCCAGCTCGATCCGGTAGCCACGAACCTTCACCTGGTCGTCCACGCGCCCCAGGAAGTCGACCACCAGAGGTGAGTCCGAACCGGAGGGATCGGCCGCGACCGGGGTCTTCTCGACCCAGCGCACCCGGTCGCCAGTACGGTACATCCGGGCACCGCCGCCCGCGAACGGATCGGGCAGGAAACGCTCCGCCGTCAGGCTGGAACGGCCGATGTATCCCCGGGCCACCCCGGTGCCGCCGACATACAACTCACCCGGCACACCGACGTCCACTGTTTGAAGGTCGCTGTCCAGCACGTACATCCGCATGCCGGGCAGCGGTCGTCCGATCGGCACGACCCCCGGCTCCTGAACCCCGACAACCGGTAGAACGCAGGTACCCACGGAGGTTTCGGTGGGTCCGTATTCGTTGATCAGGCGGCCTTCGCCCAGCAGGCCTCGCCAACGTTCCGCCAGGGCACCCGGAAGCGCCTCACCGGCAACGACAATCACGCCCGCCAGGGAAGCCAGCTCGTTGTCCGGCAGCTGCCGGCCCAGGACCTCCAGGTGACCGGGCGTCAGTTTCAGGAAGCTGTAGGCGCCACCGGTCAGAGTCCGGCCGAGTTCGGAGGGGTCGACCGATTCGGGCACCACGTGCACGGGCTGCCCAGAGACCAGGGGCGCCCACAGGTTCGGCACCACCAGGTCGAAGGCCACCGAGGAGAACAGCGCCGAGCCACCACTGCCCTGGGACGCCAGTTCCGCTGCGGCCCAGGCCACATGGTTGGCCAGGCCACGATGCGGCACCGCGACCCCCTTCGGCCGGCCGGTCGATCCGGAAGTGAAGATGACGTAGGCCAACTCGTCCAGGTCGATCTCAGCCGGAACGAACTCCGGTGCAGCCGACTCGACCGCGAGCTGGTCGGCACCGTCGAGCACGACGATCCGCTGCTCGGACGAGGCGAACCGATCGGCCAGGGAGTCTTGCGTGAGGACGACCGAGGCATCGGCCGCGGCGAGCATGTACTGCACCCGGTCGGCCGGGAACGTGCTGTCGAGAGGGACGAACGCGGCGCCGGTCTTCCAGACCCCGAGCAGACCGGCGATCAGCGAGGGGCCGCGTTCCAGCAGCACCCCGACCACCGAACCACGCCCGCAGCCCAGGCTCGAAAGGTGGTTGGCGATCCGGTTGGCCCGCACCTCCAGTTCCCCGAAGCCGATGCTTTCACCGTTGCACCGGACGGCGGCCAGGCCCGGCATGCGGGCAGCCACGGCCGATACCGCCGTCGGCACACTCACCGCTGCGCTGGGCAGCGGCGAGACACCCAGACCCACCTCGATATTCACCTGCAGGCCGGGCACCCGCACCGGCGCCGAGAGCCCTTCCTCGGCAAGGTTCTGCAGGGCGGCCCGGTAGGCCGCGCCGAGACGTTCGGCCGAGGTGCGCGAGAGCCGGCTGGTGTCGACCGTCAGCAGGATCTCACTACCTCTGGCCGCGATGGCCAACCCGAATTCGGTTGCTCCCTCCCCCAGTCCGGACTCAGCGTCTACAACGTCCGAGTCGTCAGAGTTGTCAGAGGCAGACCGGTCCAGGTCCAGATAGCTGAACCGGGCGTCGAGCAGACGCCCTTCGCCGGCCATTCGCTGGATCTCCGGCATCGGGAACCGTCGGTGCGGCCAGATCGCGGCCTCGGTGTCGAAGGTCTGCCGGATCAGCTCACCCCAGCTGCCGGACTGCCGACGGTGCGGGAACGGCAGCGTGTTCAGATACATGCCGTAGACCTTCTCCGAGCCCAGAACCTCGGGCCGGCCACTGCACACCAGCCCGGTGTGGAAGGCCTCCAGGTCGGTCAGGCGCCCGAGCACGGCCAGGTGCGCCGACAGCAGCACGCTCTTCAGTGAGGCGTCGGCCCGACCGGCCAGTTCCTGCAGTCGGGGCCGAAGATCGCCCAAAGGCACCCGCACCACATGGGTTCCGGGCACGTCGCCCCAGCCTTGCGGCAGCTCGAACCGTTCGTGCTCAGTGATGGTGTCCTGCCAGAACTCGCGCTCCTCAGGGCTGTCCAGCGACTCCAGCTCGGCGGCGACGAAGTCCGCGTAGCGCACCTGCGGAAGTTCCAGTGCGGGCGCAAGTTCCCCGGCGCGGGCATGCAGGTAGCCCTCGACCAGCTCGACCAGAAGCGCCCGGTGGCTCCAGCCCTCGGTGATCGGGTGGCACACGCTGACCGACATCCACCAGGCCTCGTCGCTCTCGACGTGAGCAGTGATCCGCATCAGCGGCGCCTGCTGCAGGTCGAAGAGCGTGCCCCGCTCGGCTGCCGTGAACTCCTGCAGGTCCGTAGCGAGATCCTGCGGGGAGAGCCCGCGCAGGTCCCGCACCTGCACCGGCATGGTGGCGGTGGTGTGGACCAGTTGCATGGGCACCGAGTACCGGTCCAGATCGAACGAGGTACGCAGCATCTCGTGCCGTTCGAGCACCGCCGCCGCGGCCTGCTGCAGCGCCTCGGTCTGGAACGGCCGGCCGTCACGCACCCGGAAGGAGGCGGTGTTGTGGTAGCGGTTGCGGCTGTCGTCGGCGAGCATCTCGACCAGCATGCCCAGCTGCACCTGGGCCAGCGGGTAGGCATCGGTCAGACCACTGGGCAGCAGCGCCCGGTCTTTCTCGCCGATCAACGAGAAGGCAGATACGCAGCTACTTTCGGCGCTCTGCGCACTGGGACTCAGAGCAGCGGCCAGAGCGCGGACGGTGCGCAGTTCGAAGATGTCCTTCACCTGCGCCGGCAGGCCCGCGGCCCGGAGCGCACCGACCAGGGCGATGGCCCGGATCGAGTGCCCGCCCACGGCGAAGAAGTTGTCCTCCACGCTCACCTGGTCGGTTTCGAGCACCTGGCCCCAGATGCCCGCAATCAGCGCTTCCTGTTCGGTGGCTGGTTCGATCAGAACCCGCACCTCAGAACCGGTCTCGACCGGCGGCAGGGCCTTCCGGTCGACCTTGCCGTTGCGGTTCAGCGGCATCTCGTCCAGCCGCACGAACACCGACGGCACCATGTACTCGGGCAGGCGGTCCCGGCAGAAAGCATCAACAGTGGACGAGTCGGCGCCGGTGAAGTAGCACACGAGACGAGCGTCGGGTCCGGTTCCGTCGACAACCGCTACGGCCTCGCCCGCGCACTGCTGCACCACCGCGGCCACCTCACCCAGCTCGATCCGGTAGCCACGGATCTTCACCTGGTCGTCCACGCGGCCGAGGAAGTCGACCACCGGTGATCCGTCCGCCTCGATCCAGCGCACCCGGTCGCCGGTGCGGTACATGCGAGCGCCGGCGCCCGCGAACGGATCGGGCAGGAAACGCTCGGCGGTGAGGCTGGAACGGCCGATGTATCCCCGGGCCACCCCGGTGCCGCCGACGTACAACTCACCCGGCACACCGACGTCCACTGTTTGAAGGTCGTTGTCCAGCACGTACATCCGCATGCCGGGCAGCGGACGCCCGATCGGCACCACCCCCTCCCCCTGGACTCCGGCCACCGGCAGGATGCAGGTGCCGACCGAGGCCTCGGTGGGGCCGTACTCGTTGATCAGGCGGCCGTCGCCCAGCAGGCTGCGCCAACGTTCGGCCAGGGCGCCCGGAAGGGCCTCTCCCGCAACCACGATCACGCCGGCCAGCGAGGCCAGTACGCCGTCGGTGAGCTGACGGCCGAGCACTTCCAGGTGGCCGGGCGTGAGCTTGAGGAAGCTGAAACCGGGCGATCCGGCGGCCCGCAGCGAGCGCACCAGGGCGGGGCCGAGCTCGGCCAGGTCGACCGAGCCGGGCACGATGTGCACCGGTTGCCCGGTGCTCAGGGCGGCCCACACGTTGGGCACCACCAGGTCGAACGCCACCGAGGAGAACAGCGCCGAGCCGCCGGTGCCGCGCAGGGCCAGCTCCGAGGCGGCCCAGGCGACGTGATTGGCCAGGCCGCGGTGCGAGACCGCCACGCCCTTGGGGCGGCCGGTCGATCCGGACGTGAAGATGACGTACGCGAGGTCGTCCAGATCCACACTGATCCGGGGACTCTGGAAGCCGTTCGCATTGGCGGCAGTGATGACCCGTAGGCCCGGTGAGGTGAACCGGTCGGCCAGGGACGGCTGCGTGAGCGCCACCTCGGCCCCGGCTGCGTCGAGCATGTAGGCCACCCGGTCGGCGGGGAAGGCCTCGTCGAGCGGCACGAACGCGGCCCCGGCCTTCCAGACCCCCAGCAGTGCGGCGATCAGGTCGGGGCCACGCTCCAGCAGCACCCCCACCACCGAACCCCGGCCCACGCCGACACTGGCCAGGTACCCCGCCAGACGATC
Organism: Kineosporia rhizophila; assembly: GCF_021277265.1. GTDB lineage: Bacteria > Actinomycetota > Actinomycetes > Actinomycetales > Kineosporiaceae > Kineosporia > Kineosporia rhizophila. Next base: position 147,840 of record NZ_JAJSOH010000013.1, read on the forward strand.
GGCCTGGGCGTTCAGGTCCCCGAAGTCGACGCGTTTGCCGTTGCACCAGATCGCTGCGGCGGTCGGGCGGCGTGTTGCCGTCCCTTCCACGGCCACCGGAACGCTGACCCCGGCCCCGCTCAGAGGCGGTTCGCCCACACCCCAACGAGCAGCCTCCGGGGGTACAGCGACCGGCGCGACCAGGCCGTCGGGCCCGTCCGTCACCATGGCTTCGAGCACCTGCCGGTACATCCGGCCCAGGGTGGCAAGCCGCTCGGGGGCGATGTACCGGTTCTGCGCGGTGAGCACCAGGAACCCGGCGCGGGTGGAGACGCCGAGGGGGAACTCGGTGGGGCTGTCGTCGATCGTGGCGGCGTAGTCGATCACGTCGGCGTCGACCTGGCGGAAGTCCTGGTAGCTGAAGCGCACGTCGAGCAGGCGCCGGCCGCCGTTGAACTCACGCTGCATGGCGCCCATCGGGAAGCGCCGGTGCGGCCAAAGTTCCAGTTCGGTGGCGAACACCTGGCGCAGCACCTCGCCCCAGGTGCCGGCGGCATGGGCCCGGAACGGGAACGGCAGCGGGTTCAGGTACACGCCCGCGACCCGCTCGGCCCCCTGGGCCTCGGGACGCGCATTGGTGACCAGCCCCGAATGGAAGGCACCGACGTCCGTGATTCTGCTCAGCACCGAAAGGTGCGTCGAGAGCATGACGGTCTTGAGCGAGACCCCGGTCTCGGTGGCCAGCCGCCGCAGCTGCGGCTCCAGGTCGCGGTAGGGCACCCAGGTGCGGTTGACCCCGGTGGCGTCGGGCGCCTGACCCCAGACGTCGGGCAGCGTGAGCCGTTCGTGCTCCTCCACGACGCTCTGCCAGTAGGCCCGGTCCTCGTCTCCCTGCAGCGCCTCCATCTCGGCGGCCACGAAGTCGGCGTAACGCACGGCGGTGGGTTCGGGGGCGGTGACCGGCCGGCCGTCGCGCACCTGACGGTAGACCGAGACCAGTTCCATCAGCAGCGAGTGGTGGCTCCAGCCCTCCAGCACGGCGTGGCACTCGGTGAGAGTCATCCACCAGCCGTTCTCGCCAGGGGTCGCGTGCGCGAAGAACCGCACCAGGCCGGGCCGGGCCAGGTCGAACAGCACCGAACGCTCGTGGGCCATGAACGCCCGCAGCGTGCGCTCCCGCTCGTCCTGCTCCTGCGCGGGCAGGGTCTGCCAGCCGACCTGCGCCTCGACCTGGGCGTGCACGAGCTGCATGGGCACCGAGTAGCGGTCCAGATCGAAGGCGGTACGCAGGATCTCGTGCCGATCCAGGACCTGCTCGACCGCGGTGCGGAAGGCCTCGCCGGAGAACGGCTGGTCGTCGATGATCCGGAAGCAGGTGGAGTTGTGGTAGACCCGACGGCTGGTGTCGGCGAGCATCTCGACCACCATGCCCAGCTGGACCTGGGCCAGCGGGTAGGCGTCGCTCAGCCCCTCCGGCAGCAGAGCCCGGTCCTGCTCGGAGACCAGGGCGAAGGGCGCGACGGCCAGATCGGCCGCCGACTGGGTGCCGACCTGAGCAGCCAGCCGGGCGATCGTCCTGTGCTCGAAGACGTCGCGCACGCTGATGTCCAGGCCGCTCTGCCGGAGGGCACCGACCAGGGCTACGGCGGCGATGGAGTCTCCCCCGAGCTCGAAGAACCCGTCGTCGACGCCGATCCGGTCTACGGTCAGCACCTGGGCCCACGCCTGGGCGATCTGCTCCTCGGCCGGCGTACGCGGGGCCACGTATTCCTGTCCGGAGGCCAGCGCTGCGCGGCCGGGGGCGGGCAGCGCTGCCTTGTCGACCTTTCCGTTGTTGGTCAGCGGAATCCGGCCGAACGGCACGAACGCGCTGGGGATCATGTAGTCGGGCAGATGGCGGCCCAGCAGTGTGCGTAGGTCGACGGGATTGGGCACCGCGCCGCCCTCGGGCACGACGTAGGCCACGATGCGCCGCTCGCCGGGGGTGTCTTCGCGCACCAGCACCACGGCGTCGCGCACGGTGGGGTGGGTGAGCAGCACGGTACGGATCTCGCCGAGCTCGATCCGGAAGCCGCGTACCTTCACCTGGTCGTCGGCGCGGCCGAGGAACTCCAGGCTGCCGTCGGGGCAGCGGCGGGCCAGGTCGCCGGAGCGGTACAGGCGCCCGCCGCGAGGGCCGAACGGGTCGGGCACGAAACGCTGGGCGGTGAGGTCGGGGCGCCCCAGGTAGCCGCGGGCGACGCTGGGCCCGCCGACGTGGATCTCGCCGGTCACGCCGATCGGCACCGGCTGCCCGGCCTCGTCGAGCAGGTACACGGCAGTGTCGTCGAGCGGGTGGCCGACCTGGTTGCCGGCCCCGGGCACCAGGTCCGCGGCGGTGACCCGGTGATAGGTGGTGTGCACCGTGGTCTCGGTGATGCCGTACATGTTGACCAGCTCGGTGCGCTGCAGGTCGCGCCGGGCCACCCAGGGGGCCAGGTCGGGCATGACCAGCTTCTCGCCGCCGAAGATGACGACGCGCACGTCGAGGTCGTCGATGCGGGGGTCGCCGGTGGCGGCGAGGTCGACCAGGCCGCGGAAGGCGGAGGGGGTCTGGTTCAGCACGGTGACCCGGTGGCGCACCATGAGGTCGAGGAACTCTTCCGGGGAACGGCGTTCCTCGTGGGAGACCACCAGCAGGCGCCCGCCGGTGGCCAGGGAGCCCCACAGCTCCCAGGCCGAGAAGTCGAACGCGTAGGAGTGCGACAGCGCCCAGACGTCGGCCGGGCCGAAGTCGTAGTGCCGCTGGGCGGTGGTGAACAACCGGTGCAGGTTGGCGTGGGTCAGGGTGACGCCCTTGGGCCGTCCGGTGGAGCCGGAGGTGTAGATGACGTAGATCAGGTTCTCCGGCTCGTGCACCGGCTCCGGGTCGGTGTCCGGCTGGGCGGCCAGCCGGTGCTGGTCGCGGTCCAGCACGATCAGCTGGTCGTTCCCGAACAGCTCACGGTGCTTCTCGGTGGTGACGACCAGGCCGGTGCCGGAGTCGGAGACCATGTAGGCGATCCGGTCGGCCGGGTGGGCCGGGTCGAGCGGCAGGTAGGCGGCGCCCGCCTTCATGATGCCCAGCAGCGCGGGCAGCAGGTCCGGGCCGTGCTCCAGGCAGAGACCGACCGGCGCCTCCACGCTCACACCGCGCTCGCGCAGCAGGTGGGCGAGGCGGTTGGCGCGGGCGTTCAGTTCGGCGTAGGTCAGTTCCTGCTCGCCGCAGACCACGGCGATCGCGTCGGGCGTCAGGGCCACCTGGCGCTCGAAAACCTCGGTGATTGTGGACGTCGGTGAGGCTGCGGTTCGGGGGGCGGGGGTGACCAGGGCCAGCTCGTCGTGGTCCAGCAGCTGCAGCTCGGACACGGGGGCGAGGGGGGTGGCGCAGGCCTGTTCCAGCAGCCGGAGCAGATGGCGGGACATCCGCCTGACGGTGGCCCGGTCGAACAGGGCGCTGACGTACTCCAACGAGCCGCTGAGCCCGCCGTCGGCGTCCTGGGTGATCTGCAGGGTGAGGTCGAAACGGGAGACCCGTGAGGTGTTCTCGAGGGCCTCCGCGTCCAGGCCGGGCAGGCTGAAGGCGTCCTGGCGGGACTCGTGCATGGTGAAGGCGACCTGGAACAGCGGGCTGCGGGACAGGTCCCGGGCCGGCTGGATCTCGTCGACCAGCCGGGCGAACGGCACGCCCTGGTGGTCGAAGGCGCCCAGCACGGTGGTGCGGGAGCGGGTGAGCAGCTCCCCGAAACCGGCCTCGCCCTGCCAGCGGGCCCGCATCACCAGGGTGTTGATGGCGTAGCCGATCAGCGACTGCAGCTCGGGCCGGCCCCGGCCGGACATCACGGTGCCGACCGGGATGTCCTGACTGCCGGTGTAGCGGGACAGCAGCACCTGGAAGGCGGTGAGCATGACCATGAACGAGGTGGCGTCGTAGCGGCGGCCGAGGTCGGCGACCTGCTGCGAGAGCCCGGCGCCGAGGTCGAACCGCACGGCGTCGCCCTCGCTGCTGCGTACCGCCGGGCGGGGCCGGTCGGTGGGCAGGGCCAGGGTCGGGATCCCGTCGAGTTCGCCGCGCCAGTAGGACATCTGGCGTTCCAGGCCGGGCCCGGTGAGGGAGGCCCGTTCCTGGGCGGCGTGATCGGCGTACTGCACGGGCAGCGGGGGCAGCGCGCCGCCGCCGTAGAGCACGCCCAGTTCCTGGGCGAACTGCCGCACCGACCAGGCGTCGCAGGCGATGTGGTGGAACACCACGACCAGGACGTGCTCCACGGCGCTGATCCGGATCAGGCGGGCCCGCACCGGCCACTGCTGCTCCAGGTCGAACGGCTGCCCGGGTTCACGCCGGGCGATCCCCTCGGCGGCCTCCTCGCGGCGCTGCGGGTCCAGGTCGCTCACGTCGTCGACGGGCAGGTCCAGGTCGGCGGGCGGGTCGACGACCTGGACCGGCGCGGTGCCCTCGAGCACGTAGCGGGTGCGCAGCACCTCGTGGCGGGCGACGATGCCGCTCAGGGCCCGGCGCATCCGCCGGGCGTCGAGCGGGCCGTTCAGCCGCACCGCCAGAGGTACCACGTACTCCCAGCTCTCGGGCTCGAGGCGGCTGAGGAACCACATCTGCTGCTGCCCGGCCGACAACGGCAGGGGGGCGCTGCGGTCGGCCCGGACGATCTCGTCCCGCTCGACGCTCAGCCCTCCGAGCCGCCGGCGCAGCAACTCCTGCCGGGCCGTCCTCAGGGCCGCCCCCGAGTCGATCGCTTCCATCTCGTCCGTGCTCATGTCCCCCGCCTCCGGCCGTTGCCGTCGTGTCTGGTGAAAGGTCAGGCCTGCGCGGCCATCCGCTCGCGCAGGCTGCGCGGGCGCATGTCGGTCCAGACCTCGGTGATCCGGGCCAGGCACTGCTCCTTGGGGCCCTCGGTGCCCTCGGCGTGCCAGCCGTCGGGCAGTTCCCGCCCGGCCGGCCAGACCGAGTACTGCTCCTCGTCGTTCAGGACCACCTGGTAGGCGCGCTCGTCGCTCATCTCTGGGACTCCTCGCATTCGGATGCCTTGACGAGATCACCTTCGGGGGCGCGGCTATATCTGACCTATATCGAGATCCACCGAGCACCAAAAGCACGGCGCCCGGACCTTTTCGGGTCCGGGCGCCGTGGTTCTGGCCGACGTGTCTACTCACGCAGCCCGGCCCTTTGCCCGGCCGGACCGCGACCGGCGGCCAGGGCCGGCACCACCGCCCCGAGCACGGCCAGGGCCAGGCCGACGCAGGCGATGGCCACGACCGGGAGCCAGGGGATCTCGATGGTGGTGCTGCCGAACATGCCGCCCAGGGCGAACCGCAGCCCGATCAGGTTCAGCCCCGAGGCCAGCAGGGCCAGGACCACGCCGATCAGGCCGACCAGCAACGACTCTCCGGCGAAGACCCGCAGCACCTGGCGCGGGGTGGCCCCGGCCATCCGCAGCACGGCCAGGTCGCGGCGCCGGTCGGCGGTGGCCATCAGCAGGGTGTTCAGCACCGCGATGAAGCAGAACAGCACCACGATCACCGCCACCGAGCGCTGGCGGACCTCGATCAGGTGCCGGGTGGCCGCGTCCTCGCTGACCTCGAACTCGGCGGTGGGCTGCAGCTTCAGCCCGGCCGTGGTGGCCAGGCCGCCCAGGGCCGACTGCACCTGCTCGGCGCCGGTGCCGGCCGGGGGCACGACGAACGCCCGGCGGGCCATCCCGTTGGAGGCGTAGGCCGTGCTGTCGGCGTGCGCTTCGGACAGGTAGCCGATGTCGTCGCCGCGCAGGGCCTCGTACACGCCGGTGACGGTGAGCTCGACCGGGTCGCCGTGGCCCAGGTGCACCGGAACCCGCTCGCCCAGTTCGTAGTGCCACACCTCGGGCACGACGATGCTGTTCGCGTCCAGGTCGTCGGCGGATCCGGCGACCATGGGCAGTTCCAGCACGCTGGACAGCTCACCGCCGTAGATGACCTCGGCCTCGTTCTCGTCCCAGGCGTCCTCGTCGCGGGTGTAGACGGTGGTGTGCACCGGGGCGACGACCTGGGCTCCGGGCATCTGCTGCTGCATGCGGTCGATGTCGGCCAGGCTGATGCCCGGGGCCGTATCCGGGGCGATCGTGTAGGGGGCGGCGACCCGGTTGCGCACCCCGTTGTCGCGGGCCAGGCCGATCGAGCCGGTCGCGGCCAGCAGCGAGGTCGCGATGCCGACGGTGAGCAGTACCGGTGCGGCGGTGGCGGCGGTGCGGCGCCGGGCGGTCAGCGCGCTCTCCCGCACCAGCATCGGCCCGGCGTGCCGGGAGGAGGCGAAGGGCCGCATGAGGATGCGGGTGAGCGGGCCGACCGCGACCGGGGCGAGCAGGGCGAAGGCGATCACCGGCACCAGCAGCAGCGGCACGTAGCTGTTGGGCGAGAGGGTGATCCGCGGGTCGAGCCAGCCGATCCACACCACCACGGCCAGCGCGCAGGTCAGGGCCAGCGCGCCGACCACCCGGCGGCTGCGCTGCCCGGCCGAGTCGTCGGCGTCGGCCTCGCGCAGGGCCTCCATCGGGCGGATCTTCCCGGCCCGCCCGGCGGCCACCACCACCCCGAGCACGGCCATCAGCACCCCGCCGACGAACGCAGCCAGCAGGGGCAGCACCACCAGGGTCAGGTAGGGCCCGTGGAGGCCGAAGCCCTCGGGGGCCACGCCGAGGCGGTGCAGCCAGCCGGCCAGCACATTGGCCCCGGCCAGGCCGAGGGCGCAGCCGGCCAGCGATGCGCCGGCGCCGACCAGGGCGGCCTCGCCCAGGATCATCCGGCGCACCTGCCGGCCGGTGGCGCCGACCGCGCGCAGCAGGGCGATCTCGCGGCGGCGCTGCACCACGGTGAAGGCGAAGGTGGAGGCGACCACGAAGATCGCGGTGACCCCGGCGACGCTGGCCATCACCGGCAGCAGGGTGACGGTGTTGTCGATGTCCTCCAGGTCCTGCGCGCGGCTCTCGTCCAGGACGTGCTTGTCCTGGCCGGTGAGCACCTGCGCCCGCTCGCCGGTGACCTGCCGCACCTGCTCGAGCGGGGCACTGGGCACCACGGCCTGGATGCGCGGCGAGATGCGGGCGGCCTGGGCGGCGCTGAAGAAGACCGCGTCCTCGTAGCCCACGTCGTTGGTGAGGCCGCTGACGGTATAGGTTTTCGCGCCCTGCGGCGTGTAGACGTTGGTCTGGGCGCCGACCGTCAGGCCGGTGCCCTGCGGCACGACGATCTGCTCGGCACCGGTCGGTGCGGCGCCGGCGATCAGGTCGTAGCCGCCGTAGCGGGCCACGTCCCAGGGGTGCCCGAGCCCGTTGGCCGGGCCCGGATCGGCGGCGGTGCCCAGACGCACCTCGAAGCTGCGGTCCAGGGTGACCGGGCCGGTCCGCCTCAGGTCGGCGACCAGTTCGGGGTCGACGCCCTCGGCCTCCTGCAGGGGGCGCTGGTGCAGGTCGTGGTGGACCGGGTTCCACTCCGGGTCGGTGGCGAAGACCACCGCGGGGGCGGCGGCGAACCGTTCGGGGGCCCGGTCGGGCCGGGACATGGTGGCGCACAGCAGCAGGGCGACGGCGGCGATCTGGGCGACGCCCAGGACCAGGGCCAGCACGCTGCCGCTGAAGCCCACCCAGCGGGCCCGCAGGGTCTGGGCGGCGACGGTCAGCACCGGTCCGCCTCCAGTCCGGTCATCCGAGCCGCCACCTGGGCCGCGGTCGGGTTGGGCAGTTCGCCGACCACCCGGCCGTCGGCCAGGAAGACCACCCGGTCGGCGTGGGCGGCGACCACCGGGTCGTGGGTGACCATGACGATGCTCTGCAGGCCGCCGTCGGCCGCCTGGAGCAGGCCGCGCAGGGTGACCAGCAGCTCCCGGCCGGTGGTGGCGTCGAGGGCACCGGTGGGCTCGTCGGCGAACAGCACGGCCGGGCGGGCCACCAGGGCCCGGGCGATCGCGACCCGCTGCTGCTGCCCGCCGGAGAGCTGGGCCGGGCGGTGCCCGGCCCGCTCGGCCAGGCCGACCGCGGCCAGGGCCTGGGCGACCCGGGCCCGGTCGGGGCGGATCCCGGCCAGCCGCAGCGGCAGCTCGATGTTCTGGGTGGCGGTCAGGGAGGGCAGGAGGTTGAACGACTGGAACACGAAACCGATGTGGTCGCGCCGCAACAGGGTCAGGGCGGTCTCGTCCAGGCCGGTGAGGTCGGTGCCGCCGACCGTGACCCGGCCCGAGTCGGGGCGGTCGAGCCCGGCCGCACACTGCAGCAGGGTCGACTTGCCCGAGCCGGAGGGGCCCATGATGGCGGTGAAGGCACCCACCGGGAACGCGATGCTGACCTCGTCCAGGGCCCGCACCACGGTGCCGCCGGTGCGGTAGGTCCGGGTCAGCCCGGTGATCTGGACGGCCTGGTCGGTGCCTGGAATGGTCATGGAGCCCCCCGGCTCGTCCGCGCCCGTGTACTCGCTGGTCTCGATCTCGCTGGTCTTGCCTCGCATGATTCCCCCCACTGGGTCGATGCGTGGTCCGGTTGCTCTCAGTCGGTGTGAGCGACCTCGACCCGGCCGGCCTCGGCCGTGGCCGTGATGGTCGACCCGGCGTCCGGGTCGGGAGTGAAGCCCACGGTCGTCTCCTGCGACTGTGAGCGGGCGACGACCGCGTAGGGCCCGGCCGGGACCAGCACGGAGACGTCTCCGGCGCTGGTCACCGCCCGCACCTGGCGTGGGGCCGCGTGGTAGTGCAGCTGGGCGTCGCCGGCCTGGGCCTCGACGTCGGTGCGGGCGGCCTCGAGGTCTCGCCCGACGATGCTTCCCTTCTGGGTGCGGGCGTGAATGCTCCCACCCAGCCCGTCCAGTTCGATGTCGCCGGCGCTGCTCTCGGCCCGTACGTCGCCGGTGACACCGGTGACGCTCAGGGTGCCGGCCTCGGTGCGCAGGTCGACGTCCACGTCGGCGGGCACGGTGAGCACGAACTCGGCCGAGCAGTCGCCGATCCCGGCCACCCCGCCCTCGGGGCAGCGGGCCCGCACCCGCAGCACCTCGCCCTCCCAGCGCTGCTCGATCTCGGGGGTGGCCCCGAACGAGGAGACGGTGCTGCGGCCCAGGGTGACCTGCCCGGCCGGGCCGACGGCGACCACGGCGTCGCCGGCGTTGGAGTCGACCACGACCTTGCTCACCGGGTGCACGAGAACCTGCTCCCCCTCGGCACTCTCGGGCGGGACCGCGGCGTCGGCGAACACCCGGCTCATCGAGGCCAGGACGATCACGGTCACCACGGCCCCGGCGGCCAGCCAGGCCGCCCGTAGATGGATGCTCATCGCTTGCCCCCGCCGGTCGTGGGGTCCGAGGAGTCGTCCGCCTCCAGGTAGCGCAGTACGGCCAGTACCCGGCGGTGGTCCTCCTCACCCCCGGTGATGTCGAGCTTGGTGAAGATCGCGTTGATGTGCTTGGCCACCGCGCTCTCGCTGATCGAGAGGGCGCCGGCGATCCCGGCGTTGGAGCGGCCCTGGGCCATCACCTCGAGCACCTCGCGCTCGCGCGGGGACAGGCCCTCGATCGGGCTGCGGCGGCGCAGCAGCAACTGGGCCACCACCTCCGGGTCGAGGGCGGTGCCGCCGCCGGCCACCCGGCGAACCGCGTCGACGAACTCCTGCACGTCGGCCACCCGGTCCTTCAGCAGGTAGCCGACCCGTTCGGTGCCGGTGGCCAGCAGTTCGTTGGCGTAGCGCTCCTCCACGCTCTGGGAGAGCACGACGATGGCGACCGCGGGCTGCTCGCGGCGGATCCGGATCGCCGCCCGCAGGCCGTCGTCGGTCAGGTCGGGAGGCATCCGCACGTCGATCACGGCCAGGTCGGGCGGGTCCTCGGTGACCGCCTGCAGCAGCGCGTCGGCGTCGCCCACGGCCGCCGTCACCGACAGGCCGTTCATCTCCAGCAGCTTGGCCAGGCCCTCGCGCAGCAGCACCGAGTCCTCGGCGATCAGAACGCGCACGGCAACTCCGCAGTGATCGTGGTCGGCCCCCCGCTGGGGCTGTCGATGCGCAACGTTCCGTCGACCGAGGCGACCCGGTCGCCCAGGCCCTGCAGACCGGTGCCGCCGCCCGGACGGGCGCCGCCCCGGCCGTCGTCGCTGACCTGCACCCGCAGCACGCCCTCCTGCAGCCGCACGTCGATGTCGACGGTGGTGGCCGCGGAGTGGCGCACGGCGTTGGTCAGGGTCTCGGCCACCACGAAGTAGGCGACCGCCTCCAGGGCGATCGGCGGGCGCTGTTCGGGCAGGTCGACCTTCAGCCGCACCGGCACCGCCGAGCGGGCCGCGATCCCGGACAGGGCGGCGTCGAGCCCGCGGTCGTCGAGCACCGCCGGGTACAGGCCCCGCACCAGGTCGCGCAGCTCCGAGAGCACCAGCTTGGCCTCTTCGTGGGCGTCCTGGACGGCCAGTTTCGCCCCTTCGGAGAGGTCCGGGTGGGCGGTGCGCAGAATGCCCAGGTTCATCGCCAGGGACATCAGTCGTTGCTGCACCCCGTCGTGCAGGTCGCGTTCGATCCGGCGGCGCTCGGCGTCGGCGGCGCTGACCGCCGCGGCCCGGCTGGCCCCGACCGCGCTGAGCCGGCGGTCGAACTGCAGGCGCCGGTTCTGCCCCAGCAGGGCCTGCGCGGCCCGGGAGTCGGCCTCGGCCAGGCCCATCGCCAGCAGCGGGGTGGCCAGCAGGACCACCACGCCGAAGACGAAGAACCCGATCTGGGCCAAGGTCAGCCGCAGGTCGGTGCTGTACGGCCCACCGATCGGCATCCACCAGGCATAGGCCGGCAGCACGCTCAGCGTGACCCCGGCGACCCAGCCCAGGCCGATCAGCAGGGCCCCGGCGCCCAACACGGCCGACAGCAGGTGGTAGCTGACCTGCCGCCAGAAGCCCTCCGATCGCAGGTCGGTGACCCGGCGCCCGAACCAGCCCCGTCCGGCGTAGTCGCGCTCGTCCGGCGGGATCGCGATCTGCCGGAAGGCCAGGTGCCGGGAGCGCTGCACGTCGGTCATCACCCGTACCAGGATCAGCAGCAGCCCCAGGCTGAGCAGGGCGCCGACTACGGTCACCGCCAGGGTGGCGGTCAGGGTGAGAAGAACGAGCACCCCGACCGCCGCGCTGATACCGAGCGGCACGTTCAGGCACAGGTAGGCGGTGTCGAGCCAGGCCTGGCGGCGGAACGGTCCGCGCAACAGGGTGAGGGCGGTCTGCCTGCCGCTCACCGTGCGCACTTCCCCCTCGTCCATGCCCTCGAAGGTAGGCAACCGCGGGCCTGACCCGCGAGTACGTCAGTACCCGTTCTCACCCTGTACCCAGCACCACCCTTCAGCCCATGACCGGTGTTCCCGCCGGTTCGGGAACCCGGACCACCGTGGCCGAGGACGGCTCGGCCATCGCCACCGCGATCCGGCGGGGACCGGTGAACGGCTCGCGGGCGTGGGCGGCGGCCATGTTGTCCACCACCAGAACGTCACCCTGACGCCAGTCGAAGCGCCGGGAGGCGGCCCGGTAGCAACCCCGCAGGTGGTCCATCACGTCGTCGGGGATCCGCCCGCCGTCACCGAAGTAGGTGTTGGTGGGTAGGTCCGGTTCGTCGAAGATGCCCAGCAAACCTTCCCGCACCTCGGCCGCGAGGGTGCTGACGTGGAAGAAGGTGGCGTGGTTGAACCAGACCGGTTCCCCCGAGACCGGATGGGTGTGCACGGCCTGGCGTACGGCTGTGGTGCGCATCGAGTCCCGCCCGGTCCACTCCACCTGCATGCCCCGGCTGCGGCAGTACTGCTCGACCTGCGAGCGCTCTTCGGTGCCGAACAGCTCCCGCCAGGGCACGCCGAAGCCGGGGTGGAAGTTGCGCACCACGCGCCAGCGGCGGCGGGTGAACTCCTCGCGCACCGCCGGGTCGACCGCCTGCCAGACCTGGCGGATGTCGGCCAGGGGGGTGGCGCCCTGGGTGAGGGGTTCGCCGAGGCAGTGGAAGTACAGCGTCTGCGGCCAGACCGCCTGGTAGGAGTTCTCGTTGTGAAGGAAGATCTCCTCGGCCGGCGGGTAGTCGGTGGAGGTGTAGATGTCGCCCTTGATGCTGTGCCGGGGTGAGGAACGCTCGGCGTAGGTCAGCGGGTCGTCGCCGGAGAAGGCCCGCACCACGTCGGCGAAACCGTCCACCCCGCCGATGTCGAAGCCTCGCAGCAGCACCGCTCCGCGTTCGGCCAGGCTGCGCCGCAGGGCCGGGCGGTCCTTGGTGATGAGTTCCAGCACGGAGCCGTCGTCCTCGACGAGGGCCGGGAGCATCTCGCTCATGACCGCGGCTCAGTCGGACATCGCGACGAGAACCCGCCGCGGCCCGGTGAAGGAGCGCCGGCCGTGGCCGACGGCGATGTTGTCGATCAGCATCAGGTCGCCGGTGCGCCAGGGCACGTCGACGGCGGTGGCCAGGCCGCGGTCGCGGACCTGGATCGCGTACTCGCCGGGGATCGGGCTGCCGTCGGCGAAGGTGACCGACTGCGGCAGTTCGTCCTCGGGCATGATCTTGGCCAGGGCGGCGGCCGTCTCGTCGCCGAGGGCGGCCGAGTGCCACTGGTCGGACTGGTTGAACCAGACCTCGTCGTGGGTGACCGGGTGCTTGATCGTGGAGGGCCGGACCATGTGCACGCGCAGGCCGCCGTCGCTGCGCCACTCCCAGGTGGCGCCGGAGGCGGCCAGCAGCTGCTGCACCTGGTCGCGGTCCTGCGACTCGAAGGTGTCCTGCCAGCTCTTGCCCAGACCGAGCCCGTCGTGCAGGTTCTGGGTGTAACGCACGCCCCCGGCGAACGCGTCGCGGACCTCGTCGTCGAGGGCCTCCAGCCAGGCGGTGCCCTCGACGATCGGGGTGGCGCCGCCGGTGGCCGGGGCGACCTGGCAGAAGAACATCAGCCGGGCCGGCCAGGAGGCGGCGTAGGAGAGCTCGTTGTGCATGGAGATGGTGTATTCGGGCGGGTACTCGGTGGAGGTGTACACGTTCTTGCCCACCTTGGTGCGGGGCGAGTTGCCGTGCACGTAGGCCAGCCGGTTGGGCAGCAGCAGGTCGATGGCGCTCTCCAGGGTCTCGGGGCTGACCCCGAAACCCCGGAACACCAGGGCCTTGTGCTCGGTCAGCAGCGAGTCCAGCGCCCTCTCGGCGCGCAGGTACTCGAGGAGCCCCTGGGCGGTGGCGGGCGAGGAGACGTCGCCCGGGGCGATCTCGTGCGGGTGCCAGCTCATGATGAAGACCCTCTCTGTGCGGGTGGTCTCAGCGGGTGATGGGAGGTTCCCAGCCCCGTCTATACGTTTCCGATATGGCTCACCAGCAGCTCACCAGCAGTGCCGGCCGCGGGTGGTACGGCGCGGGCGGGGGGCCAGGTGCCGGCCGCGGGGGTTACGGTGCGGCCCGAACACCACGATCGTCACCAGGGCGAGCGTGGCCATCACGGCCGAGAACACGATCATGGACGTGCGGGTTCCGGTCTCCTGCAACAGGTATCCGGCACCGAGCGCACCGAAGGCGCTGAAGCCGGAGACCATGAGGAGGACGACGCTGCCGACCCGGCCCTGCAGACGGTCGGGGGTGACCCGCATCTGGTGCACGGTGCCGGCCACGGTCACCGAAGCGCCGATGCCGGACATGAGCAGGAAGAGGGCCCCCAGCAGCCAGGGGTCGTCGGCCCAGATCATCCCGGGCAGCACCAGCGCCCAGGCCAGGTAGGTGACCACCATGATCCGTTCCATCCGGGCGCGCTGGATCCAGCGCCCGCCGAACAGGGCCCCGGCCAGGCCGCCGACTCCGCCCGCGGCCAGGATCAGGCTGACCGACAGCGGTGAGCGCCCGCCGTCCTTGGCGATGAACTGCAGGGCCAGGATGATGCCCTGGAAGATCATGTTGCTGACCGCGATCAGGCCCAGGGCGATGCGCAGTTCGCGTTCGCGCCACACCCAGGTGAGCCCCTCGCGGGCCTCGGCCAGCGGTGAGCGGGGGTTCGTGCGCTGCGGCGGCGGCATCGGCCCGCGCAACGAGAGGATCGCCAGCAGCGAGAGCAGGTACAGCACGGCGCTGGAGGTGAACGGGGCCCAGCGGGTGAGCTCGTACAGCGTGCCTCCGGCCGGGTGCCCGCCGAGCGCGGCCGCCCGGGCGCGGGCCTCGTTGCGGGCCAGGGCGACCGGCAGCTGCTTCTTGGCCACCACGAAACGCACGGCGGCGCGCTCGGAAAGCGTGTAGAAGACGGTGAAGGCCCCCTGGAGGAAGGCGACCACGACGAGGTGGGCGATCCAGACGTGGCCCAGCACCAGCGCCACGGCCACCGAGCCGATCCCGATCAGCCGCACCAGGTCGGCCACGATCATCACCCGGCGCCGGTCCCACCGGTCGACCAGCACCCCGGCCGGCAGCTGCACCAGCAGCTGGGGCAGCAGGGCGGCGAAGGCGACCAGCCCGGCCAGGCTCTTGGCGTAGCCCTCGTAGACCACCACGAAGGTGAAGGGGGCGGCGCTGAAGCGCTCGGCCAGCACCGCCGCCCCCGACCCGGCCCACATCAGCAGGAACTGCCGGTTGCGGCCGAGCGGAACCTCCGCGTCCTCTGCGGTCGGGGAACTTTGAGGACGGGTGTCAGGCTCGGTCAGGGTCACCGGGAGCCGGCCAGGCACCATTCCAGCACGGCCATGGCGCTGTAGAGCTTGTTCCCGGCCTGGTCGAAGGCGATGCTGTGGCGCCCGTCGAGCACCGCGGCGGTCACCTCCTCACCGCGGTGGGCCGGGAGGTCGTGCATGAACACGGCCTTGGGGCTGTCGCGCCACAGCTGCTCGCCCACCTGGAAGGGCGCGAACACCTGCCGCCAGTCCGGGTCGGGCTTGCTGGTGCCGGTGGTCTGCCAGCGGGTGGTGTAGATGACGTCGTAGTCGCTCTCCAGGTTCTTCAGGTCGTGCCGCTGGGTCACCCCTGGCGCCGTCAGACCTTTTCCAGGGACGCCGTACCCGGGTGGGGTGCGCAGGTCCAGCACGGTGCCGGGGAAGCGGGGCAGGGCCAGGGCGAGGGCGGCCGCCGTGTTGTTGCCCTCGCCCAGGTACAGCACCCGTAGCCCGTCGATCCGGCCGAAGTGCCGGAACAGGGTGGTCAGGTCGGTCAGGGCCTGGGTGGGGTGCTCCTCGGTGGTCATCGCGTTCACCACCCCCATCCGTTCCTGCCCGGTCCAGGCGCGCAGCTCGGCGGTCGGCGCGGCGGTGCGGGCGACCAGGCCGTCGAGCATCCGCGAGAACACCTGCCCGGTGTCCTCCAGGGTCTCGCCGGTGTTGGTCTGCAGGTCTTCCGGGCCGTAGGCGATGATCCGGGCCCCCAGCCGCAGGGCGCCGCTGGAGAACGCGGTGCGGGTACGGGTGGAGGTCTTGCGGAAGTACACGCCCACCACCGCCTCGTCGAGGGCCCGGGAGCGCTCGCCGTCGGCGAACTCGGCGCCCCGTTCGACGATCTGCCGCACCTGCCGGTCGGTCAGGTCGGCGATCGAGATGAGATGTCGCATCAGGAGTTTCCTTCCTGTACCTGGTTCTGCACGCTGGCCAGCAGGTCGGTGGCGGTCATCTGCTCGATCTCGGCGCGGATCGCGGCCTCGATCTCCTCGGCCAGCTCGGCGACGGTGGGCCGCTCGAACACGGCACGGATCGACAGCTGCACACCGAAGGCGGATTTCAGCTCGGAGATGAGCTGGACCGCGCGGATCGAGTGCCCACCGGCTGCGAAGAACCCGGTGTGCACGTCGACCTCCTCCTCCGGGCAGCCGAGCACGCCGGCCCAGATCTGCGCGACGCGTTCCTCGGCCGGGTTACGAGGCGCGGTAAGGGCCGACTTCGCCTCAGGTTCGGGCAGGGAAGAGCGGTCGAGCTTGCCGTTGGCGGTGAGCGGGATCGCCGGGAGGGCGATGAAGGCGGCCGGGACGAGATAGGCGGGTAGTCGCTGCGCGCAGTAGGCGGCCAGGTCGTTCACCTCGCCGGTTGCGGCCGGGACGTAGTAGGCCAGCAACCGCTGGTCGGTGAGGGGACCGGCGGCCACGACCACCGCGTCCTCAATTTCGGGGTTCTCCAGCAGCCGGGCGCGGATCTCCCCGGGCTCGACCCGGTAGCCGCGGATCTTCACCTGGTCGTCGATCCGGCCGAGGAACTCCACGGCCCCGTCGGCGTTGACCCGGGCCAGGTCTCCGGTGCGGTACATCCGCGCCCCGGGAGGGCCCCACGGGTCAGGGGCGAACCGCTCGGCGGTCAGGTCGGGCCGCCCGATGTAGCCGCGAGCCACGCCCACGCCGCCGACCCACAGCTCCCCCGGCACCGCGATCGGGGCGGGCGAGCCGTCGGGCTCGAGCACGCGCATGCTCAGGTTCGGCAGCGGACGGCCGATCGGCACCACGTCGCTGGTCACCTGCCCGGTGACCGGGTGCACGCAGGTTCCGACCGACGCCTCGGTGGGGCCGTACTCGTTGATCAGCCGCGCGTCGCCGAGGACGTTGCGCCAGCGCTGGGCCAGCGGCCCGGCCAGGGCCTCGCCGGCGACCACGACCACCTCGGCCAGCCGGTCCATCTGGGCCGGGGTGAGCTGGTGCTCCAGCAGTTCCAGGTGCCCGGGGGTCAGCTTGACGAAGCTGAACGAGCCCGCCCCGGCCAGGGCCTTCCCGAGGCCGTCCAGTTCAGCGCTCTGCGGGTACATCCAGACCCGCTGACCGGCCACCAGCGGCGCCCACAGGTTGGGCACCACCAGGTCGAAGGCCACCGACGAGAACAGCGGCGCTCCCCCGGTGCCCTGACCCGCCAGTTCGCGGGCGGCCCAGTGCACGTGGTTGGCCAGTCCTCGGTGGGTGACGGCGACCCCCTTCGGGCGGCCGGTGGACCCGGAGGTGAAGATGACGTAGGCCAGTCGGTCCGGGTCGGCCGGCACATCCAGCGGGGTGTCGGGGTGGACGTCCAATGTGGAGCTGTCGAGCGCCACGGTGCGCATCTGCTGTGGGAACCGTTGCGCGTAGGCGGAACTGGTGACGGCGACGGTGGTACCCGCCGTCTCGGCCACGTCGGCGATCCGCTCGGCCGGGAACGACGGGTCGAGCGGGACGTAGGCGCCCCCGGCCTTCCAGATGCCGAGCATTGTCGTGATCAGATCCGACCCACGATCGAGCAGAACCGCTACCGTCGGCTCGCTCTGGCCGGCTATCAGACCCGTGAGGTGGTGGGCGATCCGGTTGCTGGCGGCCTCGAGTTCGGCGTAGGTGAGCGCGTGCAGGCCCGACTCCACGGCCACCGCTTGCGGGTTGGCCTGCCCGGCGGCCCGGATGTCCTCGTGTACGCAGGTGAGGGGCAGGGGGCCCGGGTTGACCGACCAGCGTTGCAGCTGCCTGCGTTCGGCGGCGGGCACGAGGTCGATGCTGGACAGCCGGCGGCTGGGCTTGGCCACGATCGCCCGCAGCAGGCGCATGTACCGGTCGGCCAGGCGCTGCACGGTGGTCTGGTCGAAAAGGGCTGCGGCGTATTCGAAGGCTGCATCGAGGGTGCCGTTCTCACCCCGGCGCACGAACAGGGTCAGGTCGGTCTTGGACACCTTCCAGGCCTGCTGGAACGCGGCGTTCACCACCGGGTCGGCACTCATCGTGGTCGCGCCCTCCTCCTGCAGGTCGAAGGCGACCTGGTAGAGCGGGGTACGGGAAAGGTCGCGCTGGGGCTGAAGCTCGTTCACCAGGCGCTCGAACGGCACGCTCTGGTGGGCGAAGGCCTCGGCGCAGGTCTGCCTCACCCGCTGCACCGCGGTCAG
Source organism: Kineosporia rhizophila (assembly GCF_021277265.1). Classification (GTDB taxonomy): domain Bacteria; phylum Actinomycetota; class Actinomycetes; order Actinomycetales; family Kineosporiaceae; genus Kineosporia; species Kineosporia rhizophila. The sequence continues at coordinate 165,635 of NZ_JAJSOH010000013.1, forward strand.
CGCGTCCGGATCGTCGTCGAGGCGGCAGCGCAGCACCACCGAGTTCAGGAAGAACCCGACGACGTTGCTCAGCTCCTCGCGGTCGCGGCCCGCCACCGGGGTGCCGATCACCACGTCCTGCGAACCGGTGTGCCGGGCCAGCAGGGCTGCCAGGGCGGTGAGCAGAGTGGTGAACGGGGTGACGCCCTGCGCGCGGGAGAACTTCTCGATCGACTGGGCCAGCGCGGCCGGGATGCGCACCTGCACCCCGGCTCCGGCGGCGTCGCGTCGGGCGGGCCGGGGGTGGTCGGGCAGCAGTTCGGTGGGCACGGCCCCGGCCAGCTGCCGGCGCCAGTACGCCAGGTCACCGGCCAGCGCCTCGTCGCTGGTGTGGCGGCGCTGCCAGTGCGCGTAGTCGGCGTACTGCACCGGCAGCTCGGGCAGATCCTCTGCACCGCCGCCCGAGATGAGGTGGCGCAGTTCGCGTTCCAGCACGGCGGTGGACCAGCCGTCGGAGGCGATGTGATGCACCGTGACCAGCAGCACCGGGTCCTGGCCGGGTACGTGAACCAGCAGAGCCCGCCAGAGGGGGCCGTTGGCCAGGTCGAAGCCGCGGGCGAACTGCTCGGCGAAGAGCCCTTCCAGCGCCTCACTGTGTTCGACCCGCAGTTCCACCTGCCCGGCGGCTACCACGACCTGGCCGTCGTCGCCGGGGTAGCGCGTGCGTAGCGACTCGTGGCGCTGCTCGATGTGGTGCAGGGCGCGACGCACGTTGACCTCGTCAGCACCCGCGGGCAGGCGCAGGAACAGCGGGGCGACCCATTCCGGGCTGCCCGGATTCAGGCTGTCCAGGAACCGGAGCCGGTGCTGGCCGGGCGAGAGCGGCAGTGGTCCGGTGCGGGGTACCCGCCGGATCTCGGCCTGCTCCGACCCGCCCGTACCGATGGGATCGCCCTGATCCGGCCCAGCCTGCCCGACCTCACCGGCCCGCCCCGCCCCGGCCGTACCGGTCAAGGTGGCCTGCTCCGACGCAGCCGTACCGATCAGGGCAGCCTGCCCGGCCAGGGTGGAGGCGCCGAACAGGCCGGGCAGGTCCACCCGGCCGCAGCGAGCGCGCAGTCGGGTGGCCAGACGGGTGACGTCGAGCGAAGTAGCACCCAGAGAGAAGAAGTCGTCATCAACGCTGACCTCGTCCACGCCGAGCAGTTCTCGCCAGATCTCGGCGATCAGTTCTTCGGCAGCGTTACGCGGCGGCACCACCTCCCGCTCGGCCGCGGGCGGGGCCAGGGCGGCCAGGGCGCGGCGGTCGGTCTTGCCGCTGGTGTTGAGCGGGAACTCGGCCAGGTGCACGAACCGGGCCGGGATCATCACCTCGGGCACCCGCTCGCGCAGATACGCCCGCGTCTCGTCGGCGCTGGGCAGGTCGGGGCCGGCCAGGTATCCGACCAGCCGCCGGGCCTGCTCATGTTCCTCGACGAGGACCGCGGCGTTCTGCACGGCCGGGTGGCCCAGCAGGGCGGCCTCCACCTCGCCGGGCTCGATGCGCACACCGTTGACCTTGACCTGCCCGTCCAGGCGGCCCAGGAACTCCAGGCTGCCGTCGGAGCGCCAGCGGGCCTGGTCGCCGGTGCGGTACAGGCGGGCGCCGCGTTCGCCGTAGGGGTCGGGCACGAACCGTTCGGCGGTCAGGGCCGCCTGGTTCAGGTAGCCGCGGCCCAGACCGGCGCCGCCCACATGCACCTCGCCCGGCACCCCGACCGGCACCGGCTCACCACTGGGCTCCAGCAGGAGGATGCGCAGGTTGTCCAGGGGGCGGCCGATCGGCACGGCGCCTTCCGCGGCGGAGGGGTCGCTGCGGTGCGCGGTGACGTCGATCGAGCACTCGGTGGGGCCGTAGGTGTTCCACACCTGAGCCTGCCCCTCCAGGCTGAGAGCCCGGGCCAGAGCCGCATCGAGGGGCTCCCCGGCGGAGAAGACCAGACGCAGGCAACGGCAGTCGGGCCAGGCCGGTTCGGTGACCAGCCTACGCAGCACCGACGGCACGCCCTGCAGCACGGTGATGTCCTGCTCAGCGATCGCCCGGACCATCAGCTCCGGGTCCCGCTCAGCGCCGAGGGGGGCCAGCGCCACCGTGGCACCGCTGACCAGGGGTGCGAAGAACTCCCAGACAGCGGCGTCGAAACCGGTGGAGGTCTTCTGCAGCACCCGGTCCCCCGGTCCGAGGCCGTGGGTACGCACGGTCCACAGCACCCGGTTGGCGATGCCCCCGTGGCCGATCACGATGCCCTTCGGGCGTCCGGTGGAGCCGGAGGTGTACATGACGTACGCCGCGTCGTCGGCACTGACGTCCACCAACGGGCCCACTGGCGAACCCGCCGTCGGCAGATCGTCCAGCACAAGCGTCTTCAATTGAGAAAGCCGACCCACGCGGGAGGTGAGGTCGCCGCGGGTGACGGTCACCCGGACGCCGGCATCATCGGCCATCCAGGCCAGCCGCTCGTCAGGGTGATTCGGATCCAGGGGCACGTAGGCGGCCCCCGCCCACCAGATTCCCAGCAGGGCGGCAACCAGGTCGGGGTGGCGGTGCAGGAACACCCCCACCGGGTCGCCCCGCCGTACCCCCAGGTCTTTGAGCTTCTGGGCCACGGCCCCGGCGCGCCGGCCGAGGTGCGCGTAGTCAGTCGTGTTCTCGCCAAAGGTAATCGCCGCGCGCGCTGGATCGCTGCCGATGCGCTGAGCGACCAGGTCTGGCAGTAGGTAGGGTGCGGATGGGAGGTCGCCACCCCCGCCCCGGAGGGCCGGTTCGGGCGAGGTGGTGACCAAGGGCTTCATGAGAATGTCCTCTTGTTGAGTGGTTTGGGGGCGTCAGGCGAGGGCCGGCTCGGGCAGGAACCCGTCCACAACCACGCCCAGGCCTTCCTGCCGGGCCCGGGTCACGACCAGGTGAGCCAGGGCCAGGTCGAGCACCCCCAGACCGAACGGAGAGAAGATCACCGGACGTCTGCGGGCGGCGTGGGTGCGGAACGTCCCGTTCTCGCCCCGCATCAGGGATCCGATGGTCGCGGTCACGAAGTCCCGCTTCCCGGTCGCCTTTTCGGCCAGATGTAAGGACGTCTGTTCCCGGCACACGTGGTCGGTGTCGTCGACGATGTTGTCGGCTGCCAGCACCGTGGCCACGCTCAGGTCGCGCAGCGAGACGTGCAGCACCGTCGTGGCCGGATCGGCCTGCGACAGGTCCAGATGAGGAGTCGAGGAGTTGGTGGCCAGGCTGACCAACGCCTCCTCCTTCAGCGCCTTCTCGACGTTGTGGTGCGTTTGCACAGTCAGGTGCGGCATTTCGGTGATAGCACGGCCGGCGAACGCTTCCGCGCGGGCCGGGTCGGTGTCGTACAGCGTCACCTTTCTCAACGCGGGCAGGGCGGCGGCGGCGAACCGGAGAATCTCGAAATTGATCACACCGCAGCCGATCAGCACGATGCCACCGGTGTCGGCAGGAGCTAGTTCGCGGGCTGCGAGGGCGGCACTCGCGGCGGTGCGGCGGGCCGAGATGAGCGAGCCCTCAACCAGGGCCTCGGGGTGACCGGTGCTCATCGAGTTGAGAATGATCGCGGCGCTGGCTCTTTCGCGACCGGTGTCGATGTTGCCCGGGAACGAGGAGATCCACTTGATCCCGGCCCGGGGCGGCCCGTCCAGGTAGGCCGGGAGCCCGATGATCCGGTTGCGGGGCTCGTCCGGGAACCTCAGGAAGATCGAGTGCGGCAGCGAACTGCGGCCCCGGTCGTGCTCGGCGTAGGTCTGCCCGACCAGCTCGACGAGTTCCCGCTCGCGCCCGTCCAGCACTCTGCGCACGGTGGCGTGATCGACGATCAGCACGGCGCGACCTGCCTCTGCGCGGCGGTGCGCCACTGGTCGGAGACGTCGCCGAAGTGCTGCTGCACCCAGTCGTCGGAGTAGATCGTGTCCAGGTAGCGGTCGCCCCCGTCGGGGAAGATCATCACGCAGCGCGAACCGGCCGGGATCCGCTCGGCCAGCCGGTAGAGGGCGGCCACGGCGGCGCCGGACGAACCGCCGGCCAGGATCGCCTCCGAGCGGGCCAGACGCCGGCACCCGACCACACAGTCGAGGTCGGTGACCCGCACGACGTCGTCGGCCAGTGTCTGGTCCAGCAGCGCCGGCCGCACCGAGGCCCCGTGGCCGGGGATCAGCCGCCGGCCCTCGGCCCGGCCGAACAGCACACTGCCCACCGCGTCGACCGCCACCACCTTGGTGTCCAGGCCGTTCACCCGCACGTAGCGGGCACTTCCGACCAGGGTGCCGCAGCTGCCGGCCGGGAACAGGACGTAGTCGACGTGACCGTCCAGCGCCTGGGCGATCTCGTGCATGGTCTCGTGATGGGCGCGGGCGTTCAGGGGATTCGCGTACTGGTTGGGCCAGTAGGCGCCGGGCAGGGTGGCACTCAGCTCCCGCACCCGGCGCAGCCGGGCCGGCAGGTACTCCCCCGTCGCCGGGTCCGGCTCGGTGATCATCTCGACGGTGGCGCCGAGGGCGTGCAGGAGCCGCACGTTGGCCGCAGTGGTCTTGGCGTCGACCACACAGACGAAGTCCAGCCCGTGGTAGAGGCAGAACTGGGCCAGACCGACGGCGAGGTTGCCGGAGCTGGACTCGACCACGGTGGAGTAGCCGGGCACCAGGTCTCCGTCGCGCAGGGCGGCCCGCAGCATGCTCACCGCTGTGCGGTCCTTCACGCTGCCGCCCGGGTTGAACCGCTCGAGCTTGGCGTAGGCGTCGAGGCCGAGTTCGTGGGACACGCGGGTGAGGCGGACCAGCGGGGTGTCTCCCACTGCCCCCAGCACCCCGTCGACCGGTGGCCTCATCGCACACCGCCCAGAGCCAGCAGACGCATGCGCTCGTCGGCCTCGACCATCGGCACCCGGTCGGCCGGGCCGTCCGGCCGACGGGCGGCGTTGCCGGTCAGGGTCAGGTACTGCTCGAGCATCCGCTCGACGGTGGCCGGCTCGAACAGGTCGCTGTCGTAGCGGAAGGCCACGGTGAAGTCGTCCGCGCCCTCGGTGATCTCTGCGGACAGGTCGCACTGTCCTTCCAGGTGCGGCACCTCGAAGTAGGACAGCCGGCGCCCGGCCAGCTCGATCTCGTGGTCGTAGACCTGCTGCATCCGTCCGCCCAGGCGGTCGGCGGGCACCATCGTCATCGACACCCGGTAGGCACCGTGCTCGTAGGGGCAGGCCGCCCGGGCCATGCCGTTGCGCAACTGGTCGCCGGCACCGTCGATGATGTCGGCCACGGTGGTGTTCTCGTCGAACCGGACCCTCACGGTGATGGGATTGACGAAGTAGCCGACCACCTCGGCGCTGTTGCGGCGGCGGGTGGAGGCGGGGCACACCAGGGAGAAGTCGCGCTGGCCGGTGTAGCGGTGCAGCAGCATCTGGAAAGACCCCAGCATCAGGGCGAACGGCGAGACGCCCTGCCGGGCAGCAGATTCACGCACGGCACGGGCCGGCATGCGCCGGGCCACCGTCTGCCCACGGTAGGAAGGCGTGGCTGGACGGGGCCGGTCCAACGGCAGCTGCACCTGGGCCGCGCCGTCGGTGATGCCGCGCCAGTACTCGCGCATCCGGGCACCCCGAGGCGAGGCCATCAGGTCCTCTTCCCGGGCCACGTGGTCGTGATAGCCGGTGTGTGTGGGCATCCAAGCAGGGCCTCGGCCTCCGGCGTAGGCCTCGTACGCGTCCATCAGGTCGCGCCAGATCAGCCACTGCGAGGTGGCGTCGGAGGCGATGTGATGGGTGCCCAGCAGCAGCACCGCATCGTGCGGCCGATGGATCAGGACGGCCCGGAACGGCCCTTCCTTGCCCAGGTCGTACGGTTGCCGGGAGGCCGCGGTGACGGCCCGGCGCAGTTCGCCGTCGTCGGCGTCACCCAGGTTCTCCACGCGCAGCACCGACGTCTGAGTGAGCCCTCGGGGCACGACCCGCACGACCTGCCCGTCGCGTTCGACGAAGCGCGAGCGGAGCATGTCGTGCCGGCGTACGACGGCGGCGACCGCCTTGTGCAGCACCGGCAGGTCGGGGCCGGGGCGGAAGAGCCCCGCCCCGCCGGCGTTGTAGGCCGAGCTGTGCGGGGCCATCGAGTGCAGCAGCCACAGGGCCTGCTGCCCCACGGCCAAGCGGTGTTCGAGCTGTTCCACCTGAGGGCTCCGTCCGTCGGTCGTCTGATTCGGGCGAGTGGCTCAGGCCGCGGCCTGGCTGTACATCACGAAGTCCACGAGGTCCTGGACCCGCACCAGCGAGCCCACCTCCTCGTCGGGCACCTCGATGCCGAACGACATCTCGGCCGCCGAGAGCAGGTCCACCCGGGTCAGGGAGTCCATCCCGAGCTCCTCGAAGACGGTGTCCATCCGGACGGTCTCGTCCAGGCCGGGCATCAGGATGCGGATCTGGCGGGCGATCTCGTCGAGGATCTGGTCGTTGTTCATTGCGGTCTCCTTGATGGTTGCTGGTGCTTACGGCATGCGGACGACTTGGCCCGAGTAGGTGAGGCCGGCTCCGAACCCCAGCAGGAGCACCAGGTCTCCGGGGGTGGTGCGGCCGCTGTCGTACAGGCGGGACAGGGCCAGCGGCACCGAGGCCGCCGAGGTGTTGCCGGCGTCGACCACGTCGCGCACCACCTGCTCCTCGCGGAAACCGAGGCGGTGCGAGAGGGTGTCGATGATGCGGCAGTTGGCCTGGTGCGGCACGAACCACTGGATGTCGGCGAGGGTGACGCCGGCGGCGACGCAGGCGCGCTGCGCCGCTTCGGGCATCACCGAGGTCGACCACTTGTACACCAGCGGCCCGTTCATGCCGACGTACTCACGTCCGTCCTCGGCCTCCACCAACTCGAGGACGCCGTGTCGGTCACCATCGCTGCCCCAGATGGACGGCCCGACACCCCATTCCGATGAGCGCGACACGACGACGGCGCCGGCCCCGTCGCCGAAGATGACGAAAGTGTCGGGGTCGGCCGGGTTGATCCAGTCGCTGACCCGTTCCACCCCGATCACCAGGGCGTGGCCGGTCTCGCCGGAGCGGACGGCGTTGGAGCCCATCGCCACGGCGTAGGTGAAACCGGCGCAGACCGCGTTCAGATCGAAGGCGCCGGCCACCGGCAGCCCGATCCGGCTGGCGACCTGCGGGGCGATACCGGGCATGCGCTGGCGGCGGGTGGCCGTGGCCAGCACCACCAGGCCGATGTCGCCCGGATCGGCGGCGGACATGGCGATCGCCTTGCGGCCCGCCTCGACGGCCATGGTGACCAGGTCCTCCTCCGGGCCGGCGAGGCCGCGGGTCTGGATGCCGGTGCGCTCGACGATCCAGTTCGGCTCGACCGTGGTGCGGGCGGACACCTCCTCGTTGGTGACCAGCCGGGACGGCCGGTAGGCGGCGATACCGCTGATCCGGGACTCGTGACTCTGGGGCATGGCTCCTCCTTGCGGTGAAAAGGCTGGGTTCAGATCGCGATGCCACCGTCGACCTGGATCACCTGACCGGTGATGTACGAGGCCTGGTCCGAGGCCAGGAAGGAGACCGTGCCGGCCACCTCGGCGGCCTGACCGAAACGGCCCAGCGGGATCCGGCCGCGCAGGTCGTCGGAGGCCTGGGCGGGCATCCCGGCGATCATGTCGGTCTCGATCAGTCCCGGGGCGACCACGTTGGCGCGCACGCCGTAGCGGCCGACCTCCTTGGCCATCGCCCGGGTGAAACCGATGATCCCGGCCTTGGAGGCGGAATAGTTGGTCTGACCGGCGTTTCCGCTCACCCCGGAGACCGAGGAGACGGTGATGACGCTGCCCTGACGGCGCCGGATCAGCTTGCGGACCACGGCCCGGCAGACGTGGTAGGTGCCGTCCAGGTTGACGCGCAGGACGTCGTCCCAGCTCTCGTCGTCCATCAGGGCCAGCGGGCGGTCGCGGATGATGCCCGCGGAGGTGACCACCGTGCTGATCGGGCCGAGTTCGCGCTCGGTGAGGGCCACGAACTCCTGGGCCGCGGCCCCGTCGGAGACGTCGATCCGGCGTTCCAGCAGCCGGCCGCCGTGGGCCCGGGCCTTCTCGGCCACCAGGGCAGCGGCCTCGGAGCTGGAGGCGTAGCAGAACGCGACGTCGTGTCCGTCGTGGGCCAGCCGGGCCACGATCGCGGCCCCGATCCCCCGCGATCCTCCGGTGACCAAGGCGACCGGCCGCTGTCCTCGCTGTCCATCAGGCATGGTGAGAGCCTGGGGCGGGCGCCTATCCCGGTTCTATCGGGATCTATATCTTTCCTACGTGCCGCGCGGTCTCAGTGGCCGGAGGTGGTGACCTCACACAGGAAACACCCGTCGTCGGCCCGGCGCACGTGCACGAAGGCGACGGCCGGATCCGCGAAGAGGTGCTGAAGCGCCTTGCCCACCGCGGGGGCGCCGGTGGCGCACTCGATCCCGGTGACGGCGGCGGTGTCGTCCGGCTGGACCGGGAAACCCTGCAGCAGCACGCTGAGGTCGTCGGTGAAGACGGCCGGGTCGAGCCCGGCAGCTGCGTTCTCGTAGGCGCAGCAGCCGTCTTCGTGCACCTGCACCGGCCCGGGGGCGGGAACCGGGCCGCGGCCCCGGACCGGGTCGTAGACGAACCAGACGGCCCGGTCGACGCCGGAACGGAACGGGTTCAGGCAGACCCGGCAGGGGCCGTCGCCACTGGCCAGTTCGACGTAGGCGGGGTAGTCACACCCCGGCGAACGCAGAGTGGCCCGCACGTTCCAGGCGACGTCCTGGGTGATCGGCAGCACACGGAAGCTCGGCACCCTGAAACGGTAGGTTCAGAGACGCTTCCCGGCAATGGCACTTGCGCCCGCCGCGGGGTGTAGGTAGGTCCACCCCACCACGGCGGTCTCCTTCACCCTGGAACCCAGCTGCCCGTTCAGCATCTCCGCCTGACCGGCGTAGCCGCGGCTGGCTCCGTCGTCGCCCAGCACGGCCGACAACCGGGCCAGCCCCTGCAGGATCGCCGCCTGCCCGAGCACGTCGCCGCTGGCGTGGGCCACCGTCCAGGCGCGCTGGTGGGTCCGCCGCCAGTCGTCGTGGCGGTGGTGGTGGCCGAAGTAGCCGGACAGGCTCTGCGCGGTCTCCCACGCGTGCGCCGTGCGCCCGGTACGCACCGCCTGCTCGAGAACGGCGACCAGAGCGCCCTCTTCCTGCTCGAACCAGGTCAGCGGATCCTCGAGCAGCCGCCTCAGGTAGCCCGAACCCAGCCGCCAGCGGCTCGCTCCCCCGGCCGGGGCCTCACCGCCGAGGCGGCGGTCCGCCTCGGCCGCCACCGTCAGCCAGGCACCCATCGCCCGGTCGAGCGCGGCCTGCCGTTCACCCGCCGGTTCCTCGGCTGCCGCCCGCTCACGCGCCATCAGGCGCACCAGGTCGTGCACGCGGTACCGGACACCGCCCGTCGGCCGGCCCAGGACGCTGACCAGCCGGGCGCCGACCAGCACGTCCATCACGTCCTCGGCGTCCTCCTCGCCGACCTCCAGCACGGCCGCGGTGACCCAGCTGGCGAAGTCGGGCACCTCCAGCAGGGCCAGGCGGCGCAGGGCGGTGCGGGCCCGCGGGTCCAGGTCCCAGTAGGCGCCTTCCAGAATGGCCCGCACGTCCAGGCTGCCCAGCCGCAACTGGTCCAGACGCCCGGACTCGGCCCACAGCCGGTTGGCCAGCCGGCCCGGGGAATGGTGGCCGCCACTGACCAGCCGGGCTCCTGCCACCCGCAGTGCGAGCGGCAGGCCGCCGCAGGCCGCGGCCAGGCGGGCCACGGCCTTGTTCTCGGCCACCACGGGCTCCCGGCCGATGATCCCGGAGAGCATCGCCACCGACTCGGAGACGTCGAACGGCTCGAGGTCGACCAGTTGCGTACCCTCCAGCGTGGTCAGCGGCGAGCGGCTGGTGATCAGCACCCCGCACTCCGGACCAGAGGGCAGCAGGCAGCGCACCTGCCGGTCGCTGGCGGCGTTGTCGAGCACCACGAGCACGCGTCGGTCGGCCAGCAGGCTGCGGTAGCAGCGGATCCGCTGGGCCCGGTCCTGCGGCACGTCCGACTCGGGCATCCCCAGCGAGCGCAGGAACGAGCCGAGCACCAGGACGCTGTCGGCCGGGGTGCCGTTGGCCTCGCGCAGGTCGGCGTAGAGCTGACCGTCGGGGAAGTCGTCGCGACAGCGGTGGGCGGCCTGCACAGCCAGGGCACTCTTACCCACCCCGGGCATGCCGGTGATCATCGCGATACCGGAGCGGCCGGATCCCGCGCCCGTGGTGAGCAGCTCGGCGATCTGCCGGACCTCGCACTGACGGCCGGTGAAGTCGGGGACGTCGGAGGGCAGCGTGGAGGGGCGCTGCTCGCTCGCGGCCGGTTCCGGTGCGTCGGCCCGCAACGGTGTGCGCCCGGGCCCGACCTGCAGTTCGCCGTTGAGGATCTCCTGGTAGAGGCCGGTCAGCCCGGGCCCGGCGTCGACACCGAGTTCCTCGGCCAGCAGGGTGCGGCCCTCGTGGAACACGTTCAGCGCATCAGCCTGCCGGTCGGCCCGGTACAGGGCGATCATCAGCAGGGCGCGCAGCCGCTCGCGCAGCGGGTAGAGGGCCACCAGGCTGGTCAGCTCGGCCAGCAGCGGGCCGCTGCGGCCAAGGGCCAGGTCGGCCTCGATCCGGCTCTCCAGCGCCACCGTGCGGGCCTCCTCGAGGCCGGGCAGGCCCATCTCGGCCAGGTGCTCGGTGACGTTGGCCAGGGCCGGGCCGCGCCACAGCCGCAGCGCCCGGCCCAGGGTGGCCGAGGCGTCCTCGTAGGAGCCGGCCTCCAGGGCGGCCCGCCCGGCGGTGCTCAGCCGCTCGAACTCGACGTGGTCGATCTGGGCCGAGCCGATCTCGATCAGGTAGCCGGGCCGCTGCCGGCGGATCGCCGCCCGTTCGCCGAGCAGCTTACGAAGGCGGGAGACGTGGGTGTAGAGCTGCGCGGCCGCGGTGGCCGGCGGTTCCTCGCCCCAGAGCAGGGAGCTGAGCCGGTCGTCGGCCAGGATCCGGCCCTTGGCCAGCAGGAGGGCGGCCAGCACAGTTCGCTGTTTGGACCCGTCGAGCGAGTACTGCCGGCCGTCGAGCCAGACCTCGACCGGCCCCAGGATCCGGAACTCGACCCGGCCCTCCTCGGTGACCCCGACTGCTTCCCCCATGGTGCTCCCCTCCTTGCGCGAAGTGTTCCCAGTCGCCCTTCGCGCCACTTCGGCCTCCCGGTCCGGTGCGCCCCCGCGCTCCGCCACTCCGGCACCGCCCCCGCCAGTTCGAGGACTTCTTCGACGGGTTCGGTACGGCCCCTGCCCCCACAGGTGTTCGAACAAGGGAGATGAAACCACGCCGCCTGATACACATCCGCACACCTGTCTTCGGCGAGTGCGGTAGATCCGTTCTCTGACAGGCCTTTTCAGTGCATGACGAAAACCCATGCACTACTGGACAACTGGCCAGTACTACTCACGGCGGCGGGGCCCTCTGGGGTGACGGATCAACATTGCCATCCACCCCCAAATCCACCACTGGTCGATACCTGTACCAAAACCACCACGTGGGGCTGCTTCCACTGCCATCCTCACTGCATGGTGACGTGCCCACGATGTGGTGGCAGCAAGGTCGAGCAGGTGGACGTCGGCCTGTGGAAATGCCACAACCGGTGGATCGAGGAGTTCCGCGGCCCCGGCATGGATCCCCGCGATCCGAGCCTTCCCCACATCGAGCACATCCCAGCCTCCTGCGGTCACACCTGGCACCAGCCGACTGCCCGCCCCACCGGGGATACCCCGCTGTGCCGGTGCGGCACGTTCGCGGTCGGGTACTGCGCCCGCTGCGGCAACGCCGTCTGCGTGCTGCACAGCGAGGTGAAGGGCGACAGCCGGCTCTGCACCTGGCTCAAGAACGACGACCTGCTGCGCCGCTCGGAGGTTCTCACCGAGCAGGACGCCCAGGAGCGGGAGTACCTCAGCCGCCGCGGCGATCCAGCCTTCATGGACAAGATCTACACCAACCTTCTGCGGGTGCTCCGGGAACGGGGGCGTGCCACCGACGCGGTGGTCGAGGTGGTCACGCTCGGCAAGGCCAAGAGAACCGTGTTCGGCAACCTCAAGCGGTACACGACCCGGACGGCCGTGGTGACCAGGGGCTGGCAGGTCTACCTCACCGACCCTCACGACTGGATCGAGGGCGACGGGTGGTCCGCCACCTCCTGGACCTCACGCAGCCAGCAGATCTTCGGTGAGGACGGAGGCTGGTGGGACGTGAGCGAGGGGGTTTCGTGGGATCACCTGGGCGGGGTGCTGCCGCAGGTCGAGATGCGCCCCCAGCGGGCGTGCTCGGACCGCATCAAGACCTGAGGCCGGCTAGGTGCCCCATCCCTGGGTCGGCGGCCGCACCGGGGCCCGGCGCGGGCCGGCGGCCACGCGGACGGCGATCCAGACCACCAGCATGATCCCGATGGCCTCGCCGTCCAGGGTGGCCATGGCCACCCAGAAGCCCCGGAAGTCGGTGGCCAGGAGGTGCATGATCAGGCCGATCGCGGTCAGGGCACCGAGGGTGGCAGCCGGCAGGACCATCCAGGAGCGGGCGCCCGAGCCGCGGGTGGAGCGGCGGATGACCACGATGCAGACCGCCACGACGACGGGGTAGGCGATGAGCGCCTTCCAGGCCGGGCCGGGGAAGACCCCGCGCAGGACCGGCGTCATCCAGTCCGGGATGCCCTGCGTGTACAGGTGGGTCTCGGCCATCACCTCCTCGGCCGCGGCCATGAAGGCCTGGTCGCGAGGCAGGGCGTTGCGCTTGGCCACCAGCAAATAGGCCGGTTCGTAGGTGCTGGCGAGCAGGGCGATCCACAGCAGGAACATCACCGGCCGGGGCGCGCTGAACACCCGGCCACCGGTGGGGGTGCCGGTGAACTGCGAGAGGGTCCAGCGGCCGGCCCGGGCCGCGTTCTGGCGGCGGCTCACCTGCCGGCGCTGGTCGTCGGCCAGGCGGTAGCGCCGGGCCAGGTCCATCAGGTGCTCGATGATCGCCACCGCGGCCGTGCGCTCGGCCCGGTTACCGCGCGGGTTCTTGGCGGTGCGCTCCAGTTCGGTCCACCAAGGTTGGCGCGGTAGCCGCGTGGACTGGGCGCGTTGCCGCAGCGCGGCAGTCGTGGCCGGGTCGATCAGCATCTCGGTGATGCGGGCGATGGCCGCCGACGCGTTGACCGTGGTGTCCACCCAGCCGCCGAACGCCGCGGCGACCAGCGGGTCCAGCCTCAGCGTGGTGGTCACCTCGTCCAGCCGGCGTTCGAAGAAGCGCACTGCCTGGGGGATGTCCTCGGCGAGCTGGTCGAGCCGCCGGCAACGGCCGGTGCAGCCGGGATGTTCGCAGTTGTGCCGGGCGGCGATGCCCAGGACCCCGCTGTCGACGATCTCGTGCAGCAGGGCGTGCCGGGACGGGTCACGGGCGAGCCTGAGCAGACCTGCGGTGTCGATCGCCTGCCCCCGGTACAGCGGCTGCACGTCGCGCAGGAAGGCGGCGCCGAGGTGGGCCAGCACCAGGTGCGCGGAGACCTCGTCGCGCCCCAGGCCGGCCAGCCGCGCGGTGTCGAACGGCTGGTCGGGGAAGGTGCGGCGCAGCCAGCCGTCGAGCCGGCCCGACCCGCCGCGGCGCAGCCAGCTGATGGCCTGGTCGGGGTGGGTGACGAGCTCGGCGACCAGCAGCCGCGGGTCGTCGAACGAGTTCCCGTTGAAGCTGAGCTGTTCCATCCGGGAGCGGTCGCGGGTGGAACGCCGCACCGGGACCTGCTCGCGCGCCAGCCATTTCCGCACCTCGACCGCCCCCCAGCGGTCGCTCAGGCCGCGGGTGAGCAGACCTTCGACGAGGGTGCGCCAGCGCTGGTCGGTGATGCCGGAGACGTCGATGTCGTCGGTGGCCAGCAGCAGCCGGTGCACGTTCTCGTCCTGCCCGGCCAGCACCGTGGCCCCGGTGACCATCTCGTGGACGATCATGCCCAGGCTCCAGAACGGGCTCTTGGCGTGGCTGGCGCTGCTGAGCGCCTCGGGCGCCATGTAGGCCAGCTTCACCTGCAGGATCCCGAAGGCCTGGCTGAGCCCGGTGCCCTTCACCCCGCCGAAGTCGCCCAGCACCAGTTCGAGCGGCTCACCGCGCCGGAGCAGGACGTTGCCGGGCGAGAGGTCGATCTGGCGGCCGAGTTTCTCCCGCTCCCAGAAGTCCAGGGTCTCGACCAGAGCGGCGACGACCTGCTCGGCCTGGCCGGCGGGCAGGACTCCCGGCCGGGCCGAGCGGATCAGATCGGCCAGAGAGCCGTCGGGCAGGTACTCCATCGCTTCCCAGGCGACGTCGCGGCCGCCGTGAGGCACCGTACCCCAGCCGTACAGGCGGGGTACGTGGCGCCGGAACACCTCGTCACCCAACTCGTTCCGCCGAGCTTCCAGATCACGACGCACCCGCTCGTCGAAGTCCTCGGCCTGACCCCGGTAGACCTTCAGGGCCACCAGGCAGTCGTTCTCGCTGTCCTGAGCCAGCCAGACGTCGGCTTCTCCCCCCGCACCGAGGGCGGGCGAACCGTTCGGGCCCGGCCGCAGTTCGAACCGCACCGCCAGGGCCGCCGGAAGCCCGGAACTCCCGGCACCGGACCGGGCAGCACCCGGAACCGGCTGAACCAGGGTCGGGGCCTCGTGCGCACGCAGGTCGATGACGGGAGTCTGATCGGCCGGAAGCTGTATCACCGTGGGGTCTTCGTGATCCGCGGGACCGCCGGCCGGCGTCTGGACGACGGTGGGTTCCTCACCACCGTGGCGCACCTGCGGGAGGTCCTCCGGCCTCTGACGAACGGTTTTCGGCTCTTCGTCGCTGGTGCTCACTCAGTCGTCCTCTGGTTCGCCGAACTCGTTGATCCGGACCACCGGGCACTCGACGTCGAGCCCGAACCGCAGGATCTGCCCGGCCCGCAACGGAACCGGCTGTTCCCGCACCGCGACACCGTCGACGAAGGTGCCGTTGGTCGACTTGAAGTCCTCCACCATGAGCACCCCGCTGCGATCGCGGAAGAGCCTCAGGTGCCGCCGCGAGATCTGGTGGCTCGCCAGAGCCTCGGGAATCTCCTTCAGCGGTGGGTGTGAGCGGCCCATCAGCAGATCCCCCTCGTCGGGCAGGCTGACCACCCGGCGCCAGGGGGTGCGCAGAGCCAACCGCTCCGGTGACGGGCGGACGTCTTCAATCTCGTTGCCGGGCGCGAGTTGTGGATCAGAAACAGTGGACGTCGGTTGCGCCACGGTGGGCGTGGACAGTACCGCTTCGGGCTCGGGTGGTCGCACCGGGACGTACTGCACGAAATCGATCATGCAGGTGGTCTCGTAGGAAGAGGTTGCCCCGCAGGCCGGGCAGTGCCAGGTCACGGCCTCCACGACACTCCTGCCACCTCGATACCCCGCTGGCGCAACTGCTTCTCCACAGCGGTCAGCTGCCCGGCCCGGGGCACCCCGATCGTCCAGATCCGGTCGTCCTCCACCGCGAACTGCACGGGCGGCTCGGCGGTTCTGGCCTCGACGAACCGGCCGTAGCGCTGGTTCCCCAGCGCCGTCATGGGTTTGAGCACCTGCCCCGCCGAGCCGCGCCAGAGAAGGTCGGTGGGACGGGCGATCTCGAACCGGCCGAACACCACGGCATCGGCGGCCTCGGCCAGTCCGGGTGCCAGCTCGGCCAACTCGGGCTCGGTGTATCCGGTGTAGAGCAGCACGTCGGGCTCGGCGCCGCCGAAAGGCACCGCCCGCACTCCCTCGATGAGTTCCCGCACCGCCGCGGCCTGCTGACCGGGTTCCCCGCCGCTGATCGTCAGGCCTTCGGCGCCGACCTGCTGCCACAACTGCACAACCTGGGCCACCGGCACCTCCTGCCCGCCGTCGGCGGGCCAGGTGTCGCGGGACATGCAGCCCGGGCAGGCCAGGTCGCAGCCCTGCACCCAGACCGCCAGGCGCCGGCCGGGGCCCAGAGCGGTCACCGGGAAGTGCGCCCGGCTGACCCGTAACGACGTCATCGGACCGTCAGCACCCAGCCCTTCTCGTCGTCGAAGAGCAGGTCGGCCAGCTCCAGCTGCTGCCCCTCGACCGGGGACCTCGCGAACAGGTGCCGGGCCAGCGGGTTCACCAGCGCGGCCTCGAGCACGTTGTTCACCCCGCGGCCGCCGTCGTCCTTCTTGGACAGGGAGGCCTCGATCAGGCTCTCGCGCACGTCCGGCCCGACCACGAGCGTGGTGCCGTGCACGGCCTTCAGCCTCGCCGTCACCGCGGCCAGCCCCTTGTCGACAATCTTGCGGACGGTTGCCTCGTCGATGTAGCTCAGGGCCACGTAGTTCTCGCCGAGCCGGTTGCGCAGCTCCGGGCGGCCGATGTCCTCGTTGAAGAACTTCTCGTAGGCGCCGCGCAGCAGTTCCTCGACCTGGCGCGGGTCCATCCCCGAGTGCACCAGGTCACGCACGGTCTTCGGCGGGCCGGCCGGGCCCGGTTCGGTCTCGGCGCCGCCGGGCCGGACACCGAGGTTGGAGGTGAAGATCAGGAAGCACTCGGTGAAGTACACCGTGGCGCCGCGGCTGTCGGTGAGGCGGCCGTCCTCCAGGATCTGCAGGAAGAGGTCGAAGATGCGCGGGTGGGCCTTCTCGACCTCGTCGAACAGGAGCACGCAGACGGGGTTGGAGCGCACGGCGTTGGTCAGTTCGCCGCCCGCGTCGTAGCCGACGTAGCCGGGCGGGGCACCGATCAGCCGCTGGTGGGCCTCGTCGGCCCGGAACTCGCTCATGTCGAACCGCAACGGCTCGGCGCTGCTGCCGAGCACGAGATTGGCTATGCCCTTGGCCAGTTCGGTCTTGCCCACGCCGGTGGGCCCGGACAGGAACAGCACCCCGCGCGGCCGGTTGGGCGAGCTGGACACGTGCGCCCCGTTCAGGCCCACGGCCGAGCGGTAGAGCACGTCGAGGGTCTTGGCGACCGCCCGCTCCTGCCCCAGGACCCGGGCGTTCAGGTACTCCTCGGCCTCTTCCAGCTTCTTGCGCAGCGACTGCGCCGACCACGGGTCCTCGGTGATCCCGACCCGCATCAGGCGGGCCGCCTCGGCGAAGCGCTCGGGCGGGAGCTGCCGGTCGCGGGCCACCCGGCCGCAGGCCAGGACCTCACCGATGTTCATCCCGTGGGTGACCTCGGCCAGTTCACCGGCCGCCCGGGCGGCCTTCCCCGGCTCCGGATCCCCGGGAGTGAGCATCGCCAGCGCCGCTGCGTAACGGTTTTCGTAGGTGGGGGTAGGGACCCGGATCTGCCGCACCGCCCGATTGCTCAGAGGAAAGGCCTGGTGCAGGTCTTCCTGGCGGTCGCACAGCCAGAACACCACGTTGTAGGGCGTGATCCGGGGCTGCCCGGCCCCCGGGACGGTCTGCGGCGCCGTCGGTTTCGCCTGATGGGCCAGCGCGTCGATCTGCCCGAGCATCTCGAGCATGCCCGCATCGGCGAGCCCGGCGGCGGGGAACATCCGGGCCGCGTACGGGATCAGCAGGGCGATGGCCGGCCCGCGGTGCTCGGTGAGGGAGCGCAGCAGGGCGCCGAACTTGCGCACGTCGAGGCGAGGGACGCCGTTCACGTCCTCGATCGAGAAGCACTCCTTGGCGTGGGACGTGAGCACGTCGGGCACGGCGCCCTCGTTCCGCAGGTCCAGCCGGTAGGTGACCGGGTCGAGCACCGCGAGCGCGGCGAAACCCCGGGCCTGGCAGACCTGCCAGAGGGCGCTGCCGATCACCACGTACCGGGTGCCGCTGCCCTCGGGCACCAGCCCTGGCACCGGCACCGGGTACTGGTCGCGCACGTTGCCGGTCAGCACCATGTGCGGGTGCAGCGACAGGGCGAAGTCGACCTCGCGCAGCCAGGCCGGGGACTCGGTGGTCACGCTCATCCGTTCTGGCGCCGGCTCTGGGCGGCCCGGTTCGCCTGGGCCGCCCGGGCGGCGTTCTGCTGCGCCGCGGCGGCCGCTCGGCGGCGGCGAGCGTCCTGGTCGGAGGACGGCCAGGCGTCGGCCTGCATGACCGGGGCCCGCTCACCCGGGGCGCGCAGGGCCGCGACGCTCAGGTCCGCACCGTGTTCGGCGGCCCGTTCGATGGCGTTGTCCAGGTCCCGGCAGGTTGCCTCCTGCACGGCCTGGTCGTCCTCGTGCGAGCCGGTCCGAGCCGTGCCGGCCCTGCGCACCACCGAGACGTAGAGGTGTTCCTCGGTGACCTTGACCCGCACCCCGTGCTCGGCCGAGTGGATGGACGGCAGGACCACCGGAGCGGCCTTGTCCAGGTAGGTCTCGAACCCTTCTCCGACGTCGTACCCGAGCTCCGACAGCGACGCGGCGAGCGCACCGACGGCCGCGTCGCGTGAACGTTCCCGGGTGGCCTGCTCGTTGGCGGCCACGATCTCGGCCCTGACGCCGGGCAGGTCGGGCCCCGGGGCGGTGGTGATGCGCTCCCGCAGCCGGGGCGTCTCGGTGTCGGGCACCCCGCCGAGAAGCATCATCAGTTCTTCGCGTTCCACGGCCTGCGCCTCGGCCGCGGCGGTGCGGCGGGCCAGTTCACCGGCGGTGGCCCAGATGCGGTCGACCCCGGCGGCCGCCCGGCCCGGGTCGGCGCTCAGACCCTCCCGCAGGCGGTGCAGCTCACTCAGGTCGCCCTCGGGGCACCGGACCGCGCACTCGCTGATGATGCGGTCGGCCTCCGCGCCGAGATCGGCAACGGTGGGCTGGTTCGAGGGGCCGCGGTACCGGCCGATCGCCTCCGGATCGAGGGTGACCGTGCTGTCGGGAGTCCGGACCGGAGCCCCGGCGCCCGCGACCCGGGTGGCAGGGCCGGCCGACCGGGCGGCGGTGGACAACTGGGTGATCCGGGCCCGTAGCGCCTCTTCGGTCTGGTCGAGTTCCCGGGCGGCGGTGGCGACGGCGATCTGCAACTGCTCGACGGAGGCGCTGTCACTGAGCACGTGCACGGCGGGCACCTTCAGGCCCAGGCCGCTCCAGGCCGCGTCGGCGGCGGCGCGACGGGCCTCGATCTGGTCGCGCCGGCGGGCGAGCCCGGCCAGACGTGAACGCAGCTGCAGGACCTCGCGACGCTGCTGCTCACGGACGGCGGCCCAGTCGATGGTCACGGATGAGCTCATGGCCGGAAGCGACTCCCCTCCTGGATCTCACAACCCAGTCGTTTCAGGTCGGCTTCACCCTATACTCCGATCGGGGCATTCTCTTGACTTTTCGGAATCGTGACATCACACCAGGTCACGCCAGGTCGGGCGGGAAACGGACAGATGAGCGACGAACGCGGCATCCCTCCCCGGCCGTTGTCGGGCCGGGGGCTCACCTCGTGGGCCTGCACCGAGTGCGGGCACCGGGTGCCCGGCACCGCCGACGCCCCGTTCGAGGGCGACGGCACCTGCCCCCGGCATCCGGACGTCGTCCTGGAACCCGAAGCGCCCTGACATGGATGCGCTTGTCGGAAGCATCCTTTCCTCGCGAGGCAGGCCCTGGGCCGCCGGGGCCGTCGCCGGGGCCCTGGCCTTCTGGTGCCTGGGGGTGCTCGCCCTGGCCGGCCAGATCCCGGCCCCCACCGCGCCGGGCGCCTGTCCCGAGGGCAGTTCGCAACTGTGGTGCGCCGTGGGTGACACCGCCGGTCTGCGGCTCACAGCCGTGCTCGTGCTGGGTCTGCTGGTCGTGCTCGCCTCCGGTTCGCTGGTCTCGGCCCTGACCCCCAGCGTCCTTTATCTGATCGTCGGCCCCGGGCCCGGGCGGCGGCTGTCCTCCCTGCTCACGAAACGGCAGTTCGAGCGGCGGAAAGCGCTGGCCACGGCGGCGGCGGCCGGTGACGGGCCGGCCACCGCGCAGCTCCTGTGGTTCCCCACCGGCGACGACCTGCTGCCCACTCGGGCCGGCAACACCTTCGCGGCCCTGGGCCAGCGCATCCGGCGGCGTCACGGGTTCGACGTCGCCACCTGCTGGACGCTGCTGGAAAGTGTCATGCCGGCCGAGCGCCTGACCCGACTGGACCGCAGTTCCGACATCGTCACCGCCCGCGTGCAGAACCTGCTCTGGGTGCTGCTGAGCCTGCTCTGGACCCCGCTGCTGGGCCCGGTCGCCGTCCTGGCCGGCCTCGTGGTCGGTGCGGTGCTGGTCGTGGCGTTGTGGACGGGGATCCGCTGGGCGCTGGTCGAGTACTGCACGGTCATCGAGGCCACCGTCCTGACCTGCCGCTCGAAGCTCTACCTGGCGATCGGCTGGGTGCCCCCGGCCTCCAGCGCCGACGAGGTCGCCCTCGGCGCGGAACTGGACTTCTACCTCACCCGGCTCGGGCCGGTGGCCGAGCGTGAACTGCAGTGGCCCACGGATGGATGAGCCGCACACCCTCGTGGACCGACTGCGCTCCGTGTTCGACGACCCTTCGGCCGACGCCCTGGACCGCCTGGACGCCGGCCGGCAGATCGGTCTCCTGCTGGCCGAACTGCCACTGGCCCGCCAGGAGGCCGTCGACGCTCTGGAGACGGTTCTGCTGCACGGGATCGACGGTCTCCACCTGGACGACCCCGAGTCCTGGCTCCTCCTGGCCGCTTTCCGGCTCGACTCTCCCGCGACAGACCTGGAGCGGGCCGCCCATGCCCTTCAGCAGGTGCTGCGCATCGAGCCGAAAGGGTCCGAGCTGCGGGATCAGGCCGTGTTCCTCTTGGCCGAACTGAGTGCCGAGAACACCCGAGAGGCCCGCGCCACCGGAGGAGACCTGCCCGGAGCTCTGGCCGCCGCCGCTAACGCCTGGTCCCGGGTCGAAGAGACCGCACCAACCGCCGAACTGCAGGAGTACGCGGCCCTTCGGGCGGCCACCAACCTGGCGGAGCGCCTCCTGCTCGTCGGCCACAATCCGGACGACCTGGCCGCCCTCGCCCACCATCTGCAACGACGCCCGCGCCCGCACGCCCTGATCGCGGGCGACGACGGCCCGGCCCAGCTCGCGGCCACCGGGCTCCTGCTCATGCAGGGTTACGGGTTCCTCTACGAACAGCAGGGGCGCCCGGCCTGGCTCGAGGCCCTGGCCGAAGTGGCCGACTCACTGCTGGCCTCCGGAGTGCCCGACCCCCGCTGGGCCGCCCTGACCAGCGCAGCCCTCGCCGGGGCGATCCTGACCTCCCCCGACGGCTCCGCCCTGGTGCGGCGGCTGCCCGAGGTACCGGCCCTGCTGCAGGTGGCCTCGGCCGGGCTCCCGCCGGGCGACGAGCACCGCCCGCAGGTCGAGGCCCTCCGGCTCACCTACGACCAGCGCCGTACTGCCCCCGGCACTCCCGTCGAGGCCCTCGAGAACCGCGACTCGCTGGTCGAGCTCCAGAAACTGCACGCCGAGGCCCGATTCGAGGGGGACACCGGCACCGCCCTCACCGGGGCGCTGACCATGGCCCTGGACACCCGCTTCCGGCACCACCGGGACCTGCGCGACGTGCGGGCCGCCCGCGCGCACACCCTCGCCGCCCTGGACCAGCAGGGGCACGGCGACTTCGCCCGCACGATCATGCAGGCCAACCTGGCCCTGTCCGACCTGCAGATGAGCACCCTCGACCCGCAGAACCACCCGGCCTCCACGGCCGTCCGCAACCTGCGCAAGGTCCTCGAGCGCGTTCCCACCGACGCACCCCAGCACCGCGAACTGCTCGCCCTGATCGCGATCGGGCTGCTGCTGCAGGCCGGCCAGACCCGCGACCGGCCCACCTCCGACCGGCTGGTCGCCGAGTCCCGGCAGATCGTGGGGCAACTGGACGGGACCGAACTGGCCGACCGGGGCGGGCTGCTGGGTGCCCTGGCCGGCACCTTCCACCTGCTGCTCGAGAACGAGGACGCTCCGGGCGAACGGCTCAGCCGGTTCCAGCAGCAGCTCGCGCCCTACGCCGACGTCATGCCGCCGGAACTGGTCACCGCGCTTCGCGGCGCGACGGTCCGCACCCTCGACTGGGACGTCAACTCCACCGCCCCGAAAGACATCGACCAGGCCCAGACCGACGCCCTCGACGAGACGCTCGCCGAGATGGAGCGCTCGGCGCAGGATTCCGGCCGCGCCCCGGACAACGCGTTCGACGCGTTCCTGGCCATGGAGAGAGCCCGGCTGCTACGGGTACGCGATGCCGTGCGCTGGCGGCAGATGAGCGATGCCCTGCTGGACGCGCCGGTCGTCAGCGAGTCCGAGCTGGCTATGATGCGCGACTGGGCCCGGGGCGGCGTCGGCAGTCCGGGGGCGCTGCTGCGGAAGATGACGCAACACTCGGCCGATCACGTTCGAGACAGCGACGACCGCCGCGTGGCGCGCACTCTGGGCCTGGAGGCGCTGAACCGGCATGCGCTGCGGGTCTTACGTCAGAGCGGCACCCGTGATGCGATCACCACCGCCCGCGCGGGGGCCGGCGACGCCCACGAGGTGGCCGCCTGGTGTCTGCGCGACGGAGCCACCGACACCGCCGTACGGGCCCTGGAGTCGGGTCGCGGACTCACCCTGCTGGCCGTGCAGGCCGGGCCCGCCATCGACGAGCGCCTGCGGGCGCTGGGTTTTCAAGATCTCGCAGAACAATGGACGATTGGTCCCGCCGACGGCGGTGCGGTTCCGGACGATGTTCGTCACCGGGTGATCGACGCCCTGGCCGCCAACGGGATCACCGACGTACTGCCGGTGCCCACCCCCGACGAGATCGCCCGCGCCCTGCGGACGCTGAACCAGGACCTGCTCATCTACCTGGTCCCCCGTGACCGGGACGCCGGCCAGCAGCAGGACGTCCCACCCGGTGCTCTCGTCGTGAGCGCCGGCGGTACCACCGACTGGGTTCCGCTGCCCGGCCTCGAGGTGGGCAGCGGCAGCATCGTCGAACGCTACCTCCAGACCCACCACCAGGCCCTCGACAGCCTCGACCCGCACGACCGCAGCGCCTGGCGCGAAGCCCTCGACGACGTCTGCCGTTCGGCCTGGGACACCACGATCGCGCCGCTGTCGGCCCGTCTGCAGGGCGCTCACCCCAGCCGGCCCGCCCGCGTCGTCCTCGTTCCCGCCGACGCCCTGTGCGTCGTCCCCTGGCACGCGGCCTCCCCCCACCCGGCCGACCCGGGTGGCCGGCGCGCGCTCCGGCTGGCCTCGTTCTCGCAGATCGCCTCGGCCGCACTGCTTGTCACCGCCGCCACCCGCCCCCGCCCTCAGACCGGCGGAAGCGTTGTGCTGGTGGGCGATCCGGGCGGAGACCTGCCCTACGCCCAGCTGGAGACCCGGGCGATCCGTTCGGCGTTCTACCCCGATGCCCAGATCTGGGGCAAGCCGCCTCATCTCACCGACGGAGCCGCCACCCAGCCCCGGCTGCGAGGGCTGCTGGCCAGCGGGAGCTGCGACGTGTTGCACTACGCCGGGCACGCCACCGTCGATCCCGAACACCCCGGAGCCTCGTGCCTCGACCTCGGCCCGCAGCGACTGCGCGCCGAGGTCATCATGCAGTCCGCCGCCGGCGCCCCGGCTCGCGAACGGGGCCTGTGCGTCTGCCTGGCCGGCTGCACCACCCACCTGACCCGGTCCGCGTTCGACGAGGCCCTCACCCTTTCCAGCGCCTTCATGGTCGGCGGGGCGTCCTCGGTGATCGGCTCCCTGTGGCGACTGCGCGACGCCAGCGCCGCCGTCATGATGTTCATGCTGCATCGCGGCCTGCACCGAGGACTGACCCCGGTGCAGGCGCTGCACCGGGCGCAGAGCTGGATGCTCAACCCGGACCGGAGCGTCCCGCCCGAGATGCCGGCCGATCTGCGGGAGGTGCTGGCCGGGATCGACCCGGCCGACCCGGTGCACTGGGCAGGGCTGGTCCACCAGGGAGCCTAGGCCTCGGAACCTCCTCGGCCCGCGCTGCGTCCAACTCCCCGACCACCGTTCAGGAGGAGGCCCTCGATGCGTGCACCGTGGATGATCGTCGTAGCCGTCAGCGGCACCCTGGCCCTCGGGGCCTGCGGCAGTGAGGCCGCACCGGCCGCCGCCGCCCCCGAACCGGAGCGCTCCCACCTCCCGATCCAGGTCAGCGAACCGGCGCCCTCGGGCGGACCGAACTACTCCCGCAACCAGAAAGCCGGCGCGCGGGCGGCCGAGGCGGCCGATCCCTACGTGAAGAACCTGGAGGCGGACCCGACCTTCGGCGGCCTGGCCATCGTGCCCGCGGGGCTGCGCGTGGACGTGGTGGGCACCCCGAGCCCGGTCGTTTCCGCCGCCGTGACCGAGATGGAGAAGACGGTTCCGGTCTTCACCAGAAGCGTGCCCAACAGCTACAAGGATCTGCTGGCGCTGACCGCGCAGCTCAACGAGGACAGTGAGTCGTGGAGGCAGAAGGGCGTCAACTTCTCCTCCTGGGGCCCGTCAGGCCACACCAACACCGTCCGGATGACTCTCACCAAGTACAAGCCCGAATTCGCCCAGCAGCTCATCGAAACCTACGGCAGTGAAAGGTTCTCGGTGTCCAAGCGCTCAGAGACGAACCGGCCCATGTCCTGACCCCAGCGAACCAGGCAGGCGCCGCAACAGTTCGACCGTAGCTGCGGCCGGATCCTCTGCTTCAGTAATGGCTCTCACCACCACGATGCGCCGCGCCCCCGCGGCAACCACCTCGTCCACGGTGGTCAGATCAACACCCCCGATAGCGAACCACGGCTTCTCACCGGCCTTTGCTGCGGCGTACCGCACGAGCTCCAGGCCGGTGGCGGCTCGACCGGGTTTGGTGGGCGTGGCCCAGGTCGGCCCCACGCAGGCGTAGTCGACCTCCGGGTCGGCCACGGCCGCGTCGAACTGCTCGGGTGAGTGGGTGGAGCGGCCGATCCCGGTGCCCGGGCCGATCAGGCGGCGCGCGGCTGCGGGCTGTAGGTCGCGCTGGCCCAGGTGCAGCACGTCCGAGCCGGACACCGCGGCGATGTCGGCCCGGTCATTGACAGCCAGCAGACGTCCGTGGCGGCGGGCGGCGTCGGCGAAGACTTCCAGCAGCTCCAGTTCCTCGGCTGCTTCCAGCTGCTTCTCCCGCAGCTGCACGATGTCGACCCCCGCGGCCAGGACTGCGTCGAGGAACTGTTCAAGGTCCCCCTCGCGGCGGCGAGCGCCCGTGCACAGGTAGAGGCGGGCTGTGCTCAGCGCGGTGCGGGCGTCGGGCGTGGGCTGGAGGGTCTCGGAGGTCGGCACGGGGGCGAGTGTGCCAGGGGTCAGAACGGGGAGGGCAAATGGGGGACGTCGGTGGCGGGGTATGGTGGGCCGCACCACGGGAGCCCGGGATCGCGGGCTGAGAGGGCGAGCGCACTCGCCGACCGTCGAACCTGCTCCGGGTCATGCCGGCGAAGGGAGTGCTGGGTGGTTCCCCTTGGGAACTCCCTGGCCGCGCAGAGCGCGGTACAGGGGGACGTGGTTGTGCTGGGTGGCGGCCTGATCGGCACCGCCTGCGCGTGGCGGCTGGCGCAACGAGGCCATGATGTCGTGCTCGTGGATCCTGCTCCTGGGGCCGGCGCCTCGTACGCGGCCGCCGGGATGCTGGCGCCTGTCAGCGAACTGCACCACGGCGAAGAAGAGCTGCTGGCGCTGTGTCTGCTGGCCGCAGCGGGTTTTGCTGACTTTGCGAGCCAGGTCAGCGAGGCGTCCGGCCTGCCGACGGGATATCGCGCCTGCGGCACGCTGGCCGTCGCCCTCGACGCCGGGGACCGGGCGCGGCTGGCGCGGGTGCGGGCTGCTCAGACCGCGCTCGGCCTGGAGGTCGAGGCGCTGAGCGGGCGGCAGGTGCGTCAGCTGGAGCCGTTCCTCGACCCGAGTGTCTGCGGCGGCACGCTGGTGCGCGGCGATCATCAGGTCAATCCCCGGGAGCTGCTGGCGGCGCTGCGGGTCGCGGCCGAACGGGCTGGGGTGCGGTCGGTCCGGGCTCTGGGCGAAGTACTGGTGCACGAGGGCCGGGCTGTCGGCGTGGGCCTGGCGGGCGGCGGCGAGCTCCGCGCTTCGCTGGTAGTCCTCGCCACGGGTGCGCGGGCACACGAGCACGTTCCGGTCCGGCCGGTGAAGGGCCAGATCATCCGGTTGCGCATGCCGGCCGGAGAGCACGTGCTGCAGCGCACGGTACGAGGGCTCGTGCGCGACCGGGAGGTGTATCTGGTGCCGCGTGAAGATGGTGAACTGGTGGTGGGAGCCACCTCGGAGGAGCGCGGTTTCGACGAGAGCGTGACCGCCGGGGCAGTGCACGAGTTGCTGCGTGATGCGCAGACTCTCGTGCCTGCGGTGGCGGAACTGGAGCTGGTCGAGGTGCTCGCGCGCTGTCGGCCCGGCTCTCCGGACAATCTGCCGCTGATCGGGTTCGGTCCGGTGCCGGGTCTGCTGGTGGCGGCTGGGCACTACCGCAACGGTGTGCTGCTGTCCGGGCTGACCGCCGACGCGGTGGCTGCGCTGGTCAGTGGTGAACAGGTCGCGCCTGAGGTCGCCGCGTGCGACCCGGGCCGGTTCGGGCTGCGAGCAGCGGCCCGGGAAGAGGTGGGTGCACGGTGAGCACGGTCCCTGACGGTGAGGTCGAAGTTGTGGTCAACGGCAAGCCTTTACAGGTTCCACTGGGGTGCAGCGTGGCCGATGTGGTGGCCCGTTTCGCGCC
The DNA here is from genome assembly GCF_021277265.1 of Kineosporia rhizophila. GTDB lineage: Bacteria > Actinomycetota > Actinomycetes > Actinomycetales > Kineosporiaceae > Kineosporia > Kineosporia rhizophila. The sequence continues at coordinate 192,340 of NZ_JAJSOH010000013.1, forward strand.
GACGGTCAGGCCCGGCCGCGGTACCGCCGTGGCGCTGAACGAGGAGATCGTGCCCGCCGGCCGCTGGTCGCAGACCACGGTCGCCGGGGGCGAGCACCTCGAGCTGCTGCAGGCGGTGGCCGGAGGATGAGCAGCGTTGCGATGCAACCGGTTCCGACGGTGGACGCGGAGCCGTTCGTGGTGGCCGGCCGGGCGTTCGGTTCCCGGCTGATCACCGGGACCGGTGGGGCCGCGAACCACGACATCCTGGAGCGGGCCCTGAGAGCCTCGGGCACCGAGATGACCACCGTCGCGCTCCGGCGAGTCGACCCGTCCGTACGCGGTTCGCTCTTGGATGTCCTGGACCGCGTCGGTGTTCAGGTACTGCCCAACACGGCCGGCTGCCGCACCGCCCGTGAGGCCCTGCTGACCGCGCGTCTGGGCCGGGAGGCTCTGGGCACCGACTGGGTGAAGCTGGAGGTCGTCGCCGACGAGGAGACCCTCCTGCCGGACGCGGTGGAACTGCTGGAGGCCGCCGAGCAGCTCGTGGACGACGGATTCACCGTCCTCGCCTACACGAACGACGACCCGGCCCTCGCCCTGCGCCTGGAACGCATCGGCTGCGCGGCGGTCATGCCGCTGGGGGCGCCGATCGGCACCGGGCTGGGCATCCTCAACCCGCACAACATCGCCCTGATCGCCGAGCGCGCCAACGTTCCGGTGGTGCTCGACGCCGGTGTCGGGACTGCCTCGGACGCCGCCCGGGCGATGGAACTGGGGTGCGACGCAGTGCTTCTGGCCACGGCCGTCACCCGCGCCCAGGATCCCGAGCTGATGGGCACGGCCATGCGTCATGCCGTGCTGGCCGGTCGCGCGGCCCGCCTGGCCGGACGAATTCCCCAGCGGGCGCTGGCGCAGGCCTCCTCCACGTGGGAGGGCCTGGCCAGCTTCGGTACTGAGCCGTGAGCGCGCCGATTGTCGAGCCGGCGGCGGAACTCACCCACGACGAGCGCCGCCGCTACGCGCGACAGATGCTGCTCCCGGATGTGGGTGAAATGGGCCAGCGGCGGCTGAAGGCCGCCCGAGTCCTCGTGATCGGCGCCGGTGGCCTCGGCTCCCCCGCCCTGCTGTACCTGGCCGCCGCCGGGGTGGGAACGATCGGCATCGTCGATGACGACGTGGTGACCGAGTCGAACCTGCACCGGCAGGTCGTGCACGGCAGCGCGGACGTGGGCCGGGCCAAGGTCGACAGCGCCGCCGACGCCGTGGCCCGCTCGAACCCGTTCGTGCGGGTGGTCGGACACGGTGAGCGGCTGACCGCGGACAATGCCCAGGAGCTGATCGCCGGCTACGACCTGGTCGTCGACGGCTCGGACAACTTCGGCACCCGCTACCTGGTCAACGACGCCTGCGTGCTGACCGGGACGCCGTGGGTGTGGGGTGCGGTCCTGCGCTTCGAGGGCCAGGTCTCGGTGTTCTGGCCCGGCCCCGGCCCCACCTACCGCGACCTGTTCCCCGCCCCGCCGGAGCCGGGCACCGTCCCCTCCTGCAGCGAGGCCGGGGTGATCGGCGCGGTGTGCGCGGCCGTGGGCGCGGCCATGGTGACCGAGGCCGTCAAGCTCATCACCGGCGCCGGACAGAGCCTGCTGGGCCGGGTCCTCGTGCACGACGCCCTGGCCATGACCTGGCGCACACTGCGGCTGACGCCCGACCCATACGGCACGCCCCCGACCCGCATCGAGTCCGTCGACGCCGATCGGGAACCCTCCGACGACCTGCCCGAAGTGGATGCCGGGGAACTGGCACACCGGTTACGCGACCACAAGGCGGATCTCGTTCTGGTAGACGTGCGCGAGCCCCACGAGCACGCCGAGAACTCCATCCCGGGCTCGATCCTGGTCCCGCTGGCCGACGTGCTGGCCGATCCGGGCCGCTTCGACCCGGATCAGCCGCTGGTGCTGCACTGCGCCGGCGGGGTGCGCTCGGCCCGGGCGCTGCGGGCCGTGCTGGCTGCGGGGCATCGCGATGCTGCTCACCTGCGCGGCGGCATTGCGGCCTGGGGCAGGCTCAGCCACTCCTGAGGTGTGAACCGACCCAAGCCCCAAAGGACGTCGGTGACCACCAAGGCTTTGGTGGTCACCGACGTCCTCAATCAGTCACTGCAACTGCTCCGGGAAATCACTGGCCCTTGATCAGGGAGACCGCGATCTGCGGGTCGAAGACCCCGGCGGCCGTGCCGGAGGCGATGCCGCAGTTGCCGTCCGACTCGCCGGGCGTCTTGATCCACAGGCGGGCCTCGGGCGTCTTGGCCGTGGGCTTCTTGTTCACCTGGGAGACGGCGCCGAGCTTGCGGCCGGCCGGGTTGCACCACTCGCCGTTGCTGCCGTTGCCGTTACGGCTGGTGTCGACCACGTAGGGCTTGGCCTTGGCGCCGCGCTTGCGCAGTTCGGCGTTCACCTTGGCGGCGTACGCGTTCTCCTGCGCGGTGGTGCGGTAGTTGGACACGTTCAGGGAGAAGCCACGCACGTTCTTCAGGCCGGCCTTGACCAGGCGGCCCGACATGTCCTGCGCCGAGGCCCAGTTCGAGTTGCCGGCGTCCAGGTAGACGTAGGCGTTGGGGGCGCTCTTCTTGAACTGCTCGGTGGCGTAGCTGAGCAGCTTCGTCCGGGTGGTGGCGTCGGCCGTGCTCATGCACTGGAAGTCGGCCAGCGAGTCGGGCTCGAGCACGACCAGGGCGCGGCGCTTGCCCACGCCGTTGGCGAACGACTTGATCCAGGTGCGGTACTCGCTGACGGCGGTGCCGCCGGAGGAGTGCCCACCGCAGGCGTCGCGGCCGGGGATGTTGTAGGCCACCAGGATCGGAGTCTTCTTCTTCTTGGCGGCCGCCGAGACGTAGGTGTTCACGGCCGGCTTGATGCTGCCCGACCAGTTGCCGAACCACTTGGCCGAGGGCTTGGACGACAGCTTCGCCTTGATCGTGGCCTTGCGGCTGTCGCCGGCGTTCTGGGCGACCCAGGTGGCCGGACCCGACTTGGGGTCGGCATAGAACGTCATGGTCTTGGGCAGGCCCTTGACCGCTGCCGCAGCCGGGGCGGCCTCCGCGGCCGGTGCCACGGTCGTGACGCTGGTCTTACCCGCAACCGCAGCCGCGGGGGCGGCGGGCTCGGCGTGCCCGACCAGGCTCTGCGTCACTGCACCGCCGATCGCCAGAGCGGTTGCAGCAGAGATGATCACGGTGGTACGACGCTTCACGGTTCCTCTTTGGTCGAGCCTGGGGGGCAGGTGTCCAAAGGTAGAGAAGTGGACGTTATGGGTTTCCTATGTGACCCGCTCCGCTTCTGCGGCGTTTGTCACGGCAACCTTTTGCCGACTTGGTTTTCTTGAACCGGGCTGAAATCCCCGGGACGTCCATGCCGTAACGCGCGTACGCAATGAGTACGCATCCCTTCACGCAAGGTGCAGGCGGCAAGATCGTCGGTGGTGCTGGCTACGGTCCTCTCGTGGACTCTGAGATGCGACCCATCCGCAGCTTGCTCGCACATCTGGACACCCGGACCTGGTTGGAGCGGTGGAGCCGGGAGGCGCTCGAGGCCGGCGACGAGATCGCCCTGGACGTCACCGAGCAGATGCGCACCACCGGTTGGATCGGGTCGCCACCGGCCTCCGCGCAACAGGTGCGAGACGCCGAGACGAAACTGGGCCGGAAACTGCCTCCGTCGCTGAAAGACTTCTATGCGGTGACCAATGGCTGGCCGGTGCTGTCGATGGGGTTCGACGCCTTGCGTCCCGTTCAGGAACTCGGCTGGGTGCGGGACCTGGAGTCGGAGCTTGTCGCGATCTGGTCCAGCACCGAACCTGACGACGAGACGTACGCGCAGGAACCGGATGACGGCTCTTTTTTGCTGCGCCGGTCCTTGCTGCTCAACACGGGAACCGATCACTTCCTGCTGGACCCGGCGCGCCTCACATTCGGCCGGCTCCAGAACGAGCCGGAGTGGGCAGCCGTCGGCTTCACCAGCTGGTACCCCGGTGCCGGGGAAGCCGACTGGTCGTTCCGCGCAGGCCTGGAAGACCACTACGCAACCTTCGTCAGGTTCCACTCCCCCGGCAGCCGGACCCGCCAAGAAGTGGCCGAGCAGGTCGAGGTCGCCTACCAGTTGCTTCTGGAGGGTGACCGTGCCCGGGCTGACGTTCTTGACCGGGCGGTGAGCTTCGGGGACCACCGTGCGGATGTCCTACGTTCGCAGCTCCACATTCTTGACGGCCGTCACGACAGCCCTTCGCATATCTCGGATCTCGACCTTCGCAAACCCGAGATCGCCGAAGATCCGGCCGTCTTCGAGGACCTGCTGCCGCTCTTGGTCCTCGGCTGTCCCGGTAACGATCGGCAGGCTCTGGACCGCACGATCGAGCGGGCTCCGCAGCAGCTTGCACACCGTCTTCGGGAACTGCTCGCCACCTTCCAGCGCGAACCCGGTCTGCGGGCAGACTTCAGTTACGCCCCCGCCTTCGCTGTCACGGTGGACGAGGCCCGGTCGCTTGCTGCGGCGGGGCGCGGACAGGAGTCGTTCAATCACCTCGTCAACGGCCTCAAGCAGTGGCGCCCTCTGTCGAGCGGGCATCTAGCCCCGATGGGCCTGCTGTGGGACGAGGAACTGGCCGGTGTGATGGCCGACCCGACTCGACGCCGGGCGTTACTGGAGACGAAGCGAGGACACTGACCCCGTTGCACCCATGTTCAGGATCGCCGAACCGAGGGCATGCAATCCTGACCCCATGAGCACACCGGCCTGGCCCGAGATCCGCGAATGCGCCGACCAGGCCCCTTACCCCGTCGAGGTTCTGCCGGTGGATGCGCAGCGGGCTCAGCAGTGTCTGAGCGCCTTTGGCATGACCGAGCGCTCCTGGCTGGGCGCGGTGATGCTGCACACCGGCGCGATCCTGATCGACCACGGCTGGTTGCGGGTACTCGGCAGTGGCTACGAGGGCCGGCGCGGCCCGCTGCCCGACGTGGTCTCGGCCGCAGCCCCTTCCACCGGATCCGTCACCGTCGCCCACGACGTGCTGGGCGGGCACTTCGTCTGGCGCCAGTCCGCCCCTGAGTCACCCCCGACCGTGCACTACTACGCTCCGGACACCCTGGCCTGGGAAGACCTGGAACTGGGATACGGCCGCTGGCTCGCCGCCATGCTCACCGGCTGGCTGAGCGACTTCTACGCATCGCTGCGCTGGTCAGGATGGGCCGACGAGGTGGCCGGCACGCGACTGGACCAGGGCATCCACACCTGGCCGCCACCCTGGACGGCCGAGGGCAAGGATCTGGGAACCGTCTCCCGGCGCGCGATCTCCATGACGGAACTCATTTCGTTCCATCAGAGCTGACGCGGTCCCAGCCGGGCCGGGGCCGGTGACTGCCCAGCTGGATGTCGCGACTGCGGTAGACGATGTAAGGCCGGGTCAGGTAGCCGAGCGGGGCGCTGAAGACGTGCACCAGCCGGGTGAAGGGCCAGATCGCGAAGAGGCCGAAGGCGACCAGGGCGTGCAGCTGGAAACCGATCGGCGCGTCCGCCATCAGTGACGCGTCGGGCTGGAAGGCGAGGAAGGAGCGATACCAGACCGAGACGCCCTCACGATAGTTGTACTCCCCGCCGATGGTGAAGACGGATCCGGCGATGGTGTTCCACATGCCCAGCAGGATGGCCGCGGCCAGGAACAGGTACATGACCTTGTCCATGACTGTGGTGGCCGAGAACACCGGGCCGACCGTGCGCCTGCGGTAGATCAGGATGAGCATGCCCGCGGTGGCGGCGATCCCGGCGAGCAGGCCGCCGAGCACGGCGACGAGGTGGTACAGGTGGTCACTGATCCCCACCGCCTCGGTCCACGAGCGCGGCACCAGCAGGCCGATCACGTGGCCACCGACCACGCCGAGCATGCCGAAGTGGAACAGCGGGCTGCCCCAGCGCAGCAGGCGGTTCTCGTACAGCTGGGACGAGCGGGTGGTCCAGCCGAACTTGTCGTAGCGGTAGCGCCACAGGTGGCCCGCCACGAAGGTGGTCAGGCAGACGTAGGGCACGACGACCCACAGGAACGTGTCCATCAGCGGGCTCCGCGGAAAGTAGGCATGGGCAGCTGGACTGCCGGGGCAGGGTCGAAGCCAGGGATGGCATATGGGCTGAGTCCGACCTCTTCGGCCGGGGGTCCTTCGGCCGCCAGTCTTCTCACCGCGGACATCTGGTCTCCGGCCAGGGGCGGCAAGGTAGCGGAGACGGCCTGGACGGCGCCGGCCCAGGGCGAGTCGCTCTTGGTGAGGCCGATGTTCAGCAGTTCCAGGCCGGCGCGGTGATCCAGCAGCAGCTGACGGCCGCGCTCGAGGTCGACGGCCGCACCGTATTCCAGCACCACGCAGAGGTGATCGGGAAGTTCACCGTTGGCCAGCTGACCGTCCGGTCCCAGTTCGACGCCGGACTCCAGATAGGTCTGCTTGAACCGCAGCAGGGCCATACCGCGCTTGCGCGTGTCGCCGTGGGCGAAGTAGGTCAGGAACAGGTTGTGCCGACGCCGGGTGTCGAAGGTGCCGACGTAGTCGGCCTGCAGGTCGACCAGGGCAACGCCTCGTAAACGGTGCTGGCAATCGTCCAAAAGTTCTGCACTGCGCCCTGGAACGGCCCGCGCCACGCGCTCGACCAGGTCGAGCCGCTCCGGGAGCTGTTCGTCGGGGTAGTCCAGCAGCAACGAGGCCGCCTGCCAGATCCACGCAGTGTGCTCCGGCGAGATCTGGTGCGGCTTGCTGCGCCTCATCCTGGTCAGACTTTTCACCGCGCATCGCCTTCCGGATCGCCCTCGGCGGGTGGGAACAGTCCGGCCGGTGAGCCCTTGCCGTCCCAGTTGAGCAGATTCACCCGTCGGCGCTTCCCGGCGGCAGCGGTCATCGTGTCGGAGGTCTGACGCTCCTGCAGCATCTGAAAGTTTTCTGCGGCAAGGGGAACCAGCCGTCCGGACCCTTCACCGAAAGGCCCCTGCTGACCGCCACCGTACTCCGACACCGAGCACTCGGTCGCTATTTCCTCCAGGGCATGGGCCTGTTCGGCGTGGGCAGGCGGGATGACGTACCGGTCTTCGTACTTGGCAATGGCCAGCAGGCGGTACATGTCATACATGTCCTCCTCCCCCATCCCCACCGAAGCCGGGATAGCACCGTTGGGAGACCGTCCCATAGTGATGTCTCGCATGTACGAACGCATCGCGGCCAGTTTGCGCAGAACATTGTGGACGGGTGTCACGTCGCCTGCGGTGAAGAGCTCGGCGAGGTACTCGACCGGGATCCGGAGCGTGTCGATGGCCGCGAACAGGTTGCCGGAATCCTCTGCGTCCGAACCGGTCTCCTTGACCACGTCGACGATCGGCGACAGCGGGGGGATGTACCAGACCATGGGCATGGTGCGGAATTCGGGGTGCAGGGGCAGCGCGACCTTGTAGGTGTTGATCAGCGCGTGGATCGGGGATCGCTGGGCGGCCTGGATCCAGTCGTGCGGGATGCCGTCACGTTCGGCTGCGCTGACCACCTCCGGGTCGTTCGGGTCCAGGATCAGGGCACGCTGGGCCTCGTACAGGTCCTGCTCGTCGGGGGTGGCTGCGGCCTCGAGCACCGCGTCCGCGTCGTAGAGGATCAGGCCGAGGTAGCGCAGCCGGCCCACGCACGTCTCGGAACAGACGGTCGGCAAGCCGACTTCGATGCGGGGGAAGCAGAAGGTGCACTTCTCGGCCTTGCCGGTGCGGTGGTTGAAGTAGACCTTCTTGTAGGGGCAGCCGGAGACACACATCCGCCAGCCCCGGCAGCGGTCCTGGTCCACCAGCACGATGCCGTCTTCTTCGCGCTTGTAGATCGCTCCGCTGGGGCACGAGGCAGCGCAGGAGGGGTTCAGGCAGTGCTCGCAGATGCGCGGCAGGTAGAACATGAAGGTCTGCTCGAACTCGAACTTCACCTTCTGCTCGATCTTGGCCAGCATCGGGTCGCGTTCCAGGGTGGCCGCCGAGCCGCCCAGGTTGTCGTCCCAGTTGGACGACCACTCGACCTTCATGTCCTTGCCGGTCAGCAGCGACTTGGGCCGCGCGACCGGGGTGTGCTGCTGCGCCGGGGCGTCGGTCAGGGTGGAGTAGTCGTACGTCCAGGGTTCGTAGTAGTCCTTGATGGAGGGCATCTTCGGGTTGGAGAAGATGGAGGCGAGCTTGCGGATGCGTCCGCCGCCCTTGAGCACCAGGTGCCCGCGCCGGTTCAGGGCCCAGCCGCCCTTCCACTCCTCCTGGTCCTCGTAGGTGCGCGGATACCCCTGTCCGGGACGGGTCTCCACGTTGTTGAACCAGACGTACTCGGTGCCGGTGCGGTTGGTCCAGGCCTGCTTGCAGGTGACCGAGCAGGTGTGGCACCCGATGCACTTGTCGAGGTTCATCACCATCGCCATCTGAGCCATCACGCGCATGTCAGTACTCCACGTCCTGCGAGCGGCGACGGATGACCGTCACCTCGTCGCGCTGGTTGCCGGTCGGGCCGAGGTAGTTGAAGGCCCAGGACAACTGGGCGTACCCGCCGATCAGGTGCGAGGGCTTGACCAGCAGTCGGGTCAGGGAGTTGTGGATGCCGCCTCGCTTGCCCGAGGTCTCGGCCAGGGGCACGTCGATGAGCCGGTCCTGGGCGTGGTGCATGTACACGGTGCCCTCGGGCATCCGGTGCGAGACCACGGCCCGGGCCACGACCACGCCGTTGCGGTTGACGGCCTCGATCCAGTCGTTGTCCTTCACGCCCACCTTGGCGGCGTCGCGGTCGCTCATCCAGATGGTCTGGCCGCCGCGTGAGAGGGACAGCATGAACAGGTTGTCCTGGTACTCCGAGTGGATCGACCACTTGTTGTGCGGGGTCAGGTACCGCACCGTGAGCCCTTCCACCCGATCGGCGCCGGGGCCGGCGACGTCACCGATCGCCGGCTCTGCGAAGAGGGCGCCCATGTTCAGCGGTGGCCGGAAGACCGGCAGGTTCTCGCCCAGTTCGCTCATCCAGTCGTGGTCGAGGTAGAAGTGCTGGCGTCCGGTGAGGGTGTGCCACGGCTTCCGTCGCTCGACGTTGATCGTGAAGGGTGAGTAGCGCCGGCCTCCGGACTCCGAGCCGGACCATTCCGGGGAGGTGATGACCGGGACCGGGGCCGCCTGGGTGTCGGCGAACGTGACCTGCTTGCCCTCGTGTTCGGCGGCCAGGTCGTGCATCTGGTGGCCGGTGCGCTTCTCCAGCTGTTTGAACCCCTGTACGGCCAGGTGACCGTTGGTGGTTCCCGACAGGGCCAGGATCGCTTCGCACACGTGGACGTCACGTTTCAATGAAGGACGTCCGTCAGCGACGCCTCCGCGCACTGCACCGTTCTTCGCCCGCAGGTAGTCGATCTGCTGGCCCAGTTCGAAGGTCACGCCTTTGGTGGTGGCGCCCAGCGTGTCCAGCAGCGGCCCCAGCGCGTTCATCTTCTCGCTGATCGCCCCGTAGTCGCGTTCCACCTCCACCAGCCGGGGCATGCTCACTCCCGGCACGGGCTCGCACTCGCCCTTCTTCCAGTCCCGCACCACCCCGTGGGGGTTGGCCATGGCGTCGGGGGTGTCGTGCATGAGTGGAACGGCGACCACGTCGCGCCGGGTGCCCAGCCGGGGACCGGCCAGTTCGCTGAACTTGGCCGCGATCGCCTGCCAGGTCTCCCAGTCCGTGCGGGTCTGCCAGGGTGGGGCGATGGCCGGGTTGAACGAGTGGACGAACGGGTGCATGTCGGTGGTGTTCAGGTCGTGCTTCTCGTACCAGGTGGCGGCCGGGAAGACGACGTCCGAGAAGACCGTGGTGGAGGTCTGCCGGAAGTCCAGCGTCATCAGCAGGTCCAGCTTGCCCTCCGGAGCGTCCTCGTGCCAGGTCACGTCCCGCGGCCTCAACGACGGAGCAGTCTCACTGGCGCGCACCGAGGAGTCGGTGCCCAGCAGGTGTTTGAGGAAGTACTCGTTGCCCTTGGCCGAGGAGCCGATCAGGTTGGCCCGCCAGATCGACAGGATCCGGGGGAAGTTCTCGGGCGCGTCCGGGTCCTCGCAGGCGAAGTTCAGTGACCCGTCCTTCAGCCCGGCCGCGACGTGCTCGGCGGTACTGCGCCCGGCTGCGGCTGCTTCTTCGGTGATCTGCAGCGGGTTACGGTCGAAGGTGGGGTAGGACGGGGACCAGCCCATCCGAGCGCTCTGGGCGATCACGTCGGCGGTGCTCTGGCCGGCGAACGTGCCCTGCCCGCTGCTGGCCGAGAGGGTGTCGGCGCCGAACTGGTCGTAGCGGAACTGGTCGGTGTGCAGGTACCAGTAGGCGGTCTGGATCATGTTGCGCGGCGGACGGTTCCAGTCCAGGGCGTTGGCCACCTGGTTGTAGCCGGTGATCGGCCGGACCTTCTCCTGCCCGACGTAGTGTGCCCAGCCGCCGCCGTTGACGCCCTGGCAACCGGTCAGTGTGGTCAGGGCCAGGAACGCCCGGTAGATCGTGTCGGAGTGGAACCAGTGGTTGGTGCCCGCGCCCATCAGGATCATCGAGCGTCCGCGCGACTCCTCGGCGTTCTGGGCGAACTCGCGGCCGATCCGGGCCGCAGCGGCTGCCGGGACGCCGGTGAACTGCTCCTGCCAGGCCGGGGTCCCGGGCGCGTCGGCATCTTCGTAGCCGGACGGCCACTGCCCGGGCAGCCCTGCGCGGGCCACGCCGTACTGCGCAAGCATGAGATCCAGCACGGTGGTGACCAGGTGCCCCTCGACCGTGCGCACCGGAACGCCTCGCCGCATAGAGGCGGCCGCGCCGTCCGGGTTGTCGAACCGCGGCAGTTCCAGCTCCACCACATCGGTTTCGGCACCGACCAGACTCAGCCGGGGGTCCACCGCACCCAGGTCGAGGTTCCAGCGTCCCTCGCCCGTCGGCCCGAAACGGTGACCCAGTGCACCGTTGGGGACCACCACGTCGTCGGTGGCGGCATCGATGAGCACCGTCTTGAAGGCGGCGTTCTCCTCGTCCCGGTGGGCCGCGAGGTCTTCGGCGGTGAGGAACTTCCCGGGCCGGTGCACCCCGTCGGCGCCGACGTCGATCTTCACCAGGAACGGCAGATCGGTGTAACGCTTGGTGTAGTCGACGAAGTAGGGGGTCTGCCGGTCGACGAAGAACTCCTTGAGGACGACATGCCCCATCGAGATCGCCAGCGCCCCGTCCGTACCGGGATTGGCCGGCAGCCACTCGTCCGCGAATTTCACGTTGTCCGCGTAATCGGGCGCCACGACAACGACTTTCTGGCCACGGTAGCGCGCCTCGGTCATCCAGTGCGCGTCCGGGGTGCGGGTGACCGGGACGTTCGAGCCCCACATGATCAGGTAGCCGGCGTCCCACCAGTCGCCGGACTCCGGAACGTCGGTCTGGTCGCCGAACACCTGCGGGGAGGCCACCGGCAGGTCGGCGTACCAGTCGTAGAAGCTCAGCATCGAGCCGCCGATCAGATGCATGAACCGGGCCCCGGAAGCGTGCGAGACCATCGACATGGCCGGGATCGGCGAAAAACCGGCGATGCGGTCCGGTCCCCACTTCTGGATGGTGTGCACGTGCGCGGCGGCCACCATCTCGACCGCCTCGTCCCAGCCGGCCCGCACCAGGCCGCCTTTGCCGCGGGCGCTCTTGTACGTCTTCGCGCGCTGGGGGTTCTCGACGACATGGGCCCAGGCCTTGACCGGGTCGCCGTCGTACTGGCGCTTGCCCTCGCGGTACATCTGCAGCAGCACGCCCCGCACGTACGGGTAGCGCACGCGGGTCGGGCTGTAGGTGTACCAGGAGAAGGCCGCGCCCCGAGGACAGCCACGAGGCTCGTACTCCGGGGAGTCCGGCCCGACCGAGGGATAGTCGGTCTGCTGGGTCTCCCACGTGATGATGCCGTCCTTGACGTACACCTTCCACGAGCAGGAGCCCGTGCAGTTCACACCGTGGGTGGAGCGCACGACCTTGTCGTGGCTCCAGCGGTCACGGTAGAAGTCGTCGGCCTGGCGGCCGCCCTTCTTGGTCAGGGTCCGCCCGTCGGCCGAGACCTCACCACGGGTGAAGAACCGCCGCGTGCCCACCAGGGCCTCCGACAGAGGGCCTTCCAACAATGGACGTTTGTGGGCGTCCGGTTTGCGTTCGGTGCTCACGCAACTTCCTTTCCGGAGGTGACGCTCACCGCGGTGCGGCGCACGACGGTCAGGGTCAGGGCCAGGGTGAGAGCAGCGGCGGCCGACAGCAGCCACAGCCCGATCGCGTAGGAGTCGGTGCGGCCGTAGACGTAGCCCATGATCAGCGGCGGGACGAACCCGCCCAGGCCACCGGCCGCCCCGACCAGGCCCGTGATCCCGCCCACCCGTGAGGGTTCGGCGATCTGGGCGATCAGCGCGAACGTCGCGCCGCTGCCGGAGCCCAGCGCTGCGGCCATGGCCAGGAACGCGACCGTGCCGATGCCGTCCAGCGGCGGCGTTCCGGCCGAGATGCCCGCACCGACCACGACCACGCCGAACCCGGCGCCCAACACCGGGATCGCACCGAACCGGTCGGCCAGCCAACCCCCGGCCGGGCGCATCAGCACCGCGACGATCACGAACCCGGCCATCCGGTTCGCCGCGTCAGCCGCGGTCAGCCCGTGAGCCGTCTTCAGGTAGGCCGGAAGGTAGACCGAGAACGCCACGTACCCACCGAACGCCACCGCGTACAGAACGCAGGCCTGCCAGGTGATCGGCAGCCGGGCAGTGGCGGCCAGACGGGTGGCCAGGGAGGTACTGGGCACGCTTCGGCCGGGCGCGTCCCGCAGCACCAGCCAGGAGATGACGGCGTACAGCGCCAGCGCCGCAGCGGTGATGAGGAACGGCGCCTGCTCCCCCACGTTCTGGAACAACCGCACCGTGGTGAGTGCGCTGATCGCGGTCCCACCCATACCGGCCCCGAAGATGCCGACGGCCAGGCCGCGCTTCTCCGGCGGGAACCAGGCGTTGACGAACGGCACCCCGACCGCGAACGCCGTCCCACCGATTCCCAGGAAGAAGCCGCCCACCAGGATCAGGGCGTAGGAGTCAAGAGCGAAGAAGGCCAGGAAGAGCACGGGGACCACGGTGGCGGCCGAGACCAGCGGGAACATGACCCGCCCGCCGAAGCGGTCGGTCAGGGCCCCGACCAGGATGCGCCCCAGCGAGCCCACGATGACCGGCACGGCCACCATGAGCGAGACGTCGGACTCGCTCAGCTCGCCGAGCCGGCCGTTGTCGCGGAACAACGGCCCCAGTGGGCTCACCAGGGCCCACGCCCAGAAGTTCAGGGCGAAGCCGAGCGTGGCCACGACGACCATCACCCAGGGCGAGCCCACCCCCGCCTCGGCCGCCGCCCGCGTCCGCTCTGTCTCGATGTCGCGACTCACGACAACCTCTCTGCCCGTATGACCGATCACACCGTCGTGGTGACGCCAGCATCTGAATGCGGCGTCCTGCCCGGATCACGTGGCTGAAATCCGTGCTCTCACAGTGCTGTCAAGCGGGCTGGCGCCATCAGGGCCACTGGTCCCATGCGGTCCCCGCCAAAGTCCTTTTACATGTTCAAGCGCATGCAAATCGTCGGGCCGAACCGGTGCGGGAGAATGGGCGCTGCGTCAGAGCCCGACCTAGGAGCCGCCCCCGTGTCCACCCCCAGCCCCACGCCCGGGGAGCACGCACGAGCGACCGATGCCTTGCTGACCGCCAGCCGGGCCCTGATCGGCATCTCCCTGCGCTCCCTGACCGCCTCCCCGGTGGACATCACCCTCGCCCAGCACCGACTGCTGGTCCTGCTCGCCGCCCGGGGTGGTCAGACGATCAGCGCCCTCTCCGGCGAGCTGGGTGTGGATCAGTCCAACGCCAGCCGGCTGGTGGACCGGCTACAGCGCATCGGGCTCATCGAGCGACGCCCGTGCGCCTGGGACCGGCGGGCCGTCGAGGTGGCGCTCCTCCCGGCCGGGCGCGAGGTCCTCGACGCGGTGACCGTAGCGCGGCGACAGGAGATCGCTGCTCTGGTCGCGGATCTGACGCCCACCGAGCGCCGGGCAATCGCTCGCGGCGTGGTGGCGTTCAACCGGGTGGCCGGTGAGGTCGACGACGCCGACTGGCCGTCCTAGGGCCGGATGCCTGCCAGGATCGCTGTGCTCTGCGGTCCGGCCTGAACGGGAAAGTCCAGCTGGGTCTGCCCCACGTGCACCGTGATCACGTGCACGCCCCGGAAACGCTCCCAGGGCCGGCCCATGACCTGCGTGATGCGCGAACGCGGCACGAGCGTGCGGGCCAGGGAGATCTCATCGCCCGCCGGCGTGCACCAGTCCCGCCGGTGGATCACCTGGATCTCGCGCTCGTCCTGCAGAGCAACCAGAGGGTGCAGGGTCAGAGGCTGCAGCCGCCGGTAGAACCGCTCGACGGCGGAGGCGGGTGTCACGGTGACGCCGGGGGCGGTGTGCAGCACGCGCAGCTGCGGTTCGGCCTGCATCAGCCGCCTGACCTCCGTCGCCAGCCCCACATCGCCGCGGCCCAGTGCCGGAATCGCTTGCTGCGGCACAGCCGTCATGGCCTGGGGCCGTGGCGCATAGGTCTCGCGGATCTGGTCGACGAGCTTGCGCACCGTGTCAGTGGCGGAGCCGTTGTAGGCGACCTGAACGTTCGAGCCGTCCAGGGCATGAACGGTGAGCCGGCCGTCCAGCAGTCGCACACTGTCCTGAACAGCGGCGATCTGATCGATCGGGATGCTCCGGGTCTGGAAGCGCTCGCCGCTGCGCTGCAGAACGGTCAGTTCTGCGAAGCCGAGCACGACCAGGTAGTCGTACAGGTGCATGCCCGGGCCGACATTGCGGCGCTCGATGTCGCGCGGCACCTTGAGCACCAGCCGCTGCTCGCGCGGGTCGATCCCGGCGGAGCGGAAGAGGCGGGGTATTTCCTCGAAGGTCCTGACCTCGGTGACCCAGGGCCCGAACTCGACGTACTCCTGCTCATCGGGGTCGACAGGGCGGGTCACGACAACTCCTCCGGATGGATGGCCGACCACCCTATCCGCCTGGAGCCCATTCTGGCCCGACGCCTTGTGCACGGCCGACGGTCGACGGCGTCAGTCCGACGTGGCGAACTGGGTCCGGTGCAGCTCGGCGTACCGCCCGTCCAGAGCCAGCAACTCCTCGTGGGTGCCGCGCTCCACCACCCGGCCGGCCTCCAGCACCAGGATCTGGTCGGCCGAGCGCACGGTGGACAGACGGTGCGCAATGACGATGGCGGTACGGCCCTCAAGGGCCTCGTCCAGCGCCGCCTGCACGGCCGCCTCCGACGCCGAGTCCAGATGTGCGGTGGCCTCGTCCAGGACTACGACCCGAGGCTGCGCCAGCAGTAGTCGGGCGATGGTCAGCCGCTGCCGCTCCCCACCGGAGAACCGGTAGCCGCGCTCCCCCACGACCGTGTCCAGGCCCTCCGGCAGCCCGGCGATCACATCGGCCAGCCGACTGCGCCGCAGGGCATCGAGCAGTTCCTCGTCGCTGGCCTCCGGGCGGGCCAGGTGCAAGTTGGAGCGCAGAGACTCGTGGAACAGGTGACCGTCCTGGCTGACCACTCCGACGGTGCGCCGCAGCGAGTCCGTCTGCAACTGCCGCACATCGGTCCCGCCGACCAGGATCTGCCCGGAACTGACGTCGTACAACCGTGCGAGCAGGTTCGCCAGCGTCGACTTCCCCGCGCCGGACGAACCCACCAGGGCCACGACCTGCCCGGGCTCCACCCGGAACGACACGTCGTGGATGATCTGCGCCCCGCCGCGGGTCTCCAGCGTCGCCACATCCTCCAGCGAGGCCAGCGAAACCTCCGCCGCGCTCGGATAGGCGAAGCCGACATCGCGGAACTCGACACTCACCGGGCCGTCCGGCACCGGACGCGCATCCGGGGCCTCCTGGATCAGCGGCACCAGGTCCAGCACCTCGAACACCCGGTCAAAACTCACCAGCGCACCCATGATGTCGATGCGGGCGCTGGCCAGAGCGGTCAGCGGTGCGTACAGCCGGGTCAGCAGCAGGGCCAACGACACGATGCTGCCGGTCTCCAGGTTCCCGGCCACCGCCGCCACCCCACCGACCCCGTAGACCAGCGCCAGGGCCAGCGCGGAGACCAGGGTGAGCGAGGTGATCAGGACCGTCTGCAGCACCGCCGTACGCACCCCGATGTCCCGCACCCGCCCGGCCGCCTCGGCGAAGAACCGCGACTCGTCCTCAGGTCGCCCGTAGAGCTTGACCAGGGCCGCCCCACTGGCCGAGAAGCGCTCGGTGCTGCGCGTCATCATGGCCGCGTTCAACTGGGCGGCATCCTGGGACAGCAGAGCCAGACGCCGGCCCATGATCCGGGCCGGCACCACGAACAACGGCAGCAGCGCCAGGGCCAGCAGCGTCACCGGCCAGGAGATCCCGATCATCACAGCGCCGGTCAGGGCCACCGCGATCAAGTTGCTGACAATGCCCGACAAGGTGTTGCTGAAGGCCCGCTGGGCCCCCAGCACGTCATTGTTCAGCCGGCTGACCAGCGCACCGGTGCGGGTACGGTTGAAGAACGCCAGCGGCATGCGCTGCACGTGGTCGAACACCCGGGTGCGCAGATCCAGGATCAGGTCCTCACCCAGCCGCGCCGACAGCCAGCGCACCGCCACCCCCAGCCCCGCCTCCGCCAGCGCAATGACCGCGATCAGCAGCGCCAGCCGCACCACCGCGCCCCGGTCCCCCTCACCGATCGCGTCCACCACCCGCCCGGCCAGGACCGGGGTGACCACCGAGAGCACCGCCGTCACCGCGCTACCCAGCACGAACAGGCCGAACGAGCGCCTGCGCTCACGGGCCAGGACGATCACGCGGCGCACCGTGCCGGGGCGGAACGGCTGCCGCTCCCGGGCCGACCGGGCCCCGGCGATCGTCGACCACGCGGCCATTTCCATGCTCATAACAGTGCAGACCTCTGGGTTCGTTCGGTGACCGAGGGAAGCTCCTGCCGGCCTCTGGACAGCGCACATTCCCCGTGCACCCGACGCGTGGACGAGTGGCTGAATCCGGTAGGACCCTATTACCTTCCGGCCCTCCGCCTCGGCTGAAGCAGGCACAAGCGGGTGATGGGGGCACCAGACCGTCGGTTACCTTCTTGCCGGTGGGCATGACTGTTGCAGCCCCCGCACCCGACATGGTTCAGGATCCCTGCTGGGACTCTTCCCGCCCTTCGGACAAGTTCCCTTTCGAAGGCCAGGGTCGCTGCCGCCCAGTCCCCGCTGCGCCTCGTGACGTGAACCGCGCGAACGAGATCCGCAGGTGAACAAACGCCCAGCAGAACAACACCTCGCGGGGCGGCGACGGCACCTCGAGGCACGAGCGCTACGCCCAGGCCGGCTGCTACAAGGTCGAGCACCAGTGCGTACGTGTCGGCGCGGGCGGTGATCCGGGGCTCGAAGCCGCACAGCCCGGTGACCATCTCCGTCAGGGCCTGGAATCCATGACCCGACCGGCCGGATATCCAGCCGTCCTGGGCAAAGTCCAGAAGATCGACGTCACCGGTCTGCGCGCCGTGAGTCGGCACCGCCAAGGCAAGTGGGTCACTGAGCAGGAAGGTCTGCTGAAGGCCACGCAGATCAGGGGCTGCGAATCCGGCGTACTGGTGGGTGAGGGCCAGGTCGATGTCGCCGGACCTCAGGGCGGGGACGGCTTCTTCCGGCTCCATCTCGGTAAAAGTGATGTCGAGGTCGGGCGATCGGCGTCGAAGGCTCGCGATCACCGGCCCGACCAGACGCCGGGCGCCGCTGGCGAACGAGGCGACCCGGACTCGTCCATGGTTGGGGGATCCGGCCGCGACGACCGCCTGCTCGGCGGCGGCGAGGTCGTCCAGGATGCGGCGGCCGTGCTCGGCGAGCACCTGCCCGGCGTGGCTCAGGCGCACGCTGCGCGCGCCGCGTTCCAGCAAGGAGACACCACTCTCGCGTTCCAGCACAGCCAACTGCTGAGAGGCGGCGGCTGCGCTGCACCCCACGGTCTGCGCGGCTCCTGCGATGGAGCCGGTGTCGGCCAGGGCCACCAGCAGGCGCAGACGCCCGGAGTCAAGCACAGGCAAATCCTACGCTCAGCATCGGCGGAACCCGCTTTCGCCACTGTGCCACCAGCCGTCAGCGTGGGGGAAACAAGAACCGAGAAGGAGCTCCCCCAGTGAGACTGCACGATCCGGACCACCGAGGCTTCGCCAGCGACAACTACTCGGGTGTGCATCCGCAGGTGCTGGCCGCCCTGGCCGAGGCGAATGAGGGCCATCAGGTCAGTTACGGCGACGACATCTACACCGAGCGTCTGCAGGAGGTCTTCCGGGAACACTTCGGCCCGCAGGCCCGGACGTATCCGGTGATCAACGGCACCGGGGCCAACGTGGTGGCGCTGCAGGCCGCCACCGACCGCTGGGCCTCGGTGATCTGCGCCCGCACGTCGCACCTGCACGTCGACGAGGCCGGGGCGCCCGAAAAGGTCGGCGGGATCAAGCTGCTCACCGTTCCGCACGTCAACGGCAAGCTCACGGTGGACAACATCCGCGCCGAGGCCCGGGGCTTCGACGACCAGCACCGCGCCCAGCCGCAGGTGGTCTCCATCGCCCAGTCCACCGAGCTGGGAACGGTTTACAACCCCGAGGAGATCGCCGAGATCACCGATTTCGCCCATGCCAACGGTCTTCGCGTGCATATGGACGGCTCTCGGCTGGCCAACGCGGCGGCTCACCTGGGCGTGCCGTTGCGTTCACTGACTACGGACGTCGGTGTCGACGTCCTCTCGTTCGGTGGCACTAAGAACGGGCTCATGGTGGGCGAGGCGGTCGTGGTTCTCGATCCCGAACTCGACCACGGAATCAACTATCTGCGCAAGATCACGACCCAACTGACGTCCAAAATGCGGTTTGTCTCGGCCCAGCTGCTCGCCCTGATGGAGTCGGACCTGTGGCTACGAAACGCCCGGCACGCCAACGCCATGGCCAGCCAACTGCACGACGCGGTCAAAGGGCGGGACGACGTCACGGTGAGCTACCCGGTACAGGCCAATGCCGTGTTCGTACGCCTCCCGGCACCGGTTCTGGTGCAGCTGCACGAGCAGTTCCACTTCTACGACTGGGACGAAGAGGCCGGCGAGGCCCGCTGGATGACCACCTGGGACACGACCCCCGAGGACGTCGCGCACCTGGCAGACACTCTGGCCGCCCTCGCCGACCGGTGACCCACTGATCAGGGAACGTTGTGCCCGGCCGCCTGGATCAACCCGTACCACTCGGCCCGGGTGAGCGGAATGTCCGAACCCGCAGCCGCTTCGGTGATGCGTTCGGCCTTGGTGGTACCGAGCACGACCTGGATCCCGGCCGGGTGCCGGGTGATCCAGGCGGTGGCGATCGCCGCCGGGGTCACGTCGTACTTGGCGGCGAGCTGGGCGAGGGCCGCGTTCAGTTCCGGAAGGTCCTCCGCCCCCAGGAGAAGGCCGCCGCCGAAGCTCTTCTGGAATGGCGACCACGCCTGCAGGGTGATCCTGTTGATGCGGGCGTGCTCGACGACGCCACCGCCGTCGCGGGTCACCGAGTCCTCGAAACCCACCATGTTCGAGGACAGGCCCTGCGCCACGATCGTGGAGTGGGTGATCGACAGCTGCACCTGGTTGGCCACGATGGGCTGCTTCACCGCGGTCTTCAGCAGGTCGATCTGGCGCGGCGTGTAGTTCGACACCCCGAAGGCCCGCACCTTGCCGGAGGACTCCAGGTGGTCGAAGGCCCGCGCGACCTCTTCGGGCTCGATCAGCGCGTCGGGGCGGTGCAGCAGCAGCACGTCGAGGTAGTCGGTGTCGAGGGCCTTCAGCGACTCCTCGGCCGAGCTCACGATGTGCTCGTAGGAGGAGTCGTAGTGCCACGGCTCGGCCACGATGCTGGTCTTGGTCTGCAGGGTGATCTGCTCGCGCTCGGAGGGCCTGAGCTTCAGGGCCGAGGCGAAGCGGTGCTCGCACCAGTGCGGGCCGCCGCCGGGATGGTCGAAGCCGTACAGGTCGGCGTGGTCGAAGAAGTCGATCCCCGCCTCCCGGGCGGCGCCGTACAGCTCCTGGATCTGCTCGTCGCCGTCGGCCTTGATCCGCATCATGCCCGCGACGACGTTGGGAACCTGGACGTCGGTAGGTCCGAACTGAACTGTGCGCATAAGTCCTTCGCTCCACAAAGATTTTGAGAACGCTCAACAGTAGGGCCCGGGCCCGGGAATGCAAGACAGCTCTGACCTGCGGTGGGCAGGCCGGGCGAGACGGATCGAGGCCCAGAGCCTAGGGTGGGTCTCATGCGAATCGGGGTGATCGCCTCGGTCGCGCATCGCACGCCGCCGCGGGCATACGGGCCGTGGGAACAAGTGGCCTCCACATTGGCCGAAGGGCTGGTCGCCCGCGGGCACGAGGTGACCCTCTTCGCCACCGCCGATTCCATCACCGCAGCGCGGCTGCACGCCGAGAGTCCCACGGGTTACGAAGAGGACCGATCGCTCGACGCCAAGGTCTACGAGTGCCTGCACATCTCGGCGGCCTTCGAGCGCGCGGCGCAGTTCGACGTCCTGTCCAACCAGTTCGACTTCCTGCCACTGACCTACAGCCGCCTGGTGGACGTCCCGATGGTCACCACCGTCCACGGCTTCTCCTCACCCGCCATCGTCCCGGTGTACCGGGCGTATGCCGATGTGGCGCACTACGTCTCCATCAGTGATGCGGACCGGCACCCGGATCTTCCCTACCGGGCCACGATCCATCACGGGATCGACCTGGCCCAGTTCACCTTCCGCCCCGACCCGGGCGAGTACCTGCTCTTCATGGGGCGGATGCACCCTGACAAGGGCGCGCACCTGGCCATCGAGGTGGCCCGGCGCGTCGGTCTGCCCCTCGTCATGGCCGGGATCATTCAGGACGAGGCCTATTTCACCGAGCTGGTCCGGCCGCACATCGACCAGGCGAACGTCACCTACCTCGGCCCGGTGGGGCCCGCAGAACGCGACCGGCTGCTGGGCGGGGCGCTGGCCCTGCTGCACCTGATCGGCTTCGCCGAGCCGTTCGGCCTGTCGGTGGTGGAGGCTCTGGCCACCGGGACGCCGGTGATCGCTCATCCGCTGGGCTCGATGCCCGAGCTGATCCGGCCCGGCCGGACCGGTTATCTGGTTGAGACTTTGGAGAGCGCGGTCGCGGCGGTGGCCTCGGTGGCGGCCCTCGATCGTCGTACCTGCCGGGACGACGTCGAGGAGCGCTTCACCGACGCGCGGATGGTTCGCGCCTACGAAGACGTGTTCGCTGCCGTGACCGCAGACATCGCGTCAAGCAGCTCCTCCACGTAGGCCCAGGCCACCCCGATGCGGGCGTCCCCGATGCCGTAGGGCAGCCAGAGCCGCCCCTCGTGCACCACACCGCCGCACGAGTACACGACGTTGGGCACGTAGCCTTCTCGCTCGTCGGGGGCGGCCCGAAGGAACGGCTCGTCCAGCCGGGCCAGCACCCGGCGCGGGTCGTCCAGATCCAGCAGCAGGGCCCCGATCGCGTACACCCGCATCGGCCCCACACCGTGGGTCAGCACCAGCCAGCCCCGGTCGGTCTCGATCGGCGAACCGCAGTTGCCCACCTGCAGGACCTCCCAGGGCAACTGCGGCACCTGCAGGGGAACCGGTTCGTCCCAGAGGAAACCGTCGGCCGAGCGCGCGAGACTGGTGCTCTCGCCGTCCGAGCGGCACAGGGCCAGGTACTCGCCGCCGACGCGCCGCGGGAACAGGGCCATGCCCTTGTTCCGGGCCGCCGGGCCGGCCAGGCGGTGGGCGTGGAAGGTGCGCAGATCGGGGCTGGTGAGCAGCCGGGGCGCGATGCGGTGCCCGTCGTAGGCGGTGTACGTGGCCCGGTACTCGAGGCTGCCGTCGTCCTCGGTGAACTGCACGAAGCGGGCGTCCTCGAGCCCGTTGCTCTCCTCTTCGGTGGCCGGGAAGAGCACCCGCTGACTGAGCTCGACATCCTCGGGAAAGCTCACCTGGTAGGCGGAAGTCACGAGGTGACGCACCTGTTCCAGGGTGGCCTGGCCACCGGTGTGCCCCAGCAGGTTCTGGTGCACCCCCGCAACCGCGGCCTCCAGGCCGGCCTCGGTGAAGTGTTCCGGCAGGGCCGCCAGCAGGCTGTGGGCCAGCCCGTCGACCGCGCCACGGTCGGCCAGTACGGCCCGTAGATGATCGCGGCGCCAGCGGGCGGAGGAGTTGACCCCGACGACGGCGGGCAGCCGGCGCGGCTCGAAGACCCACTTCTCGCCCGGCCCGGCCACCGCGCTACAGAAACCGATCGAGGACAGGTGGCCCTCACCGATCGAGCGCAGGCTGATCGCCAGGCGCACCTGGCCGGCTTCCAGCCCGCTCTGGTCGGGGTGCGCGACCGCGCTGGGATTGCAGATCGCCGCCCCCTCCAGGGCGTACTCGTTGGTGAAGGTGGCCCCCATCAGCAGAGTCCGGTCCGGTGTCATCGGGACTTGCCCCGGCACGGGTGGATGGACCATCGAGGCGTGCGCGCGCAGCAGGTCCGGATAGCCCCGGTGGCGGCTGGAGAAGTCCTTCAGGAGCTGGGCCGCGAGCCGTTGTACTTCCGGCTCGGGCAGGTCCAGGACGCGTTCGGCCACTGCGGCGCGGCGCGATCGCCCAGGCGTCAGTTCCTCCCCCGGCACGAACAACCGCGCGATCACCCGCTCGGGCTGGGGCAGCACCGAGGCACCGGTGTCATGGGCCAAGCTCACGAGAACACCCCCAGGCGCTGGGCCTGCTGGGCGGTGGAGAGAGCGGCCAGGGTGGACTCCGCTCCCTGATTGAGGTTTCGGCCCGCCCTGAGCAGGCCGTCGAATCCGGCGCCGGTCTCGGCGTCGAACATCGGCGTCCGGGAGTCGTTGTCGCCCAGGAACCAGGCCCAGGCCGTCCGGACACCCCGTCGCCAGCGTTCGTCACCGCTCAGGTCGTAGGCCCGGGCACAGGCATCGGCCAGGCTCGAGACCTCGATCGGCTGCTGGTCGAACCCCGGCTCCGCAGCGGCCCGGTCCCGGCCACCGACAGGGGTCACCGAGAAGTGCCGGTCGCGGGTCTCGATGCGGACCAGGAAGTCCAGCAGTCGGAATCCGTGATCCAGGGCGGCCCGGTCCTGCAACACCGTCCCGGCCACGATCATCGCTTCGGGAACGGCCGCGTTGGCGTATCTCAGCCGCCGCTCCGGCCAGGGCCAGAACGGGTCCACCATGGCCGCGGAGGGCACCCCGACCGTGCGCACGACATCCCTCAGCAGTTCCCGGGCGTCCTCGTTACCTGGATCCGCTGCGGCCACCTCGGTCGCGCCCAGGGCGGCGAAGACCCCAGGACGCAGATGATGGGGGCTGACTCGGGCCCGGGAGGCCACGGTGAAGCCGTCCATCGCCTGCCGGCGCAGTTCCAGGGTGGGCCCGCGGGTGGCGGCCACGCCCAGACCCCACACGGCCCGGCCCCACCAGTCACCGGCGACGGGTGCGTCGGCCCAGCTGCCGTCTGCGCGCATCCGGTTGTGGAAGCTCCCGTCGGGCTGCAGCGCGGCCAGGGTGAAGTCCAGGTACGTCTGGGCCAGTTCCTGGAGGCTGCGGTCGGGATCGGGCTCACGGCACACCACGACCAGGGCCCGGGACACGTCGTCCAGGCAGTAGCCGTGCTCAGGACGCGGCTGCTGATGATCGGCGTGCTCGAACAGCCCTGGGCCGGTGCTCAGCCGCCGCAGGTGCTCGAACCTCGGCCCGGGCGCGGTACGTGTACTCGTGGGGATCACACGTTCACCCGGTCCTTGATCAGGCGCTCGGCCAGGTTCAGGTAGCGCTGGGCCACCGCCGGCCAGAGCGTCCGGGGCGCCGCGACGACCGCGGCCCGGCTCATTCCCTCGGCGATGTCCCGGTGGGTCAGCAGGGTGCGCAGGGCCACGGCCAGGGCGGCCGGGTCACGATGGGGCACCAGCAGGCCGGCACCGGTGCTCAGAAGTTCCTGGGCGTGCGGGAAACGGGTGGCCACCACCGGCTTGGATGCGGCCACCGCCTCGCTGAGCACGCCCGAGGTCACCTGCTCGGTGGAGTCGTAGGGCAGCAGGACGATGTCTGCCTGGGCCACCAGATCGTTGAGCTCGTCGCTGGTCAGGTAGCGGCTGTCGAAGATCACCGACTCGTCCAGACCCAGCTCGTGGGCTCGGGCCTGAAGCCCGTGGCGGTAGCTCTCGCCCGCATGGGCCAGAACCTTCGGGTGAGTCTGGCCGGCCACGACGTAACGCGGTGCCGGGCTCAGGTCCTGCAGCAGGGCCATCGCCTCCACGCCCCACTCGATCCCCTTGCCCGGCCCGATCAGGCCCCAGGTGAGGATCGTCGGGCGGTTCGCGGCGCCCGGGCTGACCGGGGCCGACGGCAGGGACGTGATCGGGGCACCGTGCGGGATCACGCTCACCTTGGCCATGTCCACGGCGTAGCCACCGGCCAGGCGGTCGCGTGCGGTCATGGTCATCGTGACCACCGCACCGGCCAGGCCCGCAACCATCTCCAGCACCGCGCGCTGACCAGGGGTGGGCTCGCTCAGCACGGTGTGCAGGACGACGATCGAGGGCACCGTCAGGGCGGCCAGCAGCGGCAGGATCTCATCGCCGTCGGCGCCGCCGTAGATGCCGTACTCGTGCTGGATGATCGCCACGTCCCCCTGGTTCAGCAGGGCGGCCGCACGCAGACCGCCGCCGGCCTCCCCCGCGACGAGGCTGCCCACCACCTCCTCGGAGGCCGCCGGCGCCGGGCGGTCGACGGCCTGGATCACACGGCCCGGGCCGCCACCGGCCGTCTCCAGTTCGCGGTACAGCGCTGCGGTGAAGGTGGCCAGGCCACAGCGGGTGGGCGGGTACGAACTCACGTAGCCGAATCGGGTCGTCATGGCTCGGGGGCCTTTCGGTCGAGCGGCACCCCCAGCAGGCTCGAGACCTGCGGGCGGTCGCTCCGACACCCCACCTGCGCAAGGAATCGGCTCTTTCGAGCATCGGCGGAATACCGGTCGGTTCAGCGACCTGGAAGCCGAGAGACACCATGACTGTACCTGCATGGCAAAGCCCGCCGGTTCTCGCCGCCGTACCAGGCCTCGATCCGACGGCGCCGACGCTCGCCCCGGAGACCAGCGACGATCTCGGGGGGGCGCGGTCCGGTCAGAAGCGGTTCAGTTCCAGAGCACCTGTGGCCCTCCCGGCGCTGGAGACCTTCTTGC
Source organism: Kineosporia rhizophila (assembly GCF_021277265.1). GTDB lineage: Bacteria > Actinomycetota > Actinomycetes > Actinomycetales > Kineosporiaceae > Kineosporia > Kineosporia rhizophila. The sequence continues at coordinate 217,685 of NZ_JAJSOH010000013.1, forward strand.
CGAACATCTGGCAGATCCCGGTGATCTGGGCTTCCGCAAGGGCCGCAATGAATTTGAGACGGCGTGGGTCTCGTTGGTCGGTGGCGTACGGACGGGTGTTGGTCTCGCCGGCGAACGTGCGCCGGCCGTCAGCACTGGCGTACGTGGCGCTGATGCTGCCGAAGGTGGCACCGTCATGGCCCCAGATCGTGCCGCAGGACGTCTTCGTCCGGACAATCCCCAGGCCGTAACCGCTGGGGGCACCGAAGTAGTGCGTGGCATCGACCGTGGTGCGCATCTGCCGCATTTGCAATGCAGGCAGCACCTTTCCGGCCAGCAGGCCGGAATAGAAGGTGCTGAGGTCCTGGGCGGTGGAGACCACGGCTCCGGCCGCCCCGGCCCAGCTGAGCGGCCACCCGGTGGTATCGGTGTACTGCACGGGTTTGGCGCCTACATCGGCCAGGTAGGTGTGCGCGTAACCGCGGCCGGTGCGGTTGGGGAAGGGGTCGGCCAGGTAGGTGTCGTGCAGGCGCAATGGCCGGGCGATGCGCAGTTCCAGCAGGGTGGCCAGCGACTTCCCGGTGACCTCTTCCAGCATCTTCCCGATGATCACGTAGTTGGTGTTGGAGTAGGCCCAGCCGGCGCCGGGGGCGAAGACCGGCGGATGCGAGAAGGCCGCATGGAGAAGGCGTTCCGGGCTCACCGGCGTTTCCGGTGCGGCCAGCAGTTGCCCGGTCAGCGGCCCGTCGTCGGTGTAGTTGAACAGCCCGGAGGTCTGCTGCAGCAACATGCGCACGGTGATGTTCGCGCCGTTGGGTATCCGGTCCGGCAAGTACCGCTCGATCGGGGCATCCAAGGCCACCTTGCGCTCAGACACGAGTTGGAGGGTCAGGACGGCCATGAAGGTCTTGGTCTGGCTGCCGGCCTCGTACTGGTCCTGGTTGCGGAGCTTGCGCTTGGTCGCACGGTCGGCCAGCCCTGCGGTGGCGGTGCGAACGGTGCGCCCGTCGTTCACCCGGGCCAGGTGGCCGACGGGCCCGGTTCTGACCACGGCCTGGGCGGTTCGCTGCAGATCGCTCAGCTCGGCCGCATCAGCCGGGCCGGCCAGAGCACCGATGAAGAGAGTCACCGCCAGCGCATGGAGCAGCATCGGGTCGGGTCTCCCTCGTGGCCGGGCGTAGGCGTCCGGTGCATCTTGCCGAACGCCGTACGCCGACCTGGAGCTCCCACGCCGAACAGGGGCGGCTCAGACCACCGTGACGGGGTGCTTGACCACAGCATCGAAGAGGTAGCCGAAGGAATTGAACTCCGCCACCTCCGGCTGGGTGTTGCCGTGTTCGTCGACCGCCCGTGCCCGCACCTCGTAGGAACCCGCCGAAGGCCGCCACGGGATGCTCCAGCGCGACCAGCCGTCCCGAGCGGAGGGGCCGTGCGGGATTGCGCGGCGCCAGCTGGCTCCGTCGGTGCTGACCTCGACGTGCCGGATCCGGCCACCGCCCGACCACGAGCGTCCGGTCAGCACCTGAGGGCCGGCGGGGACACTGGCGGGGAAGGGCAGCTCGAAGGCGCTCCTCACGACCTGCCGGGTCAGCGGGCCGCTGCCCTCGGGCGGGTAGTCCGGCCCGAAGCGCCGGTAGTAGTTGGTGGACCAGGGAGAGCTCAGGGGCTCGTTGGACACCTCGATGCCCACTTGATCGACGCAATGCCGATCCACGACGGCACCACGACCCGCACCGGGAATCCGTGGTCGGGTGGCACACGAGGGCATGCAACGACTCTGTTCCCGAATAAGGCCTTCATATTCTGTACGAAGTTGGTCTAAATAGTGCTGACTCGCGGCCCGCTCAGGCTGGCCAACCCTCACGGACCGGCCCGACGTCGCAAGGGATCGTGTTGTCAGGTCGGATCAGCAAGCCAGTG
>NZ_JAJSOH010000014.1 GCF_021277265.1 Kineosporia rhizophila
ACTCGCCGGTTGTGACGAAAGCGCCCGAGCCGGTCGAAATCGCCGTTGGTCTGATGCAGGAAGGGCGCTACGGCGACGCCGAGAACCTGCTGGTGCGGGAGGTCGAGCGGGCTGCCCAGGCGCACGGCGTGGGCAGCCCCGAATGGGCCTCCGCCCAGTGCGACCTGGGCAACATCCTGATCAACGCCGGTCAGGTCGACCGGGCGATCGAGTGCTTCCGCAGCGCCGTGACGATGACCGTGCACGACGAGCAGAACCGCAAGGACCAGCTCACCTACCGGATGAACCTGGGCATGGCGCTGCGGATGGCGGGCCGGCTCGACGAGGCGGAGACCGAGCTGCGGCAGGGCGTGGCCGAGCGGCTGGCCTTCTACGGGCGCGAGCACGCCGGCTACGCCTTCGGTCTCGAGCCGCTGGCCGACCTGTTGCGCCAGCGCGGCGACCTGACCGCCGCCCGGGAGGTGGTCGAGGAGACGGTCGACAACCTCTGGCGCAACGGCAACGAGCGGCTCACCTGGGCGATGGCCCTGCGGGCGCAGATCATCCTGGCCCAGGGAACCGGGGAGCCGCTCTTCGCCGGTCTCGAGGCGCTGCCCGAAGAGCTGGTCGCGATGGTCGCGCGCACGCTCTGCCATCGGATGGACCGGTCCGACCCGCAGTCCCGGGTTCTGCTGGAGGTCGCCCTCGAGGCCGTCGAGCACATCCTCGGCCCCGACCACCAGGCCACCCTCAACCTGCTCTCCGAGCTGGCCAATCTCAAGCGCGAGCAGGGCGACACGCAGGGGCGGGCCGAGCTGATCGAGCGGGCCCGCGACTCCTACGACCGGCTGGGCCGCCCGGAAGAGGCGGTGCTGACCACCCTCGCCCTGGCCCTCGCCCACAGCGAGGCCGGCGGGGTCGAGTCCTCGTTGGCCACCTACGCCTCGGCCGGTGAACGGGTGCGGCAGCTCGGCAGCCCGGAGCTGACCAGCCACGTGCTGCGCAACTGGGGGCTCGCGCTGAACGAGGCCGGGCAGAGCGAGCAGGCCGAGCCGGTGCTGGCCGAGGCGGTGAACCAGGGCCGCCGCGGCGCCGATCACGACCTGCTGGGCCGGGCCTGCGTCGCGTTCGGGTTGTTCCTGCAGCACCAGGAGCGGCTGGCCGAGGCCGGGCCGATGATCGAGGAGGGCCTGGCGGTGCTCGACCCGGTGGACCCGGACGCCCTGGTCGGGCGCAGCCACCTGGGGGCGGTGCACCAGGGGCTCAGCTGCGGCTGCGGCGACCTGGGCACCACGATGGCGGCCGCGTTCCGGGAGTTCGTCAGCGCCCGGCTGCCCGCCGACCTGCTCGACCGGCTCGAGGTGGAGCTGGTGGACGGGGATTTCAAGGTCGACGTGCACCTGCGCCGCGAGCCCACCGAGGGCGAGCTGCAGCGGCTGAACGAGGTCACCAGCACGGCCCAGGCGGAGTTCCGCCGCCGGGTCAACAGCAGGCACTGACGATGTCCCTGCAGGACGACCTGATCGACGCCGTGGCCCAGGACGGGGTTCACGTCGCCTCGTTCGGCGAGACCTTCCGGTCGCTCGGGCTGTGGCCGCTGGGCATCAACGCCCGCAACGGGGCCGCCTGGCTGTTGCTGCTGGGTACGGGCTTCCTGGTGTGGTTCGCCGAGGCCGTGCTCTTCGGCCGCTACTTCCCGGGCTTCCCGTTCTGGCCGGTGGTCGGCTGGCTGACCCTGGCCGCGATGGTCGCGTACGTGCCGGTGTTCCTCGGCGTGGCCGCCTTCATCACGGCCACTCCGGCCTGGACGGTGTTCATCGACGACGAGCACACCGCGATCATCGGGTTCCGGGTGCGCGGGCATGAGCTCACCCTCAACTCCCACCTGGCCCGGCGCCTCGGGACCGGTCAGGGCCGGGCGCTGAGAGAAACGGTGGGGCAGCGTCTTTCGCCGGTGCTCGAACGGCACCCCGAGACGGTGATCCGGTTCCGGGCCCAGCATGCACGCCTGGCCCAGATGTACGCCGACGATCTGGTGAGAATGCTGCCCGGCTGGACCCATGAGCTCGAGGGCCTGCACGGGGTGGTGCGCCGGAGCGGTGGCCCCTCAGCCGGGCAGGGTGAAGTCGACCAGGACGGGGCGGTGGTCGCTGTTGCGGGCGTTGCCGGTCCAGGCGCGCTGGGCGGTGAGGTCGCGGCCGTAGACCCAGTCCACCCGGATCTTGCGGCGGGTGGTGCCGAACCCTGAGCCGGCCTCGGCCTGCAGATCCTGAAGACCGGCGCCCAGCAGGAGTTTGCGCGGGGTGTTGGCCGGGGCGGAGTTCAGGTCGCCGCCCACCAGCAGCGGGTTGCCGGTGGTGCGCAGGGCGTCGGCGATGATCTCGGTCTCGGCCATCCGCAGCCGGGAGTTGTGGCCCAGGTCGGGCAGCCCGCGCCCGGACAGCGGGGAGGCCAGGTGCAGGGGGACGAGGTCGAGCCGGGTCCCGTCGACGTCCACGGTGACCACGGACGCCGTCCTTGCTTCGGCGGGCATCCCCTCGATCACGCGGCTGGCCACGATCGGGTAGCGGGACAGCACGGCGGTGTGCCCGCAGCAGGGGGCCTGCTCGGCGATCGGGGCGAAGTAGTGGTGGGGCAGGCCGGGGGCGGCGGCCGCCACGTCGTCCAGGTATTCGCTGGGCACCTCGGCCAGCAGCATGATGTCCGGGTCGGCCTCGGCGATCAGCGCGGCCAGGTCGGCGGAAGGGTTGCGGGGGCGCACGTTCCAGGCGATCGCCCGCACCTGGGTCGCGCCGGCCGAGTCTCCGCTCGGATCGGCCCGTCCGGGCACCAGGTAGGGGCCGAACGTGGACACCCAGACCACGGCGGGCAGCACGCTCAGCAGCGCGGCGGGCCACCAGGCCCGGCCCAGGAAGGCCAGCGGCAGCACCAGCACGGCCGGCGCCCACCAGATCACGCCGAGCATGTTGGCCACGTAGAGCCACGACCACTGGTCGCCGGCCACCTGTCGGATGATGACGTGCAGTGTGGCCAGCGCACCGTAGAGGACCACGGCAAGCATCGCCGTCGTCGCGAGCAGGGGCCGACCGGAAAGAATCCCTGCCGTCACGGCGGTGAGATTACCGGACGGATCCCCCGTTCCCCGGCACCGGGCTGTCGGTGCCGGGGAACCATCCGGGCCCCGGAGGGGAGCGAGGCCCGGATGCGGGTCGTGCACAGGGTCCACGGGTCAGGTGCCCGTCGGGTTCACCTCAGTCCCATCCGCTCGGCCTTGGTCCGCAACGTGCGCAGGGCTCACTGAACCTCGGAGCGGTCCTGGACGTGCAGCAGAGGTGAGTCTTGCCCAGGAGAGGTCAGCGTTGCTGGTCGGCCAGCAGCGCTGCGCCGAGAGCGGTGGCCGTCTGCGGGTCGGGCAGCAGCACGACCTCACGCCCCAGACTTTCGGCCAGCATCTGGCCGACCACCGGGATCTGCGCGGTACCGCCGCTGAGCAGGACCGTCGCCGGGTCGGAGCGGCCGATCCGGGCCGAGTCGAGCACCTGCCGCAGCGCCGGCAGAGCGGCTGCCAGTTGCGGGCGCAGCCACTCCTGCAGGTGCAGCCGGGTCAGTATGACGCTGTGCGACCGGCCGGGCAGCGCGACCTCGATCTCGGTCTGGGGCACCACGGCCAGGGCCTCCTTGGCGCGCACGGCCGCGGCCCGGATGCGCTCCAGGGTGCGTGCCTCGTCCGGGTCGCCCGGATCCAGCTGGGACACGGCCCCGCTGCAGGCCCGGTCGACCCGGCTGAGCACGGCCCGGTCGAGGTCGACCCCACCGAACCACTCCATCGACTCGGGCACCCCGAGTTCGCGCACCGTGACCCGGCCGTCGGGGGAGTGCACGACGTCGATCACGCAGGCATCGAAACTGCTGCCACCGGCGTCGTAAATCACCAGTGGTCCCGGCGTGCGCGGGGGCTGGCCGGACAGGTAGGCCATGGCCACCGCCTCGGGCTCCGAGCGCAGCGAGAAGCCGTCGGGGTGCAGGTCGGTCTCGCGGCAGATCTCGGCCAGTTGCTCGCGGCGGCGCGGGCCCCAGGTGGCGCGGCAGGTGATCACCACGTGGCCGGGGCGGGCGCCCTGGCCTGCGGTGACCTCTTTCAGGACGGCCGAGATCGGGGCGCCCCCCGGGAGGGACAGGGGGGCCGTGCGCCCGTCGCTGACGGCAGCCCGGGTGACCACGGTGCCCAGGTCGATGCCCAGGCCGTAGCTCACCAGAACTCCTGCGACGCATCGATCGGCACGTTCAAGGATAATCCCAGGAATCCCACCCGCTACCGTCCGACGAAGGCCCTGCGATGACTGAGACCATTGCCCGGCGCCCTTCCCTGCGGGTGGCCGTGGCCGAAGACGGCGCCCTGTTCCGCGAAGGGCTGGTGCTGCTGCTCGAGGCCATCGGGCACACCGTGGTCGGCGCGGTGGACGGCGGGGACAAGCTGGTCGACCTGCTCGACCGCGAGCCGGTGGACGTGGCGGTGCTGGACATCCGGATGCCGCCGGAGCCGGACGGCGGCCTGAGCACGGCCCGCCGGGTGCGGGCCCGGCACCCGGAGACCGGGCTGTTGTTGTTGTCCCACTACGGTGAGGCGCACTATCTGATGGAGATCCTCAAGATCGGCACCGAGGCCATCGGGTACCGGCTGAAAGACCGGATCTCCAGCTCGGAAGCATTGCACGACACCGTTTTGCGGGTGGCCGAGCGGGAGATCGTCATCGAGCCGGTGGTGGCCGGGCAGCTGGTCGAGAGCCCGGGCGCGGGGGCCGACGAGCTGGGCTCGCTCACCGAGCGCGAGCTGGACGTCCTGCGGCTGATGGCCGAGGGCCGCTCCAACGCTGGGATCGCGCGGCAGCTGTACTTCTCGCCCAAGGCGGTGGAGAAGAACGTGGCCGCGATCTTCGCCAAGCTGGCGCTGCCCACCGATGCCACCTCCCACCATCGCCGGGTGCTGGCCGTCCTCACGTATCTGCGGGCGCGTCGGGAAAGGTGAACCCGCTCAAGGGCATGCTCTGGCCGGCTCGCCGGGAATCACTGCTGGCCCAGATCGCCCGGTTCCGGCCCGGCCCCGGTGGTGCGCATCTGACCCGCCTGTGCCGGGAACTACAGGTCGGGCTGCGGGCCGAACGGGTCCGGCTCACCCTGGACAGCGGCCAGCAGTTCGGCTGGCCCGACGTGGGGGTGCCGGCCGATGGTCCACCCCCGCGCGAGGTGCCGCTGCGGAACGGCATGCTGTACGTCTATTTCCGGCCCTGGAGCTTCGGCCGGCACCGGGCAACGCTGCGCGAAGTGGCCGACCTGCTGGGGCCGGTGCTGGAGAACCTTCCCCTGCAGCACGAACTGGATCGATCGCTGGAAGAGGCTCGGGTGCACGCCGAGCTGGTGGCGGCGGCCCGGCGGCGGGCGTTCGGCGAGCGTGACGCCGAACGGCAGGAGATCGAGCGCGATCTGCACGACGGGGCACAGCATCAGCTGGTTGCCCTGGGGATGACGCTTGGCCTGCTGGAACTGCATGCTGCCAAACAGAACGAGCCGGGTGTGCAGGCGCAGATCGAGCGCTTGCGCAGCGGTTTGGACCGGGCCCAGCGCACTTTGCTCTCTTCCGTGGAAGGAGGCAGTCCTCTGCTGCGGGAGTTCGGGGTGCTGCCCGCCTTGGAGGCCGAGTTACGCGATGTCGGGCCGCAAGTCAGGCTGGAAGTAGGGCAGTGGGACGGCAGTCGCCGCTATGACGCAACGATCGAACTCGCCGTGTATTTCATCTGTCTGGAGGGGGTGAACAACGCCCGTAAGCACGCCCCGGGGGCTCAGGTGGTGGTGCGTCTGGCCGATGGCCCCTACGAGCTGACTTTCAGCGTGGCCGACGACGGGCCCGGCATGGAAGACGCCCAGATGGAGGGGACTTCCGGGCTGGCGAACATGCGTCGCCGCATCACTGCGGCCGGTGGCCGACTGCAGATTCGTACCGCTCCGGGGACGGGGACCGCCATCTACGGGTTCATCCCGCTCTGAGCGCGTCCTCGGTCTTCACCAGTCGTTCCAGTTCGTGCAGCTCGTCGTCGACGGCCAGGTCGGCAGTCTGAACCAGACGGACGATCGCGGCCAGGGCCGTACGAGCCCGCAACTCATCGGCGCGGGCCACCACCTCGGTAGTGAGTATCTGCGAAAGGTCCGGCCATTCACAGTCTTTGCGCAGCAGGCCAACGCCGGGCAGGTGCACCTCGAAGCAGCGCTGGGGCGCCGTTGCGCTGGGCCGGACGATGACGTCGGCCCCCAGGCCGGTGGTGACGTCGCCGCCCGGCATCGAGACCAGGTCTGGGCGCCGAGCCACCAGTTCGGCCAGACGCTGAGCCCGGGGGCCCGCCTCCGGCAGCCCGGTCAGGGCCACGTGCACCGGTTCGTCCAGCCAGTTGAGGATCCGGCGGGCCGGTGTCGCGCCCGGACTGTGGGCGCAGCGGGCGACCAGGGTGAGCGCCAGCGCCCGCACCCGGGTGTGCAGGTTGCCGCTGGGGACCAGGCCGACCCGGGCGACCGGTTCCAGCCGGTCCGGCACCCAGGCCTCGACCCGGATGCGCTGCGCGCCGGCCGAGACCACGACCCGGCCGCCCAGATGCCGCAACCGGTCGGCGTCTCCGGCCAGGGCCGCGCGCACCTCCGCCTCGGACTGCTGGGTCCAGGCCAGGATGATGACCTGCAGACCGGACGCCCGCTGCTCGAGGAAGTCGTGCCCGAGGAAGACCTCGAGGTCGGCGCCGGAGCGGGCCAGGGTGTGCAGGCAGCCCGCGGCCAGGTAGTAGAGCGAGGCCGAGACCTCGTGGTCGACGCGGGGCGGGATGGACCCGGTGATCCGGATGCGGCCGGGGTAGGTGGCCGCCATCTCGGTGAGGGCCGCGCGCACCCCGTGGCGGTAGAGCACCCGCGGGTGAATGCCCCGGGCCAGGGCCTGGAAGTCGGCCGTGAGCCGCTCGAGGTGGGTGCGCAGCTCCTTGACCTGCCCGGCCACGTCGGAGCTGGGCGTGAGCTGCTCCACCCCCTGCTGCAGGGCGGCCAGCCGGCCGTGGCTGAAGGTGACGATCTCGGCCGCCACCCGCCGCCGTTCCTGGTCGCGCACCCCGGCCAGGCGGCGGGACGAGTCCAGCACCTCCCCGGCCAGCTGGCTGGTGTACGCCGCCTGATCGTGCACTTCGCGCTGGAGCTCGGCGCGGCGGTGCAGCACCATGAGGCAGTTGGCGGTGTCGCTGAGTTCGCGTCGCTCACGCCGCGTTACGCGACGGCGTGATTCCAGCGTGACGGCCGCCTGGGGCCGGCCTTCGTCGTCGGCGAGAATCCTGGTCCGAGGACGGCGGGCCAGCTCGGCGGCCGGGATCTCCGGGACCGGCGGCGCCTGAGGGGGCCAGACCAGCTCGGGGCGCAGCAGGTCGGTCTGCCCGGGCTCGGGCAGCCAGAGCCGCACCGCGTCTGCGTGCATGACCTGGGCCAATCGGCGCAGCAGGGCCAGACCGGCGACCGCCTGCGGCACAGCGGGATCGAGAGCGGCGAGGGCCGCATAGGCAGAACCGCGGGAAGCCTCGTGCCCCGAGGGTGGCGCCTCAGGCAAGTCTGCTCCGTCCTGGTGCCGATGGGGCGACGGAGGTGCGTGCTCATCGGGTGGGCGCCTGACGGAGCACCATTTTAGGTCATTTCCGGATGGGCCATCTCGGTCGTGAACCCCGGGTCGGCCCCACCCGTGTGATCCGTGAGGAACACGAGCTCGGAGGCTGTGATGAGTAAGGGAGCCTGGTCCCTGCGCGAGCCCGGGACCGCCCTGGCGATGCCGGGGGAGGCCCGGATGGTGGTGATGACGACCGACCCCCTGGCCCAGGCCGAGGTGGACGGGATGCTCGGCGGCCGGCCCGGTCTACGGCAGCTGCCGATCACCCGGGCCGACGACGCGCACCTGCTTCTGCTCCTCGCCCGCCGGCCCGGCCGCAGCGTCACCGAGGCCCTGAGCGTGCGCAGTGCGCAGCACCTCCCCGTGCTGGCGGTGCTCGACGAGCCGGGCGATGCGAGCCCCTCCTCGGCCGCCGAACTGGCCGGGCTGGGAGTGGTGGCCTGCCTGTGGCGGGCCGAGGTGGACGCCCAGGTGCTCAGCGACGAGATCCGCTCGGTCGCAGCGCAGGGACGAATGCTGGTGCCGGCCCGGCGGCGTATCGGTCAGGACATGGACCGTTACCGTGAGCGATTCCTGCACGAGGCGGTCGGCCCGGCTCGCAGCCGGCGCGAGGCCGATGTGATCCGGCTGATGATGGACGGCCGCTCGGTCCGTGAGATCGCGCGCGACCTGGGTTGTTCCGAGCGCACGGTCGGGCACACGCTGGATGCGGTGGTTCGGCGCACCGGCGCCCGTAACCGCATCCAGGCGCTCACTCTGCTGTGGCGAGGGGAGGCGCTGTGATCGGCTCGGTCAATGCCCCCGGACGTACTCCACCGCGCCAAGCCGCCGGTCCGGTGGCGGTGGGTGTGCTGGCCGCGACTCAGCTGGACGAGGCCGGCATCGTCGCCCTGATCGGGCGCGACCCCGGTCTGACCCTGCGGCCGCTGGACCAGTTGAGCAAGACCGGCGTCCTGGTCGTGGCCGCGCCACGCTTGAACGGCCCACTGCTGCGGCGGGTCCGCGAGCTCACCGAACTCGCCAAAGTTCCGGTCGCCGCGGTGATCAGCCAGCTGGGTGAGGCTGATCTGCTCACGGCGGTGGACAGCGGCCTGCAGGGGGTTCTGTGGCGGGAACAGGCCACCGCCGAACGCTTCTCGGCCCTGCTCCGCACCGTGGCCTCGGGGCAGGGCGACTTCCCCCGTGAGGTGCAGAGCCGGCTGCTCAAAGACCTGGCCCGGCTGCAGCGCAACGTCCTGCGCCCGAGGGGCCTGACCCCCTCAGGGCTGGAACAGCGCGAGATCGCCGTGCTCACCCTGGCGGCCGACGGTCTGGACACGGCCGAGATCGCCGCGAAGCTGTCGTGTTCCGAGCGCACGGTGAAGAACGTGGTCTCCGGCGTGCTCGAACGTTTCAACCTGCGCAACCGCACCCACGCCGTCGCCTTCGCCCTACGCAGCGGCCTGCTCTGAGCAGCGTCAGGCGTCGGGCACGATGACGACCTTGCCCCGGAGATCCGGCGACTCAGCCAGGGTCAGGGCAAGGTCGGCCTCGGAAAGCGGGAACCGGGCGGCGATCCGGGGAGTCAGCACGTTCTCGGCCAGCAACTGCAGCACCTTGCCGGTGTCCTCGCGCCACCACTGCTGCCGCTGTCGCCCGCTGCGGAACTGGCCGCTGTGCAGGTTGAACGAGTGCGCCCGCCGACCGTTGGGCAGCAGGTTCCACAACCGCAGGCGGGCCGCGTCCTTCGCCGAGGGGCCCAGCCGGGGGTCGTCGTCGTTATTGGTCGAAAGACTGGAATAGAGCACCAGCGTGCCGCCACGGCGCAGTCCTGCCCACGACTTTGCCAGGGTTTCCTCACCCACGTGGTTGAACACGGCGTCCACGCCGTCGGGCGAGTACGCGAGCACCTGTTCGAGCAGGTCCGGAGCCCAGCAGTTCATCGCCACAGCACCCTGCTGGCGCAGCGACTCCTGATCGCGGGGCGGCGCGATCGCGATGACGCTCAACCCCGCCCGTCTGCCCAGCTGGACCAGGGATCCGCCGATCCCGCCGTCGGCCGCCAGCACCACGATGATGCCACCGGGGGGCACGGCGGCGACCCGGTGCAGCATCTGCCAGGCGATGACCCCGTGGCTCAGAACGGTTTCCACCGCCGCCGCATCGAGTTCCTCCGGCACCGGGATGAGTAGATCGGCCGGGACCACCAGATGACTGGCCCAGCCACCGGTCCGGACCACGGCCGCGTACCGCCGCCCGATCAGCCTCGGCGACACCGAGGGGCCGACCTCGACGACCCGCCCCACCACGTCGAACCCGGGGACGAAGGGAAAGGCCGGCTGGTCACGCTCGATACCCCGGCGCATGCGTACTTCGGCATTGGAGACGCCGGTGGCCTCCATCTGCAGCAGAACCTGGCCCACGGCCGGCATCGGCCGCGGCAGCCGGCGCACCTGCAGGGCCTGGGGCTCCACGATGCCCGGCAGGACGATCTGCGTGACCTGCGCACTCTCACCGTGCTGCCGCGCCAGAACTGTTCTCATGGTGGTTCAGCCTGCCTTGACCGGCGGGGGCGCTGCGTCCGCCGCAAGAAGGGGAAGGCCACCGGGACGTACTTCTTTGGATGTACTGGTACGGGGAGGGCACCGGTATTGGTGCCCTCCCCGTACTTGCAGACCGACGCTCAGTAGCGGCCGGTCACCTTCGCCAGTTCGCGGGCGTAGGTCTTGTAGCCCCGGTCGGTCGGGTGGAACATCTCCAGCTGGTTGTCCAGATCCACCTCGTGCAGCCACGGGTCGTCGGTGCAGACCTCGTGCCCGGCGAACGGCCCCCGCAGGTCGACGAACTTCACGCCCGCCTGGCCGGTGGCCGTGATGATGCCCTGGTTCACCGCGTCCACCGTGCTGGTGAACAGGGCCCGGCGCTCGGCGTTGGGCGTGACGTCACCGCAGCTGTCGGTGCCTTCCGGGTCGACCAGGTGCGGGTAGCCGAGCACGATCACCCGGGCGTTGGGGGCCTTGCCCTTGATCTCGCCGAGCAGCGCCTTCAGATCGTCGACCAGGGTGGTGGACGCGTAGTTGGTGGCCAGCGCGGCCGCGCCCTGGCACTGCGCGTCGGTGCCGCCCAGGCAGGCGTTGAGGGTGGCGCGGAAACCGGCGTCGTTACCGCCCACGGTGAGGGTGACCAGCTTGGTCTTCCGGCTCAGGGCGCCGAGCTGCTCGGCCCGTACCTGCGGGATCCGGTAGCCGCTGCAGGCCACGTCTTTCAGCTTGAGCTTGGGATGCTTGCGCGACCACGTACGCGGGTAGCTCTTCGGGCTGCGCAGGCACTCGCCACTGGCCTCGTCGTACACCGAGGCCCCCACCCCGGAGGCGTAGGAGTCGCCCAGCGCCACGTACTCGCCACGTTGATGCGCCGACGCCGGCGTCGCGCCCAGCATGGTGAGACCCATCACGGCGGCCACCGCGGTCAGAACGATCTTGCGCACGTAGAGACCCCTTCGTCGTGTTACTCGGACGTCAACCATCCTGCCTGCGTCCGATGATCAAAAGGAGCGAAACGGATAAATACCTGGGATGTCTGCCCGATGGCGTCAGGCCGTAAAGTGCGGCAGATGAGCACTCGTCCGGCCGCGGTGGCGGTTCTGCCGGCTGAGCCGGGGGTCTACCGCTTCCGCGACGAGGCCGGGCGCGCCCTCTACATCGGCCGGGCCGGCAACCTTCGCCGCAGGGTCAGCTCCTACTGGGGTGATCTGCGCGACCGGCCCCGCCTTCGGCGAATGGTGCCGCAGGTCGCGGGCATCGAGGCTCTGGTCTGCGCGTCCGAGCACGAGGCGGCCTGGCTGGAGCGCAATCTGTTGGAACACCGCAAGCCCCGGTGGAATCGGGCACGCGGAGGGCAGGAACTACCGGTCTACATCAGGCTCGACGCCACGCCTGGCGCTCCTCGTCTCGACCCTGTCTTCGGAGTCGAACCCCGCCCAGAAGTACGCTTCTTCGGCCCCTATCTGGGCTCACGCAAGGTGCGGGCGGCAGTCTCGGCTCTCAATCGCTGCTATCCGCTGGTCTACACGGCGTCTCGGCTGAGGGGAGCGGAGCGTGATCTGGCCGCCACCCGAGGTGTCGATGCGGGTGACCGGGAGCGGTTGGTGGCGAACATCGCGGCAGTGCTGGAGCGGTCGGATGAAGCGGTGCCGACGGCGATGGAACTCTTGCGGGTACGGCGCGACGAGGCCGCGGCCGGATTGCGCTTCGAGATCGCGGCCGCCGTGCAGGACGAGATCGAAGGCCTGACCTGGGTGGTGGCTCCCCAGCGGGCCACCGTCGAAGGCGCCGGAGATCTGAAGATGTCGGTGCGACAGAGCGGTCTGGCGTTGCATTTAGAGATCAACAATGGACGTTTGCGCCAGTGGAAGCAGGAGGCTCACCTGGGTGCCGATCGAGTTGTCGATGCCCCGGAAGGCTGGGCCGCCTTCCTGGAGCGCAACGCGGTCCTGGCAGCCGAGCTGGGCAGCCCGGTGCGGGCTGCCCAGCTCTGACACTCAGTTCTTCGGCACGTCGGTCACCGACCAGACCAGCCGGTCGAGCTGCTGGCCGTTCTTGCCCCAGATCGAGGTGCCGGTGAAGGTCAGCCCGTCCTGCACCGGGTAGGTACCGCGTACCCGGATCCGGTCGAAGATCTTGCCGGTCTTCGCGTCGGCCACGGTGATCCGGCCGTGTGCCCGGCCGCCCGAGTTGGCCCGCACGTCGAAGTCGACCTTGCGGCCCTCGATCACGCCGACCCCGTCGATGCCCTGCAGCTTGCCCTTCTTGTAGGTGAAGACGAAGTCACCCGACTCCAGTTCGCCGCCGAACCGGTAGGAACGGGTTCCGCTGCGGTCCATCGTCAGGCTGTCGCGCATCTTCGGCGGCTGGGTGGCGTTGACCGTGACCGCGGCCGAGGAGACGTCCTTGGCCCCGTCGGAGTCGGTCACCGTCAGCTTGGCCGTGTAGGAGCCTGCTTTGGCATAGGTGTGATCGACCACCGCGCCGGTGCCCGTTGTCCCGTCTCCGAATTCCCAGGCGTAGGTGGCAATCCCTTCCACGTCCACCGAGCTGTGACCGTCGAAGCGCACCGCCAGCGGCGCGTTTCCACTGGTCGGATTCACCGTGAAGGCCGCAGTGGGCAGGTCGTTCACTGCGCTGACAGAGAGCTTGACCGTGCCGGTGGCGGTTCCGCCCTTACCGTCCGAGACGGTGTAGGTGAACGAGTCGCTGCCGTTGTAGTCCGGGCTGGGGGCGAAGGTGCACACCCAGGCCGAGGTGCAGGACAGGTCGCCGTGGGCCGGCGTCGAGGTCGACGTGATCGTCACCGGGTCGCCGTCGGGATCGCTGACTTTCGCCTTCAGGTCGACCTGCGCCGAGACGTCCTCGGTCGTCTTGACCTCCAGGTCGGGTGCCAGAGGGGAACCGTTGGCGCAGTCCAGGACCAGCCAGAGGTCGGTGACCGGCGGCGGGATGGTCATGGTGTACGAGAGTGCGTACGGCAGACTCGGGTCGTCGGCCGAGACACACCCGGCATGCTGGGCCCGCACCTGGTAGTAGCCGGCCACCACGTCCCAGCCGAAGTAGCCGTTCTCGTTGGTGAGAGAAGGGTTCCGCCGGTTGGCCGGCGACATGATCCGCGAGCCGTCCGGCACCACGGTGAACGGGCCGTCATAGTTCTCCGAGCGGTAGAGCGTCACCACCGCGTCCTCCACCGGGTTTCCCTCGGTGTCGACCACGTGGCCGCTCGGGTCGATGTAGACGTCGAACGAGACCGTGGTGGGCGGGCCGTTCGGGCACTCCAGCCGGATCACGAACGTCGCGTACCCGTGCACCGGCTGGATCGGGGCGATAATGGTCGTGTACTCACCGTCCACCCCCTCGGTCAGCGTGCCGGAGAGCCGGACCTCGCTGTCCTGCAGCAGCTCCCAGGTCGCGACCGCGCCCTCGCAGCCGTGGGTGCGCAAGGTCAGAGGCTCGCCCCAGTACACCGTGGGCACACCCTGCGGGTTCGTCCCGATGTTGGTGATGGTCGTTCCGGCCGGCGGCGGGGCCAGGACGTTGAGCACGATGTCCTGCCCGGTCTGCATTCCGCCCGCTTCCGGAACCGTGACCTGGCGGCCGCCCGGCTCGGCGGTGGAGTTGGCCGGTGGGTAGGCCGAGAGGTAGTAGTCGCCCGGCGCCAGATCGGTGAACGAGTAGGTGCCGGCGCTGTTGGAAGAAGTGGTCTCGCACTGCCCGTCGGACGAATCATTGCTGGACGAAGGCGTGTTCGATCGGGAGTCGGTACCCGTCGGCCGCCACGAGGGGCAGATCTGCACGAAGCTGTCGGCCAGCACATTGCCCGGCGCGATCGAGTCCTCGTACACAGTGCCGCTGACTCCACCGGTCGCAGCGGCTACCCGCGCGTTCGGTTGCGGCGCCCCGGTGGCCGTGACCACCGGAGTTACGGTGTTGCCGGAAGTGTCTGATGCGCTGGGTGATCCGGCAAATGCTACCGAAGCGCTCAGAGTCAGGGCCAGGCCGCAGGCGGCGACCAGCCCTCCCCGTACGACTCGTGATGCCCGTGTGCGGGCGGTTGTTGACGCCATCTGTTTCTGCTCCCCCGAATGGCGGTAAAGGACGCTGAACCGTAGCGCCGGGAGTTTCGCGGTAGCCGCGTCTTGCCGGAAAGGCTGGCTGAACGGGGGAGCGCCGGAACCTTCAGCGGTGACAAGGCCGGTCCGATGTTCCGACGGGGGAGTTGCGTCGATACTCGGGGGTTCGGTGGTGTCCGCTGACGACGGTCTGGCCAGGCTGCTACGCAGGGAAGAGACGATCAGCGACCTGCTGGCCTTTCTGACCCAGCACGACCCGCAGCCGCTACCGGGCCTGCTGGGCCTGCCGCCGGGTACCTACGAAGTGGCCCGCGAGCGTCCTCTGGGATCGGCCGCGCGCGTGGACCTGCTGGTTCTGGATGCCGAAGGCCAACCGGCCGCGGTGCTCGAGATCAGGGCCGGTGCAACCGAATCCGGCCATCAGCGCGCACGCCTCGAAGCCTGGGCGCCGACCAGCGGACTACCTCTCGAGCGCCTGTTCTTCGTCACCCTCGCCCGCGTCGAAGCGCCCCGCGGCTGGACCTCTCTGGCCCTCGGCGACGTGTTCGCGGCCTGGGAAAGTAGCCCGGAGGCGGGCTGGCTGGCCCAGCGCATCGGCGACGAACTGAAGCTCTGGCAGACCCAGGCCGACGGCCGACTGGGTGAACTGTCCGGCTGGTTCGCCCCCGACCTGCTGCTCCAGCGCCTCGCCACCGAGCTCGACCAGCGCCTCGCCGCCGTTCCCGCCACCGAGACCCGCAGAACCGTGGCCGGAAGCACCAGCGGCGGGCAACCGCAGCTCATCGCCTGGCTCCGCCCGGCCGGATACGACGGACAGATCTGGGCCTCGGTCGAGCTGCGCGCCCAGGGCCGGGCCGAAGCCGGCGGCCAGCCCTGGAGCCTGCGGCCGTGCGTGGATGCCACCGCCGGCCCCGCACCCACCGACCAGATCCTCACCGAGGTGCACCAATCGTCCTTACATCTGCGCGAGCACCTGTCGTTCGACGCCGTCGCCGCCCACCTGCAGGTCCAGGGCCGAGCCGATCTGGCCCACCACCTGCAGCCGGGGCAGTACGGCGGTGACCTCGACACCTTCGACGCGGCCGCCGTCACCCGCTGGTACGAACTGGCCCTCGGCGGCCGTCGCCCCCGCCTTCACCCGTTCTTCTTCCACGACCGCGGCCGCCGCATGGGCACCCAGTTCCGCCTGGCCGTGCACGATCTCGACCGCACCGACCTCGGCGACCTGATCACCATCGTCCTGCAACACCTGAGCGACGGCCTGCACACCTGAGCGGTGGCCGGACCCGGTGCTGGCTGGCGGGCCGTCGAGAGCCCACGCCTGGACCAGTGAGATCAGAGCTTTTGGACGCTCGGGGCGGGCTGGGCGGCAGTGGCCCGAAGGCTACGGTCGGCGAATTCGATCAGCCACGCGTAACTTTCGTCGATATCGGTGGCAAATTGAAACCCACCGTCGGCCTCCAGGCTCGCGAACCCGTGCATCACACTCCTCAACATGCGCAGGGCGTGGATCTCCTGGGCCGGATCGAGGTCATACCCCCTCAGCACCGCCTTCATCGACTCAAGAACCTTGCCGCGGGCCGCGATCAGCGGATCGTCCGGCCCATTGGTGGGTGCGTTGTTCCCCGCCGCGTACTGGCCCGGGTGTTTCAGGACGAACGCGCGGAACGCCTGGGCAGCGGCGTAGAGCGCGTCGGACCCGGCCCGGCCCTGCGTGGCGTCGCGCAGGGCGGCGCTGAGTTCGTGGCCGGCCTGCACCGCGATGCCGTGCACCAGATCGGCCAGGCCGTTGACGTGCTTGTACAGCGAAGGGCTCTTCACCCCGAGGCGTTCGGCCAGCAGGCCCATGCTCAGCCGGTCCAGCCCCACCTCGTCGGCCAGCTCCGCGCCGGCTGCGATCACCGAGGCACTGGTCAGCCCGGCCCTAGCCACGAGCGAGCGTCCGGGCCAGGAAGGGCAGGCTCAGGTCGAGCACGGCCTGCGAGGAGCTGGTGTGCAGGTAGTGACCGCCGCCCTGGATCATCTCCAGCTGGCCCAGCCCCTCCGGCAGGTCGGCCAGGATCTTCTCGCCCTCGGCGCGGGGGTCGGCCCAGTCCGGGTCTTCGGTGCCGACGAGCACCAGGACGGGGCAGCGCACGTTGGCCAGCTGGGCGCCCGCATCGCCCGGGCTGGTCATCCCCATCGCCTTCAGCACCTTCATCCGGCCCGGCTCGCTCATCTTGGCCTCGATCCGGCCCAGCTCGGCGTCCCAGTCGGCCGGCTTGGCCGGGTTCGCCACGTCGAGGTACCGCTTCCAAGCCTTCACGTTGCCCAGCATGGCAGCGCGCCCCAGATGCAGCGTGCCGGTGCGGTAGAGCTTGTTCTTGAACAGCCCGCCGACGTCGAAGCTCTGCGCCCGGGTGAAGGGAGCCACCTCGACCAGCCCGCGGATCAGGTCGGGGGCGGTGGCGGCGGCCACCGTCGCGGCGCCGCCACTGATCGAGTGCCCCATGATCACGGCCGGCCCACCCAGGTGCCGGATCAGGGCCACCAGGTCACCGGCGATCTCGGTGCGGCTGTACCCGTCCCAGCCCAGGCTGGAGTCGCCGCAACCCCGCAGGTCGACGCTGGCCACGCGGTAGCCGGCGGCGGCCAGGGCGGGAGCGATGAAGCGGTAGGAGTGCCGGCTGTCGCCGATCCCGTGGGCGAGCACCACCAGGGGGCCTTCGCCGATCAGGTCGTAGGCGATGGTGTTGGCGCCGATGCTCAGGTGCTCGGTCATGATCCCGGTCCTCCGTGACGTTGGTTAACTGCGTTAGCTAAAAGCTACGCCGATTAGCTTTGGTCGTCAAGGGCCAGTCCAAGGATCGAGGCCCACGCCTCAGGTGCGGGCGTCGTAGTCGGCCCGCGCCGACGCGATCGCCGCGCGGTTAGCCAGGGACCAGTCGGTCAGGGCCCTGATCAGGTGGGTCAGGCCGGCGCCGGTTTCGGTGAGGCGGTAGTCGACCTGGGCCGGCACGGTGGGGTAGACGGTGCGCTGGACCAGGCCGTCGCGTTCCAGGCGCCGCACGGTCAGGGTGAGCATCCGCTGGGATATGCCGTCGATCGCCCGCTCCAGCTCTCGGAACCGGCGGGGGCCGGAGGCCAGTTCGACGATGACCAGGACCGACCACTTGTCGCCGAAGCGGTCCAGCACGTCGCGGATGCCGCAGTCGGGGTGATCGGCCTTCCCGCACGGCTCCAGCTCGGCCGTCGGCTCACTGACCTGCAGGCTTACCGCGGTGTTCGTCGCTGACACGAAAGTGCCTCCTTGTGGCGTCCGGCCCTGGGCCACAGATTCGGTTCCGGTGACCGATCCGGGTCACCCACCAGGAACCACGGTTGGGGCCATCTTGATCCTCATCACTGGCGCGGGCGGCCAGCTCGCCCGCCGCATCGTCGCTCATCTCCGCACGGCCGGCGCGCAGGTGGTGCCCGGCAGCCGGAATCCGGCCGAGGGAGGTCGCCGGCTGGACTTCGACCTTCCCGAGACCATCGACCTCACCGACGTCTCCACTTTGGTTCTTGTCTCCGCCGGATATGCCGAGGACGACATCGTTACCCAGCGCCACGCGTCCGTAATTGAAGCTGCCCGCCGCCACGGCGTGAAGCACGTGGTTTACACCAGCCTGGTCGGTGCGGGGGATCACCTGGCGTTCGCGCTGGCGCATCGCGCCACCGAGCGCCTGCTCCGCGACAGCGGGCTGAGTTGGACGATTCTGCGCAACGGGCTGTATGCGGAGCTGATCGGCGGGTTGCTGGCGTGGGAGCAGGGGGTGCTGGTGTCGCCTTTCAACAATGGACGGGTGGCGGCACCGACCCGAGAGGACCTCGCGGTTGCGGCGGCCCGGGTGGCGATCAGGGCAGAAGATCACGTCGGCCGGGTCTATGAGCTGACCGGTGTTCCTTTCAGTACGGCTGACATTGCCGCCGAGCTCGGGGTCGAGGTGCTCGGGCTGAGCCTGGGGGAGTACCGGGACCGGTTGCTGAGCAGTCCGGACCTGTTGCCTTTCCAGCCGCCGATGCTGGCCGGGATCGCCTCGTCGGTGCGGCACGACTTTCTGGGCCAGCACGGGCCTGACCTGGAGGTGCTTCTAGGCCGGACTCCGGCTCCGGGTCTACCGGTGGCCGCACGGACTGCTCGCGCGGCGCTACCTGCTAACCGTGCGCAAGACGGGGCTGCCCGTAGTCTTGGGGGGTGAGCTATTCCGAGCCTCAATTGGTCCGGCTGCGACTGCCGTCCCGTCTGCACCCCGTCTACCTCATCCGTCACCTCGGCCGGGAGGTCGAGGGATACCCGGGGGCAGATCAGTTGGAAACCTTCGAAGGGAAGCTTCTGGGGTCTGACAGCCCGGGTCTCCTGCTGAGACATCTCGGCCTGTCCGACCAGCCCCAGGTGCGCATGCTCAGCCTCGACCTGCGCCGGGCCCGGCGTGGGCTGGGCCGGCCGAGCCCGCGGTGGTCGCGGGTGGTCCGGGCCACGCTGACCGACGCCGACGACCTGTTCTTCGACGCTGCCGCTTCCCTCTCCGACCAGGCCATGGCCGATGCCACCAGTGGCGACACCCCTTTCCACCGCACCCACCAATACCTGTGGGGCCGCGCCGACACGCTGTTGCCGGCCACCGAGCGGCTGCGGTTGTGGGACGCACACCTGGAATGGCTTCAGGATTCCATTACGGTGCGGCACCGCGTCGGTGTCTGAGTAAGTCCTAAGCCCAGAATTCGAACGACATCAAAGCCTGTCGGCGGCGGTAATGTGCTGCCGCCGGCAGGCGCTATGCTGGCGCGCGGTCATGAATGCATTGCGGTGTATTCACCCCGGTAAAGCTCCGTCTGCAGGCGCCCAGGAAGGGCGCCGATGTCGTGGAATCCGAAGCGAAACCTTCGGTGAATCGAACCGGCGGCCCAGGACGAGGCCGACGGTCTCGTATGGGCTTAAGGGGAAAGATGAACATCGTCGTCACCGAATCGCTGCGTCAGGCGGCTCAGGTGCAGACCAGGGCCGCCAGTGCGGTCGGGCCGCAGGTCAGCGAGGCTGCGCGGCGTCTGGCCGAGTGCCTGCAGGCCGACCGGCGGGTGTACGTGATCGGCAACGGCGGCTCGGCGGCCGACGCCCAGCATTTCGCGGCGGAATTCACCGGTAAATATCTGCGCCCCCGACTGCCGCTCCCGGTGCTGGCCCTGACCACCGACACCAGTGCCCTCACCTGTATCGGTAACGACTACGGCTACGATGCGGTCTTCTCCCGGCAGGTCGAGGCCTTCGCCCGGCCCGGTGACATTCTCTTTGCGATCAGCACCAGCGGAAACTCGGTGAACGTGATCGAGGCCGCCCGCAGCGCCCGGCGCAAGGGTGTTTCGGTGATCGGAATGACCGGTCGGGCAGCCGCCGGTCTGGACGCTTTCTGCGATCTGGTGCTCAAGGTCCCTTCACCGGTGACCGCGCGGGTCCAGGAATGCCAGATGACGATTCTGCACATCATCTGCGACCTCACCGAACGTATTCTGCTCGACTCCCGTCGGCCCGCCCCGAAAAACCCGGGTGTGCTTCCGCCCGCGCTGTTGTCGTTGCGGCAGGAATGGCGGCGTCAGGGCCTCACCGTGGTCTCTACCAACGGCTGCTTCGATGTGCTGCACGCCGGTCACCTCGACTCGCTCGACCGGGCCGCCGCCCTGGGCGACGTGCTCGTGGTGCTGCTGAACTCGGACGAGTCGGTGCGGCGGGCCAAGGGGCCTGCCCGCCCGGTGAACCCGCAGCAGGCCCGGGCCCGGCTGCTGCAGGCCCTGACCCCGGTCGCCTACGTGTGCGTGTTCGACCAGGACAACCCGGCCGCGGCCCTGGCTGAGCTGCGGCCAGACGTGCACTGCAAGGGCGAGGAGTACGCCGCCGGCCAGCCGGTGCCCGAGCGCGAGGTGGTGGAGCGCTTCGGCGGCCGCATGGAGTTCCTGCCCCGCACCGTCGACGTCTCCACCACCCAGATCCTCGATCGCCTCGAGGTGGTCTGAATGCCCCACCGGGCGCTGGTGGTGGGCGATCTGATGCTCGACGTGTTCAGCGAGGGTCACGCCGGGCGTCTCTCGCCCGAAGCGCCGGTGCCGGTGGTGCTGCAGAGCACCCGCGTCTACACGCCCGGCGGGGCCGGCAACGCGGCCGCGAACCTGGCCGCGCTGGGAGACGAGGTCACTCTGGTGGCTGCCGTCGGTGACGATCCCGAGGGCCTCCGGCTGCGGGCCGGCCTGAACGCCGCCGGGGTGAAAGACCAGGCCCTGATCACCGGTAATGGCCCGACCACCTGCAAACACCGGGTGATCGCCAACGGCCAGCAGGTGGTCCGCCTCGATGTCGAGCAGCCCGCCGAACCCGAGCTGACCGCAGCCTGCCTGGACCAGGTGCGCCGCAGCATCGGCGCGGTCGACGTGGTGCTGATCTCCGACTACGCCAAGGGCCTGTGCACCCCCGAGGTGTGCGCCGAGGTCGTCCGCCTGGCCCGGGCCCTGCGCATCCCCGTGGTGGTCGACCCGAAAGGTGTTGACTACAGCCGTTATCGCGGAGCCAAGCTGATCACCCCGAACCTTGCCGAGCTGAACCAGGCAACGCCTGCCAACCTGAGCACCCTCCAGCAGAAGGCCCTCGCTCTGGTCGACAGCCTCGGCAGCGCGGTGCTGGTCACCCGCAGCGCCGACGGGATGTCCCTGTTCGACGGGCACTTTCCGGAACTGCACCTCCCAACCCAGGCCCGCACCGTCCTGGACGTCACCGGCGCCGGTGACACCGTCGCGTCCATTGTTGGTGCTCTTCTGGGCCGTGGACTGCCCCTGAAAGACGCCTGTCGCGTGGCCAATGCCTGCGCCGGCGTGGTGGTGGGGCGCCGGGGCACGAGCCCCATCACTTCGGGGGAGCTGCTCGAGGTGTGGGAGGCCGAACTGCCCACAGAGGCAGGTGTGAAAATTCCGGCCAAGTCATGACAACCTACTCCCGGCAACCCGCGTTGCCAGTAGCGGGCCGGGAAAGACCTGGCCCTATCGGAGGGGAAAACCTGTCATGCGTCGAGTTCTGACCGCCGTCGGCATCACCGCAGCTCTGCTCGTGGGTGGGGCCGTGGCCGCCGATGCCGCTCCCAAGAACAAGCCCTGCGTCACCACCACCGAGTTCGGCAAGGTGAAGGTCGGCCAGTCCAAGGCCAAGGTGGCCAAGATCTTCGGCACCAAGGGCAAGCGCGACTCGATCGGCCCCGACGGCCACGGCTACACCAACGAGGTGCGCCAGTACAAGGCCTGCAAGGCCCCCGGCGCCATCGTCACCGTGACGTTCGCGTCCGGCGCCGACCTGCCCGCCACGAAGGTCGGCTGGGCCAACAGCAAGTCCTGGGTCGAGGGCTGGACCCAGTAACCAACTGCTCGTCGTGGCCGTCGGATCCCGCGTAGATCCGACGGCCACACCGGCATTCAGTTGCCGGCCGGAGACTGGTCCCCGGCCCGGGCCGCCTCCAGCAGACGCAGCCAGACCTCGCTGACGGTGGGGAAGGCGGGCACGGCGTGCCACAGGCGGTCGAGGGGCACCTCGCCGACGATCGCGATCGTGGCCGCGTGGATCAGTTCCCCCACGTCCGGGCCCACCAAGGTGAAGCCCACGATCACCTGGCGGTCTTCGTCCACGACCATGCGGGCCTGCCCGCGGTAGCCCTCGGAGTGCAGTGCAGCCCCGGCCACGGTGGCGAGGTCGTAGTCCACCACACGCACGGCCAGTCCAGCGGCGGCCGCGGCTGCGGCAGTCAGCCCGACCGCGGCAACCTCGGGCGAGGTGAAAATGACCTGGGGAACGGCGCGTTCATCGGCGGTCAGGGCGTGTCGGCCCCAGGGGCGGTAGTCGAGTGGCTCTTCCGCGGCTCGGGCAGCGAGTGCATCGCCCAGCGCTCGGGCCTGGTACTTGCCCTGGTGGGTCAGGAGCACGCGGTGGTTCACGTCGCCGGCTGCATAGAGCCAGTCCACCGGGGTTCCATCAGCGTCGAGCACGCGCAGCGTGTCGTCCACCGCGAGCCAGTCGCCCGGCGTCAGGCCGATTCGGTCCAGCCCCAGGTCGTGGGTGTTCGGTTCGCGGCCGGTGGCTACCAGAAGCTCGTCGAACGCGATGGTTTCGCCGTCGGCCAGAGTGAGGTGCAGCAGGCCCTCACCGGATCGGTGCACGTTCGAGACCTGAGCCCCCACTCGCACGGTGACTCCGGCTGCGCGCAGAGATTCGGTGACCAGTTGGCCGGCGAACGGTTCGACCGCCGGCAGGATCCCGTCCCGGGCGAGCACGGTCACTGAAGACCCCAGTTCAGCGAACGCAGTGGCCATTTCGCTGGCCACGACTCCGCCGCCGATGATGGCCAGGTTCTTCGGGAGGCGCTGGGTGGCCGTTGCTTCCCGGCTTGTCCACGGCCTGGCCTCGCGGAGCCCCGAGATCTCAGGAACCAGGGCGCTGCTGCCGGTGGCGATGACCACGGCGTGCCGGGCCGTCAGCGTGATCGTCGAGTCGACCTCGACCACGCGCGGCGAGACGATGCGGCCCTGCCCCCGGAACAGTTCGATCCCGGCCTGCTCGAGCCAGGACGCCTGCCCGTCGTCTTTCCAGTCGGAGGCAAAGGCGTTTCGCCGCTGCAGCACGGCCGCCGGATCCAGGGCGCCGGTCACCGCTTCACGAGCGCCGGGCACCTGACGGGCCGTGCGTAGCGCGGCGGCGCTGCGCAGCAGAGCCTTGGTGGGCATGCAGGCCCAGTAGGAGCATTCGCCTCCCACCAGTTCGCGTTCGACGATGGCGACGCTCAGCCCGCCCTGCCGGGCTCGGTCGGCGACGTTCTCTCCGACCGGGCCGGCGCCGATCACGATCAGGTCGTAAGTGTGTGTGCTCATGTCACTTTCCCTTCGAGGCGCTGCGCAGCCGCAGGGCGGAGACCAGGAAGAAGACGCCGCCGGGGATGGCGTAACCAGCGGCACCGGTCAGGGTGGGGTCGTCGGCCCCGGCGCCCGCGATGAACGAGGCCCCGGCCAGCACGGAGATCGCGCCGCTCAGGATGAGGGGCCACTGGCCGCCCATGGCCCGACGGCTCAGGGATACGGCCAACTGCACGGCTCCCGCCACGATTGCCCAGGTACCCCAGACGCGCAGGACATCCGGGATGCCGGAGGTGGCGGCGACGGCCACCGCGATTGCGGTGATCGAGCTGACCGCCATGTTCACGTACAGGCCCACGACCGATCCGGTGCGGTGGGACGAGCGGGCGTCGACGACGGCGGCACCGACATCGAACAGCGGGTAGATCACGAGCAGGGTGCCGGCCAGGACCCCGAGGTCCTTGGCGGTGGTGAACAGGGCGAGGGCCCAGGCGATGGCGAACGCGAACCGGACGAAGTACAGGCGTTGCAGGGTGCCGGCCACTGCTGTGGTGGTGGTGGTCATGGCAGGTGTCTCCTCCTCGGAATGCAAGAACGAACGTTCTTCCCACCGAAGAGTTGCGCACGTCGGCTCACAAAGTCAAGAACGAACGTTCTTCCTACTAGGATGGCGGCATGAGCCCGACGACCCGCCCCTCCGAGGCCCGCGACCGCCTGCTGAGCACAGCGAGCGCGATCTGGTACGCGGAGGGCATCCACGCCGTCGGGGTCGACCGGCTCGTGGCGGAGGCCCAGGTCACTCGGGCGACCTTCTACCGGCACTTCCCCAGCAAAGAAGACCTGGTCGTCGCCTATCTGCGGGCGGCCGACCGGGGGCTGCGGGAGCAGGTCGAACAGGCCATCGACGGGCTGGAGCCGGCCCGGGCGCTGCAGACGATCGCGCAGGGCATCGCCGCCGGAATCGAGTCCGAAGGCTTCCGCGGCTGCGCCTTCCTGAACGCCGCAGCCGAGTACCCGGACCAGGACAACCCCGTGCACCAGGTCGTCCTCGAACACCGGGCCTGGTTCCTCGACACGCTGACCAGCCTGTTCACCCAGATCAGCACCAAGCCTGACGCCGCCGCCCGGCACTACGCGATGCTGCGCGACGGCGCCATGGCGGCCGGCTGCCTCTTCGACCCGGCCCTGGTCAACGAGACCTTCCTGCGGGGAGTCGAAGGTCTGCTGCAGGCTCAGGTGGCCGCCGCTGAGTAGGCTGCCCGGATGCGGTGGCGCCCGGGGCGAGAACGCCGCCCGGCACCATTTGGGCGGTTGATCCGGGGTTACCCCGGGCTCGGCACCACATCCTCGGCACGGCGCCGCACGTGCGCCGCAGCGCTTCGCGCAGCAAGGCACGCGCACTACAGGACAGGTCGTCGTCGGGCGTCACCGCTGTGAACTCATCCCGCCGCCGCGCCCTGGCCCGTGCCCTGGGCAATGCCTTCCTGACAGCCAACGACTGGACTGTCCGGCCATTGGTGGCCAGTGCCGAGGCAGCAATCGGCTCGCGACCGCGCTGGCTGTTCCGGTTGGCCCGCGAGGTTCTAGCGGCCTATCCGCGTCGGCCGGCAGACCGGCCCCGCGAGTTCGCCCGCTTCATTGAGCTCAGCCCGATCCTGCAGCGGGCCATCACCCGGTCGCTAGCTTCCGAGCAGCCCCTCCAAGTAGTCAGCATCCCGCCGGCGCGCACCCGGATGGCCCCGAGCCGCCCCTGGCCGGTCCCCGAACTGCACGACGCCAACGACCTGGCCGAACTGCTGGAAACTGAACACCTGGAATGGTTCGCCGACGTCTCGTTCAGACAGCGGCGCGCAAAGCCGGGACCGCTGCACCATTACCGCTACCTCTGGACAATCGCTGCCTCAGGACGTCCTCGGCTGCTGGAAGCCCCACTCCCGCGCCTGAAAAGAATCCAGCGCACCCTGCTGGAGCAGGTCCTGGCCCCGATCCCCGTGCACCCCGCCGCCCACGGCTTCGCCCCCGGCCGC
Organism: Kineosporia rhizophila; assembly: GCF_021277265.1. Lineage (GTDB taxonomy): Bacteria > Actinomycetota > Actinomycetes > Actinomycetales > Kineosporiaceae > Kineosporia > Kineosporia rhizophila. Next base: position 25,181 of record NZ_JAJSOH010000014.1, read on the forward strand.
AGTGCCATCACCGGCGCCCGCCTTCACACCGGCGCCCCGACAGTGGTCAACCTGGACCTGGCCTCCTTCTTCACCACCGTCAGCGCAGCCCGCATCTACGGCATCTTCCGCACGGACGGCTAGCCAGAACCAGTGGCCCACCTGCTCACCGGCCTGTGCACCACGCGTTCCCCGGTTCGAGTCATCTCGGCCATGCCCCGCAGCACGGGCGACCACAACGAGATCCGATCCCGCCTGCGCAGCCCCCATCTGCCCCAGGGCGCACCCACTTCACCAGCGCTCGCCAACCTGGCCGCGCTGGCACTGGACCGTCGGCTGGCAGGCCTCGCCGCGTCCATTGGTCTGACCTACACCCGCTACGCCGACGACCTCACCTTCTCCGGTGATCTGAGCGACCGCGCGGCCATACGGCTGATCGGCGGTGTCGAAAGGATCGTCCGAGCGGAAGGATTCTCGGTGCAGCCGGCCAAGACCCGCGTACGGCATGCCTTTCAACGGCAGGTGGTCACCGGCATCGTTGTCAACGAACGCCCCAATCTGACCCGAGCCGAGTACGACCAGCTGAAGGCCCTGCTGCACAACGCGGTTCGCCTCGGCCCGGACAGTCAGAACCGCGACCAGCACGGCGACTTCCGGGCTCATCTGCTGGGTCGTATCGCCTGGGCAACGCAGCTCCACCCGGAACGCGGGCAGCGCCTGCGGGCGGCCTTCGACCGGATCGAATGGCCGGCGGACCAGCTGAATCGGGTCACTGCGTCCCGCAGTACGTCGGCGGCTGCCGCGCGGGAGTGATCCGCTCGATCTCCCAGAAGTAGCTCCAGATGGGCGCGGCTGAGTAGGCGGCCCTGTGGGGCTGCATCCGGCCGATCGTGCCGACCGTCAGGGTGTGGGGTCTAGCACTTGTGATTGCTTGGACGATCCGTAACGGATCCTGGCTTCAAAGTTATAGATCGTGCGACCCAAGTAGACAGGCAATCCGATCCTGGCCGCGAATACACAAAGCATCCGAGTTTGCGCTTGCGGTAACGAGTGGATCGGGTGGCCAGGGCGCCGCGCGTCGACACCCCACCGCGCGACGCCACACGTGGCGGGACGCGGATGGGAGAACGACTTGTTCGTCGTGAGCGGGATCGCGTCGAGTCGCTGGCCGGCCGGGCCCGGGGGATGCTTCACGAAGGTTCCGACCCGATCACCGGAGGTACTGATGAAGGCGTTCCTCACCAAGCGACTGCGCACCTGGCTGTTGCTCACCGTTGCCGTCCCCGCGGGCGCAGCGGCTGCGCGGGCCGTGGCGCACCGCATCGAGAAGCGCAATGGCCCCACGCCGGTGTCGCGCGGGCTGATGTCGGTGAGCAACCTGGTGGTGCGGCGGGGCGGCAAGAGCCAGGACGTGTCGGTGGGTGGGCAGGCCGAGGTCAGCCCGGGCAGCCGACGCCGCTGAGCGCTTGTCATCGGATCGGGCACCCTGCACAATGAGGCGCGAGGGTGCTCGACACCCGTGTCTTCGATGGCTCCCGGTGTGCCGAAAAACGCCGATCCGATGCAGAATGCACCAAGCCTTTCCGTTCTGAGTCTGCAGTTCGAGGTCGCGGAAGAAAGCAGCCCCGACTGGCCCGACCTGGTGATCCGGGTCGATGGGCGAGATCCGTTCGAGGGATCCAGATCAGGCTGGCGCGGGTTCGATCCCTCCAGCATGCTGGGTGAGGATTGTCCGCTCATTCCAACCAGTTCCGGTCGCCGCGTGGCGGTCGTCCGCTGCGGGTGTGGCGAAGCCGGGTGCGGGTCGCTCGCGCCGCTGATCGTGGCCTCTGTTGATGGCCGGCGCATCTCCTGGCTGGACTTTCGCGACTACGTGGGCGTCTTCGCCGGCCCAGTCGTGGACGAAGAGATCAAACCCGACTGGGGACGGCCGAAAGACCTTCCTGATCTGCACTTCGACCGCGACCAGTACCTCGCCGAGGTCGAGCGGGTGCGGTGGGACCGGGGCTGGGAGACGCCGCGCAGACGGGTGGCCCGGCTGGTCGGAGAACGCCTGCGCCCTCTGAATCTGGTGTTGCCGCCGAATCTTCCCTTCCATGGGGCCGGTGCCGCCTGGCCCGACAATCAAGGCGTGGTCATCTCTTTCGCGCTCTGGGGCGAGGGAGCCGAAGAGCAGCAGTTCAGTCAGAAGCTCCTCAAACTCCGAAGCGACCTGGCTGAGCCCGAGGCCGCGGCCGAGGAGATGGTGCAGGCGCTGCTGGCGGTCCCGCCCGAGCGCTGGTCCGAGACCTTCGGCTACCGCCCGTGAAGCCCTGACGCTGCACTCCCGGGCAATCCCGAAAGGGCAGTGTTCGGCAATCGCTCCTCCCGTGAACCCGTCTTCCTGCTATCGCTAGTGGCCTGCGAACGGCCCCAGTGCGAGAGCCAGGGAGATGGCTATGTCGCAAGACAACGCGGCGGCCCCTACCAAGGTCGGCAAGCCCGAGCTGAGCGTGATCACGACTGCGCCCGAGAACACCTCCCCGCGAATACCGGCCGGCGTGCTCACCCTGGTCACGGTGGCCCTGGCCTGCGTGGTAGCCATCGCCGAGATCAACCGGCTCACCGGAGCCCTGCGCGACAAGCAGGATCGGGCCGTCTCATTGATGACGTTCGTGGGCCCCAGCCGCTTGTGGACGTGGGAGCCGTCGGGAGACGAGGCGTTCGGGCGACTCGCCGACGGTGCGGCCATCGCGGTGGTGGGTCTGCGCTGGTGGCTGCTGCTGTACGTCGTCCTGCACGTGGTCGCGCTCGGCTGCGCCCTGCTGCTGGCCCGGCGGGCACTGGAGCCCAGTCGAATCACCGGCTGGGTCCTGGTGGCCGCGGCCGGCCTGTGGCTGGTGGTCGACGTCCTGGTGGTCTGGCTCGCTCTGCTGGTCACCCGGACGGAGGCCGAGACCTATAGCGCACCTCTGGCCGAGAGCACTGAATCCTCACTCACCCCGTTCGCAGCCGGGCTGGCCAAGTTCGCCGGGGTCATGGCGTCCATTGGTTGGGTTCTGGCTCTGATTATCGGCTTGCTGCTCGTGCGCCGCCTGACTCAAGAAAGGGCAGACCGAGGACGCCCGCGGCTGGCCAGGCTGCGCAGGGTCGGGCGGGCCGTTTTCATCCAGCGTTTCTCGGTTTTCGTGGTTGCCGTCATCGGCGGGCTCGTCGTTCTGCCGGGCGGGGAGATTCGCGACCAGTTCCCCGATGCAGTGAGGTCTTGGACGGATGGCGAGCTGACCGGCGTCAAGGACGCGGTGGTCGCGGTGCTCGCCCTGGTCGCGTTGTCGGTTGTTGTCTTTCTTACAGGACGGCTGCGGTCCACTTGGGTGTGGAGGCAGCGGGTTTCGCAGGATCAGAGGCCGGCGCCGGATCGCGCGGTCTACCTGTGGTGGCTGGCGGTCGCCGGGGTGGCTCTGGTCGGCGGCCTGGTCGTCGACTTGCTGGGCATGGGTGACGTAGATCTTCGGGTGCTGGGGCTTTTCGTGGCGGCCATTGTTGCGGTGCCGGGGCTTTCCTGGCTCGTCAACCGGTTCAGACCTCAGGCCGGGCCCAGCCTTCCGAAGCAGGACGAGCCTCTGGCCCGGACCGTTTGGATGGTGGGTGACATCGCGGCCGGTGCGCTGCTGGCGATCGGTGGGCTGGGCCTGGTGCGCGCCTACACTGCGCCAACCGTGCTCGGGTTCGGAGTCTGGCCGGCGCTGGCGTTGATCGTTGGCGGCCTCGTGTCTGCGCTCGTCTGGTGGGTCGTTGCACAGGCCGAGGAAGCGCTCAACCGAGGGGAGGGGCAGGCCAAGCACCTCGTGCGGCCCGACGTAATGACCGACCTGGGGCCGAAGCTGGGCATCGGTCTAGGCGTGGTAGCCGCGCTGGGCCTGATCTTCGTGCTCTTCAAACCCCTCACCGCAGCTTCCTGGCTCGGCGTGATCGGCGCGACCACCACCGTCCTCGGTTTTCTCGTAACCCTGGCCGCCCTCGCTGTCCTGACCGTGCAGCGCAACGATCCACTACCCGTCTTCAGGCTCTTCGGGCTCAAACACACCCCGCTGCTGACCCTGCTCTTCCTCGTGCCCTTCCTGGCCTCCCTGGGCGGAGGCGACGTCGACGTGCACCGTGTTCGAGTGGTGTCCAACGCCGATCAGGCTGAGCTCGCGGTCAGCCAAAGACCGCTACTGGCTGAGGCGTTCGATCAATGGCTACAGCAAGAGGGCGGGTGCGTCGGCGCCAACGATGTGGCCGGGCACCCCGTGCGGCCTCTCGTGCTCGTGGCTGCGGCCGGAGGTGGTATCCGCGCTGCGGTCTGGACGGCCTACGGTGTTGACCGGCTGGCCCAGCACTGCGGCCCGCGGCCGATTTTCTTATCTAGCGGCGTCAGCGGTGGCTCGCTCGGACTTGCGTTGGCGCGGGGCGAGGGCTACACCCAGGCAGCCGAGAAACTGGCCGAACCCGGAGCCCTGACCGCGGCCGTCAACGGTCTGCTCGTGCGCGACCTGCTGGCCAGCACCACCGGCATCCGGGTGAACGACCAAGACGGCATGCCCAACGAAAAATGGCTCGACCGAGCCGGTCTGATGGAACACCGCTGGGAATCCCTGGCCCCGGTGCTGGGCGAGAACTTCTTGGGGTCGACCGGCGATTCCGGCCACCTGCTGCTCAACTCGACGTCGGTCGGCACGGCCTGCCGCATGATCGTCAGTGACCTGAAGCTGACCACCGGCGTCGAGCAGGTGGGCTCCGAGTCGGCCCCGGGCGCCGAACGAGACCCTGACTGCCACGCCCCCGACAGCAGCCTGCCCGCGGGCTCGGTCGACCTTCTGCACCAGTACACGCCCTGCCTGAAAGGCGCCCTGCGCAATGGCACCTCGGCCATGCTGTCGGCGCGCTTCCCCTATGTCACACCCAGCGGGGTGATCGACGGGTGCAACGATCTGACCAAGCAGCAACTGGTAGACGGCGGCTACGCCGAGGGCAGCGGGCTGGGCACTCTCGTGGACCTCGGGCCGGAGCTCATGCGTCTGGTGCGCGCCCACAACCTCGGCGTTCTGAACGGGACCGAGCCGGGCGGGTCGCTGGTGGTGCCGACCGTGGTGTTCCTGCAGAACCACTTCGGCACCGACCTCTCAGCCCCGCCCAGCGGCCTCACGTCCGAGCTGCTCGCCCCGCCCATCGCCGCCCGGGCCAAGGAGGAACTGGCCGGCGACGCAGCCCTGCGGCAACGCACCTACGCCCAGTACGCCGACCCGATCCCCTGCGACCCGGCGGAGTCGTGCGAGTCAGACATCCCACCCCTTGTAGTGGTCGCACCGGCAACCCAGCCGTCCGTGACCGCACCCCTGGGATGGACCCTGTCGGAGCGCAGCATCGAGCGCCTCTCGCAGGCCATGGACTTCCAGGTGGGGGCCTGCGCCGGCGGGCTCTGCAACCTCTTCGCCGCGACCAGACGCTGACCCAGGATCACAGCAGGGTGCGCGAGACCCATTCCCCGACCGGCAGCCCGTACACCTCGCCCGCCCCGCCCACACTGCCGATCGACAACACCGAGCCGACCGAGCCCACCGACAGCACCGAGCCGACCGAGAACGCCGAGGCCAGGCTGCCCACGCTGCCCACCGACAAGACGCTGAACATGGACCCGGCCGAGAAGGTGCCGGCGATGGAGGCCCAGCTGAAGGCCGACAGGGCCGACTGCGCAGACGAGAACGACGCGATCGACCGGTAGGAGGAGCCGGGCGACTTCCGTACCGGCTTCGCTGCGGCAGGGGAGCCGTACTGGGGGAGGGCCTGGCCAGAGTCTTCCATGATGATCTCCTCAGTCGTGTCCTTCACAGACCATCATGAGACCCCGGCGCACAGCGGAGGATGGGGATAGCCCCCGGGTCAGTCCTCCTCAGGAAGCACGATCAGCCCGGTGCGCTCCGCGATCGGCAACACCGACTGGATCCGCGCCAGGTCCCACGGCGGCGGCTGCTGACCCGGAATCGGGTCCTCACCGGCGTCGACAAAGAACTCCTCGGGCCCACCCGGGGTGTAGAAGAACAGCATCTTCGTGTTGCTCTTGCTGATGTTCTTGAACCGGTGACGGTGCCCCCGCGGCACGTACACGAAGTCACCGGGCCCAGCCACGAACTTCTGCTCCCCGTCGAGGAACTCCAGCTCGCCCTCAAGCAGGTAGAAGGTCTCGTCCTCGTCGGTGTGGGCGTGCGCCACCGGCCCACCCCCGGGCGGCACGACCGCCTCGATGAACCCCAGCCGCCCGCTGGTCTGACCACGGGTGACCTTCATCGTGTAGCTGTCCCCGGAAACCCACTTGGTCAGCCCCTGCCCGGCCGGCACGTGCAGGGCCCCCACCTTCTCGGTTCCGGGGGCTACATCAGGTACGGAAAAGCTCATCTCTTTCGCCCTCCAGGCTTGCCACAGATCTGCGATGCACCTGAAGACACGGAGGCCGGCGTTCGATAGTTCACCCAGATCCCGCTCGGCCGAGCCTGCGCTCTCGCCACGACGGCCGGGGCTCGGGAAGGCAATCGAGTGAGGTGTACGCCTGGTACACGGCGTACACCTCGAGACTGCGGTGACGGACTGCCGACCGCCAAGACGATGCTGCAGGCGGGATGCTGGGCGGCCTGCAAATGGGATGCTAGGAAGCCTGCAAATGGGATGCTAGCGAGCCTGTAAATGGGATGCTGGGGAGCCTGCAAACGGGATGCTAGCCTGAGAGGCGGTTACCCACTGTGGAGGCGAACGCACTGATGAGTCGAGGCGACCAACGGCCCGAAGCGGGGCGTCTTGCCTGGCCGGACTACCGGCGAAGAATCATCGATGATGAGTTGGACGAGCTCCTCACAGGGCTACCCGCCATCGCGCTGGACGGAGCCAAGGGTGTGGGAAAGACCAGCACGGCCCGGCAGCGGGCCAACACCCAGTTCCGGTTGGACAACCCCGCGGAGATGACGCTGCTTCGCGCCGACCCTGAGCGCCTCGGCACGGCCGACGCGCCGGTACTCGTCGATGAGTGGCAGCACTGGGCCTCCGTCTGGGACTTCGTTCGTCGGGCAGTGGACGCGAACCCGAGCCCGGGCCGGTTCCTGCTCACGGGCTCAGCCGTGCCCCTTGGGCATCCCGTGCATTCCGGGGCCGGGCGGATCGTGACCCGGCGGATGCGCCCGTTGTCCCTCGCCGAGCGCGATCTGGTCTCGCCGACGGTTTCGCTGAGCAAGATGCTCCAGAGCGATCCTCCGATCGCCATCGATGGGGAGAGCCCGATCGGGCTCGCGGAATACGTGCACGAGATCCTGGCGTCCGGGTTCCCGGCCATCCACCCTCTGAGTCAGAGGGTCCGTAACGCGCTACTGGACGGCTACCTCGACGCGTTGGTGCAGAAAGACTTTCCGCAGCAGGGGCATGACGTCCGCGTTCCGCAGACGTTGAAAACGTGGCTTGCCGCCTATGCGGCAGCGACGTCCTCGACCGCCGCCTACTCGGTCATTCTGGATGCTGCGACACCGGCAGACGCCAGCAAGCCGGCCAAGACAACTACTCAGGCCTATCGAGCGGTGCTAGAGCAACTGTGGCTGCTTGATCCGGTGCCCGGATGGGTTCCGAGTAACAATCCTTTCTCCAGACTGACCCAGCGGCCCAAGCATCACTTGGCTGACACCGCCTTGGCAGCTCGCTTACTGCGCGCCTCCGAGCGGACTCTACTGAGCACGGGCGGGGCCCCCGGGGACGTGCTGCCTCGTGATGGAACACTGCTGGGTGCTCTGTTCGAATCTCTCGTCACCCTGTCTGTGAAAACCTATGCGCAGCATGCTCAGGCCGAGACATTTCATCTTCGCACGGCGGGACAGCGCGAGGTCGATCTGATAGTCGAAGGCGAGGATCAGCGGATTGTCGCCTTGGAGGTCAAGCTTGACGGTGAGGTCCAGGCAGAGGACGTGAAACATCTGCATTGGCTTCGCGAGATGATCGGAGACCGTCTGGCGGATGCAGCCGTGATCACGACGGGACGCTTTGCCTACCGTCGACCGGACGGGATAGCCGTTGTCCCCGCTGCCCTTCTCGGGCCCTGACTCGACCGGTCGTCATGGTGTACAACGAAGGCTCGGCCAAGCGGTTGGAGAACCGATGCGACGCACGACCGCCCTGGGCCTGGGGTTGGTTCTTCTGCTTGCCGGTTGCGGCGCCGACAACACCGTCGAGGTGGTCACCGCAGAGGCGTCCCAGCAGGCCGCGACCGACTGCGGCGACCACGAGATCGGCCAGAACGAGCGCCTCAACACTCCCGCCGCCACCTGCCTGCTCGACGCGGTGAAGGCGGACGAGCAGGCCATCCTCAAGATCACCTTCTTGACCACCGAGGGCGATCCGATCAAGCAGGTCTATCGGCATCTGGGCGCGGGCGAGGTGCAGGTGGTCACCGACACGACCGAGGACAAGTTCGGGCCGAACGAGGTCCGCACCGAAACCTGCACGGGCCTGGTGCGGTCGTCGTTCGCCTTCACCTTCACCTTCAGCGCCTGCACCTAGGTCGTGTCCTGCACCTAGACGCAGAGCACCGACGGCCACCGGGGAAGAGTGGCCGTCGGTGACGCTGGTTCAGCGGTGGGCCTTCAACCACTTGCTCACGTCGTTGACGACCTTGCGGTCGGGCTCACCGAATTCGGGGGTGAACTTGGGCGTGGTGTTCATGGTGTGGGCCATGCCCGGGTAGATCACGATCTTGTGGTCCTTGTTGCCGGCCTTGGCCACGGCGGCGTCGGCGGCCAGGGCGGCGCGGGCCGGGGTCTGCAGGTCGTTCTCGCCGTTGAGCATCAGGACCGGGCCGGAGTACTTGGGCAGGGCCTCGGAGACGGTGGGGAAGCGGCTGAGGTCGTTGATGTAGTCGACCAGGGGCTTGTCGAAGCCGGGCACGTTCGGGTAGCTGCCGATGCCCGTGACCTTGCGCAGCACCGCGCCCGCCTCGGCGTCGATCGAGACCTTGCCGTCGCGGTTCTTGTCGGTGCTGGCCAGCACCTTGCCCTTGCCGTCGAGCAGGATCGGCCGGAACTGCTCGGCCACCTCCTTGGGCTGGCCGACCAGGCCGTCCTTGGCCTCGCGGGCGGTGAGCTGGCCGTCGGCGTTCACGTCGAACTCGTCGTGCAGCTGCAGCAGCAGGCGCCCGAAGATCTGCAGCGTGAGCAGCTCCTTCAGCTCCAGCCCGACCACGCCCATCTCGACCACACCGGCGGGCTTGGGGATGTCGTAGCGCTTGGGGTCGGCGGCCAGGTTGGCGGCCACGTTGGTGCCTTCGCTGTGGCCGAGCAGGAAGATCTTGGACGCGTCGACCTTGGGTGACTTGGCGGCGAACCGGATCGCGGCGGCCGCGTCCTTCTGGATCCGGGTGTAGGGGTTCTTGGGGTTCAGCTGGGCCGGGTCCTTGGTCTCCACCGGCCCGACGCCGGTCACGCCGCGCTTGTTGAACCGCAGGGTGGCGAACCCTTCGCGGCTGGCGGCCTGGGCGAGCGGCACGAAGGTGGAGCCCTTGCCGTCGGGCAGGGTCTGGTTCATGTCGTTGTGGCCGCTGCCGTGCAGCATCACCACCACCGGCAGCTTGCCCTGCGCACCCTTCGGATAGGTCAGCTCGCCCTCTGTCACCCAGCCCTGACCGAAGTCGATCCGGACCTTTTCGCGGACGATGCCCTGCCAGCCGTCGGATTCGGCGTTGGCACCCGTCGGCTGGGCGGTCGCCGAGGCCGGCAGGGCCGCAGAAGCGGCGAGCGCCCCACTGGAGGCGAGCACCGCGGCAGCGCCGACGGCGACGGTCACTTTCCGGAACTTCTGCGTCGTTGTCATGCCCTGAACGCTATTTTCGACGGGCCGAGTGGAACGATCCCGGCATCTACCCACTATTGGTATAGCTGGCTGTACCGTCACCAGGTTCGGAGCGTGCGCCATGAGTCGTCGTGAACAGTTCGTCCGTGCAGCCGTAGAGCGAGGTCACAGCCCCAGCGAGGCCGAATCTTTCACGCGGTTCCTGCGGTTCGCGATCGGTACGAATGGACGGGTGAACGGCCCCGTTGTCGGGCGGAACGGGGGCCTGCCAAGCCTGCCGGTGGGCCTGGAATGGCCGCGTTCCGAGTACGGGCCGCTGCCGTTCGTCGTTTCGTACGACTGTGCGGCCCTGCCCCAGGTCGAGGGTCTGCCCATACCGCCGACCGGCACGATGCTGTTCTTCCTGCACCACGAAGACGACTACGAGAGCGACGCCAAGGATCAGCAGCACGCGCAGGCCATCTACGTGCCGCTGGGCGCAGAAACCGTCGAGGCGGCCGAGCCCGAGCACGCCGAAAGCATGTTCTCCGACTGGGAACGCAACTTCGTCAGGCCGCAGCGCGAGCTGTACGCCTGGGTGCGCGCCGACCTGCCCGAATGGCTGAGCAGAGACGAGGCCGACCTGTCCGCGTTCCAGCGGGAATTGGTGCAAGACCTGCCGCACCGCCAAGACCTCTGCGCCCTGGCCCAAGAGCTGTGGCCGGCCGGGGAAGACTGCGACTGCCAGCTGGGCGGCTACTCCATGCACATCTCCGAGCTGAGCACCCCGCACCTGTACGAGACGCCCGAGGTCGCGATGGCCCGCGAAAAGGTAGAGGTGAGCACCGGCGAGAGCGCGAAAGACCATCTTCTGGAGCAGGAGACGCACCGGGTGATGGGGGAGTGGCTACCGCTGGCCCAGTTCCAGATCGACGAGGTCTACATCGGGCGCTTCCTGATCCGCCCCGACGACCTGGCCGCCGGCCGCCTGGAAGGCGTGATCACCTGCACCGAGTTCACCGAGTGAAGTCTCCCCGCGCACGACGATGCCCGCCCACCAAAGGTGGGCGGGCCTCGTCCTCAAATTTGCCGTAGAACCTCAGCTCACCAGCTCAGGCTCGCGATCCGCGGGCCGGTCCTTCGTCAGCTCGTGCCCCTCCACGTCCACGTTCGGCACGATCCGGTCCAGCCAGCGCGGGAGCCGCCAGGCACGCTCGCCCAGAAGCTTCATCACCGCCGGCACCAGGGTCAGCCGCACCACGAAGGCGTCGATCAGCACCCCGAAGCCCAGGGCGAAGGCGATCGGCATGATGTTCGGGTCGTGCGAGAACAGGAAGCTGACGAACACCGCGATCATGATGGCCGCCGCGGCCACCACCACCCGCCCGGCGCTGCGGCCCCCGGCCACGATCGCTGCGTCGGCGTCGCGGTGACGGGCGTAGTGCTCACGCATGGCCGAGACGAGGAAGACTTCGTAGTCCATGGCCAGGCCGAACAGCACCGCCATGATGATGATCGGCACGAAGCTGGCCACCGGTCCCTCGGAAGGCACACCCAGCGGCCCGGCCAGCCAACCCCACTGGAACACCGCCACCATCGCGCCGAACGCTGCGGCGACCGAGAGCAGGAAGCCGGACGTGGCCTTGAGCGGGATGGTCCAGGAGCGGAAGGCGATCATCAGCAGCAGGAGTGACAGCCCGACCACCACGATCGTGAAGGGCAGCAGAGCGCCGTTGAGCTTGTCGTTCACGTCGATGCTGACCGCGGTCAGGCCGGTGACCGCCGCGTAGTCGCCGGTCTGAGCACTGATCGGTTCTAGGGTTGAGCGCAGCTCCGCGACCAGGGCGTTGGTCTCGCTGTCACGGGGACCGGTCTCGGGGATGATGCCGACCATCGCGGCCTGCTCGTCGGGCGCCATCTGCACCGGGCTCACGCCGGCCACCCCGGGAACCTGCTCCACGGCGGCGGCCACGCTCTCAGCGGTGGTTTGAATCTGAGCGGGAGAGTCGCCTTCGACCAGGATGGCCAGCGGGCCGTTGGCGCCCGGCCCGAATGCGTCGGAGATGAGGTCGTAGGCCTTGCGGGGCTCGGAAGACGCTGCCGCCGAACCGTTGTCGTTCAGAGCCAGCTCCAGCTGGGCGGCCGGCACAGCAACAACACCCAAGCCAAGGACGACTGCCAGCACGACAGTGCGGGGGTAGCGGGTGACGGCGCTCACCCAGCGGACCGACCAGGTACGAGCCTCGGAGTTCAGTTCACGGCGGGCAGCGCGGGAATTCGGCTTCGGGCGCATCTTCTCGCCGGCCAGGGCCATGAGCGCCGGCAGCATGGTCAGAGCCAGCAGCACCGCGACAGCCACCGCACCGGCCGAGGCCAGACCCATCGAGGTCAGCATCGGCACCCCGGCCACCACGAGCCCGGACAGGGCGATGATGACGGTCAGCCCAGCGAACACCACCGCGCTACCAGCCGTCGCCGTGGCCATCGCCACCGACTCGGCCACGCTCATACCCCGGGCCAGCTGGCCCCGGTGCCGCGAAAGAATCAGCAGCGCATAGTCAATGCCCACCGCCAGACCCAGCATGATTGACAGCGTGAGCGCGTTCTGGTTGACCGAGAACTGGTTGGCCACCAGCAGTGTGGCCCCCACCGTGCCGCCCACGCCCAACACCGCAGTCAGCAGCGGGATCCCGGCGGCAACCATCGAGCCGAAGGTGATGAGCATGACCAACAGAGCCACGCCGATACCAATGACCTCGGTAGGCCCGAACGGTGCGTGCTCCTCCTCAAAGGCGTCACCTCCGAACAGAACCAGGCCCCCAGCGTCTTCAAATTGGCGGTTGTAGTCGGCCCCCGCCGCTCGCACCGCCTCCTGCAGGGCCGGCTCGACCTCTTCGCCGGCCGGAACGTCCAGGCTCAGCGACGTGACCGCAACCCGGCCGTCTTCGGAGACCTCCTGAGACGGGTCACTCACCTCGACGACCTTCTCGGCCCCCTGAAGCCGCTCCACGGTGGCCTGGATCTGCTGGGCGACCGCCTCGTCCGTAATTTTGGCCCCTAACGGAGCCTGGAAGACCACGTCCCCGCTGATCCCGCCGTCTTCCGGGAAGTGCCGATCCATCTTCTCCAGGGCAGCCTGGGCGGGGGAGCCCGGGATCGAGCTGCCGGACTCGAACGAACCGGGGAAGCTGAGGGCCAACCCCAGCACCACCAGCACCGATGTCAGGGACAGACTCAGGAAGGTGAGCCGGCGGCGAGCTGCCAGGGCACCCACCCGGTAGAGGAACGTAGCCACAGAATTGCCTTCCAGACGGGCCGTTTTGCTGACACGTCCAATCTGGTGGAGCAGGTTGACGCCATCCCTGCTGCGAGCGTGACGGGTTCCTGAGGGGTTGTGGGGGTAATCGTCAAGATCGCTCGCAACGCACTTCTACAAAACAGCCCACTTCTACAAAACGCCGTTGTATATTTCGATCGTGCATGTTGAGGAACTGGCCTCGCTGGTGTCTGACCTTCGTCAGGAGGGCAGTGACACCCCTGAAGTCGAGGTCAAGCGGGCCGCGGGTGGGTTCCCAGACAGCGTGCTGCCTACCGTGTCCGCCTTCGCGAACACGCCCGGTGGGGGAACGATCGTCTTCGGGCTGGACGAGAGGTCAGGCTTTGCTGCTGTCGGCGTGTACGACGCCGCCGCATGCAAGGCAACCCTGGCGACCAAGGCCCGCCAGGCTCTCGATCCGCCGGTCACCTTCGAGGCCTGGGATCTGACTTTCGAAGGCGTCGCCGTCCTGGTCGTGAAAATCCACGAACAGCCGGCCCACGGCAAGCCCTGCCGGGTTCTCTCGTCTGGAAAGGCCTACCTGCGTTCCTACGATGGGGACTACGAACTGTCACAGGTTGAGGAACAGGCCTTCGTTGCGAATCGCAGTACCCCCGTCTTCGATCAGCAACCTGTGCCGGGAACCACCACGGCCGACCTGCGCGCCGACCTGCTGGCCTCCTACTTGACGTCGTGTCGCGCTTCCTCTACCGCGCTGGGGGCGATGTCTGACGAGCAGATCCTCTATCGCACCGGCGTCACGACGGGCACTGATCGCGTACTCAGCCTTGCCGGTCTTCTCGCGCTGGGAACCTATCCGCAGCAACATGTTCCGAACTGTGTGATTCAGGCATCTGTGGCGCCCCGCAGCAGTGATCCGGCAGGCACCCGCGCCGCCGATGTGCGCCGCTTTGACGGCCCGCTGCCGTTGATGCTGGACGAGGCATTGCGATGGGTACAGCGCAACACTCGCACCAGGGTCCGGTTCGGCATCGACGGACAGGCCCGGGACGAACCCGAGTTCCCGGTCGAGGCTGTTCGAGAGTTGCTTTCCAACGCGCTGATACACCGCGATGTCGGGCCGTATGCCCTAACTCAGGCCATCACTCTGCGGCTGGATGAGCGACAGTTGATCTTGTCCAATCCTGGCGGCCTGTGGGGTATTACTGTCGATCGACTCGGCAAGAGCGGTGTCACGTCAGCCCGTAACGGCCACCTGTTGAGAATCTGCCAGAACGTGCGCAGCCAGGAGGGCAACCGTGTCGTGGAAGCTCTCGCGTCCGGTATCCCGGCCGTCCTGGAAAGTTTGCGCAATGCAGGAATGGTGCCGCCCCGGTTCCACGATCAAGGCATCAGTTTCACTGTCGCAGTCCCCAACCATGCGCTGCTAGCGGCCGACGACCTGACTTGGCTGGCCGCTCTTCCGGCCGCCGCGTCGCTCAGCGACCGCCAACGGCACGCACTGGTCGCCATGCGGCATGGTCAAACCTGGACGAACCAGACGTTCCGTGAGACCTTCCCCATGGATTCACGCGAAGCCCGGACCGAACTTGCCGGGCTCGTCGAAGCAGGTGTTGCAACAGCTGAAGGGGAGCGCGGCCAGCGCATCTACCGACTTCCAGATGCGCTGACTGGCCAACAAGACGCGGGTTCCCGCACCACGTCGCCGCTGACCTCGTCGACACACGAGCCACACGTCGCTCCTCGGACGCAGCCACAACCGACAATCGTCAACAACACCGGTGCAGGGCGCCGTATCCATTGGGAAACCATCAAGCGGCAACTGCAGACGGGCGAAAAGTCGGCGTCCGAATTGGTAATCGCCACCGGATTGACGGCCAGGCAGGTTCAGTACGCGCTTCAGCAGATGCGTGAGGCCGGTCTGGTCGTCCTGGTCGGCAGCCAAGGGCGCCGCGAAAGTCGTTACCGGGCGATCCCATAGCCCTCGAACCCGCTGTCCTCATCGCAGAAAGCTGGCCTGGCGCGTTACTACAGGCGCTGGTCGTCTGCGGCAGGGCCAAAGCCCGGTCAAGAACGGCGGTTGCGGCTTGTGCGGGTGACCCACGCGATCAGGGTCGCGTTCACCACGGCGCTGAGGGCGACGACGCCGGCGAAGGTTGCGACGTTGCCGCTCTCGCCCAGGTCCGGCAGGGCCATGGTGGCGGGCAGCGACCAGGGCAGGGTGACGAAGAGGGCCCAGACCCCCGCCAGGTTGGCGTCCGGAGCGGTGTGGGTGGCTTGGGAGACGGCGACGAACAGGCCGGTCGCGGCGACCGCGGCCAGGTAGACCTGGGCCGGTCGGCTACTGGCGATGAGCTGGAGCGGGTTCGTGCTGTGGTGGTTGCCGTTGCTGCTCGCGTTCGTCATGGCTTCTGCGCTCCTGGGCTGAGAAGGGGTGTTTCTCGGTAAGCACGAAACTAGGCGGGCAGACGGGCAAGTGCGTCCGTCCGAAGTCGCAGGACGGGGGTGCGCCAAAGGATGACCCCGGGCCCGCCGCTCAAGCCGATGCGGATCTTCGCCGATGGGCAGAGCTCACCTGTTGGCGATCAAGGAGGAGCTCCAATGGCGAAGAAGAAGGGCAGCAAGGACAAGAAGGGCAAGAACAAGAAGTCCGGCAAGAAGAAGAAGTAGCAGTCGGGCTCGACGGATGGTCACGGCCCGGATCGGCTGACGTCGGTCAGGGCCGTGACCACCCGACTAAGCATGCTTACTCAGCTGCCGCGCCGCGCCCTAAGGTGGCGGCATCGCTCTGGCCCGACCAGGTCGCCAAGCTGAGCTACCACGACCCGGAGACCTACGGGCTCGACCCGACCAAGCTGCCGCCAGAGGCCCTGGCCCGCATGGCCGGCAACCGCCAGACCCTGATGGCCTACGCCCCCGAGATGACCGACCCCACCCTGGCCGGCCGGCTCGCCCGCGTCACGGCACCGACCCTGGTGCTCTGGGGCGAGGCCGACCAGATCGCAAATCCCAATTATGGACGGGTGTTTGCGGCTGCGATCCCCGGCGCGCGTTTCGCTCTGATCACCGAGGCGGGACACCTCCCGCAGATCGAGAGGCCGCGCGAGCTCATCGAGAGCATCTGGTCATTCCTCGAAGAGGTGGGGGACTAGTCGAAGGGGCAGGGTTTGTCTGACGGAGCGCACACCGAAAGCCCCTGCGTGAGCGTCAGACTTCCTGAACGACGACCCTCCTTGTATGCCATCGTCACCGTGTCGTACTTCCAGGCTCCTTCTTTCAGCGCCCGGTACTGGACCAGCACCGACACTCTGACGCCAGGCGCCAGTTCGTAACCGGCCAACGGCGAGCGCTTGGCCTCAGGGATGACCTTCTCTCCGGCGCCGGCGGACATGCCAATCGTCGTCTCGCCTTTCAGAGACTCGGTGGGTACGACCTGCAGGCGCTGGACCTCGATCGGGTCCTGTACCTGACTGGTGTCCTGGTCGGGATTCAGCGGCAAGTCTTCCAGCACGATCGGCGAGTCCCCGGTGTTCCAGACGAGCAGCATGCCCCACGTCGCAACATCATCTACGTCCATGGTCAAGCCGGTGATCGTCTCGGTCGTCGGGCCGGCCAGCGCATCGGAGGCGCGGATCGCGAGGACGTACACCATCACGGATGCCACGACCGCCGTGGCGGCGACCGCTGAAACCATCAAGGCGAACAGTCTGCGCCGGCCGATCCCTCGTGCGTGTGTCACGGGCCCGAGTATCCACCGGTGGCTCCAAGCAGCTCAGTCCGGATCGTTCGGGTTCAGCAGGCGGGTGATGGCTGCCCGATCGGAGCCCTCGGCTGCCGGAACGCTCGAAACGCAATTCGCTCATTCGACGCTGCTCCCGAGCCTGGGTCTCAAAGTGTGGTTTGTCCGACCTTACGTGATCATGATTCGGTGGCCGATCCCGACCTGGCAGTCGTAGCCCGCCGACGCCAAAAGCGCTTCTTCGTAATAGCTTCGCCGCTGTTCGTTCTTCTGGTTCCGGCAATGGCCCTGGTGAGCTTCGCTTCAACCAGGTCTATGGACGATCTGCCAGCCGGGAGCTGGATCATCTTGGCTGCTTCGGCCGTCCCTGCGCTGCTCGTCGTGGGTGTGCTGCTCTGGGCTCGCCGATGGGGTGTGCGGGCGGTGCAGCCGCCGCTTTCTTGGGGGTTGAGCTGGGCCGAGCGCTGGCGGATCTCGAAGGCCATCCGGACCAATCAGCCGGTGGGTGAACATCTCGAGGTCGCCCGTGACATGGCTCATCGGTCGGTCAGCAGTCGGTGGGTGGCCTACGTGCTCGGCCCGATCGGAGTGGCTCTCCTGTCGCTGCGGTTCCTGATCGACGACGGGGAGGGTGCGGGCGGATTCCCGGCCTACGTTGCCCCGGTCATTGCGATCGCCCTGGCTCCCAATATCTGGCTCGAGGCCAAGCGGGCGCAGCGCTGGCTCGACGAGCACGGCCAGGGGGAGACGGCGTGACGCGCCTCGTGTACCCGAAGCCGGAACCGGACCGTCGTCGGTCTGCCTGGTGGTGGGCGGTGGTCGCGGTGGTCGCGGTGGTGTGGGTGGTGATGGCGGTCTGGGTTGTCGGCTGGGGGAGGGCGGTCATGCTGGCCGCGATCGGGATGTTCTGCAGCTGGTACGACCAGCGAGTGCAGACTGTCGTCACAGCGGAGGAGATCGCGGTCAAGGGATGGTTTCGCAACTGGACGCTGCCGGTGGGCGACCTCATCGAGGTTCAGACGCGCGATCTGGCGGGCGACCCGGTGTACGCGGTTACCCGCGCCGGTCGCCGCAGGCAGTTGGCGAAGGTGAAGCCCCAGCACCTCTCTGAGATCGGCGCCTTGACCGGCCTGCCTGTGCGCGACTACACAGACAAGGCCTGAGCCTGCCCAGGGGCTTGCTTCGGGCTGGCTGTTGGACGCCGAGGAGGGGCAAGAAGTGAAGCGCTGGGCGATTGTCCTGTTGGTCTGTGGCATCGCGGGTGCGGTCATCAACGAGTGGGCGTTTCGGCAGTTTCCCGAGACCTGGGGTGGGCCCAACATTGGCGGCGGTGCTCTCCAGGTCTGTTTCTACGCAATGATTCTCGGTGGGGTTGTGCTGCTTGCTCGGGTTGCCCTCTCGAAGCGCGGCTGAGCGGTCGGACAGTTTTCCGCTCGCCGGTAGCGCAAGAATGGTCAAGTTTGGGCGCCGCCGGGTTGGTACGGTCACAGGGTGTTGTCGCGCACTCGCGAACTGTTGCACCTCCTGGCCGTCGTCAACACGCGGCTGAGTGAGGACGTCTCGCTGGGCACCTTGGCGGGGTGGGCCCACCGGTCGCGGTTCGACCTGCATCGGCGGCTGCGGCAGCTGACCGGTGAGACGCCGAAGGCGTACGCGATGCGGGTGCGGCTGGTTCGGGCCGCGGGGGAGTTGGTGGCTTCCGGTCGTCCTGTGTCGGTGATTGCGGCTCGGCAGGGGTTCCGTAGCCATGAGGTGTTCACCCGGGCCTTCACGCGCCACTTTGGGCGTAGCCCGCGGAGTTACCGGGTGCGGGGGTTGCATGTGGATGTTCCGGGTGCGGCTGCTGCGCACGCCTTGGCGGCCGGCTCGGCGGCGCCGTGTCTTGGCCTTTACCGCGTAAGTCTTACCGAGAGGAAAGCTGCTGTGTCTCTTGATGTATCGGTTCGTGAACTGCCGACCATCCACGCGCTGGTGATGCGCCGGCGGGTCACTCGCGACGAGATCGCGACCGCACTGGGGGAGATTCTGCCCACCGTGTTCGAGTTTGCTCAGCGAGAAGGGCTGGCGATTGCTGGGCCGCCGTTCGCTCGCTATCCAGAGATGGGCATGGGGTCGCTCGTCATCGAGGGTGGGATCACGATCGTCGAGCCCACGTCGGTCGAACTGCCCGAGGGGGTTGAGGCGATCGAGATCCCGGCCGGGCGGGCAGCGACGGCCATTCATCGGGGGCCGTACGAAACCCTGCAGGAGTCGTATCAGGGGATTGAGAAGTGGATGCGAGAGCAGGGTTTGAGCGCGGCGGGTGCGCCGTGGGAAACGTACCTGACTGATCCGGGGGAGCAGCCGGACCCGGCGCTCTGGGAGACGGAGATCGTCCAGCCTGTGCAGTGACAGTTCGTCGCGGGGACAGACGTCTGTGGCAGTCTCGCGAAGGAGACTCCCACAGACGTAAGCGAGTCGTCGGGATGAGCCCGTCAGTCGAGGACGCTGGTCACCTGGAACTTTGAGCCGGTGGAAAGCACAGCTCGAGGGGTGCCGTCGGCATCGATGATCTGGAGCTCGCCGTTGGCGTCCTGCTTCACGCCGGCCGCGTTCTTGACGATCGGGCCGGACTGCCACTCTCCCGGTAGAAGGAGGTACTCGGCCTCCGACCTGGCCACGATCCTTTGGCACCCGCCCTTCGCCTTGAACTCCTCGCAGTTCAGGACCAGGCCGTCGACGTCATAGTTCTCGCGGTCGATTCGGCACAGGACGGTGTCGTGGTTGGGGTCGTCCGAGGTGTTGTTGCCGCAGTACACCGCGTCGGGCGTCACCGTGAACCAGGTGGATGCGGTGCTGAGGGGTTCCCTCCTGTTGATGCTCACGGTCTCGGACACACTCACTCCACCGGCCTGCGGAAAGGCTCGCAGGATGCGGCTGCCGTCCTGCGACAACAACAGCAGTTCGCTGTACTCGCTCAGGTCGCAGAGGTCGTAGATCGGAATGGCCCGGTCCTGGGGCAGGCAACCCTCCTCGTCGACGGCCGGCGCTTCCTGAAAGACCGGGCTGCTGAGCACCCAGAGGCCCTCCGGGGTGCTCACCGCCGGAGCAATGATCTTGCCGACCCGCTGCTTCAGCGGCAGGTCGGCCACCACTGCGTAGACGTCGTCGCGCAGGTAGTCATTCCGGGCCTGGCTGGGTCCCTCGACCTCGGGGATCTGCAGCGTCGGGGTGGGGGAGGCCGGCGCCGACTCGTTCTGGGCCTTGCCCAGGATGCCGGTGCCCAGGAGCACGGCCAGGACAGCGACGGCGGCGAGGGCTGGGACCAGAACCTTGTAGGCCCGCATCCTTGGTGACCTTTCTGATCGAGGCGCGACGGACGTCCTTTGTTCTAGTGATTCGTGGGTGCGGGCGTGCCGTTCGTGCAGGGCGGCACGAATCCGGTCGTCCAGGTCGCTGTCGTTCATCGGGAGTCCTCCTCGCTCAGGATCGTGGCCAGTCGGGTGCGCGCTCGGAACAGGTGGGCCTTGGCGGTGCCCTCTGCGCAGCCCAGGATCTCTGCGACGTCCTTGACGCTGCGGTCTTCCAGGTAGACCAGCACCACCACGGCCCGCTGATGCTTGGGCAACTGGCGGATCGCGGCCATCACCCGGTCGAGCTCCTCAGGTCCGGAGCGGATCACCGGGGGCGGTGGCCCCAGCCGCAGCAGTGCAGCCGCCTCGGCCCGGGCCCGGCGCAGCCGCTTGGAGGCCATATTGATCGTCACCCTTCGCAGCCAGGCACCGGGCCACTCGTACTGCCGGACGGTGTCCCAGTTCTGCTCAGCCTTCAGCAGGGCGTCCTGGGCCACGTCCTCGGCCATCGCCGAGCTGTTCGAGACCAGGGCGGCCAGCGTGACCATCCGGGGGAACTCCTGACGGTAGAACTCCTCGAAACTCAGAGCCGTCTCTCTCCCCTTGAGGGCGCCTGCGGGCATCTGGGCAATCCTTCCCCTTGTGCGTGGGTCATGCCCGTACAAGGCCGCGGGGTGGGGGGAGAGGTTTACCGGGTTGGGGCATGAGGTTCGACGAGCACGGTCGGGCCGAGACTGTTCGGAGCGTCTGGTCTACCCGGAGCTGCGCGCGGGGATGGGCTTGCCGAGCATCGTGCAGATCGCGGCATCCACCAGCGCAGCTTCTGCGGCGCCGGCCTTCGGGTCGGCCTGCAGCCCGAAGTGGGTCGTGTTCAGCACCGACACTGTGCGCTTGCCGACCTTGTCCGTGTAGTTGTAGCTGCGGTAGCCGGGCAGCGATCCCTCGTGGCCCCAGACGGTGCCGCACGAGCTGTGCACTTCTTCCAGCCCCAGCCCGTAGCGGGACGTGCCGCTGCCGTCGTCCACAGTGGTGCGCATCTGGTTGAGCTGAGCCTGGGGCAGCAACCGGCCGGACAGCAGGGCCCGATCGAACGTGGCCCAGTCTTTCGCGGTGGAGACCATCGAGCCGGCCGCCCAGTTCCAGTTCGGGTTGATCGCGGTGACATCGACCCGCTTCCCCCGGGCCGGACCGACGAACCCGAACCCTTCCGGCACCTCAACGCCCAAGTGCTCGATCAGCGGCGCCAGATGAGCTGCATCCGGCTCATACCCGTGAGCCAGCTGCGAATCCTGCTTCTCAGTGGAAGTATTGGCTGGCATGTAGGTGTCTTTCAGCCCCAGAGGCTTGACGATCCGCTGCTGGATCAAGCTGGGCAGAGAGCGCCCGCTCACCTTCTCCAGAATCAGGCCAAGGGCGATGTACCCGGTGTTGCTGTACGAGTAGCCCTCGCCCGGGGCGAAGTGCACCGGGTGGCTGGTCGCCACAGCGATCAGCTCCAGCGGGGCGGGGTAGACATCGGACTGCCCAGTCATCACCGCTAGCGACTGGGGGTCCCAGGCATAGTCGAACAGGCCGCTGGTGTGGTTTAGCAACATCCGCAGCGTCAAGTTCTCGCCGTTGGGAATGACGCCGGGCAGCCACTTCTCGACCGATTCGTCCAGCCCGAGCCGGCGCTCGGCGACCATCTGCAGAACCAGCGTGGCGGTGACAGTCTTGGTGTTGGAGGCCATCCGGAAGCGGTCGTCGGCCGCCAGCTTGTGGTCATTGACGCTCCAGAGCGCCTGCCGGCTGATGGTCAGCGGCTTCCCCTTACCAGTGTCCACCCGCACGATGCTGCCCGGAACACCAGCTGCCACAGCCTGATCCACGACTGAGGCCAGCTTCGGCTTCGTCTCCGCTGGGGCCGAGCGCACGCTCGTCTCGGACGCGAAGGCAGCACCCGCTCCCGTCGCAGCAATCAGGCACGTTGCCAGAGCGACTGCCGTGAACGTTGCCCGCCGCACACCCGACGCCAGATTCCTCTTGCCCGCCACGATGAACTCCCCTGTTCGAGCTGCGACCCGTGTCGCAGCGACGTGAACGACATTAGGAGTGGCGCCGGGACGCTCACGTCACTCCAGGAGGAGTCGGTTTGTAACTCTTGCGAGGGACGCGCAGACTTATGGCTGCGCCAGGAAGTACCCTGACGAAGAACGCTGTCGAGCAACGAAAATGGCTGTTGACCTGCGCAAAGACCCCACCGCGGTCGCCTGGGACCCAGATTGTGCGTGGTCCATGCCCGGACAAGGCCGCGGGGTGGGGCGAGGTTCATCGTTGCCCATGCCGTGAGACTGAGACGCCAGCTACGCAAGTTGCTGGGATGGCCCGAACTGCCCGCCTCTTGACCCCTACGTTCGCCCCAAGACTCACGAGTTCAGCCAGTTCCCGGGCTCTCACCCTGCGAGGCTGCGGTCTTCGGGATCGCATCACCGTGGGGTTCCGTCATGACCTTTGCCGGCCGCTCGATCGGGAGTTCTGTGTCTGACCGTTTGTTCACCTCTGAGTCCGTCACCGAGGGGCACCCCGACAAGATCTGTGACCAGATCAGTGACGCGGTCCTGGATGCTCTGCTGGAGCAGGACCCCACGAGCCGGGTGGCGGTGGAGACCATGGTCACCACCGGCCTGGTCCACGTCGCCGGTGAGGTGACCACCAAGGCCTACGCCGATATCCCGTCGATCGTGCGTAAGACGATCCTGGACATCGGGTACGACTCCTCCACGAAGGGCTTCGACGGCAACTCCTGCGGCGTCGAGGTCAGTATTGGTGCGCAGTCGCCGGACATTGCCCAGGGTGTGGACACCGCTTACGAGGCTCGCGTCGAGGCCGGGGAAGACCCCCTTGACCTGCAGGGCGCGGGCGATCAGGGCTTGATGTTCGGTTACGCCAACGACGACACCCCGGAACTGCTGCCGTTGCCGATCTGGCTGGCGCACCGTCTGGCCGAGCGTCTGACTGAGGTCCGCAAGTCCGGCGAGGTCCCGTACCTGCGCCCGGACGGTAAGACCCAGGTCACCATTGCCTATGACGGCGACAAGGCTGTCCGCCTGGACACCGTCGTGGTCTCGTCGCAGCACGCCGCTGACGTGTCGCTGGAGAACCTGCTGCTGCCCGACGTGGTCAACCACGTGATCAAGCCGGTCCTGGAGCGCGTGTCGATCGACACCAGCGACTACCGGTTGCTGGTCAACCCGACCGGTCGTTTCGAGGTCGGTGGCCCGATGGGTGACGCCGGCCTGACCGGGCGGAAGATCATCGTGGACACCTACGGTGGTTTCGCCCGCCACGGCGGCGGTGCCTTCTCCGGTAAGGACCCGAGCAAGGTTGACCGTTCCGCCGCGTACGCGATGCGCTGGGTGGCCAAGAACGTGGTCGCCGCCGGCCTGGCCAAGCGGTGCGAGGTCCAGGTCGCGTACGCGATCGGTAAGGCTCAGCCGGTCGGCCTGTACGTGGAGACCTTCGGCACCGAGACCGTGGCCACCGACAAGATCACGGCAGCGATCAAGGAGGTCTTCGACCTGCGCCCGGCCGCGATCATCCGTGACCTGGACCTGCTGAAGCCGAAGTACCACCAGACCGCGGCCTACGGTCACTTCGGGCGTGACCTGGAGGGCATGACCTGGGAGCAGACCGACCGCGTCGACGCCCTACAGAGTGCGGCTGGCCTTAGTTCAGCGATCGATCTAAGGCAAGTAGCTACGGAGCTTCCGTCCAATAGTCGATGACGAGAACGAAAAGCACCAGCGGTTGAACTGTTTCATTTCGCTCCAATCAATCGCCAGCAGTCGAACCTCATGCGAGGCAATAAGATCAGCGACGTTTATCGCCGACTTCCGACGGGTAGGAAATGATGGGGCAGTTATCTTTGCGCAGTATCGCTATGCGCGTGGGCAGCAACCGCAGCTTCACCCGAAGGCTGCCCGAAAACCTCGGTGGCGCGCGCTATCCCGCTTCGACCGAAGGTGGCCTGAAGCATTTGAAGTGGGATGTGAACAAGATAGACCCGGACCTCACCAGATTTGCGAAGGAGCATGTCGGGCCCGGACACAGTGTTTGGGATGTTGGCGCGAACGTGGGTCTTTTCAGCTTTGCCGCAGCGGGACTGGCAGGACCAGGTGGAGCCGTTCTCGCCATTGAACCGGACCCACTGCTAGCAGGTCGCCTTCAAGCCGCAGCGGCTTTGCATGATCAAAGAGCCCCCGTGACTGTGCTTGCGGCCGCCGTAAGTGACGAGTCTGGGTTGGCAGTCTTCGAAATAGCTGAGACAAGCCGCGCGATGAACCACCTAGCAGGATTCGGGGCTCCTCAGAGCTTGGAGAAAGGAACCCGCTCGCAGCAGCCCGTGCCGACGCTGACCTTGGACTCATTACTGGACGGGCTGCGAGCTCCCGACGTGGTCAAAATCGACGTAGAGCGCGCAGAGCTCCTAGTTCTACGGGGAGCAGAAAATCTACTTGCCAAGGTTCGCCCAAAGATAATGATCGAAGTAGCGGAGACTGTCGCCCTTGAGGTGGGCGACCTCCTCGCCAAATTTGGATACGAAATTTTTGACTGGGAGACCGGCCGGGCAATAGAGAGCCCGGCCTGGGCCACACTGGCATTACCAAAATGATCTCGAGTTGCTCGGTAGTGGCAACCAAGTCTGGACCTGCGCCAAAATCGTAGAAGCGGAAAGATTGGAATGGCTGGAACTCATGACCCTCACGGCTCAAGCGCGACGTCTCGCGGAAAAGCACCTGCCGGAATCCGCGCTAAATGTGGTTATGACGGTGGCCCACCTACGTCCGACTCATCGTCGATTCTTGGTTGCACGTGAACAAACCGCTGCTCGAAGGGCTGCGATCGACGATCAAGTCATTGCTGAACTGGGTGGATCCTTCAGGGTGCAATCTGGCCCCTTCAAAGGAATGACATTGCTCCGCCAAAAAGCGTGGGGCTTCGACTACTCCGCCCGATTGCTCGGCACCTACGAACTTGAACTTTCGCAGGTAGTCGAGACCGTTGCCGCGTCCAAGCCATCAAACATCATTGATGTCGGCTGCGCTGATGGCTGGTATACCACCGGCCTAGCCAGACTATGTCCTCAAGCCAGGGTAGTCGGGTTCGATATCTCAGAAAATGCCCGGGCTCACACCGTCGCTATGGCCGCAGCAAATCAGGTATCAGACCGAGTAGCAGTGCGTGCCAAGTGTAAGCCTCAAGATTTGACGGAATTGCCTGAAGGCACAATTGTCATTGTTGACATCGAAGGCGCGGAACTTGATTTGGTGACCGAAGAAGTCATCGCTAGTAGTCCGCATGCAACTTGGATTATTGAATGCCACGACATGTATATACCTGATGCTTCGAAAATTATGAACGAACGTTTTGCTGGGCGCGAAATGACCCTGCTGCGTGAGCTACCGAGGACGCCGGACATGGCGCCAAACCTCGAAGCTGGTCTCGCCGCCCTCGCTATGGACGAACAGCGGAGCGGTGAAGGACTTTGGCTTGTCGTGCAACCTGTGTGAGACCACCTTTCTGCTGCTTATAAGGGCGAATGAATGACGAGTTCCTCAACACCGCGAAGTCAGCCTGAAATGGCAAACACAAGCAATCCGTTAAAGGTCCTCATTGTTAGCCATGCCTTCGCTCCGACGGTAGGCGGCATCGAAGCCGTTGGGCAACAACTGGCAACCGGACTGACTAAACGTGGGCATCTCGTCGCTGTTGTCACGCCGACGGCCGGCGACGAGTGCGTCCACCCGTTCCAAATCGTGCGGGATCCAAATCCTCGCCGCATGATGCAGTTGGCCAGATGGGCTGACGTAATCCTTCACAACGGTATTGCCACCCGGTATCTCTGGTCGGGACTCTTGTTCTTGCGTCCAACGCTCATTGCTCATCACACGTGGCTTGGGTACGGTAGGAGATCGCGCAACCCTAAACTAATCGTCAAGAGAAGCGTTGCGTCCATGTTCCCGACCGTGGCAGTCAGTCGTATCATCGCCGAAGACTTCGCATGGCAAAGTACGGTAATTCTTAACGGGTTCGACGAGCAGGTCTTCTTTTCTGATTCCCGTGAGCGCCGCCAAGGGGTCGTGGCAGTCGGTCGAATGGTGCGAGATAAAGGATTCGACCTTCTCATTAGTGCATTCGCCATGATTCAGAACGACATGAATCCTGACGCCAAACTTACCTTGATCGGCGATGGTCCCGAACGGCGCTCTCTGGAAGAGCAAGCCGAACGACTTGGCGTGCCCGTTCATTTCACTGGCACCCTCAAGCCAGCAGAAATAGCGGAGCAGCTCCGAGACCATCACGTCGCAGCAGTTCCTAGTCGCTGGCGGGAACCTTTTGGGCTGGTCGGGCTTGAAGCCGCAGCTTGCGGGTGCGTGACCCTGGTTCCCGACGAGACGGGGCTCACGGAGGCCGTTGGGCCGGCTGGGATCCACTTTCGGCGGAACGATGCCCGCGACCTGGCCCGTGCTCTCCGACGCGCCCAATCCATGGTTGTAGACAAGGAAGCCCTCGACGCCCATCTGGCGGGCCTCACGATCGACCGGCAGGTCTCCGCCTACGAGGCAACACTCATCGATCTCGCGCACGGAAAATTCAAAACAAGCGTTTCTCTACCCCGCCTGCCGCCACTTGCTGACACCACATGACCAGCAGCACCAGGTTGCTATGGCGGCACGCTGGCCCGGGCTCGCTGTATGTCGACACCCAGTCCAGACAGTGCCCTTCGCACGTTCGTCGGATGGACGAGTCCGCCGGTTGGCCCTGAAAGCGCTGGCACCAGGTGAGGATTGTTCCTGCAGCATCGAACCGTCAGTGGGCGGCAAGCACGTGCGGTAGTCTCGTCCGCACCGATTGTGACGATGCAAAGTCGGTCTGTACCCCTGACGACGACGTCGGCGATGCCCGGCCCGTGCAGCTCGCATGGCTTGGCCCCGGACTCTCGTAGCACCATCGCTCGCACCCGAGGAGGCCTTCAGATGCGGTCTGACTTCAAGATACCTGTCTCAGTCGTCATTCCGACTAAGAATGAAGAGGCTTCGATTGTGGAGTGTGTCGCCTCCGTCGATGCCTTTGAACAGGTCATTGTGGTCGACTCCGAGAGTCCTGACCAAACTCAAGCACTGGCTAGGTCGTCGGGCGCGCAAGTCGTGAACTATCGCTGGGACGGGGGGTACCCGAAGAAAAAGCAGTGGTGCCTGCAGGAACTTGATCTGAGGCACGACTGGGTCCTCTTTCTTGACGGAGACGAGCGACCCAGTCGTGATCTGGTTGATGCCATTCGGCGGTCAGTAGAAGACGGCACCTTAGATCAATACGGTGCTTTCGACCTTGATCTCGAATATCACTTTTTGGGTAAGCCTCTACGGCACGGTCACCAAGTCGTCAAACGTGCTCTTGTTCATCGAACCCGAACTGTCTTCCCGGCTCTAGGTGATCTTGGTGCTCCAGGCATGGGAGAGCAAGAAGGTCACTATCAACCCACGGTCGAGGGAAAAATAGGGCATCTCGACGGGAAACTGGTTCACGACGATCCCGATCCGTTTGCGACTTGGGTTGCGCGCCACAATCGTTACTCAGATTGGGAGGCGTATTTACAAGAACATCCAGACCTGGCGGGGCAGATCCAGCGACTGCGATCGAGCAGAGCCAGACGCTATCGGGATGCTCCGTTCAAGCCCTTGGCCTTCTTCGTCTACTCCTACATCATCCGACGAGGATTTCTGGACGGAGCAGCGGGCTTCAACTATGCCATTGCGCATGCCTTCTACTTTTGGATGATCTCGGTAAAGCGTGGTGAGGCCCGACGCGAGCGGCATCGGGTAGCCATTGTCGACCTAGCCCAAAAGGCAGGAACCGCGCAAAGTGCCTCTTTGGAGCCCAAGTGACCCTCAATATTCTTCGAGTAGCAGCGTCGGTTTCTGCACTTGATGGTGGGCCGGCAACTGGAATCGTCGCCCTATCGCGAGAGCTGAGAAAGCTCGGCGTTGACGATGTAGTAGTCGCGGGCGATGCGCACGGAAAGGGCAATTTGCGCATCGAACAGCTTGGGGACCTTGAGGGGCTCGATCTAACACTAACCCGCGTTCACGCCCCACGTGCTCTTAAGACATCGTTCGGGATGATCCCCACATTATTCAGGAAGATCCGCAGAGCGGATGTTGTCCATATTCACGGCTTCTATTTGTTCCACACGGCAGTGGCAGCGTTGCTTGCTAAGGGATTCGGAAAACCCTACCTGATCCAGCCGCATGGAGTCTTCGAGCCATATCAAGAAGCGCAGTCACAGAAAAGAAAAGCACTTTATAACCGTATCGTGGGCAAGTATGTGTTGCAGCAGGCCGCTGGCCTGATCTTCGCGACCCGCTCTGAGAAAGAGCATGCCGAGGGGCTTCTCGAAAAGTTTAGGCTGAATTCTTGGCTCATGCCCCTGGGCTCCACCGTCTCAGGTGCTGGCCAGGAAAATGAGACGGCAGAGCGAAACTTCAGGAACAGCAATAACGTCCTGTTCTTGGCCCGAATCGCGCCAAAAAAGCGTGTGGATCTAGTGGTGTCGGCCGTCCCACTCGTCCGGGCAGAACATCCGAATGTACGTCTCACAATTGCTGGCACCGGTGATATGTCGCTGGTGACAGATGCTCTCGACCGACTGTCTCCTCAGGACCAAGCATGCATCACCTTGGCCGGATTCGTTCAGGGTGAGGAGAAAACGGCAGCGTTCAGCGAAGCAGACGTTTACGTCTTGCCTTCAGAAAACGAAAATTTTGGTATCAGTGTGGCTGAAGCCCTGGCCCACGGACTCCCAGTTGTTATCACTCCTGACGTGGCTATCGCCGACCAGGTACACGAATGGAATGCTGGAATTGTCGTCCCGCAGAGGAACGTTGAAGACGTTGCCTCAGGTATCTTGGCCGCATTGGCTCCTGCGAACCGCGCGACTATGTCCCAGAACGCAGTTCAATTAGCGGATACGCATTTTAGCTGGGAGGCAAGTGCCCGCCGAGCGATTGATGTCTATAGGGCTGCGATCGCCAATCCCATCCCGGACAGGTCGAGCGTGGGCAGTCTGAACTGCATCGGGTGCGCCAAGAATGAATAACTTCTTCTCAGCTGCGGACGGCCTCGTGGTTGAGGGCGTAGCAAAGGAACTGAAAGGGCAGCAGGAGAGTCTGGTGACATCAGCCTTGGTGGCTTGGCAACTATGAGCGCAAGTCGAAAATATGAGCATGTTGCCTCGAAACGCAGGACAGTGAACCTCCGAAAAGGGGGAACGTTAGCTCGCTTTTTTGGGACGCAAGCTTTAGCTCAGGTTGTAGCCCTCATTGTGGGCCTAATAGTGGTCAACCAATTGACTAAGGAAGAATACTCCTACTACACAATCGTAGTCGCAGTCACGTCAGCAATTACAGTTTTAGGGAGCTCGGGCTTTGGTGCCGTGCTCCTGTCCAACGGCGCCCAACTGCGCGAGGATCCGACCTTTTCATCATTCATCGTTTCGGTGCTGTCGCTGAGAAGGAAGCTCTTCTTCCGTGTAGCTTGTGGGGCAGTGCCAATTTTAGGCTTCCTGCTCTTGCGAAACGACGCCAGCATCTGGAATATCACGGCGTTAACCTGTCTGGCGCTTCTTACGTGCGCAACTATGACGAGTACAACCGTTTTCAACGATCTTCTTGCCTTAGAATACCAAAGAAGTCGGTTGCAATACATATCTCTAGTGGCTTCTGGGCTTCGGCTTCTTGGTGCAGGATCGCTTTTTCTCATTCCGTTGAAATATGCGGTCATCCCGGTCGCCGTAAATTCTGCGGTTACATTTATAACTCTCCGGATGCAGCGCAAGACAGCAAGTAACCTAGTCAATTTTCGGGCTGCGGTAACGGCCAGGTACAAGAAGATGGCAATGATGGGCTACACCAAACTCTTGCCGGTTAACCTCTTTGCCATTTTTCAAGGGCAAGTTATTGTATTCATTCTTAGCTTGCAGGGGCTAACAAATGCTTTGGCCGAAGTGGGCGCACTCTCACGCTTTCCCGTTGCTTTCGTAGTTCTGACCAGCACAATAGCCTCGCTCGCCGGCCCTATCGTAGCTCGCGCATCTGCCGACCGATTGAAGAGAACCTACGGTCAGGCGGTCGCTGGTTCTTGTTTCCTTATCGTCTGCCTCGTGGGCCTGGTGTACCTCGCAAGTCCTTGGCTTGTGCTCCTTCTAGGCTCGGAATATTCGGGACTAAAAGACGAACTTATGGTGATGTTTGTGGCTGGAGCGGTCTTTTGCTTGGGCGACGTGCTCAGGATTCTTAATCAAGCAAGAGGATGGATAGACCTTTCTTGGATGCAGATCCCGCTCAGCCTCTTGGCCATTGCTTGCGGCCTCCTGTGGATCGACCTCGACACCAGCATGGGGGGGTGCCTCCTTATGCTGACAATCAGTTTCCCCCAGTTGGTCACGCAACTGGTGCTGCTTGTTCGCGGGATCCGAAGTCCATGCTCTATAGATCTTGAAAATCTCCGCCAATCGGCGTCAGTTGACCGCAGACACGCTGAGGAACGTACCGATTGAGGAACACGGTCATCTTGCTGAGTAAGCGAATAAATCTCATACATTGTTGCCGACTTGCGAGGCCTGGCTCGAGGTCGTCGTACTTGAGAGCGGGAGAAGCAATGCTTCCTAAGAGCGATCCCACCCACGTACCCACTTTGGGCATTGTCATGCTCAACTGGAACCAGGGACGCTTCCTGCGGGATGCGGTGGAAAGTATACTGGCACAATCGTTTACGGACTGGCGGCTGCAAATTGTGGATCCAGGTTCCGCTGACGGTTCGCGAGCGTTGTATGAAATGCCGTTCATCGCTGACGATCGCCGAATCGAAGTCCTGCTGGAGCCAGATGATGGTCCTAGCGATGGACTCAACAAAGGTTTTTCCAAGCTACGGTGCCCATATAGCTACTATCTGAACGCTGACGACAGAGTGATTCCTGGTGCCTTTTCGGAGGCCGTGGGGTATCTCAAGAGTCATCCATCAGTGGACATGGTTATGGGCCACGGCGTCCAGATCGACGCATGGGGTCACGTGATGCGCCGCGTCTACTCTGATGCTTTCGATCCTTGGGCGTACGTCTCAGGAAAAGCAGTTACCGTTCAACAGGCCACCTTTTTTCGCCAGCGAGTATTTGAGCAGGCGGGTGGCTTCAATGTGTCGAATAAGGTTTCGTGGGATGGAGAGTTTGTCTTAGCCGCAGGCATGTCTGGGGCTTCTATGCATGTCCTTAACCGTACCTGGGGCGAATTTCGGGTGTATGGCGGCACGATAACGTCCGACTCGTCGACGCGAGCCAAGGCGCAGCGCGAGTTAGCACGTATGCGTGACCAGTACCTAACAGGAAATCTCCGGTCAGGCCCTTCCCCCATAATGCTGGAGGCGCGTCGGCGGCTTGCGCATCCGATTCGTTCGATGAGTATCTTAACCGAGAAATTTCTGGGAAGGCTGCCGGCATGACGGACTTGGCGACCGACCCCTCGGTAAGGAAACCCCCAAGCGCGGATAGGTCCAGGGAATCGAGGTTGCCCTTCCTCTTGGGGCTAATTGCTTTTCTGCACTTCGATGTGTTGGGGGAGGTCTATGTAGTGGAGTTGATTTTAAGTGGCATCATAATAAATGAAATGATTCGCAGGCGCAAGGACGGACGAGGAACGCGAAGAGCTGCCTTCGTAAAGTACATTCCGAAGTGGTCGCCAATGATTCTTTACGCAATCATTGTCGTTCAGCTATTCAGGTCACCTGAGCTTCTACCTGCGGCAAAGGGATTTCTGCTTTACGCCTTTTTCCTGATCAATGTTTCAGGATTGGTGATCTTACTTCGAGACGATGAGCGTAAAGCTCGTCAGTTGGTCTATGGGTTTATCTGTTCAGTTCCTTTGTCCTTTGTCGTCCAGCCAAATGCGTATATGCTTGGTGACCCCTGGAAGTTCGCGTTCGCCCTGCCCGCCATGTTGCTGGTTGCCACACTTTGCTGGAAAGCCTCTCGCATGTGGATGGCGTCTTTGGCACTAGCTGGCGTCGGCTTCATCAGTATGATTTTGAACGCGCGAAGCACCGGGGGCATCTGTATAGCCGCCGCCTTGGTTGTACTTATGTACGGGGCCGAATCGGTGACCCTGAGGGCCTATGCCAAGACCGTCCTTACCCCGGCACTCCTCATCGTCGCTGTTAGCGGCTATATGGTGTACGCGCACTTGGCCAACTCGGGTCAACTGGGGATAGAAATGCAATGGAAGTACAACACCCAGTCAGAGGGGGACCTTGGTGTTCTAGCCGGGGGACGACCCGAGGTGTTCTACACATCAGCTGCTTTGATTCACGATCCGCTAATTGGCTATGGCTATAAGCCCGAGCTAACTGATGATCTGTCGCAGTCGGCGCGTGATTCGATGCTGGATCTCGGATACCGATCCCTGGCCCTGCGGAGTCCGCATCCGGGCGTTGACCTCCCCACACATTCGTATATCTTCGGTGCGTGGGTCATGTTTGGCTTAGCAGGACTCGTCTTTTGGCTAGGCATCATGAAACATTTGGCCAGGAATTTGCAGACCGTGGTGCGTTCGAGGAGGGGCTCTATGCCTCTTTGCGTCCTGCTCGCCGGCTTGACCTCGTGGAACGTCTTTTTCTCACCTTTTGGTTCTACTTCCCGCATGCTTGCAGCCATGGCCATAGTCGTAATAGGTATATCCGCCGCTAGGGCGGAAGGGGAGGAGAAAAATGATCATTATTTCTAATGGGCTTGGGCACTTTCACCTAAGGCAGGCTGCTGAAGCGGCGTTTGAGTCAAACGCTTTACGAATCTTCGTTACCGGAGCTTATCCGAAGGGTCCTCTCTGGGGAAACGTTGCCAAGCTGCCGGCAGCACGCCTCCAACGGCTGGCCGGGAGGGGGGCAAGTTTGCCCGATCAGTTGGTCAGCACAAGCTCCGTACCTGATGTTTTTAATCAGTTGGCGGGCCAAGCCATGAGGC
Source organism: Kineosporia rhizophila (assembly GCF_021277265.1). GTDB lineage: Bacteria > Actinomycetota > Actinomycetes > Actinomycetales > Kineosporiaceae > Kineosporia > Kineosporia rhizophila. The sequence continues at coordinate 58,366 of NZ_JAJSOH010000014.1, forward strand.
GACCTTGGCTCCGGCCGGCCTACGAAAGTATCTCGGCTAATGTGCTTCGCGCCTATCAACGACGCCTAGTGGGAGTGCTTCGCGCTCATGGTCGGCCTTGTGATGTGTTCCACTACCGGGCCGGTTACAGCGGCAAGGCTGCTCTGGAGGTCGCTCGTTCGAAAGGAATGTTCTTGCTCTGCGACCACTCGATTGCCCATCCACAGGTGCTTAGTTCCTTGGCGCGTGGAAATGGTATGACCGAGGTCGCAGCCAAGGATCAACTCGGCCCGTTCTGGGAGCAAGTCATGGGAGACATTGATCTTGCTGACCATGTTGTAGTCAACAGTCATTTCGTGCGTGACACCTTTGCAAGGGTGGGTGAGAGCACTGAACGAGTATCGGTCGTCTACACGTTACCCGAAGACAATTTCGTCACACCCAAGGAGCTTGCGCGCGGAAGCTCGGCAGGAGCAAAGCTCCGTGTGCTATTTGCGGGTACTTTGAATGAGCGAAAAGGTTTGCATGATCTAGAGAAAATTATTAAGGCCTCGTCCTCAGAAATTCTTTTTGAGCTTGTCGGACTGGTTGACGTGCAGCTCGCCTCCGTCGTCGGAGGCCTAGAGAAGATGGGTAACGTTCAGGTGCTAGGCGTTAGACCGCGGAGCGAGCTTTCGCGCAGGATGCGGGATGCTGACGTCTTTCTGTTTCCATCAAGGGCTGAGGGCAGCGCCAGGGTTGTAGCGGAGGCCATGAGTTCAAACTGCGCGGTCCTGACCACGGTGGAATCCGGGTCGCTGCTTCCAAAAGATGATTGGCAAGTATCCGGATCCGGTGATTGGTCCTTGATGGCGGGAAAGCTAAGACAGCTGAGCGAGGACAAGAAGTTGGTTCAGCAACTGGCAACGCGGAATGCCCTTGTGCTCGAGCAGTACCGCGAAACATCCTATGGCGATAGATTGCGGGACGTCTATGACCTGGTTCGCGAACTGCAGCGTTGAGAAACTGGCCAACGCTCACGTGTGTTACTCGTGATTATTCCACCGATTGCCCGAGGTGCGGCTGGAACGATTCGTTGATGCTGAGGGCAGTGCAGTACAAAGCACTATCCCGACCTGCATGATTCTCTGCATGTCGTTAGAGCAGAGACAACAAGGTTCTCGTCGGATCCGCCATCTAGATGGGCTTCGGGGAATGGCCGTTCTGATGGTGCTCGCTTGTCACGCCAGTGGAACCTTGGCAGGGGAGCTCGGAGGAACAGGCGTTACAGTGTTTTTCGTGTTGTCTGGCTACCTGATCACGACGTTGTTGATCAGGGATCTATCTCGGGGTTCGATCGATTTCCGACAGTTTTATCTGCGTCGTACTTTGCGGTTAGTGCCAGCGCTACTTCTTGTCGTAGCTCTTGTGCCATTCTTGTATTGGGTAGTTGACGATCCTGCTCTTACTGGAGTCTCGACCGGCTTGTTGGTCGCTGTGACCTACTGTATGAATTACGCCGTCTTTTTCATGGACTTCGATACTGTCTTATATCAGACTTGGTCCTTGGCCGTCGAGGAGCAGTTCTACCTCGTTTGGCCCGTTGCATTAATGGGTCTTGCCAGTCGGCAGCGGTCGCCTCTCGCGCGCGAACGAATAGTATTGCTGGCAACGGTCGTTGCGTTAGCGTGGCGTCTCCTCGCGGCTTTCATTATTTCTCCGAAGTGGGCCCACGATACGTTTGACTCAAACGCAGGGCTCCTATTGCTGGGCTGCTGGCTTGCGTTACGCCTGAATCGAACTGGATATGACATCCGGGCCTCTCATCGAGGCGCGCGTAACACCATTGCTTGGATTGCTCTAGCCGTGATGATAGTAGCGCCGCTAGCGGTCACGCATCTGTTTGACCTCCCTCCGTATGGGGGGAGCTTTATTCTTGCGGTACCAATCGCGCTTCTTTCGCTTGTGTTGATTGTCTACGGTCAACATATTTGGGTCTTGACCAACCCGGTACTGATGTGGTTCGGCACTATTTCATATGGTCTCTATCTGTGGCATGCCCCCTTGCTTGGCCTGGCTCCAGGAGGCGAAGGGTTTGTTGGTTGGGAGCGCATCGCGGCCACGCTAGCCGCTGTTCCCGTGGCCGCAGCTTCTTGGTATCTGTACGAGCGTCGTATTCTCAGTTGGCGTCAGCCTCAGCATGGACCAGTCGGACTAGAAATCGATTTGAGGTCCGAGGGGCAGAGTTTGAGCGAGTCGCGTCATCGGACCTGATTCCCGGCCGATCGGTCCTGGGGGCACGTTTGCTCGCTGTTCTCGGTCTAGGTGAGTTGCCCGCAGATGCGGACGCTGCCCCCGCACAGTCAGATCGGGCCGGCCAATGTGGCCGGCTCAGACGGGCAGGTGGGCATATAGACGAAGCACTCTCCGGGCTGGAGCGCGGGTGGCTGATCGGGAGCGGTTGCTGGGACTTGAGCACCTGCACGCGTTGAACACCCAGGCGGATCTGGCCAGCTCTTAACGGCCGGCAGGGCGTTTGGGTGACGCAATCGCCCTGCTGGAGCGGGCGTTGGCCGCTCAGGAACGGCTATCGAGTATAGAGGGCCCGCACATCGATGCTTTCCGTGCGGCCCTGGACGAGTGGAAATCGGCGTCCTGATCAAATGGGCCCACGTCCCTGCAACAAGATGGACAATAGTGGATGGCAAGGTGTGCGTTCGCTGGAGGGCGTCGTTGGCCCCCGGGTAGGAGACCCTCCCGGGGGCTAGTCGCTGGACCTCAGCGGCCCAAGTCGTCGTACTCGCCCAGCTTGGCGCCCTGGACGAAGGCGGCCAGGCCGGAACGGCCCAGGGCCAGGACCGGGCCCTGCTTGTTCTTGCTGTCGCGCAGGTAGACCACGCTGGCCTGGCCAGCTTCGACGCCCAGCTCGACGCAGTTGCCGGAGTCAGCGGACTTGGTGGCCTTGAGCCAGGTGATGCCGTCGGTGCTCATCGCTCGTACTCCTTGAGGTCGATCGCCTGAGCCATCAGACTCGCATATCGGCCCCTCAGCTCGTCGAGGACGGTCGGTTTCACTGAGTACTGCCCGGCAAGATACGTCTCGACGTAGGCGAGGTCTGGCTCTTTCACGTTGTCGAACTCCAGAATCGTGAAACTTCCCTTATGGGCGGCAGTGGCTCCTTCGTCGAACGGCAGCACCCGGATCCTGACGTTGGGGTGACTGTCGATGGCGCGCAGATGAGCGACCTGCTCGGCCATGGTCTTTGCCCCGCCGATCTGACGCAGTAGTGCGGCCTCGTCGAGGATGATGAACACCTCGTTCGTCCGGCGACCGAACACGTTCTGCGCTCGACGCCCGCGGATCTCGGCGACCCTGCGCGCGTAGTCCGGATCGTCCACGTGCTTGGGGTTCTTGGAGGCCAGGGCAGCGGCGTACGCCGGCGTCTGGCAGACCCCCGGGACAAGTGATTCGACGATGTGGATCCGGTCGGCGACGGCCTCTAGGTCGAGGAGCTGCACCAGCCAGGGAGCGATGTCTTGGCGGTACTTCTCGTGCCACTCGTCCTCATCGGCCTGGTCGACCATCTCGAGGATGCGCGCTGCGGACTCGGGTGGGATGCCGTACAGGCGGCAAGCGCTCTCTACGAGGGTGTAGTTCGGTTTGACTTCGCCGTTCTCCAGACGGCGGATCGTACGGGGATTGACGCGCAGGGCGGCGGCTGCGTCGGCGACAGGCATCTCTTTGTTGCGGCGGTCAGCGTAGTGAAGCTCCCTTGCAGCCTTCAGCTGCCGTCCCACTGATCTGCGCTGGGTAGCAGCGCTCGCCCTTTGGGTCATACACCCATTGTAATGGCGCATAGGGGAGGACATTTCGAGTAGGACTTCGTGTCCACGGCAGTCGGCCCCAGACGGATTGCCGAGTTGTTCTGGACGGAACCAGCCACTGATGCTGGAGCCACTCACCTCGGTGAGTCCGGCGTCCAAACGCCGGTTTCCAGACCCGCCCACCGCGCTGCGAATCCCTCCCGCCCGCGCGGTGGGCGGCTGGAAGGTCGGATGGTTTCAGACGGGGAACAGCCGGCCGCAATGGGCGGAGTCGGTGCCCAGCCGATTCAGGGCACCGACTCCGTCCTAAGTCCGACGAACACGAAAGCACGGGGGTATGAGCATGCGCGAGGTGCAGCATCCGGAAGATCATCCGTGGGTGACGACATCTGTGGTGGACGAGGAAGCGATCGATCACGAGCGCATCGTCGGCATCGTTGCTGTCACTGGGGAGACGGTGAGCGTGCGCATCGCCCAGCGAGTCGACTTTGACCTGCTCACCGAGCCCATCGGTATCCGCGTCAGCCCGCCTCGGATCACGTTGGGCGGCACGTTCGAGATGACGGTTGCCCAGGCTGCGGAGATGGCCGAACGCCTGGGAGAAGCGGTGTCTCGGGCGGAGCGACTGCCCGGGACGGTTCAGAGGCCCCGCCTGGTGGCCACAACATGATTGATCAGGCTCCGAACGAGATCCTTGCCGTCTGCCCGCATGTTGGCCGGAAACCTCACTGCGGTGTTCGTCTCCAGGTGGTCAGCATCGGGCGATAGCCCGCCTCCGCCCACAGTGGCCCGGCTAGTGGATTGTGCACGGTGTGGTGCAGCATTGCGGCCCGGATGGCGTTCTTGTTCAGTACGTCATGTGCCGCCGCGATCAAACTGCGCCCCACCGACTGGCCTCGGGCCTCAGGGTCGACGTAAAGCCGCGAGAGGTACCCCGACGGTCCTACGGATGTCTGGCTCTCGATCCAGGCATTGTGCGGCAACTGCCCATGTATGAAGCCAACCGGCCGGCTGGCGCTTTCCGCGACCAAGACGAAGTCTGTCTCGCTGCCCAGTACTAGGGTCAGCTCAGCCAGTAGATGAGTGCGCAGATTCGCTCGGTCAGGCAGAGCTCCCAGCTGTACCTCGAACTGATGCAAGCGCTCGGCCCGGTCGGTCAGCCAGTCCACGTCGTCCAGGCCAGCGGGTCGCACCCGGTGCCGGGTCGCCTGGTCGTCTCGCCGGCCCGCAAGCGCTGTCCGCATGACCAGGGAGGTCACGGGAGCGAATCCGAGCCGCAGCAGCGGCGCGGCGCACATGATGTCCCGGCTGGGCCACGTAAGCAGGAGAGCCACGTCGTGATCTGAGCTTGGGATCGGCTGGATGTCACTCAGGAGTTGCTCGACAACTTCGCCGAACACCCTGGCCGGAGCTGGCCCGGCAACGCGCACGTCGAGGATGTAGCGATGTAGGGCACCCCAGATGGCTTCGTAGGAGTCGGCCCCGAAGTGGAGCTGTTTGTATGTCCCAACCGCGTGATTGCCAGACTCATCCTGCACGTAGAGCGTGTGCTGCTGCGACGGCTTCTGCCCAGACGCTGTTCGGGCGTCGATGTGCTGCATTCGGTCGTTGTGGGCGCTTACCAGCTCGGTCAGTTCAGTCACGTCGATCACTCTTGTGCTGAGCGGGTTATCGATCATCGGATGAGAGCATGCGCTTCCGCGCGCAGGTTCAGGGCGCGCGGATCATGGAAATTGTCCAGCAGTTCCACGGCATCATTGATGTGCGTACGGGCTTCCACCTGTTGCCCGTCAGCAACCCGCTCGCGGGCGAGGTGAACGAGGGCGCCGGCCAAGGCCCATCGGTCCTGGCTCTCGCGATAGAGGGCGATCGCCATACGGAGAAACTTGCTGGCATCCTGTGGCCGCTCCAGGGCGGAGTACGCCTCCCCGGCGCAGACGTACGCTGCTGCCTCTCGGGTGCGGTCACCGATCTGCCGCTGTATGACCGCTGACTGCTGGGCCACCACCAAGGCCTGCCCGGGATCGCCGAGTGCGACTTGAATGCGGGCCATTTCGAGCTGCCAGAAGGCTCCCCAGGCGACGAGTCCGTCCTCGTGGGCGATGTCGAGAGCCTGCTGAACGGTGCCCAGAGCTGTTTCCGTCTGACCGAGTTCCCGCTGCGTCATGGCCAGGAAAAACAGTGCATTGCCCTCGTAGGGGCGGTCTTGCACTTCGCGGCTGATCCGCACCGCTTCGGTAAGGTGCTCGGCCGCCGCTTCCAGGTCGCCTCGGTCCTGCAGCGCCATCCCTAGATTTGCCAACTGCAGAGACTCGCGCCGACGATCGTTCAGACCTCGGAAAATTTCTCGCGCGTCGTCGAACCACCTGCTTGCCTCGGAAAGGCTGCGGCGGCGCCATGCCAGCAGCCCCAGGGCGTTGGCTGCGACCCCCTCACCGTAGGAGTCGCCGATCTGGCGGCGCAGGTCGAGCGCCTGACGGTGGTGCAGTTCCGCCTTTTCCAGCCGATGCGATTGCAGATACGCCTTGCCCAGGCTGTCGTGCATCTCAGCCTGGGCGTTCCGGTCCTGCAGGGTCACGGCCGAGGTCAGGCCGATGGTTGCGGTAGCAATCCAGTCCTGGAAAGGATTTCGGGTCACATAGACGCTGCGCAGCAGTGCTGCGGTACGCCAGGCCACGTCGTGGTGGCCGCTGGCTGCTGCTGCGCGCACGACGGCGACCAGGTTGGTCTTCTCCCGCTCGAACCACTGCGTCGCCGCGTCGCGGTCTGCCGGTGTTTCGCGGACCAGATCGGCCGGAGGCTCTGGCAGGACGACCGGCCGGTCGAACGGGGCGAGAACCGTGACGACGTGCGCCAAGGTGAACTGGTAATAGTTCAGCACTCGCGCCACAGCGTCATCCCTGGCCTCCTCGTCCTCGTAGTGAATGGCCTGCTGAGCTGCGTAGATACGCAGGAGATCGTGGAACTGGAACCGACCGTGGGTCGGTTGCTCAAGGACGTGGGATCCGGTGAGAACGTCGAGAAGTTGCCGGGCCTGCGACAGACTGATCGCTGCGAGTGCGGATGCAGCCGCTGCGGAGAAGTCCGGTCCCGGGTGCAGACCCAACAGGCGGAAGAGTCTTGCCGCTGCCTCGGAAAGGCCCCGATAGGACCATGCGAAGACCGTGCGTACGGCGTCGGATTCCTCGTCCGATTCGGCGGTCAGTGCGTCCCAGAGGCCCGAGTCGTCACGCAGGTCGGCGATCAGCTCGTCCAAAGGCATCATGGGCCGGCTGGCTGCCCGCTCGGCGGCGATCCGTAGAGCCAATGGCAGGCGGGCACACAGGCCGGCCAACTCGGCCAGAGCCTGCTCGCTGTCGGGCGTTCGGTACCCCGAGGTGACGACCCGGAGAAGACGGACGGCATCGTGTTCTGCGAGGACGTCCAGAGCCAGCCGTTGCGCCCCGTCGCGGGCAACCAGGCCCGAGAATCGATGGCGGCTGGTGACCAGGACCAGGCACTGAGTATTGCCCGGTAGTAGAGGGCGTACCTGCCCGACAGTAGCCGCGTTGTCCAGGACGATCAGTACACGCCGTTCTGCCAGCGTTGTGCGGAACAGAGCCGCGCGATCTTCGAGATGGACCGGAATGCTGGCAGGAGGAACAGATAGCGCTCTCAGGAAATTCTCGAGCGCCTGTTCTGCGGTGACCGGCTGGCCCGGGTCGTACCCGCGCAGGTTCACGTAGAGCTGGCCGTCGGGAAAATGACTGCGAACGCTGTGAGCCCAGTGCAAAGCCAAGGAAGTTTTTCCGACCCCTGCGGTGCCCGTGATCACATAGAGCCCGCTGGTGGACGAACTGCTGAGCTCTTGCCGTAGGACCGCGTCCAGCACACGTACTTCGCTCGTGCGGTTGACGAATCCAGCGACGTCACCCGGCAGCTGCCGAGGGACCGTTCGCTGTGATTCTCGCTCTGCGTGGAAATGGATGCCGCCATGAACATTGCGGGCCTGCACCACGTCGTGGGCCGAGCCGGAGAGGTGTGCAGCACTTTCCCCATGATGGGGCTGATCGGGCGGACGCGTCATCAGGGCTGCCGACGGGCCGCCAGGGCTGGGTGACGGGCCGCGTACTGCGCAATGTCTTCGCCCATGCTGTAAAGCTCCTGGATGAGATCACGCGCCGATGCGACCTGGTCCGGCTGGGAGTAGCGGATCCCGCCCTCCTGAAGGCCGTCGTCGTTGTAGAGCAGTTCGTACATCACGTCGTCACCCAAGGTGACCAACTCGGGAAGCACCTGGCCCGTCTCGTACTCGGCAAGGTCGCCTGCATCGATGACCCTGGTGTGACCGCCCAGTTCATGGCGCAGACGCAGCAGTTGCAGCTCCCAGCGCATGTAGTCGCTCAGCGGTTCCTGTACGACGCGAATACGCCAGGTCTCGAAACCGTGGGCGCGCATCTTGCTGTAGTGCTGAGTCAGCGCTTCACGCCGCTGGTCGAGCAGGGCCATGGCCTCCTGCCAGTTCCCGCGGGAGAACGCAACCCAGCTGTCGTCGCCAGGCTCCTGAAAATGCTGTAGGCGCTCAAGCTTCCAGAAGCCCTCAGTGCCGATACGCCAGAAATGATCGTCGAAGTCGGACCAGTAGGCGTCTCCCAGAAGTCTTTCGCCCGCAGTTATTTTGGACAGATCAAGCATCCGGGATGTCCGCCTTCGCTGCCCTGGCCATCCCCCTGGGAATCACGACCAGCCGCTCGCCCGCGCCTACACTCACGCCGTCCGGCAGACGCGCAGCGTAGTGGTCGGTCAGATCGCGACCGATGACCACCACATCGCCGTTGTCCAGTTCCCAGAGATCCGGGCAACCGCCTTCACCACCGCTGCCTGTTTCGCCTGGTCCTCGGCCGCTACCCGGATCGGTCGGAGCGATTCCCAGTCGGCGGGAGAATGAGGCATCTGGGTCTGGCCGCCACACGTTTTCCACGATGAACCCCCGGGCGCGTCAGTAGGCGAGTGCCGGGACAAGGTTAACGGCCGGTCCGGGGAAAGGTCCATCACGATGCAGCGAGCTGGTGCTTGCTTGAGATTCCCAGGTAACTGCCGCAGATGACTGTTCAGCAACCCTTCGGCCCTGGCGAGCGTCGAGGTAACCTCAGCCTGGACGCAGGAGGCTACTGGCCAGGAGGTGGGCGCATGCTGGAGGTCCTGAACCCGGAGCAGGCTTTGCCACTGCTGCAGGGATTGGCCAATGGAGCCCTCGGAGAAGCCGGTAGGCAAGCCTGGCAGGCGCTGGGGCAGCTCATTCGAGGTAAACGACCTGCCGCAGAAGACGGGGCAAGCACCGAGGTGGCTCTGCCCGAAGGTGCGGAACTTCCGTCGCTCGTCGACCACCTGAACACCTGGGCCGCGCAGGATCCGTCTTTTGCAGCGGCGCTGCACTCTTGGTGGCAGAATACAGCCCCACTGCGTGTTTCCCAGGACAGCGTCACGAACACAGTGGACGGCACTGTCTCAGGTCATGTGGTTCAGGCCCGTGACATCTCAGGCGGGATCTCGTTCTGATCTTGGGCCTCTTCGCCTCGCCGTAGTGCCAGGGCCTGACTCACCCCTGAGACGTACCGGCGGCCCACCCCCGACGAGACGGATGTCCGCCGGGCCAGTAGCGATGTGTCCGGACCGCTTCCGGCGCAGGCTCGGCTCAGCCATCATGAGGCGTGCACCGCTCGGTGCCACCCAGCGTCTGAAAGGCCCTCACGTGCGTCGTCCCGCTTCCCTCGTCCTCGCACTGGCGGCCGTCCTCGCGTCCTCGACGATCGGCATGAGTTCGGCCCAGGCCAGCCAGGCCAGCAGCAAGTCTCCGGAAGTGACCAGCGCGGCCGCTCGCACGACCACCGGCAAGGCGTTGCTGGGCAAGCTCAAGGTGCGGGCCGTGCACCGGGGCGGCTACAAGCGGGACAAGTTCGGCGAGGACTGGCTCGACGTGAACGACGACTGTCAGAACACCCGGTCCGAGGTGTTGCAGCGCGACTCCAAGGTCAAGGTCACCTTCTACTCCGCCAGCCAGTGCGCGGTGCTGACCGGGCGCTGGACGTCCCCGTACGACGGCCGCACCTGGACCGATGCCCGGAAGCTGGAAATCGACCACGTGGTGGCCCTCAGCGAGGCCTGGAAGTCCGGCGCCTCGAAGTGGAAGAAGGCCAAGCGTCTCAGCTACGCCAACGACCTGGGCTACGGCTGGACGCTCAAGCCGGTCACTCGCAGCGTCAACCAAGAGAAGGTCGACCAGGATCCCGCCGAGTGGATGCCGGACAAGAACCAGTGCACGTACGCCCGGCAGTGGGTGGCGATCAAGTACCGGTGGGGCCTGAGTGTCGACACCGGCGAGAAGCGCAAGCTGGCGAAGCTCCTGTCCGGAGATTGTGGGCGCATGAAGATGAAGGCTCCGGCCCGGGTTAAGTAGTTAATCTGCAGCTGGCCAGCTCGGTCTGTTCAGCAGCGGCTGCGTCTCGCTCACCAGGCTTCGGCGGCTTCGTGCGCTCTGCAAGCGTGCAGTGTCGTACCTGCCAACTGAGCACGCCGGGTCGGCGGCGAAGTTCACCGTCGTGGCGAAGAAGTCATGACCTCAAGCACCAACTGCGAACGGCGCACCCTCCGACGGGAGGGTGCGCCGTTCGTGCGAGCCCTGAGCTGAGGGCACCTCAGTGGTGCGTGCCCGCCGCCCATTTCACGCGCCAGTTGCGGTCGTAGATGACGACGTTACCGTCAGCCTGAACGGCCAGGCGGAAGCCCGGGTTCGGGCGTTGCCGCGTGTTCGAGGCCCACAACGGCTGGTGGTAGATGGCTCCCGCGCCGTAGTGGAAGGCGTACACCACGAGATTACCGTCAGGCTGGAAACGCAGGTGATTGCTTCGCGCAAGCCAGGGTACCTTGGTCTTGGAAGCCCAGCGCGGCCGGTTGTTCTCGTCGTAGATGACCAGGTTCCCGTCTCGCTGCATGCGCAAAGAAGCCTTGCCGATCTGGCAGGCCTGGCCTTCATGAAGATAGAAGTCCGGCGAGATCAGGAACATGCGCACGCCACGCCAGGTTGTTGTCGGTTGTCTGTGGCAGCTTGCCGAGTAGCCGGCGGCGACCCGGGCCGGCGCAGCCTGAGCTGAACTCGACACCCCCAGCCCTCCGGCCAGAGCCACGGCCAGGAGCACTGCGGAAATACCCCGCATGCGTGGGAAACGCCCTGCCAAGCCTTGCATTCCGAGTTTCACTGTAGCCCTCTCGTTGATCGGTTGGTGCCGTGACTTCAAGGTGACGGAGTCGGCCACCGATCGGTTAACAAGAGGTCTGAGGTAGGCGGTCAAGCGTCGAGCAGGCGCAGGTCATCCCACTGCACAACGCCGAATCGCATTGCGTACTTGACGATCTTGAGCCGCTTCTGGCCGTCGAACTTGACCCGCTCGCCGGCGTTGGGGTCCTTGCCGCACTTGACCGCCAGGTACTCGATCTGGGCGTTCACCGAGCTCACGGTCGCGTCGCTGTAGCGGACCGAGCCCTGAAGTCGCGCCACCAGAGCGTCGATGCCCGGCACCTCGACGCAGTCCTCGTTGCGCAGCTGCGGTTCGCACAGCGCCGTGAGCACGAGGAAGTGCTTGGACTCCTTGCTCCAGTTGAAGGCCACAGTGTTCGAGGGGTTCCGCGTGACCTGGTCGCGAAAGCCGGCGTCCATCGAAAATGCCTCGAAAAGCACGATCTCACCGCCCTTGCAAGGCCACATGAGCCGCGAGATTTCGAATGGCACGGGTGCGTCCAGACGCCCCGGCGGGATGCGGGCGAACGCGCCGCCCTCGTCTACGGAGACAACGCTGACCCAGCGGTCGGTGTGATTGCTGATCGTCCAGTGGTCCCCAGCGGTCGAGATGATCCCGAGGTCTCTCGAGACGTCGTGACGATTGCTGACCGGGATGTCGACCGGTGAGTCCGGCGTGGGGCGTCCAAAAGTGAGACGGTCGCCCGGCAGAAGCTTCCACTCGGACCGCCACGTCTTCGGAACGTCGGCGACCTTCAGAACAACGACCATCATGAAACTCCCTCACTGGGCGCGAGTCGCCGGACCCTCAGAGGTCATGGGTTGTACTCCGACGGAGTAGGGAAAATTATGCATGGCATTGGTTTTCACAAAAACTAGGGGGAGCAGTGAAGAAGCAGAGCATGGCCAGGATCGCCGCAGTACTCATGATTGCTGCCGCCTCGACGGGTTCGACTGCTGTGACGGCACAAGCAGCAACCACGCGTTGTGGTAGCTCCGCCAACGGCTTCGACTCCTACTGGGCGGCCCGGGACGCGAGCCGCGACAACCGAACCGTCACCCTGCAGAGCGGGCGCGTCTTCGACGAAAGTCACTCCAGTATCACGAGAGGGTATTACCGGGGGCGATGGGACTGGCGCAGTTGGAGGTATGTCGGCGGTGATCGGGCCTGGGTCGATCGGCGTTCCCCTCGGGCCTCCAGCTGGTTCCAGTGCGGCCCATTCGTCGGTTGGAAGTCCAACGAGATGCCCAATATCGGCTACGAGATGCGGGCCTGTATGGACTACAGCTGGGGTAGCGGGCGGCGCGTGCTCTGTACGGGTTGGTACGAGGATCATGCGCAGTGAACCGGTGAGGAACAGTGGGCATTGGAAGGTGCACCTATAGCGGGCATGCTGAGCCGTCCATCGACCTGAACGGCGCGCTGGCCGGCGACCGGTCAGCGTCCGGAGTACTGGGATCCCAGACGTGCAGGGCCAGGCAGATGCCGTCTTCCTGCGAGGGCCAGCGCTGGTACGGAGCAGCGATCGAGTACGGATTCGTAGGTCCCAACGGGGGTATTTGCAGCGCCTGATCGGCAATGGTGGTGTGCTGCGACTGGCCGGAACGGACCGCGAGCAGCTTGAAGTGGACAGCGGACGCCGGGGACTGTCGGGCGCCCACATTGCGTACCAGGACTCCCGCGTTCCACAGATTGGGGTTGTCGGTCCGGTGGTAGAGACAGGGGCGGAACTGCAGGCCCGTTCCCGGCTGTCCGGTGACCCAGTCATTGCCGCAGTCGCGAGCGGTGAAGCCACCCGGGATCACGGTGCCTATTCCCTTCGGCGGTGCATCGTCGTTGGTCGCGACATCCCAGCCGGTGGGATGGGTGCAGGGGGTCGAGGTGAAGGTCAGCAATGGTGAGCGAGCTACTCTGTCGGGCATCGACTGCAGGAATCCGCTGGTGCCGACGCATCGTAGGTCGCGCATGACCTTTGGCGTGGTCAGGACCGTGACCGTGTCCCCGGGGCCGAGGATCAGTTCCTGCTTCCACTGCGAATCAAGTTTCGGACGCTCACCGGCGTTCGACGTCACGTAGTCACCCCAGGCGGCCTCGACCCGCTGGGTTGAGTCCGAGGCCGAGTGGATCACCATCCCGCCGTAGTAGCTGCCCTCGCTGTGATGCACGCAGCTCTTGAACTGGAAAGCGCCCACCGTGCGGAACTTGCTGCACAGATCCCGTCCGCCAAAACCAGAATTGCTCTGGACGCGGCCGTAGGCAGCCTTGTCCACCGCCATTTTCGGCACGTCGGGACGGGCCAGTCGGAAGGTTGTAGCGCCGGCGCCACCACCGATCAGAAGGCTCAGAAGACAGCCGACGACAACGGTCAGGTAGCCGAGGGACCGCGGCACCGGTCTGGGGCTGATGCGCTCGGGCTCTACGGCCAAGCCAGCCCCAGGCGGAGGGGGTGTGGTCGGACGTCTGGGCATCGGGGCCGGCGGTTGTCTGCTGCCCCGGCTCGCCGCCTCTACGCGCCGGACGAGCTCCTGCGCCGTGACCAGACCTCGTCGTTGTCGGTCCGGGTCGAGGCAGTCCCGTACGACGTCACTCCAGACCTGCGGGAAGCGGGCCAGGTTCTCGTCCAGCTCGAGCGCCCGCTGGCCATCGGCATACTCCCGCAGGGCCTTGGCGCGCTCACCGGTCTCTACCGGGAACGGGTGCCTGCCTCCGGAGAGAAGCTTGTGGGTGATGACCCCCAGGGCCCAGATGTCGTGGGTGGCACGGATCAACGGCTCGTCGTCGAGTGTTTCTGGAGGGAGATAGTCGAGGGTCCCGGGGTGCCCACCGAAGGTTTCCAGATGGGTGTCCTCGGTGGTCTGGATGAGGTCGAGGTCTCCGATGCGGACCGAGCCGTTCTCCAGGACCAGGACGTTGCTGGGTTTGAGGTCTCCGTGAAAGATCGAGCCCTCACCCTCGACAAACTCGTGCATCCCCGCGACGGCGCGGTAGGTGTCGACGAGCAGGCGCTCGACGTTGATTCCCGGGATGCCCATGAGTTCGTCGAGGTTGCACTCGGCCAGTTCCATGACGACAGCTGCGGCCCCGTCCAGCCGTGGCATGTGCTCGTCGCGGATGTCCAGCACGTCGTAGATCCCGATCGACCAGGGGATCTCGCCCCGGTCCCGGATCGCCCGGTCGCGGTCCATGCACAGATGGAGACCGCGGCGCCCCTGCTCGCTGAGTGAGCGGGTGAACTTGAGCGCAACCCGGTCAGGACCTGCCGAGCGGGTGCCGGTCGGCGTGGAGACGGTGAGATCGGCGTGCTCGCGGTAGGCCGCATAGACCGTGCCGTACTGGCCCGACGCGATCAGCCTGCCCACCGTCCACGGCCCGATCCGGTATCGGGCGGGAACGTCCAGTGCTGCGGGCGTCATAAAACGCGTTCTGCCATCGGTCACCATGTGAGGCCCCCTGTCCACTTGGCAACTGAGCGTTGTCCAACTTGGGCGTGACCCGGCAGTAAGGCAAGAGCGAACAACGAATACGGACACCATCAAACTCTGCTGAAGTCCGACGGTGCGGTTCTGTAGACGGTGTAGGTGGCACGATTGGCCTTCTACGTGAAAATTCTTGTCTAGGATGAATTTAGAGGCGTCCTGTCATCGGAATTCCGCTTTTGGCCGGGTCGTCGTCACAGCTCCAGCGGTTGAGCACCGTGTCACTTCGCGTGGTCTTCCACGAAGGCATGCGCCCGCATCGTCCCCTGCCTGCCCGGCGGCAACTGCGTAATCACGAGCATCGCCCAACGCCCCTCACTGGTCTGCACGCAGATCCGTGTCCCCGCGCGCATTTCCGCCACCTTCACATTGCCGCCTGCCCCCGGCGCCAGTTCTCGGCACGCCTCGGGATCGGCGTCCCAGCCGACCTCTTCGACCCGGTTGTAGCGCTCGGTTTGCGTGGGGTCCCAGCCGCCGACGAAGTCTGGGCCGGTCCGTGTGCGGTAAAGGTCGGGGCGGGCGTAGTCGGGGGAGTCGGTGGGCATACCTATGCCCATTTCGGTCTGCTGCACGGCGGGGAGGTCCAGGTCATGAGCGAAGCCGGCGCGTAGGTCCAAGTCGAGCTCGCGGAACCCGTCGTCGGCTGGCTGCCGGGCGGCATTGATGGCCAGCGTGCGGTTGGGGTCGCCGGGGAGGACCAGGGCAAGAGCAACGCCGCACACGGCGGTCAAGGCGAGCGCGCCGCTGACCAAGGCGGCCGGTCTCCAATAACGTACGTTTGTGGGTGCGGCGGTCGGTGAGGTCGCCGCCGGGGTGGCTGGGTCTGCCCTCGGCGGGTGGGAGACGGCGGTAGGGGTGGGGTCGGCCAGCACCTTTCGGTGCGCTTCCCAGAGCGCGGGGCCGGGGTCTACGCCGAGTTCGTCGCGCAGTCGTCGGGCCGTGGCGTCGTACAACTGCAGAGCTTGGGCGGTGTGGCCGGCCTGGTGCAGCGCGCTCACGCCCAGCTCGGCGAGTTCCTCGTCCAGGGGGTGGCGGGACAGCAGGGGCTGGAGATTGCCCACCACTTCGTGAGCCCGCCCGTCGCGCAGCTGCGCCCGCAAGCGGGCCTTGCTCACCGACGTCCATTGTTGGTGCAGTTCGTGGGCGCGCTCGCGGACGCAGGCAATGTCGGGGACGTCGGCGAACGCCTCTTCGCCTCGCCACAGTGCGAGGGCCTGGGCCAGACGGGTTTCGGCGGCTTCGTGCTCGCCCTCGGGCAACAAGGACAGGCCCCAACGGCTGATGTCGTCGAAGCGGTAAAACGCCGGGGTCAGTGTCGTCGAGGGTGAGGCGGTAGCCCTGGGGTTCGGTGCGCAGGATCTGCCAGGGCTGGCCCGGCAGGCGTTCGGGTTCGAGCAGGTCGCGCAGGTGCCCCACGTAGGTCTGAATTGTGATTGCGGCACGTGCGGGGGTGCCTTGCCTGCGCGCATAGGCAAGCGCCTATAGATGCACCGATTCGTTAGATACACATATCAGTTTCCCAACGCAACTAAACTATTTGAGACACTCGCCACAAGGTCAATGGGCTATGTGTCGAGTTGGCTTGTCGCCATATGTGCGACCTGCTAGGTTTCAACCCGCTTGCATGAATTACGGCCGGGGCGAATTCGCGACAGCAAGGTTCTATACGCACCCCCGTTTCGATCGCCCGGCTGTATGCATGCGCTCTCATTGAGCGTCAAGCGCTTAGCACTACGAATGGCCTGTAGTTGCAGGCCAATCCGACAAGGGGTAAGGCACGTGGCAAGAACCAGAATCGCAGCCGTGCTGTCACTGATGGTGATCCCGTTTGCAGCGCTGCCGGCGTCTGCTGGCTCAACGGGAGACTCGCCTTCGTCTTCGTTCCAAGGCTTGGAAGCCTCGACTGAGGTCGACACTTTTAACCGACGAAGACTGTCTGCGAACGCTACCCAAAAATATGGATGACGCTGTCTGTCAGGCAAAGATGATCACCGAAGTCTCGGAACCCGAGGCAGTCACTGCGGCTCAAGCCAAGGGGCAGAGTGAATCGGTCATGCGGGCGGCGGCTGAGGGTACGCTCAAGAGTCGCCAATGGTCACAGAGCTCCAAATCCAATCTTGGTGGCATCGCCTGGACGGAAAAGCATGAGGGCGTCTTCTGGTACAGCGGTCAGTACGCCTGGATCAAGAAGTACAAGAACAAGACAGGCTGGCACGAGTGCGATCTTGGGCAGTCCGTCGGCTACAGCATCAGCGTGAAGAAATGCAGTCAGCCTGCGGGGCATGAACGTGGATTCGATCTGTACGACCGGTTTCAGGTTCACCTGATCCTCAAGCAGATTCCGCTGAAGACAAGTCAGTGCATGCTGGTTCACCCGAACGGTGATGGCACTCTGGCGCGAACGGCCGACTGCCGCTAAGGAGATCGATGAACATGGCTGTGCGATCACGGAATGAGACGTTGGCCCTCGTTGCCATCGTTCTCGTTGGACTTGTGGTGCCTCTGGGAGGCATCCTCACCGCCGTCATTCTCAGTTTGACTATGTTTCGGGACAATCCCGCGATGAAGCGAAGCGCTCTGATCGTCGGCCTGGGCGTCACCGTAGTGGAACTCGTGCTGTTCGGACTGGCCGTTTGGGGGCTTCAACCACAGTGAGTCACGCTCGGATCGCGGATCGCGCCGGTTGCTGCGAAAGCAGGTAAGCCGAAGGCACGTCAGTGCCCACCGCGGGCAGCGCACGGTGGAGAACAGCCCGGTCTCGGACTGCTGCCCCAGGTTCGGTATCGGCGCGCGGACCACGCCGTGCTACACCGAGACCCCAGCTTGGGCTGCCCTGAGATTCTTCCGAACTTTTCCTGGGGCCGGTGCATCGAAGTGGTTGGAAGCAAGAGCCAGTCCCTTCGCTGCACCCCCCTGGAGGAAGCAATGTTCAGCGCCCGTCTCTCCCGCCGTACCAAGGTCGCGACCGCCGTCGCCGGCGTGCCCGCCGTTGCTGCAGGGCTGTGGCTGAGCACCGGCGTTGCCGCTGCCGACGACAAGCCTGCTGTTCAGAGCGTGTCGGCCGCGGTGGCCGCGCCGAACACCGACGACCCGGTGCTGATCAAGGCCCCGAAGTACAAGGGCAAGGACCGGATCCTCACCGTGAACAAGGGCGGCACGATCTCGCTGAAGCGCTCCAAGCCCACCGCCTCGAACGGGCTGTCCACCGAGGGCACCTGGATGGGGCTGACCAAGGTGGGCAAGAAGTACCAGATCATGAGCCTGAACGACAGCCACGAGATCGACGCCTACTGCATCCAGCAGAAGCAGAACGGCACGATGAACCTGGCGCTGTGCGACAGCCAGAAGAAGAACCAGCTGTTCTCGTTCAAGCCCACCGGCAAGCAGTACACGATCCACGGCAAGTGGGGGCACCTGGAGACCTACAAGCGCCAGGTGACGTACCTGCCGGCTGAGCACGCTGGGCCGGCGGCGAAGTTCACTGTGGTGGCGAAGAAGCAGTAGCAGTTCTCAGCTCGCCGGTGGAGTGCCGAGGAGGATGGCGTAGCCATCGTCCCGGCACTCCAGCCGGTTTGTACGTAGGGCTGCGATCCGCTCGCGTTGTACGGCGGTGGGCTGGCTGCGCAGCGCGGTCCAGGCCGTCTCGGTCAGCTTCTGCACCTCGGGAAAGCCGGTGTCGAGCGGTTGCTCGCGGTTGAGCAGCCAGGAGGCGGCGATCGTGCGGGCTGCGTACTCCTGGTCCAGGGTGCGCGAGTCGTCAGCTTCGGCGCACCACATCGCGCCGGCACCGTCGAGAATGCTTTCTTTCAGGCTGGTTCCGCCAGTTACCAGGTGGCCGTCGCGGTCTAGGACCAGGTCTACGAGAACGGTTTCCGGCGGCTGACGTTCGCTTGTGCGGGGATCGCGAGAGTCTTGAAGGACGGCTGTGGGCGCGTTGGGTAGTTGAGCCAGCGCTCGCAACGCGGCCCGGGCCGGAGCGGCCAGCTCGGGCAGGGATTTGGCGTAGGGGCGGGCGACGCAGACCCGGGGCAGTCCTTCGGCGCAGACCAGCTTCGTTGCGCTGGCGTCCTGTATCTGCGCCTGATTCGGCGACGGGAACAGCAGCAGGGCGGCGGTGAGGCCAGTGATGAGGACGGCGCCGGTGACGCTGAGAGTCCGCCGCCGGTCCCACTTCGTGACCGAGCAGAGCAGCAGGCCGGCGATGCCGAGGGCCAGGAACCAGGTGGCTTGACCGGCGTTCGTGCGGGCGGCGGTGGTGGCGAACTGGCCTGCGTCCGGTCCCAGGTACGAGGGGAAGAGGAGCCAGGCTCGGGACGGGTGGTACTCGGCCAGGAACAGTCCGAGCCCGATCGTGGCCATGGCTACCACCCCGACCACCGGTACCAGCAGGCGAGAGGGCAGCGACCGGCCCAGGGCCAGTCCGAGCAGTGCGGCTGCGGCGATGGCGAGCGCCCCGGCCAGCAGTGACCAGGCCCAGCCTTTTGGCCAGTACGTGTCTGTCTGGGCCGCAGCGATCAGTTGGTCGGCCGGTGCCACGAGGTAGGCCGCAGCCAGGCCGAGGGTGAGCAGGGCTGCCCGCGGCACGATCCGGGTCCAATGGCGGGTTGTGGTGCTGAGTAGTTCGCTCACTCCCGCGGCTCTGTCCCGCCCGCCGATCGCGGTGCCGATCGCCAGGGCCAGCGGCCAGAGCAGGAAAAGGTTGTTCTGGTGGCCGGAAAGGACCGGCATCACCAGGCCGGGCCAGCTTCCGGACATCGGGTCTTGGGCGAGGAAGTTGGCCATCACGAGGAAGCCCACGCCGAACGGCAGAATCATGGTGCGGCGCACCTCGCGCCAGAGGATCCGGGCGATCACTGGATCACCCGCTCCAGCAGGACGGCCAGGCCGTGCTCGAGGCTGCTCCCGGCTTCCCGCACCTGTGCGATGCCGCCCCGGAACGCGAATCGCCCGGTGTTCATGATGAGGACCTCCGCCGAATCGGTGGCCACGTCCTCGATCAGATGGGTCGCCATGACTACGCAGGTGGATTCAGCCAGACCCCAGAGCAGCTCGCGGATCTTCTGCCGGGTCTGCGGGTCCAGCCCGGTGGTGGGCTCGTCTAGGAGCAGGATCGGCGGGTCACCGACCAGGGCCTGAGCCAGCCCGGCCCGGCGCACCATTCCGCCGGACAGTGTGCGCAGGCGGGCGTCGGCCTGCTCGGACAGGCCGACCAGGTCGATCGCGCGTTGACTGGCGGCCGGAACATCACTGGTGGAGACGCCTTTCAGCCAGGCCAGGTACTCCACGAACTCGCGCACGGTGTAGCTGCGGTAGTACCCGAAGTTCTGCGGCAGGTATCCCAGCGAACGGCGGACCGCTCGCAGGTCGCCCCCGTCGTGCACCGCCTGGCCCACCAGTTCGAGGCGCCCACCGGTCGGTCGCTGCGCAGTGGCGAGAGCACGCAGCAGCGTTGTCTTTCCCGCTCCGTTGGGCCCGAGAATGCCGTAGACGCCGTTGGTCAGGGCCAGATCCACGCCGGAAACTGCGACCTTGCGTCCGGCCCGGACGGTCAGGTTCTCGGCCCAGACCGGCCAGGCGTAGCTGATCGGTTCCATGTCCTGCTGGGATACGCCCTGGACCACCAGTTCCTCCAACGTGCGTCGCGACTCAGAAATGACGTGGGTCCTGCTGGTATCCGTCCCGCAGCCGGGTCAGCGCCGCTGCTGACACCAGCGCGACGGCAGCCCAGAACGGGGCTGCCGCGGGCTCGAGCGGCACCGGCGTGGAGCCCTGGGCGAGCACCGGCAGGATCACCGCCAGAGTCCACAGTCCGACCAGGGCCGCGGTTGCCCGGCCCACTCCGATCACCGCGCCGAGCGTGAGCGCGGCCGTGGTCATGGCCAGGCCGGGCAACAGCCAGAGCGCCGGTGAAGCACCGACCAGAAGTCCGGCCAGTGTCAGCGGAGGCAGGATGACGATCAGCGCGGCAAGCGTGCGGCGTAACACCAGGCTCAGCCCGGCCTGGGCGGTGACCGAGACCAGCGCGTGCGCCCGGTCGGTGAACCGGTTCCATGAGGCCGCCACCCCCAAAGCAGGGACGATTGGCGCCACTAGGAGGAGCAGTGGCGTTTGGTCAGTGCTCGCGTTGAGGTCCAACAGCATCGCGGCCAGGGGGATGGCCAGCACACACAGCAGCCAGGGCATCGCTGCCGGGGCGGCCCACCGGGCCATCTGGCGGCGGAACCGATGCCTCAGCCCCCACCACCGGCCGTGGCCGGGACCGAGGCGAGGCTCCAGGGCCGTTCTTACTGATTGGACGAGTTCGGTCACCCTGGGATCGGTCGTTACCTGCCCCACCTGCTCCCGGCAGGCCGGGCAACTGTCCAGGTGCGCCTCCAGCACCCAGAGCGCCTCGCTGGGCAGGTCCTCACCCGAGGCGTAACGGGTCAGCATGGTTGCGGACACGTGAGTGGTCATGACAGCGCCCTCCGCAGGTGCAGTCGGGCCCGGCGCACGCGCGTCCTGACCGTTGCCTCCGGAACCCCGAGCAGGCCCGCCGTCTCCCTGGCGGTCAGCCCGTCCAGGACCATCAGTTTCAGCGCCGTGTGAAGTTCGGGGCTCAGCCCGGCCAGCGCGTCGGTGAGCGCGGCGTCCGGGATGCCCACGAGGACCTCGTCCTCTGCCGCGGGCTCGGACCGAACGGGCTCAGCGATCACTGCCTCCCGCTGCCGGGCCCGGCGGCGGAAGGCGTCGATCAGTCGGCGGGAAGCGATGGTCCACAGCCATCCGCCGGCGCCCCCTTTACCGGCGGGTGCGCCCACGTAGCTGGCTGCGGCCTGCCACACCGCCAGGTACGACTCCTGCATGACCTCGGCCACGATGTCGTCATCGGCGCAGCGTCGGTGCAGGCGGACGGCGAGCCACGGCGCGGTGCGCCGGTAGAACTCGTCGAAGGCGTGGCGGTCGCCGCGAGCAATCCGCCGCAGCAGTTGCTCCTCGTCGACCTCGCCCAACCCCGCACTCTGGTTCACACAGCGCCTGACGCCCTACCCCTGGCCGAATGATTCACTTGGCGTTGTGACCTGGCTCACTTGCCTTGAGCAGGTGCTGTTCGGTGCGGGCGACGATGCCGAGGAACGTTGCGTTGTCGCCGTACGCGCGGGCCAGGATCAGCCCGCCCTGGATTGCCGCGACCGCGTCGAGCGCACGATCGGCCGCCTCCTGAGCGGGGAGCCCGCCGGTCCGCAGTGCCTGCGCGAGCGCGTCGACCCAGTCGGTGAAGTAGGCCCGCACTGCTTCGGCGAAGGTGTCCTGTTCCTGCCCCAACGTCATCGCGGCGAACAGGCACACGCTCTCGCGGGAGGTGAAGTAGTCGGCCACCTCCCGCGACATCGCCTCGATCGCCTGCGGGACGTCATGGGCCGTGCGCAGGGGCGTGAAGATCTGTTCTTCGAACCATTCGCCCACCTGCTCGAGGACGGCCCGAGCCATGTCCGTCTTCCCGTCGGGGAAGAAGTGGTAGAGGCTCCCGCGCCCCAGGCCGGCCTCCCGCTGGATCACCGACAGGGAGGCGCTTTCGAAGCCCCTCTTGCGGAAGACGCCGGCCAGGGCCCGGACCGCGTCCGAGCGGTCGAGAACAGTTCGTGCCATTACAGTCCGAGTTCGCTCAGGCCGGGGTGATCCGCCGGACGGGGGCCTGAAGTGTCCCAGAAGAACTTGCGCTCGGACTCCTCAATGGCCACATCGTTGATGCTCGCGTGGCGGTGGGTCATCAGCCCGTCCTGGTCGAAGCGCCAGTTCTCGTTGCCGTAGGCGCGGAACCACTGGCCTTCCGCGTTGTGGTATTCGTACGCGAAGCGCACCGCGATCACGTCGCCGGTGTAGGCCCACAGCTCCTTGATCAGCCGGTAGTCGAGTTCGCGCTCCCACTTGCCGGTGAGGAACTCGACGATGGCGGCGCGGCCCTGCGCGAAGGTCGAACGGTTACGCCACCAGCTGTCCTCGCTGTACGCGAGGGAGATGCGCTCGGGGTCACAGGTGTTCCAGGCGTCTTCGGCGATGCGGGCCTTCTGGATGGCGCTGGCCTCGGTGAAGGGCGGGAGGGGAGGACGAGACATGATCTTGCCTTTCGAGAGTCTGTACCGATCGGTTCGGCCTGTACTGAAAGGTACAGACGCGCTGGTGGAGGTGTCAATCGCGGGCGGCTCGGGCAGACGCAAAAGTTTTTTCGGTCGAAACCCATCCGAAGCGGGGTGGGCACCGAACCCAGCCCGCAACGTCAGTCCATCGATCACTCGGAGGAACAAAAATGCGTCTGCGTCGCCGCGTTCTTGGGGTTGCCACCGCTGTCACGGCCACCATCGGCGTGTCCTCGGTTGCCCTCATGGCCTCCCCGGCATCCGCTGACACGACCGGCAAGGCCGCCGCCCCGGGCGAGAAGGCCCTGGCCTCGGTGCTTCTCGCCGACAAGGGCAAGTTCGACCACAACAGCAAGGACTTCGACGTCCTGCGCTCGGCCGTGCTGGCCGTGCTGAAGGAGAAGCCGAAGTCCCCGGTGGGCGTGCTGACCAAGGGCGACACCGCCCTGACCGCGTTCCTGCCCAACGACCACGCCTTCAGGGTCCTGGTCAAGGACATCACCAAGGCGCACAAGCTGCCCTCGGAGAAGGCCGCCTTCAAGGCCGTGGCCGGCCTCGGAATCGACACTGTCGAAACGGTTCTGCTCTACCACGTCGTGCCCGGCGCCACCCTCAGCTCCAAGGCCGCGCTGAAGTCCGACGACGCGGTGCTGAAGACCGCCCAGGGCGGCACGGTCAAGCTCAACGTGTCCCTGCGCTACCCCAAGGTCGGCTTCCACCTGATCGACGCCGACAAGAGCGACAAGAACGCCCGCGTGATCGGGGTCGACGTGAACAAGGGCAACAAGCAGATCGGCCACGTCGTGGACCGCGTGCTGCGCCCGGTCGACCTTCCCTAAAGACGCCTGTCTGGGGCCGGAGCTGAAGTGTGCTCCTCACACTGAAGTTCCGGCCCCGGCCGGGTCTGCCGTCTATTCGGGTGTGCTCAGCTCTGCCATGTGCCAAAGCATGCGTTGGGTCTGCTTATTCGTTCCCTTGGCCCAGATGATCGTGTCGTGTGCGGGGTCACCCTTGACGACGCTGTACCCCCGTTGCTCCGCGATGGAGTGGAGCTTTCGGGTGGACATGTTGAGGTAGTACTCCGTGGGATCGCCGTTGCCCGACCCGTTGCCCCAGAGCACGCCCGTCCTGGTCAGCGACAGGTTCCTCTGGCCCGCCACTTCGTCGGCCGCGATGACGGTGCCCACTTCATGGGTGGCCAGATCCAAGACGAAGATCTGCCCAGGCTCAGACTTGGACGACCACCCCGCTTCGCCGACCTTGGGGGCGCTCACGCCCCAGGCGACGTAGGAGTCCGAGGCCACCAGATCAACGATTTCCGTTTCCCCGTAGGGGATGCCGCGAACGATTGTCTTTTCGGTGCCACCGTCCGACACCGCCCTACGGCGGATCTCGTAGCCCTTGGATGCCCCTGGGGTTCGCGTAACGTAGACCAGGTCACCACCAGCGGCCGCAGGCAACACCGAGTTCTTGGCCACAGTCTCCACCTTGGACCTGCCCGACAGCTTGGTCCGGAGAATATTGAACTCCCAGTCCTTCTCGGCTGCCGGATCGGGCGTCAAGGTGGTAGCGACGGTCGCCGCCCAGTACACCCAGTCCCCGATGACCACCGGATCGGTGCCCCCGAACACGGGGAGCGGGCGCGCCGGGGGCTTCAAGGGCTGGCTGTGCGCCAACTCGCGTACGCCCGATCCGTCCGTCTCGGCCGTTCGCAGACTCCATTCTTGGAACATCAGATCCGTGCTTGGGGTCTCCATCCAGACCAGGCGATCCCCAACGCGCTTCATCCCGTCCGACTGCCGTTCAGCGCCCTTCAACACGCCCCTGGCCTCCCGCCCGGTCTTGGCCGCAGGAACGAAGCCCTTGGTCTGACTCCACAAGCCCACCCTGCTGAAGGTGTTCAGCGTGTGGCCGGCCCCGTCCAAAGACCTGAGGCTGCTCTCCTCAACGAGAAGATCCTTCTCGGCGGAGATACCCCCGGGCGCAAGCATGCGATCGGCAGAATCAGCCTTCAGCCGCACACGGGCCGCCGGTTCTTTGAACTGCACCGGCGTGGCCTCGGCAACGTCAAGGACGAACGACAGCTCCCGGTCAACTTCGATCCGACCGCCAGTCGGTGACGGGTCGGCGCTCGATGACTCCACCCGAGATGGCCGGGTCGCCTTCGCTGTCTGCGGATCGCCTGTGCAACCGATCAGGCCCGCAACGCAGGGCAGCACCAACAACAGCGTCAGGTTCCGAGACCTCATGACTGCTCGAACGCTCCATCACTCTGTGGTCAAGACGGGCTCGCGCCACTCCGGCCGGATCCCCACGGTCATTCCTGTTTCGATGCGCCCAAGTTCGCAACCCCCATCGTCCCTGATGACCGTCGTCGTATTCTCGCGCGTATGAACGTTGACGGTCTGCCTCTTTCGGAGTTCGCGTTCCCCGGGCCGCTGCGCGACCAACTGGTGGCGGCGATCCTCTCCGGGGCGAAGACCTCGACCTCCGGCCTCGTGCTCTTCTACGAGCGGGAGAACGAGCCCTTGCCGCAGGTCGGGCGACGGTCGGCGGTGGTGGACTCGCAGGGCCGGCCGGTCGCGGTGATCGAGCTGACCGAGGTGCGCGTGGTTCGGCTCGCCGACGTCGACCTGCAGCACGCGGTGGACGAGGGGGAGGGGTTTGCGAGCGTGGCGCAGTGGCGGGCCGGGCATGAGGAGTTCTGGCACAGCGCCGAGGTACGGGCCGAGCTCGGTGATCCCGGGTTCACGGTGAACGACGACACTCTGGTGCTGGCTCAGCGCTTCCGGCTGGTGAGCGCGGTGACCAAGCTGTGACCCCGTTCGGAGGCGGAAAGTCGCATACTCACGTCCATGGAGAACGGCCGCCCGCGGGCGCGATCAGACTGGATCATCGAAAGCGTCCTCGCTGTGCCCGGTGTGGTCGGCGTGATCTTCTTCCTGATCCAGGCGGTCATCTGGGCGGGTTCGGGGGATCAGACACACATGGCGCCGGTCGGGGTCATGGGGGCGCTCATGATGGCCGGCATCTCGGCTGCGTTCGTCGCTCCGCTGGCCAGCAGCCTCTACCAGCACAGGCAGTCACGGCCACAGCGGTAGGGCTTCACTGCCCCTCGCGGGCGGCCCGGACCGCCTTGACGTTGTCCGACGACGAGGAAAGTTCCCACTTTCTGCCGAAGTTCACGTACAGCCCGCGCAGCTGGATGTGCACCATCAGGGGGCGCGGGGTTGCGGTCAGCACCGATTTCAGGTGGGCGAGCAGGAGCAGGTAGGCGCCCCGGTCGCCGGTCTCGTCGGGGAACAGATACTGGCCCTGTTCGTACACGTAGTCGAGGTAGCGGGCGAGCTCGTGGGCGTCCATTACCATCGCGACCGGTGGGCGGAACTCGTTCAGCCCCCAGCTGTGGATGCGCACGAACGGCTGGCGGCGCATGATCAGCCGCTTCAGCCCCCGGTCCACGATCAGCTCGACTTCCCCACGTTCTTGCAGGTCGAGCAGCAGGCCGTTGATGCCGGGCATGGCGGACCCTCCTGAAGCCGTCAGTTAAAGGTCATTTTAGACATTCACTGGGCTCGTGGGCCGAGAGCTCACTCCACGAGCGCCCGGGCATACCGACGCCGGTACGCGGGCTGGAGCAGGAGGGCAGCGGGGAAGGCCAGGCGCCACAGCCCCTGGGGAGCCCGGGTGAGCGAACGCAGTGTCAGGTGCACCGAACCGTCGGCCTCGCGGTGCAGAACGAAGGCCTCTTCGCCGCTCACGGGATGCCCGTGTGCGGTGCCGTAGGCAAATCCCCGCCGGTCCGGCTCGTCGGCCACCGCCACGATCTGCACCGGTTCCCGCACTCGGAGCGGCCCGAGGTGGGCTGTGAGCTGGTACTTCTGGCCAGCCTCGACGACAGTCGTGGGCTGGGGATCGACGGTGAAGCCGCTGCGGGTCTTCACGCCCCAGCGAAGCAGAATTGAAGACGTCGTTGCCCAGTAAGCGTCTCCCTCACCGAGGCGCACGGTGCGTTCGAAGTCGCGGTAGCCGTCTTGGCGGCGCGAAGCCCACTCGGGGTCGGCCGGCTGGGTCGCCCCGACCACGTCGTAGTTCAGCACCAGCCGCCCCCACCCAATCTGGGCTCACAAACGTCCATAGGTAGTAATGCTTTTCGATCAGATGGAGCGGGCGACCCACTCGGCCACCGGCAGCCCGTACACCTCGCCGGCGCCGCCGACGCTGCCGATCGACAGCACCGAGCCGACCGAACCGACCGAGAGCACTGAGCCGACCGAGAAGGCCGAGGCCAGGCTGCCGACGCTGGCGAAGGAAGTGGCGCTCAGGAGTGACGCGGCCGAGAAACTGCCCCCGATCGACGCCCAGCTGAACGCCGACAGCGCCGAGTGGGCCGAGGCGAAGGACATCAGGGAACGGTGCGACTTCGGCAGCTGCTTGTGGGGCCCCGGGCGGGTAGGCGGCTGCGAGGCTGCGGCGGCCTCGGGCGACCCGTACTCGGGCTGGGGTGTGCTGGCGTCGGGCATCGGGTCTCCTCCGTGAGTCGCCGAACCGGATCAGGCGAGGTAGCCAGGCTACTGCGTCCCTCCCACAGGCCGACCGGGTGACTGCCGCCTATAACGTTCTAGTCGCCGAGGGCCTAGAACGTTATAGTCGAAGAGCGCCCCCGTCTGGCGGGCCCACATCACCCGTCACCGGAGGAACAGTGGAACAGCTCACTCCACTGCGTCGTTTTGGCGCCCTTTTCGCCCTCGCGCTCGGCGGTTTCGCGGTGGGCCTGACCGAGTTCGTGGTCATGGGCCTGCTGCCCGACATTGCCCGCGACCTGCTGCCCGAGCAATACGCCACCGACCGGGAAGCGGCCATTGCCCGGACCGGCTGGCTGATCAGCGCCTACGCCCTGGGCGTGGTGGCCGGCGCACCCACGATCGCCGCGCTCACGGCCCGGGTGCAGCGCAAGCCCCTGGTTCTGGGGCTGCTGGGCCTGTTCGTGGTGGGTACGGCGGCCTCCGCGCTGGCCCCCAGCTTCGAGTGGGCGTTGCTGGCCCGGTTCATCGGCGGTATCCCGCACGGCGCCTACTTCGGCGCGGCCGGTCTGCTGGCCTCCCGGCTGCTCGGACCGGGCGCCCACGCCAAGGGGTTCTCGCTGGTCATCGCCGGGCTGACGGTCTCCAACGTGGTCGGTGTCCCGGCCATCACCTACCTGGGCCAGGCCACTGACTGGCGGGTTGCCTACCTGGCGGTGGCCGCCGCGTTCGCCCTCACGCTGTTCGCTGTGCTGGCGATCGTGCCGCCGGTGACCAGCACCGTCATCGGCTCCCCACGCGCCGAGCTGGGTTCGCTGCGCTCCGGTCAGGTCTGGCTGACGGCGCTCGCCGCGGCTATCGGGTTCTCTGCGTTCATGGCGATCTACACCTACGCAGCCCCGATGACCACGTCGGTTGCCGGGCTCTCGGAGTCAGCGGTGCCCTGGGTGCTGGCGACGGCCGGTCTGGGGATGACCGTGGGCAATGTCCTGGGGGGATACTCGGCCGACCGTGACCTGCCGCGCTCCATGACCGGCGGCTTCGTCGCTCTGCTCCTGGCCGGGGCCGTGTTCTGGGTGATCGCGCGGAACCCGGTGGGCCTGTTCGTCGGGGTCTTCCTGGTCAGCGCCTGCGGCCTGTTCCTGGCTCCCGCTCTGCAGGCCCGGCTCATCCAGGTCGCTCCCGGCGCCCTGCTGATGGGTGCGGCGCTCAGCCAGTCGGCGATGAACACGGCCAACAGCCTCGGCGCCTGGCTCGGCGGTCTGGTCATCGCCGGCGGCTTCGGTTACCTGTCCCCGGCCGTCGTGGCCGTGGTCCTGTCTGCGGTCGGGCTCGGGCTCACGGTGTTCACCTTCAACAGCCAGAAGAACAATGGACGGGTCGGTCACCAGGCGTACGAATCGGTCCAGTAAGGCATTGGTACGGTTCTGCGATGCGGCCCCAGCGCAGCGGCGCCTCCCGAGTCACGCTGGCCGATGTGGCGGCCCGGGCCGAGGTCTCCACCGCGCTGGTGTCGATCGTGATGCGCGATGCACCCGGAGCCAGTCCGGCCACGCGCGAGCGGGTGCGCAAGGCCGCCAGCGATCTGGGCTACCAGCCGGACCGCCGGGCGCGGCTGCTGCGTAGTGGGCGCACCCGGCTGCTGGGCGTGGTGTTCAGCGTGCGGCACGCCTTTCACGGTGATCTGGTCACTGGTCTGTACGAGGCCGCCGAACGGGCCGGTTACGAGCTGACGCTGAGCGCGATCACCCCCAGCCGCAGCGAGGCTCAGGCGATTCGGGGCCTGCTGGCCGAACGCTGCGACGCCGTCATCGTGCTCAGCCTGCAGGGCGCCTCGGCACAGCTTTCGGAGCTGGCCGCGCAGGTCCCGGTCGTGGTGTTGGGCCGCCCGGTCCGCGAATCCGCGGTGGATGTGGTGCGTAACGACGACCGGGCGGGCCTGCACCTGGCGGTGGATCATCTGGTCTCTCTCGGCCACGAGCGGATCGCCCACGTGGACGGCGGGCGCCATCCCGGCTCGGCGGAACGCCGGCGGGGGTACCGGGAGGCCATGGAACGCAACGGACTGGCGTCTCAAATTCGGGTTGTCACCGGCGGAGTCAGCGAGGCGGAGGGCGCCGAGGCAGCCCGCGCCCTGCTCGACGAACCGCCCACCGCCGTCGCAATGTTCAACGACCGCAGCGCCACCGGCCTGCTGGAGGTGGCGCGCGGCGCCGGCCTGGCCGTGCCGGAAGACCTGAGCGTGGTCGGCTTCGACGACGACCGGCTGGCCCGCCTGGGCTACATCAACCTGACCACGATCGGCCAGGACGCCACCGCGATGACGACGCTGGCGATCGAGCGGGCGATCGACCGGATCGAGGGCCGTGAGGTGGAGCAGCGGGCCGTCGTCATTGCGCCGCATCTGGTGGTGCGGGCGACGACGGGGGAGCGGGGGAATGACTAGCTGAGCGCAGCTTTGTCCTCAGCGGGAGGGACGATCGCGGGGTAGTTCTTCTCCAGGAACTCGCGGTAGCCGGTGGGACGGTAGCCGATGAGCCGCTCCAGGTCGTCGGTGCTCTTGCTGAACGCGCCCAGGCCGACGCCCGCGACCCAAGCCGTCAGGAACTCGGCGACCGGCTGAGGGGTGCCGTTCTGAAGGTAACTTTGGAGGTGGGCCTCCCGCTCGACGGGTTCGTAGGGAACCGGCTTGCCGTGGATTTCGCTCAGCACGGCCGCGATCTCGCGGAACGACGCCGCCTGGCTTCCGTTCAGGGTGTAGGTCTGGTTCTCGTGGCCCTCCTGGGTGAGCACGGCCACGTTGCCAGCTGCGAGGTCGCGGAGCAGCGCGGGCGCCATCGTGCCCTCGCCTGAGGGAACGCGCAGGCCCTTCTCGTACGTGCCGGGCGGGATGTAGAGCTCCAGGTGGTCGAGGTACATCGGGTTTCGGAGAATGGTGTAGGTCAGACCGGACGCACGCAGCGCCTGCTCGGTGAACACGTCGGACTCGGTGACCCCCACCTGAACGATGCCGAGTTCCTCGTCGCGTTGGATTGACGTGTAGATCACGTGCTTGACCCCGGCCTGCTTCGCGGCCGCAATGGCGTTGAAGTGCTGAGCGCTGCGGTCCGTGAAGGCCAGGGCCGAAACGAGCAGCAGCTTGTCCACACCTTCAAAAGCCCTCACGAGTGAGGCGTAGTCGAGGTAGTCACCCTGGCGGATGTCCACACCCCGCTCGGCCAGATCGGATGCTCGCTCGGGGGCGCGCGAGAGCCCAGCCAGTTGCTCAGCGGGCACGCGCTCGAGCAGGAGTTCCAGGGTCAGGTGGCCGAGGTTTCCCGTGGCGCCGGTGACGAGTAGCTTTCCCATGTTCTTGTTCCTGTTCTGTGGTTCGGTCAGACGGTGATGACGGTCTTGCCGATCGTGCGGCCACTTTCGGCCAGTCGGTGGGCTTCTTGCATGGATTCCACCGACAGGCCGTGCAGTTCCGTTGTCACGATGGGCCGCGCATGTTCCGCCAGTTCGGCGAGGACCTCGCCCTGGCGGTGGAGGTTGTGGTCGGCGATGATGCTGCTGAAAACCATCTCCGTGTGCACGGATATGGACTTCTGAATCAGTGGTTCGATGTCGGTGGAGCCGGCCAGGTCGGTGGTGGCCAGGTGGCCGAACGGTTTGAGGACGTCCGCGAGCCAGTTGATGTTCGCGGCTGTGCCTTTGGTGGAGAGCACCAGATCGATCCGTTCGACTCCGGCGGTGCGCAGCTGCCCGGGCACGTCTGCGCTGTGGTCAACCACCAGGTCAGCTCCCATGGCGGTGCACCACTCGCGGGATTCCGGGCGCGACGCGGTGCTGATCACCAGGGCGGATGTCTTGGCCTTGAGCAGTTGAGTCCCCAGCGAGCCCACGCCACCGGCGCCGCCCACGACCAGCACGTTCTCCACGCCGGGCGGCAGCTCGCTCCGATCGCGGAACAGGGCTTCCCAGGCGGTCAGGCCGCCGATCGGCAAGGATGCGGCGTCGGTGAAGGAGAGCCGATCCGGGATCCTGGTGACCACTCGATAGTCAACCGCCAGGCGTTCGGCCCAACAACCGTCTCTAGTTATGTCTCCGGTGCCCATCACCCGGTCGCCGACGGCAAAGCCATTGCCTGCCTTGGCCACCACCCCGGCGAACTCCCAACCAAGGATGACCCGCCCACCCGGGGGTGCGCTACGCATCTGCCGGATCGACGCCTCGCCCGGGTTCACGCCCACGGCCCGAACTTCAATCAGCAGATCGGTCTCGCGCAGCTGGGGCTCGTCCACCTCCCTGAGTTCCAGGGCAAACGCTTCGAGCGGATGCGCCTTCTCGTAGGCCAGTGCCTTCACTCAGCACTCCTCTCGCAGTCTCTGGGGTCAGTCTTGTTTCAGGGCGTGCAGGGCAGACAACAGGCCTCCTCCGACCTGCATCAGCCGTCCGCCTTCGCCGAGCGGTCCCGCGTCCACCGGCGCAAAGCCGACGCCCGCAAACGTCCTCTGGAAAATGGTTTTCGCCTCGGCGTCATCGCCTGCGTAGAAGAGAAGCTGACGCCCCTCGGCATGCCGCGGGTCCGCTGCGATGTACTGCCCGTACAAGGTGCTGAACGCCTTCACCACCCGTGCGCCAGGCGCGTGCCGAGCAACGATCTCGCTGCTGCTCTCCCCACCGAGATCGGCCAATTCCGACGGTGTTTGGCCCACAATGTGGTTAGTGGGGTCCACCAAGATGCGCCCGTTCCAGTCAGGCAGATCCTCCAGCGCCGCCGGCACATCCCTCCACCTGACCGCCAGAATTACCATGTCAGCCGCCGCAGCCTCGGCCGCCGTACCTGCACTGGCCAACGGCCCCAACCGAGCGACCACGTCCTCGAGCGACGCCGGCCCCCGACTGTTGCTCAGCACCACCCGGTGCCCCGCCGCCACGAGATGACCCGCGACGGCCTGCGCCACCGTGCCCGCCCCGATCGTTCCCACATCCATACCCAGACCTCTTCCGGCTTCGATGACGCCCGTCATCGATAAAACAATGATGGCCGTCATCGTTCGCTGTCAAGCCGGGGCTCGGGCGCGACGGTGCTGAATGATGACGGGTATCATCAAGGGTTGAAGCGGCGTTGGACCTGGTCAGACGCCCGCCCGGGAAGGAGACGCACATGCCCCGCCTCACGCAGGAGCAGAAGAAGCTCAACCACGACAAGATCATCGAGGCCGCGGGCCGGGGCTTCCGGACCCACGGCGTCAACGGCATCGGCATCGCCGACCTGATGAAGGCCGCCGAGATGACCCACGGCGGCTTCTACAACCACTTCGACTCCAAGGACGACCTCGCCCTGGCCGTCATCCGCGAGGGCTTCACCAGCTCCCTCACCGCCTTGGCCGGCATCCGCGAACAACACCCCGGCTCAGCCCGCGACGCCCTGGACCACATGTTCAACCAGTACCTCGACCCCGAGCACCGCGACCACCCCGAATTCGGCTGCGCCTCAGCCGCCCTGGTCACCGACGCCGGCCGCGAAGGCGTTGCTGCGCAGTCCGAGTACCAGCACGGCCTCGAGGGCTTCTTCACCGCCATCACCGAGATGGTGCTCGAGTCTGATGCTGATCTCACCGCCGAGCAGGCCCGAGAGCAGGCGATCGCCCTGTTCAGCCAGATGGTCGGGGCGATGCTCCTCTCGCGCGCTGTCGCTCAGTCCTCCCCTGGGCTGGCGGACGAAGTTCTGAAGGCGAACAACGCGCGGCTCAAGCAGGTGTGATGGAGGGCCCGAGCCCTGAGCAGGGCGACACAGAAGCGGGGCTGCTACCCGGCCGTCCCGCCCGTCGGCTGCGCTCCGCGGTGATCGGCGGTTCGGCCGCGCTCGTTGTGCTCGCGGTCAGTGCCGGGGCGCTGGCCGGGCTCGTTCCGGGTGTGCCGCTACGCAGTGGCCCGCTGGACGGGGGGAGCTCCACGGAGATCCTGGCCCCCGTCCGCGAAGGAGACGCTGGGGTGTTCTGGGGTGTGCTGGAGCTGCGTGGTCCCTCGGACGGATCGATGGTTCTGGACGGCGTGAAGATAGATGAGAACCCTGACAAGGTTGGGCTACTCACGGCTCCGTACGTCTGGGACGAGTCACGTTTCGAAATTCTGACGGACGGCGGCGTCAGCGCCTACCCGATTCCTTTCCCCGAAGACATGACACTTCCGCCAAGGCAGAAGGTGAACGGGTTCGCCATGAAGCCGGGGGAGTCAGCGCAGGTTGCGTTCGAGTTGGCAACGCCTGAGAAGGCCGCCACAGTAGAAGGAATCAAGGTTCGCTATCACGTCGGCTGGATGGCCTACGAGAAAACCTTTGACATGTCCCTCACGCTCTGCCCGCCAGTGGATCCGGAACTCTGCCAGTAGGGCGTATCTTTCGGGTCCAGGAGGATGGTGGTGAGCCCGATACCTTGTGGCTCGGCGAAGCCGGCCACCTTGGGTGCTGGCCGGCCAGACCGCAGGTCAGCACCGTCAAGGCCACACGAGAACCCTCACGATCCATCTTTCTCACGGGCGGCCTGCTCGCGCGCTGCAGAGATGAGGGGCTGAAGCTTCTGGGCCTGCTCGGCGGCTGGTGCGTACAGCGCTTCGCATTCCTCTTTGGTCAGGTAGTCGTTGCCGAGAACTATCAGTGCCTCGAGCTGGACCTCGCCGATGACGTCGCCCGGGATTCCGACGAGGTAGTCGGCGCCGTCGGTCTCGGCGGCTCGCAGGCAGGCCTCCACCATCCAGATCTGTGCCTTCGTTTCCAGCCGGCCCGCCAGGTCGCGGCACAAGTCGTGCCGCTGAGTCTCGTTCATCTTGGGGAGCTGGCGGCGTGCGGCCAAGGCAAAGCACGCAACCATGGCGGAGATGAAGTCGGCCTCGGGCAGTTCGTCGAGGACGCCTTCCGGGAGGTCCGGATCAAAAGGAAGGAAGTGAGGAACGATGGCTGCGAAATCGGTCGCCTGGTCAGGCATCAGTCCTCGTCCTCCATCTCCTCCAGTTGCCTCAGAGCGTCTTCTACGAACTGCTCCAAGGCGTCTCCAGTGATTTTCAAGTCGTTCACCAGGGCGTACGTCAGCAAGTTCTGCGTGTCTGTCAATTCGGGGATAGGAACGTCGTCGACCAGGCCATCGTTACCCATGGCATCAAGGAGTACTTTTTCGGCAAGCACCGGGTTCAATGCTTCCGGCTTGATCCAGGCGCCTCGCGCCCGCCTGACGAAATCTTGTAGCTCCGTAGTCGTAGCGCCGTCTTCAAAGCGCTTACTGAGAGCGAGATGAAAAGCAGAGAAGCTGTAATTGACCGCGTTCTGCAGTCCGAGGTCGGCGATCCGCACGCCAGGAACGTTGTCCATCCCGACAATCCGGCGTAGGTAGTTCTTGGCATCCTCTGACATTCGTTCCTCATTTCAGCGCGGTCCAGATGCGCAGATCCTACCCGCGCGGTGGCTACTCTTTAGGGAACTGCTTTGGCGTCCTGACCATTCGTCGCCCGCGGCGGCGTATTTCATCGAAGCCGAAAGTCGCGACGAGGAGAGCAATCAGACCTCCGGCCAACGAAGACCCCTCAACGCCGTGCGCAGACGCAGGCGTACCCGCAGTCGAACTGGGGGCTTGTGTGCTGGTCGACGCCACGTCCGTGGGGTCGGGAGGGCGCGTCTCCCGTCCGGTCAGGGTGTCGAAGCGTTCCTGCGCGGTGTCAACCTGATCTTGAACATCTTCGACCCGCTTGGCGGTTTTCGTGGTCCACCTGCGGACTGAGCCAACCTTGTTCTTCTTCTCTGGTGGGGCGTCGTCCGACCGTACGTTCGAGGGGACGCCTGCGGGGTCTGCGGTGGCGGGCGGTACCTGAGGCGCCCCGGCGCCGGGTGCCTTCTTCGAGTCACCGACCTGTAGCGCCAGAGCCTGGACCGCTGCTGCCTGGTCCGAAGCGTTCCTGAGGGCTGCTTCCACCGCCTCCAGTTCGTCCTTGACCTGCAGCATGCCGTCCGCGAGCGACTCCGAACCGATCATCTCCGCGACTGCTGCCACATCCTCGGCCTGCTGAGCAGCGCCGACCGCTTCGGAGGCAGCCGCGTCGATCTTGCTGGCTACCTCGCCGATGCTCTGGGCGAGGTCATCGATGTCGGACATCAGGACGTCCTTGGGAGGAGGCGGCGGGGCAGCACGGTCGGCATAGGGGGTCGACCAAGCCGTCAGCCGTTGTCGGCCAAGCTGAGCGTCAGGGTCTGGATCTCTGCGGCCTGCTGCGAGATGCCCTGTAGGAGTTCGGTCAACTCGTCGAGTTGGGCCTTGACCTGGGCCAAGCCTTCGACCACGTTCCGCGCGCCCAGGTCGGCCGCGACGGCGCCGGCCTCTTCGGCTCCCTGCGCAGAGCCGCCGCTCGCGGTGCTGGCCTCGTCGATCTTCAGCGTCAGGCCGCTGATTGCTTCCGCCAGCTCGTCGATCTTGGACACCCGTTGGCCCCTCCGCCGCGAACGATGTCTTCTCGACGGTGAAGCTACCGAAGGGCAGCGTTAGCCGCTACCAAACGTCATTAATTGTGGCTTTTCGTGCGCATCTGATTGGGATGAAGCCGATGGGAGCGCCAGAAGAACGAGCCAGTTGGGAAGTGTGTCCCTGAGGTCCATTCTCCGGCGACATCCCTTGGGTGAAGATGATCAGCGTGGACTATCTGGCCGTGATCGAACAGGGCACTCGGGACTTCGCCGAACTGCTGGAGCGCAGTGATCAGGAGGCGTTGGTGCCCTCGTGCCCGGGGTGGACGCTGCGCAACCTGGCCGAGCATCTTGGCGAGGTGCATCAGTGGGCGGCGCACGCGATTGTTGCGGGGAACCTGGATGCGAGCCCGACGGTGGCTCCGGAGGGCGCGGTGTGTGGGTGGTATCGCGACTCGGCGCGTCTGCTGGTGGAGACGTTGAGGGCTACGCCGGTGGATGCGCCGGCCTGGCATTTCGGGGCGAAGCCGCAGGTGGCGGGGTGGTGGCGTCGGAGGCAGGCGCACGAGGTGACGATTCACCTGCACGATGCTCAGTCGGCGGTGGGGAAGGTGCTTGCGATTGATGCGGCGCTGGCTGCGGACGGGGTGGCGGAGGTGCGCAGCGTCTTCTTTCCTCGGCAGGTGAGGCTGGGGCGGATTCCGGCCCTGGAGCACGCGATGGCGCTGGTGGTAGGCGAGACCGGGGAGCGGTTCGTCTTCGCCGGTGATGGGCTGAGTCCTGACGCTGAAGTTGAAGCAACCGTGGCGGGTCCGGCGGAGGCGCTGTATCTCCTTATCTGGGGCAGGCTTTCGGTGGAAGATCCCCGTCTGCAGGTTTCGGGGGACGGCGCTGCGGCGCGAGCGGTTTTGGCAGCGGGCCTGGTGCCTTGATGCGTTGGGTTGGCCGCCTGGGTTTACGTCTCAGGCGGCCAACCACTAACAACTAAGGACGTCGGTACGCCCGGATCGAGGGAAGCGCACGACCGCTGAAGTCGAACTGGGTGAGGTTGTCGTTGGGTGCGCCGGCTCCCGGTTCCCAGCCAACACCGGGCACCCACGCCGGTTCCCAGGCCAGGAAGCCCAGGCCGTTGCCGCCGGGGATGCCGGCCAGGATCTCGCGCAGCGCCTCGTAGTAGCCGGCCTGCCCGGCCGGGGTGGCGGGGAAGCGGGCTACGTCGGGCAGGGCCGAGGCGTCTTTGATCAGGTTCTCGTAGCCGTCGCCGTCTTCGATGGTCCACGGATAGCTGGTCTCGGCCAGCAGCACCGGCTTGCCGTAGCGGCTCACCGAGTCTTCGAGGTTGGCCTTGAGGTCGGCCAGGGAGCCGTGCCACATCGGGTAGTACGACTGCCCGATGATGTCGAAAGGCACGCCCTGGGCGGTGATCTGGTCGAAGAACCAGCGGGTGTCGCCGAGCTTGCCGCCCCGGTCGATGTGCAGCATGACCTTCAGCGGACGTTTGCCGGCCCCCTGCCGGGCACCTTCGATCCCGGCCTTGAGCAGCGTGGCGAACTCGCTCCAGCGCTGCGGGCCCTCTTCCGGGTAGAGCTTGCCCACCGGCCAGAGGATGCCGGCGGTGATCTCGTTGCCCATCTGGAACATGTCGATCGGCGTGCCCTGGGCGGCGAAAGCCCGCACCAGGTCACGGGTGTAGGTGCGCACCTTCTCGGTCAGCGCAGGCAGCTCGGTGGGCCAGCCGGCCGGGATCGGCTGCTTGCTCGGGTCTGCCCAGAAGTCGGCGTAGTGCGGGTCGAGCAGGATCTTCAGCCCGGCCTGCTTCGCACGACGAGCCAGGCCCAGCGCCCGCTTCTTGTCGGTGTAGCCCTTGGGCGGGTTCACCCACACCCGAATGCGCTGGTAGTTGGCGCCCGCGTCGGCCAGGATCCGCTCGGCCGGACGCACCCGGCCCTTCAGGTCGCGGTACTTGACCCCGGCTTCTTCGAGCTGAGGCAGGAACGACAGGTCGGCGCCGCGAACGCTCAGCGCGCCACCCGATCCGCGGGCCGCGGTCGAGGCGGCGTGGGCGGGGGTGGCGGCGAAGCCGGCCAGGGCCAGGCCACCGGCAGCAGCGAAGACGGAACGACGGCTGAGGCCGGGACTCTGCTCTTCAGCGGTGCGGGAACTACGTGAGGGCATCAGTGACCTCCGGAGGGAACGAGCGGGACCGTGAGCGCTCACAGTCCACGGTGTCCTGTCCGGATTGTCAAGAGTGGGTAGCTCGGGCTCCGCGCCGAGCGGCTAGGGTGCAGCCGAGGACGTCGGTAAAGGGTTGGGTGCATGTCGGACGAGGCGAGTGTTCACCCCAAGTCCCGGGGCGCGGCCCGCCGCGCCCAGCGCCGAGGGCCCACGATGGAAGACGTCGCTGAGGTCGCCGGAGTCTCTCGGGGAACGGTCTCGCGGGTCCTGAACGGGGCCCACCACGTCAGCGCCGAATCGCTGGCCGCCGTCGAAGCAGCCATGCAGCAGACCGGTTACGTGGTCAACCAGAGTGCCCGCAGCCTGGTCACCCGCCGCGCTGACGCCGTGGCCTTCGTCCTGTCCGAGCCCCACGAGCGCCTCTTCGAAGACCCGGTGTTCGACGTGCTCCTGCGCTCGTGCACCCAGATCCTCGGCGAGCAGGACTGCAGCCTCGTCCTCATGCTGGCCTCAACGGCGCAGGAACGAGCCCGGGTCATGCGCTTCGTCCGAGGCGGGCACGTAGACGGAGTTCTGCTGGTCTCGACCCACCACGGAGACCCGCTCGCTGCCGAACTGGACGAAGCCTCAGTCCCCGTAGTCGTCTGCGGCCGTCCGCCCAACCCGGCCTTGCGCATGCCTTACGTCACCGCCGACGACCGCGGCGGCGCCCGCCTGATCACCGAGCATCTGCTCCAGCAAGGCCGCTCCTGCATCGCCACCGTGGCCGGCCCCCAAGACACGGCCGGCGGCGCCGAACGCCTGGCCGGCTACCGCGACGTGCTGGGGGAGCGGACGCCGGAGCACGGCATCGCCCGAGCCCGCGACTTCAGCATCGCCGCCGGCCACCAGGCCATGACCCAGCTGCTGACCGACTGCCCGCAGCTGGACGCCGTTTTCGTGGCCTCAGACCTGCTCGCCGTAGGCGCCCTGGAAGCCCTCGCCGACGCCGGCCACCGCGTGCCCGAAGACGTCCTCGTCGGCGGCTTCGACGACTCCGTCATCGCCGCCGCCACCCACCCACCCCTCACCACCGTGCGCCAACCCCTCGACCAGGTCGCCGCCGAACTCGTCGAGGTGCTCATGCAGCTCATCGCCGGACGGCCGGCCTCGTCCCGCGTGCTGCCGACCACCCTCGTTCGTCGCCGTTCGGCCTAGACGCACTGGGAGCGCTCACAGCGAGGTCGGTCGGCGTGCGAGCTGTTGGCCCCTCCTGGCCACCCCTCACCCTTTGTGGGATCAGAGTTCCGATGGGTGATCGTGGCGGAGGGAACGATGCGGGTTTGCGACGTCGATACGATCCATAACGCGCAGGCCCAAATTGTTTACGCATAGTCCAGTCCTCGGTCGACTAGTCACGTCTGATGGCGCTCCAGGCGTGGGTCGGTAGCTGTAAGCACTCATTTGGTCACGCGGGGAAGATCGCCCTTCTGTTGCGGCTCACGGAGATCTGCCAGGACGCGCACGTGGGTGGTCGTTGCTTCGGTGTGCCTGAACCGGGCGCCCTGTGCCTCGCACCCCATTCGATAGAGTGCCCTCTAGTCAAAAGTGATGGCTCTACCGGAGGTGAGATCATGCAGGCGGTGTGGTTGAAGGAGTTCGGCTCGCCCGAGGTTCTGCACGTGCAGGAGACGCCCGACCCGCGCCCCGGGGCCGGGCAGGTTCTGGTGGAGATCGAGTTCGCGGGGATCACCTGGATCGAGACCATGTTCCGGGCGAACGGGTTTGGGCCGTTCCCGGCTCCGCCGATGATCCCGGGCAATGGTGTGGGGGGCACGGTCGTCGAGGTGGGGTCGGTCGAACACGAACACCTCAGAGGACGTCGGGTGGTCACCGGAACCGGTGGCTCGGGTGGGTATGCCCAGCGGGTGGTGGTCGGGGCCGAGCAGGTGATCCCGATTCCGGACGGCGTGGGCACGGCCGACGCTACGGCTCTGTTGGCCGACGGGCGTACAGCTCTGATGATCCTGGCCGCAGCGAATGTGCAGCCGGGCGAACGGGTTCTGGTTGAGGCTGCGGCCGGTGGGGTGGGCTCGCTGCTGGTGCAGCTGGCGCGGTCGGCGGGTGCGCAGGTGACAGGTGCGGCGGGTGGTTCGGCCAAGGTGCAGGTGGCGAGCGAGCTGGGTGCCCATCTGGCCGTCGACTACCGAGAGGCTGGCTGGGCCGAAGCCGTTCGAAGCGAAGTCGGAGGGGTGGACGTGGTGCTGGACGGGGTTGGGGGTGATGTTGCCTTGTCTGCTGCGACTTTGCTGGGGCGGGGCGGAAGGCTGATCAGCTTTGGGTTCAGCTCGGCCTCCGGCT
The DNA here is from genome assembly GCF_021277265.1 of Kineosporia rhizophila. Taxonomy (GTDB): domain Bacteria; phylum Actinomycetota; class Actinomycetes; order Actinomycetales; family Kineosporiaceae; genus Kineosporia; species Kineosporia rhizophila. The sequence goes on from NZ_JAJSOH010000014.1 coordinate 98,484, forward strand.
GGCCTGACATCTCCGACGAGAACGCTGAGCGCCGCGGTATTCGGGTGCAGCGAGGAGTGTTCGGCCCGCCCGAGGAGCAGACCCGGCGTGCTGCAGAGGCTCTCGCGCTGGCTGAGAGCGGTCTTCTGAAGCCGCTCATCGGTCAGCAACTTCCGCTAGAGCAGGCCGCTGAGGCCCATGCTGCGATGGAAGCGCGCACCGTGCTGGGTAAGACACTCCTGGTGCCCTGAAGGCCGTTTGGGTGTGACTTATGGCCACTTTGACGCGGCCGGGCGTCCAAGATCGCTATAAGAGAGCTATGAAGCGCAAAACCCTGACTGCCGCGGGGGCGGGTCTGCTGGCGGTGGTCGGCCTGACGTCGTTCTTCGCCACCCAGTCGGCCACCGCCACCCCGGCCACCACCACTTCGGCCGCCGTCAAGGCCACGCCCACCAAGTCGGGCAACGGCGCCTCGATCGCCACCGCCCCGCCGGTCAGTGCCTCGACGGCCACTTTGCGCAAGGCGATCGACCAGGGCTTCTACGTCGACCCGAAGTCGCAGTCGGCCCTGTGGACGGCGGCGAACCCGAACGACAGCCGCACCCCGGCGATCAGCGCCAGCCTGGCCAAGCAGCCGATGGCGCGCTGGTTCGGTGACTGGTTCACCAGCATCAGCAAGTCGGTCGGTGACTATGTCGATGCGTCGGAGAAGGCCGGCAAGGTGCCGATCCTGGTGGCGTACAGCATCCCGAACCGCGATGTGTGCAGCGGACATTCGGGTGGTGGCGAGAGCAGCGCGGCCGCGTACCGCACCTGGATCTCGTCCTACGCCGGGGCGATCAAGAGCCGGCCTGCCGTGGTGGTGCTGGAGCCCGACGCCCTGGCCGACTACTCGTGCCTGAGCGCGGCTCAGATCACCGAGCGCGAGAGCCTGCTCAAATACGCCACCGAGCAGTTCCGCAGCAAGGCGCCGAACACCGTGGTCTACCTCGACGCGGGCAACTCGAAGTACGCCAAGGCCACCGACATCGCCGCCCGCCTGTCCAAGGCCGGGGTCGACAACGTGCGCGGGTTCGCGCTCAACGTGTCCAACTTCCACACCGAGGCCGAGGAGAAGGCGTTCGGCACCGCGGTCAACAACGCGCTGGCGGCCAAGGGCAAGGCCAAGAAGCCCTACATGATGGACACGAGCCGTAACGGCAACGGCTGGAACGGTAACTGGTGCAACCCGGTCGGCCGGAAGATCGGCGTGACGTCACGGGTGGACAGCACCACCGGCACCGGGCTGGAGGCGCGTCTGTGGATCAAGACGGCGGGCAACTCCGACGGCGAGTGCGGCAACGCGCCCACCATCAAGGCCGGCACCTTCAGCCCGCAGATCGCCTACAACCTGATCTACGGCAAGTGACCGCCGGCTGAGGGCGGCCGGCCGCCGACGTGGCTGCGGGTGGGTTATTCGTCCATATTGTGTGAATGATCCCCCGCCCCGAACCCGCGCAACCGTTCGCCGAGCTCCTGCGCCGGCACCGGCTCGCGGCCCGGCTCACCCAGGAGCAACTGGCCGCGAAGGCCGGTCTGAACGTGCGTTCGGTGAGTCAGCTCGAGCGGGGCAAGGTGCGTTACCCGAGGCCAGAGTCGGTGCGGCTGCTCGGGCAGGCGCTCGAGCTGGCCGACGACGAGCTGGCCGCGTTCACCGAACTGGCCCGCTCGGAGTGGTGGGCCGACCACAACGCCCACGCCGACGTCCTCAATTGGTCCCGCCCCACCCAGTTGCCGGGGAGCATCCCCGGCTTCACCGGGCGCAAGACCGAGCTGCAACAGCTCGACCAGCTGCTCGAACGAGTGGCAGAAACTACGGACGTCCCCGAGGCCCCAGCCGTCATAGGTGTGGTTTCAGGGGCGGCCGGGGTCGGGAAGACCACGATGGCGTTGCAGTGGGCGCGTACGGTGGCCGCTCGTTTTCCGGATGGGCAGCTGTATGCCGACCTGCGCGGCTTCGACCGCTCGGGCGCGGTGGCTGACCCTGCAGATGTGCTGCGGGGGTTTCTGCAGGCGCTTGGGGTAGAGGCCGGATCGGTGCCCGTGTCGTTGGAGCAGCGGGCGGCGCTGTACCGCAGTCTTCTGTCGAACCGTCGGATCCTGGTGGTGCTGGACAACGCGCGCGACAGTGATCAGGTCAGGCCGCTGCTGCAGGGGTGGGCCGGTTGCCTGACCCTGGTCACGAGTCGGAACCAGCTGACCTCGCTGGCGGCCACGAGCGGCGCACAGTTGCTTACCCTCGAGCCGCTGCCCTCCGTAGAGGCGCAGGAGCTGCTCACGGCTCGGCTGGGTGTGCAGCGCATTGCGGCTGAGCCCAGTGCGGTAGAGAAAATTGTGGACGCTTGTGGCGGGCTACCGCTGGCACTGGCCGTTGCGGCGGCGCGGGCTCAGCAGAGCAGCTTTCCGCTGGCCGTACTCGCGGCCGACCTCGGGGAGGCCGCGCAACGGCTCACCGTGCTGGAAGCCGGGGACGAGGTCACGGACGTACGGGCGGTCTTCTCCTGGTCGTTCGAAGCGATCTCGGCCCAGGCGGCGGATCTGTTCCGACTGCTGGGTCTGCACCCCGGTCCCGAAATCTCTCTCCCCGCCGCAGCCGCACTCAGCGGCCAGCCCGTGACCGACGTCCGTAAGCTCTTGATCGAATTAGTTCGCGCCAGCCTGCTCAGCGAACGCGCACCCGGCCGCTACCACCAGCACGATCTGTTGCGTGTGTACGCCGCCGAACTGGCCGCCACGCTGGACCAGGGCGAGCGCCGCAGCGCGATCATCCGCCTGCTGCAGCACTACGCGCACACCGCATACAACGCTGCACGGCTGATCGACCCTACCCACGACCCCATCGAGATACCCCTGGGGCCGGTGCTTCCGGGTACGAGCGCAATCACCGTCGCCGACGACCGACAGGCCCTGAACTGGATCGGCGGCGAGCTCCCCTCCCTGCTCGCCGCCGTCCATCTGTCGGCCGAGGCCGGTCTGGATGATCTGGCCTGGCAGCTGGCCTGGACCCTGGAGTCCTACCTACGGCGACAGGCCCGGTGGAGCGATCTGCGTGACGTCACCGCAGTCGGGCTGCGCGCCGCCGAACGCCTGGGCACCCCCGCCGCCCAGGGCTACTCGCAGCTGGTCATGGCCACCGCCGCAGCCGAAGTCAGCCAGCTCGCCACCGCTCATGCTCACGCGGCCGAAGCCCTGGAGCACTACGCCCGGGCTGGAGGAGGCTCGGCCCAGCTCGGCCAGGCTCGCACTCACCGCATGATCGGCTGGCTCTACGAACTGCAGAACCAACATACGGACGCCCTCGCGCACGTCCGTATGAGCCTGGCCGGCTATCGGGCGGTGGGACATCGTGACGGGGAGATGTTCGCGCTGAACGCCGTGGGCTGGGGACTGACGCTGACCGGCGAGCACGCTGAGGCCGTGATCAGCTGCCGGCAGGCGCTGGCGCTTGCCGAGGAGGCCGGTGATCGTAATGCGCAGGCGATGATCCTGGACAGCATCGCGTTGGCCGAGCATCACCTCGGCCACTACGGCACCGCCATCGACTGCTACAGACGGGCTGCTGACCTCTTCCGGGAGCTGGCCAGCCCTCGGGGAGAGGGATCCACCCTCGCCCGCCTGGCCGACTCCCAGGTCGCTGCCGGAAGCCTGACCGCCGCGCACGCCACCTACCAGCAGGCGTTGCACCTTCTTCGCGCCCAGAATCATCCCGACACCACAGCCGTCCTCAAACGATTCACCGACCTCCCTCCGGCCCCCACCGAAGCGCCCCCGGGGTGAAATGGTGGACGCGGGGGAGCCGGGTGAACAGGACGAACGACTTGACGTTCGGCCGGAGGTTCGCTGCTTCTCGTCGGGGGAGTGGTACTCAGGTACCACGTCGGGCCGGTACCCCGAGGTGGCGACAGCAGGGGGCGGGATTCGCCAGGGTCGTAGTCACGCACGCAGTCAGGCCTCTGACCAGCCTTGGCAGGAGAATCATGATTGAGACCCGGATCGAAGCCGCCCTCATGCCGCTCTACCTGCGCCTGCGCACCCTTGGGCCGTGGGACCTGGCCGCGACCGCATTAATCCTCGGCGTCGGCGTCTTCCTCGCCCAGTCCTTCTCGCCCGCGTTCGCGCTGACGTGCTGCCTGCTACCCCTGGTGCGCGTCTTCCCCACGGCTCTGGGGCCGGTGGCCGCCCTGCTCAGTGGGCTCGGCTACTCCTGGTGGCAGAACCAGGGCCAGGGAGGCCTGTTCAGCGAAGCCGGGATCTGGTGCCTGGTCGCGGGCGTGGCGGCCTGGCACGTGGGGCGTCGAGGGGTGGCCGGGTGGATTCTGCCCCTGCTCGCTGTGGCCGCTCTGATCGGCACAACCCCCTGGCAGCTGTCCGCGACCCCCGTGGGCGTGATCGCTTTCGCCTACGTCGCCGGGCGGATCCATGCGTTCCACGATCGTGTGGGCCTGCTGAACCAGGAGCTGCACGAGGCCCGCGACGAGGTCACGGTGGTACGCAGCGAGAACCGCAGCCTGGAAGAGCGCTCGGCCCTGGCCCGCGAACTGCACGACGTGGTGGGGCATCATCTTTCGGTGATCTCACTGGCTGCCGAGGGCGCGAACCTGAACCCGGACACCACTTCGGAATCGCTGCAGCGCATCCGCATTGCCTCGACCGCCGCTATGAGCGACCTCGACGTGCTGCTGCGCTCGCTGCGGGCAGACGGCGAGAGCGCTCCCCTTGAGCCGTACAAGGGGCTGGCCAACATCGAGGAACTGACCGGTGTGCTGCGCGAGGCCGGCATCCAGGTCGAGTCCCGCATCCTGGTCACCATTCCCGTGCCCGAGGGCCTGCAGCTCACGGCCTACCGGATCGTCCAGGAGGGCGTCACCAACATCGTCCGCCACTCCCAGGCCGGCCGCGCTGCCCTCAGCATCACCACCGCCGGCAACGACCTGCTGATCTCAATTGGAGACGACGGCGTCGGCTTCAGCGGTGGGCCCGACGAGCAGGGACGAGGGTTGGTGGGGATCGGCGAACGCGTGGCCAGTTTCGGAGGCATCTGGTCGACCGGTACCTCCGAGGCCGGCGGCAGCGTGCTCGACGTCAGACTCCCGATCGCCCTCGAACAGATCACCTCATGATCAGCGTCGCCGTCGTCGACGACCAGGAGCTCGTGCGCGCCGGTCTGCGCAGCGTGTTGTCGTCGGCGGCGGACCTGGACGTGGTGGCCGAAGCCGAGAACGGCCGCCAAGCCGTACGCCTCGCCCACGAACTCGAGCAGCTGGACGTGATGCTGCTTGACATCCGCATGCCCGTGCTCGACGGTCTGACCGCCCTCCCGCAGATCCTGGAAATCCGCCCCGACCTCGCCGTCCTGATCCTGACCACGTTCCAGGACGACGAGTACGTGGCCGCTGCCCTGGCCCAAGGCGCATCAGGATTCCTGCTCAAGCGCGCCTCCGGCACCGAGCTCATCACAGCAGTGCGGGCCGGAGCCGCCGGCGACGCCGTCCTGGCCCCCGAGGTCACCCGGGCCGTCATCCACCGCAGCACCCAGCCCGCCCCCGCTCCCGTCCAGACCCCCGCCGAACTCACCGCCCGCGAGCTCGACGTGTTCCGCATGATCACCGCCGGCGCCAACAACGCCGAGATCGCGGCCCAGCTCTTCCTGAGCGACAGCACCGTGAAAACCCATGTTTCCCGGGTGCTGCAGAAACTGGGCTGCCGTGACCGGGTGCAGGTGGCGCTGCTGGGGGTGCGGATGAACATCCTGGCTACTTAGAGGCGCTGACGGTTCCCGGTGCGTCCCGACTCGGCCACGGCCGCGATCAGTGCGGCGTTGTGGGTGGCCAGGGCGAAGTCGGGGGTGGTGCGGGAGCCGGTGCGCAGGTCGGTGGTGATGCAGGTGTACACCTGGGACACATTGAGGGCCGGGCCCTGAAGAGCCGATGCCTCGGGCGCGGCGAACTCGGCGCTGGAGGTGAGGGTGAGGTCGCCGCCCTGAACGCCGAACATCGTCCCGCCGCGCAGCCGCAGCCAGCCTTCCGTTCCTCGGACGGTGAAGTCGAACTTGGCGTCCTCGGCCGCCACGCCCCCGATGACCGACACGTTGAAGGCCGTGCCTGAGCCGGCGGTGCCGAGGATGTCGGCGTGGTCGGGCACTTCGCGGGTGGTGCTCTGCTGGGTGTCGAAGACCTGGGGGTTCGGGAAGAGGGTGGGGGTGTGGGCTTGCAGTTCGCTGACCTCGCCCAGGACCGACTCCATCAGATCCAGGGTGTGCCCGGCCGTGATGGTGAGCAGGTTGGCGCCGGACGAGGCCTGCTCGAAGTACAGGTAGCCCGACGCCGTCACCGGCCCGAAGGCGCCCGACGTCGAAACCACCCGCGCGCTGACCGGACGCCCGATCGCCCCGTCAGCGACCAGTTGTGCAGCCCGCCGAACTGACGGGTTGAGCCGACCCTGCAGCCCGATCGCGGTCACCGCGTCCTTGCCCGCGGCCTGCAGGTACTGGGCCTCGGCCAGATCGACCCCGAGCGGCGCCTCGCAGTACACCGCCTTGCCGGCCTTGAGCGCGGCCTCCACCAGGGCCCGGTGCGCCGGAACTCGCACGGCGACCGTGACGATGTCGATCTCGTCGCTGGCGATCATCTCCAGCGGGTCTGCGTACCAGCGGTCAGCGCCGAAGGCCTCGGCTGCCTCGCGGGCGCTGGCCTCGTTCCGCGTGGCCACGGCGGCGAGGTGGGTGTCGGCCAGGCTCTTGACCGCGGGCACGTGGGAGAGCTGCGCCCAGCTGGCCCTGGTGTCGGCGCCGATGATCCCGATGCGGAAAGCCTTGTTCATTGTGTGTCTCCAGAGCTGGTGGTGGGTTGGCTCCAGAGAACTGCCTGCCGCGTCGGGCCACCAGTGCTGGTCGAACCTGGGCATGGGATGACCAGGTACGACGGGACTCAGGCCCAGCGGGCGGCGTTCTGCTCGAAGGGCTCGATACCCACGCTGGCCCGGCGTTCGTTCAGCTGATCCGGGTCCACGCACGGCCAGAGCACGGGCTTGCCGTCCACGACATCGGCGACCTGGGTTCCGTACACCTGGTAGCGGCCCTCGTTCACCGCGACGCGATCTTCCAGGAAGGCCAGCTCGCGGGCCTGCGCAACGCCGCGGTCAACGGCCTCGCGTAGCAGCCGCACGGCCAGCCGTTGCACATCGAGCTGCGTATCTGCGTGCTGGGCGATGAGCCAGGCCCCGCGAGCGGCCTCTGGGCCGACGCGCTCAGCCGTTGGCCAGCCGTGGTTCTCCAACAGTTCATGCAGCCGGTCTGCGTGCCGGACGAACACTTCCCGCTGCTCACGCTTGACCTCTGCGGTCACCGGCCCGGGGACGTCGGCCCGGGTCCGGATCATGAGCTCCTTCTGCTCCGTCATCATCGCGACCAGCTCAGCGGCAATCTCATTGTCCTGCAGCATTTCTGCTCCCCCAATGCGGTGATGGAGCAGTGATTCTGCGGCACGACGGGGGCCTTGCCGCAAGGCCCCCGGTCGCCGGTAAGCTTGAGGAGGGGGCAGGAGTGGTCGGCTCCCGTTGCCCGGTCGAGCGGTGCCCAGGGGGTTGCACCAGATCCGTCGAGCGTCCATGGTCTTGGTGCACGAGGTTGATGGCCGGGAATGTGGCCGTCGGCCGTTCGCTCCTCGACGGCGGCAAAGGGGATCCGAAATGCGGGCAAACAAATGGACGACGGCGGCTGGGGCAGCGCTGACCGGTGCCTTGGTGGTGGGTGGGCTCTTCGGCTCGGCGGGTCCGGCGTCGGCCAGCCCGACTGTCCAGTCTTCGCAGGGCGTCTCGCACGAGGCGGCGGGCAAGAAGAAGGGGCCGCTGTCGGGCAAAAGGCAGGTGACAATCGTCCGTAAAGGCTCTTTCGAGTCGGGGGTGGCCCTGATGAAGAAGGCGGGCCTGGTCGAGCGGGACGACGACGCGGGGCGTCAGTTGTTCGTGCCGACCCCGCTGGACAAGGGCAAGTACCTGGTCAAGGCCTACAAGAGCGGGTCGAAGGCGAAGGCCACCTGCTGGCAGGCCTACCAGCCCAAACCTACTGCCTCGCTGCGGATCCGTGGGGCCAAGTGCAACGCGAAGAGCAAGGCCCAGCGGTTCGAGATCGTGAAGATCAAGGGCAAGGGCAAGGGGTACGTGTTCAGCAACCGGGGCGCCTACCTGTGGCACACCGACAACGGGTTCATCCTGGAAGAGATCGGTGACGCCACGCTGGACACCTATTTCAAGCTGGTGGACAACGGTAAGGCGACGGCCTGAGTCCTGATCTGCGCGTCGGTGGCTGCCGGGTCGAAACGGCCCGGCAGTCAACGGTTCCGCCTCAGGAGCTGAAGTAGGCGATGATGGCCGGCACGTCGGCGACGGTGGCGTCGGCGGGAGCCTGAACCGGTTCGGCCTGCTGGTCGATCTCCACGTCGAGCGCGAGGTTCGCTCCCTTGACCGGCTTTTCCAGGAACTGCACCAGGTCCACGTTGAGGCCGGTCAGCTTGCCGTTGTCCACGTAGAGGTCGACCGCCACGTCCTGGTCGGGCATCTCGTCGATCGAGGCGATCTCGGTGTCGCCGGTGAGCGCGGCCAGGTCGTCCTGCACCGACTCGGCGATCTGCTTGGCCGGCGCGGTCATCCGGTAGCCGCCGTCGATCGTGGTGACCTTCACGTCCTTCTCGAACGCGGTCTTCAGCGAGTTCAGCAGGTCGTAACCGCGCGTCGGGTCGGGCGCTCCGATCTCGGTCAGGTCTTCGAGCAGGCCGTCCTTGGTCAGGGCCTGCTCGGCCTCGGGCAGGTTGATCGAGATCCACCTGCTGTCCAGCAGGGCGTTCCCGGGGTCGGCGAAGACCGGCGGGACGTCGTCGAAGACCGTGCGGGCCTCGGCCACGTTCGTCCCGAACTGATCGGTCCACCAATCCGCGTCGACGCGCAGATAGAACTGGTCGTCCACTCCGACCACATCGACCAGGGACGAGTCCTTCAGCTGCACCGAGACCTGGTACGAGTCCGGTCCGTCGGACAGCGTCTTGTCTTCTGCCGCACTGAAGTTCGACGAGATCCGGCCGTCGAGCGCGGCGACGGCCAGGTCGATGTCCTCCTTCGACATCCGCTCGGTCTTGGGCTGGGCGGCATTGATCTTCACCAGATCCGCGCGCGAACTCTCCAGCCGGGCCTGCACTCCCAGCTCCTGCGTGTCGCCCAGGTTCTGAAAGGCCCTGAGCAGCTCCGCCTTCGGCCCGCTGCCGACAGTCGTTCCGGCCTTTCCGGTCTGCTCGGCTCCGCAGCCGGCCACCAGCGTGGTGGCGATCAGGCCGAGCCCGACGAACAGTGTCGTTCCGGTGCGCTTCATGGTTTCGTCCTTCGCTTCTGGTGACGGTCCTGCTTGCCTGACAGAAGGCTAGGAACGGACGGGGGTGCGCGGCGTCGGCCCGAAGTATCAGGATCGCTGGTCATCCGAAAGTTGCGATACACCCCCGGACGGGCGCCTGACCTGCGCCGATGCCGGTTCCGCGTAGGGTGCACAGATGGATGCCTCGCTCACGCAGCCCGAAGTACAGCCCGGCCGGGGCCTCGGATCGGCCTCGGCGGTGCTGTGGGACATCGACGGAACCCTGCTGACCTCGGGCGGGGTTGCAGCCCAGGCGTTCCTGAAGGCGGTGGAGCAGGTCACCGGACTCAGCCCCAGCGTGGAAGGCATCGAGTTCGAGGGCCGGATCGACCCGGAGATCGCCACTCTGCTGCTGGAGACCATCGACCACGGCACCGATCACGTGCCGGCGGTGCTGTCGACCTATCACGACCTGATCCACGGTGACCTCGACGCGCTGAACACGCGCACCCAGGTGCTGCCGGGGGTAAGGGAGCTGATGGCCATGCTGGTCGACGCCCAGGTTCACCAGACCGTGGTCACCGGCAACATCCGCAGCGTGGCCGAGGCGAAGCTGAACGCCGCCGGCCTGGTGCCACCGATCGACGTGGAGCCGGGCGGCTACGGTGACAGCGGCTCCACCCGCGTCGAGGTCGCCGAGTCGAGTCTCAGGGCTTTGTTCGGAGACCAATGGACGACGCGGGTCGGGGATTGCTGGATCATCGGCGACACCCCGCGCGATCTCGCCTGCGCACAGGCCCTCGGGCTGCGGTGTGCCTTGGTCGCGACCGGCCGTACTCCGGTCGAGGCCCTGCAAGGCCTGGGAGCGGACGCCGTCCTGACCGGGCTCGAGGTGCCCGGTGACATCAAGCGGCTCTGGGGCTGACTACTCCTGCTCCTTGCCGCACCACCACGTGGTCCGGCCTCCTACCGTCCCCTGGACCATGGACGTATGGCAGCGCGGGCAACGGGCAGCCTTCTTGCGGTAGGCGACCACCTTGAGGGTGTGAACTCCACCCCCGGCAATGGCGTCGCGGATCGCGGCCCGGGTAGCCCGGAGCAGGCGGCTGACCTCGTCGGGTGCCAGCTCGTCGGCCGGGCGGGCGGGATTGATACGGGCGGCCCAGAGGATCTGGTCGGCCAGCAGATTGCCGATGCCGGCGATGCGGTCCTGGTCCATCAGCCGCGCCTTCACCGGGGCGCCGCTCGACTCGAGCAGTGCCCGGAAGGCCGGGGGCTTGATGAACTGCGCGTCGGGCCCCAGCTTCTCCACCGGCGGATCCAGGCGCACGCGGCCCAGACGCCGGGGATCGATCAGCAGCAGGGAGCCGCCGTCTTCAAAGGTCAGGCCGAACCGCGTGAAGCGATGGTCACCGGCCTGGCGCCCCCGCTCCCAGTAGTCCCCGCCGTCGACCTCGGTGCCCTCCCCATCGCCGATCACGATCTTCCCGGACATGCCCAGGTGGATACCCAGCACCGGGCCGTCGTCGGAGGTGTCCACCCACATGCTCTTACCCCGCCGGTGCGCCGCGGTCAGCGTCCGGCCCAGCAGGGCGCTGCGGATCTGGCCGGGAGAGTGGGGGCGGCACTCATAGGTGTCGCTGTCGTCCACGTCCGCGATCGTGCGATGCAGCGCAGCCCGCTCGATGACGGCGCGAGCAGACTCGACTTCGGGCAGTTCAGGCACCGGGGAAGCCTCGCACAGTCTCCGGACTGCACAACGGCAACCGTCGCGCCGTCATAAGACGTAGAAATTTGTCTGCTGACGGGACAACCTCGAGAGGGGTAAAAGGCGTCAAGCATGGGGGGAGGACCAATGACGGCGATCGAACACCGTGCGACTGGCCATGCCAGCGCGCTCGAGCAGGTGAAGAGCTGGGTGCGCAGGTACTGCCTGGCCAGCCTGCTCGGCACCCCTGGCGCAGCCCACACCGCCGACCTGGTCACCCAGGCCGTCTACGCCGACGTCCGTGCGGCCCTACGCAGCCACCGAGCGCAGTCGCCCACCTTCGAAGCGTTCGTCTACCAGGCCATGGTCTGGCAACTGCGGCACGTCGAGCGCCCGCAGCCGGCCCCAGCGGGTTCAGCCCTGCACCACCTGCCCGACCACCTGCGCGAGGTGCTGCTGCTGCGCACCGCCGCCGGCCTGAGCGCCGAACAGACCGCCCGCGCCCTCAGCCTGCCCACCGAGGCCGTGATGGCGGCCCAGCATCAGGCGTTGCAGGTGCTGCGAAGGTTCGGCCTTCCGGGCTGACCGAGTCAGACTGCGCGGCCCAGCAGGGACATGAGCTGGACGGTCGGGTCGGTGCTGGTGGTGGGGATCGAGGGGGCGAAGATGCCGGTTCCCTCGAAGGCGGCCAGATGCTGGCGGGCAAAGCCGAGACAGATGCCCACGGCCTGAGGGTCGAGGGTCTCGTCCTGGCCCGAGCCGCGGGCCAGGTCCCACTCGTGCACCGTCAGGTCGACGAACATCTGCCCGGCGTAGATGTCTGCCGGGACGGTGCCGAAGGACAGTTCCACGGTGCCGGACAGGTCGGTGCTGAGCCAGGCCTCCCGGGAGACCTGGGCGGCCTGCTTCCAGACGCCGGCCGGGTCGGTGCCCACCAGGTCTCCTTCGTAACGATCGCCGACCTGGGCGAGGGATTCGTGAGCCAGGATGTGCGGGGCCCAGAAATGCTCGCTGACCAGATGGTTCACCAGGCGCCGGACAGACCATTCCGAGCACGGGGTGGGGTTGTCCCAGCGGTCTTGCGCAACGGCTTGGACGCGGGTGTCGAACCGGTCGATCGCGGCAATGATGGCCAGGGCATGTTCGTGAGGCACGGGTGGACCTTTCGGGGATCTGAAGCTGATGTCGGACGGTTCTACGGCCGAATCCGCCCGACGGTTCACACCTCGCCCGATCAGGCACCCGAGACGGTCGTCTTCTCCACCAGTTGCCCGTCGCGGAAACAGAAGCGGTAGTAGAGGTTGCCCGACGCATCCGTGACGTCACTGGACATGTAAAGTTCGCAGTCCGCTCCCTTGGGAGTCGGCTCCGGGTCGCTCTTGCCGGCCCCGAACACGTCGGCCTCGGTGAACTCCACCGCGTCGGAGATGTCGGCCCGCACGGCTTCCCGCGTGTCTCCCACCTGCACCGAACTGTAGGCCTGGGGTGAGACTGTGCTCTTGGTGAAGAGCTTGAACAGGAAGTAGCCGCCGCCTGCCAGTGCGCCGATGCCCAGGATGCACGCCACCAGGATTCCGGCCAGAAGCTTTTTCATGACTGTGTTTTCCCTTCGTCAGTACCTTTTCCGACCCCTTGATCGTGACAAGGCGCTGTTGACGGGCACGACCGCAATCCGGCTGATCCCCGTGCTGTCGGCGGTGATACGAAAGTGCTACGGCGCCAACACGGAGCGTTGGCAGGGGTGACTCGAAAGGGGCCTCTGGGGGCCGACCGCCCGGCGCTCGCCTATTGTGGGAAGCGGTTGCCCTGAAGTAGGTCCGATGGAAGGAACGACATGGCTGACGGTGCGGCGCAGGGGTGGGTGAAGAAGGCCGAGGTCGACGAGGGGGACGGGTTGACCCTGGCCGAGATGGGCCAGCTGACCGAGCTGGCCATAGAGGTCGAGGCACGGGTCACCGGCGGTCCTCTGGCGCCCCCGTCGGCCTGAGCGGCCCCTCTCCGGCCGGGCGGTGGTGAACCCGGGCCGGAGCGCAGCCGTGGAGGAGGGCGTCAGTCGTCCCGGGCTGTCTGGATGTGAAACAGGTCATACGGTTCTGAGCAAACGCTTTGGATCCGCCCCGACCATTACCGGGCGTGAACACCAAGAGCGTGCCGAGGGGGACCGTGGCCTCCGACGCCGATCTGATCGCCAGTTGCCTGGCCGGTGACGAGGACGCCTTCGTGCGGATGATCAGCCGGCACGAGGAGGCGATCAGCCGCTACCTGGTCCGGCAGGTCGGCCGGGAAGCGGCCCAGGACCTGCTGGGCGAGGTGTGGATCGCGGCCTACACCTCCCGGGCGAGCTACGACCGGTCGTACGCCGACGCGCGGCCCTAGCTGTACGGCGTCGCCCTGAACCAGGTGCGGCGGCTGTGGCGGAATCGGCCGCCCGAGAATCTGATCCCCGACATGGGTGAACTGCCGATCGCCTGGGACCCCTGGCCGACGGTGGAGATCCGCCTGGACGCTCGGGAAGCGCTGCGCGGCGCCCTGGCCGCGCTCAGGCCCGATGCCCGGGATGTGCTGACCCTGGTCGTCGGTGAAGACCTGGCGGTCGTGGACGCTGCGCGGGTTCTCGGGTTCTCGGGATCACGGCGGCCAAGGCCCGGCGTCTGCTGTACGAGGCGCGGGCGTCGCTGCGTCAGGACTCTCGGATCGCAGCCCTTCTGGACGAACTGAACAACGTGGGGGAGAGCAAGTGATGACCAACGAGATCGACCTGGTGAAGCAGGCCCTGGTCGCCGAACCCCTGGACCGCCAGGCCCGCGACCGGGCTCGGGCGCAGTTCCTGGCCTATCGAGAGACTGCTCGCGACACGAGCCCGGGGCGCTTCCGAAAGGTTCTGGCCGGCCGCAGGCATGGGCAGGGCGTAGTAGGGATCGGCGCCGGTATCGGGGCACTGGCTGCCGGGGCCGCCGTGGTCTTCGCTGTCACCACGACTCTCCCGGCCGAAAATCAGCGAACGCCGGTGGTGCCGAGCGCCGACCCGGCCCCCGTGATCGAGTCGGAACTGGTGGCGCTGGCCAATCGGATCGCCGACGAGAAGCCCGGCGGAGATGCGTCTTTGATCATTGAATCACGGACGACGGGTGGTTCGTCCGAGCAGGTCACCTACAACCTCTATGCCGACGACGGACGGTACTTCTTCGCCGAAGACCGGGCGTCACTGGCCGCGGCGGTGGACCAGGGTCGAGACGTCTCGGCCAGCTCTGATCATCGTAAAGCGCAAGCCGCAGCAGCTTTCGCCGCCGATGGCGACCTGACGGTGGCTCGCACGAAAATGGTCAATGCAGAACCGAACTATCTTGGCCTGGGCCTCGGCCAGGCCGAGCGTCAGAAACTCTGGGACAAGGCGCTGGCCAACAGTGCCGACGTGATGGCGGAGCTGGGGATCGAGCCCGATCCGAATCCGCCCGTCGGCAAGGAGCTGGAGATGCGCGTGGGCAGTGCGCTCTGGAACAACAGCTACGACGCTCTGGCCACTGGTGCCGGAGATCCGAAGGTGCGGGCCGGAGTGCTTCGGCTGCTTTCCACCATTCCGGATGTCAGCGTCGAGAAGTCCACCTCAGAAGGCGTATTGAAACTGACTGCTGCAGAAGAACTCTCCGGCGGCGATGTGGTGCAGGAACTGACGATCGACGCCGATAACGGAACGCCGTTGTCCTACGAGAGCGAGCCGGTGGAGCCGGGGATCGAGGCATCCAAGAGCACGTTGGAGGTTTCCCGGGTGACGGTCGCCGAGGTGCAGGCCGACTGATGAGGGCCCGGTCCGCGCCGACTGACCAAACCGGCGCGGACCGACGTCCATAATTGGTGCTCTTAGGCCCGTTTGCCCAAGGCCTCGGACATCTGGCCCAGGACCTGCTCCAGTACCGCCGTACTCGTGGCGAAGTTGAGCCTGGTCCATGAGGGCAGGCCGCCGTAGTCCGGGCCCGGGCTCACGAAAACCTTGGCCTCGCGCCGGAAGAAGGCGGAGGCGCTCTCATCCAGACCCGCCTCGGTGCAGTCGAGCCAGGCCAGATACGTGGCGTCGGGCACCCGCAGGCTCACACCGGGCATACCCTTCACCGCAGCATCGAGCAGATCCCGCTGCCGCAGCAGGTGTTCCCGCACTCCGGCCAGCCAAGGGTCGCCCTGCTCCCAGGCCGCCCGGGTGGCTGCAACCCCGAGCACGTTGGTGACGCCGTGAATGTCGGGCGGCTGCTCATCCCACAGTTCCCGCACCCGCTGAGGGCCGACGTGGGCAACGGCCGCCCGCAGGCCCGCGATGTTGAAGGCCTTGGTGGCGGAGGTGAGCGTGACGGTGCGAGCGGCGATCTCGGGGCTCAGGCTGGCGAAAGGGATGTGCTGGTGCGGGTCGTGCACCAGGTCGGCGTGGATCTCGTCGCTGATCACCACCAGGTCGTGGCGCTCGGCCAGTTCGGCGATGCGCAGCAGCTCTTCCCGCCCGAACGCCGTGCCGGTGGGGTTGTGCGGATTCACCAGCAGCAGCACCTTGGCCCGCTGACTGCTGAGCTCGGCCTCCAGCCGGTCGAAGTCGTGCTTCCACTCGCCCTGGTCGAGCACGACCGGAAGCCGGACCGAAGTCCGCTTCATGGTGGCGACGGTGGCCCGGAACGGCGGATAGTTGGGCTCCTGGATGACGACGCCGTCGCCCGGCTCGGTGGTCAGGTCGAGCAGAATCTGGAGCCCGGCAAGCAGGTCGGTGATGCCGCGCACCGCAGAAGGATCCGGTTGCCAGCCGAAGCGGCGCTGCATGCGCGCGGCGAAAACCTCAGCCAGCGGATCCATTCGGGATGACCACGCCGGGTAGCCCAGGTCGCCACGATCCAGCACGTCGAGCACGCTCTGACGGATCACCGGAGCGACCGGGAAGTCCATGTCGGCGACCCAGGCGGGCAGCAGTTCGGGGTGCCGGCTCCATTTCACGCCCTGCTTGGCGCGAAGCCAGGTGAGCGGGGGTTCGAACGCCGGTACCGAGCTGCCCAGCAACGCGTCGCGCAGGCCCTCAAGCTGGCCGTGATGCTGAGCCAGCTCTTCGTACATGTGCAGCAGCACGCCGTCTTGACTGAGTTCGCGCGTGGGGCCGATGAAATCGGGGTTGGGTTTCACGGCCGGGGGAGCCCCGGGAACCAGGCGCTTGAGGTCGGCGTGGAACTGGGCCTGGGCCGTATCGAGCGCGGCCAGAAGAGCTTCTGCCGAACCGGTGGCCAGGAACTCGGCCTCCCGGTCACGGACGATCTCACGCTGGCCCACCAGCCGGCCGCACCAGTAGTTCATTACCCCGATCACGTGCGTGACCAGGCCGAACGGCGAATTGGCGGACGGGGTGGGGCGGCGGTTGACGTGCTCGTCACCGAGCTGCGTGATCACCGAGCGGATCCCGTCGAGGGCGCGGTCGACGAAGTGGGCGAAGTCGTCACCGGGGATCTCGAGCGTGGGGACGTCTGTGGGGCCTGCCATGGCTACCTCTTCTTCGGCTCCTGGTCTGGTTGGGCAGAGCCACTGTAACCGGTTAAGGTGGTTACATGTTTGTGTACGTCAGCAATCGGCTGAGCCTGGACCTGCTCGGCACCCTGAAGTGGCGGCGCGATGTGCCCGAGGAGCATCTGCGCACCCCGGCTGACCTGGCGCTTTGGAGTGCGGGGGCACCACTGGGCATCGCCGTCGAGACCGATCCGGCGGGCCTGGAGCGGGTGCGGGTGGTGCGCGAGATGCTGTACCGGGCGATCACCGCCACCCGGCGCGGAGACGAGTTGAACGCCGCTGAGGTAGCCGAGCTGAACGAGGTGGCCGCTGGCCCAGGGCTGCAGATGACGCTGGATCGACAGGGCAATGTGGCTCGGGGCGGCACGGTGGACCAGTTGCTCACCGCAGTCGTCCGGGACGCCTTCGAGCTCATTTCCGAACCGGCGCTGGCCAAGGTGAAAGACTGTGCGAATGATCGCTGCACCCGCTTGTACGTGGATGTCTCCCGGGCGGGCAACCGGCGCTGGTGCGGGATGGCCGAATGCGGGAATGTGGCGAAGGTAGCGGCCTTTCGCTCGCGCCAGAAAGTTTGAGCGGCCCGCCTCCGGGTAGAGGCGGACCGCTTTCTGATAACTCAGGGTGCGGCGAAGAAAACGTAATGCGCCTTGTAGGGCACGCTTTGGGTAGCGCCCTCGGTGCAGCTGCCCGTGGGAGCCAGTCCGCCCTTGGTCTTGAGACGCTGAATGTAGGTCACGTCGCCGAAAATGCCGTCGCCACGGGTCTTGGTGGTCTGGAGCAGCAATAGCGGAATGGCGTTCTTTCCCGGTGAGGATGCGGTCGACTTGGCCTCCACCAGGGATCCGTCGGTCACCGACTGCCAACTCGGCCCGCGGAAGTGAATCGCCTCGTTGCGCTTGTTCGTGGCCTTCGCCCGTCCGGTCAGCGTGGCCGCCGGCTCAACGAACGTCCAGGTGTCACCCGTGCACTGGTAAATCTGCACGCCAGCCGCCTTGAATCGGGCCACCTCACTGTTACCGGCCGGTGGAATCAGGTTCTCCGGCACCTTTGACTCAGAGCTTTTGGACGTCGGTGCCGCCTGGGTGGCCGAGGCGGTGGTCAGTGCGGTGGTCACGGCCAGACCGAGGACGGCGGAGGCGCGGAACGCCCGGTTGCTGAGGATGCGCGATGTGCTCATTGAGGTTTCCTCTCACTGGGACAGATCGATGATCAACCTATGAGACAAGGCTGCCTGACTGTTCAGTAACCGCCAAGGGTTCTGGAGACAGAAGGCTACTCGGCAGTGAAGTTGCATCGATCGGTGACGAAAACGGTTGCGGCTGTGCGTCAAGGGGGAGCGCACCATCCGTGCGCCCGATTGGGCAACGTACAGAAATGCCCTTTTAACCTCTTGATGAATGCTTATGATGTTGCCGTCCGAAGTGACCGGGGGGTTGGGTTCGGACGGGGTCGACGGCCACCGAGGGGGTGGGAGGGGGAACGGGCACGCCTCGTGCGTGCACGCTACGAAGACAGCTGCCTGAGACCGATCGATGGCCGGCTTCTTCGTCATTGGCGCCTGCCTTTCTTGTGGGCGGGTGCGGGGGAGTACCAGGCGTCGTGATGCCTGGACTGAACGACTCATGTGCTGACCGCTGTTCTGGTCGGCCGTCGATGCCGGGTGCCTCAGCTTCGGGCTGCCCGTTAAATGAGCTCGGCAATGCCGTTTGCTGACAACAGATTTCAGAGGGCCTCATGCAGGGCCTCACGAAAAGGGTTGTCAGCAAAGAACTTAGATCTGCACAAACTGCTGACACGGCGCGTACTGGCGGTTAGATTGAGGGCGCGTTGGCTCAGGTGCCGAAGTGACGAGTGGGGTTCTCGTCCCGCAGATCTCCTGATTTCTCCTCGGAAGTGTACGTATTCGGGTTCTGCCCGCTCTGGTGATGAAGAGCGGGACCATCACCTGCCAGCTCCGATCGCGGAGGGTGTACCGACATGAACGATCCAGACGACTCCCGCAGGCCACCGATGGGCATGGGTCCCGAACCGGTGCGAGTGCCGGTCGGCCGGCCGCGGCGTATCCCGGTGGGGGCGGAGGGGGCTGCTGATCACGGTGGCCCGGTTCCGGTCGGCGCTGGTCCGGGGGGACCGGCTGGGCCAGGCGGACCAGGGCCCGCGGGGCCGCCGATGCGGATGAACGGCCCGATGCGACCGCGTGAACGGGGGCCCGAAACTGGCAGTCAGGCAACGGAGTCCGAGGGGGAGACTCTGGGGCCGGGCCCGGAGAACGACGAGTTCCCGGTGACCGAAGGGCAGACCAGCTTCACCTTCCGCGACACGCTGGCCCTGGCCAGTTCGTCGCTGAAGCTGGTCTGGGCAGCCGGCCGGCGCGAGCTCGTGGTCATCCTGGTGATGGACGCGCTGCAGGCGATCGCCCTGTTCTTCGTCATCTTCCAGCTGCAGCGGCTGATCACCGAGCTGATCCTGGCCGACCGCAACGGCGACTCCTCCGCCCTGGCCATGAGCATCGGTCTGTTCGTCCTGGTCAACATGGTGGCGATCGCCGCCCAGACGGTGATCTCGAACCGCCGCCCGCTGCTCAGCGAGCGCACCGGGATGTATGTCAGCGGCGAGGTCATCCGGGTGGCGGGCACGGCCGAACTGGCCGACTTCGACGACTCGGCCTTCCACGACCGGCTGCAGCGGGCCGCGGCCAGTGCCGCCACCCGGCCGTCGATGCTGGTGCAGAGCCTGGTCATGATCCTGCAGGAAACCATTGCCCTGCTGGCCATCTGGATCGCCCTGGCGTTCGTGGCCCCGGTCGTGGCGGCGGCCCTGCTGGTGGTGGTCGTGCCGATCTGGATCGCCGGCGTGCGCGGCGGGGAAGAGTTCTTCGGCTTCATCACCCGGATCACCCACACCGACCGGGGCCGCAACTACCTCTTCGGCCTGCTCACCCAGCGCGAGCCGGCCAAGGAGATCCGCGCCCTCGACATCGGCGACTACCTCACCCAGCGCTGGCGGGTCTCGATGAACCGCCGGATCGACCTGCTGGCCGAGACCATGCGCAAGCGGATGCGGGCCTCGGTGCTGGGCTCGCTGGGCAGCAACGTGGTGATGGCGATCGCCGGTTCGGCCCTGGTGGCGATGAACCAGGCCGGCTACCTCACCCTTCCCGAGACGGCGACCGTGGCCGGGGCCCTGCTGATGTTCAGCCAGCGGCTGCTGCGCTCGGTCACCATGGCCAACGACTTCTTCGAGTCCGCGCCGCTGGTGCGCGACCTGAACGAGTTCCTGGCGCTGGAGCCCTCGCTGGTGCGGGTGCGCTCCGGGCAGGCCTACGCCGGTCAGTTCGACCAGATCGAGATCGACGGCGCCTCGTTCCGCTACTTCGGTTCCGGCAAGGACGCCCTGGAGGCGGTGAGCCTGTCGATCCGGGCCGGCGAGGTGGTGGCCCTGGTGGGTGAGAACGGCTCGGGCAAGACCACTCTGGCCAAGATGCTGGCCGGACTGTACGCGCCCACCAGCGGTCAGATCCGGGTGGACGGGGTGGACCTGGCCGCGATGGACACGGCCACCTGGCGGGCCCGGGTGGCGGTGCTCTTCCAGGACTTCATCCGCTACGCCCTGCCGGCGGGGGAGAACATCCACGTCGGCGATGTGAGCCGCGAACCGCTGGTGGCCGACATCCGCGAGGCGGCCCGCGCGGCCGGGGCCGACGGGTTCCTGGCCAGCCTGCCCGACGGCTACCGCACCATCCTGTCGCCGCAGTTCAGCCGCGGGCAGGACCTGTCGCTGGGGCAGTGGCAGCGGGTCGCCCTGGCCCGGGCCTTCTTCCGCGACGCGCCCCTGGTCATCCTCGACGAGCCCACCGCCTCGCTCGACGCCCGGGCCGAGCGGGCGCTGTTCGACAGCATCCGCGACCTGTACGTGGACCGCACCGTGCTGCTGATCTCGCACCGGTTCGCCACCGTGCGCTCGGCCGACCGGATCGTGGTGCTGAAAGACGGGCGGATCGTGGAGCACGGCTCGCACACCGACCTGATGGCCTCGAACGGGCTGTATGCCGAACTGTTCTCGATCCAGGCGGCCGGGTTCCTCGACGCGGACGAGCAGGAGGAGCCGGACGAGTTCACCGCGGCCGCGGCCGCGGCGGCTCCGGCTCCGGTCGGTGGGCCGGTCGGTGGGGGAGTGCTGACTGCGGGAGCTGGGCCGGCTGGGGGGCCGTGGGCTGTGGAAGCAGGAGGCCCCCGGATGGCCGCGGCTGGTGGTGCGCGGCCTGGTGGGGCAGGGGGTGCGGGCCCGGTGGAGGCCGGTGGTCCGTGGCCGGTGGAGCCGGGGGGAGCGCGGCTGGGGGAGCCGGGTGGGCCGCGGCGGCGGGAGCGGAGAGGTGGGGCCGGTGAGCTCGGGTAGGGCGGGCAGTCGGTCGCACTCGATGCACCTGATCCGGCAAGGGCGGGCTCGGCGCAGCGGAGAGAGTGCAGGGCCGGTGGTGCTGCTCGTGCCCGGGTCCGACGGCAATCCGGCGGTGTTCGTGCGGCTTGCCGGTCTGGTTCCGGCTGGGCCTGCAGTGTTCGCCTTCCAGTCCCGAGGGCTGGAGCCGGGGGAGCAGACGCTCAGCACAGTTGAGCAGATCGCGGCCGCCTACCTGGAAGAGGCTGTGCGTACCCGGCCGCACGGGCCCTACGTGCTGGGCGGTTGGTCGATGGGGGCCTACGTGGCCCTGGAGATGGCCCGCCAAGCAGACGAGGCCGGCTTGGACGTGGCGGGGCTGCACCTGATCGCCCCGGCCGTGCCGGTGCGGGGTGGGTACTGGGCCCGCCGGAAGGCCCGGCGGGAACTGCGGGCGCGGCTGCGGGACACCCAGGCTCAGCTCGAGCAGGCGCAGGCCGCCGACCCGGCGGCGCTGCAGAAGATGCCGCTGTGGGACCTGGCCGACGACCCGCTCGACGAACCCGCCGAGCGGCCGGCCGACCAGTTGCGCCGCGATCTGGTCAACCTGGCCAACCTCGCTGCCGGAGCCCACTACCGGCCGCGCCGGGCCTGGAAGGGCCGCACGGTGCTCTACCTCCCGCAGGAAGATCCGGCCGACGTGCAGGAGCAGACCCTTTCCTTCTGGTCGCGGGTGGTGCCGCCGGGGCCGCAGGTCGTGGCCCTGAACTGCGAGCACCACCACGCCGTCTACGGGGCGGCGGCCCAGACCGTCGCCGCGTCCCTGGGTCCCCGACCCGACCGCACGACCAACCCGTACCAGACCGCGAACGGTGAGGAAGGCGTCCTCAAATGACTGCTGCAACCGACCTTCTGAAACAACTCGAGGCCGGCGGGGTGCACCTCTACCTGGCCGAGGGCAGGCTGCGGGCCCTGGCCTCGAAAGAGGCCCTCACCCCGGGCGTGCGCGAGCAGATCGCCGGCCACCGCGACGAGCTGATGGCGTTGCTGCGCGACGGGGGCCTGGACGAGGGGCCGCAGGCCTCGGTGATCGAGCCCGCCGACCGGAGTCAGGTGCTTCCCTTGTCGTTCGCCCAGCAGCGCCTGTGGTTCCTCTGGCAGCTCGACCCCACCTCGGTGGAGTACAACCTGCCGATCCCGATCAAGTGGGACGAGGAGTTCGACCTCACGGCGATGACGTCGGCCCTGACCGCCCTGGTGGAGCGGCACGAGGTGCTGCGCACCCGGCTGGTCGACGGCCCGGACGACACCCCCTGCCAGGTGATCGACCCGCCCGCACCCTTCGAGCTGCCGGTGCGCGACGTCTCCGGTGCGGCCGACCCGGAGGTCGAGATCCAGGCCGCGCTGCGCCGCGAGATGACCACGCCTTTCGACCTTTCCACCGGGCCGGTGATCCGGGCCGAGCTGCTACGGGTCACCGACACTCAGCACGTGCTGGTGCTCTGCCTGCACCACGTGGCCTTCGACGAGTGGTCGGCCCGCATCCTGCAGCGCGAGATCAATGAGCTGTACCAGGCCTTCCGCGACCACCGGCCGGCCCGGCTGCCCGTACTGCCGGTGCAGTACGCCGACTTCGCGGCCTGGCAGCGGCAGTGGCTCAGCGGCGAGGTGCTGGACGAGCAGCTGGAGTACTGGCGCAAGCGGCTGGCCGGCGCCCCGGTGCTGGAACTGCCCACCGACCGGCCCCGCCCGCCGGTGCGCTCCACCCAGGGCCGCTCCCTGGAGTTCGAGGTGCCGGCCGAGGTCACCGCACGGCTGCAGGCCCTGGCCCGCACCAGCGGCGCCTCGATGTTCATGACCCTGTTCTCGGCCTTCGCGGTGCTGCTGAGCCGCTACAGCGGGCAGACCGACGTGATGGTGGGCACCCCGATCGCCAACCGCAACCGGGCCGAGACCGAGGGCCTGATCGGCTTCTTCGTGAACACCCTGGTGCTGCGCGCCGACCTGGACGGCAACCCCTCGTTCACCGAGCTGCTGGGCCGGGTGCGGGAGACCGCCCTGGAGGCCTACGCCCACCAGGACCTGCCGTTCGAGCACCTGGTCGACGCGCTGGAGACCACCCGGGACCGCTCCCGTACGCCGCTGTTCCAGGTCATCTTCAGCTACGCCTACGCCCAGCCGGGCGGTGACGGTCCGGCCGACGGGGGTGCACCGCCCGCGCCGGAAGACAGCACCGTGCCGGTCAAGTTCGACCTGGCCCTGTCGGTCGGGGAGACCAACGACGGCACCCTGCGCGCCGGTATCGCCTACGCCACCAGCCTGTTCGACGCCGACCGGATGGAACGGCTGGTCGAGCACCTGAAGGTGCTGCTGGCCGGGATCGCGGCCGACCCGGACCGGCCGGTGGCCCAGTTGCCGATCCTGAGTGCCCCTGAACGGGCCGACCTGGCCCGTTGGAGTGTCGGTGAGGGGCCGGTACCGGCCGTGACCGGCGTCCATGAATTGATCACTGCACGGGCCCTGGTGGCTCCGACCGCGGTGGCGATCCGTTGCGGGGACGAGGTTCTCACCTACGCCGACCTGGAGGAGCAGGCCACCCGGCGGGCCCGGCACCTGCGCTCGCTCGGGGTGGGGCCGGAGAGCCTGGTCGGGCTCTGCCTGCCGCGCAGCGCGCAGATGGTGGTCTCGATGGTGGCGGTGTGGAAGGCCGGGGGCGCCTACGTGCCGCTCGACCCGAACTACCCCTCCGACCGGCTGGCCTTCATGCTCGAGGACAGCCGGGCCGAGGTGCTGCTGGCCACCACCGAGGGCCTGAGCCGGCTCAGCGCCGAGCTGATCCCGCCGGGCTGCCAGATCGTCCTGCTCGACGACGAACCGCGCTCTTCCGACGAGGGGGAACTGCCCGGCTGCGTGTCGGGAGACCAGGCCGCCTACGTCATCTACACCTCCGGATCGACCGGCCGGCCGAAGGGCGTGCAGATCGCCCACGGGGCCGTGGTGAACATGGCCCTGGCCCTGCGTGACGTGCTGGGCGCGGGGGAGGGCGTCACCGCGTTGCAGTTCGCCTCGTTCAGCTTCGACGCGGCCGTGCTCGACGTGGCGGTGGTGCTCACCGCCGGTGGCACCCTGGCCATCGCCACCGACCCGGAGCGCGGTGAACCCGAGGCGCTGGCCGCACTGATCGAGCGGCACCAGGTCGACGTGGCCAGCGTGGTGCCCTCGCTGCTGGCCGTGCTCGACCAGCCCGCCGTCTCCCGCGTGCGCAACTGGGTGGTGGGGGCCGAGCGCCTCACCGCCGACCGGGCCCGGCCCTGGACCAACGGCTCGCAGCTGTGGAACACCTACGGCCCCACCGAGACCACGGTGATCGCGACCGCCGGGCTGCTCCCGCCCACTCAGGCCGGTGCCGCGCACCCGCCGATCGGCAGCCCGATCGGCAACATCCAGGTGCGCCTGCTCGACCGGGCCCTGCAGCCGGTGCCGGTCGGGGTGGAGGGGGAGGTCTACATCGGCGGCGCCGGGGTGGCCCGCGGCTACATCGGACGCTCGGCCCTGACCTCGGAGAAGTTCATCGCCGATCCGGTGGCGGGGGACGGCTCCCGGCTCTACCGCTCCGGAGACACCGCCCGCTGGCGCCCGGACGGCCTGCTGGAGTTCGTCGGCCGCATCGACCACCAGGTCAAGGTGCGCGGCTTCCGGATCGAGCCGGGCGAGATCGAGAAGGTGCTCGCCACCCACCCGGCGGTCGCCACCGCGGTGGTGATCGCCGACGGTCAGGAAGAAGACCGGCGGTTGGTGGCCTACGCGGTGCCGGCCAGCGAGGACGCCCTGCCCCCGGTGGAGGAGCTGCGCCAGCACATCCGCCAGCAACTGCCCGAGTACATGGTGCCGGCCGTGTTCGTGCCGATCCCCGAGCTGCCGCTGGGCCCCAACGGCAAGCTCGACCGGGCCGCCCTGCCCGCCCCCGACAGCGCCCGGCTGGCCCCGGTCACGGTCTACCAGGCGCCCCGCGACGGCACCGAAGAACTGCTGGCCAGCATCTGGGCCGGGCTGCTGAACGTGGAACGGGTCGGGGTGGCCGACAACTTCTTCGACCTGGGCGGGCACTCGCTGCTGGCCACCCAGGTGATGTCCCGGGTGCGCTCGACCTTCGACATCGAGATCCCGCTCGCGGCGCTGTTCGACCGGCCGACCGTGGCCGGGCTGGCCGAGGCGGTGCGCGAGGCCCTGGCCGCCGCCGACGGCGCCGAGCTCGAAGGGTTCGACCTGTGAGCTGGCCGGTTCATCCCGCACTGGGCGATCCGGTGATGGACACGATGAACTTCCTGAACGAGATCGCGGCCCGCTACCCGGCGGCGATCTCGTTCGCCCCCGGCCGCCCGTACGACGGCTTCTTCGACGTGGAGCAGATCTTCGGGCATCTGCGCGGCTACCTCGATCACCTGGCCGCCGGCCTGAACCCGGCTCAGGTGCGGGACGCCCTGTTCCAGTACGGCCCGACGGCCGGGCGCATCCAGGGCCTGATCGCCGAGGCACTGCGTCAGGACGAGGGGTTCGACGTTCCGGACGAGTCGATCGTGGTCACGGTCGGCGCGCAGGAAGCGATGCTGCTCACCGTGCGGGCACTGTTCTCGCGGCCGGAAGACGTGTTGCTGGTCTGCAGCCCCTGCTACGTGGGCGTCGTCGGCGTGGCGCGGCTTCTCGGGGTCACCGTACGCGCTGTGCCCGAACGTGAGAACGGTCTGGACGCGGGCGATCTGGAACTGGCCATCAAGGCCGAGAAGGCGCTGGGCAACAACCCCCGCGCGGTCTACGTGATCCCCGACCACTCCAACCCGTCCGGCAACACGCTAGGTCTGGAAACCCGTGAGCAGGTGCTCCAGATCGCCCACCGCGAGCAGGTTCTGGTGCTGGAAGACAGCCCGTACCGCTGGGCCGGGCCGAGTGAGCCGGTTCCGTCGCTCAAACGGCTCGACCAGCACCGGCAGGTCGTTCAGCTGGGCTCGTTCTCCAAGACGGTGTTCCCCGGAGCCCGGGTGGGCTACGTGGTGGCCGATCAGGAGGTGGCCGGCGGAGGGCTGCTGGCTGCCGAACTGGCCAAGGTCAAGAGCATGGTCACGGTGAACACGCCTCCGCTGAGCCAGGCCGTGGTGGCCGGGGCGCTGCTGTCCGGCGGTGGGGGAGTACGCGACCTCACCGCGCAGACCCGCCGGCACTACCAGCGGGCCATGCAGCTCACGCTGGATCAGTTGGAGCTGCGCCTGGCTGGTCTCCCGGTGCGCTGGAACCGCCCCAGCGGCGGATTCTTCCTCAGCCTTCAGGTCCCCTTCCCGGCCGACGATCGCGAACTGATCAGCTGCGCCGAGGAGTTCGGGGTGCTCTGGACGCCCATGCGTTACTTCCATCCGGATTCCGGCGGTGAGCACGGGATCCGGCTCTCGATCAGCTGTCTCAGCGACGAGGAGATCGTCACCGGGGTCTCCCGGCTGGCCGTCTACCTCACGTCCAGGTGTTCGGCTACTTCCCGGCAGTGAAAGGAATCCGTCATGAAGTTCGACAGCCGCCCGACGCACCGTAAGCGCATGTGGGGGTGGACGTACCGATGAGCGCCGTCCTCGAGACCCCGGTAACCCGCGCCACCGTCTTCGACACCGACCCCTTCTCCGACCTGCGCCCCCGGATCCTCTCGATCGGCCTGGCCACCCCGCCGTACTCCTACACCCAGGCCGAGATGATCGACGCCCTGGGCATCACCGACCCCAAGATCCGCTCCATCTTCCTGAACAGCGCGATCGAGCGCCGGAACCTGGTGCTGCCGCCGGTCGGGCCGGCCGGCGGCCTGAAGATCGAGAGCCAGGGCGACCTGCTGGACAAGCACAAGCGCGCGGCCCTCGAGTTCGGCGCCCAGGCGCTGCGCCGCTGCCTCGACCAGATCGGCCTCGAACCGGCGGATCTCGGGCACCTGTGCTGCGTCACCTCCACCGGTTTCCTCACCCCGGGTCTGAGCGCGCACCTGATCAAAGAGGTGGGCATCGGCCGCCACTGCAGCCGCAGCGACATCGTCGGCATGGGCTGCAACGCCGGGCTGAACGCGCTGGGCGTGGTCTCCGGCTGGGCCCAGGCGCACCCGGGGCAGGTGGCGGTGGTGCTCTGCATCGAGAACTGCTCGGCCGCCTACGCCTACGACGCCACCATGCGCACGGCCGTGGTGAACAGCCTGTTCGGGGACGGCGCGGCGGCCGTCGCGATCGGTGCGCGCGAGGCCGGTGCCGACGACATCGGGCCGATGGACGCGCCGGTCGAGGGCCCGCGGATCCTCAAGTTCGCGAGTTGCCTGGTTCCCGAGGCGATCGACGCGATGCGCTACGACTGGGACCGGGGGTTGGACCGGTTCAGCTTCTACCTCGACCCGCAGATCCCCTACGTGGTGGGCGCGCACGCCGAACTGGTGGTCGACCGGCTGCTGGCCGACACCGGGCTCTACCGCAGCGACATCAAGCACTGGCTGGTGCACTCGGGCGGCAAGAAGGTGATCGACGCGGTGATGGTGAACCTCGGCCTGAGCCGCTACGACCTGCGCCACACCAGCGGGGTGCTGCGCGACCACGGCAACGTCTCCAGCGGCTCGTTCCTGTTCTCCTACCAGCGCCTGGCGCAGGAGAACGCCGGTCAGCCGGGGGATTACGGCGTGATGATGACGATGGGGCCGGGATCGACGCTGGAAACAGCTCTCCTGCGCTGGTAAGGGGGAACCGACATGGGGGTACCAGAAATGACCACAGAGACAGTTGTCAGGTTGCGCATCGACGGCGCCGCTTCGCCTGGCCCCGACGCGCTGCGGGCCGTCGAGGCGGCCTGCCAGCAGGCCGAGGCCACGCCCGGCACACCGATCGTGGTGGAGGTGTCGGGCACGCCGCACGAAGACTGGCTGGGCGGCCTGGACGTCACTGCGGTGTCGCGGTGGGAGCGCGCACTGCGCCGCCTGGAGTCGTCGGTGGCGGTCACGCTGGCCGTGGCCACCGGTGAGTGCGGGGGCATCGCGCTCGATGCGCTGCTGGTCACCGACTACCGCATCGCCTCGGCCGAGGTGGCGTTGTGCGTGCCGGTCGGCCCGCAGGGGCCCTGGCCGGGGATGGCCGCGTACCGGCTGGCCGCTCAGGCCGGAGCCGGGCCGGTGCGCTCAGCGGTGCTTTTCGGTACTCCGATCCCGGCGGCGCGAGCACTCACCCTGGGCCTGCTCGACGAGGTGCACCCCGACCCGGAAGGCGCGGTTCCCGATGCGCTTTCGAGGATCACGGGGTTCGGCGGCGAGATCAAGGTGCGGCGCCAGCTGATGTTCAACGCCCGCACCGTGGGGTACGACGAGGCTCTGGGATCGCACCTGGCCGCCTGCGATCGGGTTCTTCGGCCGCGGGTGACCCGGTGAGCCTGGACACTCAGACGTTCTGCGAGCCGGCCGGCCTGGTGGCCGGCCGGCTTCGTCTGCGGGACACACCCATAGGTTGGGCAGGACGAGATTTTCGAGCATGTTTTGCCCGCAGTTTCGTCGAGCCCGTCTATGAAGAACTCACACAGGGGTACGTCCGCAGCCTTCGCCTGGACGAACTGCTGTTCGAGGCCTCCCAGGTGTTCCCCGGCCTGGTTCCCGATGCCTCCAGCCACGCGGCCGACCCGGCCGGCGCCGAGCTGGACCAGGCCATCTTCCTGCGTGAAGTGCTGCGCTCGCCCCGGGCCGGTCGGCATCTTCTTCGCTCCCTGCAGGCCCCCAGCCCGCGAGCCCTGATGTTGCAGCAAGAGTTCGAGAACAATGGACGGGTCGAGCTGGCATCGGTGACATTGGAACGTCGCGATGGGGTCGGGTATCTGACGTTCTCGGCCGGCGATCGGCTGAATGCCGAGGACGAGCAGCAGGTGGTGGATTTCGAGACGGCTGTGGACCTGGTGCTGCTCGACGACCAGATCCGCGTCGGGGTGCTGCGCGGCGGCGTGATGACGCATCCCCGCTACCAGGGCCGCCGCGTGTTCAGTGCCGGGATCAACTTGAAGGCGCTCAATGCCGGGCGGATCACTCTGGCCGGGTTCCTACTCCGCCGCGAGCTGGGCCCGCTGCGCAAGCTGATGGCAGGTCTGCAGCTGGGCGGTGTGACCCGTGAAAAGCCCTGGATCGCAGCGGTCGACGGCTTCGCGATCGGCGGTGGCATGCAGATCCTGCTCACCGTCGACCACGTGATTGCCGAGTCCGGCGCCTACGCCAGCCTGCCCGCGGCCAAGGAGGGCATCGTGCCCGGGGTGGCAGCTTTGCGGCTGCCCAAGGTCGGTGGCCCGCGTCTCGCCCGGCAGGTCATTCTGGCCGGTCGCCGCATCGAGGCTACCGAGCCGGCCGCTGCGGTCATCTTTGACGAGGTGGTCGAGCCGTCGGCGATGGACGAGGCGATCGCCCGGGCGGTGAGCCGTCTGGCGGCGCCCGCGGTGGTGGCCAACCGGCGCATGCTGGGGCTGGCGATCGAGCCGGAAGACGAGTTCCGCCTGTTCATGGCCGAGTTCGCCTACGAGCAGGCCCAGCGGATCCACGCGCCCGACGTGCTGGCCAAGGTGGGCCGGTTCGCCGGGAAGGGAAGCAAAGAAGGGCCGGGTGATGGGGATGGCTGAGACGGCCGCGGCCGGGATGGCCGGGATGGCCGGGATGGCCGGGATGGCCGGGATGGCCGGAGTGGTCGGAGTGACTGAGGTGACTGAGGTGGCCAGAGTGACCGAGATGGCTCATGTGGCCGGGGTGACCGCAATGACTGGGGTGGTTGGGGTAGCCCCGGTGGCTGATGTGGGCAACCGGGTCGAGGCAGCCAATCCGGTTGAGGTGACCAACCCGGGCCAGGTGGCGGAACCGGCTGAGCCGGTCGGAGTGGCCAATTCAGTCACGTTGGCAGGGGTGGTCAAACTGGCTGGGGCGGAACCGGCTCCGGCGCCAGACGAGAAGTGGGGCCGGCAACCGGGCGAGAAGAGGGGGCCGGGGCTGGACGAGAAGCGGGGGCTGGGGCGCGACGAGAAGCGGGGGCGGGGGCTGGACGAGGGGAGGGGGCCGGGGCTGGAAGTGGAGCCGAGCACCGTGCGGTACGAAAAGCGGGGGGCGGTGGCCTGGGTCACGTTGAATCGGCCGCGGGTGCTGAACGCGATGAACCTGCAGATGCACGCCGAGCTGGCCCGGGTCTGGGACTGCGCCGAGGCGGACGACGAGGTCCGCGTCGTGGTGCTGACCGGTGCCGGCGAGCGCGCTTTCAGCGTGGGGCAGGACCTGACCGAGCGGGCGCGGCTGACGCGGGAGGGGGCGGGGCCGAGCAGTTTCGGTAGCCGCGGTCTGCCGGGGTGGCCTCGGCTGACCGAGCGCTTCGGGTTCACCAAGCCGGTGTTGGCCCGGGTGCAGGGTTACGCGCTGGGCGGGGGTTTCGAGTTGGCGCTGGCCTGCGACATCGTGGTGGCTTCAGAAACCGCCCAGTTCGGCCTGCCTGAAGTAAGGCTGGGGCTGGTGCCGGGGGCGGGCGGGGTGTTTCGGCTCGCCCGGCAGGCGCCGCTGAAGGCTGCGATGGGCCAACTGCTCACCGGGCGCCGGATGGATGCGTTCACCGCCGCCCGGTACGGCCTGGTCAACGAGGTGGTCGCCGCCGACCGGCTGGACGCCTGCGTGGACGGGTGGCTGGCCGATCTGCTGGAGGCCTCGCCCTTGGCTGCGCAGGCGGTGAAGGAGGCTGCGTTGCAGTCTCTGGATCTGCCGCTGGAGCAGGCCTTCCGCACTCGGTTCAGCGCGGAGGAACGGCGGCTGGCCTCGGACGAGCCGGCCGAGGGGGTGGCTGCTTTCGTGCAGAAGCGACCGCCCCGCTGGAGTGCCCGCCTCGCCGGGCCCTCATCACCGGAAGCACACCAAGGAGGAGAACACCGATGACCGCACTTCTCGACGATCCCGAAGGCACGTTCTGCGCACTGGTGAACGAGGAGGGGCAGTACTCCCTCTGGCCGGCCAGCGTGCCGGTGCCGGGCGGCTGGCAGGTCGCCTTCGGTGCGGCCGGGCGTCAGGCCTGCCTGGACCACATCGAGCGGAACTGGACCGATCTGCGTCCTCGCAGTCTGGTCTGGCAGTTGGCCCGAGCCGGGTACGCGACCAGTGGCACCCCGGAGATCGAGGTGGCCACCGCGTCCTGAGTTCTGCATGACTCCCTCTCCGCAGTGGCGGTGCCCGACGAACAGTTCGGGCACCGCCACTTTCGCGTTTCAGACCGTGCGCAGAGCCTCGGTGGGCGACAGACGGGCCGCCCGCATGGCCGGCAACAGGCCGGAGACCGCGCCGATCAGGATGGCCGCGATGATGCCCCCGGCCCAGGCCTGTACCGGCACCACCACCGTCCAGTCTTTCGCCTCGGCGTAGACCACGGTGGCGAGCACCCCGGCCAGTTCGCCGACCAGACCGCCGAGCAGAGAGAGCATCACGGCCTCGGACAGGAACTGGGTGCGGATCTGCCCGGTGGTGGCGCCCAGGGCCCGGCGCAGCCCGATCTCGGACCGGCGTTCCAGCACCGAGATCACCATGATGTTGGCAACTCCCACCGCGCCGACCACCAGCGCCACGGCCCCCAGCCCGAGGAACAGGCTGTTGAAGGCCCCCGCGGCAGCGGCTCGCGCGGTGAGCGTGTCGGAGGGCTGGCTCACGTCGACCTCGTTGGGCGAACCCGGATTGGCCGTGCGAGCCAGCAGATCCTGTACCGAGCCGACCTGGTCGGTGTCGGTGCGCACGAAAATCGTGGTGGGCGGCCCGTGCGTGGACTCCCCGGCGACCAGGCTGGTGTGGTTCAGGTACTTCTGCGCGGCCGGGAAGCCGATCAGGGCACTGGCGTCGATGTCGGACGAGAGGGTTGCGGGTTCGAGAATGCCGGCCACGTAGAACCACTGACCGCCCAGCCAGATCCGCTGCCCCTCGTAGACCCGGCTGATGCCCAGGCGCTCGGCCGCCACCGAGCCCAGCACCACCACCGGCTCGTTCTGCGTGGCCTCGTTCAACCAGGCGCCCTGGGCAACGGAAGTGGCCACCACCGGCAGCAGATTCAGGCTGGTCGCCTGCACCCGCAGCGCATTGGTGTTCACCTCCGGGATCAGCGGACTGCGGTAGACCTTCGCAGTGCCCACTTCGCCGACCTCGGCGACCTGCTCCACCCCGTCCAGCCGGCCGATCATCGCGGGGGCGGTGATCGGCAACTGTGCGTCTTCCCCGCTGAACGACTGCCCCGTGCCCACGGTGAGCAGATTCGTGCCCAGTTTGTCGATCTCGGCCAGCAGCCCGGCCTGAGAAGACGACGAAAGTCCCAGCACGGCAACGATCGAGGCCACCCCGATCGCGATGCCCAAGGCCGAGAGGCCGGCCCGGGTGGGCCGCGCGCGGATGCCGACCGCGGCCACCCGGGCCGCGTCGCGCAGCGAAAGCCGCGCCGGAACCAGAGTCTCCGCCCCGGTGGCGACGCTCATGAGACACCCCCGGCACTGTCGTCCATGATTTGACCGTCGAGAACCCTGACCTGACGAGGCAGATCGGCGGCCAGCCCGGAGTCGTGGGTGATCACCACGATCGTGGCCCCGGTGGCGTTCAGTTCGTGCAGCAGACGCACGATCGAGGCGCTGGTGGCGCTGTCCAGGTTGCCGGTCGGCTCGTCGGCCAGCACGATCGCCGGCCGCCCGACCAGAGCCCGGGCAATGGCCACCCGCTGGCGCTCACCGCCGGACATCTTGCCCGGCCGGAACCCGGCCCGGTGCTCCAGCCCGACCTGCGCCAGCGCCTCGGCGGCCCGTTCGCGCCGCCCCCGCAGCGGCACGCCCGCGTAAAGCAGGCCGTCGGCGACATTGTCGAGCGCGGTGGAGTGCTCGGCCAGGAAGAACTGCTGGAACACGAACCCGATGTGATGGGCGCGCAGGGCCCCCATCCGCCGGTCGTCCAGGCTGGCCACGTCGATGCCGTTGATCCGCACCACGCCGCTCGTGGGGCGGTCCAGCGTGCCCATGACCTGCAGCAACGTGCTCTTGCCGGAGCCCGAGGGGCCGACGATGGCCAGCAGTTCACCGCGGTTGACGGTCAGGTCGACGCCGCGCAGGGCGTGCACCGGGGGCTGCGACCCGTAGGTCTTGACCACGTTGGCCAGTTCCAGCACCACCGGCCGACTCGGGTCCAGAGCCGGATCGGGACGGGGGGCGAGCGTGGTTCCGGTCATGTCCGCGGCACCACCACTCGGTCGCCGGCCGCCAGCGAACCGGTCACCTGCACGACCCCGTTGGCGTTGTCGAACAGACCGACCTTCACCGGCACCGTCTCGTGCCGTCCGGCCTGGTCGACCCGCTCGACCGCATAACCGCCCCCGGCATGCCCGAGCAACGCGGTCACCGGCACCGACAATGCCTTCTCGACGCCGTCGGAGGTGATGAACACCTGTACCGGCGCCTCGTCGAGCGTGCCCGCGTCTTTCGGTTCGTCGAGGGTGACATACACCGGGACCGTCGCCGAGGCGTCCTCTTCCTGCTCCGAGGACGACTGCGCGACCGTGCCGATCCGGCTGACCTTGCCGGTGGTGGTGCGGTTGTTGGGCAGCACGATCTGCGCCTTGTCGCCGACCTTGACGGCAGCCTGCTGGCTGGCGCTCAGAGGCACGGTGACCTCGCGCTCGGTGGTGGTCGCGGACAGCACAGGGGCGCCCGGACCGGCCCTCGCCCCCAGTTCGGCCAGCGTCTTGCTGACCCGCAGCGGGCCGTCGAGGAAGAGTGCGTCACCGAGGCGAAGTTCGCCGGTCTCTTCGGCGTTGACCTCGTCCTGCAGCTCTTCCAGGGCCTCGTGAGTCTCCCAGCTGAACGTACGCGACTCCGGGTCCAGGTCGTCCTTGTCCGCGTACCCCAGCTCGACCAGGTTGCGGTTGAGCTGCCGTACGTCCCAGCCCTTGTCGCCGATCTGCAGGTCGCGGTAGGCCGGGGCGTCGGCGCAGAGCAGGATCACGGGCTTCGACTCCACGCGGTACAGCTCTTCGCCGCACTCCACCGTGTCGCCGGCCTGGGGTAGGCGCGTGTACACGCCCGACGCCTGGTTCAGTGCCCGTAGATCAGAACCGTCGGCGGCGGCCGCGTAGGACAGGGTGCCGCCCTGGTTGATCTGGCTGCGCACCGCCCCTTCCTTGACGGTGGCCAGATTGACGTCGGAGCTGGTGGTGCTGGGCGCAGCTTCGGCTTCTTCGCCCCACGGATCAGCAATGGCCAGCGCCGCAGCTCCCGCGCACACCACCACCAGAACGCCGGCCACGACGGCGAGCCGGCGGCGGTTGCGGGGTGGTGGGCTTTCAACAATGTACGGGGTGCTCGCCTCGGTCGGGTCCGGAGCCGAGGCGGTGGTCGCCTGGGTAACCGATGGGCCGGTCGGCTGCGTGATCGGCTTGGTGGCCTCGGCGACGTCGGGATCGGGCATACGTGCACTCATCTGATTCCCCCTCCTAGGACGACCGCTCAGGCCCCGCCCGGCGCCTGCGGGCCGCCGGGGCCACCCTCCTGCTGGCACTTCTCGTCGGCCGCGAGGAACTGCGGTGACTCCGGGTCGACGCCCTCGTTCGGGTTCAGCAGCAGACGGCCGTCGGGCTGCGGGTCGGGGAAGTTCGGCACGCCGTTCTCACGCATGCAGCTGACGTAGGCCAGCAGGTTCTCCTGTGCCTGCCCGTCCGGGCCGCCACCCTGCTGGATGCCGGGGGGCTCCTTGTCCTTGCAGGCCTGCTGCGCGGCCTGGAACGAGGAACTCTCCGGGTCCATGTCGCTGCCCTGCCGGCCGCGGATCTGCAGCCGCCCGTTCTCCGGGTCGGGGAAGCTGGGCACCCCGTTCTCGCGCATGCACTGGGAATAGGCCACCAGAGCGGCGTTCGCGTCCTCGGCCGAGTCCGGCTGGGCGTCGCTGCTCTGGGCCCCCGCCACCGTGCTGTCGGAGTCGCCCGAGTCGCCCCCGCAGGCGGCCGTGCCCAGCCCCAGCGTGACGGCGGTGGCCAGGACGAAGATCATCCTGGGAAGACGGTTGCGGTAGTGCTTCATGACGTCGGGCCCCCCGGCTCGGAGTGGTTGTGCTGACCGTGGTCCGGTCCAGCGGGTTCATTTCTAGCGAGGAGGCGGTCACAGCACGGTCCGCCCGGTTGTGACCCGGGTGTGACCGGAACCCTGCGATCGTCGTCGGGATTCGGGGGCCTCTGTCATCCTGGGAAGGTCCGTGCGTGGGGGAGGGACAAGGGGGACGCTGTGCGTGTGCTCGTCGTCGAGGACCAGGCCGAGCTGGCCAATTCGGTGGCCCGGGTGCTGCGCCGCGAGGGGATGGCGGTGGATGTCAGCCTGAACGGGCAGGAGGCGCTGGAGCGCACCGTCGAGGTGGAGTACGACGTGGTGGTGCTCGACCGCGACCTGCCGCTGGTGCACGGTGACGAGGTGTGCCGCACGCTGATCGCCCGGGAGCAGGCCACGCGGGTGCTCATGCTGACCGCCTCGGCCACCATCGACGACCGGGTCGACGGCCTGAGCCTGGGCGCCGACGACTACCTGCCCAAGCCCTTCGCCTACGCCGAGCTGATCGCCCGGGTGCGCGCCCTGGGCCGGCGTACCCAGCCCGCGCTGCCGCCCGTGCTGGTGCACGACGACGTGCGGCTCGACTCGGGCCGGCGCACCGCCACCCGGGCCGGCAGCCGGCTGCCGCTCAGCCCGAAGGAGTTCGCGGTGCTGGAGTTCCTGCTCGCGGCCCAGGGCCGGGTGGTCTCGGCCGAGGAACTGCTCGAGCGGGTCTGGGACGAGGCCGCCGACCCGTTCACCACCACGGTCAAGTCCACGGTCAACCGGTTGCGCACCAAACTCGGCAGCCCGCCGCTGATCGAGACCGTGCCGCACGGCGGGTACCGGATCTGATCATGAGCCAGTTCAGGAACCGGCTGCGAAGTCTGGCCCGGCGGCGTCCCAGCCGTATCCGCCTGCGGCTGACCCTGCTCTACGGCGGGCTCTTCGCCGTTCTCGGGGTCGCGCTGCTGGTGATCACCTACGTCCTGGTCAGCAATGCGCCCACAGAGCAGTACATCTCGACCAGTGCGGCCCGGGTCCCGATCCCCGAAGGCGGTGAGGCCCCCGCGCCCAGCGCCTCTGAGATGCCCGGTCCCGAAGCTCTGCCGCCCGGCCGGTTACCGGATGCGCTGGAGCACCAGCGGGCCGACTGGATGCACTCGCTGCTGGTGCGCTCGGCCGTGGCGCTGAGCATCATGGTGGTGCTCTCGCTGGTGCTGGGCTGGCTGCTGGCCGGCCGGATCCTGCGCCCGATCCGCTCGATGACGTCGGTGATCCAGCGGATTTCGGCCTCCAACGTGCACGAGCGCCTGGCCTCCACCGGTCCGCGCGACGAGATCCGCGACCTCTCCGACACCGTAGACGGTCTGCTGATGCGGCTGGAGACGGCGCTGCAGGCGCACAAACGCTTCGTCGCCAATGCTGCGCACGAGATGCGCACCCCGCTCACCCTCGAACACGCGCTGCTCGAAGAGACGCTGATCGATCACGAGGCCGGGCTGGAGGCGTACCGGGCCACGTTCCAGCAGGTGCTGCAGATCAGCCGGCAGCAGGGCCAGTTGCTGGAGTCGCTGCTCACCCTGGCCGGCAGCGAGCGCGGGCTCGACCGGCGCGATCCGGTCGACCTGGCCCAGGTCTGCGAACAGGTGCTGGCCACCTACCGTTCCGGGTTCGAGCGCCGGGGGTTGGAGGTGCGTGCCGACATCGCCCCGGCCGTCACCACCGGGCACGCCGGCCTGCTCGAATGCCTGGCGGTGAACCTGGTGGACAACGCGATGAGCTACAACCAGCCCGGCGGCTGGGTCAGCGTGGCCACCTCCAGCGCCCCGGCCGACCAGGGCCACACCGAGTCGGCCGACAGTGCGATCGGCATCGGCACCGGCACCGTCGGCGCAGCGGGCCGGGCGGTCCTGCGCGTGGCCAACTCCGGTCCGCCCGTCCCGGCCGACCAGGTGGACCGGCTGTTCGAACCCTTCCACCGGCTCAACCGTTCCGACACCGGCCAGGGCGGCCACCACGGCCTGGGCCTGTCCATCATCTCGGCCATCGTCAGCGCCCACGGCGGCCGGGTGCGCGCCGAGGCCCGGCCCGAAGGTGGCCTGCTGGTGGAGGTCTCGCTCGAGGCCGCTAATCCGCCCGCCGCACAACCGCGCGCCGCGCCCGGGCAACGGGCACCGGCGGGCGCGTAGCGTGCCTAGGGCCTGTCCTGTGGATCAGCGCCGTAGCGAGGAGGTGCCCGGTGACGGCCTGGGCGTGCCCGGTGGGCGCCCTCGTAGTGGTTCTACGTGGGCGCCCGCCGGGTGCGTCCAGGCTGCCCACCGGGTGCCCCGCAGTAGGCGAGTGATCCGCAGGACAGGACCTGGAGGTCAGGAACGGCGGAGCTTGCCGATCACGGCCTTGTACTTGGCCGCGGCCTTGCGGTTCTTGGTGGCCGAGATGGCGCACCCGCAGTAGGCCGAGCTCTCGTTGAACACCGACACGAACCGGATCGAGCCCGGGTCGGACTTCTGCCTCTGCGCCAGCCACGTGTAGGTCGCGTCGAAGAACCGGGGGTTGTCGCCGCCCGAGGCGCCGGCCTGGCCGGTGCCCGACGAGACGCTGAACTCGGCCAGGGCGAAGGGCAGGCCGCGGTCACGGGCGAAGTCGTACCAGTAGTTCCAGCCGTACTTCTTGGTGAAGTGACTGTCGATGTTGGCCTTGCTGGTGAAGGGCGCCCACCAGTCGTAGGCGTCCAGGGCGATGATGTCGACCTTGCCCTTCACGTACAGGCTCTCGACCTTGGCCACGGTGCCGTTCTGGGCCGGCCCCTCGTTCGGGTTGAACACGATCTGCAGCCGGGGAGCGGTGGAACGCAGCAGCGTCACGGCCCGGGAGAACTGCTTACGCCACTTCTGGGCATTCGTGGCGTGCGAGAAGCAGCAGTTCATCTCCCAGCCCAGGCGCACCAGGCCGTCCGGGTCGACTGCGGCGATCTTGCGGCCCAGGTCCTTCCAGTTCTGGTCGGTGCCGGCCCGGCCGTCGTCGGTCCACAGCGGCACCGACAGGATGAAGTCGTCGCGCCGGGCCCGGAACGACGACGGGACGGAGCCGGCCCACCAGTCGTTCAGTTGCTCGTTCCAGTTGGTGCGGGTGGTGTAGGCGGTGATGTTGTCCACCGGGGCGCCCCGCCACCGGGCGAACGACTGCGCCTGGGCGGCCGAGTGCTCGAAGAACCCGCCGTCGCTCCACGGCATCCCCGACGCGTACTTCGGGCTCGCGGCCTGCGCCGGGGTGATGCCGGCGGCGACGAGGGCCACCGTGGCCACGGCGGCGGCCATGAACCGGCGGGCGCGTCTCATCAGGTCTCCTGTCTTGGGCTGCTTCAGACCAGTTCGGAGAGACTTCCGCCCAACTCGCGCGTAGCTGAGGCGAGTTCACCCAAATGCGCCGACCACAAACGTCCTTGGTTGGTTTTCAGGAAGGTATGTGCGAGTTGGTGACGAGGTTCGGGAGCTCGACCCGGCCCACCTCTTTGCCGGCGCTGTCGTAGCCCACCAGTTCCGGCGGATCGACCTTCTCGTCGGCCTGGTACCAGAAGGCGAAGTTCGCCCCCGCGGCTATCGCCTCGCGCACGCTGCCGTCCTTGAACTGCAGTTCGGCCCGCACCGCGTCTCCGGCCGCCGAGACCATGGTGTGGATGCCGCCGTCGCTGCCGCCGCCCAGGTTGCCGAAGCTGCTCATGGCCTGCTGCTCGGCCGTGGGACAGGCGGAGGTGGTCCAGCTCGGCGTGGTGTCGGCCGGCCGGTCGAGGGGCCCGGCCTTCTCGAAGACGGTTGCGTAGCAGATCGTTCCGTCGGCTCCGGTGGCCTGCCAGACGCTCAGCACGGTGCCCGGTTCGGGCCCCGGACCCTGGGCGATGCGGCGAGCGTTCAGTTCGTTCACCGCCCCGTCGGTGTGGTCGCTCCAGAAGCTGAGCTGCTCGGCCAGCGGGCCGGAGATCAGCCCCTGAGCGGTAGCGACCCCGACGCCGGTGGGGATCAGCACCGCCGCCAGCGCACCGGCCAGGATCAGGCGGCCGCGCCGTCGAGGCGGCTTGGTGGCCGACCTGGCTTCCAGGATGCGCTCGAAGGCGGCGTTGCGTGCGGGAGTGGGCCAGAGCTCGTCCACGCTGGTTCGAGGCCGGAGCTTCTCCAGCTGGGTCTGCTCGTTCATTCGATGCCTCCTAGAGACGGGGACGGGCGGGGTTCGAGGGTTTCCCGGCCCTGACGAAGCCGGCTCCGCGCTCGGAACAGGCGGGTGTGGAAAGCGGGTACCGAACAGCCGGCCACCGCGGCGGCCTGCCGGGGCGACAGGCCGTCCCAGGCCGTCAGCAGCAGCGCTTCCCGTTCGGGAGCGGTCATCGCCGCCAGGATCTGCAGCATTGCCTCGCGCTCACCGGCCAGGACCTCGGCGGCCGGCGCGGGCTCGGCCACCGTGCGCAGGCGCTGCAGCTCATCGGCCACGCGGCCCTGCCGGTCGCGGGACCGGTGCTGGTTGGAGATCACGTTGCGGGCCACCACGAGCAGCCACGGCAACGGTTCGGCCGGCACCGAGTCCAGCCGCCGCCAGGCCACCAGGAACACCTCCGACACCACGTCCTGGGCGACGTCGGGGTCGGTGTGGCGCAGCGCGTA
This sequence comes from Kineosporia rhizophila, assembly GCF_021277265.1. Lineage (GTDB taxonomy): Bacteria > Actinomycetota > Actinomycetes > Actinomycetales > Kineosporiaceae > Kineosporia > Kineosporia rhizophila. The sequence goes on from NZ_JAJSOH010000014.1 coordinate 138,187, forward strand.
GGCCATCACCCGAGGGCCCCAGCGCAGCCAGAGCGCCTCGAACCGGTCGTCCGGCGACGGGGTTGATGTCTGTCTCACATTAGGTAATGTCCGGCCGGGGGTCAGGCTTACGCCAGGTTCTGGCACCCTTCCGGTCATTTCACCCCTCTAGCGTCCGGCCCCATGCGAACAGTCCTGCGTAACGCCCTGGCCGGTACCGGTGTGCTGGCCCTCACCCTGTCCCTCACCGCCACCGCGTCCCACGCCGACGGTCGCGGGGTCTCCAAGCCCACCCTCACCGGCTGGGCCTCACTGCCCGCCGGAACGTTCGTGCCGGGCAGCGAGCCCTCCGGAGCCAAGGTCACCGGAGACACCCACGGCTTCGCCACCCCCTTCGCCGACCAGCCCGTTCAGGGCTTCTCCGGGATCGCGGACAACGGCGACGGCACCTTCGACGTGCTCTCCGACAACGGCTACGGCACCCAGGCCACCTCGGCCGACTTCCTGCTGCGCATCCACCGCCTCGCCCCGGCCTTCGCGAGCAACCAGGTCGACGTGCTCGGCGGCATCAACCTGACCGACCCCAATGGCAAGGTGCCGTGGAAGCTGACCCGCGACGACCGCGTCCTCACCGGGGCGGACTTCGACGTGGAGTCGATCCAGAAGATGGCCGACGGCTCCTACTGGATCGGCGAGGAGTTCGGGCCCTACCTGCTGCACTTCGACCGCGCCGGCCGGCTGCTGTCGGCCCCGGTCGCGCTCGACGGCGCGGTCTCGCCGGAGACCGCCACCCGCACCGGGGCCACCGCGACCCTGGCCAGCAGCAAGGGTTTCGAGGGCCTGGCCCAGTCACCCGACGGCAAGCGGCTGTACGCCCTGCTGGAGGGTACGGTCACCGGTGACCCGGCGGGCACGCTGCGCTTCAGCGAGTTCGACCCGCGCAAGGGCGAGTACACCGGCAAGAAGTACATCTACAAGCTGGACGACGCCGCCCACGCCATCGGTGACGCGATCGCGGTGGACGGCAACCGCTTCCTGGTGATCGAGCGGGACGGCGGCCAGGGGGCGACCGCCAAGGTCAAGAAGATCTACCTGGCCGACAAGCGTGACCGGGACAAGGACGGCGCGCTCGACAAGACCCTGGTGGTCGACCTGATGAACGTGGCGAACCCGCAGGGCCTGGGCGGATTCGGCAAGACCTTCACCTTCCCGTTCCAGACCATCGAGGACGTGGTGATCCTCGACAACCACACCATCGGCGTGCTGAACGACAACAACTTCCCGTTCTCCACCGGCCGCAGCGCCACCGAGGCCGACAACAACGAGTGGATCACCGTGAAGCTGCCCAAGTCGCTGGACGTGGACCGGCGTCTGCTGCGCTGATCCAGGGCTGACCTAGGCGTTTCTCCCGACTGGCTCAACCGGGCCCCGCCTCCGGCCGATGTCTGCTGGGTGTGGAGGCGGGGCGCACGTCATGACGCCGGTCTGGCCCGATGATGGCCAGAGGGGGGCGCAGCTACCGGGGGATGCCCCTGTGGCTGGCTCTGGCTGCCATCACCCTGCCCCCGTTGATCGTGGCCGCGGTGATGGGCGGCCTGCTGGTCCGGCGGGCCCAGGCCGACGCTCAGGAAGCCGCCGAGGCGCAGGAGCTCGTCGCCTCGGTGAAGCTGCTCGACGCGGCCCGCCGTGCCTCCGACGCCGAGGTCCTGCCCACTCTGCTGCTGGACGTACTGGCCGAGAAGGACGCGGCCAGTGAGCTGGGTTTCCAGGCCACTCGGCGCGACCTGCTGAGCACCACCGAGCCCGCGGTGGTGCGGCAGCGCCGGGTAGCCACCGACCAGGCCCTCGAGGCCGTGCTCGACGCACCGCTGCCGCTGCAACTGCGGGGCGTGGTGATCGAGGCCCGTCAGACCCTGCTGGCCGCACGCCGGGCCGCCGACAACAGCAGCCAGGTGCTGGAGACCGTGGCCTCGGGCTACAGCCGCACCTCCGCCACCCTGGCCGCCGGTCAACGCTGGGCCACGGCCCAGGCGGTGGCCGCCGGACTGAGCAGCCACAGTGTCGCCGCGTTGCAGGATCTGACCCAGGTGGCCCAGCTCAGTGAGGCCGCGAGCCGGCAGCTGGGTCTGCTGTTCGCCGCGCGGGTGCTGCCGGGCGCACTGCGGGAGGAGGCCGAGCGCGGCTGGATGGCCGCGTGGGGCAAGTACACCGAGCTGGCCGACCAGGGCAACGAGCTGTCCAGCGCCCGGGTGCGGGAGGGCTACCAGCTGTTCCAGAGCACCCCCTCGGTGGCCGCCTTCTCCGACCTCCTGGCCCGTCAGGCGCTCGATCCGGGCACCGAGGTGGTGCGCACCGGGGCGCTGCCCGGGCTGGTCGACCGCAGTGGCACGCGGGACGACGCCGTGGCGGTGGTGCTGCAGGACGCGGTGGCCGAGGTCACCGACTCGGCCCAGGCCGACCGGGACGCCGCCCAGGCCCGCGAGCGCGCGGCGCTGGCCGGCTGCCTGGCCCTGGTGCTGCTGTCGCTGCTGATCGCCGGGCTGTTGTCGCGCTGGCTGACCCGCTCGATGAGCTCCCTGGCGGGCAGTGCCCAGCAGATCAGCCAGGGTCACCTGGTCGTTGCACAGGCCCAGGGCCCACGCGAGATGCGCACCGCCGCAGCTGCTCTGACCTCGGCCGTGGCCGGTCTGCGGCGTGTGCAGGAACAGGCCCGGGCAGTGGTCGACGGCGATCCGGAGGCGGCCCTGAGGCTACGGCCGTTGCCTGGACCGCTGGGGGAGGTGGTGCACGCCTCGATCGAGCAGATCGTCGACACCTTCCGGGCCCGCGAGGCCCTCCAGGAGGAGCTGGCCCACCAGGCCAACCACGATCCGCTGACCGGCCTGGCCAACCGGGCCCAGGTGCTGGAGCAGCTCACGGCCCTGCTCGGGGACGACGAGCCGGAAACCCACACCGGCGTGCTGTTCATCGACCTCGACGGGTTCAAGGCGGTCAACGACACCCATGGGCACGCGGCCGGCGACCGGGTGCTGATCGAGGTGGCGCAGCGCCTTTCGGCCGGGCTGCGGCCCTCTGACGTGGTGGGCCGGTTCGGCGGTGACGAGTTCGTCGTGCTCCTGCCCAAGGTGCCGGGGATCGCCCCGCTGGCCGAGCTCGCCCAGCGTCTGGTCGCCGCGGTCAGCTGGTCGGGGCCGCTCGACGGGGGCGCCGACGGCGACCGCGGCGCAGTGCGGAACGTGCAGGTGGGCGCCAGTATCGGCGTTGCTCTCTCATCGCCCGACAGCACCGCCGACACCCTGCTGGCCGAGGCCGACCTGGCCGCCTACCGCGCCAAGCGGGCGGGTCGGGGCCGGGTCGAGGTCTTCGACGACCGGCTGCGCGCCGAGCTCTCGGAGCAGGCGGAGATGGAGGTCGCCCTGCGGGAGGGGCTGGAGGCGGGAGAGCTGCACCTGCACTACCAGCCGGTGGTGAACCTGCACACCGGCGTGGTGGTGGGTTTCGAGGCTCTGGCCCGCTGGGAGCGGCCCGGCGTCGGCCCGGTGCGCCCCGACATCTTCATCGCCGCCGCCGAGGCCTCGTCGCTGGTGTGCGACCTCGGACGCTGGGTGCTGCACGCGGCGCTGGCCCAGGTGACCCGCTGGAAGACGTTCGGCGAAGCCGGTTTCGGCACTGGAGAGGACGAGCCGACCATGGCCGTCAACATCTCTGGGCGGCACCTGAGCGACAACCGGATCCTGAACGACGTCTACGACGCGCTGAACGCGGCCGGGCTGCCCGCTTCGGTACTGGTTCTCGAGATCACCGAGACCGTGCTGACCACCGACCCGCAGGTGCGTGAGCACCTGCGGCAACTGCGGGCCAGCGGGGTGCAGGTCGCGATCGACGACTTCGGCACCGGATTCACTTCGGTGGCGGCGCTGGTCGACACGCCCGCCGACATTCTCAAGATCGACCGCAGCTTCGTCGACTCCGACGATCCCGGGCACCACCAGCTGGCGACCCTGATCACCCGCGCCGCACAGACCTTCTCGCTGCGAGTGATCGCGGAAGGTATCGAAACACCCGAACAACTGGCCCGGGTCATGGCCGACGGTTGCGAAGAGGCCCAGGGGTACCTCTTCTCCCGGCCCCTGCCGCCCGAAGCGGTAGGGAGGCTTCCGGCGTCTCTAGTGCCACAAACGTCCTCTGGTTCGCTCTTGAAAGATCTGCCTCGGCAGGCCGAGGCGCCGGAGAACAGCGAACAGAGGACGAGTGTGCCTGGGGGTCCCGCATGAGCCTGTCGCGTCGAAGCTTCCTGCTCGGGACCGGGCTGGTCGCGCTGAACCTCTCCGGCTGCGGTGATTCGGGTGAGGCGGAGAGCTCGCAGGAGCTGACGTTCTGGTACTGGGAAGGCGCCCTTTCGGCCGCGGTGGTGAAGGACGTCAGTGCCAAGTTCGCCGACCGCGCCCGGATCAGCACCTCGTTGGTAGGTGGCGACTTCGCCCAGCGGCTGAGCACCTCGCTGCGCGCCGGTGAGGCGGTGCCCGACATCAGCGGGGTGAAGGGTGAGGACATGGCCTTCTTCCAGACCCAGGCCGACTACTTCCTCGACCTGAACACGCTGGGCGCCGAGGACATCGCCGGAACATTCGTGGCGGCCAAGTTCGCCCAGGCCACCACCGACGACGGCCGCCAGATCGGCCTGCCCATCGACCTCGGCCCGACCGCCCTGTTCCTGCGCGAGGACCTCTGGCGCAAGGCCGGCCTGTCGGTGGAGATCTCCGAGGTCAGTGAGAAGATGGCCGACTGGGACGGCTGGTTCGACACCGCGCACGAGCTGAAGTCCCGCCTGCCCGGCACTTTCGCCATCCGCAACTCCAACGACGTGTTCGGGGTGGCGCTGGCCCAGCAGACCAAGACCTTCGTCGACCGGACCGGTGCCTTCGTGGGCGACCAGGACGAGGTCAGGTCGGCCTGGGAGAAGGCCGTGCAGGCGATCGTCGACGGGCTGCAGGCCGGGATCTACGACGACACCGCTTTCGGAACCGCGCTGACGTCAGGCACTCTCACCGGACACTTGGGCCCGGCCTGGAACGGTCTGGACATAGCGTCGGCCGCGCCGAGCACCTCGGGGCGCTGGCGGGTTGCGGCCTGCCCGGGTGGTCCGGGGAACATCGGCGGCTCCTACCTGGCCATCCCCGCGCGCAGCCGCGACCCCGAGACCGCCTTCGCCTACATCGCGGAGCTGCTCTCGGCCGCCAACGAGGCCCGCGCCTTCACCGACTCCTCGGTCTTCCCGGCCGTGACCGCCGCCTACGACCTGCCTGCCCTGACCGAGGGCCAGAAATTCTTCGGCGGCCAGTCGACCATCGAGGTGTTCGGCCCCGCCGCCGAACAACTGCCCATCGTCTACGAGAGCCCCCTCAACGCCGCTGCCATGACTTCTTACTACAGCGAACTGGCGAACATCGAGGGCGGCAAGGCCCCGGCCCAGGCCTGGAAGGACGCCGTCGAGGCGGGGCGGCGCACCGTCGAGGCCGGCCAGTAGCCGAAGTGCGGGAGATCTGGCCGCCGCCTACTGTCCGATGTGTGAGTTCTGCCGGAGACGATCAGCCCTCGGAGCCGGATGCCGTCCCGGACCTGTGGAAGTCATGGCTGTACGGGGTCTTTCTGTCGCTGGTGGGGGCGGTGGTCACCGTCGTCTTCCTGGTTCAGGCCATCACCGGTGGTCGTGAAGACAACCACTTCTACGCCTTCGCGCTCTGCTCGGGCATCATGACGGCCCTGTTCGGCGGGGTGACCTGGAAGGCCCGGCATATGGGCGCGCGCTCCTGGCGGGGGCGGAAAGAGGCTGGGCCTGCGCAGCCCGCCCAGAGGCCGGTGAGCCTGAGCCAGGGGATGAAAGATCCTGTGGTCTGGCTCCTGCTCGGCCTGACCTTGAGCTTCGCGACTTTCAACATCTTCCTTCTCATCACCCGTGGCCCTGAGGACTCGTTCTGGCGGCCCGTGATCTACCTGGTTCTTCTGTCGTTCTTCAGCTGCCAGCTGGTGCTACGAAGGCTGCGCCACCTGGCCGGCCAGCTCGACGTGAACCGCCAGCCCCGCTGACCTACGACCAGAGTTCGAAGGGTTCGTCCACGGGTTCGCCGCGCAGCAGGGGGCCGATCAGGGCGGGCAGCTGACCTGGGTAGAAGCGGTCGGTGCTGGAGGTGAGCTCGGGCAGGGGCCACCAGCGGTGGGCGAAGTAGTCCTCGAGTTCGTAGTCCAGGCGGCCGGTCTCGTCCATCTCGGGTTCGGTCGCCTCCAGACGCAGGAGGAGCACCACCTCGTCCTGCACATGGCGGGATTGGCGGTGGCGGAACGAGGCGCGCCGACGCCAGGTGGGCGGGCCGAACTGGTCTGCGGTGGCCACGAATCCGGTCTCTTCGTGCAGTTCCCGCACCGCTGCGTCGAGGTAGGTCTCTCCGGCGTCGATCCCTCCGCCCGGCAGCTCCCACCAGGTGCCCAGGTCGGGGTTCTCGATGTCGCGGGTGTGCAGCAGCAGGACCTGGTCGGCGGCGTCGATCACGACCAGGCGGACCGCACTTCGCCTGACCAGCGGCAGGTCATCGGGGTACATGGCGGCACGGTAGCCCGTTCACTCGCTGGGAACCCGCGCCGCCAGCAGGCCACCCCGCCAGGCCGACCCGGCCTTGGCCGCGGAGGCCCGCTTGTTCTCGTACATCCCGGCGTCGGCGGCCCGCATCAGGCTCTCCGGGTCCTGCGGGGGTTCGGTGCTCCAGGCCATCCCGGCGCTCACACCCACGGTCACCGTCTCGGGGCCGAGCCGGAACGGGTCGTGGAGGCAGTTGCAGAGGGCGGCGGCCAGGGCCGAGGCCTCCTCGGCGGCGCGCAGGCCCGGGGCCACGACGACGAACTCGTCGCCGCCCATCCGGGCCAGGAAGCCAGGTTCGGGCACGACCAGGCCGAAGCGCTCGGCCACCTGCACCAGCAGGGCGTCGCCGACGGCGTGGCCGTGCTGGTCGTTCACCGCCTTGAAGCCGTCCAGGTCGAGGTAGATCACCGCCAGGCCGGGGGAGCGGCCGGCCGGCCCCGCCAGCACCTCGCTCAGGCCGCGCCGGCTGAGGGTGCCGGTCAGCGCGTCGTGGGTGGCGGCGTGCCGCAGTTCGGCGTGGTGGTGGGCCTGCTCCTCGGCCAGCTTCTGGCGCAGGGCGTCGGACTTACGGGCCCGGCCGACGCCGCGCACCGTCATCAGGCTGCCGAACAGGGCCAGGATCACCGAGAGGTGGTGGCTGGTCGCGGCCGGGAACGCGCTGGGCATCACCCCGGTCTCGACCAGGTAGCCGGTCAGGCCGGTGCCGAGCAGCAGCATGACCAGGGCGACCGAGGCGGTGCGCCAGGAACTGTCGCGGCCGGCGATCTCGAGGGCCACGATGCCCATCAGGATCGGGTACATGCTGGGCAGGTGGGTGGTGGAGGCGGCCGCCCAGATGGCGATGCTGACCATGAACACGAAGAGCGCGCAGCTGCGGCCGTCGTGCGACCAGGCGGTGATGGCGGCCTGCACCGGCGAGGCGTAGAGCAGCAGGCAGCCGCCCCACACCACCATGGTCACCGGGAAGGACGCCTGGTGCTGGCCGAGCCCGTCCAGGATGAACCAGGCGAGCGCGCACAGCAGCAGTTCCAGGGCCAGAAACACCGCGGCCAGCAGCAGTTTCGGCCGAGCAGCCGGTTCCGGCTCCATCCCACCCTTTCGGCAGTCCCTGTCTGGCGTCGGCTGCCCGTCGGCCGGAGGAGGGCAGGCATGAACCCGGTTCACCTGTTCGCCGCACCGGGAACTCCGCATCACAACACGACAGCTGCCGGACAGGAAGACGGTCGGGTGTTCTGCCACTCCAATGGGCGGCTGCCCTGAGGCGGCCCGTGCCCCAGAGTGGTTACGGTGCGTGTATCCACGAATTCGGAGCGGAGTCGGTAGTGCAAGAGCAGTGGGTGTTCCTCGCGGTGATTGCGCTGCTCGTCGTCGGCGTGGCCGGAGGCGGGATCTGGGCGCGCCGGGCCTACCGGCGCCTGTCCGACCGGCACCAGTCGCTGGTGGTGGTGCACGAGTTCGTCCAGCAGGCCACGGTCACCGCCAGTGTGCGGGAACAGGCCCGCGGACTGCTGCTGCGCACACGTCAGCTCCTGCGGGCCGGCCGGCTCGAGCTGATCGTCTTCGACTACCACGACTTCGGCGACCGTCACATCCGGATCGGGGCGAACGACGCGTACGCCTCGACAGCCGTGTCCGGCGTCGGCGACCGACTGCTCGACCGGGTGATGGACACCGGGGAGCCGATGCTGCTGGCCCGGGGCACCCAGGACGTGGAAGCCCGGCAGTGGCTGCAGGCCCGAGGGGCCCGCGACGCCCTGGCGGTAGCGCTGCCCTCCAGCACCCGCGGTTGCATCGTCCTGCTCGACCGGCTCGACGGGGACACCTTCACCGACGACGACCTGACCATGGTGCAGACCCTGGCCAGTCATCTGGTGATGTCGCTGCGCGGTTCCCGGCTGGTCGAGCAGCTGACCCACGACGCCACCCACGACGCGCTCACCGGGCTGGGTAACCGCACCTTCCTCAGCCAGCGGGTCGAGACCGTCCTGTCCGGGCCCGGCCAGGTTCCCGAGGCGGCCGTGCTGCTGCTCGACCTGGACAAGTTCAAAGAGGTCAACGACGCGTTCGGACACCATGTCGGCGACGCGCTGCTGCGTGAGGTGGCCACCCGGCTGGTGACCACGGTGGGCGACCTGGGCACGGTCTCCCGGCTGGGCGGTGACGAGTTCGCCGTGCTGGTGGTGGGGCGCGAGGCGACCGACGCCGCGCCCACCCTGGCCCACAACATCCTCGAGGCCCTGGGCCGGCCGATCTCGCTGGTGGACGCCGTGGTCACGACCCAGGCGAGCATCGGGATCGGGCTGGCCGGACCGGATCTCAGCGAGGCGGACGTGCTGCGGCACGCCGACACCGCCATGTACGCGGCCAAGGAGGGCCCCGACCCGGTGGTGGTGTACGGCGAGCACCTGGAACGCGGCCGCACCGAACGCCTGCGGCTGCTGGCCGATCTGCACATCGCGCTGGAGCGTGACGAGATCAAGGTGCTGTACCAGCCGCAGCTGGACCTGCGCACGAACGCGATCCACAGCGTCGAGGCGCTGGCCCGCTGGGAACACCCGGTCCTGGGCTGGGTCAGTCCCGAGGTGTTCGTGCCGCTGGCCGAGTCCAGCGGCCTGATCGAGCAGCTCACCCACCAGGTGCTGGACCAGGCGCTGGCCCAGGCCCGGCGGTGGCAGGACGACGGCCTGGACCTGGCCGTGGCGGTGAACCTCTCGCCGCACAACGTGAACACGATGAGACTGGTCGAGGATGTGGCCTCCGCACTGGCCCGGGCCGGGGTGCCGGCCGACCGGCTGGTGCTCGAGATCACCGAGAGCAGCGTGATGGCCGACCCGGACCGGGCCGTCTCCCTGCTGCAGCGCCTGGTCGACCTCGGGGTGACCCTGTCTCTGGACGATTTCGGCACCGGCTACTCGAGTCTCGCCTATCTGCAACGGCTTCCGGTCAGCGAGGTGAAGATCGACAAGGCGTTCGTGATGGGGCTGGCCGATCCGGAGCAGGCGCACGCCAGTGCCGTCCTGATCCGCTCGATCCTCACACTGAGCGCGAACCTCGGCCTCGAGGTGGTGGCCGAGGGCGTGGAGGACGCCCAGACGCTGGAGCTGCTGCGCTCCGGCGGGTGCGACCTGATCCAGGGCTACCACCTGTCCAAGCCGGTGCCCGCCGACCGGGTGGCCGCCGTGGTCGAGCGGCACGGTGGCCGTGAGGCCGTCCGGGTGCCGGGGCCCCGCTCGCACCTGAGCGCGGTGAACGAGGACGGGACGCTCGGACGTCACCTCGCCTGATCTCTTACATGTGTTAAAGTTTTTACATGCGTAAGATCCGCCGCGAGAACCCGCTCGCCGTCCGCTCCCGGACGGCGCTGGTCGAGGCGGCGACCGGTCTGCTCGACGAGCGCAAGGCCGCCGAGATCTCGATCAAGGACGTGGTGGAGGCCGCCGGAGTCAGCCGGCCCACCTTCTACCAGCACTTTCCTGATCTGGGAGCGGTATTTGCGGCGGCCGGCCTGATGCGGCTGGAGCAGTCGTTCGCCGACCTCGAACCGCCCTCGCAGGCCCCCGACGGGTTGCAGAGCGCCTTCGCCCCGGTGCTCGCGGTCATCGCCGACCGGATGCGCGAACACGCCGTCTTCTACCACCGGGTGCACGCCAGTCCGGGCGGTCCCGCCTACCACGCCCAGGTCGTCGCCTTCAGCGCGCAGCGGTTGCGCCGCGAGCCGTTGTTGCAACCCTGGGCGGGGCGGGACGAGGTGTTCTGGGAGTTCCTGGCCGCCGGTCTGGTCTGGGTGATCAACCGGCAGCTGGCCGCCTGGTGCACCGGCGAGCCCGGCCCGACCGAGGCCGACCTGGCCGGCGTCTTCGACTTCGTCTTCCGCACCACCACCTGAATCCCTCCGAAAAGAAAGCCGAGGCACTTCATGCGCGCCGTCGTCCACCACGAGTTCGGTGACCCGTCCCAGGTTCTGAATGTCGAAGACGTCCCCACCCCCGAACCCGGCGCCGGTGAGGTCCGCGTCCGCACGGTGCTCTCCGCCGTCCACAATCATGATTTGTGGACGATCCGGGGCACCTACGGTTTCAAGCCGGAACTTCCGGCGCGGGCCGGCACCGAGGCCGTCGGAGTGGTGGACGCGCTCGGTGAGGGGGTGGACAACCTCGAGGTCGGCCAGCGGGTCGCCTCCAGCAGCACCTTCGGGGTCTGGGCGGAGTACTTCGTCGCCCCGGCCGGCCGGCTCACCCCGGTGAACGACGAGCTGCCCGACGAGGTCGCCGCCCAGCTCGTCGCCATGCCGTTCTCGGCCCTGGCGCTGATCGACTCGCTCGACCTGCAGGAGGGCGACTGGCTGGTCCAGAACGCCGCCAACGGTGCCGTCGGCCGCCTGGTGGCCCAGCTGGCCAAGCCGCGCGGGATCAACGTGCTCGGCCTGGTGCGCCGGGCCGCCGGGGTGGAGGAACTGGCCGCCCAGGGCATCGGCAACGTGGTGGCCACCGATGGTGAGGGCTGGCGCGAGCAGGCCGAGAAGATCACCGGCGGCGCCTCGGTCAAGGTGGGCGTGGACTCGGTCGGCGGTCCCGCCGCCAACGACGTGCTCTCGCTGGTCGGGCAGGACGGCACCCTGGTGGTCTTCGGCGCGATGGGCGCCCCGGTGATGGAACTGTCGTCCGGCGACATCATCTTCAAGAACGTCACGGTGAAGGGCTTCTGGGGCAGCAAGGTCTTCCCGGCCCTGGCCCCCGACCGTCGCGCCGCGCTGTTCGGCGAACTGGTCACCCGCGCGGGCGACGGGTCGCTGACGCTGCCGGTCGAGGAGGTGTTCTCGTTCGCCGACGTCCGCTCGGCCAACGAGGCCAACTTCCGGCCCGGCCGCAAGGGCAAGATCATGCTGCGGCCCTGATAAGGGTGCGCGTCCGCGGTCTTCGGTGTCGTATCGTGACGGTCCGAAGAACGGAAGGACGCACCATCTCCAGCCCGCCTGAACCGAACATCACGAACGTCCCCGGCTCGCCGGAGGGTTCGTGATGTTCGCCCCGCACGCCGAGTCCGCCCTGTTCTTTCCACCCGAACTAGGCACGACGGCGCTGGTTCTGTTGCTCCTGGCCGCCTTTGCGGCGGGCTGGGTCGATGCGGTGGTGGGCGGCGGTGGGCTGCTGCAGTTGCCGGCCCTGCTGCTGGTGCCCGGGCTGGCACCGGTGCAGGTGCTGGCCACCAACAAGCTGGGCTCGATCTTCGGCACCGCCACCAGCGCGATCACCTACTACCGCCGGGCCCGCCCCGACCTGCGTACCGCGCTGCCGATGGCCGGGGTGGCCCTGGGTGGCAGTTTCGCCGGGGCCTCGATCGCCTCGGCCCTGCCGGTGGCCGTGTTCAAGCCGGTGATCGTGGTGGCGCTGGTGGTGGTCGCGGCGATCACCCTGGCCCGGCCCGCCCTGGGCCAGGCCACGGCCCTGCGCTACTCGGGGTCGGCGCACTACCGGGCCGCCGTGGCGGTCGGCCTGGCGATCGGCGTCTACGACGGGGTGCTCGGCCCGGGCACCGGCACCTTCCTGGTGATGGCCATGGTCAGCCTGATCGGTTACGACTTCCTGCAGGCGAGCGCCAAGGCCAAGATCGTCAACTTCGCCACCAACCTGGGCGCCCTGGCGTTCTTCGTGCCCACCGGTGCGGTGGTCTGGGGCCTGGGCATCCTGCTCGGCCTGGCCAACCTGGCCGGTGGCTACCTGGGCGCCCGGATGGCGATCTCCAGCGGTGCCAAGTTCATCCGTGTGGTGTTCCTGGTGGTCGTGCTGGCCCTGATCGTCAAGGTCAGCCACGACATCTACGCGGAGAACTGGGGCTGAGCGGCAGCCTGGTGGGCCTCGCTGCCCTCCCGGTAGAACAGGTAGCCGCCGTGGTGCAGCACGTCTCCCTCGAACCGCCCGTCGGCTGAGAAGCCGGTGTCGTCGCGGTAGTCGATCTCGGTGCCGTTGACCCAGTAGCGGCCGGTGTAGGCCTTGAGCCGCCCGCCCCGGGCCTCCTCGTAGCGGCCCTCGGGCAGGAGCTCTTGGCGGATGTGGTTGTCGGCCGTGACCCACATGCCGACGTAGGGGTGCGTGGTGTTCTGAGTGCTCATGCCTCCAGACTAGGAAGACCGGCCCGATCGTTCCTGGCTGTGCTGCTCCCACCCAGTTCCCGCAGGGCCCGCAGGAACTGGTCGTTCTCGGCCGGTGTGCCGGTGGTGACCCGAAGGTGGCCGGCGACCCCGACGTCTCTGATCAGGACCCCGGCGTCCAGGAGCCGACGCCAGACGCCAGGAGCGTCGGGTACTTGGAAGAGCACGAAATTGGCGTCCGATTCGACCACCGTCAGCTCCAGGAAACGCATTTCGGCAATGAGCCGGTCCCGTTCCTTCTTCGTGTCCTCGACGTGCTGCAACAGGCCCTTCCGGTGACGCAGGGCCGCACCGGCAATGGCCTGGGTGACCGTGGACAGGTGGTAGGGCAGGCGCACCAGCTGTAGTGCGTCGATCACGCGCGAGTCGGCGGTCAGGTAGCCCACGCGTGCCCCGGCGAAGCCGAAGGCCTTGGACATGGTGCGACTGACCACCAGCCGCGGCCGGTTCTCCAGCAGGCTGAGAAGCGATTCCTCGTGGGAGAACTCGATGTAGGCCTCGTCCAGCACCAGAAGCCCGCCGAATGCGTCGTGCACCGCCAGTACCGTCTCTGGATCGAGGGAGAGGCCGGTGGGGTTGTTCGGCGTGCAGAGGAACACCACGTCGGGTTGTTCTTCGCGGATGACCGCCACGGCTGCGTCCGGGTCGAGCGTGAAGTCCGGGCGGCGCGGTCCCGAGATGTACCGGGAACCGGTGGATTCGGCGATGGTGCGGTGCATGGAATAGGTGGGCTCGAAGCCCAGAACTGTCCGCCCCGGACCGGCGTAGGCCTGCATCAGCTGCTGGAGGACTTCGTTGGAACCGTTGGCGGCCCAGACCTGTTCGAACGTGCGGGTCACGCCGGTGGACTCGCTCAGATATGCGGCCAGGGCGGTGCGCAGTTCGACGGCGTCGCGGTCGGGGTAGCGATTCAGATCAAGGACGGCCTTGGTCACCGACGCGGTGATGTCGGCGACCAGTTCGGGGCCGGGTGGGTAGGGGCTTTCGTTGGTGTTGAGCCGCACGGGCACGTCGAGCTGGGGTGCTCCGTACGGAGACTTGCCCCTGAGCTCCGGCCGGATCGGGGCGAGGGTCATGACGGGCTCTCCTTCGGTTCCAGGCGACTGCAAAGGTATGTATGTTTAAGACCCTGAGGGACGGACACGGCTTCGCGCAAGCCCGGATCTCGGTGCATTAAAGATCTAGATGTTCCAGGCCAGGCTGATGAGACCGGGAAGAGACAAGTCGGATGACCAACGACACCGCGAGAACGGTTGCCGTGCTGGGCAGCAGTGGCGGGAATCTGCGCAGCCACGGCGGTGACGACCCGGCCCGGCTGCTCGCCGAGGTGGCCCGCCAGGTCCGGGCGGCCGGCCTCGGTCTGGGCGCGGTCCAGTTCGTGGCGGCCCAGGCCTCGATGGACGGGATCGACGACTCGACCGCCGCTGAGCTGTGGGCCCTGGTCGAGGGGCGGCCGACGGTGGTCGCGCAGGGGCCGCTCAGCGAGGTCAACGTGGCCGCACGGGCTGCCGACGCCCAGCTCGCCGAGCGGGTGGAGTCCGGCGAGATCGACGCGCTGATCCTGGTCAGCGCAGATCCCACCGACACCAATGCGGCCACGGTGAGGGCCGCCGTGGCCCAGGGGCTGCCCGCGGCCGGTACCGGCGGCACCTCGATCGCCAACGCCCAGCAGGCGGGCCTCAACCTGGTGGCGGTCTCCGGCACCACCGGCACCACCTCGACCACCCGCGCGGTCTCCTACGTCGCGGGCCTGGCCCGGCACTGGAAGATCCGCTACCAGCCTCTCCTGGGCGGCTCGTCGGAAAGTTCAGCCGTCGAAGGGCCGGCCTGGAGGCGAATCAGCATCCGCGGGATCATGGTCGGTTCGATCCCTGCCTTCATCGCCCTGGCCCTGGTGCTGGCGATCAGCAAGATCCCCGGCCTGCAGAGCCTGACCGAGGTCTTCGACCTGCTGATGGCCGGTCTGCCGGTGGTGGTGGCCGCGGTGGCCGCCCGCCGGGTCTCCGCCCTGGACGAGGTCGGCCTGGTGGCCGGCGCCGTGACCGGGGTGCTGGCCGTCGAAGGGGGAATCCTCGGTGGGCTGGTCGGCGGTGTGCTGTCCGGCCTGATCGCGGCCCGGCTGATCGGCTGGACGCTGTCGAACCGCTTCCCGGCCACCACCGCCAACATCGTCACCGGGGCGGTCGCCGGCCTGCTGCCCGGTCTGCTGGTGCACTACGCCCTCGCCCCGGTGACCAGCGCGGTGGGGGACGGGGTGAAGGACGGCATCGAGGCCGCCCTGGACTTCTCCCCGGTGATGGCCGGGGCCCTGGCCGGTGCGGCGATCTGGTTCGCGATCATCGGCGGGGTCTACCACTCGGTGATCCTGCCGCTGGTGCTGCTGGAGATGGGGCAGAAGGGCCACAGCTTCTTCGGCGCCGTCGACATGGTCGGCCTGGTCATGGTCAGCCTGGGGATCACGCTGGCCAACGCGGTGAAGCCGCGCACCAGCGGTGAGCGTGCCCTGGCCGGTTCCGGGGCGGCGGTGAACTTCTTCTTCGGCACCTTCGTCGAGGCCTCGTACCCGTTCATGTTCGGCGACAAGCGGATCTTCGCTACGGCGGTCGGTGCCTCCACCGTAGGTGGCGCCCTGGTCGGGGTTTTCGGAGTCGAGGCCTCGGCCTACCTGCCGGCGTTCATGGCCCCGTTCATCGCCACCAGCGCGGGCGGGATGGTCGTCGCGATGCTCGCCGCCGCAGGCCTGGCCTTCGTGTTCACCCTGCTGATCAATCTGCACCACCTACGCCGCACCGCCGCCTCGGCCCCGGAACCGGACTTGGCCCCGGCCGTGGTGTAGTAGACGGGAGATCCGGACGGGGCGAGGAGCAGGATGAGTCGGCGAGCGGGGGCACGGGTTCCGCTGCACGAGCAGATGTACACGGTCATCCGCGCCCGCATCGAGTCCCGCGAGTGGGGCCGGGGCCACCAGCTCCCGCCGGAATGGCAGCTGGCCGAGGAGTTCGGAGTCAGCCGGGGCACCACCCGTCAGGCCGTCACCCGCCTGGTCAACGAGGGCCTGCTCGACCGCTCGGCGGGCCGGGGCACCTTCGTGACCGGCGGGCGTCCACTGGCCTACCGGGTCAGCGACCTGCTCGGGTTCGGCCGCCGGATCAGCGAGAGCGGCCGGACACCGAGCTCCCGGGTTGTCCGGGTGGAGGTGACCGAACGCTCGGCCGCGCACGACAGCTTCGCCTTCGCCACCGGCGTCCACAAACTGCTCCTGATCGAACGGGTGCGCCGGGCCGACGACGTGCCGGTCGCGCTGGAGCAGATCCACCTGCCCTGGCCGCGTTTCGCCGGCCTGGCCGACATGGACCTGGAGAAGGCCGGGGTGTACGACACGCTGGAGGCCGACTTCGGCGTGGAGATCCAGCTCGGCGACTTCGACCTGACCATCGCCGATCTCGACGAGGAACAGGCCGGGCTGCTCACCGAGAGCCCGGGGGCGCCGGTGTTCCTGATGCAGGGCTCGGTGGTCGACTACCAGGAGACGGTGATCGCCGGGATCCGCTCGTACTACCGGCGCGACACGTTCTCGTTCCAGTTCGCGATGACCCGGCGCGGGCCCGGTCAGACCCCTGCCCGGCCGCTCAACCCGGTGCTCAGGCCGGGGGCAGGACTTCCCTGACCAGCTGCTGGTGGAGCCACTCGGCCGCCTGGGGCGGTGACCAGGCCAGCTCGTCGGTCAGGGTGAAGTACGAGGCGTTGCCCAGGTAGTACCAGAACACGTCGGCCGCCCGGTCGGCGCTCACCCCCGGCCGCAGGCCACCGAGTTCGTCGAGCCGGCGGGCGGCCAGCACCATTCCCTGGCGCATGCCCGCATTGGCCAGCGCCAGCGTCTCGCGTACCGCCGCCTCCTGCGGGGCCGCCGCGATCACCTGCCGCATCAGCGGTGACCAGCTCTCGAACATCGCCCGGGTGGCTTCGACCAGGTACGCCACCAGCTCGGCGGGATCGCTCTGGGCCAGGATCTGCTGGTACGCCTGCTCGGCCTCGCTGCTGTTCACGCCCTCCTGGATGAGGGCCAGCAGAAGCCCGCTCTTGCCACCGCCCACGGCGTACACGGTGGGGGCGGCGACCCGGGCCTGAGACGCGATGTCGTCGACCTTGGTGCCGAAATAGCCACGTTCCACGAAGAGTTCGCGAGCTGCGGTGAGGATGGCCTGCCGGGTGGCGGCTGCGTACTCCGCCCGTCGGCCGCCGGCTTTCTGAGGTGTCACTCCGTGATCGTAGCCTCGACCGGTCAGGAGAGTGCGCTACTGTCGATATAGCCCACTCTATTGAACTGGCCGAGATCAGGGAGTTGATCGACGTGCGCATCCTCTTCAGCAGTTGCCCGGCCTTCGGGCACCTGCTGCCCATGCTGCCGCTGGCCCGCGCGGCCGGACGGGCCGGTCACGAGGTGGCCTTCCTGACCCATCCCTCGATGGTGCAGCAGGTGCCCTCGTTCCCGGTGCTGGCCGCCGGGCCGAGCATCGAGCAGACGCTGGCCGAGGTGTTCCGTCGCTCCGGGGTAGACGCCCGGGACGTGCCGCTGGACGACAATGCCGCGGCCGCCCAGGCCCCGATCGACTTCTTCGTCCGGGCCCGGACGGATCTCGGCGCGGCCGAGGCGCTGGCCGCGGCCAAGGACTTCGTTCCCGACCTGGTGATCGCCGACATGGCCGACCAGCTTGGCCCTTTCGCGGCCGACGCCATCGGGGTGCCGTGGGCGCTGCACGGGGGCAGCCTGCCGCTGAGCCCAGCCCTGGCCACCTACATCGAGCAGGCTGCCGTCGAGCGGTTCGCACAGGAAGGCGTGGTGCGCACGCAGCCGGTGGCCTACTTCGATCCCTGGCCCGATGTGCTGCTCGAGCCCACCGACGCGTACCCGGCGGAACGCATTGCCGTGCAGGCCGAACCGCATGCGGGGGAGGGCCCGGTCTGGCAGCGCCCGCCGTTCCCGGGCCGGGAAGACCGCCCCACCGTGCTGCTGACCCTGGGCACCATCGTGGAGGAACCGCAGGCGCTCGCGGCGGCGCTGGATTCGCTGTTGCAGCAGGACGTCAACGTGGTCCTCGCCCCGCACACCGACGTCGATCTCGAGGTGGACCCGTCCCGCGTGTGTGTGGCCGGGTTCGTGCCGATGCGCGATCTGCTCGACAGCGGCATCGACGTGGTGGTCAGCGCGGCCGGGGCCGGCACGGTGCTCTCGTCGCTGAGCGCGGGCATCCCGATGGTGCTGCTGCCCTTCGGTCTGGACAAGCCGATGAACTCCGCCCGGGTGCAGGCGGCCGGGGCGGGCCGGGTGGTCTCGTCGGCTCAGCAGGTCGGCCCAGCCGTGCACGACGTTCTCGCCGAACCTTCGTTCGCTGCAGCGGCCGCGCGGATCAGCGCGTCGGTGAAGGCGCAGAACACGCCCGACACGGCCCTGGCCCTGCTGCTCGAGCGTCAGGCGTAGCGCGAGGCCAGCAGTGCGGCCCGGCGGTGCAGAGTTGCCCGCAGCGACTCGGGGGCCAGGGCCTCCGCGTCACTGCCCAGTTGCCACAGCGACCATTCGGCGTGCTGCGCGTTCTGGAAGGTGACCTCCAAGTGCAGCCAGCCCTCCTCGTCGGGATCGAGGGCCCGCACGGCCAGGGCGCTGTCGGCCAGCTCCTCGCGGCGGGTGGGGTTCACCCGGATCCAGGCGGTGAGCTGGTCGGCCGAAAGGAACCGGGCGCAGTGCTCACGCCACATCCGCTCCAGGTCGACGGCGGTGGAGCGCTGCGCTGTCTCCGGCAGACTCTCGGCGGCCAGCACCCGGGACAGCCGGTACGCGCGCTCCTGGCCGTTACGGGTGGCCAGCAGATAGCCCCGGCCCCGGGCGGTGACCAGGCCGACCGGCTCGACCGTGCGCCACTGCGCCGTCTGGTCGGTCGCGGCGTAGCGGATGCGCAGCCGTAGCCCTTCCAGCACGGCCCGGCGCACCTCACCCATCGGCGTCGGCTCGGCCGGCGCCAACCCGTGGGCCAGGAGGTCGTGCTCCGGATCGACCAGGAGCCGGCGGGCCGCGTCTCCAGCCATCACCCGGTGCTCCTCCGGCAGCGCGTCCAGAACCTTGCGTACGGCCGAGGCCAGCGCCGAGCCGAGGCCGAACACCTGCTCCCCGCGACCGGACCCGGCCACCACCAGGGCCAGGGCCTCTTCGCGGTTCAGACCGGTGAGCTCGGTGGCGAAGCCCGGCAGCAGGGCGAACCCGCCGTTGCGGCCGCGCTCGGCGTAGACCGGCACGCCGGCCGCCGACAACGCCTCGACGTCGCGCAGCACGGTGCGGGTGGAGACCTCGAGCTCACGGGCCAGCGTGGGGGCGGTCATCCGGCCCCGGGTGCGCAACAACAACACCAGCGCCACCAACCGGTCTGCCCGCACGGGAAAAGCGTAACCAATACCTGACAGTCGGTGTCAGGTATTGGCTGGGATGGTGCTGCCGGTGGAGATTCCGAGGGGGATGGAGCACGACATGACAGTGCAGCGAAGTGCGGTCAACCCGGTGACCTGGTCGCTGGCCATGGGTTTCAACCAGGGAGAGCTGGTGTCGGGGCACACCCGCACGCTGTTCGTCTCCGGGCAGACCGCGATGAGCAGCGAGGGCCGGCCCGAGCACGAGGGAGACATGGCGGGCCAGCTGGGGCTCAGCCTGGACAACCTCGAGGCCGTGCTGCGGGAGGCCGGCCTGGCCCTGGGCGACCTGGTCCGGCTCAACGTCTACACCACCGACGTCGACCTGCTGTTCGAGCACTACGGGGTGCTGGCCGGCCGGTTGGCGGCCGTCCCGGTCGCCCCGGCCACCACCATGCTCGGGGTCACCCGGCTGGCGATCCCCGGGCAGCTGGTCGAGCTGGAAGGCACCGCGGTGAGCTGAAGGGTGGGCTGAGTCCGGGGAAGAAAGGCCGAAGGGCGCCACCGGTGACGGCAGCGCCCTTCGGTGAGAACTCCTGCGGCTCAGGCGACTCCGAAGCCGTCGGCGATCCGGTGGAAGCGGGCCGACTCCACCTTCTCGTTACGCCGGTACAGGGTGCGGGCCAGCACCCGGTGCGCCCAGCCGTTGGCCGGGTTCTGCTCGATCAGCCGGCGCAGGACCCGCTCGGCCTTGTTCAGCTGGGCGGAGTTGAAGTAGATCCGGGCCAGCAGCTCGAGGTACGACTCCGGCAGCGACTCGTACTTCTCGAGCGGGGCGGCGACCTGCGCGGCCTCGATCACCAGGCCCAGTTCGATCAGGGTCTGCGCGCGCCGGTAGCGGTCGTGGGTGCTCTCGTCGATGGTCAGGTTCTCGCTCACGGCCTGCTCAACCAGCCCGGGGCCCTGCGCATTCCAGGCTCGTTCCGGGGTCAGAAGTTGCCGGAGGCGAGGTCCTCGGCGGAGATCGGGTCGGCCGGGGCCTTGATCTTCAGCTTCTTGTTCCAGTTGGTGTAGATGCCGCTGGCCTCGGGGTCCTGGTAGGAGACCAGCTCGCCGGAGCCGTCGGCCGCGATGTAGGTGGTGCCCTTCTCCGACTCGGTCTTCAGGCCGATGGTCTCGCGGCCGGCGATCTTCTTGCCCTCCACCCGGACCAGGTCGTCACCCTCGTACGAGAGGTCGACCAGGTCGGTGACCACGAAGTCGACGTCCATCACGTCGTACATGTCGGCCATGTCCTTGTCCTTGCGGGAGAACTCCATCCACCGCCCGGACATCAGGTCGATCACCGCCTGGTCGCCGGCCGCGATGTCCTTGAGCATGTCCTTGCCGGGACGGAAGTAGCCCTGCTCACCGATGATGGTGAGGTTCATCGAGCCTTCCTTGGGCACGGTCAGCTTGCCGGTGGCCCGCCCCGCCCGCGAGATCTTCATGTTGTAGCGGATCTTGCCGCCCTTGTCGGCGTAGGCCAGCTTGACCTGCACGGTCTTGGCCTTCTTGGCCTTCTCGTTGGCCAGGGCGAGGATCTCCTGCGGCTCCATCCCGGCGTACGGTTCGGCCGCGGCGTCGTCACCCTCACCCTCGGCGGCCGGCTGCGAGGCCTTGGACTCCGCGGTGGCCTTCGAGGCCGGCGCCTCGTCGTCGCCGCCACCGCAACCGGCCAGGATCAGGGAGCCGGCCAGGGCCGAGGCGATGGTGACGGTGATGGAGCGGGCGGTGCGGGACCGGCTGACACTGGCAGACAAGGCGAATCCGTTCGCTGGGACTGAGCGCGCCTGTCCGGATCGGCCGGGGCGCCGCACTACGCACGTGCCCGCCGAGCTTAAGTTTCGCTTGAGGCGAGTGAGGCCTGTTTACCCAATTTCTCCCCGGCTGATTCTCAGCCGATTCTCAGGTTGCGCCGAACGGATGAAGCCGATCATGAAACGCATTCCGGCGATCACCCGGCGCCTCTCCAGGGGCGCCTCACCCTTCCTGTGGGGCTCGACAATCCCGCCCGGAGGGCTGAGATGAAGAGTTACTGGCGTACTTTGGGGATCCCCGCAGTGGTGGTCGGGTGCCTGGTGGCCACCCCGTTCACCGCCAGTGCGGCCTCGTCGCAAGGAAAATCGGCCGAGGGTAAACCGACTCAGACCGAGAGTCGCCCCTTCCAGTACGTCCCGGCCGCCCAGAAGGCCCGGATGGCGAAGCAGGCTCCGCTGGTGAAGGCGGCCCAGCAGTTACGCGACGCCCTCGAAGGTGGCCGTCACGCCGGGTACACCGGAATCTCACTGACCGGTGACACCGTGAGTGTCTACTGGAAGGGAAAGGTGCCCACGAGCGTCCGTAAGCTCGTTTCCAGCACCGCGGCCGCCGAACTCCGGTCGGCCCGTTACTCGTTCACCGAGCTCAAGGCCGCCGAGAAGGAGGCGATCAAGTACATCGCCGCCCATGACGGCCCGGTCTTCGGCGTGCGGGTGCCCGCCGACGGCAGCGGCCTGGTGGCCCAGACGTCCTCGCCCCTGGGAACGGCTCGCGCCGCCACGTTCCGGGCCCGCGCGCTCGACGACTCGGCCGTGCAGATGAAGGTGGAGGTGGCCCCGGCGCCGCAGCCCACCGGCCGGGTCGACGACTATGCGCCCTACTACGGCGGTGGCCGGATCACGAATCCCGGCGGAGGTGGCTGTTCCACCGGTTTCGCGGTGCAGCGCAACAATGTTCAGTACCTGCTCACGGCCGGGCACTGCGGCTGGCCGGGCGGGACCTTCCTGAACGGCAACAGTTCCCGCACGGTCGGCACGGGAGACAGCGAACACGTGGCCCACGACATCATGCTGATCCGGGCCGGCTCGTCGGGGCGGATCTTCGACGGGGGCGGGCTGAAGCTGTACGAGGACCGCGGCCAGTTCACCAAGGCGGTGAGCGGCTGGAACGACGCCTTCCCCAACGAATGGGTCTGCCAGTCGGGGATGACCAGCGGCGCGCAGTGCAACATCCAGAACTCCAACGACTTCTCGTACAGCTACAGCTTCGCCGGGGAGACGTACACCGACCTGGTACTGGCCCACTCGCGCGGAGGCATCGGCTCCCGTCCGGGTGACAGCGGCGGACCGGTATTCACCCTGGATGGCGCCAAAGTGACTGCCAAAGGCACGATCTCGGGCGGCAGCTCGTTCTACCCGATCAAGATCTCGTACAACGGCAAGTGCCTGGACGCCGACGCCGGCAACCTGAACCGCGACGGCACCCGGATCCAGCTGTGGGACTGCAACAACTCCACGCAGCAGAACTTCGTGTTCCGCAACGACGGCACGATCCGCAGCGCCACCAACGACGGCTTCTGCCTGGACGCCGACCTGGCCACCATCGGTGGCAACGGCACCCGGATCCAGCTCTGGACCTGCAACGGCACCAACCAGCAGAAGTGGAAGTTCAACGGCTCGGTGGCCGGGCCGATCCAGTCGATCTACAACGGCCGCTGCCTGGACGGCGACCTCGGGCAGATCAACAACAACGGGGCCAAGGTGCAGCTCTGGGACTGCAACAACACCGCCCAGCAGGGCTGGGGCCCGCAGACCCGGATGCTCTACCAGGACTTCCGGACGGCCAACCGGGACTTCGGGATCACGGTGCTGACCCAGTAGACACGCTCGCGCCAAGAGGTGGTCCGGACGTCCGGACCACCTCTTCGTGCGAGCCGGTGGCCTCCAGCGGGTAGGTCAGGGCCGGGACCTTGACCTGGATCTTCTCGTTCCAGTGGCTGAACACGGCCCGGGTTCCGGCATCCACCGAGGCGACCAGTTCACCCGAGCCGTCGGCGGACACGTACAGGGTGGCGCGCAGGTTCTTGCGCCGGATCCCGATCGTCTTCCGGCCGTCGAAGATCTTGCCCTTGACCTGGAGGAGGTTGCGCTGGTCGCTGGTCACGCCGATCAGGTCGTCGAGCAGGAACCCGAGGTCGAGCACGTCGAACGTGCCGCCCCAGTCGGGGTCGTGGTCCAGCGGAGCCTCCAGCCAACGGCCCCGCAGTTCGCGGCGTACCGCCTGGTCGTCCCCGGCCAGCTCGTCCAGCAGCGACGAGCTGGGCAGCAGGTACCCGATGTCGTCGACGACCTTGATCTTGAGCAGCCCGCCCGCCGGATCGGTCATCTCACCCCGGCCCTGGCCGTTGCGGCCCGCGCGCAGGTCGTACTCCTGGGGCCCGTCGCCCTCGTCGAAGCTGATCTGCACCTGGGCCGAGCGGGCCTCGGTGAAGTTCTGCTCGGCCAGCTCGAGGATCTCCCGCGGCTTCAGACCGGCGTACGGCTCGGCGGCGCCGGACCGGAGCCTGGCTCTCGGCTGCGGATCGGGCGAACCGGTGCAGGCGGCCAGCACCAGTGCGGTGAGGGTCGCGGCAACTCCTCGGCGCAGCCGGGGCCGGACTGCGGGCCGGGCGGTGGGCATGGCGAATCCGTTCGCTGGGCTCGGGGTCATCCTGAGCCTAAAGTTCCGGATGGGGCGGGGGAGGGGTTTTCGTCGGTCCTCCGGAACCGGCGTACCGAGCTGGGGGCCGTTTCGTGATGTGAGCTTCCCCGGCCGGTGCGATGCTGCCCACCATGCCGATGAGCTCAGCTGAGGGTAAGGACTGGATTCACGACCGGATCGCCGGCCTGACTGCCGAGGGCGCGGTGACGGTGCTCGACATCGGCCCCGGCGTGGGCACCTACGCCAAGCTCCTGAAGGATCTGCCGATCGACCGGATCACCGGGATCGAGATCTACGAGCCCTACGTGACCACCTACCGCCTGCGCGACTACTACGACGAGATCGTGGTGGCGGACGCCCGCGAGGCCGACCTCCCGGCCGCCGACGTGGTGATCCTGGGCGACGTGGCCGAGCACATGAGCGAGCCGGATGCCCTGGCGCTGTGGGACAAGGCCCGCAAGGCGGCTCGCCGCGCGGTGTACCTGTCCATCCCGGTGGTGCACTACCCGCAGGGCGAGATCGAGGGCAACCCGCACGAGGTGCACGTGGTGGAGGACTGGAACCACGAGCGCATCCTGGAGACGTTCCCCGGTATCGGGCGCTCGTGGACGGGGACCGAGGTCGGCGTCTACGAATGCCTCACCTCGTGAGGCGCGATCCCGTCCTCGACCGGCCCGTCGGCAGTTCGCCGCGGGTGCTGCAGATCCCCGGTGACCACCCCTACGTGCACCAGGTCTGCCCCAGTCCCTTCCGGTTCGAGGGTTCGCCCGGCGCGGTGCCCAGCCCGGCCCTGACCCCGCAGTGGCTGTCGCAGCACCGGGGCGAGTTCGACGTGGTGCACGTGCACTTCGGCTACGAGCACCTCGACGTGGACGAGATGCGGCACTGGATCATGCATTTGGGACGCCTGCGGGTCCCGTTGGTGCTCACGGTCCACGACCTGCGCAACCCGCACCAGGACACCCCCGAGGCCCACGACCGCCATCTGGACCTGCTGGTGCCCGCCGCGGCCGTGGTCCTGACCCTCACCGCGGGCGCGGCGGCGGAGATCCGCCGGCGCTGGGGCCGGCGGGCCCAGGTCGTGCCGCATCCGGCCATCTTCGACCGCAGCCTGCTGAGCCGGCGCCCGGCGCCCGGCCCGCAGAAGATCGTCGGCATCCACCTGAAAGACCTGCGGCGCAACGTGGTCGGGCCCGACCAGGTGGTGCGGGCCGCGCTCAGCGGCGCGCAGGCGGCGGGGGCGCGGCTGCGGATCGACCTGCACCCGGGGGTGCGGAACCGTCCGGAGCTGCAGCTGACCCGCAGCCTGGCCGAGCAGGGGTTGCTCGACCTGGTGGTCCACGAGCGCTTCAGCGATGCCGACCTGGCCGGCTACCTGAAGGGCCTGCACACGTACGTCCTGCCCAACCGGTTCGGCACCCACTCGGGCTGGCTCGAGGCCTGCCGGGACACCGGCACCCGGATCGTGGCGCCCTCCTGCGGCTACTACGCCGACCAGTGGGACGAGGTGCTCACCTACCAGCACGACGAGGTCACCGGGCTCCGCGCCGCATCGCTGACCCGGGCCGTTCGCCGGTCGCTGGAGGCCGGCCCGGTCCAGCCCGCGACCCCGGGCTTCCGGGCCGCACAGCTCCAGCAGGTGCAGGCGCAGCACGCCGACGTGTACCGGCGGGCCCACCGCCGTAAGACGCTGCCGGTGCGGGCCGTGGCGCTGCGCCAGACCGTCGGCGCGGTCGGATGACGAAACCAGCCGTCCATCTGGTGGTGGGGCCGCCGGACCACGGCGTGGTGATCTTCGCGGACTGGCTGGCCCGGCAGACCGGCGGCCACCGCATCCACCTGCCGGGTCCGGAGGCTTTCGACGCCTCGGTGCTGGCCCGCATCCGCGAGCTCGGGGCCCCGGTGCACCTGCAGTACACCGAGGCCCTGTTCGGCCCGCACACCACCACGGCGGCGGCCGGGTTCGTGCGCCTGCGCTCGGCCCTGCCCGGACCGGTCGGGGTGACCTTGCACGACCTGCCCGATCCGGCCGACGAACCCGGCCGCTACCAGCGTCGTTCGGCCGGGTACCGCGAGGTGGCCCGGGCCGCGGACGTGGTCTGCGTGAGCAGCCGGCACGAGCTACGGCTGCTGAACCAGCTGGCCCCCGAGGTGACCAGCGCCCAGGTCATCCCCCTGCCGATGGCGGCCGACCCGGTGGTCGAACCGGCCGACAGGCCGCGGCCACGGCCGGAGGTGGCGGTCTTCGGGTTCATCTACCCGGGCAAGGGGCACGCGGCCGTGCTGGGTGAGATGCGTGATCTGCCAGAGGGAATCGCGCTCACCGCGATCGGCCGCCTGGCCGACAACCACGCTGACCTCGGGTCGGAGCTGACGGATGCCGCAGCCCGTTCCGGTCGTTCGTTCGCGGTAACGGGGTTCCTGCCCGAAGCGGAACTGCAGACCCGGCTGCGGCTGTCGGCGGTGCCAGTGGTTCCCGCCACCAACATCTCTGCCTCCGGTTCGCTCAACACCTGGATCGCTGCCGGCCGTCGCCCGCTGGTGGCGGAAGGCCCGTACACCCGTGAGCTGGCCGAGGACTGCCCGGGCCTGCTCACCCTCTACCGCCCCGGTGAGTTCGCCGAGGCGGCCCGCGAGGTTCTGGCCGACGCCTCGAAGTCCTGGCTATTGCAGACCCCGCCGCCTGAGCGACACGAAAGTGCCGTGGCCGAAGCGTATCTGAACGTGTTCGCACCCGCAGGAGTGAGCTCTTGATCGACCATGCCCTGGTAGCTCCCCGCGGTGAGCTCGTGGTTCCCGGAAATCGCTGGGACCTGGCCGAGCGCCCGGCCGCGCAGTCGCCTGAGGTGAGTGTGGTGGTGCCCTACTACCAGGGCGCCGAGCAGTTGGCTCTGCTGCTGGAGGGCCTGCGGGGCCAGGACTTTCCGTCGGGGCGCTTCGAGGTGCTGGTGGCCGACGACGGCTCTCCGGATCCTCTCGATCTGGGCCGGTTCGACACGTCCGGCTTGCGGGTGCGCGCGTTCCATCAGGAGGACAAAGGTTTCCGCGCGGCCGCGGCCCGCAATCTGGCTGCGGCCTCGGCCGAGGGGCAGGTGCTGTGCTTCCTCGATCAGGACACCATCCCTGAACCGAGCTATCTGAGCGCCATTTCGAGGCTTCCGGGACAGCTGCCGGACGCCCTCGTGGTCGGGCGGCGGGAACACGCCGACCTGGCCGGCTGGAATGCCGAGGGAGTGCGGGACTGGTTCAGCGGCAAGGGCCCGGCACCCGAGATCCTCACCGCGCCCGAGTGGCTCAGCCGGGAGTACCGGGACACGCGTGATCTGCTGGATGCCGGCGAGAACGGCTACAAGTACATCATCAGTGCGGTCATGGCCTGCAGCACCGCGCTTTTCCGCGAGCTGGGCGGGTTCGACGAGTCGTTCCAGCAGTACGGCGGTGAGGACTGGGAGTTCGCGCACCGCGCCTGGAATGCGGGTGCCGTGCTGGCGCACGAGCCCAGGGCGGTGGCCTGGCACGACGGGCCGGACTGGGCGGGCCGTTCCACCCCCGAGAGCCGGCAGGCGATGAAGCAGGACGAAAAAGAGGCTCTGCTGCGCCGTATCCCGGAGTCGGAGGTCTGTGCCCGACCCGACCACCCCGCCAACCTGCTCCTGACCTGGACGGGGCTCACCGACGTCCACAATCAGGCAGTTCAGGACGTCTTGGACCACTTGCGCGCCGCGCCCCTGAACATTGCCGTGCAGCAGAACGCGCAATTCGGCCCGCAGGAGCAGAGCCGGGCCCGCTTCCAGGCCACCCTGCACGGAATGCCCGAAGATCCGGAACAGCTCACTGCCTCAATTGAAGACGCTCTTACCTGGCTACGGCACTCGGGCGCCGGTGAGGTGCGGCTGGACGAACCGCGGCTCACGATCACGGCCACTCGCGCGCGGCGGCGCGCCGAACGCTGGCAGAACAGCTTTCCGGGCCGGGATCTGCTCGACGACCTTTTCGGCCGCGTGGAGTTGGCCTCCCGGCTCCGGACCCGAACGGCGTAAAGACCTCTGCGCTCGTGCTTACGCTGCCGTAGCGGATGCCGGGCGAACGGGTGACGGGATCGTCCGCGTGGCGTAGGCGGCCACGGTCTGTTCATGGGCGGCCACTGGCGGCCGACTGCCGTATTGGCCCGGAACCGCGGGGTTGCTGCGAAGGAAAGTAGACCCATGGCCCAGGTGAGGGACGCGCTCTCGGCGCGGGCACGCGTCCTTGGGCCGGCGGCTGTGAGCCTGTCCGCTCTCATCGGGGTCGTTCTGTTCCCCGGAGCGACAGCGGTTTCCAGCGCCCGGGTCGCGATAGTCACCGCGGCCACCGCAGTGCTGGTGCAACGGTCGGCCCGCGGGCACAGCGGAGACCAGCGGGTGTGGACCTGGTTCGCCTGGGCGGGTTTCGCGCTCTCGACCGGGGCAGTGGCCGACCTGCTGGTGCGGGTGTTGATCGGTACCTCGGCCGCCGCCCCCTACCTGTTCCCGGCCGGTGTGCTGGTCTCGTGTCTGCTGACGTACCAGGGACTGATCCTGTGGAACCGCAGCCGCACGGCCATCGCCGACCCGGGCGACGTGCTGAACGGCCTGAGCGCCACCCTGACCGTGGCCGCGCTGGGCAACCTGGCGCTGATCGGGCTGCACGGCGACTGGCTGGAGAACCCGGCCGGGCCGTCGTCGTGGCTCTCGGTCCAGCTGCACCTGCTGTGCCTGGGAGCCGGCGTCGTGCTGGTCGGCACGGGGGCGTTCTTCGTGCAGAGCGGATCGGTGGCCAGAGACTGGCGGACCTGGCGGGGGGTGGCGGTGCTGCTGCTGGCCGTGGTCGGCACCGCGGTCTCTCCGTGCACCGGGCTCCTGCCCGAGTCGCTGGCCTGGTCGCAGTCGGTCGCCGGGGAGAACGTGTTCACCGTCGCCTGGGTGCTGCCGATCTCGGTGATGGCGCTGAACGCGCTGGCGCCCCCGCGGGTGGCCACGCCCCAGCCGGCCTCCGCCACCGAGGTCAACCAGGGGGCGCTGACCGTGCTGCTCGCCGCGCTGGCGGTGCTCCTGCTCAGCAGCCGGCTGGATCCCGGGCTGACCGGGGCCGCCGTGGTCCTGGCCGGCCTGGCCATTCTCGGCGCCGGGGCCCGGAGCGTGCACCTGGTGCGGGACCTGACCAACCTGGCCGTGCGCCGCCAGGAGGCCCTCACCGACGAACTCACCGGCCTGGCCAACCGCCGCGCGTTCACCCGGGAACTGGCCGAGCGCACCCGCGCCGGGCGGCAGGCCTCGCTGCTGGTCATCGACCTGAACGACTTCAAGGACATCAACGACGGCCTCGGGCACGCCGCCGGTGACCAGGTGCTGGTCGCCACGGCCGAGCTGTTGCGGCAGGGCACCCCGGCCGGTGGCCTGACCGCGCGGCTGGGCGGCGACGAGTTCGCCGTGCTGCTGCCGGGCACCGTCACGGCCGACGCGGTGGCGGTGGCCTGGCGGCTGGCCGAGGCGGGCGAGCGCCGGTCGGTGGCCGTTCCGGTGGGGCTGAGCATCGGGGTGGCCAGCCGGGAGGCGACCTTCGGGACGGACCGGCTGATCGACGGCGAGGAGCTGCTGCGGCGGGCCGACGCCGCGATGTACGTGGCCAAGACCACCCGGGCCCAGGTCAGCGTCTACGACCAGGACCTGGACCGGCTGCGCCGCGACCAGAACCAGCTCACCCACGACCTGCTCGATGCCTTCGAGGGCGACCACGGGCTGCCTTTCGAGGTCTACTACCAGCCGCAGGTCTCGATGCACACCGGGCAGGTGGCCGGGGTGGAGGCGCTGGTGCGCTGGCAGCACCCCGAGCGCGGCCTGCTGGCCCCGGGACAGTTCCTCGAGCTGGTCGAGCGCAACGGCCGGATGCGCGAGCTCACCCAGTTCGTGGTCTGGAGCGCGCTGCGCGATGCGGCGGTCTGGGAGCGCACCGGGCTGAAGCCGCTGCGGGTGTCGGTGAACCTGTCGCCCAGCTGCCTGACCGACCCGGTGTTCCCGCTGATGCTCGACCAGATCGTTCAGGCCGGGGTGGAGCCCGGGGTGATCACCTTCGAGGTCACCGAGACCAGCCTGATGAAGGACCCGGAGCACTCGTTGCGGATCTGCGCGCTGATCGTTCAGGCCGGGTTCGGCCTGAGCATCGACGACTACGGCACCGGCTACTCCTCGCTGGCCTACCTGAGCGACCTTCCGGCCACCGAGCTGAAGATCGACCGGGCCTTCGTGTCGCGGATCCAGAGCGACGCGCGGGTGCGGGCGATCGTCTCCGGCACCGTGGACCTGGCCCACCAGCTGGGCCTGCGGATCGTGGCGGAAGGGGCCGAGCAGTCCGGGACCCTGGGCCTGCTGCGCGATCTCGGCTGCGACGAGGTGCAGGGCTACGTGTACAGCCCGCCGCTGCCGGCGGTGCAGCTGTACGCCTGGGTGCTGAATCAGGAGACGGCGCGCGGCTTCACCGACGACGAGGTGGTCAGGACCTAGGTGCGGGCGCCGTCCAGCTTCATGATCGCCAGCTCGAGGTCGGCCTGGGTGATCGGCCCGGCCTGACCGCCGCGGGCCTCGGTCATCGCCTTCTCCAACTGCGCCCGGCGCAGCACCTCGGCCAGGTCGGCCCCGGACAGGCCGGCCGACAGGTGGGCCAGCTCGGTCACCGAGACGTCGTCGGCGAACAGGCGGAAGGCGTCGGTGCTGTGCTTGCCCTCGAGCGCTTTCAGCAGCTTGGCCAGGATGTCGGCGCGAGCCGCGTCGCCGGGCAGTGGGACCGCGAGCTTGACGTCGAAACGGCCCGAGCGGATCAGGGACTCGTCCACCCGGTCGGGGAAGTTGGTGGTGGCCACCACGATGACGTTCGGGTTGGCCTCGATCAGGTCGTTCATCTCCTGCTTGAAGATGCCCGCCACCGAGTTGATCGCCTGGTCGGCCGAACCCTGCGGCCGGCCGGCGTAGCTGACGATGCTGTCGAACTCGTCGAACAGCAGCACGGTGGGCTCGGTGTAGCCGCGGGCCTCGGCGAAGACCTGGGCGATGTTGCGCTCGGAGGCGCCCATCCAGCGGTCGAGGATGTCATTGCTGCGGACCTCCTTCAGGGTGCCGCCGATCTCGTTGGCCAGGGCCCGGGCCAGGGTGGTCTTGCCGGTACCGGGCGGGCCCCACATCAGGATGCCCTGTGGCCGCCGGGCGCCCCAGCGGGCCATCACCTCGGGATGACGGAAGGAGTCGGCCACGTCGCGCAGCTGGCTCACCACGTCTTCGAGCCCGCCCAGGTCGGCCAGGCGGACGTCGTTGTCGAGCGGGGTGCGGGTGGCCGGGGAGTTGCGCGAGAAGCTCGGCCAGCTCGGGCCGGGGCCGGCCGCGGCCGCCTTCGGGTCGAGGCGGAAGCTGCGCCCGCGCAGGTAGGTGCCCGCCTCGGCGGTGGCCAGCCGGCGGGACCCCAGAACCACGAGCAGACGAAGGACGGCCTCGAGCCGGCGGGCGTCCAGCTCACCTCGGGGGAGGGTGGTCAGGAGTCGGTCGGTGACCCGGCCGTCGAGCATCGGGCGCCCGGTGACGGCCGTCGCCTCGACCCCGTCGGCACTGAGCTTCTCACCCCGGCTCTCGTTCTCGAACAGCCGGCCCAGCGCCTCGAAAACCGGTGCCACGTAGTCGGTGCCGACCATGAACTGGTGCAGCGGGCCGTCGAAGCCGGGCTGACGGACGGTGACCCGGCCCTCGACGTGGACCTGCTCGCCCTGGGAGCGCAGCACCAGGGCCAGGCGGGGCAGGTCGTCGCCGGAACCGGTGAGCACCGGCAGCGCGGTCGGGGTACCGAGGACCCGGGCGATCACCAGGTCGGCGGCGCCCAGGTCGAAGCGACCGCCGGCGGCCTCGAAGCTGTCCATTCCGTCACGATAACCCGGCTTGGGGAAGCTCTCCTGTGGCGATGGCCGGGGTGGCCCCCTGCACGGTGGCCGGGTCGACTCCCTGCCGGGCGGCCCAGGCCACCAGGTTGGCCGGCCGGTAGTCCGGATCGTCGCGCCAGCGGTCGAACACCGAGCCGTCGATGGTCTCGTTCAGCGAGTGCGACCAGCCGGGTCGTTTGCGGGTGGCCCGGGGCAGACGGCCGATGGGCCGGTGGAACGGGCGGCCCAGGCGGGTGATCCGGTAGAAGCCGAGCAGGAACGAGCCGAAGCTGTCCTCGACCGGCAGCAGATGGTCGCCCGCCTCCAGCGGGGCGGAGCCATCCAGGTGCAGACCGCACTCCTGGGCCCGGGCCCACAACCAGGCCAGCGGGATCCGGGCCAGGCTGGGGTCGTCGCGGTTGCCGCCCACGTCGGAGTGGGCCCCGGTGAACCAGCGCTGCTCCAGCGTCTGGTCCTCGTGGAGAAGCTGCAGCGGAACGTCTTTCGGGCTGAAGGCGGTCCACAGGGTGGGGGCGTAGGCCTGGCGGTTCTCGTCGATCGCCAGGGCGTGGAACATGTTGCGGTAGCGCACGCTGGGGTTGGTGTTGTGGAAGCGGATGGTGCTGCGGCTCAGGCCCCGGATGCGGCCCCAGGGCACGCCGAGCGCACCCACCGTGTCCCACACGCCCAGGAAGTGGATGTCGACCGCCCGGGCGCCGGGGGCGTGTCCCTTCGGGCCCTGCTGGTAACGCCGGTAGACCTCTTCGGCGGAGATCGGGGCCCGGCGGTCGGTCAGGCCGCAGCGGGCGATCATCCCGGCCAGCGAGCGGGCGGTGAACGCGCCCCGGCTGAAGCCGAACAGGAAGATCTCGTCGCCGTCGTCGTAGTTCTGCACCAGCCACTCGTAGCCCTGGCGGATGTTGCCGGCGGTGCCGAAGCCCAGGACGCCGCCGCGCAGCCACTCGCCCCAGCGGGTGCCCACCCCCTGGACGTAGACGCTGCGCTGTTCCACCCCGTCGGGGCCGGAGCCGGCCAGGGCGGCGTGCATGCGGGACACGTTCGTCCGGGCCGAGGGACGGTTCCAGGTGCCGTCGAAGAACAGGGCCAGGCGCTTCACCGCGACCTCCTTGGGCGAGAAGGCGACCAGCCTACTGCGCGAACAGTTCGCGGAACTCCTTGCCCGACTTCCGGAAGGACTTGGTCAGGCTGTGTTCGCCCTGGAAGGAGTTCAGGTTGAAGTAGTTGGCGTAGGCGACGTTGTTCTGCGGCCGGCTGATGTAGTCGTGCATGAAGTGGATGAACAGCGGGTTGTCACCGCCGCCGGTCTTGTCGAAGCGGTCCCACAGGCCCCACTCGGGCAGTGCGACCGGCTTGTCGTGCTGGGCCGCGAAGTCGGTCCAGAACGCCAGGCCGTGGGGGCCGCCGTAGATCGCCTCGGTCCAGGCCCGGGTCTGGCGCTCGTTCCGGCAGGCCTCGTCGCACTTCTTCGGGTAGGGGTAGACCCCGGCGTGCAGGTCGTACACGTCGACCCCGACGTAGTCCACGTATTTGTCGCCGGGGTAGTACTTCTCGCCGGGGTTGGGGTTGAAACCGTTGTTCGGGTTCCAGTCGAACTCGAAGTCCTGACCGGGCACCGAGCGCATCGCGTCGACGATCTCGCGGTAGAAGTCGATGTAGAGCTTCTCGTCGTCGGTGCCCCAGGCCCATGAGCGCAGGTTGAACTCCCAGCCCACCCGCAGGATCGCCTTCTTCTGACCGGCCTGCACCAGGTTCTCGGCCAGGGTCACGAAGTGATCGTTGTACTCGCCCTTCCCGCCCTGGCGCATCAGCGGGTTCTTGCGCTTCATGCTGTTGTCCGGGTTCAGCGTCTCGGGCAGCATCGGGACGGCGTAGACCAGGGTGTAGCCGCTGCCCTTCCACTCGGCCAGCAGGGCCTCCGGGTGGGCGATGTCGTCCCAGGTCTGGCGGGGGCCGAAGTCGGTGACGTAGCTGATCTCGTGCTTCGCCCACTTCTCGAAGGCGCGCACGTCGCCGAGCTTGGTGCCGGCGAAGACGCCCATCCGGACGGCGTCCTTCTTCTGCGCGGCCTCCATCTCCGGGGTGGACACGACTGCGGGACGGGTCTGCTGGGTCAGGGATTCCGTCGGGGAACTCGTGGTGCGGGCGTTACGCACGGAACTCACCGTGACCACCGCGGCGAGAGCTGTGATCAGAGTGAGAGCTGTGATCGGGGTGCGGTGACGGGAGCACCAGGTGCCCATCCCGCGCAGTCGCGAACCCAGCGAGCGACGCGGCGGCCGCCACTCCTCGGCCGGGCGGAGGTCCTGCTTCGTCGGCCGATCGTCGTAAATCACGGCGTCCACCTTGTCAGGCGATCACCGTTCGGCGTGGGTCGAACGAGCGCGTTCTGGGAACAAGTTTCGCCAGACCGCGTTTTTCTCGCCCCGGAAGTGCGTCAGGACACAAGCGTTACGGAAAATTTACTGATTGCCGGGCAACCTTGGGGCGGTGACCCGGGCCACGAAAGTGCCCACGGACGTCGTCAGTTCGCCTGAGAGGTGGTCTGCCGGGTCAGTCGTTCGAGCACCTCGGTCAGCTGGGCGGCCTTCCAGGGCTTGGGCAGGAAGTCGTCCATGCCGGCGTCCAGGCAGGCCCGCCGGTCGTCGTCGAAGGCGTTGGCGGTCATCGCGACGATCGGGATCCGGCCGCCGGTCTCGGCCGCGCGGATGCGCCGGGTGGCCTCGAAGCCGTCCACCCCGGGCATCTGGCAGTCCATGAAGACGGCGTCGTAGCCGCCTCCGGCCGCGGCGGCGACGGCCTGCTCGCCGTCCTCCACGATGTCCACCGAAAGGCCGCGGGCCTGCAGCATCGCCCGGGCCACGAGCTGGTTGGTGGGGTTGTCCTCGGCCACCAGGACCCGCAGTCCGAGGTTGTTCCGGGGTGACTGGGGTGATCGGGAAGAGCTGACGACCTGAGGACGACCGGGGCCTGGTTCGGGGGCTGCTTGCGTCGGGACGGGGTCGGGTTCGAGCTGCCGGGGGATCTGGCGCACGGCTGCCGGCGGCCCGGCCGCGGCGGGAAGCGGCAGGAGCACCGTGAACGTGCTGCCCACCCCCGGACGGGAGGTCACCGAGATGCTGCCCTGCATGGAGTCGACCAGGCCCCGGGTGATGAACAGGCCCAGCCCGGTGCCGCCGAAGCGGCGGGTGGTGTCGGAACTGGCCTGCTGAAACGGCTGGAACAGACGTTCCTGCTGTTCGGCGGTCATGCCGATGCCGGTGTCGGTGACCCGTAGGCGCACGTCGGGACCGACCTGGTCGAGGGTCAGGGTGACCGAGCCGGAGGGGGTGAACTTGGTGGCGTTGGCCACCAGGTTGGTCATCACCTGACGCACCCGGGTCGGGTCGCCCAACCGCCGCGCGGACAGGTCGGCCGCCACCTCCAGGTCCAGCCGCAGCCCGGCCTCCCGGGCCTTCAGCCGGCTCGGCAGCAGGGCCTCCCCGGCCAGTTCGGCCAGGTCGAACTCGACCTGTTCGAGGTCCACCTGACCGGCCTCGATCTTGGCCAGGTCCAGGCCGTTGTTGACCAGGTCGAGCAGCACCCGGCCGGAGGTGTCGGCCCAGCGGGCCCACTGCGCCGCCTCCGGCGCGTCGGGGGACTGGGCCAGCAGAGCGGTGAAACCCAGGACGCCGTTGAGCGGGGTCCGGATCTCGTGACTCATCGACTGCAGGAACTCGGACTTGGCCCGCGAGGCGGCCTCGGCGGCCTGCTGCGCCTCCTGCAGCCGGCGGTTGGCCTCCTGCAACTGCTCGGCCCGCTCGGCCAGGTCGATCTCCCAGCGCCGCCGTTCGGTGAGGTCACGCACCACGTAGACGCGCTGCGAGGCACCGAACACGGCGTCGTCGTCGGACACGTGCAGGCCGGCCGTCTCGACCGGCACGACGTGCCCGTCCTTGTGCCGCAACCGGGTCACCGCAGTACCCACCGACCCCTCGGCCGTGACCCGCTCGCGCAGGTCGGCGAAGACCGCCAGGGCCTCCTCGTCCGCGGCCAGGGCGCTCGAAGGCAGGGCCATCAGCTCCTCGACCTCGTAGCCGACCAGCCGGGCGTAGGCCGGGTTGGCGTAGACGATGCCGTAGCCGTTGGTCACCAGGACGCCCTCGCCCAGATCGCTGAGCAGGCCCAGCAGCCGTTCGTAGCGATCGTGCTCGGCGCGGACCTCGGCCTCCAGCCGCCGGCGCTCGGTGACGTCGTGGAAGACGGCCACGGCGCCGCCGCCCTCGACCCCGGAGGCGCCGGTCAGGGGCCGGCCGGAGACGCTGATCAGGACGCCCTCGGGATGACCGGAGTTGCGGATCAGCATGTCCACCAGGTCGGTCCGCTCCCCGGCGAGGGCCCGCACCAGGGGCAGTTCCTCGGTGGGGAAGGGCGTGACCCCGTCCGGCCGGTAGATGCCGTAGTGCTCCTGCCACTGCTGGGGATCGTTGCTGTCGCCGCTCACCCCCAGCAGGTCCCGGGCCGCCCGGTTGTGCAGCAGGAACCGGCCCTGGCGGTCGACCACGCCGACCCCGTCGGCGATGCTGTCCAGCACTGCCGACAGCATCAGGGCGTCCCGCTGCGACTCGCTCTCGGCCTTGTGGCGGGCCCGGAACTGCCGGTACACGAGCAGCATCAGCAGCACGGTGATCACCGAGCCGGACACCGCCACCGACGTGGCCAGAGGGCTGTAGCGGCTCTCTCCGGCGGCCCGGGTGCCCTGGGCCTGCATCGTCCAGCGCTGCTGGCCCACGGTGAGCAGGGCCTCGCTGACCGGGCCCTCGGGCCAGCTCTCGCCGGTGTGGATCGAGGCCAGCCGGGTGCTCCGGCCCTCGGCGCCGGAACCGGTGAGCGTCACGTTCACCTGGCCCTGCGCGGCCGAGGGCACCACCTGGTCCACCAGGTCCTGCACCCGCATGCCGAGCAGCACCCACTGGTCCGGCCCGGCCTGGTCCGGGTTCGGCACCGGGGCCACGATGCTCAGCGACAGCTGCTGCCGGGGCTCGGGCAGGGCCCGGTCCTTGAGCAGCACGTAGGCGTCGGAGATGGTGGTGCTCCGGGTGTCGCGGGCCTGCCGGAGGGCCGCGCCGAGGGTCGGGTCCTGCAGGGCGTCCAGGCCCAGCACACCGGGGTGCCCGTCCAGGGCGATGTGCACCACCCCGAACGCGTGCCCGTCCTGATCCTCGGCGTTTGCGGCCGGATCGAGGGTCAGGCCGGTCGCCCCGCGCTCGCGCCAGTCCTGCTGAACCTGCGCGACCTGGGCGTCGGTGGCGGCGACCACCAGGGTCACCCCGGACGCGCCGGCCAGACCCTGCCCGAACAGCGGCGCGATGATCCGGTCGAGCTCCCGCACCGTCACATCGGGCCGGGCCCCGACCGCCGCGGCCACCTGCTCGGCGGTGGACACGTAGCGCTGGGCCTGGGTGGACACCGCCCACCGGGTGATCTGGGTGCGCTGGTCGACCTCGCTCGCGGTGGCCTCCTGCTGCCAGCCCCACACCGTGCGCACCAGGGCCCCCGTCACCGACATGCCGACGACCAGGACGATCAGCAGCAGTACGGCGGCGGGGCCACCGACCCGCAGGGCTGCCTTCACCGACCTCACCACCCGGTCATCGGCTGGTTACCGGGCGGTCCTGATGCCTGCCGGGTGCTTCGCGTCCCGGGCCCCGGTCCCGGCCTCACCCGTACGGCCCTGGCCGCCCGAGGCGAGGTGTCCCCGGTCCGGGCCACGGTGAACCTGCCCGAATGCCTGAGTACCGACCTGCTCCCGCTCCCCGGGGTTCTCCCGTACGCTCCGGTACCGGCGTTGGTCGCGAAAAGAGCGATGAGGCAGTACTTCTCCCGTTTCTTCGCATTCTACCGGCGCTCGT
Source organism: Kineosporia rhizophila (assembly GCF_021277265.1). Lineage (GTDB taxonomy): Bacteria > Actinomycetota > Actinomycetes > Actinomycetales > Kineosporiaceae > Kineosporia > Kineosporia rhizophila. Next base: position 175,668 of record NZ_JAJSOH010000014.1, read on the forward strand.
CGCGGCGCCGGTCATCGGCATCTGTCCCGGTTCGGGCCCTTAGTCGGGGCCCCGGCCGACGCCGCCAATCAACAGGGGGCAGTGCATGTTCGGTAAGCGACTCGTGGTCGACATGATCGACCGCAGTTCGGAGAACCAGACGGATCGGCGCCGATTCCTGCGGGCGGCCGGAGCGGCCGGCCTGGGCGCGGTGGGGGCCGGCGTCGTGGGCGGGAGCGTCCTGGGGGCCGGGCCGGCCCAGGCCAGTGTCCCGGCCACCGACGAGGTCGAGGCGGCGGCCGCTCCCAGTGACGGGGCCGTCCTGAACTTCGCCCTCAACCTGGAGTACCTGGAGGCGGAGTACTACTCGTTCGCCGTGCACGGGCACGGCCTGGCCGACAAGCTCACCAGCGGCAAGGAGCGCCGGGGTGGGGTGATCGGCGGCAAGAAGGTGCCGTTCCGCAGCAAGCGCATCCACCAGTACGCCGCCGAGATCGCCGGGGACGAACTGGCCCACGTGAAGTTCCTGCGCTCGGCCCTGGGCAGCGCGGCTGTGTCGCGGCCGCGGATCGACATCCGCAACAGCTTCACCGCTGCCGCCCGGGCGGCCGGTCTGATCGGGGCCAAGCAGTCGTTCGACCCGTTCGCCAGCGAGGACAACTTCCTCCTGGGCGCCTACTTGTTCGAGGACGTCGGGGTGACCGCCTACAAGGGCGCGGCTCCGCTGATCGACAACAAGACCTACTTGGAGGCGGCCGCGGGCATCCTGGCGGTGGAGGCCTACCACGCCGCCACGATCCGCACCGCCCTGTACGAGAAGGGCATGTTCGACGCGGCGGCGAAGATCTCCAAGGCCCGCGACACCCTCGACGGTGGCAAGGACAAGGACCAGGGGGTGCGCTGGAAGGGCGACGCGAACATCGTGCCGGCCGCGATGAGTGGCATCGCCTTCAGTCGTTCCCCGGGCCAGGTGCTGAACATCGTCTACCTCAACCCGGGGTCGGTGAAGAAGGGCGGCTTCTTCCCCAACGGGGTCCATGGTGCGGTGAACACCAGCGCCTGAAGGTCCGTGCCCGGGGTGCCCGCCGTGACGGGCGCCCCGGGCCACCCGTTCCGCAGCGGCAGGAGAAGCAACGCGTGCAGGTAAATCCCGGGCCCGGGCCCGGTTTCGCCCCGGCCCCACCGAAGGCCCCGGCCCGGCCGGTCGGCCTGGTCACGGTACTCGGGCCGGCCTTCGTGGCCGCGATCGCCTACGTGGACCCGGGCAACTTCGCCACCAACTTCCAGGCCGGGGCCAGCACCGGCTACCAGCTGGTGTGGATCGTGGTGATGGCCAACCTGGTGGCCATGCCGATCCAGTTCCTGTCGGCCAAGCTGGGGGTGGTCACCGGCCGGAGCCTGCCGCAGCTGTGCCGCGAGCGCCTGCCCCGCCCGATGGCCCGCCTGATGTGGGGGCAGGCCGAGGTCGTGGCGATGGCCACCGACCTGGCCGAGTTCATCGGGGCCGCGGTCGGGCTCAAGCTGCTGTTCGACATGCCCTTCCCGATGGCCGCCCTGGTCACCGCGCTCGCCGCGTTCGCGGTGCTGTCGCTGCAGCGGCGCGGGCACCGTCCGTTCGAGGTCGCAGTCACCGCCGCGCTGATCCTGATCGGGGCCGGCTTCGCCTACCTGGCCCTGCGGATCCCGCCGGAACCGGCCGCCCTGGTCCACGGCCTGCAGCCCTCGCTGAGCGGCGACGACACCCTGCTCCTGGCCGTCGGCATCATCGGCGCCACGGTCATGCCGCACGCCATCTACCTGCACTCCGGGCTGACCGGCGGCCGGATCGACGTGCGCGACGTGGACGAGCGGGTCCGGGTGCTGCGCCTGGGCCGGGTCGACATCGTCGTGGCGATGAGCCTGGCCGGGCTGGTCAACCTCACCATGCTGGCGGTCTCGGCCGAACTGTTCCACGGCCACGCCGGTGACCTCACCCTCGAGGGGGTGCACTCCGGCCTGGCCGAGACGGTGGGCGGCGGTGCGGCGCTCGCCTTCGCCGTGGCGCTCCTGGCCTCCGGGGTCTCCTCGGCCGGGGTGGGGACCGCGGCCGGGCAGGTGATCATGGACGGCTTCCTGCGCCGCCGCCTGAGCCTGGTGCTGCGCCGGGCCGTCACCATGGTCCCGGCGGTGGTGGTGCTCTGCTCCGGGGTCGACCCCACCCAGGTGCTCGTCCTGAGCCAGGTGGTGCTCAGCTTCGGCATCCCCCCGGCCCTGATCGCGCTGACCGCGCTGACCGGCAGCCGGGCGGTGATGGGCGAGCACGCCAACACACCGCGGCTGAACGCCCTGATGGTGCTGATCACGCTGGTGCTGACCGGGATGAACGCGGTGGTCGTGGTCCTGCAGTTCACCTGATGAGGCGTGTGCAAGCATCCAGGGATGCAGCGCGCAGGTCTTCGTCTGGCCGGTTTCGTGGCCGTGCTGGTCACCCTGGGCCTGCTCACCACGTTCTTCCTGCCGGTCTCGGCCGACGGGCTCAGGGCCGGGGTGGACCGGTTCGGGGTCTTCGCGCTGCCGGTGTTCATGGCGGTCAGTGCCCTGCTGTCGCTGGTCTTCGTGCCCGGCCCGCTGCTGTCGGCCGCGTCCGGCGCGTTGTTCGGCACCGCCCTGGGGTTCACCTCCGGCCTGGTCACCTCGGTGGTCACGGCGGTGCTGGCCCTGCTCATCGCCCGCCGGGCGGGGGCCCCGGCGGTGGCCGAGCTCAGCAACGAACGGGTGCTGGCCCTGACCGACCTGGCCCGGGAGCACGGCACGCTCGCAGTGGTCCTGCAGCGGCTGATCCCCGGGATCCCGGACACCCCGCTGTCGTACGCGTTCGGCCTGATCGGGTTACGGGCTCACCAGATCGCGCTAGGCACGCTGATCGGCACGGCGCCCAGGGCGTTCGCCTACACGGCGCTCGGGGACGCGGCGGTGTCCGGGAACTCGGGCCTGGCGCTGGTGGCGAGCGGGGTGGGGATCGCCGTGAGTCTGGTCGCGGTGGTGGTCGGCGGCGTCCTGGTGCGCCGAAGGCGCCGGAACGCGCCCGACGACGGGCCGGCTGAGCCGGCCCGTCGGGGTGACGTCTAGCTAGGAACGGCGGATCTTGGCAATCATGGCCTTGTAACTGGCTGCCGCCCGGGGGTTCTGGGTGTCCGAGATGGCGCACCCGCAGTAGCGCGCGCTGTCGTTGAACAGCGAGACGAACCGGATCGAGCCCGGATCGGCGTTCTCGCGCCGCTGCAGCCAGTCGTAGACCACCTCGAAGAACCGCGGGTTGTCGCCGCCGGAGGCCCGGGACCCGGAGTAGACGCTGAACTCACCCACGGCGAACGGCACCCCCTTGGCGCGGGCGAAGTCGTACCAGTAGTCCCAGCCGTACTTCTGGGTGAAGTGCCGGTCGATGCTGGCCTGGCTGGTGTACGGCGACCACCAGTCGTAGGCGTCGAGCGCGATCACGTCGACCTTGCCGTCCACGTAGAGGCTCTCGACCGCGGCGACGGTGCCGTTCTGGGCCCCGCCCTCGTTGGGGTTGAACACGATCTGCAGGCCCGGGGCGGCCGAGCGCAGCAGGTCGACCGCCCGGGAGAACTGCCCGCGCCAGTCCCCGGCGTCGGTGGCGTGCGAGAAGCAGCAGTTCATCTCCCAGCCCAGGCGCACCAGGGCGTCCGGGTCGACGGCGGCGATCTTCGTGCCCAGGTCCTTCCAGTTCTGGTCGCTGCCGGCGTTGCGGTCGTCGGTCCACAGCGGCACCGACAGGATGAAGTCGTCACGCTCGGCCCGGAAGCCGGCCGGCACCGTGGCGGCCCACCAGTCCTGCAGCTGGGCCCGCCAGTTGGTGCGGGTGGTGTAGGCGGCGACGTTGTCGACGGGGGCGCCCCGCCAGGCGGCGAACCGCGTGGCCCGGGTGCTGGAGTGCTCGAAGAAACCGCCGTCGCTCCAGGGCATTCCGGAGGCGTACCGTGACGGGCCGCCCGGTTCCGCAGTGGGAGTCACGGTGGGAGTCACGGTGGGAGTCACGGTGGGGGTCACAGTGGGCGTTGCGGTGGGTTCCTCGGTCGGACCGGCGGTCGGTGTCTCGGTCGGGATCGGGGTGTCCGGGTGGGCCAGGATGTAGTTGCGCACCGTCTGGTTCGCGTCCAGGGCCTGCTGCTGCGTGGGACTGGCCACCGCGCCGCCGTTCTCGGCATCCTCCGCGTAGGCGCCACCGGCTGCCACCCCGGCGGTGATCGCCAGGGCGGCGGCGAGCGCGGCACTGACCGGATGAATGCGTCTCATGGGCTCTCCTGTGGGTCCGTCCGATCCGGCGGATACGGCAAAAGCCGCCGAGGGCAGCGGTTTCTGCCCTCGATGACCCATTCGGAGAACGTTGTGATCAACTCACCTGCACCGGTGACCGCTCCACCCGTACGGGGGACAGGCATCTGGGGGGTATCCGGCAAAACGACAGCAGGACCCGTGACCGGCGGCCACGGATCCTGCTGTTGCGTTCTCGGGGGACTACTTGGTGAGCGGGCCGAGCGTCGGGTCGTCGGCGTAGGCCTCGGCCGCGTTCTCCTTGGTCACGATCACCGGGTCGAGCAGGTACGACGGGATGACCTTGACGCCGTTGTCGTAGGACTCGGTGTCGTTGACCTCGGGCTCGTCGCCGGCCTGCAGCGACTTGACCATGGTGATGGTCTGGGCCACCAGCTTGCGGGTGTCCTTGTTGATCGTGGAGTACTGCTTACCGGCCATGATCGACTTCACCGACTCCACCTCGGAGTCCTGACCGGTCACCACCGGCACCGGCTTGCCGGCCCCCTCGACCGAGGTGAGGATGGCGCGGGCCAGGTTGTCGTTCGGCGACAGCACCCCGTCCAGCTCCTTGTCCCCGGTGTAGGCCGAGTTCAGCAGCGAGTCCATCCGCGACTGGGCGTTCTCGGCCTCCCAGCCCTGGGTGGCGGTCTGCTTGATGTCGGTCTGCTTCGAGCCCACCACCACGTCACCGGACTCGATGGCCGGCTGCAGGATGCTCATCGCGCCGTCGAAGAACACCTTGGAGTTGTTGTCGTCCGGCGAACCGGAGAACAGCTCGATCGTGTACGGGCCGTTCGGCTTCTTGGCCTTCATCCCGTCCAGCAGCGCCTGGCCCTGCAGCTCGCCCACCTTGAAGTTGTCGAAGGCGACGTAGTAGTCCAGGTCGGGGGTGTTGGCGATCAGCCGGTCGTAGGCGATCACCGTGGCCCCGGACTGCTTGGCCTGGGCCACCTGGGTGGACAGCTGCTTGGCGTCGGTGGCCCCGATGACGATCACCTTGGCGCCCTTGGTGACCATCGCGTTGATCTGCTGCTGCTGGTCGGCCACGGTGGTGGAGGCCCCGGCGTACTGCACGTCGGCCTGGAAACCGGCCTCCTTCAGGCCGTTCGTGAACAGGTCGCCGGCCAGCACCCAGTTCTCCGAGGTCTTGGCCGGCAGCGCCACGCCGACCAGCGAGTCGGCGGCGAAGCCCGCCTCGGCCTCGCCCGTGCTGCCGCCACCGCCGGAGCCGGAGTCGCCCTCGTCGTCGCGCTCGGAACCGCACGCGGTCAGGACCAGAAGTGCTGCGGCGCCGAGGACGACGCCCTTGGTGAGGAGATTACGCATGCTGGATCGGCCCTCCATTGGGTTGGTGAACAGCATCGTTCGGTGATTCGCGGGCAGGTGAATCAACTTGCCGGGGTGGTCGTGCGGTCCTGGTGGCCGCCGTCGGCCAGCGAGACCAGGCCCGGGTCCGGGGGATCGGACCGGAAGGGGCGGGTCAGCGCTTCGATCACCGAGAAGCGGCCCTGGTTCTTGTTGTAGACGTCGAGGGCGACGGCGGCCAGCAGGAACAGGCCCTTGATGATCTGCACCATGTCCGAGCCGGTGCCGATCAGCTGCAGGCCGTTGCTCAGCACCGCCATCACCAGACCACCGACGATGGCCCCGCTGATCGTGCCGAGACCGCCGGAGACCGCGGCGCCGCCGATGAAAACGGCTGCGATGGCGTCCAGTTCCCAGCTCAGGCCGTCCTGCGGGCCGGAGGCCGTGGAGCGGGCCACGTAGATCATGCCGGCCAGCGCGGCGAGCACCGACATGTTCATCATGACCATGAAGTTGACCCGCCGGAGCTTGACCCCGGACAGCTCGGCGGCCCGGGCGTTGCCGCCGACCGCGTAGATGTAGCGGCCGCCCGCGGTGTTCCGGGTGTAGAACGAGTAGGCCACGGCCAGCACGAGCAGGATGATCCCGGAGATCGGGAAGCTGGTGCCGACCCGGCCGCCGGCGAAGCGCAGGGTCACGTAGACCACCAGGGCCAGCAGCACGGCGATCCGCACACCGGTGATCCACAGCGGGGCGGGGGTGGCCCCCTCCATCTGCCGGCGCACCTGGCGGGCCCGCAGTTCCCGCACCACCACGGCCACGCAGATCACCAGGCCGAGGATCAGCGTCGGGTTGTTGTACCCGGTGTCCGGTCCCACCTCGGGCAGGTACCCGGCCCCGATGTCGCGGAAACCCTCGGGCACCGGCACGGTGTCGGCGTTGCCGATGTACTGGTTGCCGCCGCGGAACAGCAGCATGCCGGCCAGCGTGACGATGAAGGCGGGCACCCCGATGTAGGCCACCCAGAAGCCCTGCCAGGCACCGATCGCCGCCCCGACGATCAGCCCGAGCAGGATGCCCAGCGGCCAGGGCAGGTCGTTCTCGGCCATCTGCTTGGCCACCACGATGCCGGTGAACGCGGCCACCGAGCCGACCGAGAGGTCGATGTGCCCGGCCACGATCACCATCAGCATGCCGATGCTCAGGATCGAGATGTAGGCGTACCCCTGGATCAGCGACATCAGGTTGCCCGAGGTGAGCAGCAGCCCGTCGGTGCGGATCTGGAAGAACAGGATGATCGCCACCAGGGTGAAGATCATCCCGAACTGGCGGGCGTTCGAGGTGCCGCCGCCGAAGAGGAAGCGCTGCAGGTCTCTCACGTAGTTCATCGGGTCGGCATCCTCTTCGTCGAGGTCATCTTCTTCATCAGCGTCTCCGGATCGGCCTCGCCCCGGCGGGTCTCACCGGTGATCTGCCCCTCGGCCACGGTGTAGATCCGGTCGCACAGGCCGATCAGCTCGGGCAGTTCCGACGAGATCACGATCACGCCGCGGCCCTGGGCGGCGAGGGACTGGATGATCCCGTAGATCTCGTACTTGGCCCCGACGTCGATGCCCCGGGTGGGCTCGTCCAGGATCAGCAGGTCCGGGTCGGTGAACATCCACTTGGCCAGCACCACCTTCTGCTGGTTGCCGCCGGAGAGTTTCACCACCCCCTCGTCCACCGTGGGGGTCTTGATCCGCAGGCTCTTGCGGTAGCTCTCGGCCTCGCGGTACTGCGCGGCCTTGTCCAGCACGCCGCGGTGGGTGATCTTGCCGAGTTTGGCGGCCACCACCGAGGTCTTGATGTCGTCGAGCAGGTTCAGCCCGATCGCCTTGCGGTCCTCGCTGACGTAGGCCAGGCCGTGCCGGATCGCGTCGGCCACCGACTTCAGCTCGACCTCCCGGCCGTCCTTGAAGATCCGGCCGTGCAGGTAGACCCCGTACGAGCGGCCGAACAGGCTCATCGCCAGCTCGGTGCGCCCGGCCCCCATCAGGCCGGCGAAACCCACGATCTCGCCGCGCCGTACGGTGAAGCTCGAGCCCTTGCAGACCAGCCGCTCGGTCGAGATCGGATGGCGCACGGTCCAGTCGCGCACCTCGAAGAACACGTCCTGGATCTGGGGAGTGTGCGGTGGGAAGCGGCTGTTCAGCTCCCGCCCGACCATGCCGCGCACGATCCGGTCCTCGTCGGCGCCGGAGGCGGCGACGTCCAGGGTCTCGATCGTGCGGCCGTCGCGCAGGATCGTGATCGAGTCGGCGACCGCCTCGATCTCGTTCAGCTTGTGCGAGATCATGATCGAGGTGATGCCCCGCTCGCGGAAACCGCGCAGCAGGTCGAGCAGGTGCCGGGAGTCGGTCTCGTTCAGGGCGGCCGTCGGCTCGTCGAGGATCAGCAGCTGCACGTCCTTGGCGAACGCCTTGGCGATCTCCACCAGCTGCTGCTTGCCCACCCCGATGTCCTTGACCAGGGTGTCCGGGTCGTCCCGGAGCCCGACCATCTCCATCAGCTGCAAGGCCCTGTGGTTGGCGCTCTTCCAGTCGATCCGGCCGAACCGCCGCGGCTCGTTGCCGAGGAAGATGTTCTCGGTGATCGACATGCCCGGCACCAGGGCCAGCTCCTGGTGGATGATCACGATGCCGGCCCGCTCGCTGGCCCGGATGTCGGCGAACCGGGTCTCCTCGCCGCGGTAGACGATCGAACCCTGGTACGAGCCGTAGGGGTAGACACCGCTGAGAACCTTCATCAGCGTGGACTTTCCGGCGCCGTTCTCGCCGCAGATCGCGTGGATCTCGCCGGGGCGCACGACGAGGTTCACGTCCGCGAGGGCCTTGACCCCCGGAAACTCCTTGGTGATCGAGCGCATCTCCAGGAGTGGCCCAGCGGCATCCATGCATCCTCCAAAGGTGCTGCCGCGAAAACTTTTCGGTTTCCACGGCCTGGTGTGACCGTTCCCCGCACCGCATCGTCCGTTGCTCGACGAACGCTAAATTCAATTGTTTTACTAAGTCAACGGCGTCCCGCGACTGTGTCGACGAACGGTGAGGGAAGGGGGTTGACTGTGCGCCAGAGGGGAACCAACCTCCCGAAGGTCGGCCAGTACAACCGGGCCGTGGTGCTGGACAAGATCCAGTTCTCGGACGGGGTCAGCCGGGTGGAGATCGCGGAACTGACCGGGTTGACGCCGCAGACGGTCTCCGGCATTGTTCGCCGTCTGATCGCCGAAGGCATCGTGCGGGAAGACGGTGTCGGCCTGTCCAACGGCGGCAAGCCGCGAATGCGCTTGCGGGTCAACGCTTCTTCCGGGCGGGCCGTCGGCGTGCACTTCGACCCGGCCGAACTGTCCTGTGTGGTGGTCGATCTCATGGGTCACCCGCTGGGCAGCCTGCGCCGACCGACGCCGCCCGACGCCGATCCTGCGAGTATCGCTGCGGCCGTGGCCGATCTGGTGGACAAGGTGCTGGCCGGTGCGGGCGTACCCCGGGAAGACGTGCTAGGTCTCGGTTTTGTAACGCCCGGTCCGATCGCCCACGAGGACGGGCTGCTGATCAGCCCGCCGCAGCTCTCCGACTGGAATCGGGTGCCCCTGAAACGGCTCGTCGCGGAGGCCACCGGATTACCGGTCACCCTCGACAACGACGCGACCGCGGCCGCGATCGGCGAACGCTGGGCCGGGGCCGGCCGAGGCGTGGCCAACGTGGCCTTCTTCTTCGTCGGCACCGGGGTCGGCGGCGGGCTCATCCTCAACCACCAGGTGCACCGCGGGGGCTCGATGAACGCGGCCGAGTTCGGCCACACCTCGGTGTATCCCGACGGCCCGGCCTGCTACTGCGGGAACCGGGGCTGCCTGGAGGCGCTGATCAGCCCCAAGGCGATCACGGCCGACGTGCGGCGCCGGCTCGAGGCCGGCCAGGGCCGGGGGTCGGCGCTACGGCAGCTGCCCGTGCTGGAACACGAGGCGATCTACCGCGCCGCCGCCCAGGGCGACGAGTTCGCCGGGCAGATCGTCGCGATCGCCGCCGAGCACCTGGCCACGGTGGTGGTCAACGTGGTGAACATCGTCGACGTCGACCTGGTGGTGCTGGGCGGGCACGGCCTGCGCCATGTGGAGGAGCGGTTCCGCAGCACCGTGGAACAGGCGCTGCAGACCCGCCCGATGGCCCGGCGCATCCGCACCGCCCGGGTCGAACTCTCGCCCCTGGCCCGCGACGCGGTCGCGATCGGCGGAGCGGCCCTGGTGCTCTACGCCACCTACTCGCCCCAGGTGTCCGACCTGCTCTCGTTGTGAAGCCTCAGCGGCGACGGGCCACTGACAGGGAGACCACGAACTGGCCGCCGCCGGAGTCCACCGCCGCACTGACCGGCAGGTCGGGCGCGAGGCGGGAGAACCGGTCTTCCAGCCACTGCGCGGTCTCGGTGGCGTCCTTCTTGTCCGGGCAGCGGGCCACCACCTCACGTCCGCCCTTACGGTGCAGGCGCTCGGCCACCGCCAGCAGCGGCGCCGGATCGGCGATCATCGGGCCGGTCGGCCAGGGGATGACCGGCGTGACCGCACCCTTCTTGGTGTTGCAGGCCCGGTGGGCCAGCCGCTCCGCCCCGGCGAAGTCGTTACCCACCTTGGCCCTCGGCTTGTTGGTCCGGGCGTCGACACTGGGACCACGATCGTCGTTCACCGATGCTTCGGGATCAACCGGCTCGTCGCAGACCCAGCATCGCCAACCATCGTGCTCACCGACGTCTTCAAGCTGACTCATGGAGGTACACGCTAGCCAACGGGTGCATGTGCGGGGCTGGGAACGGCCGGTGGGGGAGACCGCAGGTGGGTGGAGAAAAGGATTTGCGGTCGGAACGGCCGGTCGCCTTCGCTGAGCCGATGCGCGGACGACGGGTGTTCGGGACGCTGCTCGGCGCGGTTCTGGTTCTGGGGATCGCGGATTCGCTGTCACAGCCCTACCTGGCGCTGTTCGCGGCGGTCGAGGCCGGGATGCAGCCGTTCCAGGTGGGGGTGCTGGCCTCGGCGACCGGGCTGGGCGGGATCGTGATCAGCACCTGGCTCGGGCACCGCTTCGACCGGGCGCCCACCCGCTTCTACATCGTGCTGGCCTGCCTGGGCGGAGCGGCCGGCTACGCCCTGCTCACCGTCACCCGCGGGTTCTGGCCGCTGCTCCTGCTGTCGCTGACCCTGCTGGGGGTCGTGGCGGTCGCCTTCCCCCAGCTGTTCGCCCTCGCCCGGCAGGTCATGGGCGACTCCGAAGGCGCGCGCTGGGCGGCGCCGGTGCTGCGGTCGGGCTGGTCACTGGCCTGGGCCCTGGGACCGCTGCTGGGGGCGCTGATCCTGGCCCGCTACAGCTTTTCCGGGCTCTTCTGGGCCAGCGCCGCGGTACTGCTGGGGGCCGCGCTGATGGTTCTGGTGGTGCCGATGAAAGTCGGCCCGGGGCAGGTGACGGCCACCGAAGCGGTGGCCCGCGTACCGCTGCCGCGCGCCCCGATCGTGCTGCTCACGCTCGGCGTGGCGCTGTTCTTCACCTCGATGATCGCCGGTTCGCTGGTGCTGCCCTTCTACGTCACCGACGAACTGGACCTGCCCGCCTCCCGCATGGGCCTGCTGTTCAGCGCCTGCGCCGCGGTGGAGGTGGTGGTGGCCCTGGGGCTGGCGCTGATTCCGCCCGACTGGGGCCGGGCCTGGCTGGTTCCCGGTGGAATGCTGCTGATGACCGGTTATTTCGCGATCACCATGCTGTCCCAGGATCTGACCGGGCTGTTACTCGGCCAGATAGCGCGCGGGGCAGCGATTGCCGTGGTGGGCGCCGCCGGAATCGTCTATTTCCAGGACGTGATGGCCCCGGCGGTCGGGCGGGCCACCACTCTGTTCTCCAACGCCACCACCGCCGGCGTCCTCGGCGCGGGGCTGTTGGCCGGCTCGTGGCTGGAGGTCTTCAGCTACCGCTGGTCTCTGGCCCTGTGCGGTGCCACCGCCCTGCTCGGGGCGGTGGCGTTCGCCTGGGGCGGCAGGCAGCTCTCGAACCAGACTGAGGACGAGGGGACCCGGCCCGTGGAGCCGGGTCCCCTCGTCCTGTGATCGGGTTCTGGTCAGGCCTGGACGAACTGCAGCAGGGCCTTGTTCACCTCGTCCGCGTGGGTCCAGAGCAGGCCGTGCGGCGCGCCCTCGAGCTCCACGTACGTGGCCTCGGGCACCGCCGCAGCGAACCGGCGGCCGGTGACGTCGACCGGCAGGATGCGGTCACCCGTACCGTGCAGGATGAAGGTGGGAAGCCCCGCCTCCTTCACCGCCTGGACATCGGCGCGGAAGTCCTCCAGCCAGGCCGGGACCACCGCGTAGGCGGCCACCGGGGCGCTGCGGGTGGCGGTGTTCCAGCTGGCCCGCACCACCTCCTCGGAGATCTTCGTACCGAGGTTCTCGTCCAGGTTGTAGAAGTCGTTGTAGAACTGCGTGAACCAGGCGAACCGGTCACTACGCGCGGCCTGCGCGATACCGTCGAAGTTCTCCCCCGGCACACCCTCGGGGTTGTCGTCGGTCTGCAGCAGGAACGGCTCCAGCGAGGCCAGGAACGCCAGCTTGGCCACCCGCCCGGCACCGTAGCGCGACACGTAACGGGCCAGCTCACCCGTGCCCATCGAGAACCCGACCAGGATCACGTCGTTCAGGTCCAGCTCGGTCAGCAACGTGTTCAGGTCCGCCGCGAACGTGTCGTAGTCATAGCCACCCGCCACCTTCGACGACGCACCGAAACCACGCCGGTCATAGGTGATCACCCGATAACCCGCACCCAGCAGCGCCGCGGTCTGCTTCTCCCAGCTGTCACCGTCCAGCGGATACCCGTGGATCAGCACCACTGGCTGACCCTCGCCCTGGTCCTCGTAGTGCAGTTCGATATCGGTCGAGTTCTGCTTACCGACCTTGATCGCGCCCATTGTGGTGTCCTTCCTGGATCCGGCTGGTTTCCGTGAGACGGAGGCAGGTAGCGCAGGGCCGGGCCCAGCTATTCCCCACTACAGCTTCGGGCAGAGTTGTCGAGATTTTGGGGCATGGGGATGCTCGGCTGGGTCGGCTGGATGCCGAAGGGGTCGCCGGTGACGGACGAGTCCTGGCACGCCCGCCACCGGATCGTGCGCCTGACCCTCTGGGTCAGCGTCCCCGTCCTGCTGATCACCGGTCTGCGCGGGCCCCGGCCGCTGACCGAGACCCTGGTCATCACCGGGCTGGTGGCCCTCGTCGGCCTGTCCGCCCGGCTGGTGCGCTCGCGGGAGCTGAAGGCCGAGCTCGCCAGTGTGGCGGTGATCGGAGCCTCGTTCGCCGGGGTGGAACTGTCCGGCGGGCAGATCCACGCCCACCTGTTCATCCTGTCGGCGGTGGCCGTGGTGGCGCTCTACCAGCGCTGGGGGCCCCTGCTCGGCACGATCGCCGCGGTCGGGGTGCACCACTTCGTCTTCAGCCTGCTCGCCCCCGAGCGCGTGTTCAACCTCTCGATGGGCGGTATGCACGGGGTCGGCGGCCAGCACATCCCGACCGGCCTGCTGCTGGTCATGGTGCTCACCCACGTTGTGGCGATCGCCGTGGAGGTGTTCGCGATCCTGGCCTTCTGGCGGTTCAACGAACAGCTCAGCGACCGGCTGCAGGACACCGTGGACCAGCTGCGCCTGCGCGAGGAGGAACTGCACTACCAGGCCACCCACGACTCGCTGACCGGTCTGCCCAACCGGGCCCGGTTCGGCGACGAGGTGATGGACCAGCTGCAGCAGGGCCGGCCGTTCGCCGTGCTGATGCTCGACCTGGACGACTTCAAGCCGGTGAACGACCGGCACGGCCACCACGCCGGCGACCAGCTGCTGATCGCTGTGGCCGAGCGGCTGATCGGCTGCCTGGGCGGCTCGGACCTGCCGGCCCGCCTGGGCGGCGACGAGTTCGCCGTGCTGGTGCGGGAGCGGACCGACCTGCACAGCATCCAGCACGTCGCCGACCGGATCATCGCCGCCATCCACGAGCCCTTCCACCTGCAGGAGGGCGACGTCGCGGTGAGCGTCAGCATGAGCATCGGCATCGCCCAGGCCGACGAGACGCTGACCGCCGCCGACGTGCTGCGCCGCGCCGACTCGGCGATGTACCTGGCCAAGCGGGCCGGGAAGGGGCAGTGGGTGCTGCGTGACGGCGAGCAGCCGCCCGTCGAGGTGCACCCCACCCGCCCCTGAGGTGCCCGTCACACCCGATCAGAGCACGGATGTGGCGCGGGCCACGGGGGAGGGCCGCCCCAACGGGTGAGGTCGGTCTCTCTCGCGTGCACAGGTACCCCCGGGCGGGGCATGGTCGCTTCAGAGGTCGGGAATCCGGACGACGAGGGTGACGTTCAGTACCGATGAGGAGTTGCCGTCACGGCGTTCGTGACACCGGGCCCACCTGGGCCAGGGTCGAAGCGAGCGCCCGAACGAAAGAGGTACCCCGCGTGACCGCCATCGCCCCCGAACTGCAGGCCCCCTCGACGTCCGCCTTCGACGCCGTCCCGGCCCTGACGGCGGCCGACCGCTGCGATGCGACCACCACCACCGTGCGGGAGGGCTCCGGCAGCCCGAACCCGCGCGTGGCCTGCGGCGCCCAGGCGTACGTGACCGCCCTGTTCCCCAGCGGCCGCACCCTGATCTTCTGCGCCCACCACGGTCACAGCCTCGAGGCCAGCCTGGTCCAGCAGGGCGCCGTGATCCGCGACGACTCCGGCGTGCTGCAGCAGAACACCAAGCCGGGCGCCTCCGCCTGAGCCCATCTGATCAGCCTCTCTGCGGCTTCCCGTCACGGACGGGGAGCCGCAGGCTCGTTTTGGCGGGGCAGGGCTGCCTCGAGCCGGGCCAGCCGCTTCCGGGCCTGGCGGGGTGAGAGGGCGACGAAGCCGGTGAGCCAGAGCAGCATGGCCGTCATCACCAGGAACCAGGGCGACCAGGCGAACGCGGTCACGGCGAAGCCGATCGCCAGGGCCAGCATGACGGTCAGCGAGACAGCGATCAGGAACCAGTGGCGCCGGGCGGTCTCGAGCCGTTGCGCGCACAGGTCCCGAGCCGCCCGCACCAGCCGGGGGTCTGCTGGCACCGGGCCTTTGACGCTGGCCCGCCGTGCCTGCTCGAGCTCGTCGGGGTCGAGCCCGGTGAGCTCGGCCTCGCGCCGATTGCGGCGGGCGATGAGCGGAACTCCCACCAGGCCGGGGCCGATCCCGGTGACGAACCCGGACACGGCGTTAGACACGACCCCACCGTTCAGGTCGAAGCCGAGCACCAGCACAGCCACGCGCACCGAGGCCCCGAACAGGCCGGTGAACACACCCGCGCCGATCGCCAGCAGCCAGACGGGCAGATTCAGCAGTTTGCTCCGCATCTGCGGATCTTGACCCAACCCGGGTGGGACGGCCAGCGGAGAAAATCGGTGGCACGGGGGAGTGGTGCGGTGTGATGCTGATGCCGCGCCAGAACGGTTCTGCGGAAACCCGGTTCGCAGACCACCCGTCCGGAGAGGAGCCGCAGGATGTTCACTCAGACCCTGTTGTGGCGACTTCTCCGTGCGCATCCGGGAGGCCCCTCGCGACCCTGAGCAGGTTCAGGTGTCTTTGAGGGCGCCGCTTCCCGGAACACCCGGGAGGCGGCGTTCTGCGTTGTCTCCCAGAGGGACTTGGCTCAGCTGGTAGAGCGCCGGTCTCCAAAACCGGATGTCGGGGGTTCGAGTCCCTCAGTCCCTGCGCAAGCAGCTAACAGCACGCCCGTGTAGCCCAACTGGCAGAGGCGCCGCACTCAGAATGCGGAGGTTGAAGGTTCGACTCCTTCCACGGGCACTGGCCGGCGGCCGATAGCGTCTCTTCCGTCGAAGATCGCCGAGCCGGTAAGGACGCATTGATGCGCACTCTGATCAGCACCGCTTTCGTCTCGCTCGACGGGGTCGTCGAAGGACCGGGCGGGGAGCCCGGTTACCGGAACTCGGGGTGGACGTTCAAGAACGTCGACTTCGTGCCCGAGGCCTACGAGATCAAGGGCCGGGAGCAGACCGAGGCCGGGGCCATGCTGCTGGGCCGGGTGAGCTACCAGGCCTTCGCCCCGGTCTGGCCGGCGATGGAGGACTTCGCCATCTACAAGGAACTGCCCAAGTACGTCGTCTCCACCACCCTCGGCGAGGACGACCTGGTCGAGGGCTGGGGCGAGACCACGATCCTGCGCTCGGTGCCGGAGGTCGCGGCCCTGAAGGAGACCGAGGGCGGGCCGATCATCGTGCACGGCAGCGCCACGCTCAACCAGGCGCTCTCCGACGCCGGCCTGATCGACCGCTACCACCTGCTGGTCTTCCCGCTGCTGCTGGGCGCGGGCAAGCGGCTGTTCAGCCAGAGCGACAAGGACGTGCAGAAGCTGCAGCTGGTGGAGCACGAGACCTACTCCAACGGCGTGCAGAAGAACGTGTTCGACGTGGTGCGCTAGCTAGCAGTCCTCGGCGGCGTACAGGTCGCAGTCGAGCTCGGCGCCCGTCCCGGTGCTGCTCGTGTCCTCCAGCAGGCCACTGTCGCTGACCTGGTCGAACAGGGCGGCCGCGCCGAGGAAGAACAGCAACAGGGTCAGGACCCAGATGACCACGGTGCCCAGGATCAGGCCGACCACGACGGCCCCCACGGTCTGCCAGAACGACAACGGTTCACGGGTGCGGCGCTGCATCGGACGGCCGTGCTGGGGCTGGGGGTGGTGGGGCTGGTCCTGCTGCCAGTTGTTCGGGTAGCTCACTTCGCTCCTCGGGGGATCGCCAGGGTCACTGGGACGAAGTGTGCTACCCGGAGGTAAGCAGGCGCAGGCGTTTGCGTGATCGCCGGGGCCCACGTCGGTTCGGGTGAACCGCCGGGCCGCCGGTGGTACCCCGTCTCAAGTCGTCCTGACCCATCGTCGATGACACCGCACGATGACTGGGATGAGTGATTCTCCGCAGGCCGACCACGTGGAACGCCGTTCGCGGCTGCGTGGCCGGTGGGTCGCTCAGCTGGCGGTGCTGGGGGCCCTGGTGGCCGCCGTCACCGTCCTGCAGCAGCGGCTCGCCGGATACCCGTGGCACCGGCTCTCCGAGGACCTGGGCGCGATCGGGCCCGGGCCCCTGGCCCTGGCCGTGCTCGCGACTGCCGCCTCGTACTCGATCATGGTGTCGTACGACGCGCTGGCCCTGAACTACGTCGAGCACGCGATGCCGTTGCGGCGCTACGCCGCGGCCTCGTTCGTGGCCACCGCCTTCGGCAACACCCTGGGGGCCTCGGCCCTGGTCGGGGCCGCGCTGCGGGCCCGGGTGTACTCCGCCTGGGGGTTGCCCGCCTTCGCGATCACCCGGGTCACCGGGTTCAACCTGGTCACCCTCAGCCTGGGCAGTTCGGTGCTGATCGCGGTGGGCCTGATCTGGTCGCCCGACGCGGTGCTGGCCTGGCTGCCGTTCGGCCGGGTGGTCTCCGCGTTGCTGGCCGCGGCCCTGCTCGGCGGGGTGGTCGCCTACCTGGCCTGGTGCGGCCGGGGCCGGCAGCCGGTGATGGTGAAGAACTGGCGGATCGACCGGCCGACCCGGACGATGGCCACCACCCAGCTCGCCGTCTCGGTGGTCGAGTGGCTGACCATGGCGGCAGTGCTCTACGTGCTGCTGCCTGAGGGGCACGGGCTCGGGTTCGCCGCCTTCTCCGTACTTTTCGTGCTGGCCACCACCCTGGGCCTGATCAGCAACGTGCCCGGCGGGCTCGGGGTGGTCGAGGCCGTGCTGGTGGTGGCGCTGGCCGACAACACCCCCGAGACCGGCCTGGTCACCGCGCTGATCGCCTATCGCCTGGTCTACTACCTGGTGCCGCTGGGCGTGGCGGCGGTGGTGCTGGCCGTGCTGGAGGCCCGGCGCAGCCCCGACCGGGCGACCGCGCTCGCCCGGGTCGCCGACATCCTCACCCCCTCGTTCATGGCGTTGCTGCTGATCGTGCTGGGCGCCCTGATGATCATCACCGGCCAGGTACCGGGCGGGCCCGGAACCATCATCAGTTCCTTCACCACCAGCCTGGCCGGGGTGGGGGTGCTGGTCCTGGCCCGCGGCCTGCACCGCCGGCTGCGCGGGGCCTGGGCCCTGACCGTGGTCGCTCTGCTGGTCTTCGCGGCCACCCACGCCACCCTGCTCGCCGTCTTCGCAGTCGCCCTGGCCGTGCTGCTGGTGCTGGCCCGGCCCGCGTTCCGGCGCAGCACCTCGATCCTGGCCGACCCGCGCGGCTGGGCCTGGCCGATGGCGGTCACCGGGATCGCGGTGGCGCTGGTCTGGTGGCACAACGACCGGCTGGCCGAGGCCAACGGCGACCGGCCGCTGGCCGCCACCGTCACCGGTGACGGGTCCGGGGCCGCCCGGCTGGTGCTGCTGCTGTTCGTGGTGGCCCTGATCTTCGCCGGGATCCGGTTGCAGCGGCCCACGGCCGGCCCGCCCACCGCCACCGAGGACGACCTGGAGCGGGCCGTCCCGGTGATGGCCCGGGCCAGTCACGGCAACGCCAGCCTGATCTGGACCGGCGACAAGCGGGTGCTGTTCTCGGCCGAGGGCAACGCCCTGCTGATGTACCGGGTGGCCGGCCGCAGCTGGGTGGTGATGGGCGACCCGGTGGGCGAGGAGTCCGAGTTCGACGAGCTGATCTGGAAGTTCCTGGACCTGTGCAACAGCCGCACCGGGCGGCCGGTGTTCTACTGCGTGCGCGAGGACCTGGCCGACCTGTACCGCGAGCACGGCCTGCTGCTGAACAAGCTCGGCGAGGAGGCGATGATCCCGCTCGGCGACTTCAGCATGACCGGTTCCAAGCGGGCCAAGCTGCGCAGCGAGTGCCGGGCGAGTACCAAGGCCGGGGTCACCATCGAGGTGCTCCAGGGGGAGGCGCTGCAGGCGGTGATGCCGCAGCTGCGCGAGGTTTCGGACCTCTGGCTGACCAAGCACAACACCAAGGAGAAGTCCTTCTCGCTGGGTGCCTTCGAGGAGGAGTACATCGCCCGGTTCCCGGTCGCGGTGGCCCGGATCGAGGACGAGGTGGTGGCCTTCGCCTCGCTGTGGGCCAGCGGCGCCCGGCACGAGGTCAAGGTCGACCTGATGCGCCGGCGTCAGGAGGCGCCCCGCACGGTGATGACCCACCTGTTCGTGGAGTCGATGAACTGGTCGAAGGAGAACGGCTACGAGACGTTCAACATCGGCATGGCCCCGCTGTACGGGCTGAACATCGACGGCACGGGCTCGTTCTGGGAGCGGATGGGCAGTCTGCTGTGGACCCACGGCGAGCACTTCTACAACTTCCAGGGCCTGCGTCAGTTCAAGGAGCGGTTCTCCCCGGTGTGGGAAACCCGTTACGTGGCATCGTTCGGCGGGCCCGCCCTGCCGGTGATCATGATCGACGTGGCGATCCTGGTGGCCGGCGGGCTGCGCGGCATGGTGCCGCACCTGCACCGGATCCCCAGCGGGATCCCCTCGCCCTCACGCCAGAAGCAGCCGGTGGCGGTCGGCGCCGGAGGATCGACCGACGAGGCGGTGGCCGCAGTTCCGGCCCCGCGTGAAGGGAACGCGGCGGATGCCGAGAGTGGGAACACTGCCAAGAGTGGACGTCCGGGGTGACCTTTCGGTCGATCAGCAGGGGACGATCGTGGTGAGGGACGGGATCGGCAGGCTCACCCCGGCCCTCGCGAAAGTACTTTTCGGACGGCACGGGTTCGTGATCCAGCGACCGGTGTACCCCGACCGTGCCGAGACGTTCCCGCTGGCCGTGATGCGGACCGGCCCGCCCAGTGATCTGCCGGTGCTGTTCATCCCCGGTGGCCCGGGCATGGGGTCGGTGCTGCCCTACGTGGGTCTGCGCGCCACCGCCACCCAGCACGGCCTCGACGCCATCATGGTCGAGCACCGCGGAGTCGGCCTGTCCCGCAGAGACAATCGCGGCCGCGACTTACCCCTCGACGCCGTCACTCTGGAGGCTGCCGCCGACGACCTGGCCGCCGTCGTCCAGGAATGTGGCGTGAAGTCGGTTGTGGCGTACGGAAGTTCCTACGGCAGTCACCAGGCCCAGGTATTCGCCGCCCGCCATCCGGAACTGGTGGCGGCGATGGTGCTGGACTCGCCCCTGCTCTCGGTCGAGGACGATCTGGCCATGGTGCGCGCGCACCGGCGCCGTCTGCTGTGGGACGGGGACGATCCCGCCCTGATCGCCGTGGCCTCCGCCGTGCAGGACCTGGCCGCCACCGGGATCTCGATGGCCGAGCTCAGTCATGCCGTAGAGGTGGTCTATGAGTTCGCCGGGCCGCAGGTGCTGCTGCGCCTGCTGCGTGCGCGGCGGGCGGGGCGGCAGAAACAGCTCTGGCGCCAGGTGAGCCGACTGGGAGTGCGCCAGCTCGAGGGCCGGGGCGTGTCCGGTGTGATGGAGCCCGATCTGGTGGCCGGGATCGCCTACGGGCAGCTCGGTTTCGGTCTGCCGGTCGACGGTGAGCCGCTCGACCCCCAGTTGCACTTCGCCGAAGCAGCCGTGCGTCAGCCTGCCTTTCACGGGCAGCCGCTCGACCTGCCCACCCAACTGGCCGCTTTCAATCGTCCATTGGTGGTGGTCTCCGGGGATCGCGACCTGCGCACGCCCCGCCCGATCGCCGAGCGGGCAGTGAGCCTGGCCCCCGACGCCGTACTGGTGCCGCTGGTCAACATGGGCCACAGTGCGCTGGACGCGCATCAGTCGGCGGCCGTGCACATCGCGCACGCCCTGACCGTTGGTGCCGCCCACGGATTGCCGGCCGAAGCCGGCCGACTGTCGGGGTTGCGGCGCCGGGGGGCCTCGCACTGGCTCGGACACGCCCTGAACGTGGCCACCCGGCTGCCTTGACCAGCGTCAGTCGCGCTCCGGCTCGGCCGGTTCGGGGCGGTCCGTACGGGTGGCCCGAAGTGCCCAGAGCACCAGAAGCGGCTGGAAGAGCAGGCGTACTGCGCGCTTGGTGTCGGTGTCCAGGCCGAAGCCGTCGCGGCCCTCGGTGAACTGGGCGATGTTGCCCGGGAAGACGGCCACGAAGAAGGCGGCGGCGATCTTGCCGACGGTGGCCCGGCTGGGCTGGCGCCAGGTGGCCAGCAGGGCGGCGCCCAGGCCGATCTCGACGGCGCCCGAGGCCAGCACCACGGCATCGGCGTCGGCCGGGAACCAGCTCGGCACCTGCGCCTGGAACTCGTCCCTGGCGAAGGTCAGGTGCGAGATGCCCGCGTAGGTGAGTGCGCCTCCCAGCGCCACCTGCGCGGCTGTCTTTCCCCAGGCTCGCCTGCCCATGCGTCCTCCTCGGCCGGTGACCGGTCCACGCACGAATTGGCCGGACCGAACGTTCTGTGTCAGCTAGTTGACCAGGCAATCTCAACCGGCGCAAATGGTGACCCCGGTAGCCCCCTGACCAGCGCCGGACCGGTGAACCCGGGGGTGATCTTCCGGTCGGGAACGGCTGTTCCGGTCAGAAGCGGGCTCCGGGGAGCGCATACTGAGGTGTGAATTCTCGCCCTTCGCCAGCGCGACGTGTCCTGGCCGGCAGTCCGTTCGCACCGCCCACCCGGGTGCCTACCGCCTCCGAGCGCCTGGAGGACGGTGATCGCATCACGCACGACCGCTACGGTCTGGGCACGGTGGTGCGCATCATTGACGACCATGAGGTCGTCTGCAACTTCAAGCACGACCTGGAGGGCACCTCCCGGGTCGTCTCCCACCTGAAGCTGACCAAGCTGTAGTTCGTGGTGGTGGCCCGCTGCACGCCCCACCGTGGGCGTTCAGCGGGCCCGGACCACACCCAGCACCACCAGGAGGGGCCAGAGCGCCTGGGCCGCCGCGGCGGCCCGCTCGGCCAGACCCAGGGCACCTCCAGCCCACCCGAGGGTCAGGCCGAACCAGCTCACCAGGGCCAGCAGCACCGCTGTGGCGATCCGGGAAGCGACCGGTCGCAGCAGGGTGGCCGAATCCGGCCGGCTGCTGAACCAGGGCCACAGGGCCAGCGCAGCGAAGGCGGCTGTCGCGGCCGAGGTGTGCGCCGCCGAAGACCCGCCGCCCGCCGGCAGGGGGAAGGCCGCCACCAGCATCGTCGCCACGCCCCCGGCGCCGAGCAGCAGTCGTCCGGCCCGGGCGGCCTCGCTCAGGCAGTAGGCCGTGACGCAGTGCGCCACCCCCACCCCGATCAGGGCCAGCGTCATGATCCCGCGGTCCGTCGCCCCGAGCGCGGCCAGGTCGCTGATCGTGTCGTGCAGCGGATCGAAGCCCGGCGGCTGCCGCGACTCGGCCAGCAGCCAGCCGCCGATCAGCAGGACGGGCGCCGCGGCGGCGGAGACGACGGCGGGGGATCTCACCTGGCCACGGTAACGCTCACCCAACCAGGTGGCAGAGTGTGACTTGATGCTGTCGCCTTGCGTCCGAACGCGGATTCCTGAATCCTGTCTGTAGTCCGAAGGGGAGTACCCGACCTCACTTCGCCTCGTCGTCATTACGGGCCCGGCCTATCCGGGCCCCGGCGGGCAGCCACCGTTCACGGTGGCCCGGGGAGACCTTCATCCAGCAGAGCCAGCCCGTGCGTACGGGTTCGGCTGGACGAAGGGTGTGCGTTTTTGGACGTCTCCATCTGGGCCTGGGTAGCGGTCATGGGCGCGGTCGGCGCCATGCTCGCCGTGGACCTGTTCCTGCACCGCGACAACCACGTGATCGGCTTCCGCGAGGCCGCCACCTGGTCGGCGATCTGGGTGGCCGCCGGCCTGGCCTTCGGTGCGGTGCTCTGGGTCTGGCAGGGCGGCGACGTGGCCGGTGAGTACTACGCCGGCTACCTGATCGAGAAGGCCCTCTCGATCGACAACGTGTTCGTCTTCGCCCTGATCTTCACGCATTTCGCGGTGCCCGACGCGTTCCAGCACAAGGTGCTGTTCTGGGGTGTGCTCAGCGCCCTGGTGCTGCGCTTCGCCTTCATCTTCGTCGGCGCCGAGCTGCTGGAGACCTTCTTCTGGACCGCCTACGTGTTCGGCGCGTTCCTGATCTACACCGGCTACAAGATGGCCTTCAACCACGGTGACCAGACCCCGCCCGACCGGAACCCGGTGGTCCGCCTGGTGCGCCGGGTGATCCCGACCGACCCGAACTACCACGGTGCCGCGTTCTTCACCCGGGTCGACGGAAAGCGCGTGGCCACGCTGCTGTTCGTGGTGCTGGTGGCGGTCGAGGCCACCGACATCATCTTCGCGGTCGACTCGGTGGCCGCCATCCTGGCCATCACCACCAGCACCTTCATCGTCTGGACGGCCAACGCCTTCGCCATCCTGGGCCTGCGCAGCCTGTACTTCTGCCTGGCCGGGCTGCTGCGCCGGTTCGTGCACCTGCACTACGGCCTGGCCGTGCTGCTGGCCTTCGCCGGGGTGAAGCTGATCCTGTCCGAGACCCCGGTGGGCAAGCTGCCGATCCCGCTCACCCTCGGCGTGATCGTCGTGGTGATCACGGTCTCCATCGTCTGGAGCCTGCGCAGCACCCGCGACAACCCCGAAATTGAAGACGCTGGTGAGCCTTCCGACGAGGACGGCACCGATGCAGTGGTCGGGTCGGGTGATTCGGACTCGGCGGTCTCGCACCGCTAGTCCCGAGAAACTGCAAGCAGGGCGGCATCTGAGACAGATGCCGCCCTGCTCGGCGGTTCAGGCCTCGTGCGGGTGCCGGCTCAGCTTGTCGGCCAGGCCGCCCTGCACCAGCCGGTGCGCGGCGGTCTGCGGCTTGCGCGCGGCCTGGTCGGTGACACAGGCGGTGAACTCCGGGCCGAGGGTCAGACGGGGATGCGCGGCCAGCACTTCCTGGACGAACTCGGCCGGCAGCACGTCGGGGCGGGCGCCGGAGATGTCCAGCCCGGTAGCGATCTCGAGAAGGTACCCCTCCTCGTCCATCGTCGGATCGACCGAGGGCCAGTTGTGCCGGATGATCACGTCGAGCGCGCGCTGCCGCCGTTCGGCCGGCCAGCCCGCCCCGGCCGTGAGGGCGACCGCGGCGTGCCCGCCGGCCTCCTCGTACGACAGCGAGACGTTGTCGAACTGCGGGGTGATGCCCAGATCGTGCAGCACGGCGCTGACGTAGAGCAGTTCGTGGTCGAAGCCGGTGCGGCCCTCGACCTGGGCGAAGGCCTCGGCCCACAGCCACGAGCGCACGCCGTGGTTCAGCAGGGCGGGGGAGTAGTACGCGGAGGCCAGTTCGAGGGCGGCCTGGGACGCGGGGGTGGCCGGGGGAGTGAAGTCACGCAGATGCACGGGGACATCCTGCCTGAACGCCCCGGCGGCGCGGAGCTCAAGTCCGGCCGGGATCCGCCCGTTAATTCCTTCAAGACGGGACCGGTCCGGCCGAAGGGTTCAGTCGATCCGCGGTGTGAACCGGCCCGCGGCTGGTTGAGGGGGATCCACGTTGCGACGTAGAGCACTGGCCTGGGCTGCCACGATGGTTGCCGGCAGCCTGCTGCTGGCGGGGTGTGGCGGTGACGGCGACGAGGCGGAGCCGGGCGTGTCGGTGTCGGGCGGGAAGATCGGCCTGGCCATGCCGACCACCTCGTCCTCGCGCTGGGTGAACGACGCCGAGAACATGGCCAAGCAGTTCGAGCTGCTCGGCTACGAGCCCCTGGTGGAGTTCGCCGAGGACAACGTGCCCGCCCAGGTGGAACAGATCCAGGCGATGATCGACCAGGGGGCCGAGGCGCTGGTGGTGGCCGCGGTCGACGGGACCGCGCTGGCCGACGTGCTGAGTCAGGCCGCGAGCAAGGACATCCCGGTGATCTCCTACGACCGGCTGATCCGCGACACCCCGAACATCGACTACTACGCCAGTTTCGACAACTTCCGGGTCGGCGTCCTGCAGGGCGGTCATCTGGTCGACGAGCTGGGCCTGCGCTCGGCCTCCGGGCCCTTCACGATCGAGCTGTTCGCCGGCGACGCCAAGGACAACAACGCCGGGTTCTTCTTCGACGGGGCGATGAGCGTGCTGCGCCCCTACCTGAAGCAGGGCAAGCTCGAGATCCGCAGCGGGCAGAACAAGTTCGCCCAGATCACCACGGCCGGCTGGAACGGTGAGGTGGCGCAGAAGCGGATGGCCAACCTGCTGTCCGCGAACTACGGTTCCGAGAACCTGGACGCCGTGCTGTCCCCCTACGACGGCATCTCCCGCGGCATCCTCACCGCTCTGCAGGCCGACGGCTACGGCAAGGGCGGCAAGCCGCTGCCGGCCATCACCGGACAGGACGCCGAGCTGGACTCGGTGAAGCTGATCGTGGCCGGCACCCAGAGCGAGACCGTGTACAAGGACAGCCGGGAACTGGCCAAGGTGGCCGTGCAGATGACCGACTCCCTGCTGGCCGGGGCCACCCCCGAGGTCAACGACACCAAGCAGTACAACAACGGGGTCAAGGACGTGCCCTCGTTCCTGCTGCAGCCGGTGAACGTGGACCGGTCGAACTACGAGACCGTGCTCGTCGACGGTGGGGTCTACACCGCGCAAGAGATCGGGAGCTGAGCCACCGTGACAAGCTCGTCCGGGCCCGTGCGCCCCGTCCGGCGCGGCCTGATCGCCCGCTTCCTCGACCTGCCCACCTGGACCAAGCTGACCGCCCTGGTCGCGGCCAGCGTGCTGGCCCTGCTGACCTGCCTGGCGCTGAGCGCGGTGACCAACCGGTCCAGCACCGCCACCAGCCGGGAGCTGCGTGACCTGAACGACGCCGACGCGATCGTGCTGCAGCTGAACACCGTTGCCGGCGAACTGAAGTCGCAGGCATTGAGCGCGATCCTGAGCTCCTCGCCCGAGCGCCAGCAGCAGAACCTGAAGGACCAGGCGGCGGTCGCCGCCGACCTGATCAACCGGCTCGACGCGCTGTCCCTGCCCGAGGGCAGCCAGGCCCAGATCGACCGGATCAAGACCGTTTTCACCGAGTACCAGGAAGTGGTGGACCGGTTCGCGGCCGGGGTGATCGCCGACCCGACCACCGCCCGGCTCGGCTGGGAACAGGTCGGGGTGGACAACTACCTGGTCAGCGCGGTGACCAAGAACGGCCGGGCGTACTTCGCCGAGCAGGTCGACCGGGCCGACGCGGCCCAGCGCGACACCCAGCGCCAGGACTTCCTGATCATGGTGGCCGCCGTGCTGGTGGCCTCGCTGATCCTGGTCCTGATCGCCCGGTTCGTGGTCACGTCGGTCACCCGGCCGCTGATCCAGGTGCGCCGCTCGGTCGACGCGATGGCCGAGGGTGTGCTGACCGTGCCGGCCGACGTGCACTCGCGCGACGAGATCGGCCGGATGGCCGAGGCTCTGGACCGGGCCCGTGACCAGGTGCGCTCGATGGTCACCTCGGTCTCGGCCTCGGCCACCACCCTGGCCGAGGCGGCCGGGCAGATGGCGGCCACGTCCTCGACCATGGCCGCCTCGGCCCAGACCTCCAGCGGTCAGGCCGGTGAGGCCTCGGTGGTCGCGGCCGGCGTCTCCGACAACGTGGCGACGATCGCCAAGGGCTCGGAGGAGATGGACACGGCGATCCGGGAGATCGCCCGCAACGCCGGTGAGGCGGCCAGCGTCGCGGTGCAGGCGGTCGACGTCGCCGAGCACACCACGGTGCAGGTGGCCCGGCTGGGGGAGTCCTCGGCCGAGATCGCCTCGGTGGTCGAGATGATCACCTCGATCGCCGAGCAGACCAACCTGCTGGCGCTGAACGCCACGATCGAGGCGGCCCGGGCGGGCGAGAGCGGCAAGGGGTTCGCCGTGGTCGCCAACGAGGTGAAGGACCTGTCCCGGGCCACCGCCCAGGCCACCGGGGAGATCACCAAGTGGGTCACCTCGATCCAGGGCGACACCAAGGACGTGGTCGGGGCGATCGAGGAGATCAGCTCGGTGATCAACCGGATCCGCGACTACCAGACCGTGATCGCCGGTGCGGTGGAGGAGCAGTCGGCCACCGCGGCCGAGATCAGCCGCGGCGTCACGGCCCTGTCCGGAGGTGCCCAGGACATGGCCGTCAACGTCTCCACCATCGCCGACGCCTCCCGGGTCACCACCGAGGGGCTGTCGGAGTCGGAGGCAGCGGTGGCCCGGCTCAGCCGCATGGCGGCCGAGCTGCAGGCGCGGGTGAACCAGTTCCGGGTCTGATCCGGTCTGATCCTGGTCTGATCAGCAGACCTGGGACACGTCCTGGGCGCCGGCCGGGTCCGGCTCGTCCTTCTTCTTGTCCTTCTTGCGCTTCGGCTTCCCCTCCGGGGTCACCGTGGCGGACGGAGTGGGCGTGGAAGTGGCGGTCGCTGTGGCTGTGGCCGGGGGGTTCACCGAGTTCTGGATGGCCTTGCGCACCTGACGCCGGATCAGGTCGTAGTCCGGGTTGCTGCGGCTGGCGATCACGTCGTCGGTGAAGGCCAGGCTGGTCACCTTGGCCTTCTGCACCCGGGTGGCCAGCTCGACCCAGGCCTGCAGCTGCGAGCGCGGGATGCCGGTGGACATGTTGTCCTTCAGTGCGCTCGCGATCGCCGGGAAGTTGCTGGCCAGCGTCACCGGATCGGCCTGCTCGGTGACCGCCGCGATCACACAGCGCTGGCGGCGCATCCGGTCGTAGTCGCTGGTGCTCCAGCGGCTCCGGGCGAACCAGAGCGAGTGCCAGCCGTCCATCTTCTGGTTCATCCCGGCCTCGATGTAACCGATGGTCTCCCAGGGGTGTTCGGAGTCACCGCCGATCGGCAGGCGCTCGTGCACATCGAGGGTGAGGCCGCCGACCGCGTCGATGAACTCCTCGAAACCCTTGAGGTTGAGCATCGCGTAGGTGTCGATCTCCAGGCCGAGGATGCCGGTGACCGCGTCCTCGGTGGCCTTCAGACCGGGGTTCTTGCTGCCGGCGTAACCCTCGGCGTCGAGCGCCCAGGTCCAGACCGCGTTGAGCAGACAGGCGTCGTTCGCGCAGTAGAAACCGTCCGGCCAGGCCGCGGCCCCGGGGGTGCCCTTCTTGAACGGCACCCGCTCGAGGTTGCGGGGCAGGCTGAACAGCACGGTGTTACCGGTCGAGGGCTGGATGCTGGCCACGATCAGGGTGTCCGGGCGCACGCCCTCGCGGTTACGGCCGGCGTCGGAGCCGATCAGCAGCACGTTGATCCGCTTGGTGCCGGCCCACGGGTCGACCGCCTCGGTGTCGGGCCGGGCGTCCGCCGCGTCCTTGTCGCTGCTCTCGTCCTCGTCGAACACGGTCTTCACCAGATCGCGCTGCACCAGCGAGTAGTCGGTGGCGAGGTAGGCGGGCACGCCGACGCCCACCACCAGCACCGCCACCACGACCCAGCTGACCGCCTTCTGGCCCCGGCCGAGGCCGGACCGCCGGAGCAGCTGGGCGTTGGTGAGCAGGATGAGCAGGGCCCAGAGGACGCCGGTCACGACGACCGCGATCGCGAACAGGAGCAGTCGTTGCGGGTCGAGCGCGAACGACAGCCCACGGCGCAGGACATCGCCGGTCAGCAGCCAGACCAGCAGAGCGGCCAGGACCACGACCGTGACACTGAGGACGGCGGCACCGGCCCGCCGCCGGCCCGCCGCCACCAGGCCGAGGCCGGGGATCAGCGAGCCGATCACCGTCCAGGACACGACCCAGGGCAGCCCGTGCTCCTCGGCGCTGGCCGGTGCGGAGTTCGCACCATCGGGCGACGTGCTCACCCTCGACTCCTGTCGTGTGATCCATCCATGGCTACCCGCTGTGCGCTTGGCATTGCGCAAAGTGCTTACCGGGCAGGAAGTTCAGCTAACTGGTCAGGATAGATCGTTTACCTGAGTGAGCGCGTCAGCGGTCCTGGTCCTCCTGGCCGCCCTCGTCGCCGCCACCGTCTCCGCCGTCGTCCTGGGAGTCGTCGCCGCCGTCGTCCTGACCGTCGCCCGAGTCGTCGTCGGAGTCGTCGCCCCCGTCGGAGTCGTCGTCGTCCTTGTCGTCCTTCTCGGGCGGGGGCGGGGGGCTGCCGACCAGGCTGCTGTCCACCTCGCCGAACTGCTTGACCGGTTCGCCCTCAAGCGACTTGCTGGTGATGTCCTTCCAGATCTTCCCGGCGAAGGTGGCTCCGTAGACGGCGCCGTAGTAAGTGCCGTTGATCGTGACGCCCTGCATGTTGTCGCGCTCACCGTTCACCGTCTCCGGCCCCACCCAGACGGCGGTGGCCATCTGCGGGGTGTACCCGGCGAACCAGGTGTCCTGCGAGCTGTTGGTGGTACCGGTCTTGCCGGAGGCGGGCTGGCCGCTGCTCAGCGAGCCCACGCTGACCGCGGTGCCGGAGGTGAACACCTTGCTCATGCCCAGGGTGGCGGCGTTGGCGACCTTCTCGGAGACGGTGCGCTTGCACTTGCCGTCCGGCACCTTCAGCTTCTTGCCGTTGCGGTCCTTGATCGAGGTGACCACCACCGGGTTGCAGCGGATCCCGCCGGAGGCGAACGTGGCGTAGGCGGTGGCCATCGTCATCGGTGACTGGCTGGCCGTGCCCAGCGCCACCGAGGGCTCGCACTGCGGCACCTTGGTGGTCATCTTCGGCTTCTTGGCGTCGTAGTTGCCGGCGATGCACGGGTCGACCACCGACTGGGCCCGGTGCATGCCCAGGTTCGAGGCCATCTTCTGGATGTCGCACAGGTCGAGCTGCTGGGTCATCCGGATGTAGGCGCCGTTGATCGAGTCCTTGGTGGCGTCCCAGGCACTCATCATGCCCTGGCCCTGGCCCTCGGCCGAGTTCTGGAACGTGTAGCTGTCGTAGCTGCCCACGCTCTGCCCGCACGACTTGAACGAGTTGATCGGCAGGGTGCCCGGGGAGCCGTCGAGCTGGCTGTACAGCGAGCGGCCGGCGTCCAGCCAGGCGGCCAGCACCACCGGCTTGAAGGTCGAGCCGGTCTGGAAGCCCGAAGAACCGCCGTACTGGTAGTCGGTGGAGTAGTTGACCGTGGTGTTCTGCTTGGCGGCCTTGGGGTTGTAGAACTTGTTCTGGATGATCGAGAGCACCTTGCCGGTGCCCGGCTCGACCGAGACCGTGGCGGTGGCGATGCGGCTCGGGTCCTTCGGCGGGATCCGGTCCTTCACCGAGTTCCAGGCGGCCTTGAGCACCTTCGGCTGCAGCGTGGTGGTGATGGTGTAACCGCCGCGCAGGATGGCATTCTCGCGCGCCTCCTGGGTTTCACCGAGCGCCTTGAAGTCGTCGCTCTCGGTGATCACGTTGTAGACGTAGTCGCAGAAGTACGCCCGGGTCTTGGCGTTGGCGCAGCCGGCCCGGGTCGCGGTGATCTTCGGCTTCAGCGGGGCCTTGACCGCCTTGTCGTGGGCGGCCTGGTCGATCTTGCCCAGCTCGAGCATCTTGTTCAGCACCCGGTTGCGGCGGGCGGTTGCCCGCTCGTGGCTGGTCGGGTCGCCCAGCTTGTACGCGTTCGGGTTGTGGATCATCCCGGCCAGCATCGCGGCCTGCGGCAGGGTGAGCTTCTTGGCGCTGGTGCCGAAGTAGTACTTGGCTGCCGCCTCTATGCCGTTGGTCTGGCCGCCGAACCAGGCGATGTTCAGGTACCGCTCCAGGATCTCCGGCTTGGTCAGCCGCTTCTCCAACGCGGTGGCCAGCCGGATCTCGCGCAGCTTGCGGTCGGAGGTGGTGTCCGTGGCCTCGAGCATGCCGGCCTCGTCACCCTTCACGTAGGCCTGCAGCTTGAGGGTGTTCTTGACCAGCTGCTGGGTGAGCGTGGAGGCACCCTGCGACTCGCTCTTCAGCACCGTCACCGCCACCGCGCGCAGCAGGCCCTCGGTGTCCACCCCGCTGTGCTCGAAGAACCGCTCGTCCTCGATCGAGACCACCGCGTCCTGCAGGAACGGCGAGACCTTCTCGAGCTTGACCGGGCTGCGGTTCTCGTCGAAGAACGTGGCGATCGGTGAGCCGTCGGCCGCCAGCACCTTGGTGGTGGCCGAGACCGGCGTGTCCTCCAGCTCGCTGGGCAGGTCGAGGAACGCGTTGACGGCGGTGTTGGAGGCCACCCCGGTGGCGCCGACCGCCGGGGCGACGAGCCCGGCGGCGATGACCCCGCCCACCAGGCTCACCGCCGTGAAGGCCCCGAGGAGGCCGGGGATCGACTTGCCGCCGGTCTTAGCAGTTGCGTTCAAAACTCTTCCAGCACCCTTGGTCTGCCGTCGGCCCGCGCGCAGCGGAACGTCGGCGTTCAGCGGAAAGGAGGATGGACCGCCCCGCGCGCGTGCGGCGGTCAGCGGTACCTACGCGAGGGTATCGCCCCGGCGGAGGTGGAC
Source organism: Kineosporia rhizophila (assembly GCF_021277265.1). Taxonomy (GTDB): domain Bacteria; phylum Actinomycetota; class Actinomycetes; order Actinomycetales; family Kineosporiaceae; genus Kineosporia; species Kineosporia rhizophila. Next base: position 206,595 of record NZ_JAJSOH010000014.1, read on the forward strand.
GCCCTCGTTCTGGAGGATGAATCGCCCCGGTTCACGAAGTCATCCCCCAGGATGAGGACTCAGCCCTTCGACCGGGTGCCGAGGGCGGCGAGCAACCCGGCCGGCACCTCCGGCCGGTCGAGGGTGACCGCGAACTGGCGGCCTCCGTCGAGGTGCAGGACCAGGCCCGGGCCGCGGCGCAGCACCAGGGCCGAACGGCCCGGCAGGATGCGGTATCCCCAGCCACCCCAGGCGCCGGGCTCGATGGTGGCCGTCTGCGCGGCCTCGATGCGGGCCAGCGGAATGCGTTTCAGCGGAAGGCCGATCAGCGCGGCCACCAGACGAAGGCCGCGCCGGTCGACGGTGACCCGGATGCGGGCGAAACACAGGGTGACGGCCAGTGGCACGAGCAGGACCACCCACAGCCCGGGACTCACCGTCAGCGCCAGGGCCAGCACCACGGCCCCGGTGAGCGCGGCGGCGCCGGTCAGGAGTGGTGACGAGAGCGTGGTGGCGAAGGCGGCGCGCTCGTCCGGCCCCAGAGGCAGCGGTTCGGCCGACTCGGGGGCGGAGCCGGTGGCCGGGCTCGGGCCTGCGACCTGACGCACCACCAGGCCCCAGGCCAGGCCGACCACGAAGAGGACCAGCCACCAGCTCAGCCGGGGGTCGGCGGGGTCGGCCAGATTCATCTGGGCGGTGGCGACGAAGGCCCCGGCCGTGCCGCCGGCCGTGGCGCCCGCCGCGGTCACCGCGAAACGGAAGCCGGGGGTGCTGCGCAGCCGGGCTGCGGCTACCAGCGCGATCCCGCCGCAGAGGGCCCCGACCAGGAGCGTCACCGCGAAAAGGGCCTGGAACGAGGAGAACCGGTCGGCCCCGCCGCCCGGCCCCCAGTGTGTCGCGATCGGGTCGGGCAGCCGGTCCGACCAGGCGACCCGCCCCACCACCGGGACCACCAGGGGCAGCCAGACCAGGATGACTGCTGCGCTCACTCGTCTCATGCCTGTGCCTCCTTGAGAATCGCCAGCACCTCTTCGTCGCGCAGCCCCTGTCGCCGGGCCTCGCGGGTGAACTGCCGGGCCAGTTCGACCAGACGCAACCGCCCCGCGTCGGCATCGCCCCGCACCACTGCCCCGCGCCCGCGGCGCAGGTCGACCAGCTGCTCGTCGCGCAGCTGGCCGTAGGCCCGTAACACGGTGTGCAGGTTGACCTCGAGCACCGCGGCCAGTTCGCGCGCCGAGGGCAGCCGTTCGCCCGGGGCCAGTTCGCCCCGCAGCAGCCCACCCCGCACCTGCGCCGCGATCTGCTCGGCCAGGGGCTCGGAGGAGGCCAGGTCGACTCGGAACAACATGTTCGCATTCTACTATAACAATGGGCGATCACGAGAGGGCGGCCGAGCCGGTGATGACATCTGTCATCGGTTCCTGGTGAGCTACGGCAGCGGCCCGGCCGCTGCTCCGGGGACAGGCTGGAAGACATGAACAGCGAAGTCTCAGACGAGTTCGCGGTCCGCGTCCGGGGGCTGCGCCGCACCTACGGAACCGGTGCCTCCGCCTTCGAAGCCGTCCGGGGCGTCGACCTCGACGTCCGGGCTGGCTCCGTCACCGCGCTGCTGGGCACCAACGGCGCCGGTAAGACCTCCACCCTCGAGGTGATCGAGGGGCTGGCCGCACCGACCGCGGGCACCGTCCGGGTGCTCGGCCTGGACCCGGTCGCCGATCGCGCCGCGGTGCGCCGCCGCACCGGAGTCCTGTTGCAGCGCAGCGGTTTCTCCGGCGACCTGACGGTGCGCGAGACGCTGCGGCTGTGGGCCGGCACGCTCTCGGCGCCGCGGCCGGTGGAGGAAATGATCGACCGGCTCGACCTGGGCCGCCGGGCCGACACCAAGGTGCTGTCGCTGTCCGGGGGTGAGGCCCGCCGCCTCGACCTGGCCTGCACCCTGATGGGCGACCCGGAGCTGGTGGTGCTCGACGAGCCGACCACCGGCCTGGACCCGGAGAGCCGCCGCGAGGTCTGGGCCCTGATCGACGGGCTGCGCGAGGCCGGCTCCACGGTGCTGGTGACCACGCACTACCTGGACGAGGCGGAGACCCTGGCCGACCGGCTGGAGATCATGCACGCGGGCCGGATCGTGCGCTCCGGCACCCCCACCCAGATCGCCGAAGGACACCCGTCGGTCATCAGTTTCGCCCGGCTGGCCCAGGTCCCGAGTGACCTCGGCGCGGTCACCGACCTGCGCGAGGAGCACGGGCGGACCGTCCTGCACACCACCGACCTGCAGACCTCCCTGGCCCACCTGCTGGCCTGGGCCGGGGGCCGGGGAGTGCGCCTGGAAGGCCTGGACGCCCGCAGCCCGAGCCTGGAGTCGGTGTTCCTGGCCATCGCCGACGGCCGTGACCCGGCCGTGCACACCCCCGAACTGGAAGGAAGCGTCCGATGAGCGCCACCACCGCCACCAAGGTCCCGGCCCGGGGCGGGTTCTCGGTGACCCGTACCCTGCACCTGGCCCGCTGGAACGCCGTGCTGCTGGTCCGCAACCGGCTGGCCCTGACCTACGCCCTGGTCATGCCGCTGGCCCCGCTGCTGACCCTGCTGGCCGGGGAGCGCGGACTGACCAGCCTGGGCGCCACCGCGGTCGCCGGGGTGCTGCTGCTGGCGGGCCTTTTCCCGGTCTTCTACAACGTGCTGTCGCAGTTCGTCAGCCGCCGCGACGAGCTGGTGCTCAAGCGGATGCGCACCGGTGAGACCCGTGACGCGGAACTGCTCACCGCGATCGCCCTGCCCGGGGTGGCCTGTGCGCTGCTGACCACCGCGGTGGCCGTGCCGGTGGCGGTCGTCGCGGGTCAGGACGCCCCGGTCAACGTGCTGCTGTTCGCCCTCGGGGCGCTGCTGTCGGTGGTGATGTTCGCGGCCTTCGCCTACTGGACCGCGGCCTGGACCCGCAGCGCCGAGGCGGCCCAGCTGACCAGCCTGCCGGTGATCGTCCTGGCCTCGGTCGGCCCGTTCGTAGGGGGTCTGCCCAGCCTGTCCGACCCGTTGCGGGAGGCCATCTCGCTGACTCCCGGGGCGGCGGTCAACGAACTGGTCCGGGTCGGCTGGTTCGGCCTCGACTCCTTCGACGCCACCACCACGACCCTGACCTTCGCCGAGACCTGGAGCCTGGCCGGGCAGCCGCTGGTGGTGCTGGTGGTCTGGACCGGCCTGGCCCTGCAGCTCGCCCAGCGGTCGATGCGCTGGGAACCGCGCACCTAGTGCGCGTCCTAGGCTGATCCGGTGAAGTTCCGGAGACCACGCCGCTGGTCAGAACTCAGCCGCGTGGAGCGCGTCGACCTGTACACCCGGCAGTCGCTCTACCTGGTGCTCTGGGGCATGTGCGGAAGCCTGCTGCTGTCGTCCGCGCCGGCGCCGGGGGCCGGGCAAGGCACCGCCGTGATCATCGGCGCGGTGGTGGTGACCATGCTCGGCACCGCGGTGATGCGGGCGGTGATCGACAACTATCCGAACATCCAGCCGTTCCCGGTCCGCCCCACCGCCGCCCTGCTCGTGGTCAGCCTGCTCTACCTGGGCCTGGTCGGTCTCCCGGCCTCGGGCGAGGCCCAGGGGGTGGTGGTCGTGGTGGTCACCGCGAACTTCGCGGCCAGCCTGGGCGGGATCCCCGACCGCTGGGCCTCGGCGGCGGTGATCCTGGGCTGCGCCCTGGTGGTCGGGGTGGCCGGGACGCAGTGGTTCAGCGCGGTGGCCGGGCTGATCATCGGCCTGGTCAGCGTGATCAGCGTGCGGATGTCGCTGTGGCTGTACGGGGTGGTCGCCGAGCTCGACGCGTTGCGCCACACCCAGTCCCGGCTGGCCGTGGCCGAGGAGCGGCTGCGGTTCTCCCGCGACGTGCACGACGTGCTCGGCCGGCACCTGTCCACCATCGCGGTGCAGGCCGAACTCGCCGCCACCCTGGCCCGCCGGGGCGACGAACGAGCCGCCGACCAGATGATGGAGGTGCGCCAGGTCGCCCACGACGCCCTGACCGAGGCCCGTGCGCTGGCCCGCGGCTACCGCCCGACCAGCCTCGGCCAGGAGCTGGAGGGCGCCCGGGCGCTGCTGCGCTCGGCCGGGATCGAGGTCGCGCTCGAGATCGGGGTGGTGCCCCGGGCCTGGCACGAGGCGGCCGGCTGGGTGGTCCGCGAGAGCGTCACCAACGTGCTGCGGCACTCCTCGGCCGGCTCCGTGCGGATCTCGTTCCAGGACAACGACCTGCGGATCGAGAACGACGGCCTGGGCGAGCCGGCGGCCGAGGCCGGTCTGGCGTCCGGCTCGGGACTGCAGGGCCTGCGCGAGCGTCTGACCCCGCTGGGCGCCGGCCTGGAGGCCGGCCGGGAGAATGACCGCTGGGTGGTGGTGGCGCACCTGCCCGGCACCGGCCCGCTCAGCGCCGCCGGACCCGCCGGCACCAGGAACAGCCCCGACCAGCAACCGGTTCTGAACCCAGCACCGGACCCGACCAGACCCGTCGCCGGCTAGGAGAACCCTCGTGAGCGCCCCCGTCCGCATCCTGCTCGCCGACGACGAGAACCTGATCCGTACCGCCCTGGCCCAGATGCTCAGCCTGGAGGACGACCTCGACGTGGTCGCCGAGGCGGCGACCGGCGACGAGGCGATCGCCATGGCGGTGAAGCACGAGGTCGACGTGGCCGTCCTCGACCTGCAGATGCCCGGCCCGGACGGGATCGCGGTGGCCGAGCAGCTGCGCACCCGGCTGCCCGGGTGCGCCACCGTGATCGTCACCAGCCACGGACGGCCGGGGCACCTCAAGCGTGCCCTGGCCGCCGGCGTCCGTGGTTTCCTCCCGAAGACCACCTCGGCCGCAACCCTGGCGAGCGTGGTGCGCACCGTGCACACCGGGGGCCGCCACGTAGACCCGCAGCTCGCGGCCGAGGCGATCGCCGCGGGCGACAGCCCGCTCACCCCACGCGAGTCCGACGTCCTGGAACTGGCCGCCACCGGCGCCCCGATCGACGAGATCGCCGCGCGCGCCTCCCTCTCGCCGGGCACCGTGCGCAACTACCTCTCGAACGCGATGACCAAGCTCAACGCGGCCAACCGGCACGACGCCTGCGCGATCGCCCGGCGCATGGGCTGGATCTGATCGTCCGGTCGCCCGAGAAGCCCGGGGATGTCACGATGACGGCCTAGGTTCTGTCCTGGGCCGGTCCCGCCCGTCGCGCGGGCATGATGCCCGAGCCGGCCACTACGGCAACGATTCTTGAGGTGCGCATGCAGTCGCGGGTGCCGGTGGTGCTCCTGGTGGAGGACGACCCGGGGGACGTCCTGATGATCACGGAGGCTTTCGAGCGGGTGGAGCGGCCGCCGGTGCTGCACCGGGTGGGTGACGGGCAGGAGGCCCTGGAGTTCCTGCGACGGCCCGGGGCACCGCAGCCCGACCTGATCCTGCTCGACCTGAACATGCCCCGGCTCGACGGCCGCCGCACCCTGGCCGCGCTGAAGGACGACCCGGTGCTGCGGGCGGTGCCGGTGGTCGTGTTCACCACCTCCGACGCCGAGGCCGATGTGCTGAGCAGCTACCAGCAGCACGCCAACGCCTACGTCACCAAGCCGATCGACCTGGCCAGCTTCGAGGACGTGGTGGAGCGGATCGAGCGCTTCTACACCGCCACCAGCGCCCTGCTGCCGGTCCAGCGCTGACCACCCGGCTTCTCCGCCGTACCCCGCACCCGAGGTGCGATGACGGGCTCGGGCCGCCACGGACGTCCTCTGGCTCAATGCCCTTCAGAAGGGGCGCAAAATACGGATGGTGGGCAACTCGCAGTGCGAGATGCCCACCATCACGTGCGACTACTGAGCGAGACGCACAGCCTCGGCCTGCGGGCCCTTCTGGCCCTGGCCCAGCTCGAACTCCACTCGCTGACCCTCGTCCAGCGCGCGGTAGCCGTCCATCTGGATCGCCGACCAGTGGACGAAGACGTCAGCGCCGCCCCCGTCGATGCTGATGAAGCCGAAACCCTTTTCGGCGTTGAACCACTTGACCGTACCCTGTGCCATGTTTGTCCTAAGTTCAGGAGGCCCACGCAGGTCTGTTACCTGGTGTAGCCGACCCCCAGCTTAGGACAGAATGGCGTGCGGATGCACTCGGCAGCAAATCGAGCCTGCTGAATCGCCCACTTGCCGGAGACAAAATCTCAGCTCATCCCCATGATCAGCGGCCTGGACGGGGGATTTGCCCGGCCCGAAACGGGTTCAAGTGCTCCCATCGGGCGGCCTCGCGGGGGCCGATCCGCAGGGTCGGGCCCGGGGACGGGGGCTTTCCCTCTTGTCCCGATTCGCCCCGGCGATCAGGGTGGCGATGGTGAGCTCGACGTCTCTGGTCGTGACGTCGCCCCCGTCGTCCGGGCCGGCCTCCGATACCCGGCAGTGGTCCCGCACCATCGCCGTCACCCTGGGGCTGTCCGCGGTCGGGGCCGTCGTGATGGGCCCGCTGTGGCGGGAGTACCCGGTGGTTGCCGTCGGCAGCCTGCTCTTCGGGGCCATGCTCACCTGTGCCGGGGTGATCCTCTGGGAGGAGCCCGGCCACCGGGTCACCGGCGGGCTGCTGATCGGTGCGGCCCAGCTGTGGGCCCTGGGCTGGAGCGAGGAGTGGGCCTTCGGGCCGATGCCGCTGATCTCGGGCATCTCCAGCTTCGTGGCGCTGTCCCTGGCGGTCTGGGCGATGTTCCGCTACCCCGACCCGGCCCTGCTCGACCGGGCCGAGCGGGCCTTCGTGACGGTGCTGGGCGTGGTCCTGGTCGGCGGCATCCTGGCCCAGGACGTCACCATGCGCCCGGAGTGGAAGCACTACGACCCGGACTCCTGGTGGATCACGGTCTACGCCGACCGGTCGCTGAACGAAGCGGTGGTCCAGGTGGTCAGCGCCGGTCAGCTGATCCTGGCGGGCCTGTTCACCGTGCTGTGGATGGTCCGGATCCGCCGGATGCGAGGGCTGGACCGGCAGGTCCTGACCCCGATGGCGATCGCCGCCCCGGCCACCACGCTGGCCGCCGTGACGGTGCCGATCGTGCAGCTGCTCGGGGTGCACGGCGATGCGAAGGACTACACCTTCGCCCTCCAGGCCGCCCTGTTCGCCCTGGTCCCGATGGCCTTCCTGGCCAGTGTGGTGCGCCGGCGGCTGGCCGACCACGCAGTGCTCACCCTGGTGCGGCAGGTGCAGCAGCACCCCACCCCCGAGGCGGTGCAGACGTCTCTGCGCACCGCCCTGCTCGACGAGTCGCTGAGGGTGCGTTACTGGGCCCCCGAGCTCAACACCTACGTCGACGTGACCGGCAGGCCCGACGATCCCGAGCATCCCGGGCCGGACGAGAAACGCCTGCTCCTGCCGGTCACCTCGGCCTCCGGCACCCCGCTCGCGGTGATCGACACCGACCCGGCCCTGCGCCGCCACCCCAACGTGGTCACCAACGCCCTGGCCGCCAGCGGCCTGGCCCTGGAGAACGCCCAGTTGCAGGCCGTGGTGCTGGCCCGGCTGAGCCAGGTCCGGGCGATCCGGATGCAGGCCGTGCAGGCCGCCGCGGCCGAACGCCGCCGGGTCGAGCGCAACCTGCACGACGGCGCCCAGCAGCGGCTCCTCGCGCTGAAGCTCTTCCTGGCCGCGTCCGACTCCGAGCAGCTGTCCGACGAGGCCCGCAAGCGCCTGCGGGCGATCAGCAAGGAGATCTCCCGGGCCCTCGACGAACTGCGCGACCTGGCCCGGGGGATCCACCCGGCGGTACTGAGCCAGGCCGGGCTGGGGGCCGCGGTGGAGGCCCTCGCCCAGCGTCAGCCGGTGCCGGTCGACGTGCGCCTGCCCCTGGGCCGCTACCCGGCGGCCACCGAGGAGACGGCCTACTCGCTGATCAGTGCGGTGCTGGAGGTGGCGGGCGAGGAGCCGGCGGGGCGGGTGCGGGGGGGGATCCGGGGGCACGGGGCCGGCGGCCTCCCTGCGGTCGTGATTGGGGACGACGCGCACC
>NZ_JAJSOH010000015.1 GCF_021277265.1 Kineosporia rhizophila
GAAGGAGGCGCGGGCGGGGGTCGCCGCGGCGGGGGCGGGTCTGCTGGCTCGCTGCCCCAGCGCGGGGTTGAGGCGGCTGCCCGTCGCGGCCGGGCCGTTCTATCGCGCGGGCGCCCCGCCGGTGTCGGCCCTGGAGTCCTACCGGGCCGGAGACCGTCTGGTCGAGCCGGGTTTCGTCGAAGCGCGGCTGAATCCGGTTCTCGCATCCGGAAGCACGGTCGAATACCTGATCTGGTCCAGCACCGCTCGCCGTACCGACCGGGTGACCGGCCCGGGGCACGACGACGGGGCGCGGGTGCTGTTCGCCCCGGGCACGCAGTTCGTGGTGCTGGACACGATCCGGCAGGACGAGGGGCGGCTGAGGGTTCTGTTGCGGGAGTTGCCGACTGCCGTCAGGAGGACGAGCGCCGATCAGGGCCTGGACGAGCGTACGCGGGAACGACTCCAGGAGTGGCTGAAGCCGGCAGCAGCGGTGGTCCGGACCCGTCCACCGGTTCCGCGGCAGTGGCGCTACCCGATCGGGATACGTTCGGACGGGGCCGTCTACTGCGCCGCCGACCATGGTAGCGCTGCGGATGCCGGGTGAACGCCCGGCCGGTTCCATCCGTGAACCGGGTGTGGGGAAAACGAATTCGGGGCGGGGTGCCCGCGCCGGCAGCAGCGACCAGACGGGCGACGAGGGCCGGGGGCGGTCCGGATCCTACGGGTGGGAGGGGCCCGAGCCGATCGACCTGACGTCGTTCCTTCAGAACGTCTTTCCGTGGGCTCCGACGGCACCGCCGGTTCCGGTGCTGGAGTGGTTGCAGCGCTACGGGCGGTGGTCCCGGGACTCGTTCGTCCGGCCGGAAGACGTTCCGCATCGGCGGCCGGGTCCGGACCCGGCTGCGCAGTGGCAGCGGCTCGATCCGACGGGGCTGGACCCGGCCGCGCTGGGGCCGTTCCTGCGCTGGCTGGACCTGTCGCGGCCGGACCTGCCCGTCACCCCTCAGTACGCAGAGCTGGCCGTCGGTCTCATGCTGGGGGAGAGCGGCCAGGTCAGCCGGGTGTGGCGGGGTGTCGAGGCCCGGACCTGGGGGCAGGCCGAGGGGGCCCCGTCGATGCCGGAGGAGACCGTCGTTCCTCATCTGGTTCACAGCGTCTGGTCCGGTGTCGAGGACTGTCCCGCCGAGGTCACCCGTCGCCGGGACGGGGAGGCCGACGTCGTCCTGTGACGGATGTGAGCCGGGCGGAAGCGACAGGGGCCCTGAACGGAGGGCTTTCGGAACGGGCGGGGCAGATCCGTTCGCTGCTGGCCTGGGCCCGCGAGAACCAGGTCCTGGTGGTGAGCGGGGTGGAGGTGATCGGGCCAGGATGGTCGGTGGCGATGAGCCGTCTGTCCGCGCTGGAGCAGGCTGGGTGTGATCCCCGGGACCTTGCGCTGGCGCGCGATCTTCTCCGGCTGGAGATCGTGGCCCGGCTGGGCGGGGTCTGCGTCAGCCGGGTGCCCGGAACCTATGCGGCGCAGAGCTTTCGGCCCAGCCGGTTCGAGTCCGTAGCCGCCTCCCTGACCGGCTTCGAAGCACTCCTGAGCGACGGGGAAGGACTGCCGGTGCTCGAGGTGATCGCTGCGCCCGCGCGGCATCCGGTCCTGCGCCTGTGGCAGGACCTGGCCCGCCTGGCTCTGGGGGCCGAGCCGCCGCGCGGGTGAAGCCGTTTCCCGAGGCCGGTTCAGTGGCCAGGTACACGATCAGGTAGGGATCACCGGGGAGCTGACGCCTGGGGCGGGGGCCGTTCGCGGTGTGAAGGCGCGCCCGGTCGCGTCAAGTCCCGGGTGGATCACGGCGGAGGGGGAAGGGCCGTCCAGAGGCCCGACGCCCACATCGGCGGCCCGACGGCGCAGGTGCTCCAGAATCTGGTGCTCACGCTGTTTGCGGACACTGTTCCGGGCCGGTTCCTGAGCCAGGAAGACCGTCAGGTCGTCTTGGCCGGGATGCTGCTGCACCGCCAGCACCCGGAAACGGGCGGCCGCGGTGAAGAGCACGGTGGACTCGTGGCCGGCCAGCAGCGGCGCACAACGCCCGGTCTCCGACCAGATGGCATAGGAGATCGCGGCACCGGACGTCATCCCGGTCGCCGGGTAGGCGTCCCGCCGGGTCAGAGTGAAACCAGGCTCCGTCAGAAGGCTTCCGGGAAACAGTGCGTCCACCCTGATGCTGTCCCGCCGGGCTCGGTGGAAGACCGGGCCGTGGTGGGCCGGCAGCCGGGCCAGGCCGGATGCCAGGCAGGCGACCAGGGCCGGGTCACTGTCGTGGACCGGGCCCTCCCGGAGCCGGATGTCGAGACCGGCCACGGCCCCGCGCAGGTAGGAGCGCACCATGGCCAGTTCCTCGACCACGATGGACTCACCGGCGTCGATCAGCATCCCGCGCAGCGCGGGCGGCCGTCGCTCCAGTAGTTTCCGCACCTCGACGAGATCGGCGTCCAGGTCGCTGCCCAGATGTTGCTGGCTGCTGCGCCGTTCGGCGGCGGTGACTTCGTGGTCCGAGGACAGCACGGGGGTGAAGGCGTGGGTCGGCACGACCGTCAGCGGCGCGGGCAGGAGGTCCGGCCGGCCTTCTGGTAAGTCGTTCTGCTGCTCCGGTTCGTGCGGTCCGTGCGGTCCGTGCGGTTCGGGCCGGTCGGCCGGTGGCAGGACGGGCGTCGCCTCGGCCGGCTGCGGCCGGGCCTCGGCCCCGGTCGGCCCCGGCTCGTCGGGCAGCGGTTGGCCGGATGGCTCAGCGGGTGGGGTGTCGCGCGGGCGGCGACTGCCCAGCACGATCAGGGCCACTCCCAGGCCGGTCACCAGGAGACCGGCGAGAAGCGTCGTCACCTGGGTGCTCACCCGGCTTCCTGCAGGCCCATCCGCGCGGCGTTGCCACGGAGGGTGCGAAGTGCGTAGAACAGCCGGCTCTTCACGGTGCCGACCGGCACGCCGAGCACACCGGCGGCCTCGGCCGCCGTGTGTCCCTTCAGGTAGACCTGCTCGACCACGGCGCGGTGCTCGGGCCAGATCGAGGCCAGCAGGTCGCGCACCACCATCTGCGCCAGGACCCGGCCGGTCTCGTCCGGGACGCTCTGCCCCAGTGAGACGTCCTGGTGCAGCAGTTCCACCTCGGTGGGCCGGACCTTGCGCATCCGGTGCCCGTCGATCGCCACGTTGTAGGCCACCCGGTGCAGCCAGGAGTTGACCGAGCCCTGCTCCGGGGTCATCCGGTCGATCCGGCGCCAGGCCCGCACGAAGGTCTCCTGCACGATGTCCTCGGCCAGGGCGCTGTCACCACCCACCAGGCGGGTGACGAACGACAGCAGGGCGGGACGGTGGGTGCGGATCAGGTCGGCGAGGCGTTGTTCGTCGGCATCGGGTCCCGGCCCGGCCGGACGGGGGCGGGTCACGTCGGCCGGGGTGTCCGGGTGATCGTGAACTGCCGGTGCGAGTGCGGTCTGCAGCATGCTCCGACGATTCCAAGGACGGCCGCACTCCCGATATGGGGACATCCCTCCCCTCAAGGGTGCTGTCCCTCGGCAGGAAGAGGGCAAACCCCCCTTGATGGACTGGGGGTGTCTGCGATATGAGGCGCCGGACCGGATCACCTCTCTGCACGCGGAACCCTGCCCGAAGGTTCAGTTGCGCGAAAAATGAACCCCGGGCCCGACCGCCACGTGGTGGAGGTGTGCGTTCCGACAGCAGGCGTTCAGGGCTGCAGCCCGTCGAGCCCGAGGGCGGCCATGAGCAGGCCGGTGGCGCCGGCCAGCGTGCCCGAGGCCAGCAGGGCGAAGCGGACTCCGGTGCGGAGTCGCGGGCGGTGGGGCGAGCCCGGGCCGGGCTCGGGCACCGCCTGCCCGGCCAGCACGGCCGCGCCCAGGGCGGTGACGAACTGCGGGTCGGGCAGCAGCCGGACAGGGCGTCCCAGGTCCTCGGCCAGCATCCGGCCCACCATGGGGATGGCCGCGGTACCCCCGCTGAGCAGGATGGTGGCCCGGTCGCGGCGACCGATCCGGGCCGAGTCGAGCACCTGCCGCAGAGCCGGCAGGGCGGCGGCCAGCCGGGGGCGCAGCCACTCCTCCAGATGCAGCCGGGTGAGCACCACGCTCGGCGTCCGGCCGGGCAGCCCGATGTCGATCTCGGCCTGCTGGGCCCCGGCGAGGGCCTCCTTCGCCCGTACACCGGCCGCGCGGATGCGCCGCAGGGCATCGGCCTCGCCCGGATCGTCGGGGTCCAGCTGGGAGACGGCACCGCCGCAGGCCTGGTCGACCAGGCTGAGCACGTTCTGGTCGAGGTCGACCCCGCCGAACCACTCCAGCGAATCCGGAACCCCCAGGTCCCGCACCTGCACGAGGCCGTCCGGGGTCCGCTCGACATCGACCACGCAGGCGTCGAAACTGCCGCCCCCGACGTCGTACACCACCAGCTGGTGCGGATTACGCGGCGGCTGCCCGGAAAGGTGGGCCACGGCCACCGCCTCGGCCTCCGAGCACAGGGAGAAGCCGGCCGGGGCCAGACCGGCCCGGCGGCAGGCCTCGGCCAGCTGTTCGCGGCGGTGCGGGCCCCACGTCGCCGGGCAGGTGAGCACCACGTGACCCGGGGCTGCGCCCTCGGTCCGGGCCACCCTGACCAGCACGGCCGAGATCACCTCGGTGTAGAGGTCGCGGGCGCTCAGCCGGCGCCCGCCCAGCGTCAGCGAGGTGGAGTCGCCCAGGTGGCGCCGGAAGTCGTGCCCGGTCAGTTCGTTCTGGAGGTCGGGCGAGGACGACAGGTCGTCGCCGACGACCAGCCCACCTTCGCGCGACACCCGTACGACGGTGCGCAGGAGAGGCGAGCCGCTGCCCAGAGGGGCCATGGCCGGTACTGCTCGTGCGTGGTCGCGGCTGATCGCCGCGGCCGTGTACGTGCTGCCCAGATCGATGCCCAGGCCGTAGCTCAAGACTCTCCTTCGACGCCGGCAGACGGGTCATTCGCTGGGCTCGAGGATAATCCCACTGCTGCGGGGCCGTCGCCGTACGGGCACGGACCGGCTGCTACTCGTCCGGGACGATGACGACCTTGCCGCTGACGTCGGGGGACTCCGCCAGCGTCAGGGCCAGGTCGGTCTCGGACAGCGGGAACCGGGCGGCGATCCGGGGCTTCAGGACGCCCTGGCCCAGGAGTTCCAGAACCTGGCCCGCGTCCTGGTGCCACCACTGTCGGCGCCGTCTGCTGCGCAGGCGCCCGCCGCACAGGGCGAAGGCCCGCGCCCGCCGGCCGTTCGGCATCAGGCTCCACAGCCTCAGGCGTGCGGTGTCCCAGGCGGCCGGCCACAGGCCGGGCTCTACGTCGTTGCTGGTGGAGAGGCTGAAGTAGAGCACCAGAGTGCCACCTCGGCCGACCAGGCTCCAGCACTTGACCAGACGCTCGCCGCCGACATGGGTGAAGACGGCGGCGGCGCCGTCGGGCAGGAGTTCCTGGGCCCGCCCGACCAGGTCAGGAGCGAAACAGTCCAGCGGCAGGGCACCTTCGTGGCGCAGTCGCGCGTGCTCGTGGGCTGGGGCGATCGCGATGACCCGCAACCCGGCGTGCCGGCCCAACTGGACCAGCGCTGCACCGAAGCCACCGCCGGCGTCCGTCACGACGATGGACTGCCCCGGGGCGACGACAGCGATCCGGTGCAGCATCTGCCAGGCCGCCACGGCGTGGCTCAGGACCGTCTCCACGGCGGCCGCATCCAGAGTGTCCGGGACCGGGACGAGGGAGTTGGCCTCGACCACGAGATGGCTCGACCAGCTGCCGGTCTCGGTGATCGCTGCGTAGCGTCGCCCGACCAGGCCGGGGTCGGTGGCGGGGCCGACCGCGACGACCCGGCCCACCACGTCGAACCCGGGAACGAACGGGAAGGCGGGCTGGCCCCGGTGGATGCCCCGGCGCATGCCCTGCTCGGCCCGCGAGACCCCGGTGGCCTCCATCTGCAGGAGGGCCTGGCCCGGGGCGGGCACGGGCAGGGGACGTCTGTGGATCTGAAGTTCGCCGGGCTCGACCGTGCCGGGCAGAACTATCTGTGTGACCTGGGTGTTCGTCGAGACCATCGGTTCTCTTCGCACGGGTGCCGCCTCCTGTGCAGCTGGGACCGGCGCCGGGACCACAGGCCGCCTGGTCGGGGCGGCCCGGGGGCGTTCACGACAGTCTCCCCTTCTGCACCGGGCCTAACCAGGGTGCGTCGTACCCAGCCAGAGCGGGGGCGAAAGTTCCCGATCAGGCGGCCGAGGGCAGAGCGGCCGCCGGCCCGGCTCGGTGGGCCCCGGCGGTCGGGTCGCGATCACCAGGGCCCACGGTCGTTCCCGCTCCTGCCCTACCAGAGCCAGTAGTAAGGAGCACTCGAGGTGCCCTGGGTGCCGATGCCCAGGCCCTGCGCACTGTTGTAGAACTGGCTGTGCATCGGGAACGCGGTCCCGTCGGGCGCGAAGCCCCAGACCCGGACCTCGACGGTGGCCCCGTGGGTGTCGAACTCGGTCATGGAACAAGGACCCCCAGGAGCCACCGGGACCATGTCGAGCCCACCCGTGGTGGCCAGGACCCCCGGAATCGGCTGCGAGACGATCTGGATCGAGGAGTGGTAGTCGCCCTGGGCACAGATCTGGATGTGGCCAGGAGGAATGGTGGAGGCCGAGGCGGCCGGCGCCGCCACCGCCCCGATCCCGGTCGCGGCGCTCGCGGCTGCGCAGATCGCCAGGAGCCGGCGTCCGGTCTTCGAGTTCAGCATGGGTGTTCCCGTCCGAGAGTTGATTTCGCTTGCCTGACACATCAACACACGGATGCGGCCCGGCTCCGGGTCACTGCTGACTACCCGAAGTTCCAGACCTGGGACGGTGACGAGGTGCAGGTCGAGAGCACGATCTTGCGGCCGCGGTCGGTGGCCGCCCCGGTGTTGCTGGACACGTCCAGGCACATGCCGGTGCGTACGTTCCTCAACTGCAGGCCGTTGCCACTGGCCTGGCTGGTGAACATCTGGTTGTCGTTCTTGCCCAGCAGGCAGTCGTAGCTGGTGACCCAGGTCCCCGCGGCCACGTTCCCCTCGCCGGGCGCGTCCACGCACAACCCGGTCTTCTCGTTGCGCAGAGCCAGGAGCGAGCCGTCCCGCAGAGTACGGAACTGCTGGTTGTCCGCGTCCCCGGCGACGCACTCGAACTGGCTCAGCGGCGTGCTGATCCCGACGACCCCGCGGGTGGGCAGGTCGGCGCAGAAGCCACTGTTCTGGTTCTTCAGCAGCATGGGGGCCGAGGTGACCCAGGTGGTCTTCTTGCTCTTCTTGGCCTTGGCCGGCTTCTTCTTGACCGGAACGCGCTTCTTCTCCTTGGCCGTCGGGGCGGTGTCGGGGGCAGCAGCCACGGGTGCCTCGGCTCCCGTGGTGGATTTCGGGGACGGCCTGCGCGGCGGTGTCTTGTCGTCGTTGTCCACGCTGGGAGTCGGGGCTTTCGGCGTCACCAGAGCATAGTCCGGGGTGACTGCGGCAGTTTCCGAAGGCACTGGCTGAAGCAGTGTTTCATCGCCGTCGACCGGACCGGCCAGCATGGCCGTCTGGTCCTTCTTCGACTCCGGTGCCTTCTGGCCGGTACCGGCCAGGGCCACCAGGGAGAGGGTTCCTCCGGCGAGGACGAGGGTCGCGCCGGAAGTCATCAGGAGAGTGCGGCGGCGTCGGGCCTTGTGATGGGTGCTGGGATGGAAGGTCTTGGCAATCTGCACTGGTGTCACCTCGCGACAGGTCGTCTTTTCCGGGCCTGGAACGGCACCCGCTTGCCCGGAGAGGCCCCAGAGGGCTGGGCAGACCGTCCGAAGGTACCCGTGCGGCGCCGACCGGTTGCCACGACGGGCCAGCTTCAGAAGGGGACCGGGGCGATCGTCATCATGGCCCGCGAGGGGGCAGTCGCCGAAATGCGCTGCTGATGGGCCGGTCTGGCCGGATTAGAGTGATACGCCTCGGCTGTGCCGGCCCGGCGGACCAATTCGGCAGCTTGGTCAACGTGGGCAGGAGGGGGTGCCCTTTGCGGCAGGCGGGCCCTCTCGTGCTGCCTCGGTGTGGTCGTGATGTGTGCCACGACCGTGAACGCAGTCGCGGCGCCCTACGTGCAGATGTCGGAGAAGACCGGCGACATGTGATGGAGAGTCATGCCTTTCGCGAAGTCCAACGGAATCGAACTCTGCTACGAGACCTTCGGTTCCCCCGAACAGCCGCCCATGCTCCTGATCATGGGGGTGGGGGAGCAACTCCTGGGCTGGCCCGAGGCGTTCTGCGAGCAACTGGCCGAGCGTGGCTTCTACGTGGTCCGGTTCGACAACCGCGACGTCGGCCGGTCGACGTGGCTGGACGAGCTTGGTGAGGTCGATCTCGCGGCGTTGTTCGCCGGTGACGTCTCCAGTGTGAAGTACCGCTTCGACGACCTGGTCGACGACACCACCGGGCTGATCCGGGCCCTGGGGTTCGAGCGGGTTCACCTGGCCGGGGTGTCGATGGGTGCCGGCATCGCCCAGCAGATCGCCGTTCAGAACCCGGAGCTGGTGGCCAGTCTGGCCTCGATCATGGGAACGACCGGTGATCCGGCCGTCCGGGAGAGCAGCATCAGCGACCCCAGCATCCTGCTGCCGCCGGCCGGGACGGACCTGAGGCCGCGGTCGCGGCCGATGCCGCTCTCTACCGGACGATCGGCTCGCCCGGCTTCGCCACCGGTGACGACGAGTTGGTCGCCCGCGCCCGGGCCAAGGTCGAACGGGCCTACCATCCGGCCGGGGTCCTGCGTCAGGTGGCCGCCAGTCTCACCGCCACTGATCGCACGCCGGGCCTGCGTGAGATGCAGGTGGCCACTGTCGTGATCCACGGTGACAGTGACCCACTCGTGGGCATCCGGGGCGGAAGGGCCACGGCTGAGGCGGCCGGGGCGGAACTGGTGGTGATCCCGGGGATGGGCCACGACCTGCCGGAGGGGGCCTGGGAGCGGATCGTCCAGGCCATCACCGAGAATGCCGCCAAGGGCCCGATCGTGACGGGCCAGCCGTTCAAGGGGCTGGCCACGTCCGTGGCCGAGGCGTTCTCGCCGGAGATGGAGGCCGAGGTCTCCCGGCGGGTTCTGGGCGATCGGCGGCACGGCCTTGAAGCGCTTCTCCCGCACGCCACCGAGCCTTCCGACGGGCCGGGCTCGTCAACCCGCAGTCCTCTCTCAGCAGGCTGATCCACCGACGAACGAACCGGCCGGGCCGGGCGCCGATGGCGTGGTCTGCGAGGGCACCATCGGGCGGCCCGGACCAGCCGGCCGGTGCGTCAGATCCAGCAGGCGTTGCTCGTCCGGACTGCCGGGCCGGGCCCGGTAGACGATGAGCTGGTGCCCGGGGGCCGAGAAGAGTTCCAGGGCATCGGCGTGAAGCGTGAGGCGGCCCGCGGCCGGGTGTAGCACGACCTCGTCGCCGTGAAGGTCCAGCCGCACGTCGTGATCGGCCCAAAGGCGTCGGAACGTCCTGCTGCCGGAGTCCAGTTCGCTGATCAGTCGCTCTCGACGGGGAGAGCCGGCGTAGGAGGCCGACAAGGCGCGCAACAGGGCCACACAGTTGTGGGAGGCGATCTTCCAGTCGCCGAAGAAGGTCTGCCCGGCGGCGTCGAGGAACACCATGGCGGCGAGGTTGCGCACCGCCCCGGAGTCCTCGAACGGCGAGAACAGGCCCCTGGCAACATCGTTGGTGGCCACGAGGTCCAGGATCGGGTCCAGCACGAAGCAGGCCGATCCCGGCATGGAGTTCATCAGCTGGAGCACCGAAGCGTCCAGGGTGACCGGCTTCTCCGGCAGCGGCGGCACCCAGAGAGCGCCGGCCAGGGTGTACAGGAGCCGACGTTGCCCCGCGTCCAGCCCGAAGACCCCGGCCAGCGCCTCCAGCACCTGGTTCGAAGGGCGGGTCTCCCGGCCCTGCTCCAGCCTGACGTAGTAGTCCGCGCTCACCCGGGCCAGATGAGCCACCTCTTCCCGGCGTAGCCCTGGCACCCGGCGCGCTCCGCGGGACACCAGTCCGGTGTCGGCCAGGGACGTCGCAGCCCGCCGGGATCGTAAGAATCTGCCCAGCTCACTGCCGTTGGTCACGGAACGGGAACCTAGATCATCGACTGCGCACCGGCAACCACGGCAAGAGCCGGCCGGTTGCCGGTCCGCACCTTCGGGCGGTTGCGGCGCCGATGGTCAGAGATAGATCGCCTTGGCGCCGTTGTTGCTGTTCCAGGTGTCGCTGCCGATGTGCCGGCCGTTGCGCAGGATGTCGATCGGGCGTGTGCCCCGGGTGTCGAAAGTGGTGGACCAGCATCGGTTGTTGCTGACCAGAGGGCTCAGGATCCCGGTCCGGCCGTTGCTGGGCTGGATCTGGATCTGGGCCGGGGCGGCGCTGCGGACGCAGAGCATGAGGGTGTTGGCCTGGGCGGCAGCGGGCTGGCCGGCGGCCACCACCAGGCCCAGGGCGGCGACGGCGCTTCCGGTGACGGCGGCGACCCGGTTGCGGGCCTTCGTGGTGAGCATGTTCGTCCTTTCCGACAAGGTGTGGTCCGTCCTTGACGGGTCTCACGGACCATCGGGGCCAGAAGTTCACCGGCCCGCAAGCTGAACCCTGGCGGGACGGGCGCCGTGATGAGCTGAGTGGAGAAGATGTGGAACGCCTGCACCGGGGTGGTGACGACCAGGCGATGAGTTCCTCTCGGACGGCTCTGGCGGGCAGGCCGCCCTATCGGTCGCTGCGGCCGGTCGCGGGTTGCGAGGTGTGCGCCCCCGGCCCGGACCCGGTGGACCCGGTGGACCCGGCGCATCCGGTGAAAGTACTGGCACAGTCCGGCGATCCGGTCAGCCAGGCCGGCCTGTCCGGCCTTCTGCACGGTCGCGCCGGCATCGAACTGGTGCCTCCGGGCCGGGAGGCGGACGCCGATCTGGTGCTGAAAGCCGCTGCTGAGTTCACTGTTCCGGTGATGAACCGGCTCCGATCGCTGCGGGCGGAGCCGGGGCAGCTGCGAATCGTCCTGGTGCTGGAGCGCCTGGGAGATCCGGACCTGATGGCGGCGGCCGAGCTGGGGGTGGCCGGGTTCGTCAACCGCTCCCAGGCCACCGGCGAGCACCTGACCCGGGTCCTGACCATCGTGCACCAGGGGGGAACTCATCTGCCCCGGGAGATACAGGCCAGGCTGCTGGCAGACGTGGCCCGGGTCCAGCGGACCGTCCTGGCCCCACGCCGGCTGACGGCCTCGGGACTGGACCACCGGGAGGTCGAGGTGCTGCGATGCATTGCCGAGGGCCTCGAGAATGCCGAGATCGCCCAGCGCATGCAGTATTCGGAGCGAACGGTGAAAAGCATCCTGTACGCCCTGATGGAGCGCCTGCAACTGCGCAACCGGTCGCACGCGGTCGCGTTCGCCATGCGGGCAGGGGTTCTGTAGATGCGCCCGGGGTGCAGAAGCAGTCCGAGTGAGCGCCCGCCCGGGGTCTTGGGCGCACCGGCGGCGAAGGGTGTGCGGTGAACACTCAGATGCTCGTGGTCTCGCCCGATCAGCGGGACGCGTTCCGCTCCATCGGCCAGGCCCTCAGCAGCGCACGGGCGGGGGCGGTGATCACCGTTCACCCCGGCCGGTACGAGGAGAACCTGGTCGTCTCCAAGATCGTCACGATCACCGCGGAGGAGGGCCGCGGCAGCGTGCACGTCTCGCCCCGCCGGGGCCCGGTGGTCAAGGTCCTGGCCGAGGCGGTGAAACTGACCGGTCTGGTCCTGGAGGGGCAGGACGAGGAGATCGCCGCGGTCGAGATCCTGCGCGGTCAGCTGGCGATGGACGACTGTGAGGTGATCGGCTCCTCCTGGGCGGCGGTGGTGGCCCGCCCCCAGGGATCGGTGGCCATGCGCGGCTGCCGGGTCACCAACGGCGCCGGGGCCGGGATCGTGGACACCTCCGACGCCGGTAGCGTGATCGACGACTGCGTGGTGGCTCACCTGGCCACCTCCGCGATCGTGATCGCGGCCCGGGCCGGCACCCGGGTGAGCAACAGTGTCCTGCGTGATGCCGGTGGTAACGGCATCTGCGTCAACGGCCAGGGCCGCGGCGTGGTCGAGGACTGCGAGATCACCGGTACCCAGAAGCCCGGGATCGCCATGGAGGAGTCCAGCAGCACCCGGTTCCTGCGTACCCGGGTCAGCGACGCCTCGGTCGGGGTCTACCTCGGCAGTCAGGTCCGGGTGGTGATGGAGGACTGTGTGGTCACCCGCAGCGGGAGCGCCGGGTTCGCGGTGGCGGCCGGCAGCGACCCGCACCTTCGCCGGTGCCGGGCCGAGCGCTCGGGCACCTACGGTCTGCACGTCAGCGCCCGTTCTCGCGGGGTCTTCGAGGACTGCGAGTTCACCGAGGCGCGACTGGCGGGGGTGTGGGTCGGCGGGATGTCCGGTCCGGCCTTCTCCCGGACGGTGGTCCGGGCGGGGCAGGACGCGGGGGTGCTGCTCGACGAGGAGAGCGTGGCGGAGTTCGACCACCTGCAGGTGAGCGACGTCCCCGGAGCCGGAGTCCGGGTCCGGGGCGCGGCCAGCCCGCTGCTGCGCAGCACCGAGGTCAGCGGCGTCGGCGGTGACGGTGTGCTGATGGCCGAGAACAGCCGTGGTCGGCTGGAGACGCTCGTGGTCAGGGGCGCCGGGGGAGCCGGGGTCCGGGTCGAGGACGGGGCCGGCCCGCATCTCAGCCACCTCACCGTGAACGGCAGCGGCGCCCAGGGGCTTCTGGTCGGGGAACGGGGGACGGTGGTCCTGCGCGATGCCGAGGTGAGCGCCGCCGGCGCGGAGGGCATCCGGGTGGCAGCCGGCGGCGATCTGTCGCTGACCCGGTTCCTGATCCGTGGCAGCTCCGAACACGGCGTCCTGGTCACGCCCGGCGCCCGGGCGAACCTGAAAGACGGCTCGGTGCAGGACAACCGCGGCGACGGGATGCGGATCGACACCACCGAGGCGGTCTCTCTTTCCGGGATCCGTCTGACCGGCAACCAGGGCAGTGGGCTGCGCCAGTTGATCCCGAGCGAACGGGTCTCGGTGGAGGACCTGGACAGCCGGGACAACCGACGGCCTGACGCGCACGGTTCGGTCACGGTGGCGGCCGGGTCGGCCGGCCCTGCGGAGGCGGCCGGGCCCGGGGCTCCCGACGAGGAGGGGCCGCTGGCCAGACTGCAGGCCCTGGTCGGCCTGGCCGCGGTCAAGCAGCAGGTCTCCTCGCTGATCAACCTCAACCGGCTGGCCCGGCGCCGGGCCGAGGCCGGGATGGCGGCCCTGCCGATGAGCCGGCACCTGATCTTCGCGGGCCCGCCCGGGACCGGGAAGACCACCGTGGCCCGGCTCTACGGGGCCGTGCTGGCCGAGCTGGGGGCGCTGCGCAGCGGTCATCTGGTCGAGGTGGCCCGGGCCGACCTGGTGGCCCAGATCGTCGGGGGCACGGCGATCAAGACCACCGAGACCTTCACCAGGGCGCTGGGCGGGGTGCTGTTCGTCGACGAGGCGTACGCGCTGAGCCCGAACGAACGCGGCAGCGGTCCGGACTTCGGCCGGGAGGCGATCGACACCCTGGTCAAGCTGATGGAGGACCACCGCGACGACGTCGTGGTGATCGCGGCCGGCTACTCCACCGAGATGCGCCAGTTCCTGCAGTCCAACCCGGGCCTGGCGTCGCGGTTCAGCCGCACCATCGAGTTCGAGAACTACTCGGACGAGGAACTGGTGACGATCGTGGAGACGATGTGCGCCGGTCACGACTACCAGCTCGCCCCGGGGGTCGGTGACGCTCTGCGGCTGCACTTCTCGCGGATCGTCAAGGACGAGGCGTTCGGCAACGGCCGGGCCGCCCGCAAGACGTTCGAGGAGATGATCGACCGGCAGGCCACCCGGCTGGCCGGTCTGGCCGAGGTGAGCGCGGACGATCTGCCGTTGATGCTGCCCGAGGACGTCGGGGTCGCCTCGGCGCCGGGGGCGCCGGGTGCGCTCGACGACCGGTTGCCGGGGTTGCTGGCCCAGCTGCACGACATGATCGGCCTGAGCACGGTGAAGACCGAGGTGGCGGCGCTGGTCGAGCTGATCTCGGCGATGCGCCGACGGGAACAGGCCGGGCTGCCCACCCCGGCGATCAGCAACCACCTGGTCTTCGCCGGGCCGCCCGGTACGGGCAAGACCACGGTGGCCCGCCTCTACGGCGAGCTGCTGGCCGCGATGGGGGTGCTGCCGCGCGGGCAGCTGGTGGAGGTCAGCCGGGGCGATCTGGTCGGGCGGTACATGGGCCAGACCGCACAGCTGACCAAGGACGCCTTCGATTCCGCCCGCGGCGGCGTGCTGTTCATCGACGAGGCGTACACCCTGACCCAGACCGGGCGGGCCAGCGACTTCGGCCGGGAGGCGGTGGACACCCTGGTGAAGCTGATGGAGGACCACCGTGACGACGTGGTGGTGATCGTGGCCGGCTACTCCGGTCAGATGGAGCACTTCCTGGCCTCGAACCCGGGCCTGGCCTCGCGGTTCACCCGGCACGTGGAGTTCGGCGACTACTCCGCACAGGAGCTGGTGGAGATCGTCGGCCGGCACGCCCTGAAGGGCGGCTACGAGCTGAGCGAGGGCGCCCGCCAGGAGCTGGCCGGACACTTCGCCACGGTCGGCCGGGGAGAGACCTTCGGCAATGCGCGGTACGCCCGGCAGGTACTGGAGAACATGATCACCCGCCAGGCCACCCGGCTGAACCGGATCCAGTCGCCCAGCATGAGCGAACTACGCAGCCTGGAGGCCGTCGACCTGGCGGTCGCGCAGGCGGGGTGAGCCGATGACTTCCGGTGCTCGTCGCTGCCACCGGCGTAGGCGCCGGAGCGCCCCGGTTGTGCTCGGGACACTCGCTGCTCTGGTCGCCCTGCCGACCTCCGCGCTGGCCACGACCGAACCTTCAGTAGCTGAGTTGCCCCGTGTCACAGCCGTTCTGGGTGACCGAGACCGGTGTGTGACGTCTTCGGTGCCGACGGTTTCCACGCCCTCGCCTCTCGCGCAGGCACTGCGGCCGGAGCGGGCCTGGCCCCTCACCCAGGGCGAGGGGGTGGTGGTGGCGGTGCTCGGCACCGGCTTCGACGTCAGCTCCCCGCATCTGCGGGATCAGGTGACGTTGGGGGAGAACGAGGTGAGCAGAGGACGGGTCGGGGTCGACTGCGTGGGGCACGGCACCTTCGTGGCCGGGCTGGTCGCCGCGCGACCCCGCACCGGCAGCACCGTGGCCGGGGTGGCCCCGGGTGCTCACGTCTACGGCATCACGGTCACCGACGACACCGGCGCGACCGGCCCGGACGTGATCGCCAAGGGCATCCGCGCAGCGGTCCGGGCCGAGGTGAAGATCATTCTGGTGTCCGTGGTTTCCTCCCGTTCCAGCGCGAGACTCCAGGCCGCGGTGCAGGACGCCGTCGATGCCGGAGCACTGGTGATCGCTCCGGCGGTGGCCGACGACCAGACGATCCAGGGCCCGGTGTACCCGGCTGCCCTCGACGGTGTCCTGGCGGTGAGTGATCCCTCGGCCGGATCCGCAGCAAGAGGCTTTCTGGCGCCGGGGCAGGCGGTGACGAGCGTGTGCCCCGGTGGGGTCTGCGTCGGCACCGGAGCGGCGTACTCGGCCGCGGCCGTGGCCGCCACCGCGGCGCTGATGGATGCCTACCATCCCGGCCTGACCCGTCGTCAGCGAATCGGGCGTCTCACCGAGACCGCCTATCCGATCGACGCCGGGCCCACGCCATCGTCCATTGTTGGTCTGATCGACCCCTACGCGGCGGTCACCGCCGTGCTGCCCCAGGAGTTGGGCACCGTGGACCGCGTTCCCGTGGCAGCGCCGGTTGCCCCGATGCCCCCACCGCCGGGCGAGCCGGCCTGGATCAGGGCGCTGATCGTGGCCGGAGCGGGACTGTCAGCGCTGGCGCTGGCCCTGTGGAGTGCCGCAGCGTGTCGGGCCCGGAGCGACCGCGACGAGTAGACTGTGGGATCAGCGCTCGGCGCTGGCCGGTTCGGGCAGTTGGGACGTCTGGATCTGCACCGAACCCCGGCGCGTGACGTAGAGCGCCCGGCCCGGTGGGAGCTTGCGGGGCTTCACGTTGGCCACGAACGCTCCCTCGGACGGCGGGGTCGAGAGCATCACCGCAGGAGTGTTGTTCTCCAGCAACTTCCGGATCAGTGGATCGCTCATCGCCCGCCCGATGCCGTTCGCGCTGCGGGCCACCACCAGGTGCAGGCCCACCTCGTTGCCCTGGGACAGGAAGGGCAGGAGCGGTCCGAAGGGGTTGTCGCCCAGCCCGCCGGAGATCAGTTCCAGGTCGTCGACCACGAAGAACATCTGCGGGCCCTTCCACCAGTCCCGCCGCCGCAGGCGCTCGGGCGTGATGTCGGTGCCGGGCATCCGGTCCTGCATGGCCCGGGCGGCGCCGCCGACGATGTCCTTCACCATGTCGGCCGAGACCGCGTAGGCCAGCCGGTGATCCTCGGGGACGGCCCCGTGCAGTTCGCGGCGCACGTCGACCAGGGCGATGCGCGCCTGGGACGGGTCGTAGCGCTGTGCCACGGCCCGGGCCACCAGCTTCAGCAGATTGGTCTTGCCCGACTCCAGGTCGCCGACCACCAGCAGGTGCGGGTTCTGCTCGAAATCGTGCCAGAAGGGCAGCAGTTCGTTCTCCTCCAGGCCCAGCGCCATCCGCAGATCGCCGTCCGGCGCCGGCAACTGGCCCGCGTCGTGCACCGCGGGCAGCATCCGCACCGGTGGTGCGCTCGGCCCCGTCCACCATTCCCGGATGTTCTCCACCATGGCGGTGGTGCCCGCGCCCAGGTCGTCGGTGGAGGTGCGTCCGTCGATGCGGGGCAGGCCGACCATGAAGTGCAGCTGTTCGTCGGTGATCCCGGCTCCCGGCCGCCTGGGCACGGTGCGGGCCGCCCGCATATTGATCATCGAGTCGATCGCGTCGCCCAGGCGCAGCTCGAAGCGGGTGCCGAGCTGGTCGCGCAGGGCGGTGCCGATTTCGCTCCACCGGCCCGCGGCGACGATCACGTGGACGCCGTAGTTCAGGCCGCGGTTGGCGATCAGGGTGAAGGCCTGGACCATGTCGTGGAAGTCCTGGCGCACAGTGTTCCAGCCGTCCACCACCAGGAAGACGTCGCCGTGCGGGTCCACCACCGTGCCGGCGGCCCGCAGCCGGCGGAACTCCTCGACCGAGCTGATCCCGTTCTGCGCGAACAGGTGCTCACGACGGCTGATCAGCTGGGTGACCTCGCCCAGAGTGCGGTTCACGCGCTCCAGGTCGTGCCGGCCGGTGACCCCGCCCACATGTGGCAGCCCGGACAGCGACGAGAGGGAGCCGCCGCCGAAGTCCAGGCAGTAGAACTGCACCTCCTCGGGCGAGTTGGCCAGACTCAGACTGGAGATCAGCGTCCGGATCAGCGTGCTCTTGCCGCTCTGCGGCCCACCGGCGATGCCGACGTGGCCGCCCTGCCCGGACAGGTTGGCCACCAGCAGGTCGCGCACCTGTTCGTAGGGCCGGTCGATCAACCCCACCGGGACCGCGAAACGACTGGGCCCGCGCTCGGTCAGGGTGGTCAGGCCGCGTTCGGGATCGGGGGCCAACGGAGGTAGCAGCTCGTCCAGGGAGGGCGGCACGGTGAGCGGGGGTAGCCACACCTGATGAGCCGGTGGGCCGGAGTGCTGCAGCCGGGCAACCGCGGCCTGCAACAGGGTTCGGGTGTCCAGGGCGTCGGCCGGCTGCGACTGGGCCGGTGCCGACGATTCCGGTTCGGCGGCCGCCTCGACGAAATCTGTTCCGTAGAGGACGACCTTCGCAGCCACGGCGGCCGGTGCGACGCGTTCCCGGGCCCGGTAGGTCCCGGAGACGTACGCTGCGCGGAACCGGGAAAGAGTGGTGACGTCGGTGCGCAGGAAGCCGTTTCCGGGCTGCGGCGGTAACTGGTAGGCGTCGGGGACGCCCAGCACTCCCCGGCTCTCCATGGCCGAGAACGTGCGTAGGCCGATCCGGTAGGACAGGTGCGACTCCAGCTGGTTGGTGCGGCCCTCGTCCAGTCGTTGCGAGGCCAGCAGCAGATGCACGCCGAGGCTGCGGCCCAGTCGGCCGATCATCACGAAGACGTCCATGAAGTCGCGGTGGGCCGCCAGCAGTTCGCTGAACTCGTCGACGACCAGGAACAGGCTGGGCAGTGGAGCCAGTGGTGCGCCCTGCGCCCGGGCCGTCTCGTAGTCGAGCACGGAGCTGTAGTTCCCGGCCGAGCGCAGCAGCTCCTGTCGGCGCATCAGCTCACCCTGCAGCGAGTCCTTCATCCGCTCCACCAGCGAGGACTCGTCGGCCAGGTTGGTGATCACCGCGGAGGTGTGCGGAAGCTGCTCCAGGCCCAGGAAGGTGGCACCGCCCTTGAAGTCGACCAGGACGAAGTTGAGCGTCTCGGAGGAGTGGGTCAGGGCCAGCGCCAGCACCAGCGTGCGCAGCAGTTCGGACTTGCCCGAGCCGGTCGCGCCGATCAGCAGCCCGTGCGGCCCCATCCCGCCCTCGGCGGCCTCCTTGATGTCCAGCTCCAGCGGGGTTCCGTCGCCGGTGACGGCCAGCGGCACCTTCAGCCGCCGGCCGGAGCTGCGCCACTGCTGCCACAGGTTCTCCACCGGGTGGGTCGCCAGGTCGTCGATCCCGAGCATGGTGGTCAACTCGACGTCGGTGGACATCGGCTCGGCGGACTCGGTGGAGGTGCTGATGCGGTAGGGGGCCAGCTGCCGGGCCAGGGCGGTGGCCGGTCCGGTCGCCAGGACGTCGGGAACCCCCAGCAGTGTGGCCTTCTCGATGCCGTTGGGGTCGGTGTCGAGCATCTCCAGCCGCTCCGGGCTGACCCGCAGCACCAGATCGTGGCGGGACGGGCGCCCGCCTCCGGCGGCCAGGTCGAGCAGGACGGTGTTGCGGTAGCCACGGGTGACCAGGCGGTCTCCGGCCGGGACCGGGATGTCGCTGTCGTGCACCACCACGGTGAACGGTTCCTCCGGCCCGGGGGGAGAGTCCGGGTCGAACGTGGCCCGCCCCGCGAAGTCCGGACCGAGGAGGTGTTCCAGGCGGCCGGGGCCGGTGGTGATCATCCGGACCGGGCCGGCCGCATCGGTCTCGTGCGGGTGCAGGGCGTGCGGCAGCCACTTGACCCAGTCCCAGTCCGGATGGCGGGAGGACGGGGCCAGGATCACGATCCGCAGGTCGTCGGGTGAATGAAAGACCGCCAACTGCAGCAGCAGCGCCCGCACCAGGCCCTGCGCCGCGCTCTGCGCGGCCTCGTCCTCGGCCTGCAGGACCAGACGCGAGTAGGCGCGCAGGTACACCGCGATCGGCTGGTCCTGGACGCTGGAGTAGGCGTGGATGAACCGGCGCAGCGCGTGGGCACTGAGCGGTTCCAGGTCCTCCACCGGCTTGGTCTCCACCGGCGCCAGGGTCAGGCTCAGACGCTGTGGCCCCCGGCCGATCCGGGCCTCGGTGAAGTCGGGGTGAGTTGGCCGGCGCTCCCACAGCCGTGAGGTGCGCACCACCGAGGCCAGAGCCTCGGTCTGCGGGTGCCGCCAGGCCTGGGCCTCGCGCTGCTGGTCGATGGTCCTGCGCACCCGGCGCCGCAACCGGGACAGATAGCGCAGGTAGTCGCGGCGTTCCTCGCGCATCTTGTGCTTGCGGTCCAGCGAGGTGCGCAGCAACTGCACGAACAGCATGGCCACGGCGGAAAGGCCCATCAGGCCGAGGGCGAAGTAGACCAGGGGCCCGTTGTCGCCCGGGCGCACGAAGATGAGCACCATGCCCATCGAGCCCAGCGCGGTCGGGGCGTACATGACCATCGAAGACAGGCTGTCGGGCTGCTCCGGCAGTTCCGGTGGTTCCTGCAGTTGCAGCTCCCCGCCGGGCATCTCCGGCCCGGGCCGGCGGGGTGGGCGTTTGAAAAGGATGATGCTCACGGCAGAACCGCCTCCCTGGATCCGCGCGCGGCGGCACGACGAACGTTCATCCTGCCCTCCAGCATGCGTGCGGTCACCGATGAAGCAGGAAATCTGTCCCCAGGGGCGGAGATTGCCGTACACGAGGCCGAAGGTCGCCCAGAACCGGCTTCGCTACGCGGACGGTGCTGCAGGCTGTGCCGAAGGTGCCGGAATCCGTTGATCCGGCGGTAGTTCTCGAAGCGTGCGGAGGTAGGCGTGACCATCACGGATACGTCCCCCGGCGACCCGCTCTCCAGCGCCGGCCCGACCGGGGCACTGGCCGGCCTGTGCCGGCTCACCGTCCACGGTCCCGGCCGCCGGTTCGACCTGGCGGTGCCGACCGACATCCAGCTGGCCGATCTGATGCCCACGCTCGTCGGTCACGCCGGTGAGGACCTGCACGAGAAAGGCATGGCGCAGGGCGGCTGGGTGCTGCAACGACTGGGCCAGGAGCCGCTGCCCCTGGCCCGGACAGCGGCGGAGCTGGAACTGCGCGACGGTGAAGTGCTCCATCTGCGCCCACAGCAGGACTCCCTGCCCCCGGTGCACTTCGACGACCTGGTCGACGGAGTGATGAGCACGCTGGTCACCCGCAACGACACCTGGCAGCCGGAACTCACCCGGCGGCTGCTGCTCGGAACCATGCTGGCCGTTCTCGTGCTGGCGGCCGCCTGTCTGCCCCTGGTGATGCCTCCGATCGCCTCGGCCGCCAACGGCTACGTGGTGGCTGCGGTGCTTTTCGGCGCGGCGGCCTCGTCCGTGCGGTCGTTCGACCAGACCCGGCTGGGACACGTCCTGGCCCTGGCCGCGATCCTGCACGTCGTGGTCGCGGCCGCGACGATCCCGGTGGGCGAGGACCTGGCCGCCTCGCACCTGCGCCTGCTGGTGGGCGGGGTACTGGCCGCAGCTGCGGCCGCCGTCGGGTTCTCGGTCACCGGCTCCGGCGCACCGATGTACCTGGGCATCGGAACCCTGGGCCTGCTCGCCTGGCTGGCCGGCGCCCTGGTGCGCAGCAGCTTTCAGCACACCGCCGCGATCGTCGGCGCTGTGGTGGTGCTCCTGCTGGCCTTTGCCCCGGGCTGGGCGTTCTGGCTCTCGGGCCTGCGTCTGCCGCCCCTGCCGGCCAACGCCGACCAGTTGCAGGAGGGGATCGAGCCGCATCCGAGCCGGAACGTGATCGAGCGCTCGGCCGTGGCCGACGCCTTCCTCACCGGCCTGCTGGCGGCTCTGGGGACGGGGATGACGGTCGCGGTGATCACCCTGGTGGTCACCGCCGACGGCATCTCGGCCCGGCTGATGGCCGGCGCGCTGAGCGGCCTGGCCCTGTTGCACGGCCGTACCCTGGGCGGCAGCGGGCAGCGCCTGGCCGTCGTCGGACCAGGACTGGTGGGGCTGGCCGCACTGGCCGTGAGCTACCTGGTCACCGCCGAGGGGCTGGGCCCGATGATCGCGGCAAACCTGCTCTGGATCCTGGCGCTGGGCCTGGCGGTGGCCTCCGGCACCGTTCCTGGGCGCCGGATGGTGCCGCACTGGGCCCGGGCGGGCGAGATCCTGCACACCATGCTGGCGATCAGCCTGCTGCCGCTGCTCCTGCTGTGCGTCGGGGTGTTCACCCGCCTGCGCGGTCTGGGCGGGTGAGCCGTGCAGTCACGCAAGGACCAGGTCCAGGCCCACATGTTCGTGATGGGCCGCCTCTCCTCGGGGCTGCTGCGGCTGGAACCCGACGGTCTGGACCAGCCGGTTACCCGGACCAGCCGGGGCGCCCTGGGCGGCATCCTGGTGGCCGCGCTGGTCTGCCTGGTCGTGGCCCTGTTCGGTTTCGTCGTGCCCGGGGGGAACACCAAGTGGGAGAAGAGTGGCACCCTGGTGCTGGTCGAGGACACCGGAGCCCGCTACCTGTCCCTCGACGGGGTCCTGCACCCGGTGCACAACCTGACCTCGGCGCGGCTGCTGGCCGGTGACAACCTCACCGTCTCCTCGATGAAGTCCGAGTCGCTGCGTGAGGCCCCACGCGGTCCAGCGGTCGGTGTGGTCGGTGCCCCCGACTCGCTGCCGGCGCCGGAGAACCTCGACGGTGAGGTCTGGAGTGCCTGCGCCACCTGGAGCAACCAGGCCACCGGCACCGTCGAGCCCGGCCTTTCTCTTGTCGTCGGGTCGCCTCCGCAAGGCACCGCCGTGAACCAGGACACCGCGATCGCCGTGGCTGGGCCGGACGGGCACGACTACCTGCTGTGGAACGGCCGACGCCTGCGGCTGCGGCCGTCGAAGGACGTACGCCAGGCAATCGGTGCCGGCGCTGCGGCGCTGCCCCCGGTGTCGGCGGCCTTTCTCGGGGTCGTCCCCGCCGGTCCCGACCTCGGGGTACCGGCGACAGCCCGCGCGGGGCAGGCGGGGCCGGCACTGGCCGGGCAGCCGACTCGGATCGGGCAGTTGTTCGCCGACAGCCGCCAGAACCACTATCTGCTCACGTCCGACGGCCTGGTCGCCCTGACACCCCTGTTCTTCGCGCTCTACCAGGCGGATTCGCGCACCCAGGCCGAAGCCTACGCCGGTCGGCCGATCAGCGTGGGCCGGCTCGGGCCGCAGGACGTCAGCCAGAACCTTGCTCCCCAGCAGTCACCGGCCGCCGGGAAGCTACCGGCCGCGATGCCCCGACTCGTCCAGCCGTCGTCGGCCCAGACGCTCTGCGCACAGACGCGGATGGAGACCGACGCGACCACCACGTCCTTCATCATCACCGAGGCGACCACGCCGGGGGCCTCACCTCCGGAGGCCGGACGCGCGATCGTGCCCAGTTGTGCACCAGCACAGTACATCCGGATCCGACCCGGCCACGGAGTGCTGGCCGCAACCAGGCTTCCGAGTGGCGTACCGGGTAGCAGCTATCACCTCGTCACCGACAACGGGGTGAAGTATGCCCTCGCTTCGGAAAATGCCATGGCAGCGCTGGGGTACGCACCTGAGCAGGCCAGGGGGGTTCCGCGCGCCTGGCTCGGCCTGTTGCCCACCGGCCCGGTGCTGGACGATCGAGCTCGGCCGGAGACCGCCACTGAGCCCGGTCGGGTCTGCGCCTGACTCTCGGCGAGAATGCCTGCGATCTGCGGTGAACCAGCGACGGTGGCGGCCCGTGATGGTGGTGCGGAACAACCACGCGGAACAGGACACCGGGAGCATTCATGGCTGTCGCCCAGACCTTCCAGAAGAACGACGCCGGGCTCAGGGCCCTGAACCAGGCCCTGGACACCCAGGTCGAGCACATGCGTCACTCCAACCAGGCCGTCGGGCAGCTGATCGAGGAGGTGAACCGGGACTTCCAGGCTGAGGCCTCGCTGACCTGGCAGAACAAGGTCGGTGAGTGGCAGCAGAACTATGCGCAGGTGACCCGTCTGGTGCAGGAGGTGACAGACCGGCTGCTCGTCGCCGACGGGGCGATCAACGCTGCCCACGAAGAGGCGGTGCAGATGAGCAACAGCATGGAGAGCGGACCGGCCGGCGATGCCGTCTACTCCACGCTCAGCAACGGCTGAGCATTCCCAGACCTTCTCACAGACCAGGAGTTCCGATGAGTGACGTCCGGATGCTGAACCAGGCCCTCGACGCGGACATCGACGAGATCGACCGGCAGGCCGAGAACATGATGCAGGCGATCGCCGACTTCACCGGGATCGTGCAGGCCAATCTGCAGAACTTCGAGGGTATGACCGCCGATGAGCTGACCACCAAGTGCAACGAGCTGAACCAGCTGGCCGGCGGCATGGCCAACACCTTCAACAACGCCGGTGACACGCTCACCTGGATGATCCAGAGCCTCAACGACGCCGACCGCCGGGGTGGCGTCATCGTCTCGGGCTGAGCCCACCCCGACCCGCAGAAGGGAGACCGGTTCATGGGTGAAAATGCGCTCGAGGGCGGGAAAGTCGTCAAGATCAGCACCGACCTGCTCCACGACTTCGCATCGATGAACCTTCAGTCGTTCATCGACGAGCTGAAGCAGAACCCGGCCATCGACGACCTGAACCTGTTCGCCTCCGGCGCCACCGGCGGGGTCTCCCCGAACGGCTCGTACGCCCAGGTGCTCCCGGCCAACACCGAGAAGGGGCAACTGGTCAGCGCCAAGAAGCTGCAGGGAGACTTCCAGACGCTGGCCACGCTGGTGGACGACGCGGTGCAGAACCTGTACCAGGCCGCGGTCCAGATGCAGAGCGACCTGAAACTGGTCTCGATGGTGCTGACCGACGCCTCCGACGAGGCGGACCTGACGGCCGCGGAGATGCAGGAAGATCTGGCCAACGTGGACGTCGACGGAGCCGGAGGAGGATCTGCGGGTGGCGCCGGGGCCGTCGGCACCGGACCGGTCGGCGGCCCGGAAGCTACCGGTGGGGGGAAGGCCGACGGCGGGAAGCCGGCCCCCACCGGTCCTTGACCACGGACTGATCCGACGAACCCGGCGATGCTGAGCAGTGAGGAAAGATCTTGCCTCTGGACGACTACACCGAGATCCTGCAGACCTTCGCGGGCTCAGCCCAGGAGGTGACGACTCCGACCGCAGTCATCCAGGGAGGCAAGGACGGGACCCCGTGGATAGCTGAGGGTGGGTGGCACACCCAGTCGGCCAACGGCGAAGTCGCTCCTGCACAGCCGAAGTGGTTCCGCGTTATCCGCCTGCAGTGGGCCTACTCCTACCGCACCCCGAGCCGTTCAGGCCGTTTCACCGCCGAGACCGGACAGTCGGCCGAGAACAAGACCGACAACTACACCTACTTCATCGGTTTCGATCCGAACAAGGCCTACTTCGAGGCATCCGAGTCGCCTTACCAGAAGTTCCTCGCCGCCCCCGGCGAGATCCTGCTGCCCATCTACGCTCAGGGCGGCAATGACCAGACCAGTCCCCGAAGTCTGATCGAAGCCGGTACCACGGTGATGGCAGTGGGACGGCTCCTGCAGGCCTGGGGGCACACGTTCAAGCAGTGGGCAGACGCGATCGACGTCCCGGACAGCAACTGGTCCGGTAGCGCCGCCGGGGTGTTCCGGCGCACTCTGAGCACCTTCTCGGGCCGTATGCAGATGATCAATCAGCAGATCGAGTCGTCGAAGAGCTCAATGGCTCTGCAGACGGCCGGATTCCAGTTGATGAGTACGGCCGGACGACTGTTCGAGACCTTCGCGGACTGGGCGGTGCAGTACCAGAACTCCCCGCAGGCGGCCCTGGCTGCGGTCTGGCAGGACGACATCGAGAAGGTGATCCTGGGTGAGAACGGCTGGACGGCACCGACCAAGGACGAGTCGGAAGACGGCCAGGTGCCCAAGATCGACGTGCCCGGTTACGGTGACCCCACGCAGCAGGCTTTCTGGGACAAGCTCATGGCCACCGCTCATGAGCGGTGGAAGACCTACATCGAGGTTCTGAACGAGGACCTCACCCGCCTGCTTCCGGCTCTGGACACGGCGTACCAGGAGGCATACGAGGACTTTCCCACGTTCTTTCCCTCGGTTCCGGGGGCTCCGAGGAGTGGTGCGGGTGCGGGTGCCGGGGGCGGTTCCGGGGGTGGGGAGACCAACTGGGACGAGAACGGCAACAATGTTCCCGACTACCTTGAGCACATCGACACCGATGGCGACGGCACGCCTGACCACGAGGACAAGACGCCGCAGGGTTCGCCGGCCGACTTTGACAAGAACGACAACGACGTTCCCGACTACCAGGAGCACATCGACACCGACGGTGACGGTACCCCTGACTACAAGGACAAGACGCCGCAAGGCTCACCGCCGGACTTCGACAAGAACAACAACGATGTCGACGACCGCCAGGAGCACATCGACACCGATGGTGACGGCACTCCTGATTACAAGGACAAGACCCCGCAGGGCGAGCCGCCGGACTATGACAAGTTGTTCGAGGGTCGGTCGGGTCCGGGCGAAGGCAACGCCGAGGACTCCAACAACAACACCATTCCCGACAGACTTGAGAAGAAGGACACCGACGGCGACGGATTCCCGGATCTGTGGGACTCCACGCCCAAGGGGGAGCCGGACGTCAAGACAACCGCAGGGGGAGCGAACGGCCCGGGCGGGAGTTCGCCCGATCTCTACCAGGCCGGCATTCTCCAGCCGGGCCCGGTGCTCGGCGGCGGTGGTGGCGGGCTCCAAGTAGTTCCCAAGGGCGCGAAGATCAGCTCGGACGGGACGGTGGTGGGTCCGGACGGTCAGCCGGTGCGTGACGCCCTGGGCGAGAAGATCACGGTCCCTCCGGGCTCCAGGGTGAATGCCGACGGGACGATCACCACGCCGGACGGCAGCCTGGCCACCTCGACGGACTCCTCCGGTTCGTCGCTGCCCCTTGCGCCGGTGCGCAGCTTCGTCACCTCGACCGGAGCCTCTGGTTCGGGCCAGGGGGGTACGGGATCGAGGAATCTGCCCGACCTGGACGACATCACGGTGCCGAGCGACCGGGTGACCGGTGGCGAAACTGTGCTGGGGCCGGACGGCGACCTGGTACGTGACGCCGGCGGCCAGCCGATCGTCGTGCCCGATGGGTCAGTGATCACGCCGGAGGGCACGATCACCGGACCGGACGGCCGGCCCATCATCGACTCCAGCGGTGCGCCGGTCTCGGTCCCTGCCGGTTCCTCCCTCACCGGCGTGGGGGCCAGCGGCTCCTCAGGTTCCGGAGCGTTCGCCCCACCCAACCTGGGCAACCTGCCCTCCTTCACTTCCACAGCCCCACCGCGCACCGAGACTGGCGGTTCCGGCCCCGACCTTCCAGTGGCGGATTTCGTCCCTCCCCGTGGCGGTCAGGCGTCCTACAATCTGCCCACTGGAATGCAGAGCAACTCCTCTGGGCTGGTGCCGCCGCGCTATCAGTCATTTCCGCTGAGTCCACTCCAGCCGCAGGGCGGCACGCCGGCGCTGGAGGCACTCACCCCTTCTCAGTCCACGCCTTTGAGCAGCGGCACACCGGTTCAGTCCAGTCTTTCCGGCCAGGGCACCCGAGTCGCGAGTCCGGCCAGCCAGATGGTGACCTCGTCCAAGGGCATCCTGCCGGAGATCTCCCCGGCGGCCGAGGCCCGCCCGACGCTGAACGCCGCCGAGCAGCAGATGATGAACCGGGTTGCCACCAGCAGCAACGGCTCGTCCGGACAGGGCCAGATGATGCCGCCGATGATGGGCGGGGGCGGTGGTGGTGGGGCCGGCGGCGGACCGCAGGGGCAGAACGGCTCGCGCAAGACGTGGGTGACCGAGGACGAGGACGTCTGGGGTACCGAGACCGCAACCAACTCAGGAGTGCTGGGCCGATGAACTCACCCTTCCAGGACCGGGTCGACGAGATCATGTCCCAGTTGCGGCAGCAGCACGCCGAACTGGCCCAGGTGATGGAGACCTTCGAGAGCAGCACCGTCTCGGCGCTGTCGAAGGACCGCATGGTCGAAGTCACCCTGCTGCCCAGCGGGCAGGTCAAGGCCGTCAAGTTCCACCGTGACGACTACATCCGCATGGCTCCCGCCCAGCTCTCCGCGATCCTGGTCGAGACACTGGACGCGGCCTTCGCCAAGGCCACCGAGCAGGCCCGGGAGATGTTCGGTGAGCAGGCGGCCTTCCCCACCGAGTTCCGGGAGTCGCTGCTCGGCGGCGCCGGGCTCCCCGATCTGACCGAAGAGGTCGACAGCATCTTCCAAATGCTCCGAACCAGGCCGAAACCGCCGGAGAGCAACCCCAGGGAGAACTACTGATGAGCCAGGGAACACCGCACTACGTCCAGATTCCCGGCAACCTACGAGACCGGTTCTCCCACGTCGACGAGATCGGCGAAGCAGTCCTGGCGCTGGCCGCGAAGATCGAGCAGATCAACACACTGAACAAGACTGCGGCCGGCACTGACGACGGGATCGCCAAGGCGTACCACGGCCAGATCGACCGGCCGACAGAATATCTGGCCACCATGGTTCAGGAGATCGGGCGCATCTTCGGGGTCAAGGCCGAAGCCGGCAGTGCCGCGGCGTCGGTGCTCGAGCGGGCCGAGGACGATGCCCAGGACGCCGCGAACGCCGATTGGACCGCCGAACACTGAGGGCTGGTGACCGGTAGCACAGACAACACGACGATGATCAGGTAGCGACATGTCGGTCGAGTATCCCCCCGCGCTGAGAGACTTCCTGGCAGGCCTGGGAATGCGCCCCCCGCAGGCTGATTCGGACATGCTCCGGGAAGCCGGTCAGCTCTACCTCGAGGCCGCCGAGGAGGTCGAGCAACTGCGTTCGCTGGTGCTGCGGACCATCGCCGAGGTGAGCGCGAACTGGTCCGGCGAATCCGCGGAGGCTTTTCTCGACCAGCTCAAGCCTTTCGTAACGGTTGATCCGCTGAACCCCTCCGGCCCGGGCGACTATCTGAGCGTGGCGGCGGAGACCATGCGACTGCTGGCCGGCTTCGCCCGCGACCTGGGGGCGAAGGTCGACTATCTGAACCTGAGCATCATCAGCAACCTGGCCGTGGCGCTGGCCGAGATTCTCTTCTGGATGGCGCTGGCCTACTGGTTCCCGGGGGCCATGCAGCGCATCTTCCTGGTGCGCTGGCTGACCCGGCTGGGGATCAACCGTCAGATCGCCGTACTGATCAGCACTATCGTCACGATGGTGGCCGTCGAGACGATGATCGCACTGATGGTGGACGTGGTCATTCAGCTCAAGCTGAAGGACGACGGCATCATCGACGGCTGGCTGGAGGACGAGACGGTCGGAGCGCTGACCTTCGGTGCTCTGGCCGGCCTGGTCGGCGGCATCGTGTTCGGCCTCGGCGGCGCACTGATCCACATCCTGGGCAAGGCCTTCGGTGACGACTTCGTCGGCAAACTGGTCAAGGACCTGCGCAGCCTCTTCGACGACGCCCCCCTGCCCAAGGGCGCGAACAACAAACAGATTGCGGACGACCTGGCGAACGTCTTCGGTAACGGTTCCCACGGTCTGATCGCCGGTTTCGGTCGGAAACCCCCGGTCAAGGGCGGCCCCGACACCAAGAGCCTGGGCGGCGGCGGGGGCCGGGTGCCCGGTGGGGCCGGACGACCGGGGGACACGACCCTCTTCCCGAATCTGCTGCAGAAGAACAGCAGTCTGATCGGGCCCAGTCAGAGCCGTAGCCTCCTGGACAACTACCAGCGGATCTTCGGTGGCGACAACCCGCCGGTGAGCTTTCGGGGTGCGGGCGGGGGAGTGGGTGCTGCAGCACGTCAGCTCGACGAGAACACCCTGAACTTCGTCGAGTCGATGGCTCACACCTTCCAGCGTTTCGCCGGACACGAACTGGGCGAGAAACTGGCCCGCGATCTGGGCCGCGACTACGCCGATGTCTTCGTCCGTAACTGGTCGCGCAACGGCATCCTCCCGTTGAAGAACGAGCTTCGTCTGCTGCTGAAGGATTTCGAGGGACCGCTCGGAGCCGGCACGGTGCGGATGCTCTCGGACGACGTGGTCGACCTGGTGCTCACCAACCTGCGGCGCAACTTCTCCGGAACGCTCGGGTACAAGCTGGGCACACTGGCCGGTACCGGTCTGCTGGAGGGGGTGACCGGAACCCTGTCCACGGGTTTCTACAACCTTCTGATCGGCCCCAACAAGAGATTCGAGACCGAGGCCGGGGCCTTCGCCGGTGGTGTGGTGCTGGGTATTGCCGCACATGCTGGGCACATCTGGGGCGTTGAGCCGATCCAGTTGCGCAATCTGCCGTCCCTGAAGGAACTACAGGCCGATCTGATCTCTGGGGCGGACGGCGGTCTACGTGCAGAAGGGGACGAGCGCAAGGAGCAGCCCCAGATCGAGCCTGCAGACCAGGACCCGGACACCGAAGGAGGCGCCGGCCCTGACGGTGGCGGCTCGCGTGGCGGAAATGAGCCGAGGCCGCCCGCACCTGACGACCGGCAGCCGGCGGCCCCGGACATCGCGGTGCGGACCATCGGTGGCGAGAACACGCCTCGGCCGTACGCTGACGCGTTCTCCGACAACGAGACGATGCCGCTGCTGGGCCGCGACACCAGCGACGCGGACCGTCTCGTGTCCTTCGACGTCGACACGGGTTCCCTCGACGCTCCCCGACCGTCGGCACTACCCGGTCCGATCGATCTGAGCAGGCTCGACGGACCCGGAACCTATCCGTCCACCTCGGGCCTGAACGACGAGATGGACGATCTCGCTCTCCGGACCGGTGGCAGGGACGAGCCTGGAATCGACGATGAGCCGGGGGCGGACCGGGACGGACCGAACCCGGACGACCACCCGGAGGAGGAAGGTTACGAGCGCCTGCCGGACGAGGGGGAGGTCACCCAGGAGCCCCCCGATCCGCCAGCAGTCATCCTCCCGGTACCGGAGCCGGCGCCGACTGGGCACCCCGGTCCGCTGCACGAGCGGCGCCAGCACCTGATCAGTCTGGTCACCGACTCCTACCGTGAGCGGCTGGCCTTGGAGGAGCGCTTCGAGCTTGCCGCCCGAGGGCCTCGAGACCAGTTCCGGCAGCTGTTCGACCAGCACACCGCGGCGCCCCCGGCCGGACCGGCGCAAAGCCCGCAACCCAGGGACACGACATACGAGCGGCTGTGGGCGGAGGTGCAGTCCGATCTGCGCAATCAGTTCTTCGCCCGCCCGGAGGACTTCCAGGGTGAGAACAGCGCCGCGCGCTGGGCAGCGCACGTGGACTCCATTCTTTCCCAGGTGCCTGGCAAGATCGATGCTGCGGTCCGGGTGGAGGCCGAGACAGTCGGGACCAGCGCGCCGTCCGACCTGTTCTCCGGCCGACCGGCCACCGAGTCCGGTAGCTCTACACATCCGTCGGACGATCTGGTGCTCAACGACGACCGGTACGCACTCGGCCTGCCACCGTCGTCCATCGACGGCCCTGATCCGTCGGGCCAGCCCTTGCTGGAGCGCACCCTGGAGATTCTGCGCGGGGACGCGTCCCCGGTGCCGGACATCCTTGGCCGTCATCCTGAGGTTCTGACCCAGATTCTCCGCGAGTTCGACACCGCGCTACAGCCCGCACCGGGCCTCGAGCACTCCTCCGGCCAGGTCTTCCTGGACGCAGCCGGCGACCCGGAAGCCTGGGCCCGAATGGACGAGACGGACCGGATAGGGCTGCTCGCCGACGAGATGGCGCTGCGGGCCCTCTCCCTGGACGTGGTGGACTCCGCCTACGCGCGGTGGCAGAAAGAAGCCGGAGAGCCGGCCACACTGCCGCCTGAGGCCGTGAACCTCCTCGGGGCCGAGGTAACCGAACGGCTGCGTGAGCTGAGGGACAGCATCTGGGACGGTGACGTCCGCGACGAAGCCGGATACGGGCGGTTCGAGGACAATATCTTCCACCTCTTCCGCGAGGGCCGCACCCTGTCTGAGTCCCACGGGGCGGCCGAGCGGGTACAGCGCTTCAACGACCAGGCCGACTCGGTGATCGCGAAGGTCCCGGCCTGGGTCCGTGAGCAGCACCAGATCCGTGCCTCGATCCGCGATGCCGCCCGTAGCTGGGACGAGTTGGTGGGAACGGACGAGTTCGACCGCAACTACGTGATCGCGGACGACGTGATGGGTGATCTGTTCGAGGGGTTCCGCCGCGATCTCGCGTTCATCGACCACTACCTGCTGACCGACGGCGAGCAGGACCTACGGGCCCTGCTGGAGAACGACCGGCTGGTGATCAGCACCACGGGTGGCGACGACGGCGGGGTGCCCCAGGTGACGGCGCTGTCCGGCCTGGACCTGCTGGAGAAGTACCGGCCCGGGCCCACGGACGAGGAGCCGAGCGGCGCGGAGCAGACCCGCGCTCGCCTGCTGCAGGTTTTCCAGGCCATCCAGTCGGCCGAGCAGGACGCTGCGGGGGCAGCGAACCCGCCCACGTCCACCACGCAGAGCCCGATGCTGCAGGACGAGTTCCTCGCCGATCCGCAGACCCGGATCCGCACGGATCAGGCGCATCTGCGCGCTCAGTGGCAGGCTCTCGGCCGTTCCGAGGAGGTGATCGACCGGGCTCTGGCCGATTTCGGTGCCGAGGCGCAGCGGCGGGCCACCAGGATCCGGAG
Source organism: Kineosporia rhizophila (assembly GCF_021277265.1). GTDB lineage: Bacteria > Actinomycetota > Actinomycetes > Actinomycetales > Kineosporiaceae > Kineosporia > Kineosporia rhizophila. The sequence continues at coordinate 32,074 of NZ_JAJSOH010000015.1, forward strand.
TTCGGTCGAGCAGGGCCGTATTCCACCGGGTGAGGCGGCGGGCAGACTGGCCGCGGCCCATGAAGCCCTGGTCTCGGTGGATGCCCGGGCCTATCTGGAGTTTTATCATGCCGTCGAGGGGTTCGTGCAACGAGCCGTGATCCAGGTCCGGCCGCAGATCATCACGCAGTGGCAGCACACCCAGGCCGGGGCCGGGCTCGAGGAAGCACAGCGGGTGGTGGGTGAGGCCGTCCAGGACGCCTGGAGCCGGACCGCCTCGCTGCACGACCTGCCGGCCCGGGTGAAGAAGTTCCAGGAATCTCTGCGCACCCCTCAGTTCGACCGGCTGGCCGACCAGATCAGGGCCCACCTGCTGGCCAGCACCCAGACCCTGCCGGCCTCCGAGGTGGTCAGCCTGTACGACAACGGGCTCGTCTCCTACCACCGGGCCGTGCTGGCCGCCCAGCAGACGATGGTCCAGGGCGTTCGCGTGGCCCCGGCTGCCGACGGGATCACCGTCCGGGTAAGCGGTCAGCCCAGGACGCCGGACACAGCCGACACTTTCGAGATCACCGGAGAGCCCGGTCCCCGGAACGTGCACGTCGAGGGACCGGTCGACGGCCGGGAGCCCAGCGCGGCCGAGGTTGCGCAGATCATCGCCGACCTGCCCGAGGACCTGCGCCCAACTCCCGCGCAGGTCCTGCTTTCCGAAGGTCTGACCTGGACCGTGAGCGATCTGAGCGAACTGCTCGGGCTTCGCTCGCAGGATGTTGCTGACCTACCTGTCAGCCTCGGCCGGACGGCGCCTCCCATCGTCACCGAGTCCTCCGACCTGCCGGTGTTCTCGGCCCCGGAAGATGACGAACCGGAGCCGGAACCGGTTGCTTCGGGCACTTCGCCCTCGCCCGGTGGGGACACCGACGTCGTCTGGGTACAGGAGGAAGGGGACGGCGCCGTCTTCCTGAGCCTGCCCGGCCAGGAACCGCTCGTACGGCCGGGTGATGTACCGCTCGAGGTAGGCCGCACGACGTTGGTGGTAGACGCCAACGGTGCTAACCCTCAGGTACAGCAGAAGATTCGTGAACTGGTCGCCGCCCGCCGTACCGAGAACCCGGCCTGGCGGCTCTACACACCGGACCTGCCCGGTAGTTTCGTCCGGGAACTGGTCTCCGAGAACGATATCGACCTGGTCCACGCACCGGCTGGTGCGGATCCCCGCACCGGGCAGGCTCTGGTTCCGGGCGACGCGGCTGCTCCGGGTTGGGTCCGGACCCGCCCGGCCCCGGTGGACGACGGTTCACGGGCCTGGCTGATCGATGATCTGGGCCCGCAGTTCTCGGCCCCGCCGCACACCGGGGCAGGCACGGTCACGACCGGGCCCGTCAACTGGACGGTCCAGGAACTGGACGTCGGAGGAGACTCCGGTTGGGCCCTTTTCCGGAACGACCGGGTGGCCGTGGTGGCTCCCCGGCATCTCGCCCCTGTGAGGGGACCGGAGGCGGACTCGATGCGGCTCGTGGTGTCGGTGGAGGGTGACAGCGGCCATCCGGCTACGCGGGCCGCCCTCGATGCCGCTCTCACCGCACTGGCACCGGCGCCGGGAGAGTCGGTCCGACTGGTCGGGGACATGTCCCCGGATTTCGTGCACGACCTGTACCTCAGTCACGGCGTGGAACTGGTCTACACCACGGGACCGCAACCACAGCGCCACCCGGAGCGGTCCGCCTCCGGGCCCACCGACGTCCGCAATTGGTGGTTCCGGCACGGTCCTCGAACCTCGGGCCGGGACCTTCCCTTCGAGGACGTCTACGGCCTGCCGGCCTGGGCGGAGGATCTGCTTCCGGAAGCTGCCTCCAGCAATTTCCAGGTGACTGTGAACCCGGCCTCGCCCCAGGCCCGTTCGACCGTGCGGGTCCTGCGGATGCCGGCCGGGATCATGCTTTCGGAAGGTGCGCCCCTGCAGGACCGATCGGCCCGGATCGCCGTGGACGCGGAACGTCCGACCGTGTCCACCGCGCAGATCGCCGACGACCGGATCGCCGACGAAGGACTCCAGGCCTGGCGCGACCTGCTTCCCGGGGTCACCTCGGTGCGTCTGCACGACGACCGCCGGTCGCTCTACGTCGACCCACCCGCGCCGTTCGCACCGCACAACCGGATGGGACGCGGCCCGGTGGCCTGGGACCCGGATTGGGATCTCCTGATCCAGCGACCGCACAACCGCCCGGTCATGGTCAGCGGCGAGAGCCCGCTGCGGACCGATCACGGCCGTGGAGCGATACCGCCCGAGCAGGACTTCAGGAGTGCGCTGGAAGCCGGGGCCACGGATGTTCCGGCAGAGATGAGCATCCCGCTGCAGCGGCTACTCACGTATGTGAGCTACGAGCAGGGAGTATTTGTACCTGGTCTGCAGGAGCAGGACACCACCTCGCTCGCGCAGCGCGTTCGGGAGGCCCTGGAGCGCAGGGCACGCCTCGGTGATCCGGATCCTTTGGGCGGCACACTGACCCGGATGCAGGAGGACGTCCAGGCCCGGGCTGACGCCGAGAAGGCAGCGGCCGACGCAGCCCGGGCCGCTGCTGCCGACCGTGCGGCCAAGGGCCTTTCGCTGGAACGGGGCAAGGGACCGACCCGTCCTTGGCAGCCGGGGCCTGGCCGTGGTCTGAGGCCCGACCCCCAGGCGGTCCGCCGGTACCTCGACGCCACGGACGCGCTCGAGCCGTTTCAGCGCCATACCCTGATCGAGCTGGCCCGCGTCATGGACCCGGGGCTGCGCACTCCCGGCCGGACCCAATGGCTACAGGGCCTGACGCCCGGCGCGCTGCGCTCACAGGTGCGGACCCAGCTGGGGGAACTGCAGCAGCTGACGACCTCGGACGTGCTCGAGGGCCTGCTTGTGCGGCTGGCCAACGACCGGAACCTGGTCACCGGCAACAGCGTCCGGTCCCGCTTCGCGATCGAGGAGGTGAACCCCCGGCCCGATGTGAGCATCTTCGTCATGCAGCCGGTCATCCTCCTCTCGCCCGAGCCCGGGGTTTCGCAGGAGGACCTACAAGCGGTCGCGGAGCGGTTGCGCGAGGGGCTGACCGCCGCCTGGGCTCGCAGCCCGGGGGTGAAGGCGGGAGGCCGGACGGTCTTCTTCCGGGCGGATCCGCAAGTACAGATCCAGGCCGACCCGTTGCTGCCCGCGGACCGGGTGATGAGGGTGCATCCGGGGAGGGGACGCGAGACGGTGGCGGACGTCTTTGTGGAGTCCTCGGCCTTTGCCCTGGCCCATGAGGCGAGTCACGCCCTGGGTCTGCGGGATCGCTACCGGATCGGTGTCCGCGAAGCCATGGTCGACCCCCTGAGGCAGCAGGGGAGTACCGCCCTGGACCTGGGCCGCACCCTGATGAGGAACGGGAACCGGGCCGACTCGATCGACCCCACGGTCCGGGACGTCCTGGAGCTGTACGAACGAGTCCGCGCGGGCGACCGGGAACTGGCGATGCCGGGGCAGCGGGACCTGCTGGCCACCATCGATCTGGACGGGGCACGCAGCCGGATCCTGGAGGCAGTCCGCAACGGGATGCTGCAGACCGGGCAGGGGGCTACGTTGCCCCCGACGCAGCCGGATGAGGCCGGGACCGCCGGCTTCCCGGCCGGGCACCCCATGGTCACCCAACTGGATGCGCCGGCTCTGCGCCGGCGGGCCGCTGCCGAGCAGCCGACGGTCCTGGACGTGCGCCTGGACCGTCCCGGGGGCAGTGACGCGGACGCTGTTCTGGTCCGGGTCGGCTTCCAGCCGGTCGTGGGCCGGCTCTCGCTCGAAGACGGGGTCAATGTGACCATCGGGCGACCAGGCCATCTGGATCCCTCGACGTTGGAACAGAACGCGCTCTGGCGGGGTGCTGTCCAGTTGCCGCCGACGTTCTCGAGCTTCATGGACGACAGTTCGTCCAGTGAGTCCGAGAGCAGCTCCGACCGGGACTCGGACGAGGACGAGGCAGCGGGGTCGCCCACCGCTCTGGCCCCGTTCCGTCCTCTGGAGCCGGACACCGAGGATGCGGCCGACGTAGCTGGGCCGGCGCAACCGGAGGGAACCCAGCGAGCGGTCCCATCGGCCCGGGAGTCATCCACCCGCAGGCTTCCCTCTCTGCCGGCTGTCAGTCGCCTACAGGCGGCCTCGGTCCGTAGCCGGGCTGCCTCGAGCCAGGCTCGCAGTGACGCTGGGAGGCGGTACAACCTCGACCATGAGGGCGTGACGCTGGTTGCGGGTGAGAAGTGGGAGGGCAAGGGCAAGCTGGCCGAGGGCGAGACCGACCGAATGCGGGCCCTCACCACCTACAACATGCTCCAGCAGTTCGAGAGCGTGGAGGAGTTCCGGGCGTACGCCGAGGGGCGGACGACGCACATCGGCAACCTTCCGGCCCGTCCTGGGCAGGACGACGTCTCCCGGGTCTGGGTGCGTTTCGAGCCGAAGCCGGTCCAGAAGCTCATCGGTGAGCGACACACCGACGTCACCTTGATGGACATCCTCGAGGCGACCGGTTCCCGGTCCTTCGTCTACGAGCTCTTCCCCAAGGACGACCTGACCTCGTACCCGGCCACCCTGGCGGCCTTCCGGCAGATGAACCAGCACCGGTGGGAGCCGGTCCTGGGACGACTGAACGACCAGGAGATCCGAAGCCACGGCGGAGAGTCGGTGTACCCCAAGCTCGGGGTCGCCATGACCGAGGTGCTGAAGATGGTGCGGGACGGCAACCTCGCTCCCACCCCGGGCGGCACCCACGCCGACAGCATCTGGCAGAACTACCTCAAGATGGCCTGGGCCTATGCCGGGGAGGTGAGGACCACCGCCCGGGACGCCCTCCTTCGGGGCGGGCGGGCCGACATCCGCACCACCAAGCTGGCACTGCGCAAGGTGCACAAGGACACCCTGGCCGAACTGGGCCCGTTCATGAACAGCCTGCAACCTCAAGGTCACCTGCGCCACAGCCTTCAGGCGCACCTGCACAAAATCGGCGGAGAACGGTTCCTCGCGCGGTTCCTGCCCGCCCTAGAGGACTTCGCCCGGGTCTTCAACGAAGCGATGCGGGCTCGCCTGGTCAAGGATCCGGACCTGAGTGCGGCAGAGGTCGAGCGGCTGGCCGCGCTCGACGACGAGTCGCTGTTCGCCCAGTGGCGTACCAGCTCCCTCTGGGCCACCACCAAGAAGGCCCTGGCCAACGACAACCCCGAGGACAAGGAGTTCAAGGAGTACATCGGCATGGGTGGCGACCACGTCACCGACCTGCAGGCAATGGGCATCGCCGACGACGAACGGGTCAGCGTGCACCGCTTCGACGGCGAACGGATCACTGCCCTCCAGCAGTGGACCGAACTGCTGACCCGTAAGCTGCAGACCGGCGTGCGCGAGGCAGCAGCAGCCAGTGAAGTCGGCACGGGGTTCGAGGCTCACGGCTATATCTCGTCCGGCGACGAGGCCGAGGCGGGCGAGCCTGAAGCCGGCGATTCCCACGGCCGAGGAGGCCTTCCCGGTGGGGCGACCGTGCCACAAGCTGTCGAGTTGGTGAACGGTTCCGGCCTCGTCGCGTCGGACCAGACGCAGACCTGGGCCTACCTCGAGGACGTGTTCGAGGCCTTCAAGCGGGGGATGTCGGGAATCGGGACGTCCGTGCAGATCGATGCCTCGGCCCTGGACGGTCTGGGGACGAGGGGCGAATCACTTTCCTGGGACGCGCGTGAGTGGCTGAACCACAACGCAGACCAGCTCTCTGACGTCATGTACCGGCAGTTCCAGGCCGACCGACCCGATGTCGCGGCCCTGCTGCCGGAACAGACAGAAGTGCCTCGAGGCGGCTACCCCGCCCCTACGGGACTGGACACTCAGGTAAAGGCATGGTTGCGCGAAACACTGACCCTGGTAACGGTTCCGAACAAGAACGAACTGACACCGTCACCGGCACAGATGGTTCCGACTCCCCGTCCCTCCTTGACCTGGTCGCAGCGCCTTGAGTCCGAGTTCGACCTTCTGCCGGCTAACACGGAGCTGGCCCGGGCTGTGCGTGCTGCTCAGCTCACGGCGGCGGACCACGGGGTGGAGCAGATCCGGCCCGCCAAGAGGCTGGCGCCTGATCAGCAGATCTCCGTGGCCATCGGAGCCGGCCTGGACGCGGCGATCCCGGTGCAGCCGTCGGCCGTGCGGGCTCTGCCCCAGATGCTCGCGCAGTGGGGCGCCGGCTCGGTGGCCTGGATCGTTCAGCACCACGAGGGCTCGGTGCGGGTGACAACCCTGTGGGGCCGCGACCATGCTCCCACTGCGCACTGGGACCCCGAGCGCCCGGCCGGTCAGCGGCTGGTCGAGTTCGACGGGAAGTCGTTCGCGCAGGGCCCGGCCCAGGTCATTGCCGTCCGACCCGACGGCTCGGTGGTCACACCCGCTGAACTGAGCGCAACCGTTCTGGAGGACAATTCGCCGGTCCGCCAGGAACTGGATCGCATCTTCAGTGAGGTTGTGACCGGACGCCAGGCGCACAGCCTGCTGCTCATGCTGAAGAACACCTCGCCGGGGGGCTTTCTACCCGAGCGCGGATGGGGGCCGGACTGGCTGGCCTCGCTGCAGGGTCATGTCGCGCAGCGGCTGGAGGCACTGGGTGAGCAGGCCTCACGAGTGCTCGCGTCGTGGCTGGACTCCGAACCCGGAGGCGGCCAGGAAGCGCTGCTCACCGAGAGCGATCTCGTGCAGGCCCGGCTACTGCCCGGTGCAGCGATCGGGCCGGGGACCCGTCGCAACGCATCGGACTCGGTCTCGCCCTCGCGGTTCAGCGACCTCTTCCGAACCCGGTACGCCGACCGAGCCGCAATGAACGAGTTGTCGCAGACCGCACTCACTTCGGGTTTGCAGCCCATCGAGGTGCTCAACCGGACGGGCCAGGTGGAGGCGTTCGAGCAGGCCCGCAGCCACTGGTTGCGTGAGCGCGGAGAACTGGCCAAGGCGATCCTGGCCGATCTCACGCCGTCGGAGCGGGCCGCAGCCCTCAACAACGTCGAGCGCTGGGTGTTGACCGCCAGTGGTCGCAACCCTCTCTCCGTGGAGCGGGGGCCCGAGCTCAGTCTGCTGAAGAACTATGTCGTGCCATTGGTTGCCGTTCTGGTGCGTGATGCGGCGCTCATCGCCGGAGTGTCGCCGAAGGCCCTTTCCGAACAGGTCACTGGGCCACCTGTGGCGGAGGTGCAGCAGGTGACGGCGGCCCTCCTGAAGTCGCTCGGACTGCTGGCCGATCGAGGGCCCGGCGGTGGTCATACCGGCGGGGAAGTGGAAGGACCGGTAATCGTCGGCGCCCCCGGAAAGCCGGACGCTGAAGAGACGCAGGATCCGCAGTACCCGATCCACTACGGGCTGATCGCCGATCTGCCCACCCTTCGCATGCAGGTGAAGGCCGACCACGGTTTGTTCGTGGAGGGGACGGACGGCCGCACGTACACCGATCCTCTGATTGCCGAGGTAAGGACCGGGACGGGGCCGAGGCGGGAGTACTGGGCCACCATCATCGAGACGACCTACGGACCGGCTGTCGGGGTTACTCAGGAAGCTGACCTGGGCCCGGATGTCCAGGAGTTCCACGACAATTCGAAGGCGCTGCAGTCCTGGCTCGGCTACGCCGCACAGCGGAACCTGACAGTCGAAGCTGCCTTGCACCCGGCTTCCCACGGCCATTCCGGCACCGTCGCCGAGTGGGGTGCTGCAGAAGGCCGGGCGTCCCAGCCGTGGCGACTCGCAGTGGAGCGCGTGGGCAGGGCTCTGCTGCTCGGCGAGGCGGTGGTCCCGCCTGACTGGGGCGCGCGGCCGCTGAGTGTCCCGGCGAACCTCGACGAAGCCAGCTACTCCACGCAGATCACTCAGGAAACGGTCGGGGCGGGAGTTCCGGTCCTGTTGCGTGAGTTGGCCTCCCGGGCGGGTGGGCACTGGGCGGCCGCCCGCGGACGACAGAAGGTGGATGACGCCGATCGGTTCGCTGGGTCTGTGGTGCGGTCGTTCCTGGACGAGATCACCGGCGGGCGCGCCACCCGGCAGCAGATCCAGATCCTCATGGGCTTCGCCGAGTCGCAGGATCTGCTCGGTGTCGTCATGAACGGGTACCTGCAGGCGGAGGCCGCGAGCAGCTACGGGCGGCCCGGGTACCCGAAGCTGATCAAGAACGGCGTGACCGCCCTGAGCAGGGACCGGCTCGTGAAACAGGTGCAGGCGCTCGACGACCTGGCGAAGGCCTGGCTGGCGCGCAATGCCGATCGCTTGATCGAGAACCTGGGTGCCTTCGCCGCCCTGCAGGACCCCGACCTGCCGGCCGACTGGCTCGACTATCGCCACCGCGACCTGCGGTTCTCGGTGGGCCCGGGAAAGCCGTCGTTCAGCGCACGAGAGCACCTCAAGACGGCGTTCACCCTTGACGTCCATCACTCGATCGTGCGGGAGGCGCTCCACGGTGGGTCGAGCGATGCCCTGGCAACCCCGAACCGGGTCGGTGGCAAGCCGAAGTTCACGTTCGAGGCCAGGTACGGCACCAGACCGATCCCGGAACTGGACGGCCGGGAACACACTTATGTGCGGACCCTGCACGACACGGACGAAGTGCTTGTCTCCGTGCGTGAGGCGGGACAGCTGTCAAGGGACGCTGCTGACAATGCACAACGCCTGTCCGACCTTCACGGCGGCCTGGCCAGCGCGGTCCGGTTCCTGGACGAACTGTCTGACCAGGCGGACCGGCCGAACATCGCCCAGACCCGGCCTGCGGCTGGTTTGATCCCGCCCGGGCTGCACATCCTGCCGGCTCAGCCGGTGAACGGCCGTGACCTGCTTCGGCGACGGGCCGAGATCGAAGGCTGGACGATCATCGAGGTGCAGCCGGACCAGCACGGAGCTGACGGCGCGGACGCTTACTCCGACGCCCTGATCCAGGACCTGACCGCCCGGGTGAACATGCCTCGTCCACGAGCCCCTCGCACCCTGGTGGTGTCGGAGAACCTCATCGATCCCCGGCTGGAACAGCTCCGGTCGAGGTACGGGTTCGCGCTGATTCAGCCGGCTGGAGACGACTACGTCCTGGTGACCGGGCACGGCGCGTCCCACGACCTGGAGTGGGTCGACGATCAGATGCTCTCGGTGGCTCTGGACAAGATGCACATGGGGGGTGCGCGTGGTGGGGCTGCGGTACCGGCGGTCACCGAGGCGCTGCGCGAGTCCGGCCTTCCGGAGCCGGCGATGCTGCAGGCTCACGATCACCTCGAGCAGGTGTACGAAGCATTCACCCGGGCCGCGCTGCAGACGGGATCGTCCCGCGGGATCGATCCGTCTGCCTTGAGCAGCCTCAAGACGGCTGTAGCCGGTCTGGACCCGCAGATTCGCAACTGGCTCGAGCAGGTTGTTCCCGGGGACGAGACCGGTTCGGGCAAGCACGTGCGCGACGTGCTGGTGGAGCACATGGCCCGGCAGTTCGATGTCGATCACCGTGGCATCACCGACCTGGCCCGGATCGGTCGGCCTGAGTCGGCCGATCCGCACCGGCTGGTGCTGGAACTACCGGTGGCCGGCGAGCCGGACACCACGCTGGGGGATGCCTTGCGGGCCACCCTGGGGAAGACGCCGTCGGGAACGGTTGAGGCGCCCGTCTCCTTGCCGCCGCTGACGCTCACCTTCCCGGACGACCAGACCAGGTCCCTTGAGCTGGGATTCGCCGAGTCCGGTGAGCCCGTGCTGCGGGCCTCGGGCGAGAATGAATCGGCCACGCCCGTTGTCCAGGAAATGGAATCTGTGCAGATGCAGGTCGTGGCCGCTCCGCCAGTGTCCCAGAGCACCAGCGAGCAGACCGTTGTCCTGGAGGGCACCGGGCAGCGCGAACAGGAACTGGAGGGCCCGCTCGGCCCGCTGGCCTCGGCCACTGACCGCGAGCGAGCAGTACGCGTGGCCCGGAGCCTGCCCCGCACCATGGGCGAGACGCGGCCCTCCCTGGGGGCTGAAGCGTCACCGCAGGAAGAGGTGTCTTCCGCCCTTGGGCTGGAACACAACCGTTTTGCCCGGCTTTCGTCGTCAGCAGTGCTCGACCTGCACAGTCAGCTCAAGCGGTTGGGCAGCGGTGCCGTGGCCTGGATAGTTCAGCAGCGTTCCGGCGAGGCCCGGGTGACTACGGTGTGGGGCCGTAACGATGCTGCCCCGGTGTGGTGGGATCCCCAGGGACCGGCCGGACGACGGCTACGCGAACTCGACCCAGCCCTGGCGGAAGGCTCCGAGGTAGACGTCCTTTTGGTGCGTCCTGATGGTTCGGTGTTCGGGCCTTCCCAGCTGCGGCAGGTGCTGGACGAGGAGCGGACCCCGCTTCCTCAGGAGTTCGGCCCTGACCAGTCGCAACTGCTGGCGATGGAAGTCCGTACGGCGATGGCCCAGTTGTACCGAAAGGGCCTGCCGGCCGACTTCGCCTTGCCGGAGTCCAGCCAGACGGCCGAGATCTCGCGACGTCTGCTGGACAGCGGGGCGGCCGGGCGCACCATGCGGGATCTGGCCTGGAACGTGGTGCGTGAGTACCACCGGGACCATGGGCGCGAATGGCCGCGTCTGAGAGGCGGGGCGCCCACGACGGCCGAGCCGATGGACCTCGACGCACCCTCATCTGAGGGTTCCGCATCCGGAGCGGTCTCCACGTCCAGAGTCTGGGTCGGTGGGCGGCAGATGACGCCCACCCCGCAACTGAGGGAATCGGCACGAGAGCTCTTCGAGGGCAGCGCCATCTATGCCTTCGAGAATGTCGAGCAGTTGGTGCGCTTCGCCGAGGGGGGTACGGATCACATCGGGGTGCTCCATGCCGGCCCGAGTGCCGGAACGCAGGTGACCTTTCCTCCGACGGGCTCCATCGTCATCGGCGAGTTCCATGTCGGTACGAACTTCCGGCAGGTTCATGCAGGCGTCTCCGAACGCGGGGCGCAACCCAGCTTCATCGACGAGTTGTTCCCGGTGGACGACCTGACCGACAGCCCGCGTCTGAGAAGGATGGTCGAGGCCGGGCTGAAGCCGGTCATGGAGGAACTGAACCTGCCCAGGGACGCGGACGTGCGTCAGTTCGGTGCGGACTCGATCTTCCCTAAGCTCGGCTGGGCACTGACTCAGATTCTTTCGGGGCTCGGCAGCGGCCCACCGTTCGCGGCGCTGGAGAATGGAGCGTCCCCGGAGAGCCAGTACCTGGGCCGGATGTTGCCGCACGTTTTGATGATGGCCTGGGACTATGCGAACGACGTAGCCGATCGTGGCTCCGGTCCAGAAGCCCCGGGCCCGCACAGAGCCGAGCGAGCCGCTACTGAGTACGAACTGGTGCGCATGGTCATGGCCTACCGGGAGCAGATCGAGCCGTTCGTCGACCTGCTGCGGGGAGAAGCGTTTCCCTCAGACTCGGACGTCGGGTCGGACCTCGACTCCGAAGAAGATTCCGCAGCAGGCGGGGACGAGCCGGTCGGCCGCACCGACGACCGCATGCCGGAGCTCTCCTATTTTCTGACGACCTATCGCGAGAATTTCGTCGGTGAAGAGGACTTCGACGCCGTCTTCCTCCCCGCTCTGCGAACCTTCGTCGAATCCCTGCAGGCGGTCCTGCGCGGGAAGGTTTTCGATGACGCCTTCCTGACCCAGGAGCAGCAGGAGAATTACTACCGTTCGCCGGATCTGGGTGCCATGTTCTGGGCCTGGCGGGACCAGGCCATGAGCGAGATCGCCGCCGACGCCGTCCGTCGCGGGGTTCGCTACATCGGCGTCGGAGTCCAGCACATGGTCACGTTCCGGCAGCGGTACGGCGATCAGCTGCCCAGCGCCCACTTCGTCGACCTGGCCGGGCCCGATCGCAGCCGTTTCGAGACCGATTCGTGGCATCGCTGGGCGGCCACCGAGAACGTGGTGCCATTGCCGGGGGCGTGGGGGATCGCCGATGTGGCGGGAGCGTTACGGGTGATGCCTGCCTTCGGTGCCGTGCCGGCCACCGTCAAGCAGAGCGTCACTCCGCACTGGTGGAACACGTGGTGGGAGAACGCACCTCGCGGGGAAGTGGATTTCCCCGGCTTCGGCAGCGGCCCGCAGGCACGAGACATGGCCTATCGCATGGCTATTCAAGTGGTCGCCCGGGCCACCGGCGACTCTCCACCGGCAATCGGCTCGGCCGGACGGCAGGCGGGTCACGACCGCCGTCTGGTCCGCTTGCGGGTCGAAGTAGTGCCGGTGGTGGCTGCGATCCTGGGTAACAGTGGGCCAGAGACGCTGGCGACCCCCGGGGACCGGTACGGGCGGGCTGTGGAACTGACCAGGTCTCTCGTTCGCAAGCTGGGGCTGCAGGCCCCGTTCTCTCCGGGGGCTTCCACGAGCGCGCCGCGGGAACCCGGTGCGCCGTCGGGCCCAGCCCCAGTTGTCGACGCAGACATGGGAAACAGTGATGATCTGGCACGGATCGCGCAGGCCGCACTGGCCGAACTGACGTCGACCACGCTTCGCGACGGGAGGTCCTGAGCGTCCACTTGCGGTTCGGCTGGTCTGGACAGCCGGTCGTCGATCTCGTCCTGCCCAACGACGTACACCGGCGGGTGGTGGAGTCCGGGCCGAACCCGTGATGGACGTCTCCAGGGCACGGGGCCCGGCCGGTGAACCCCGTCGAGCCAAATTTCCGTGTCATCGGTAGCCGGCGGTTCGGGTGATCTGCCCGGTGGGATGTGGGCATGGTGGAGGTGGCGGGTGCTCGGCGCTGGACCGGAATGGCTGACGAGGGAGGGCGACCGCACAGGGCTGTGGGAATGGCATGCCCTGCTGCTGCGGCTGGCCGGATCGCTGCCCGACGACCTGATCTGCGAAGCCCGCGCCTGGCTGGCCGATGGTGGGCTGGTGGACGTGGCGCAGGCCATCGGTTTCGCCGCCGTCACCGGCCGGGTACCGGTCCTGGCCCAGGACGCTGAGCTGATGGCGGCGCAGCTGCTCGCGGCCGGCCAGGATACCGAGCTGATCGACTCGCTGGAGCGACTCGAGGAACCGGCCGACCGTCACCGGTCCTGGATCTTCAGTTCCACCGACCCCCGCGATCCCCGGGGCGTTCAGGGGCCCATCGACCTGACCCTTGCCCGGGAGCAGCAGGCTCACGACGAACTGGACCGTGCGATAGCCGCCGCTGCCCAGGCCGAGAGAGGTCTGGTCGCGGTGTGGCGGGCCTGGCGGGCCCCGGCCGACGGCTCGCCCTGGCCCGCGCCCCGGTTGGTCTTCGTGGTCCAGACGGGCCCTCAGAGCGCACCTCGGGACCTGCCTGCCGTCACGGCCCGACTGCAGGCCGCCCTGTCTGCGGCCGGCGAACCGGACCCGCAGGTCGAGGTGTGTGGCCAGGCCACGCCGGTGCCGGCCTATCAGAGCAACGCCTGCGCAAGGGGAGCGCTGATCTGGACGTCCGAGCCCACCGCCCCGGTACGGATGGCCCGGGTCTTCGACTCGGTGGACGCCGAGCGCGGCCCGCTCTTCGACGACGGGCACCCGCGGATCGACGACCTGGACGAAGTGATCCTGCTGCTGCGGTACCTGGGCAGCGGCCTGCCCGTGCTGACCACGGCGGTGACCATGGCGGACGTCATGGACCCGCGGCGCCCTGAGGTCGTGCCGCTGACCTTCCGTACTGACGGCCGGTGGGTCTGGACGGACGCGATCACCTACTACCTCGAACGGTACGGCCTGGCTCCCGAACCGGAACTGCTTTACCACCTGCAGTTGGCGAAGAACTCTGAGCCGGACGTCTCCGACGTGGCTCTGCACCGGGTGCTGAGCATGCTCCAGCGCCCGGCCGAGGGCAAGGCGGTGTGGACGGTTCCTTCGACCGGTGCTCCACGGCCTTGACGCGGCCGAAAAGCCCGGAAGGGGAGGAACATCACTCGGTGAACCCATGCTCCTGCTGCTGACGTGACTGAAGGGCAAGGAAAGTCGAGCAGGAAGCCGAGAACATGCCCGAGCAGTCAGTGCATCCACCGACCGAACCCACCGTTCCTGTGCGGGTCGACCCACCGGAGCCCGGGGAGAGCAAGGCAGCGACACCGTCAGACGATGCGGAGAAGTCCCGTCGATCAAACCGTTCCATCGTGGTGTCGTTGATCGCTCTGGCTGCCGTCCTGGCTGGAACATTCATTTTTGCAGGGCGTTCCGACGAATCCAGCGGTGAGCCGGACGCAGGCCATGCCCGGACAGGAGTTTTCAAGGGAAGCGTACCCGCCGAGGTGGCGAAGTTCGGCGAATGGGCCGGACGAGAAATCGATTACGCGGCTGACTTCTCCGCCCGGGGAACCTGGGAGGAGATCGCGTACCCGAACTACCTCCTGGACATCTGGAAGGACTCCGGCTACCGGATGGTCTACGGGGTGGCGATGCTCCCGCTCCAGGACGAGTCCGCGACCATGGCGGCCGGCGCCCGAGGTGAGTACGACCATCACTTCAGGACTCTGGCCCAGAATCTCGTGGATCACGGGCAGGGTGACTCCATCCTCCGTCTGGGCTGGGAGTTCAATCTTCGCGAGTCGCGCTGGCACCCGGACTCCAGAGAGAACTTCATCAGCTACTGGCAGCACATCGTGAAGGCGATGCGCTCGGTCCCAGGGGCCGAGAAGCTCCAGTTCGACTGGAATCCCAACATCGGGGGAGAGACCTACGACCCGCGTCAGTACTTTCCGGGTGGGGACTACGTGGACTACGTCGGTGTCGACATCTACGACATCTCCTGGGCCGCCGGCGCGTACCCGCTTCCGCCGGGGTGTGACCAGACCTGCGTCCAGGCCCGGCGGCAGGTCGCCTGGAACGACAGGCTCAACGGCACTTTCGGGCTGAGAACCTACGCCGATTTCGCACGCTCGATGGGTAAGCCCATGTCGCTTCCCGAATGGGGGGTCTGGCAGCGGCCCGATGGGCACGGCGGTGGTGACAACCCCTACTTCGTCGAGCAGATGATGAAGTTCATCGAAGACCCCAGGAACAACGTCGCCTACCACATCTACTTCGACTTCGACGTGGCCGAGAACGGCACCCACGAACTGTCGGTCCTGACGGATGCTGGGAAGAAGTTCCGCGAACTGGTCGCCCCATCCGGCCCCGAGGCAGCCTCGAACCCGGGACCCACCACGAGAGCCGGCGTCTTCCGCAGCACCTCGCCCGAGGACGTCCAGGAGTTCGCCGACTGGTCGGGGCAGGAGATCGACTACGTCATCGACTTCTCCCTGCGCTCGACCTGGGACGAGATCGCGAATCCGTACGACCAGTTACGCGCCTGGCAGGACCACGACTACCGGGTCGTCTACGGACTGGCCATGCTGCCGGAGGCCGAGCACCTCAGGGTCTCCCTCGCCCAAGGTGCGCAGGGAAAATACAACCAGCACTACCGTCGGCTGGCGGAGAACCTGGTCGAGCACAGTCAGCAGGACGCCATCCTGCGGCTCGGCTGGGAGTTCAATCTCGGCAACTGGCGCTGGCACCCGCAGGACCGCGAAGACTTCATCGGTTACTGGCGTCATATTGTGACCACGATGCGCTCGGTCCCCGGTGGTGAGAACCTGCGCTTCGACTGGAATCCCAGCAACGGTGGTGGCCGCTACGACAGTACCCGCTTCTACCCGGGCGACAACTATGTCGACTACGTGGGCGTCGATGTCTACGACATCTCCTGGGCCGACAACACCTACCCGTACCCGGGCAACTGCCCGGCCGATTGCCGTCTGGAGCGTCAGAAAGCGGCTTGGAACGACGTCTACAACTCCAGGTTCGGCCTGAAGTTCTGGTCGGGTTTCGCCGCCGGACGCGGTAAGCCCTTGTCACTCCCGGAATGGGGTCTGTGGGACCGCACGGCCAACGACGGGCACGGTGGCCTGGACAACCCGTACTTCATCGAGAGCATGCACGAGTTCATCAGCGACCCGGCGAACAACGTCGCCTATCAGGCCTACTTCGAGCTCGACGTGGGCGACAACGGCAACCACCGGCTGACTTCGATGCCCGAATCCGCAGCCGTGTTCCGGGAGCTCTTCGGCCAAGGCGGGTGAACCCTGGTGAGCGTCCGGCCGTGAGGAACGGTGCTCGCCGCCACCGGCGGCGGTATTTCCCGTGGAAGGACTTCCGTGCGTCGACATTCACTGCCGGCTCTGGCTGCGGCCGTGTTCGCTGCCATCTCCCTGTGCGCCGTGCCGGCCCAGGCAGCCGCCATCTCGGACCCTGGTCCGGCCGAGGTCGCCCCCGCCATGCTGAAGGCGATGCAACGCGATCTCGACCTGGGTCCGGCCGAGGTCACCGACCGACTGCACACCGAGGCGGATGCTCCGCAGATCGAACAGCGACTGCAGGCCCGGCTGGGCGAGAGCTTCGCCGGGGCCTGGATCCCGCAAGGTCAGTCGCGGATGACGGTCGCGGTCACCAGTTCCGCTGACGTGGCCACGGTGCGTGCCGAGGGCGCCCAGCCCAAGGTCGTCACCCGCAGCACCGCCGACCTGAACGAGTCGCTGGCGGCGCTGAACCGCAATGCCGCCAAGGCGGTCCCGGGCGAGATCCGGGGCTGGTACGTGGACACGCCCGGCAACCGTGTCGTGGTGCGTGCGGCCCCCGGCGCCGAGGCCGCTGCCCGAGACTTCGCCCGTACCAGCGGTGCCGGTGAGGTCACAGTGGTGGTCCAGAAGGAACAGCCGCGCCTGGAGTACGACATCCGCGGTGGCGACCTTCTTGGTGTGCCTGGGGCAGCCTGCTCGATCGGGTTCGCCGTGCAGGGCGGGTACGTGACGGCCGGGCACTGCGGGGAACTGGGCACGCCGGTAAAGGGTTACAACGGCATCGACCAGGGCACCTTCGCCGCCAAGTCCGACCAGGGCGACTACGCCTTCGTCCGCACCAACAGCCAGTGGACGTCGCGACCGCTGGTGAACAGCTACGGCGGCCCGGACGTGAAGGTGGCCGGCTGGCAGGAGGCCACGATCGGCAGTTCGGTCTGCCGCACCGGTATCACCACCGGCTGGCGGTGCGGCATTCTGCTCGGCCGGGACGAGACCCTCCTGTATGCCAAGGACGCCGACGCTGCGTCAGCCGAGAACGTCATCGCCACCGGGCAGTACCGCACCACCGCTTGCGCCTCGCCCGGCGACTCCGGCGGTCCCTACCTCAGCGGGAACCAGGCGCAGGGCGTGCACTCCGGCGGTTGGGGCAAGTGCGAGGACGGTACGTCCGTCAAGTTCTACGAGCCGATCACCGAGGCCCTGTTCGCCTTCAACCTGAAGCTCACCACGACCGCCGAGAACGGCCAGGGACTGATCAACAACCTGACCAACAGGTGCGTGGACGTACCGGACGCCAAGTTCGACCGGGGCGCCCGCGTGCAGATGTGGACCTGCAACGGCACCCTCGCCCAGAACTGGAACTACAGCAACAACGTCTTCAAGACCTCGAACAACAAGTGCCTGGACGTGGCGGGCGGGGCGACGGCGGTGGGTACTGCCGTCCAGATCTCCGACTGCAACGGTACCGGGGCCCAGAAGTTCGTCTTCGCGGCCAACCGCAACCTGGTCAATCCCCAGTCCGGCAAGTGCGTCGACATCGCCGGTGCCAGCACGGCCAACGGGGCCAAGCTGCAGCTGGCCAACTGCGAGGCCTCGGCCATCCACACCTGGCGCCGCCTGTAGCAGGCCCGCCCGGTTTCGACCCCCACCTGCTGATGCACCCTGATCAGCAGGTGGGGAGCGGCGTTCCTGGGCCTGCGATCTGCGCGGCCAGCTCCCGGCAGCGCTGCAACGAAGGGCCACCGCCCTGCGACTCGCTCACGAGAACCGCTGTCGCCAGTTGCCTCCGGGCGCTCCCGTCGTCTCCCAGCAGGTGATGCAGCCGGGCCAGAGCAAGACTCACCGGCCCGACCACGCCGACGTGGCCGATGGTGGCGATGCAGTGCTCGATCGGCTGCAGCCGCGCAATCAGCGCCGGCGCATGGCCGCGGGCACCCAGATCGGCGACGAAATGGGCCACCATGGTCAGCTTGCCGTAGGTGGTCCAGGTGTCCGGACCTGCAGAGCTCAGTTCCGCGGTGATCAGCCGCCCGGCTTCGGCCGCCTGCCCGGTGGCTACGCATCGCCCCAGCCGGTCCCAGGGTTCGCTGGTCGCATCCGGTTCACGCAGGTGTGATGCGTCCCGGAAGGTGCCACGGTCCCAGCGCAGGGCCGTCATAGCGATGTCGTACACCCCGCTGCTGTAGAGCTCGGTGCTGCGGTGCAGCTCGTAGGCGTGCTCGAAAACTGATGCGGCGCGCTCGTGGTCGCCGTGCCACTGGGCCAGGGCGCCCTCGGCCCAGCGCAGCTGGGCGCGCGCCACGGGCAGCCGCAGGAGGTCGCAGCCGCCCACGCCCAGGCGCCGGTGCTCCTCGGCCGCGGCGATGTTCCCCAGGGTCATCTCTGCCCAGGAGAGCATGTTGTGAGCCAGGACCTTGTCCAGGCGAGCCTGCTTGTGCGGGAGCCCGATGAGCCGTAGCAGCAGGGCCTTCACCTCCCCGACCTTGGTGATGACGCCGGAGTAGGTGACCGCCCGCGCCAGGAGCGCATCGGCCAGGGCGTCCTCGTCGCCGCCCTGTTCCGCCACCGAGATCGCCCGGGCGCTCAGCTGCTCGCGCAGGGAGTGGTCGGGGTCGTAGCAGTTGCCCACCGCCAGCGCAGCCAGAACCCTCGCGTGGGCCGCCGGATCGGCGCGGGTCAGCGGTTCCAGCGACGCCAGCCGGGTGACGAGTGGGCCCGGGTCGGAGGCGTAGCTCACCCAGGGCCAGCCTCCCGCGGTCCGCAGCAGGGCACTGGCCAGCCGCCCCACCGACCGGGCGTGGTTCTGCCGCCCGGCGATCAGCAGGGCCGCGTCGACCGCGTCCAGGGCGCGCTGGTCGTGTCCGGCCCGGCCCAGGGCATTGACCTGGGCCTCCAGGAGTTCGTCGCGCTCGGTGTCGGAACCGGGCCGCGGCGGCACCTGGGAGAACACCCGCACGGCGGCGTCCCACCAGCGGGAGGCCGAGTCCGAGTCCCACTGCGCCTCGGCCTCCAGGGCAGCCTCGCGACAGGCTTGGTAGACCTGTTCAGGGGCCAGGAACGGCAGGGCTGCCGTCATATGGGTGGCCCTGCGGGCCTGGTCGACCGGGTGAGTGCTCTCGAGTGCCCGGGCGACCCTGGCGTGCAGGCGCTGGCGGCGCACCGGCGGAGTGCCGAGCAGGACCTCGTCCCGCAGCAGACCGTGGGCGAAGCCGTAACCGCCGGACAGTTGGACGATCAGCCCTTCGGCCACGAGCTCGTCGAGGACGTCGGCCAGTGCGTCGATGTCGGTCTCGGCCACGGCGGCCAGGACGTCCAGGCCGATCGGGTCGCCGATCACGGCGCCGGCGCGCAGCAGGTCCAGCACCCCAGGCGGGAGCGAGCTCAGCCTGCGGGTGACGACCGAGCGGACACCGGCCGGTACCTGACCGGCGCCGCGCTGGGAGGCCGGCAGGCGTGCGAACTCCTGCACGAAGAAGGGGTTTCCGCCGGTGTGCTCGGTCAGTTGCCGGGCCTCGCCCGGATCCAGGGGGCGGCCACTGACCTCGGCCACCAGCTCGGCCACCTCAAGTGCGGTCAGCGCGGGAACCGCGAGATGGCGCCCGCCCGGATGCCGCCCTACGGCCGTCAGCAGTCGTGCCGTCCTGGCGGGCACCTCACGGTCGCGCACGGTCAGGACCACGAGAAGCCCTTCGATCATGGACGTCGTGGCCAGGTTGGTGAGGAAGCGCAGCGAGGCTGCGTCGGCCCATTGGGCATCGTCGAGCAGGATCAGCAGTGCCCCGGATGCGGTGGCCTTGGCCAGTTCGGTCTGCACCTGTTCGGCGACCACGAAGGTGGCGGCATCCGCCTCGGCACCCGCTGGAGGGGTGAGGACGCCCTCGGCGTCCGCTCCCAGCGCCCGCAGCAGTTCCCTGATCGGCCACCACAGTGGCAGCCCGTCGTCCTCCGGGCAGGTGACCCGGATCGTCCGTGCGCCCTCGGCCCGCCACCGCGAGGCCGTCTCGTCGGCGAGCCTGCTCTTGCCGATTCCCGCGGGCCCGGACAGGGCCAGCCATCGGGTCCGGCCGTCCAGAGCCTCTTTCAGCGTCTCGTCGATGAGCGACAGCTCGTGATCACGTCCGACGAGGCCACCCCGGGGACGCGCTGGATCCGCCCAGTCCGTCCGTTCCCGGGGCCAGACCAGCAGACCCGGGTCCTGCCGCAGCATGCGCCGATGCAGCTCGGTCAGGTCCGGGCCGGGTGACAGGCCCAGTTCGGCGGTCAGGGTCTCGGTGAAGTCGGTGTACGCGGCCAGCGCCTGCGCCGGGCGCCCGGCCCGGTGGACGGCCAGAATACGCAACCAGGCTGCCCGTTCGCTGAACGGCGCGGACAGCGCCAGGACGCCGGCGTGGCCCAGGGCCTCGGTGACCCGGTCGGCGCCCAGGAGGGCCCTGATCAGATTCTCCGTGCACTCGACCCGGAGCTCTTCCAGATGGGCGGCCGGCGCCTGGACCCATTCCTCGTCGGCGAAGTCGGCCAGCGGGACACCTCGCCACAACTCCAGCGCCTGCTCAGCCGCGGCGACCGCGGCGTCCCAGGAACCGCTCTGGACCGCCGTGCGGGCCTCGCGGGCCCGGGCCGCGAACACGGCCACGTCCACCTGACCGTCGGGCACCTCCAGCACGTAACCCTGGGCACGCCGCACGATGGAAGGAGCCTCAGCCTCGGACAGCGCTCGGCGCAGCTTGGAGACGTATCCCTGAATGGTCGCGGTGGCCGTCGCCGGCTGCTGTTCACCCCAGAGCGCATCGGCAATGCGAGCTGCCGAGACGACCCGCCCCACCTCCAGCAGAAGCACGGCCAGCACGGTTCGCTGTTTCGGCCCGCCCAGGTCGAGAGGCCGGCCGTCCCGGACGACCTCGAGATGACCCAGGAGGCGGAAGAGCGTCGCATCTGGCACACGGACATCAGAACACAGGTCGGCTGAGCACCGGCGCGCTCTCCACCAGCCGGCCACCGGCATTCTGCAAGTTCCTCACCAGGCGGGCAGCAGACGATGATCGCCGACCGCCCCACCGAGAACCCAGGGTGGGCAGGCGATCACCGCGTGTGCGAGGACGGAGGACGAACACCATGACGGGACTTGCCGCCGAGGTGGCGAACAATCAACAGGTCATCGCCGACTTCCGGGCGGGCCGGGAGAATCTCAGCGGGGTCTTCCCGCGCTCGGCCCTGCTCCTGCTGACCACCACCGGCGCCCGCAGCGGCGAGCAGCGCACCTGGCCGGTGGTGAAGTTCGTCCTGGGAGGACGCCTGGCGGTGGTGGGCTCGGCCGCCGGCCGAGAGCAGCACCCCGCCTGGTACCACAATCTCGTCGCTCAGCCCCGGGTCGGCGTCGAGCAGTGGGACGGCGACACCTACGAGACCTTCACGGCACACGCCGAGATCGCCGGAGACGAGGACTACGAACCGCTCTGGGCTCAGGTCGTGGCCCAGAACCCGGCCTTCTCCGGCTACCGCACCATGACCGCGCGTCGCATGCCCATCGTCCACCTCGACCGCGACTGACCGAACGGAGCACCACCCATGACCTCCCCGCTCGCCGATCTGCCCGCCCTCGTGGCCGAGGTGGAAGGCCCGGTCTCTCTTCCCGGGAGTGACGACTACGAGAACGACTGTCGCACCTACAATCTGATGAGCCCGCTGCAGCCGCTGATCGCGGTCGGGGCCACCGGCCCGCGGGATGTGGCGGCCGCTGTGCGTTTCGCCGCGATCCACGACCTGCCGGTCGCGGTCCGGGGCGGTGGGCACTGCGTGGCCCGCCCTGCCGACGAGGCCCTGCTGATCGACCTGGGCCGCATGTCCCACGTCCACATCGACCCGGCCCGGCGCACCGCCCGGATCGAAGGCGCCGCCACCTGGGACGACGTCATCCGGGCGGCTGCTGGGCACGGTCTGGCCCCGGTCTCCGGCTCCAGCCCCACCGTCGGTGCGATCGGCTACCTCCTGGGCGGCGGTCAGAGCCCGGTCCTGGGCCGCAGCCACGGCTACGCCTCCGATCACGTCACCCATCTGGAAGTGGTTCTGGCCGACGGCACTTTCCGGATGGTCACGCGCGACCGGCATCCAGACCTGTTCTTCGCCCTGCGAGGGGGCAAGGGCAACTTCGGCGTGGTCTGCGCCGTGGAGACGAATCTGGTTCCGCTGTCCAGCTTCTACGGTGGCGGTCTCTACTTCCCGGGCGAGGCCCTGCGTGAGGTGCTCGGGGCCTGGAGCCGCTGGGTCACCGATCTGCCGCAGGAGATGTCGTCGTCGATCGCGATCCAGCGCCTCCCGGCCGACCCGGCGCTGCCGCCCGTGCTTCAGGGGAAGTTCGTGACCCACGTGCGATTCTCGTCGCTCGGCGAGACCGAAGCTGCCGAGAAGATCCTTGCTCCGCTGCGCGCTGCGGCCCCGATCGTTCTGGACACACTGCAGGAGATGCCGTATATGCTGGCCGGCACCATTCACGCCGACCCACCCCAGGCCATCCCGTATTTCGACCGCAGCACCGGCCTGAGCCGCATCACCGCCGAGACCGTCGACGCCCTGGTGGCAGTGCTCGGCCCGGACTCACAGTCACCGTTGGTCCACGCCGAGATCCGCGCGCTGGGTGGCAAGCTGGATCAGGCCCCGGCAGCAGCAGACGCCGTCTCGACCCGAGGGCTTCCCTTCCAGCTGTTCGCCTTCGGAGTGGGCGGCCCCGAGCAGGCTTCGATGTTGCAGGCTGCGCTCGACGACCTCATCGTCGCGGTCGGGCCGTGGAGGCACGACCGCTCCCTGCCCAACTTCCTCTCGCCGGACGAGGCGCAGACGGGGCAGCAGGTGCGCGAGGTCTACGGGCACGAGCTGTACCACGAGCTCGCGGCGGTCAAGGCCCGTCACGACCCGGCCAACCGGTTCCGCGTCAACCACAACGTCCGGCCGGCGACGGACACCCTCCAGCGGTAGCGGACCGGGCGTCTGCGAGTGCTTGACAGATGGCGAGCAGAACTTCGAAGTCGGCGACGGCTTCAGGAGGGAGGGCGTCGCCGTCGCGCCACCGGAAAGCTCGCCATTCGCCGCGCTCATCGACAGTGAAGGGGTCGAGGAACCAGTACCAGCCGTCATCGCGGGGGGTGACGGCCAGGCTCCGGCCGAAGACCCGTGTCCAGTCGTCGAGGTCGGTGCTCACGTTGATGTTGTCGATGTGAATGTCCTGGTGAATGTCGCGGAACCAGCCTACGCTCCCGAACGGGAGGACCGGCGGGCAGAAGGTGCCTCCCTGAGCGATGCCGTTGCTGACCTTCAGGAAATTGCGGTAGCTGGGGGGAAGCTGTGTACCCAGTCTTTCTTCCAGCGTCAGGATTTGCTCCTCAGTGGCAGGAGGGCCGAGCTCGACCGGCCCCAGCCGGCTGAACCGGTCGAGAAGAACTGCCCATTCGTCCATCGTCACTGGGCCCACCGGGGCGGCCGGGTCCGGGCTCTCCCACTCCGCTCGCTCCAGTTCCCACCGGCCCCCGGCAGGATCGGTCGGGACCAGGTGACGGGCCGGCTGAGTGGCGGCGTATCCGCGCATGAACAGCCGGGGCCCACCAGCAGGCTCGCGAAATCCGTTCACCGTGTCCGGATGTGGTGCGTCGAGACCGAACAGTCGCAACCCGCTGAGTTGCAGGTGCCCGGAACCGGCGTTGCCGGTGATCCGCAGCCGGTAGACCCGGCCGGCCTCGCCGGGCTGGGCCACCACGAAGTGGCGAGCGGTGTTCCGGCCGTCGAAGTGCTCACCTGACCGGCTGTCGACGAGTCGCCACTGCTCCGGACGGAACGGGACACTCCATCCGGAGCCCTCGAGCGTCAGCAGTTGCCACTCGCCGGGGTCCCGGTCGGGCGCATCGTCGCCGCTCACGAGCTCGTACGAGGTCACCGTGTCGGCGCCGCCCAGGAGCAGGACGAGGTCACCGGTGGGCTGGTCCGCGAACCACTTGGACGGGCCCGGTTCCAGAAGGTTGGCGGCAACCTCCCCGGCCGCGACGTGTTCGGCGTCGGCCTCCACACGGGCGATGGTGACGGGATGCTCGCGGGGGGTCGGTTCGGCCAGGTCCCATTCGCCGCTGCTGCCGGAGGCGTCCTCCCAGCCGATCCAGGCCGGGGCGGCGATGCCGTCGTCAAGGAGGATCTGCCAGTCGCTGGTGGCGCGCCAGAGGTGGTCGGCCGTCTGGATCGTGAACGTCCATCCGTCGGTGGCGGGGCGTCTTCGCCAGGCCGGCCAGGCGGCGCGCACTGACTCCGGTACCGGCGGTGGGCCGTGGACCAGGCCTTGCAGCTCCTCGTTCTGACCGTCGGGCGTTGTGCGTACTCCCGAGAAGGTCATGCCGTCGCTGCTGAAGTCGACCACACAGCTGTACCCGTCGCGGTTCAGCCATTCGATCCGCTGCATCGGCCACGGGATGGCGGGTCCGACACCGATGCGCAGGAGCCTGCCCTCCCGCCACAGTTCGGTACCTACCGGTCGGAACAGCACCCGCCACCGGGCGGTCATGCCCGGAACCGGACCCCCGGCCGGACCGTGTACATCCTGGACGTTCACATCCACACCACGGGCTCGTCGCCGATCGGGTTCAGCCCGCCCTGGTTCCGGCCTGATCTTGTCCCTGGGTGCGGCGCTCCCAGGGAGAGCGACGACCTGGCCGGGGCCTGCCGAACTCGGTCAAGATCTGTTTACGCCGAACTCCTCGACCACGAGAGCGCCTGAGGAGTAACAGTTTCGGAAGACAGGAGAAGTTCATGTCCGTGGAGAAGTCGCGAAGCGCCGAAGTTCTCCAGGCTGTGCTCAAGGCCACCGGTTCCGAGTCGCAGCCGTTGCTGCTCAGCGGCGGGACCGTTCTGACCAGGAACCCGCTGATGGGGGACTGGGAGCAGGCGGACGTCCTGCTGGGCGGTTCCCTGATCGTCGGGGTCGGGCCAGGGCTGCTGTCAGCCGCCGCCGACGACAACATGCTGGTCATCGACTGCGCAGGATGCGTAGTGATGCCTGCGCAGACCGACTTCACCGCCCCGGCAGGCACCGGTGCGGGCACCCTGACCTGTGGCAACCCGGCCGACATCGTGGTGATGCGGATCGCCGACAGCGACGCGACGCCCACGGGTCCCGTGGTCAATCGCCCCAGCCACCTGGACATCGTCCTCGCGCAGGGGCAGGTGCAGGTGTGGAACGGACGCCCGGTCGATCTTCCGGCCGTCGAGCCCACCGGCTCGACGGTGAAGTCGGATCAGGACCACGCCTACGCCGGCATGTGGATCGACGACACCGGCTTCCTGCACCAGGAGCTGCTGTCCGACGGCCGGTACGACGAGACCCGCGGTGGCCGGCCGCACGCCTATCAGGGGTGTTACTGGATCCAGGGCGACCGGATCGAGTACCTGGACGATCTGGGCTTCTGGGCTTTCGGAGAGTTCCGCGACGGTGTGCTTCACCACGCCGGCTACCGCCTGACCCGAGGCTGATCCGCACCCGGACGCCCGGCGGCCGATCAGGGCCGCCGGGCCAGCACCTCAGTAGCCCTTCCAGGAGAAAGCCGTGACTGTCA
This sequence comes from Kineosporia rhizophila, assembly GCF_021277265.1. Taxonomy (GTDB): domain Bacteria; phylum Actinomycetota; class Actinomycetes; order Actinomycetales; family Kineosporiaceae; genus Kineosporia; species Kineosporia rhizophila. The sequence continues at coordinate 57,693 of NZ_JAJSOH010000015.1, forward strand.
CCAAGAAGGAAGTCGGAGACTCCCAGGCCCAGCCGCCCACCTCTGGTCCGGTCGTGCTGCTGATCCTCCTCGGCCTGCTGGTCGTGGGGCAGATGTACGCGGTACTGGCGCTGACCACCCCGATGTCCGAGACCTTCGACGTACCCGGACCCGACATCACCTGGGCCACGACCGCTTTCGGGATCGCCTATGCCGCCGGGTTCCTGGTCGCCGGGCCGATGACCGACCGCCACGGCCCGCGCGCCGTCATCGTGACCGGTCTGCTGGCCTGCACGCTGACCACGATCGCGGTCTCGAGCGCATCGTCCCTCGGCTGGGCCGTCGCTCTGCGCGCGGTCCAGGGCGTCACCGCAGCCACCTTCGCGCCGGCCGCCTTCGCCTACGTGGCGCACCACGTCGCGCCCGTGCGCCGGCCGTTCGCCCTCACCTGTGTCACCAGCGCGATGCTGGCCTCGGCCATCGTGATGCAGATCGCCGTCGCGCCGGTGGCCGACGCGGCCGGATGGCGAGCCGTGTTCGTCATCAACGGCCTGCTCATGGCCCTGAGCGCGATCGTCGCCCGGCGGGTGCTGCGCCCCGGGCCGCATCAGCACGACACAAGCCTGGTCCAGGCCTTCGCCGTCATGCCGGCTCTTCTGCGACCAGCGCACCTGCTGGCCGTGTACGGGGCAACGGTGTGTCTGATGAGTGCCTTCGTCGGCCTGTACGCCGCCATTGCCATCGCCGGTCCGCCTGCCCTGGCCGGGGACACCGGCGCTGTTCTCCTCCTGCGGGCCAGTTCGTTGCCCGCCCTCGTCATGGTCGCTGCGTCGGCGCCGTTCTTGCAGCGCCTGCGCGGACCGGTGCGAAGTGTGGCTGCTCTGGCTGTGGGGGCCCTTGCCCTGCTGGCTGCCTCTCTGCTCGGCTCGCACGTGGTGTGGCTGGGAGCGGCCCTGTTCGTGTTCGTCGCCGCCGTTGCCGCAACCGCCCCCGCCATGGTCCAGACCATCACCGCGCTCGCCCCGAAGAGCACCGGTGCGGCGGTGGCGCTCTACGCTTGCGGGATGTTCATCGGTGCCAGCCTCGGCCCGCAGTTGGTGCGCGCGGGCGTCAGCCACGGTTTCGGACCTGTGTTGCAGGGACTGGCCGCGCTGTTGGTGCTGGGGGCCGTACTCGTTCTGCCTGTCCTGCGCAGCCGGAAGGCTTCGTAGGAGGCCCGTGAGGTGAACCAGGAACTCGAACTGCTCGTGAGGAGATCGTGAACGGCGCTGAGGCACTGCTGCAGACACTGATCGACAACGGCGTCCGGGTCTGCTTCGCCAATCCCGGAACCTCGGAGATGCACCTGGTCGCGGCCCTGGAGTCGTACCCGTCCATGCGTGCGGTCCTGTGCCTTTTCGAAGGTGTCGCCACTGGCGCGGCCGACGGGTACGGGCGAATGGCTGGTGCCCCGGCAGCGACCCTGCTGCATCTGGGGCCCGGGCTGGCGAACGGTCTGGCCAACCTGCACAACGCGCGGCGGGCGGCCACCCCGGTGCTGAACATCGTCGGAGACCACGCGGCCAGCCACCAATCGCTGGACTCGCCCCTGCAGTCCGACATCGAGTCGGCCGCGAGCACGGTGTCGTCGTGGGTGGGGCGCCCGACCGAGGTCGATGCGCTGGGACCCGCGGTGGTGGAAGCGATCGAGGCCGGTGGGGTGTCCACCCTCATCGTCCCGGCCGACGTGTCCTGGTCCGACGGTGCCCAGGCGGGCGGCCGGGCAACGGCCCGGACCAGGCCGGCCGCGGTGCCCGATCTGTCGCACGTGCTGAGCAGTGGTGAACCGGTGGCGTTCCTGCTGAACGGTTCGGCCTTGAGCGAAGAGGGCCTGGCCGCTGCCGACCGCATCGCCCAGGCCACGAAGTCGAAGCTGTTCTGCCCCACGTGGCCGGCCAGGTTACGCCGCGGCGCCGGAGTGCCGGTGGTGACGCCCCTCAGCTATCGCGCCGAGACGGTTGCCGATCAGCTCGACGGGGTCAAGCACCTGATCCTGGTCGAGACCGGCGCGCCGGTAACGTCTTTCGCCTATCCAGGTCAGGACGGGCGCCTGACCCCGGCGGGAGCGCAGGTGCACCAGTTGGGCGGTGGAGCGGCCGCGCTCAAGGCCCTGGCCGCTGACCTTGCCCCTGACGTCCGGGCAAGGGGTGCGGCCCCCAAGCACATCGATCTGCCCACCGGGCTTCTGGACGCGGACAACTGGGCCTACGTCCTGGCGGCCCTCCTGCCCGAGAACTCCATCGTGGTCGATGAGGCGATCACGTCCGGTCTGAAGGTTCTGCCGGATGCGTTCGCCGGAGCCCCCGCGCACGACGTGCTCGGCCTGACCGGCCTGGCCATCGGTCAGGGCCTGCCTCTGGCCGCGGGAGCAGCCATCGCCTGCCAGCAGCGCCCGGTCGTCTGCCTGGAGGCGGACGGCAGCGCCATGTACACGCTCTCGGCGCTCTGGACCCATGCCCGTGAGCGCCTCGACATCACCACCGTCATCCTGAACAACCGCTCCTACGCGATCCTGCGCGCCGAACTGAAACGTGTCGGTGCCCGGGCTGAGGGGCCGGGGGCGGCGTCGATGATCGACCTGGTCGGTCCTCACCTCGACTTCGTCTCCCTCAGCGAGGGGATGGGCGTACCCGCCACCCGAGCCGGCACCGTGGAGGAGCTGGCCGCCCAGTTCAAGGCCGCGACCTCCACCCCCGGGCCGCATCTCATCGAGGCCGTCCTCACCGGCAGTCAGTAGCCGTCTGCTCCGGACCGCCCAGCTGAGAGCAGTCCGGAGCAGACGTGGGTCAGCTGACCTTGACCAGGCGCCAGTTGTGGCTGGCGCTGCCGTTGTCGGAGTACTGCACCACCTGAGTGCCCCGGGCGCTGGAGCCGGTGGGCACGGCGAGCACCTTGCCGCTGTTGACGTTGCGGATGCGGTACGAGCCGTCGCTGTTGCTCACCAGGGTCCAGCGGTGGTCGGCGGTGCCGTTGTCGTCCCACTGCAGAACGCGGGCGCTGTCGGCCTTCGACATGTTCTGTACGCCCAGAACCTTGTTGCTGTGGGCGTTACGGAACCGGAACGCCGTGCCGTCCGTGACCCTGACCCACTTGTGGTCGGCCGTGCCGGCGTCGTTCCACACCACGGCCAGGCCACCGTCGGCCTTGGACATGTTCTGTACGCCGAGGACCAGGCCGGTGGCGACGTTGACCAGCTTGTACGTCTCACTGGCGCCGGCACCGGTGCTCGGGGTGGCGACCGGGGTCGTGCCCAGGGGCACCACGAAAGTCATGGCGCTGCGGGCGGGGAGCGAGACGGTGAGCGAACCGCCGGACATGGCCAGGGCCGCCTGGGGGGCCACGTTCCGGGTTGCGTCGGTGAGCCAGTTCGCGACGCTGCCCGACGTGGAGCTGTTGGCCAGGGCGAACTGCTGGCTCACGGCGGAGGTGTTCTTGTTGATGGCCACGATGACGACCGTGTTGTCGTTGCGGTAGGCCGAAACCAGGACGCCTGAGGCCGGGTTCGCGGTGGCGTCGATGCGCACATACCCCGGGCGGACGAACCGCGCGAAGTGCATCATCAGAGCGCCGCGCTTGCTGATCTGCCCGTTCTCGAGCATGGGGCCGTAGCTGCGCCGCAGGTACCACCACACGTAGGCCTGGAACTCGGCGTCGACCATGGCGCGGTGGATGTGCTCGCCCACGTCCAGGGCCTCGGGCCAGGCGTTGCCCGAGTTGGTGTTGCTGTTGGGGTAGTAGACCTCGGTCATCCACAGTTCCTTGCCTGCTCCCTTCTGCTTGAACAGGGGGTAGGCGAAGTTCGAGTACTGCGTGCCGTACAGGTGCGCCCCGAGGATGTCGACGTTGGCCAGCGCCGCAGCGTCGTTGAGGATCGGGTCGGACAGGGACTTGGTGTACTGGAACGACTCCGGGGCGATGACCCGGGTGCTGATCGAACCGGCGTGGTCACGGAGGAAGCGGGTAATCTCGGCGGTGGTCCACCACGTCCATTCCTGCGCGTAGTCGGGCTCGTTCTGCATCGAGATGGCGTACAGCTCAACCCCGTTGTTGCGCATGTAGACGGTGAAGTCGTTCAGGTGCTTGGCGTAGGCGGCGTACGAGCCGGCCTTGAGACGACGGGCGTTGGTCTGGCTGCCGCGGGTGAAGGTCTCGGTCATCGAGGCCGGGGGGTTCCACGGCGAGGCGAAGACGATGGCGCCGAGTGCGACTGCCCGCTTGGCGGTGGCCAGGTCACGGCTCCAGTCCGCTTCCTTCTCGCCCACCGGGATTCTCAGGATGGAGAAACCGAGTTTGCCCTCGCCGGAGCCGAACGCGGTATCGCGCTGCGCCGTGGTGAGGTCACCGATCCAGGCCGCGTGCGTCATCGCGCCGAAGCCCCGGATGGTCTGCCGGCGGGCTGCGGGGTTGATGGCTGCGGGGGCGGCCGAGGCCTGGTTGGCGCCCACCACGAGGGCTGCCACGCCGAGGGCCGGTACCGCCCCCATCGTGGTCAGGATGGTTCGGCGACCCAGAAGTCTGCGTCCGCTCGTCCGGTTCTGGTCGTGCGTCATTTCATGCCTTCCTGGCTGACTCTGGCTGACCTTGCCGGCCCGCGCCCGCGGGCACGGACCGGCAAGGTCATGAACTCGGATTGGAGAGGGGGTTTCAGCGCTGCAGGGTGAGCAGCCCAGGGCGGTAGGGCAGGCGGCCGTAGTCGCCGCCGGAGTTGGGGGAGCGGCCCTGGTACAGCAGCTGCAGGTTGCACGGGTCGACCGTCATGGTCTGGTCGGCGCTGGTGCGGATCAGCTCACCGTGGCTGATGTCGTCGGTCCAGGTGGCGCCGCTGTTGGCCTTGCCCGCGAAGGGGTTGCTCTCGGTGGCGGCCTGCGGGGCCCAGCTGCCGTTCAGGCTGGTGGCGGTGAAGGAGCGGAAGTAGCGCCGGTTGTTGGTGCCGACCGCCTCGACGATCATCAGGTACTGGTTCTGCCCCTGGACCTTGTACACCTGGGGGGCCTCGAACAGGTTGTTCTTGGTGTCGCTCATGACCACGGTGGAGCTGGAGCCGAAGCTGCCGGGGAAGTTCCCGATCGGCATGGCGGCCCGGTAGATCTTGCCGTTGTCGCCGGCGAAGAACAGGTACATGTTCGAGCCGTCACCGATGATGGTCTGGTCGATCGGGCCGGTGCCGGAGTCGGTGATGTTGCCGGTGAAGAGGGTCTGGGCGGCCGACCAGCCGTTGGCGTTGGTGGGGTCGGAGGAGGTTCGGTACGAGAACTTGGTCGGGCCCCACTGGTAGGTGAGCACCCAGATCTTCTTCGGCGCGAAGTAGAACAGCGAGGGAGCGACCGTGGCCGAGTTCATCGGGGTCTGGGTGGCGGTGGCCAGGTCGGAGAACTTCGAGACGGGGCTGAAGGCCATCGAACCCCACTTGTCCCCGTTGTCGTGGGTGGTGGCGTAGACCAGCTGCTTGCCGTTGTAGGGGGCGGTGGTGAAGTCCTTCAGCGAGGCCCAGCCGGACTTCGGGTTGGCCAGTGATCCCGTCGAGGTCCAGCGGTACGTCGACGGGAGCGTGCACCCGGCCGTAGGGCTCGTGGTGACGGGGGTCGTGGTGGCGCCGACGCGGGCGAGCTGCCACTGCTGGTTGGCGGCGTTGGTGTCGGCGGCCTGCACGACGTCGGCGCCGTCGGTCTTGGCCGAACCCTTGACCTCCAGGGCCTTGGCGCTGTCGCGGTTGATCAGCTGGATGTGGCCGTCGATGTTCTCGATGCGGAACTGCTGGTTGGCGCCGTTGCGGTCGCCCCACTGCACGATCTGGGCGCCGTCGTTCTTGGACCAGTTGTAGACGTCCAGAACCTTGCCCGACAGGCGGGACTTCAGCCGGTAGTACCCGTCGCCGGAGGCGACGAACTGCCACTGCTGCTGGGTACCGTCGTTACGGGCCCACTGGGCGATCCGGGCCCCGTCGTCGGTGGCGAGGTTGTACACGTCCAGGGCCTTGCCGCTGTTGCGGTTGAGCAGGACGTAGGACGCGTTGGTGTCGATCGCCGACGACTCGCCACCCGTGTTGCCGCCAGTGTTCCCGCCGGTGCTGGTACCGGTGTTGAGGGCGTTCAGCACCGAGGTGTAGGCGGCCTTCTTGTTGCCGGAGTTGTCGAACAGCAGCGGGTTCTCCCCGGTGCGCCAGGAGTCGCTGTCACGCACACCCCACACGGTGATGCCCGTGCACCGGGAGATCGCCAGGCACGCCTTGGTCACGGCGCCGTAGGTGCCGGCCTGGTTGGAGCCCTGGGCCACGTCGAGTTCGGTGATCTGCACGTCCACACCGGCGTCGGCGAAGCGCTGCAGGTTGGCCTGGTAGTCGCCGGGCATGCTGGTGCCCAGGTGCGACTGGAAGCCGACGCAGTCGATCGGCACCCCGCGGGCCTTGAAGTCCTTGACCATGTTCAGGACGGCCGTGGACTTCGGGTTGATGCTGTCGGTGTTGTAGTCGTTGTAGCAGAGCTTGGCGGCGGGGTCGGCGGCCCGGGCGGCGCGGAACGCGGCCTCGATCCAGTCGTTGCCGGTGCGCTGCAGGTTGGAGTCGCGGCGGGCGCCGCTGCCACCGTCGGCGAAGGCCTCGTTGACCACGTCCCAGGCGTAGATCTTGCCCTTGTAGTGGGTGGCGACCTGGGTGACGTGGTTGATCGCGGCGCTGCGCAGGGCACTGCCGGACATCGACTGCGCCCAGCCGGGCTCCTGGGAGTGCCAGAGCAGGGCGTGGCCCCGGACCTTGGCCCCCATGGCGACGCCCTTGTTCAGGATCTGGTCGCCCCGGGTGTAGTTGAACGAGCCGCGCGAGGGCTCGGTGGCGTCCCACTTCATCTCGTTCTCGGCCGTGAGGGAGGTGAACTCCGTGGTCACGATCCGGTTGTACGTGGAGTCACTCAGCCGGCCACCGGCGACGGCGACGCCGAAATAGCGGCCCTTGGCGGTTGCCGAGGCGCCGAGCGTGGTGGCCGCCTCGGCCGGCGCGGCGACGGCGAGGGTCACCCCGCCCAGAAGAGCGGCGGCTGCGGTGGCCACACAGGCCTTCCACCAATGGACGCGTGGGGTCCGGTCGGTTGGGACGGTGACGGTCATGAGTTGGGTGCCTCTCGGAGCTGAAAAGGGTCGGCGGTCGACGACCTACGGGGCGGCGCGGGTCACTCGAAGGACAAGAATTAACCTGGGCCAAAGGGATCCGGATGCAATGGTCCCCTTTGCGGTCCGGGTCCGGATCGGCGTAATTCAATGCTGGCAGAGCCCTTTCGCCCAGACAAGCGCGCTCATGATCAGAAGATCGCTCCTCGTGACATCATGCCTGATCAGAGTGGGTGCGAAGTGTTTATACACATGCCTGAGAAAAGGTTTCCGGCAGGTGGTCCGGCGTATCGAGTTCGCGGCGGCGACCAGTCGCAGGTATTCGAGATAACAACTTCTCGAAAGAATTTTTGGGCTGGGTGCCCGTCCGGTCGTCCATTTTTCTTGCTCTTGAGTTCAGCAATTCTTGACTAAGAGAATGTCGGTGCCGGTACGGACACGGCGGTGGAAAGAATGTGCTGAGTTCTTGTTATACGGCCGCTCCCGCAGTGGTCGCAAGGCGTCCGGTGACCACCGCGGCTTGACTCCACCAACGCCCTCGTTCAGAGTCAGTTCCCCACCGGCGCGCGGCCCGGCCGCTCCGACCGACAGCGACATGGAAATGCAGACCAGCCACCCTGATGAGACCGCCCGGGTCGTCGCGGCCCAGGCCGGCGACCGACGAGCCCTGGAAGCGCTGCTCGACGCGCGACTGCCGTTCGTCTACACCATCGTTCGACGGGCCCTGAGCGGCAGCCCCGAGGTCGACGACGTCGTTCAGGAAACGATGCTGCGGGCCCTGCGGGAACTGCCCAGGCTGAACCATCCGGAAAGCTTCCGGGCCTGGCTGGCCGCGATCACCATCCGCCAGATCAGCACGCATCAGCATCGCTGGAGCAGGCAGACGGCCCGCACCGCGGCCCTGGACGAAGTGCCCCAGGATGAAGCGGCGCTGGCCGTGCAGTTCGAGGATGCCACGGTGCTCAATCTCCAGGTGGCCGATCAGCGTGGTCAGCTGGTGCGGGCCCGGCAGTGGCTCAACCCTGACGACCAGACCCTGCTGTCGCTGTGGTGGCTCGAAGCCACCGGCCAGCTCACCCGGGCCGACCTGGCCACCGCCTTGGGCGTGAGCATCGCGCACGCCACCGTGCGCGTTCAGCGCATGCATGCCCAGCTCGAACTGACCCGCAGCCTCACCGCGGCCGTCGAGAACCGGCCCCGCTGCTCCGACCTCGAACGTGTCCTGCACAAGTGGGACGGCAGGCCCCAGCCGGTCTGGCGCAAACGCATCCTGCGGCACACCCGCACCTGCCCCACCTGCCTGGGCGCGGCGAACGGCCTGATCGCTCCGGAAGGTCTGCTGGTGGGCCTGGCCCTGCTCCCGGTTCCGGCCGCTCTGGCCACGAGCATGCTCGGGAAGTTCTCCGCGGGCACGGCCACCACCGCCACCGCTGCGGGGGGCAAGGCCGGCCTCACCGCACACGTTCTCCAGATGGCTGCCGCGCATCCGGTCTCGGTTGTGCTCCTGACCGGCTCGGTCGTCACCGGCGCCGCTGTCGCGACCACGAACTGGCCGGACTTCTCCCCGATGCCCCCCACGCCCCCTGTCGTGGTCACCGACCCGGTGCCGACGCCGTCCCCAGCGAGCACGACCCCCCGCGCCCGGCTGGCGGCACCGGTCGCCACGAGCGCGCCCACCAGCGCAACCACCAGCGCAACCGTGTCTGCGGGCCGGCTGAGCCTGGGGCCGGTCTCGCTGGAACCGGTCAACATGGGTGGCTTCTACGCCTCGACCAGCGAGACCGGCGCCATCATCGACGAAGTCGGGCCCACGAGCGCGAAAAGTGCTCGCGCGCGGGCCACCTTCGAGGTGGTCGCGGGTCTGTCCGACCCGACCTGCTTCTCCTTCCGCCTGGCCGACGGTGACTACTTACGTCATTCGTCGTGGCGGTTGCGCAGTGCCCCGGACCCGGGGACCGCTCTGTTCAGGGGTGACGCCACCTTCTGTGCCATCGCCGGGTCGACGGCGGACTCGGTCTCCTTCGAGGCCGCCAACTATCCGGGCTGGTTCCTGCGGCACCGTGACCTGCAGCTGTGGGTGGACCAGGACGACGGGTCCGAGCAGTTCCACGCCGACCGTTCGTTCCGGGTGCGGGACCCGCTGAGCTGATCCAGACCGGGCGATCTCAGGGTGCCGGGACGCGCACCTTCTCCAGAAGACGCACGAGGCTGGCGCGACTGATCGGTTTGGTCAGGTAGTCGTCCATGCCGGCCTCCAGACATTCGTCCTTCTGGTCCTCCCCGGCGGCGGTGAGCGCAACGATGAACACGTCGCGGGTGCGGGGGTTCTCGCGCAGGGCCCGGCTGGTCTGCAGCCCGTCCATGCGCGGCATGTGCCGGTCCAGGAAGATGAGGTCGAAGTGGCCGTCCTGGGCGATGGCGAGTGCTTCGGCCCCGTCGCCGGCGGTGGTCACCTCGGTGCCGAGCTGGCCGAGATAGGCGCTCGCGACCCGGCGGCCGATGTCGTCGTCATCGACCAGCAGGACTCGCGGCGTGTGTGGGTTCGCGGACGAGATCCCCGAGCTCTGCGTCTGTGGTGGGACCAGCGGGAGCTGAGGGGCGGCGCTCTGGGCCGGCTCGCTCGTCGTCGGGGAGATCGCCGTCACCGGCAGGTCGATGGTGAAGGTGGTGCCGCCGGGCTGGCTGCTGGCCACCTCGATGGTGGCGCCCATGAGCTCGCAGAGCTGGCGGCACAGGGCCAGACCCAGGCCGGTGCCGCCGTGGGTGGCCCCGGCCGCACCCTGCTGGAAAGGACGGAACAGGTTCGGGAGTTCCTGCGCGCTGATGCCCGGTCCGGTGTCGGCGACGACGAAGCGCAGGTGCTCGGGCCGGGGGACGTCCAGGGTGAAGCTCACCCCTCCGGTGGAGGTGAACTTCACCGCGTTGGCCAGCAGGTTCAGCAGGATCTGACGCAGGCGGTCAGGGTCGGCCTCGACCTGGGCGGGAACGCCTCCGCCGATCACCAGGTCCACGCTCAGGTTCTTCACGTACGCGGATCCCCGCACACTGTCGGCCACTTCATGGGCCAGGTGCGCCGGATCGATGGGCCGCGGCCGGAGGGTCGTTTCCTTGGCCTCGCCCTTACTGAGGTCGAGGATGTCGTTGAGCAGGGCGATCAGGGTGCGGGCACTGGCCAGCGCGATGCGGGCCCGTTCGTGCTGTTCGGCACTGAGTTCGTCGTTCAGGAGCAGCTCGAGCATCCCGTGAACGCCGTTCAGGGGTGTGCGGATCTCGTGGCTGACGGTGGCCAGGAACGCGGATTTGGCGCGGGTCGCATGTTCGGCCGCGTCCCTGGCCTTGGCCAGCTCCCGGGCCTGCTGACGCAGAACGCTCACGTCCGTCATGGCCACCACCGCACCCACGACGCCCAGCGTCTCGCCGTGCAGGGTGCGCCCCGCCGAGCGCACCGTGATGGCGGGCCGGCCGGCGGGTGCGATGACCATCAGGGCATCGCTGACGTAGCCTTCGTGCAGCGCCCGGTTCAGCGGAATGTCCTCGGCCGGCAGCGGGGTCACGCCGTCCTCGGCGAACAGGCTGTACTTGTCGGCCCACTGCTCCGGGTCCAGGCTGGAATCGGCGTCCAGGCCGTGCATCTGGCGGGCGGCCCCGTTGAACAGCGTCAGCCTGCCCTGCCGGTCGCAGGCGACGACCCCCACGTCGATGGTGTCCAGGACGGCACTGACCAGCGCCTCACGCTGCTCGGCGTCCTCGGCGAGCTGCTGGGACTCCCGGGAGACGCGGGCGAACTCGAACAGGGTCACGACCTGGTCGGCCAGATCGACCAGGGCGGCGCGCTGGGTCTCGCTGAGTTGCCCCGGTTCGGAGGAGAAGACGCACAATGTTCCGAGGACCCGTCCGTCCGGCAGCAGCAATGGCGCTGAGGCGTACAGACGTACTTGTGCCAGCACCCCGTTCACCCAGGGGTTGTTCTGGAAAGCCGGTTCGAGCTGGGCATTCGGCGTGTAGCGCAGATTCGGGTCGTAAATGGCCCGAGCGCACATGGAGTCGCCCAGATCGGAGCGGCCGCCGTCGAAACCGATTGAGCCGACCTGGTGCTGGAAGCATCCGCCCAGCAGGTTCACCACCGCCGAGGGCGTACCACACACGGCAGCCGCCACCCGGGTGATGGCCCGCAGTTGCTCCTGCGGAGCCTCCTCGGGCAGTTCGTACTCGGCCAGGAGCGCGTCCTCGCCAGAAATCTCGGCCTTCTGTGCCCCGACCTCCGCATCCGCCACCTCGCGAGTATCGGGCGTTCATCGTGCTCTCTGAAGTGCGGACCGGGATCGAATTGTCAGCCCTGGGGCGGAAGCGCCGCCATTGCGGTCTCGGCGATCGCCTGCAGGTCCTCAAGGGTGCCGCCGTCCCGCGCACAGCCTGACATGCCGCGCAGGATCGCCACGAGGAACGAGGCCAGGCGGCCGGTCGGGGTGTCGGGCGGAAGGTCGCCGTCCTTCACACCGCGCTCCAGCCGGCTCACGAGCCGCTTATACAGCTCCTCGCGCTGGGCGGCGAGCCGTGGCTCGGTCAGCATCAGGCAACCGGGAGGCGTTTGGACGTCGGTGTGGGCGTGGGCGGTGTCGTCGAGTATGCGCCGGATGCTTTCGCGCGCAGTGGGCAGTTCGGCCGCCTGGTCGAGTCCCTCGCACGTGCGCCGGAAGTACTCGGCCGAGGCTTCCTCGAACAGACGCTGCTTGTCCCCGAACGCCGCGTAGAGGCTCGGCGGCGACACGCCCATGGCCGCGGTCAGCGTGGCGATCGACGTCGCGTCGTACCCCTCGCGCCAGAACTGTTCGACGGCAGCCGCCAGGGCTGCGTCTCGATCGAAGCTTCGGGGTCGGCCGGCCATGCACCCATCATAACGTAGTGATCGCTATGGAATGTGGTAGCGTCCCTGACATCAATAGTGATCGCTACAGAATGGAACTGCCGTGGAGCTGAAGGACGCAGTCGTGCTCGTCACCGGAGCGAACCGGGGCATCGGTGCCGAGTTCGTGAGGCTCCTGAAGGAGCGCGGAGCCGGCAAGATCTACGCCGCCGCCCGGGACGAGAGCTCCATCCAGGCCGACGGCGTCGAGCCGATCAGGCTCGACATCACCGACCGCGGCCAGATCGAGGCTGCGGCTCGCCGCGCCGGTGACGTGCAGGTCCTGATCAACAACGCCGGCATCTCCACGGGTACGTCGCTGATCGGGGGAGAAGAAGAGGCCGTGCGGCGGGAGATGGACACCAACTTCTACGGTGCGCTGCTGCTGACCCGTGCCTTCGCACCGATCCTCAAGACCAACGGCGGCGGCGCCATCCTCAACGTCGTCTCCGCCCTGTCCTGGTTCACCCTTCCCGGAGCCGGCGCCTACGCGGCGTCGAAAGCCGCAGCGTGGAGCCTGACCGACAACGCGCGCCTCGAACTCGCACCCCAGGGCACGCACGTGGTCGGCGTGTACATGGGCCTGGTCGACACGGACATGAGCAAGGGCCTGGAGGCGCCGAAGGTCCCGGTGGCCGACCTGGCGGGCGCGGGCCTGGATGCGATCGAGTCGGGTACCCAGGAGGTGCTGGCCGACGACTGGGCCAAGTTCGTGAAGTCGGGGCTGCCGCTCGACCCGAAGGAGCGGTACGAGAAGATCTTCGCCGCTCTCAGCGGGAGCTGAGTGAACCTCTCCACCGCCTCACCCGTGCAAGGGGGTGAAGGCCATGCGGAGGTCGTCGTGAAAGCAGTTCACCCTGGCGTTGGATCCGGATCATCTGCTGCGTTCCTTCCTCGGGGTACTCGTGCCCCGGACCCGGGCGTTCACCGACAATCCCTCAGCGGCCGACCTGGATGCGCTCACCCGTTACGTCGAGCAGCAGCAGATCCGTCCGGTCCTGAGCGAGGTGCTGGCCATGCACGAGGTGGTGCGGGCGCACGAACTCGTCGAACGGGGTGGCATACGTGGGCGCCTGATCCTGGACCTGAGTAAGGCCTGAGCGGGCGAGGGTGCTCACACCTGCGTCCTCTGACGGAACAACCCGACTCCGAACACGCACACTCCCGCGGCCCTGGCCCGCCCTCACCACGGTCATCGAGGCTCTCGCGAATCCGGGGAGGGTTTCGTCAGCATCTGCGATCTTGCTTACGCTGGCGAAACCCCGCCGTCGTTAGCTTCCCTGGCCATGAGCAGACGGATACAGATCATCGTGCTGGGCGGCCTGGCCATGGTCATGGCTGTGGGGTGGGCGCTGGTCAGTACCGGTCCCGCAGCCGCGGTCATCGGCAGTACCGAAGCTCGGCAGCCCTATTCGTTCATGGCGTCGGTTCAGTACGACTCGCCCCGCAGCGACGGGCACCGGTGCGGTGGTGTGTTGATCGCCCCGCAGTGGGTGCTCACGGCCGGGCACTGTGCCAACACCCCGACCGGAGCCACGGTGGCAGCGCCGCGCGGCTGGAAGGTGCGCGTCGGATCGCTGAACACCGACACCGGCAGCGAGCTCGTCGAGGTGGACAAGTTCTACGACGCCACAACCGGTACGACCTGGCCGGGGAGGACCTGGCGCTGCTGCACCTGAAGCGCGCAGTGAAGGAGAAACCGGTGACGCTGTCCACCGCTACCCCGGCGGACGGAACTGCTGTGCGGATCCTGGGCTGGGGTGCCACTTCGCCGGACTGCTTCGGCGAGTTCAACGACCGGACATGCTTTCCCAGCAAGCTGCACCAGGCCGACACCCTGGTCCAGCCCCTGGCCCAGTGCTGGGACGACGACGGCAGCACCCTGCCGCTGTACATCGGCAGCAGCGAACCGGCCGTCGGGGTAGGCAACATGGACTCCGGCGGCCCCGCCCTGATGCACGTCGACGGCGACTGGGTCCTGGCCGGCACAGTGATCGGCCCCGGCATCCGGGGCGCTGACCTGCCGGTCATGTACACCGACGTCTCCAAGAACCACGACTGGGTCAGTGGCATCGCCAACGGCACGAATGTGCCTGCCGACAGCGTCATCCCGAACATGGAGGGCGCGGCCCAGGTCGGCGACTGCCGCGGGGCTGTGGTGCGCACCCGCACCGCGCGGCCGCAGGACAAGGCCCTGGTGCTGACCAACGGCCACTGCGTGGCGGGCTCACGGCCGGCGCGGGGCAAGGCCCTGGTCGATCGGCCCGCCGGACTGGACACGCCGGTCGTCATCGCCGACCCCGCCGGATACCCCCAGGCCGGCGCCCGGGCCGAGCGCTTGGTGTATGCGACCATGACCGGCACCGACGTGGCCCTGTACCGGCTGGACAAGACCTACGCCCGGCTCAGCACCGAGGGGGCGAAGGTTTTCGACCTGACCACCCGCCCGCTGCGGGCCGGCGACTCCTTCGCGTTCCTGAACCAGAAGGCCCGTCCCACCTGCTCGGTCGAGGCCGTGGTGCCGCACCTGCGGGAAGCCGGCTGGCAGCAGGACAAGGCGGTGCGCTACACCCTCGGCGAGGCCTGCACCAGCAGGCCCGGTGACTCCGGCTCGCCGCTGGTGTCCCTGGACGGAAGCACTGTGCTGGGGATCAACAACACGCACAACGACAGTGGTGAGCGCTGCACCGAAAGCAACCCGTGCGAGGTGGGTCCCGGTGGGGCCATCACGGTTCGTGAGGGCCGCAGCTACGGTCAGCAGGCGCACCAGATCGCGGAGTGTCTGAACAAGTTCTCGGCGCTGGACCTGAAGCGGGCGGGGTGCGCGCTGACTGCGCGCCGTTGAGATGTCCCGGGGCGGTGGCTGCGCCGAACCTTTCGGGTGGCCACCCGCCCTGGGGTCAGTCCTGCAGCAGAGTGCGCAACGTGCGGCGCAGCTGGCCGGCCGCATTCGGATCAAGGCCGGTCAGGAAGGAGTTCTCGGCCTGTGTGTACGCCGTCCACGCGGCGTCGAAGGTTTTCAGGCCTTCTGGCGTCAGCTCGACGACGTTGCGCCGGCGGTCGGTCGGGTCGGGCCTGCGCGTCACCACGCCCTTGCGTTCCAGGGCGTCCAGCAGCGACACCATCGTCGTCCGGTCGATGCTGAGCGTCTGCGCCACCTGCAGCTGTGACTTCGGCTCCTGGTGGGCCAGGACGCGCAGGGCTCCGAGGTCTTTGCTGTCGATCCCGAAGGGCTCCAGCGCGGCATCCGTGGCGGTGGTGAGCTTCGCAGTGACGTGCTTGAGCAGATACGCCAGGACGTCGTGCGGATCGGCGGTCGGGTGGGCTTCGCTGGACATGACCCGGATTCTACGCCTAACCTGATCGTCAGTAACACTGACGATCAGGAATCAAGCGAAAGGCATCATCATGATCCTCGTGACCGGCGGCCTCGGCTTCATCGGCTCCCACACCGTCCGCGCCCTCACCGACGCCGGTGAGGAGTGCGTCCTGCTGCAGCGCCGCAGTCCCGCCCTGCCCGAGCACCTGGCCGGCCTGCCCGTGCACACCGTCCAGGCCGACGTCTCCGACCTCGAGGCCCTGCTCGCGGTGGGCCAGAAGTACCCGATCACCGGGATCGTGCACCTGGCCGTCTCGCTGCCGTGGGTGAACGGCGGGGCCGACCCGATCGACTCCTTCGGTCAGTCTCTGGAGTCGTTCCTCAACATCGTGCGGGCCGCGCAGGCCTGGGGGGTGCGCCGGGTGGTCACCGCCAGCACCATCGGCGTCTACATGGGCACCCCGGGCGAGGGGGCTCTCACCGAGGACAAGCCGCTGTCGCTGGAGTTCACCCACGCCATCCCGACCTTCAAGAAGATCACCGAGCTGGTCGCCGGGCACCTCTCGAACACGACCGACGTGCAGATCGTCAACGCCCGGATCTCCGGGACCTGGGGCCCCGGCGGCCATCTGCCCGACCCCTTCTTCGCCGCCCCGTCCCTGGTCCAGGGCGCCGCCCTGCGCCGTGAGCCCGACCTGAGCGGCCTCGCCCGTCCCGCCCGTGCCGAGGACTCCCTCGACCTGATGTACGTCAAGGACACCGGCCGCGCCCTGGCCCTGCTTCAGTTGGCCGAAGAACTGCACCATTCCACCTACAATGTCGCCTCCGGTCGCGCCACGAGCAACACCGAGGTCATCGCCGCGATCCGCGCGGCCGAGCCCGCATTCGACGCCGAACTTCCCTCAGCCGGCCCGCAGCCGACCGCCTGGCTGGACATCACACGCCTGCGCCAGGACACCGGCTTCGAGCCGGAGTACGACACCGAAGCCGCTGCAGCCGACTACATCTCCTGGCTGCGGGCGGGCAACGCGAGGTGACGCACTACTCGTCGCGCCAGGAGTGCTCCGGCTCGTAACCCAGCACGCGACGTGCCTTGTCGATGCTCAGCAGGGTCTCGTGCTCGCCCAGCTCCTTGCGGATCTCCACGTCCGGGAAGACCTCGGCCATCAGCGAGGCGCTGGAGCGGGACATCACCGTGTCGGCATTGGCGATCACGAACACCTCGCGTCCCGGGGTGCGGTACTCCAGCGAGCGCCGGACGGCCTGGGCCCCGTCGCGGGCGTCGATGTAGCCCCACAGGTTCCACCTGCGCAGCTGCGGGTCGGCGTCGAAAGCCGGGAAGGCGGCGTAGTCCTCGGGGTACATGACGTTGGAGAACCGCAGGCCGGTCATCGACAGTTCGGGGTCCCAGCGGCAGAACTGCGTGGCCATCTCCTCCTCCAGCGTCTTGACCAGTGAATAGGTCGACTCCGGGCGGGGGTGGTACTCCTCGTCGACGGGCGCGTACGGGGGAGGGGTGTCGAAGGGCAGGCCGAGCACGGTCTCGCTGGAGGCCCACACCACCTTGCGGACGCCCGCGGCCCGGCACGCGTTGAAGACGTTCCAGGTCGCGGGGGCATTGTTGGCGAACGTGGCCGAGTTCGGGATCAGGCCGGGGGCGGGGACCGCGGCCAGGTGGACAACGGCCTCGGGACGGGGGCCGCGCTCGTCGACGGCACCGGAGACGATCTCCAGCACCTGCCCGTAGTCGGTCAGGTCGGCGCGCAGCGAATCCCCGCTCCAGCCCGGAACACTCACCCGGTCCACGGCCAGGACGTCCCACCCATGGGCGGCCAGGTCGGTGATGACAGCCCGGCCGAGCTTGCCGGCGGCTCCGGTGACGACGACGCGTTGGGACATGTTGCTAGACGGTAGTGCCAGGGAGCCTGCTGTGCCCGCCGGCCGGGAAGATCATCCGCGTTCGAGGCCCACCAACCTGAGCGGTACCTGAGAACGGTTCCCCGACTTCAGGAAATACCCTGCACCGATTCACAGGTGATTCTAAGCTGACGCGGCGCCCGGGGAGGATGCCGGGCCGCGTCAGCGTGCCTCCTGCGTCCTGCCGGCACGCTTCGAACTCAGCGAACGGAATCGCATGTCCGCGAACAACTCGCGACCTCTCCACACCCGCTTCTTCACCGCCACCGCGGCCGCTGTGCTCGGCGCTGCCGTGCTGCTCGCCGGAACCGGTGGCGAGAGCGCCCAAGCGATCACCGCCCAGAACGTCTCGGCGCCCCTGACCCAGGCTGCCGCCCCGACCGGAGCGCAGGCCGCGGCCTACTCGGCCGCCGCGCGGACGCCGATCCAGATCCTCAAGGCCGCCCGCGCCAAGGCCAAGAAGGCCAAGACGGTGCGCGTCCAGGCCACGATCAAGGACCCGGGCGGCACCATCAAGCTGGACCTGCGGATCACGAAGGCGGGCAAGGCCACCGGGAGCCTCTCCACCCCCGGTGACGGCTCGATGAAGCTGATCCTGGTCAGCAAGAAGAAGGGCTACTTCAAGCCGGGCAAGGACATGCTCGAGCAGATCGCCGAGGGCGACGAGTCGGTGAAGGAGCAGCTGGCCGGGCGCTGGATCGAGTTCGGCCGGGGCGAGGGCCTGGACGACGCCTTCGAGCTGGCCTCGTGGAAGACCTACACCCAGGACGTGTTCACCCTGGCCGGGCCGCAGAGCGGTCTGGTCAAGGTCAAGGGCAAGAAGGTCAAGGGCTACAAGAAGACGATCGGCCTGAAGGAGCGGGGCATCCAGGGCACGCTCGTGATCGCCGCTGACGGCACGAACCGGCTGGCTGCCTACACGCACCCGGAAGGCCGCTTCACCTACACCGCCTGGAACGCGAAGGTCAAGATCAAGGCCCCGGCGAACCCGCTGAGCGCCTCCAGCATCTCCTGATCCATCCCCCTCGAAGACGCTCCCGGCCCTGCGGCCGGGGGCGTCTTCGCCTGTCCGGAAGGAGAACGAAAGTCCCTCTCCCGTAGGGTGCTTCGACCTCTCGAATCGTCAGCTAGAGTATCGGGTCCGGTAGGGCGATCGGTTCGGAAAGGACTCCGGTGACGACTGAAGAGGCCATTGAACTGCGCTTTGCCGTTCTGGGCCCGGTGCGTCTGTGGCGTGGTGGGCAGGAGATCGCAACCGGTTCGCCGCAGCAGCAGGCTGTGGTGGGCGCCCTGCTGCTGGCCCGGGGCCGTGCAGTCTCGATCACCGAACTGATCCGCGTGGTCTGGGGCGAGGAGCCGCCGGCCACCGCCCTGGGAACGGTGCGGACCTACATCTCCCGGATGCGGCGCCTCCTGGAAGGCACCAGCGCCCGGATCGATGCGGTCGCCGGTGGCTACGCGCTGCGCGACGAAGGCCTGCGGGTGGATGCCTGGGACGTCCAGTCCGCGCTGAACCAGGTCACGGGCAGCGCTGCCGACCCGATCCCCGTCCTGGCCGATGCCCTGGCCGCCTGGTCCGGCCCAGCCCTCGAAGGGGTACCGGGAACCTGGGCGCAGGCCCAGCGGGTGCGTCTCAACGACCTGCGCGTGGCCGCGACCGAAGCGCTGATCCGGTCCCGCTTACGAGAAGCAGGACCCAGCGCCCGGGAGGTCGACGACCTCACCGGCCTGGTCCAGGAGAACCCCCTGAACGAAGACCTCCGGGCGCTGCTGATGCTGGCCTTGCACCGCCAGGGGCGGCGCGCGCAGGCACTGGAGGTGTTCCACACCGGGCGGCATCTCCTGCGCGAAGAACTGGGACTCTCGCCGGGCCCGGCCCTGCACACGGCGCAGGAGCAGATCTTGCGGGACGACGAGAACGTCCCCGCGCGACCCCCCGCACGGCAAGTGACCTACCTGCCCGTGGTCCTGGCCGACTTCGTCGGGCGCCGACAAGAACTGGCCGAGCTGGAGTCGGCGCTGACCGGCCCGGGCGCGGTGGCGGGGATCGTGGGGATGGGCGGTTCGGGCCGCTCGTCGCTGGCCGTCCTTGCCGCCCACCGTCTGGCTCCGGGGTTCTCCGGCGGTCAGGTCTACGTGGATCTGGCCGGCCCCGGAGGACTGGACGGGGTGCTGGAACAGCTCCTGCGGCTCCTGGGGGCCGATCTCTCAGCCTTGCCCGGCCGGGAGGCCCGGGCGGCTGAGCTGAACACACTCGCGTCGGGCGAGCGGTTGCTGCTGCTCGTCGAGAATGTCAGCTCGCTCGAGCAGCTCCAGCTCCTTCGCCAGGCCCTTCCCTCAGCCGCCCTGTTGTTCACCTCGCTGCGGCAGGTGCACGGCATGGCCGACGTCACCTGGGTCCGGCTGCAGCCCCTGAGCCCCTCGGAGAGCCTCGAGCTCTTCGCCGCGGTCGCCGGGCCCGAGCGCGTGGCCCAGGAGACGCAGGCCTGCCGGGAGCTGGCGGCCCTCAGCGGTGGGTACGCGCTCGCGGTGCGGGTCTTCGCCCAGCGGGTACGGGACCTGCCCCGGTGGAACGTCTCGGCCATCACCCAGAACATGCGTGAAGAGATGGCCCACCCCTTCTCCTCCGGCCACGCGGACTGCGACCTGCTCGCGGCGCCGGTCGAGCGCACCTACAGCGTGCTGGACCCGGAAGCGGCGCGGATCATCCGGATGCTGGGGCTGCTGCCCGACCAGGAGTACTCCGCTGCCCGGATCGCCGACCTCCTGCGGATTCCGGTGCACCAGGTGTTCTTCGCGGCGGCCGCCTGCATCGACGTCTCGCTGCTCAGAGAGTGCGCCACCGAGCACCACTACCGCCTGAGCGACCCCGTCGTGCGCACCGTGATGATGCGCCTGGCCCATGCGACCGACGGGGCGCGGGAGGTGGCCCGGGTGCAGGCCGACCACGCGAGCGATCGGCTGTGCGCCCCGGCCTGAGCAACGGCCTACCCAGCCAGGTGGCGGAACCGGTCCCACTGCACCGGGGCCGGGCTGATCCCGCGCCGGTCCCGATAGCGGCGGGTCGCCTGCTTGTTCCTCCTGACCAGGCGCAGGAGGTCGAGCGGGGTGCGCAACCGCATGGGTTCCACAACCCGTTCGGGCACGAACAGCCGTCGTCCCGTCCCGTCTGTCTGCAGGCGCCCACGCACCAGGGCGTTGGCCTGTCCGGCCACGAGTTCGTCGTGGTGATGCATCAGCAGACTGCCCGGCCCGTCCAGGGCTTCGATACCGGCCGGGACGTCGACGCGGTATCCACCGGCCGGAGCGTCCGCAACGGCCTCCACGCGGAACAGCACCGGCGCCCCGGACCGGTCGCGGGCCCCCAGTACGGCCGAGGGAGCCTGGGCCAGGGCCTCGGCCCCGACCAGGCCTGTCGCTGACATGCTGGCCCGTTTCTGCGGTCGGAAGGCCGGCAGCGTGGTGACCGCTGTCGGCTCGACGTCGATCCGAAGCCGGACGAAGTACCAGTCCATCAGCCGGCGCATGGGCCCGCGCAGGTATGCGCGGTTGCCCGGCTGACGGGCGAAGACCATCGCCCAGTAGGCCTCCAGACCCTCCGGAGAGACCAGGACCGATTCCGGGCTGAGGGCCGAGCCGGACACCAGGACCTGCGGCGGCAGGTCCCGGCCACTGCCGGTCGGGTCGGAGAACAACAGAGCCACCCGGCCGTCCCGGCGCACGTTCACCGCCTTCTGGGCGAAGGCGAGGGTGGTGGTAATCACGAACGAGCCGTCCGGTTGCCGCAGGGTGAGGGTCGGCCAGGCCAGTGGCGTGCCGTCCGGCCCGAGAGTGGCGAACTCGCACGTGCGGTAGGCGTCGACGAGGGAGGAGACATCGGGGTCGAGGGAAATCACGGCGGCCTCGCCCTCAACCGGCGATCAGGACGTGGTTCACCCGGAACCGGTTCAGCGGGTCGTACTTGAGCTTGCACTCGAGCAACCGCTCGTGAACGGCCGGGGAATAGGCCTGCGCGATCTGCGCCGGGTCTGCATCGGCCGGGCTGAGGAAGTTCAGTACCGCCCCAGGATGCTTCCACGGCGCCAGGGCATCCAGAAGCGCGTCAAGAGGGCCCGCCATCGCCGCTGGATCCCCCGGAGCACCGGTTGCTCCCAACCACAGGGTGAACGGCGCGTCTCGATGGCCGATCGCATTGGCCACCTCGGGCTCTCGGCCGAGAGCCCCGCCCAGGCGGCGGATCTCGGCGACCAGGACGGGGGTGTCCACCCCTGCGCCCGCGGTCTCGACGAAGGCCTGGGCTGCCTCTGGCGGGAATCCGGTCAGCATGGTGGTGCGCTCGTAGGCCGGCAGCGGATCGACCGGATCATTGTGTACCACGGCATATTCGGTGTACGGACGCTCTTGCGCCAGATCAATGAGCGCCGGCGCCGCAGCCCGTACCGGCGCCAGCAGCGCCTCGCCCTCCTCGGCGGTACCCAGATGGGAAAAGCGCAGGTGCGCAATAACCTTTCCGCGCAAGGGCTCGGGTACGAACGGCGCCGGAGGCAGCCTCAGGAAAGCGAAGGAGACACTGACGCGGTCGTCCTCCAGACCGGCCAGACGGCGGAACTCGCTCAGGACGGGATCTGCCCGCTCGGCGTCGAAATAGAGGCCACCGCCGTAGAACCGAGGCACCGGCATCAGCGAGAACGTGAGCGAGACGACCACTCCGAAGTTGGACTTGCCCCCGCGCACGGCCCAGAACAGGTCGGGCTCGCTCTGCGCGGTCACCGTGCGCAGTTCGCCGTCCGCAGTGACGATGTCGAACGCACGCACGTGGTCGGCCGCCCAGCCGAAGCGACGCCCGAGCACCGGGCTGAGGCCACCACCGAGGGTGTAACCCACCACCCCCACGTTCAGGGCCGAACCGCTGACCGGCGCCAGGCCGAGAGCACCGGCCGCGGAGACCACCTCCTGCCACTCGACGCCCGCCCCCACGGTCGCCGTTCGCGCCTCCGGATCGATCTGCAGGCTCCTCAGCCGGCGCACGTTGATGAGTACAGCCTGGTCGGCTGTGCTCATCACACCGTGCCCCGTGGCCAGAACGGCCACCGGCAGGTTCTGGACGGCGGCGAAGCGCACGGCCGCCTGCACGTCGGCAGCATTGGTGGCGCCGACCGCCACCGCCGGCGTCTGCGGGAAACCCAGGTTCCAGGCAAAGGTCTCATCGCCGTACGACTGGTCAGCAGGAGTAGCTACGGGACCGGTCACCTGGCTGGTCAGAAGGTCCAGGGCGGCCGGGGGAATGATCACTGCGTCGTTCATGCCGATCAGCACAACAGGGTACGATCAACAAAACATGGACGAAGGTTGGACGCGGGCACCTGAAAACGTCGGTCTGGTGCGGGCCGCCGTTGATGCCTCAGCAAGGCGGCTATTCGTCCCCGCGCCCTGATCGCCCAGGGGACTGTGCGCTGAGCGCAGCCACAGCGACAAGTACCAGCCCACAACCGGACACGATGATCCACCCGGGGCGGGAGGCCGCCGCCAGGCCCGCCGCGTCGACATCGGCCACCAGACTCCCACCGACAGCTATCCCGATGGCCGCGCCCACCTGCCGGGCCGCCGATGTGGTTCCACCTGCCACACCCGCCCGTTCCTTCGGCAGACCGGTCACCGCGGTCGTCGTGAGCGGAGCGTTCGCGAAGCCGATCCCGATCCCGACCAGGGCCAGGGCGAGCAGGGCCCATCCGGTTCCTTCCCGGTCGCCGGCCAGGAGCAGACCCAGCCCGCCCACGGCGAGGAACCCGCCTGCCAGCAGCAAGGGCATTCGGGGCCCGCGCCGGCCCATCAGCGTCCCGGCGATGGGCGCGCAGATCGTGGCCCCCACTGCCAGAGGCAGCGTCGCCGCCCCGGCCCGTGCCGCCGACCAGCCCAGGGTCTCCTGTAGATACAAGGTGTTCAGGAACAGGGTCATGTTCAGTGCGACGAACACCGCCGCCGCGCCTACCACGGCGCCGGCGAACGCCGGCCTGCGGAACAGGGCCGGATCCATCAGTGGCTGCGGTCGGCGGGTCTCGACCTGGACGAAGGCGAGGACCAGGACCGCCAGGAGAAGGGGGCCCGCGATCAGCCCAGCGGTTGCGTGGTGCAGTCGCGGCATCTCGATCAGGAGTCCGACGCCCAGGCCGATCGACGTCATCAGCAGGACCTGGCCGGGCAGGTCGAGGCGGCGGTGCCGGTGACCTCGGGACTCCGGCACGACGAGCGCCACCAGAAGAAGAGCCGCGAGCACGATCGGGACCCCGGCCCAGAACACCGCCCGCCAGCCGAGCGCAGTGGTCAGCGCCCCACCCAGGACCGGCCCGGTAGCCATGCTGAGCCCGAAGACGGACGCCCAGATCCCGATCGCGCGGGCCCGTTCCCGCGGCTCGGGCATGGCGTTGACCACGATGGCCAGCGCCACCGGGCTGAGCATCGAGGCGCCCACACCCTGCAGTGCGCGCGCCGCGATCAGGACCTCCAGGGACGGGGCGAGCGCGCAGGCGAGAGAGGCGGCACCGAAGATCACCAGGCCGGTCCGGAACACCCGGCGGCGCCCGTACCGGTCGGCGAGCGAACCGGAGGTGATGAGCAGGCCGGCGAAGACGATCGTGTAGGCATCGACCGTCCACTGCAGCCCTCGGGTGTCCGTGCGCAGGTCACGGCCGATGTCCGGCAGGGCCACGTTGACGATGGTGGTGTCGAGGCCGATGAGGAACATGGCCGTTGCGCACACGGCCAGCACCGTCCAGCGCCGCCTCGTGCTGAGCGGCGGGGATACCGGGGAGACCTGCTGGGAAATGGTCACGAGTCACCGTCTGTCGGAGCGGATGAGGTGGCTCATCGTGCGAGCGAGGGTGAGGCCGTGGCGACGGAATTTGCGAGAACTGCAAAATGGTGGACGTGAGTGTGGAGGAGATCCTGGACGGCATCGGCGCACGGGTGCGTTCAGTACGGCAGAACCGGGGACTGACGCTGGAGTCGGTGGCCGAGCAGACGGGCCTGTCGGTGAGTACCCTCTCGCGCCTGGAGACCGGCCGCCGCCGGCCCACCCTCGACCTGCTCATCCCTCTGGCCCAGACGCTGCGCGTGGCCCTGGACCAGCTCGTCGCCGCACCCGCCACCGGCGACCCGCGCACGCACCTGACCCCGCAGCGCCGCGACCACGGCAGCGTCCTGGTGCCGCTGACCCGCTATCCCGGACGGGTACGCGTGTTCAAACAGGTTCTGGCGCCGCGTGAACCGCAGCTGGTCTCGCATGCCGGATACGAATGGCTCTACGTGCTCGCCGGACAGCTGCGCCTCATCGTCGGCGAACGTGAATTTCACCTGGTGCCGGGCGAGATGACGGAGTTCGACACGGCCGAGCCGCACTGGTTCGGTCCTGCGGACGGCACGGCCGTCGAGATCCTCCATCTCTTCGGGCCGTTCGGCGACCAGCCGGTCGTCCGGGCGGTCGGCCCAGTGATCGGCCCGGAGGAGACCGGCTCGTAGCGGGTTGGGCGGAGGTGGCGACCTGCGCCTGACCCGCTACGACAGGAGGCGGGACGGGCGCCGATCAGCTGCGGCCGAGCATCTCCGCGGTCAGGATCGTTCCGCCGAGGTTCCAGCCGCCCTCGACGACCTCGTCGACGAGCACGAGGGTGGTGGCCCGGGCGCGCTCGCCGTAGACCGAGACGTAGGCCTCGACCACCGCGTCGGAGAGTCTCTTCTTCGACTCCGGGGTGAGGGTGTCGGCGGGAACCTTGAGGTTGGCGAAGGGCATGGCTGTTCTCTTCTCTTTCTGGGGACGGGTTTTCAGAGTGCGGCGTTCGAGGGAAGCAGGCTCTCGAGGCCGACGCGGCGGTAGAACTCGGCGCGGATACGGTCGGCGACGGCCGAGACCACTTCGCTGCCGTCCCGGCTGGGGTCCACGTGGGTGCGGAAAGGCCTTTGGCCTGCGGGGAGATCGACCACGCGCACGATCTCGTCGGCGACGGACTGTACGTCGGCGTCGGCTGGGACCAGGGCGGCCAGGCGCTGGGGCAGGTCGCCCAGCAGTTCCCCGTACAGCGGCCCGTACGCTGCCTCGGTGGCCTGGTCCTCGGGGCGCCCGGCGTGGGCGAAGTGGTTCGTCCCGGAGGTGAAGGCTCCGGGAACCACGATCGTGGTGTCGATGCCGAAGCGGACGAGTTCGCCGGCGTAGCTTTCGGCCAGCGCGTCCATGGCGGCCTTGGCGGCGAAGTAGGGCGCCAGGAACGGGGGGTGCCCGCCGCGGGTGGAGGAGCTGCCCACCCAGACCAGCAGCCCCGATCCCTGTTCGCGCAGCAGCGGTAGGGCGGCCCGGTTGACCCGTTGGGTGCCCACGACGTTGACGTCGTAGAGGGCGGTCAGCTGCTCGGGGGTGAAGGCTTCAGCCGGTCCGCTGACCATGTGACCGGCGTTGTGCACGATGACGTCAAGACGGCCGTGCTGCCGGCTCACCTCGGCGAGGGCGGCGTCGGCGGACGCCTGGGACTGTACGTCCAGTTCGACCGCGCTCAGGCGCAGGCCCTCGACGGTGGCCAGTCGGGCCAGGTCGGCGACGACCGAAGCGTTGCGCTCGGTGGTGGCGCGCATCCCCGCGACGACGGTGTGCCCGGCACGGGCCAGGGACTGTGCGGTCAGGAGGCCGAAGCCGCTGGAAGCGCCCGTGATGAGGACGACCTGGGGGGAGTCGGTCATGATGCACTCCGATCTGGCTGTATCGACGGTACGACTGGTTCGTTCCTTTGATACGAAGACCGTAGCACGATTCTGGATCGACGGTAGTCGCGAGCCGTATCGTCGATACGAGGACTGCTCAGCGGATCGAGGCCAGCACGGCGTCGCCCAGCGCGGTGCTCCGCGCCAGCAGGTCGTAGGGCAGGTCGAAGTGGTTGCGGCCGGGCACCACCAGGTGGGTCGCCGGATTCACTGCGCGGGCCATGTCCTGATGCTGGCGGGCGTATTCGTCGGTCTCGTTC
This sequence comes from Kineosporia rhizophila, assembly GCF_021277265.1. GTDB lineage: Bacteria > Actinomycetota > Actinomycetes > Actinomycetales > Kineosporiaceae > Kineosporia > Kineosporia rhizophila. The sequence goes on from NZ_JAJSOH010000015.1 coordinate 83,953, forward strand.
AGGCCTCGCGCCATGATCACCCAAGGCCGGTCGGCGTGGAGGTGCCGGATCGGGCTCAGGGCGTGGGCGGTCGCGGCGTCGAGGCGCAGGGCGTCGTTGACGTAGCTGTGGCGCACCGGTTCCAGGTCGTACATGCCGCTCAGCAGCACGCACCCGGCGGCGGGCGTGGCGCGGGTGAGGACGGCGGCCGCGACGAGGTGGGCACCGGCTGAGGATCCGGCCACGTGGATCCGTCCGGGGTCGAAGCCCAGGGCCGCGGCGTTCTCGTGCAGCCAGGTCAGGCCGCGTTCGATGGAGGTCACCATGTTCGGCAGGGGAGTGCCGGGGGCCAGGCCGTAGCCGAGCGCGGCGAACGCGACGCCGGCCCGGTGTGCGTCCGGGGCGATGAAGGCCGAGTCCTTGCGGCTGAGGGCCTGCCAGTTGCCGCCGTGCACGTAGACCATCAGGGCACAGTCAGTGCCCGGCCCGGGAAAGAGGTCGAGCCGCTCGGCCGGGTCCGGGCCGTAGGGCAGGTCGGCTCGGTGATCGAGGGAGATCCGGGCCCGGCGGCTGCGTTCGGCGTATTCGTCGAGATAGGTGGTCAGGGATTCGATGCGACTGCTGGGCGAGTACTGCTCGTCGAGTTCCGTCTGCGAATAGCTCTGCCAGGAGGCCATGCTCGGACCCTACGCCAGGGTAGACCCGGGTTCTTGAGCGGAAGCCCGTACTCACACAGGTGAGAGCCGCGCGTCGGGGCTCACAAGCGTCCTAAATTTTCTGCCGCTGATAGACCAGGGCCGCTGCCGCGACGATGACCGGAATGACGAGATGCCAGCCGGCCGAGGGAGTCACGGCCAGGATGAGTACGAATCCGATCGCAGGAAGGATCTTCTGACGGCCGGGGAGCAGCCGGATCGCAGCGGCCGTCGCCACCAGGTAAGTGGTGAGCGCGAGCGTCGAGGGGATGTACACGAAAGTGCTGGTGCCCCAGCCGAAAGCTGCCGATCCGGCCAGCCCCGCGGCGCCGATCCCGGCCACAGCGAGCACGCCGACGTCGGGGGCACCCCGGCGGTTGACCCGGGCCAGGGCCCGAGGCGCAAGTCCGTCGCGGCCCAGAGCGAAGCCCAGGCGCGAGATGGAAGCCACGAATGCGGTGGTGGTTCCCCAGCAGATGACGGTGGCGGCGAGGGCCAGAGCGACCGCCGGGGAGAGACCGAAGCGGCCGCTGACCACCCTGGCCAGGGAGACGTTGTCGAGCTCGGGGGAGCCGTAACTGCTCGTGCCCACCACGGCCACGGCGACCCCGAGATACAGCACCGCGACGACGAACAGCGTGATCAGCGTGGCCAGGTGCAAAGTGCGCTGCGGGTCCCGGAACTCGGCGGACAGGTGCGAAATGGCCTCCCAGCCGGAGAATGCGAAGAAGAGGATGACCACCGCGACGCCGATCCCGCCGACTCCGTGGGGTGCGAAGGGGGTGTAGGCGTCCCACCGCAGTTGCGGTACGGCTGCGACGATGGCCATCGTCAGCAGAACGCAGACTCCCGCGGAGAGCAGCACCTGGATCCGGCTGCCGATCTGGGTTCCGGCCAGAGTGATCACCACTGCGGCGCCCAGGATCAGGGCGCCGAAGGCAGGTGCGGCCGAGGTGGGCAGGCCGGTCGCGTCGGTGATGTAGTACCCCGCCGTCAGCGGGACGATGGTCTGGCCGACAGAACCGGCGATGAAGTACCACCAGCCCGACACCGCACCGGCCGCCCGGCCGAAAGCGGCTGCGGCGTAGACGGCGATACCGCCGGCGTCCGGATAGACCGAGGCCAGGCGGGCGAAGGTGAAAGCCAGCGGCACCGACAGGACGATGCTGAAGACCCAGGCCAGGAGGGAGGCCGGGCCGGCGAGCGAGGCGACCTGCCCGGGCAGTACCAGGACGCCGGCGCCCAAAATCGCGCACACGTACAGCGCCGTTCCCTGCCAGAGGCCGATCGTTCTCGCCGGGGTCGCGGTGAGGGTCATACCGCTATTACGTCCTACCGCCGCCACGACCAACAGTGGCATGATCGCCATGATGCGAAAGAAACGTGACAACCATCGGGTGGCGGTGGCGGTGATGGCGGGCGCGCCCCTGTTCGAGCTGGCGGTGCCGTGCGAAGTCTTCGGGCTGCCGCGGCCGGACCTGATCGATCCGCCCTACGAGTTCCTGCTCTGCGCCTCCGGACCCGACGTGGCCGTGGGCTTCGGTTTCCACGTGCCCCGGACGTCCGGCCTGGAGGATCTGATCCAGGCCGACACCGTCATCGTGCCCGCCTGCGCCGACGTGACGCAGACACCGCCGGCCGATCTGGTCGCCGCCCTACGGCTGGCGCACGAACGCGGCGCCCGCATCGTGGGGCTCTGCTCGGGGGCGTTCGCTCTGGCCGAGGCCGGCCTGCTCGACGACGGAAAGTCCACCACGCACTGGATGTACGCGGGGGAACTGGCCCGCCGCTACCCGAAGGTCGACGTCGATCCGGCCGTGCTCTACACCGCCGAGGGCACGGTGTTCACCTCCGCGGGGACGGCCGCGGCCATCGACCTCTGCCTGGAACTGGTGCGCCGTGACCGGGGCGCCGCGGTGGTGAACGAACTGGCCCGTCGCCTCGTCGTTCCACCGCACCGCAGCGCCGACCAGGCCCAGTTCGTGCCCGTACCGGTGCCCGAGAACCCGGGAACCGGCCTGGGACCCGTCGTCGAATGGGCCCGGGCCCACCTGGACCAGCAGATCACCCTGGCCGACCTCGCCGCCCAGGCCAGCGTCAGCCCCCGCACCCTGATCCGCCGGTTCGAGCGGGAGTACGCACTCACCCCCCACCGCTGGCTGCAGATCGAGCGCCTGCGCCGGGCCCAGCACCTGCTCGAGAGCACCACCCTGTCGATCGACCAGGTGGCCGGGCGCAGCGGCTTCGGTACCGCGACGAGTCTGCGCCAGGCCTTCGCCCGGCACCTGCACACGTCGCCGCACGCCTACCGGGAGGTGTTCCGGCTCGAACACGACTGACGGCGGGCTGAATCACTGGGGAGGGATGTTCTGGTACTTCTTCAGCCACTCGACGCCGCGCCGGGCATCGCGGATCTGGAACGGCATGGACGCGCACATTCCGACGATCCCGATCACGATCAGGACGTCCCAGGCCTCCAACTCGCCGGTCAGCAGATTCCAGGTCCACAGCAGAAGGAAGAACGGCACGATCCACAGCAGTCGGCGCTGGCGCACCAACCCCTGAGCCGTGTTGACGGCGACCTCGTGGTCCTGCGCCTCGACCGGATGCCCAGCCTTGACCGCCTTCACGATGGCCTTGCGCCGGTCCTTGTCCACTCCCAGCAGCAGGGAGGGTTGAGCCCAGGCGCTACCCCGTCGGCGCTGCCACACGACGAGCCCCAGCGGGATCAACGCAGGCACGGTCACGGCAAGGGACAGCACGACCCAGAACAGGGGTGAGGAGTCGCCGTCGGAAAGGACGAAAAGAACGCCGTACATGAGCGGGGTCAGGACGATGAAGGCGAGCGCCAGGATGCGCAGCCGTCGGTTCTGCCTGCGCCAGGCCCGAAGCGCCTCATCGGTCTCAGCCATGCGAATGATCTTCACCCAGTGCGCGGATGGCCGCATTTCGGGCAGAGTGCGCGGGGGACTCGCGTCGTCGTTGACTGCGTGTCCGAGACTGGGGTTGGCTACAGGGGCGCCCCGGCTCGAGGCGTTGCCGCAGTGCTCGAAGCTGAGAAGAGGTTTCCGGTTTGAAGCTCTCAGGTGTCGGTGTGTGGGACGGGTGGCTGCGCTACGGCGACCCGCAGGAGGTGGCGCAGGCTGCGGCCGAGCTGGAGAGCCTGGGCTACAGCGCGCTGTGGATCCCGGACACCGGCGGGCCGGTCTTCGACGCCGTGCGTAACCTCCTGGCGGCGACGAACGAGATCGTGGTCGCCACCGGCATTCTCAACCTCTGGATGCACGAGCCCGCGGCCGCGGCCGCCGCCCACGCGGAACTGACGAGCACCTACGGGCAGCGGTTCCTGATGGGGATCGGCGTGAGTCATGCCCCGATCGTGGACAAGGCCGAAGCCGGCCGATATCAGAAGCCGCTGGCCGCCACGGCGGCGTTCCTCGACGGCATCGACCAGGCGCAGCCGCCGGTTCCGCAGGAGTCCCGGGTCCTGGCCGCGCTGGGTCCGAAGATGCTGGAGCTGGCCCGGCGCCGCACCGCCGGGGTGCACCCCTACCTGGTGACGCCCGAGCACACCCGGATCGCCCGCGAGGCGCTGGGCGAGGGGCCGCTGGTGCTGCCCGAGCAGACGGTCGTTCTCGCGGGTTCGCGGCCGGAGGCCCGGGAGATCGGCACCGGCTGGATCAAGGGCTACTTCCAGCTGCCCAACTACACCAACAACCTGCTGCGCCTGGGCTTCTCGCAGGACGACATCGACACGGTCAGCGACCGGGTGTTCGATGCGCTGATCGCCTGGGGCGACGAGAGCGCGATCCGGACCCGGATCGCCGAACACCGCGCCGCCGGTGCCGATCACGTGACCGTGCAGGTGCTGACCGCCGAGGGCGTGGCCGATCCGCGCGAGCAGTGGCGTCGTCTGGCCCCGGCCCTGGTGTAGGCGCTCGGGGCAGGCTCAGCCGGTGAAGGTGAGCACCAGCAGAACCAGATTGAGGACGACGATGAGGACGCACGCTGCCCCCGCGGCGACGATGGTGGCGGGTTTGTTGCGGGCCTCGCCCATCACCGAGCGCCGAGAAGTCAGGACGAGCAAGGGGATCAGGGCGAAGGGGATGCCGAACGACAGGACCACCTGGGAGTAGATCAGGGCGGTGGTGGGGTCGGCTCCCACGGCCAGGATCGTCAGGGCGGGAATCGCCGTGACCAGACGCCGGACCAGCACCGGGATCTGCCGGTGCAGCAACCCACCCATGATCACCGAGCCGGCGTAGGAACCGACTGCGGTGGAGGCCAGTCCGGAGAACAGCAGAGCCACGGCGAAGCACAGGGCCGCCACCGGACCCAGGGTGTCGCCGATGGCCTCGTGCACGCCCTCGATCGAGCTCACCCCGTCCATGCCGTTCAGTGCGCCCGCCCCGATCAGCAACAGGGACAGGTTCACCGCCCCGGCGGCCAGCAGGGCCACCCCGACGTCGGTGCGAGTTGCCGCCAGAAGCCTGGGCAACCGGTCGGTCTCGACGCGACCGTGTCGTTCGCTGGCCAGGGCGGAGTGGGCGTAGATGGCGTGCGGCATGACCGTCGCCCCCAGCATCCCGACCGCCAGCAGCAGGCTTTCCTGCCCCTGCAGCCGGGGTACCAGCCCGCTGGCCAGGTCACCCGCGGCCGGCAGGTCGAACAGCAGCCCGGCGATGAACCCGGCGAACACCACACCGAGCATGACCACCACGACGCGCCCGAAACCCGCCCGCCCGAAGGCCAGGACGATCATCGAGACGGTCGTGGTGATCAGGGCTCCGGGCAGCAGCGGGATCCCGAACAGCAGGTTCAGGGCCAGCGCCCCGCCGACGATCTCGGCCAGGTCGGTGGCCATCGCCACCAGTTCGGCCTGCCCCCAGTAGGCCAGCCGCGCCGGGGCGGGCAGCCGCTCACGCAGGAGCTGCGGGAGCGACTGCCCGGTGACGATGCCGAGCTTGGCCGAGAGGAACTGCAGCAGGGCGGCGATCAGGTTCGCCCCGACGATCACCCAGACCAGCAGGTACCCGAACTGGGCGCCGGCCGAGGTGTTGGTGGCCACGTTGCCGGGATCGACGTAGGCCGCCGAGGCGACCAGGGCCGGGCCCATCAGCAGAGCGATCCCCCGCCAGCGGGTGACCCGCGAGCCCACCTCGACGCCGGCGCTCATCTCAGAAGTCCCAGTCCTCGTCCTCGGTGTTCACGGCCTTGCCGATCACGTACGAGGAACCCGAACCGGAGAAGAAGTCGTGGTTCTCGTCGGCGTTCGGCGAGAGCGCGCTCAGGATGGCCGGGTTCACGTCGGTCTCGTCCTTGGGGAACAGCGCCTCGTAGCCCAGGTTCATCAGGGCCTTGTTGGCGTTGTAGCGCAGGAACTTCTTGACGTCCTCGGTCAGGCCGAGCGGGTCGTACAGGTCCTGGGTGTACTCGACCTCGTTCTCGTACAGCTCGAACAGCAGCGAGAACGTGTAGTCCTTCAGTTCCTGACGCTCGGCCGCGGTGACCAGCTCCAGGCCCTTCTGGTACTTGTAGCCGATGTAGTAGCCGTGCACCGCCTCGTCGCGGATGATCAGGCGGATCAGGTCGGCCGTGTTCGTCAGCTTGGCCCGGCTCGACCAGTACATCGGCGCGTAGAAGCCGGAGTAGAACAGGAACGACTCCAGCATGGTCGAGGCGACCTTGCGCTTGAGCGGCTCGTCGCCCCGGTAGAACTCCAGCACGATCTCGGCCTTGCGCTGCAGGCTGGGGTTCTCCTCCGACCAGCGGAAGGCGTCGTCGATCTCCCGCGAGGAGATCAGCGTGGAGAAGATGCTCGAGTACGAGCGGGCGTGCACCGACTCCATGAACGCGATGTTGGTGTACACCGCCTCCTCGTGCTGGGTGAGGGAGTCGGGGATCAGGCTGACCGCCCCCACCGTGCCCTGGATCGTGTCGAGCAGGGTCAGACCGGTGAACACCCGCGTCGTCATCTGCTTCTCGACATCGGTGAGCGTGGCCCACGACTGGATGTCGTTGGACAGCGGCACCTTCTCCGGCAGCCAGAAGTTCCCGGTGAGCCGGTCCCAGACCTCGAGGTCCTTCTCGTCCTGCAGCTTGTTCCAGTTGATCGCCTGGACCCGATCGATCAGCTTGACCACAATCGTCCTCAATTCTGTTTCGTGCCAGGAAAAATCAGAGCATGCAGGAGACGCAGCCCTCGACCTCGGTCCCCTCCAGGGCCAGCTGGCGCAGGCGGATGTAGTACAGCGTCTTGATCCCCTTGCGCCACGCGTAGATCTGCGCGCGGTTGATGTCCCGGGTGGTGGCGGTGTCCTTGAAGAACAGCGTCAGCGACAGGCCCTGGTCGACGTGCTGCGTGGCCTCGGCGTAGGTGTCGACGATCTTCTCGTAGCCGATCTCGTACGCGTCCTGGTAGTACTCCAGGTTCTCGTTCGTCATGAACGGCGCCGGGTAGTACACGCGGCCGAGCTTGCCCTCCTTGCGGATCTCGATCTTGGAGACGATCGGGTGGATCGAGGAGGTGGAGTTGTTGATGTACGAGATCGAGCCGGTCGGCGGAACCGCCTGCAGGTTCTGGTTGTACAGGCCGTGCTCGCGCACCGCCTGGGCGAGGGCCGCCCAGTCCTCCTGGGTCGGGATGGCGACCGAGGCGTCCGCGAACAGCTGCTTCACCCGGGCCGTGCGCGGAACCCATTCCTTGGACACGTACTTCTCGAAGTACGAACCGTCGGCGTACTTCGACTTCTCGAACCCGGCGAAGCTCGAACCCCGTTCCTGGGCCAGCCGGTTCGAGGCGCGGATGGCGTGGTAGGCCACCGTGTAGAAGTAGATGTTGGTGAAGTCGAGGCCCTCGTCGGAGCCGTAGAAGATGCGCTCCCGGGCCAGGAATCCGTGCAGGTTCATCTGTCCGAGGCCGATCGCGTGCCCGCCGGCGTTGGCCCGCTTCACCGAAGGAACCGACTCGATGGACGTCTGGTCGGACACGGCGGTCAGCGCGCGGATCGCGGTCTCGATGGTGAGGCCGAAGTCGGGCGAGTCCATCGTGTGCGCGATGTTCAGCGAGCCCAGGTTGCACGAGATGTCACGGCCGACGTGGTCGTACGACAGGTCGGTGTTGAACGTCGAGGGGGTGGAGACCTGGAGGATCTCCGAGCACAGGTTCGAGTGCGTGATCCGGCCCTCGATCGGGTTCGCGCGGTTCGCCGTGTCCTCGAACAGGATGTACGGGTAACCGGACTCGAACTGCAGCTCGGCCAGGGTCTGGAAGAAGTCGCGGGCGTTGATCTTCTTCTTGCGGATCTGGCCGTTGTCGACCATGTCCCGGTAGTTCTTGCTGATGCTGACGTCGGCGAACGGCTTGCCGTACACGCGTTCCACGTCGTACGGCGAGAACAGGTACATGTCCTCGTTCTTCTTGGCCAGCTCGAACGTGATGTCCGGGATCACCACGCCCAGCGAGAGCGTCTTGATCCGGATCTTCTCGTCCGCGTTCTCCCGCTTGGTGTCGAGGAAGCTCATGATGTCGGGGTGGTGGGCGTGCAGGTACACCGCGCCCGCGCCCTGGCGGGCACCGAGCTGGTTGGCGTACGAGAAGGAGTCTTCCAGCAGCTTCATCACCGGGATCACCCCGGAGGACTGGTTCTCGATGTGCTTGATCGGGGCGCCGTGCTCACGGATGTTGCTCAGCAGCAGGGCGACTCCGCCGCCGCGCTTGGAAAGCTGCAGCGCCGAGTTGATGCCGCGGGCGATCGACTCCATGTTGTCCTCGATGCGCAGCAGGAAGCACGAGACCGGCTCGCCGCGCTGGGCCTTGCCCAGGTTCAGGAAGGTGGGCGTGGCCGGCTGGAAGCGGCCCGAGAGGATCTCGTCCACCAGCTGCAGCGCGAACGTCTCGTCGCCGTCGGCCAGGGCCAGGGCCACCATCGAGACCCGGTCCTCGAACCGCTCCAGGTACCGCTTGCCGTCGAACGTCTTCAGCGTGTACGAGGTGTAGTACTTGAACGCGCCCAGAAAGGTCGGGAACCGGAACTTCCGGGCGTAGGCGTGCTGGTAGAGCCGCTTGATGAAGGCCCGGTCGTAACGGCCCAGCACCTCCGGCTCGTAGTACTTGTTCTCCACCAGGTAGTCGAGCTTCTCGTCCAGGTCGTGGAAGAACACCGTGTTCTGGTTCACGTGCTGCAGGAAGTACTGCCGCGCCGCCTCACGGTCCTTGTCGAACTGGATCTCGCCGTCCGGACCGTAGAGGTTCAGCATCGCGTTCAGCGAGTGGTAGTCGAGGCTCACCGGAGCGGTCTCGATGACCTGCAGGTCGTCCTTCACACCGGCTGTCGTTGCCAAAATCGTTCCAATCCTTCGCGGACGCGCTGCACGTCCTCAGTCGTTCCCATGAGCTCGAAGGCGAACAGGTACGGAACCTGGCACTTCGCCGAGATGATGTCGCCGGCCACGCAGTACGCGCTGCCGAAGTTGGTGTTGCCCGCCGCGATCACCCCACGCAGCAGCGACCGGTTGCCCTCGTCGTTGAGGAACCGGACCACCTGCCGGGGTACCGCCCCGCCCTCGTTGCCCCCGCCGTAGGTCGGTACCAGGAGCACGTAGGGCTCCTCGACGTGCAGGAACGGGTCGCTGGGCCGCAGCGGGATCCGCTCGGCGGCCACGCCCAGCTTCTGCACGAAGCGGTGGGTGTTCTCGGAGGCGCTGGAGAAATAGACCAGGGAGGCCACCGAATCAGGCGGGCTGCGCGACCAGCGCCCGGAGACGGTCGGGGCGGTAGCCCGACCAGTGCTCGTCGCCGGCCACCACGACCGGCGCCTGGAGGTAGCCCAGCGACAGCACGTACTCACGGGCCGTGTCGTCCTGGGTGATGTCGATGACCTCGTGGGCGAGGCCCGCCTTGTCCAGGGCGCGCTTCGTGGCGTCGCACTGCACGCAGGCCGGCTTGCTGTACACCGTAATCGTCATAGCTCTCTTTTCCCGATCCTCTGGAACCAGGTGCGCAAGAGCCGGAAGACGGCACAGCGGTGCCCAAGGAGGCAGTCTGCTGAGCCATCCGGTTCCGTCCCGCGCGGCACCACGGACGCACCCACCCGCGTTGGGGGCGAGTGCATCGCTGGCAGGTCTTCGGACTCGCGGGCAGGCCGGGCCGGGGCCCAGCACCTAGTAACCGTCGCTTCCCGGGCGCGCAGGCGCACCCAGTGCTGTTGACGGCGGTCGTTCCCACTTACCGCTGCGGGGCAGCCCCGGAATCACACCGGGTTCCCTCTTGCGACACCCCACCTGGATGGCAGGGCGAACCAGCAACAGCACGCACCATATGCCGTAGGTGGCCGGGTACGCCAACACCACATCTAGTGCGCGCGTCGGGATCGAGCCCCCATAGCAGACGGACGGACCCGGCCGTGCGCAGGTCCGCCGGTGCGCGAACCGTCAGCCTTCGACACCCGTGCTGTCGTGACCGGAGCCGACCGGCTTGGACTCCGGTGACCCTCGCTGCCGCAGGTAGATGGAGAACACGGCCATCGAGCCCACGGCGAGGAACTCCGACTGCCAGTTCTGCATGGTCCGGCTCCAGAAGTCCGGGGAGCCGAGATAGCCGGCCCAGCTCACCGGCGCCTGGAGCTGGGCGATCTGCTGCTCGTTGTAGGCCACCTGACCGGTCAGGGACTGCACGAACCAGCAGGCCAGGAAGATCAGGCCCATCACCAGCCCCAGGCTGTTGGAGTAGAGCGCGCTCACCCGACCCCCGACCCGGGCCAGGCGCGGCGACTGCGGGGTGAGGTAGGCGCCCAGTTTCTGGTCCTGGTCGCTCTCGCGCCCGGCCTTGTCCAGCGGCTTGGACTCCGGCGAACCGCGCTGCAGCAGCCAGGTGGTGGCCACGATGAACAGCAGGAACTGCAGGAACTCGCTCTGCCAGTTCTCGGCCACGTCGGTGCCGAACGAGGACGAGGTCAGGTAGCGCCCCATCGTCACGGTGGCCAGCCCGTTGCTGACCTGCTCGGCGTTGTAGTCGGCCAGTCCGGCCACCGCCTGCCCGGCCAGGGCGAGCAGCAGGATGAATCCGAAGAACAGGCCGAGCGCGTTGTCGTGGAGGAATTTACGCATGGGTCAGCGGGCCAGCAGGGCGAGCACGAAGAAGTAGACCAGCCCGCCGGCGATGAAGAGGGCGTAGGCCGTGAAGAGCAGGCGCATGAGCTCTCATCCTCCCGAGACGGCACAGTCGTAGGGAGCCGAGCCCTGTTCGGTGCAGCCGGCGCCGATCACCTTCCACCCGTCCGGGAACTCGGACAGGAACATCGTGTCGGTACCGGTGACCACGAACGCGCTGCGCCCCTGGCGTTCCACGCGCTCCAGTCCGGAGGGCGCGGGCAGATCCTGATTGAGGACGGCGTCTGCGCACGTTTGCGAGGTTTCCTCGGCAAGGCTTGTGGCGATCTTCGGGGACAGCAGGGCGCAGGCCCGAGCGCCGTCCTGGGAGCCGACGGCCTGGCTGAAACCGGCGGCCACATCCCCGGCGTCGGAGGCGGCGCCGTCGCTGCCGCAGGCGCTCACCAGGAGCGCGGTGGCGAGTCCGGCCAGGAGCGCGCCGGCGGTGCTTCTCAATCGACGCCACCTCGCGGCCTGGTTCTGATGCTGGTCGCAGAGACGCTACTCGCGCTCGCCCGGGCGGCAAGCGACGAGGGCGCGGTGTGCGCCCGTGTCGTCCAGCTGCTGTAGATCCTCTCGGAGGCAGTCCGGGCGGGCAGTGGCCGGTTGCGGTGGCGTTCGTACCTGTGTGACCATCAGGAATCCTGACGGTCATGGTCGCTCGTCGAAGGAGTCCTCGTGCTCGGTCTCATCCAGGCGGGATCAGGTTTCCGTCGCACATCGGCTCTGCTCGCAGCCGGGCTCCTGGTCGTAGCCGCTCTGGCGTCAGGTGCTCCTGCAGCAGCTTCGGACAGGGTGCAGTTGTCGCCCGCCCGCCCGGGAACGCTCCGAGAATGCCTGTCCCTCATGGACTTTCGACATCACGGTACGCGGATCACTGCCGCGGAGGTTGTGTCGGCCGGCACCCTGACCAACGCGGGTGGGCCGGTGGGCGAGCACTGCCGGGTCACCGGGCGGATGAATGAGCGAGTCAGTCCGGTGGACGGTCAGACGTACGCCATCGGCTTCGAGATGCGCCTTCCGCTGGAGTGGGCCGGGCGCTTCCTGTACCAGGCCAATGGCGGTATCGACGGGCAGGTGGCCCCGGCGGTCGGTAACTTCACTGGCGGGCAGTTGCGCAGTGGGCTGCAGATGGGTTTCGCGGTACTGAGTTCGGACGCCGGCCACACCGGGGCCCAGAACCCCTTGTTCGGCCTGGATCCGCAGGCCCGGCTGGACTACGGCTACCAGGCCGTGGGCTCGCTGACCCCGATGGCCAAGCAGTTGGTGCGGGCCGCCTACGGCCGAGGGCCGGACCGCTCGTACATCGCGGGCGGGTCCAACGGGGGGCGTCACACCCTGGTCGCCAGTGCCCGCTACGCCGATCAGTACGACGGGTTCTTCGCCGTGGCGCCCGGTTTCAACCTGCCGCTGGCTGCCCTGGCTCAGATCTGGGGGGCTCAGCAGTGGGCCACGATCGCCCCCGACCGCGGCAACCTGGAGAGCGCGCTGCCGATGGCGCAACGTCGGCTGCTTGCCGATTCCGTCCTGCGCACCTGCGACCGCCTGGACGGGGTTCGCGACGGAATGGTGCAGGCCCCGGGCCTCTGCCGTTCGGTGTTCGACGTGAAGCGTGACGTGCCGACCTGCCCCGACTGTCTTACTCCTGCTCAGAAAAAGGTTGTACAAAAGGTTTTTGACGGCGCGCGGACCAGCGACGGCCGTCGCATCTACAGCCCGTTCCACTACGATCCCGGAGTTGCCACCACCGGCTGGGCCGACTGGAAGTTCCGCAACTCCGTGAGCCTGGACCCGGTCGCCCACGCCTTCGTCTTCCGGACTCCGCCCGCGAACCCGAGTGTCCTGCAGGACACTCGGGGCTACGCCCTCGGCCTGGACGTCGATGCCGAGTTCCCCCGGCTGTTCGCCACCCAGGGCGTCTACACCGAGAGTGCCATGTCGTTCATGACGCCGCCGGACGCGGCTCAGCTGAACACCCTGCGCCAGCGGGGCGCCAAGATGATCGTCGCGCACGGGGTTTCCGACCCGGTGTTCTCGGCGATGGACACCGGGCGCTGGTACCGCGAGCTCGACCGGGCCAGTCGCGGCCGGGCTGATGCGTTCGTCCGGTACTTCGAGGTCCCGGGCATGGGCCATGTGCGTGGTGGCCCCGCCACCGACCAGTTCGATGGGCTGGGGGCCCTGATCCGGTGGGTCGAGGGCGGCCAGGCTCCCGAGAAGATCGTCGCCACCGCCCGCGGGGCGGGCAATCCCGGTGGGACCAATCCGGAAGTCCCGGCGACCTGGGCACCCGACCGCACCCGTCCTCTGTGCCCGTACCCCTCGGTGGCCCGGTACCGGGGCGGCGATGTCGAGAAGGCCGCCAGTTTCGCCTGCAAGCGCGGCTGAGATGCTGGTCGATGGCGCGTTTCTCAAGCGGGGGTCGCGTCGGCCGGGGCGTTGAGAGCTCGTCGGCAGGAGTTCAGGTACTCGCGCAGGTCCCCGCGCTGGCGTTGGTCGAGGCTCCTGAGCATCCGCTCCTCCAGTTGTGCCACCAGGGGGTCGTACTCGGCCAGGAAGGCGTGTCCCTGCTCGGTCAGGCTGATCAGCATCCGCCGCCGGCTCCCCGGGTCGACCTGCCGTTGGATCAGCGCCCGCCGCTCCAGGGCGCCGACGAGGTCCGCGGTCGACTGGGCGCTGACGAACGAGGCCCGGGCCAGGTCGGCGGAGGACATGGCCGGGCGCCGGGCCAGCACGGTCATCGCGGTGTACTGCAGGGCGGTCACGCCGGAGGGGCGCAGCAGGGCGTCGAGCTGGGCGCGGGTGGCCAGCTCGAGCTGCTTGACCACGTACAGCAGCAGCGGCGGGGCGGAGGAATCGCTGGGGCTCGATGTCACCAGGCCATGAAAGCAGCCGCCGGGCTTCTTGCGGACCCGGCCGGCCCTGTGGAACTATCAGGAATCCTGACAATTCAGATCCTTCGGTCAAGGAGTTCGGCGTGGTCGGTGACAGCCAGAACGCCCGGGAGGACGACTTTCTGCGATCCCGCAGCTCGGGTCCGGTCGCGGTGCTCACCCTGGCCCGGGCGCACAAGCGCAACGCCCTCGGCGACCGGACCGTACTGGCCATCGAGCACTTCTTCGGCACGCTCGACCCGGCGGTGCGGGTGGTCGTCCTCGACGCCGAGGGTGAGCACTTCTGCGCCGGCCTGGACCTGAGCGAGATGACCGGCCGGGACACCTTCGCCGGGGTCGAGCACTCGCGGATGTGGCACCGGGTCTTCGAGGCGATCGAGAAGGGGCCGGTGCCGGTGATCGCCGTGCTGAAGGGGGCGGTGATCGGCGGCGGGCTGGAACTGGCCTGCGCCGCGCACATCCGGGTCGCTGAGGAGTCGGCGTTCTACGCACTGCCCGAGGGGCAGCGCGGCATCTTCGTCGGCGGAGGCGGCTCGGTGCGTCTGCCCCGGCTGATCGGCCTGGCCCGGATGGTCGACATGATGCTCACCGGCCGCCGTTACAGCGCACAGGAGGGAGCGGCGATCGGGCTGTCCCAGTACGTCGTGCCCTCCGGAGCCGGTCTGTCCACGGCCCTGCGGCTGGCCGAGAAGGTCGCCGAAGTCGCCCCGCAGACGAGGTTCGCTGTGTTGCAGGCGCTTCCGCGGATCGCCCAGGCCCATCCGCAGGACGGCTTCCTGCTGGAGGCGCTGATGGCGGCGGTGGCTCAGGGCACCGATGACGCCAAGAGCCGGATGCAGGCCTTCCTGGACGGCCGGGCGCCCAAGGTGGAGCGGCAGTGAGCAACGCCGTCCGGCCCGGCGACGTGCTCTGGTGCCCGCCCGCAGACGTTCTGCGCACCAGCCGGGTGGGTCACTTCCTGGACTGGGTCGCGCACCACCGCCACCTGCAGATGAGCACGCACGAGGAGCTGTGGCGCTGGTCGGTCGGCGACCTGGAGGGTTTCTGGTCGGCGGTCTGGGAGTACTTCGGGGTGCTCTCGCACGCCCCCTACGACCGGGTCCTGGCCGACCGGCGGATGCCGGGCGCGCAGTGGTTCCCCGGGGCGACCCTGAACTATGCCGAGCACGCGCTGGGGTCGGTTGCCGATGATCGAGAACTGGCCGTGCTGGGGCGTTCCCAGACCCGTCCGGACCTGGACCTGACCTTCGGGCAGTTGCGCGAGCAGGTCACCCGCGCCCGCAGTGTCCTGCTGAACCTCGGGGTGCGCCGGGGCGATCGGGTGGCCGGCTACCTGCCCAACGCGCCCGAGGCACTGGTCGCCTTCCTGGCCACGGCCAGCATCGGTGCGGTCTGGGCCAGTTGCGCCACCGAGTTCGGCGCGCGCAGCGTGGTCAACCGCTTTGCGCAGTTGGAGCCGGTGGTGCTGCTGGTGGCGGGCGGCTACCGCTACGGAGCCAAGGACGTGGACCGGCGCCCACAGGTGGCGCAGATCCGGGCCGGCCTGCCGTCGGTACGCCACGTGCTCGACATCGAGTACGGCCCTTGGCGGGTCGAGAACGCGCTGTCCTGGCCGGATCTGCTCGCCGGGGCGGGTGCCGACGGCCGCCTGGTGTTCGAACCGGTGCCGTTCGATTATCCCTTGTTCGTGCTGTTCTCCTCCGGAACCACCGGCCCGCCCAAGGCGATCGTCCACGGCCACGGCGGCATCTTGCTGGAGCACCTGAAGAATCATGCGCTGTCGTGGGACCTGGGGCCCGGCGACCGGATGCTGTGGTTCACCACCACCGCCTGGATGATGTGGAACGCCCTGGTCTCCTCGCTGCTGCTCCGCGCCTCGATCGTGATGATCGACGGCAACCCGATGTATCCCGGCCCGTCGTGGCAGTGGCGTCTGGCCGAGCAGACCCGCGCCACGGTGATGGGGGCCAGCCCCGCCTTCCTGATGGCCTGCCGCTCGGCGGGTCTGGACCTGCGGGGCGAGTTCGACCTGGCGGTGCGGGTGCTCGGCTCGGCCGGTTCCCCGCTGCCCGTGCAGGGCGCGGCGTGGATCACCGACCACCTGGGCGCGGGCGTGCAGCTCAACCTCGGCAGCGGCGGCACCGATGTGTGCTCGGGCCTGGTGCAGAACAACCCGCTGCTGCCGGTGCGGGCCGGGCAGATCTCCGGGCGCTGCCTGGGGGTGGATGCGCATGCCTTCGACGAGTCCGGTGCCGAGGTGGTCGGCCGGCTGGGAGAACTCGTGGTCACCGCGCCGATGCCCTCGATGCCGGTGGGGCTGTGGGGCGACCCCGATGGTAGTCGTCTCCGGGCAACGTATTTCGAACGCTATCCGGGCATCTGGCGCCACGGCGACTGGGTGGTGTTCGCCGAGGACGGAAGCTGTCAGGTGGCCGGGCGCTCGGACGCGACCCTGAACCGGGGCGGCGTGCGTCTCGGAACGGCGGAGTTCTACCAGGTCGTCGAGGAACTGGACGGCGTGGTGGACTCTCTCGTCGTACATCTCGAAGACCCCGAGGCCGGCCACGGTGACCTGCTGCTCTTCGTCTGCCTGGAGGCGGGAAGGAGCCTGGACGAGCCGCTGAGAGCAGGCCTCGCCCAGGCCCTGCGCTCCGCGCTCTCCCCGCGCCATGTGCCCGATCAGGTCGTCCAGTTGCCCTCGATACCGCGTAATCTCACCGGTAAGAAGCTGGAAGTCCCGGTCAAGCGCATCCTTCTGGGCACGCCGGTCGAGGATGTCCTCAGCCGGGACGCCCTGGCCGACCCGGCCTCGCTGGAACTGCTGGTCGATTTAGGACGTCGGCGAGCGGCTCGCGGGGAACGCTCGTGATCGCGGGGGGAGACGTCCGTACGGTGGGCGTCGTGGGGGCCGGTTCCATCGGATCGGGCTGGGCCACGCTGGCCTTGAGCCGCGGGCTGCGGGTGCTGGCCGCTGACCCGGATCCGGGAGCACAGGAAAGGCTGCGCGCCGAGGTCGCCGCGCGCTCGGCCGAACTCGGCCGCCCGGCTGATCAGTCGCTCCTGGAATTCACCACCGACGTCGCGCAGGCCGCGGCTGGGTCTGATCTGGTGCTGGAGGGCGGGCCGGAGCGGCTGGAGGTGAAGCGCGCGCTGTTCGCCGTGCTGGATCAGGCTGCGGGCCCGGAGGTGGTGCTGGCCAGCAGTTCGTCCGGGCTGCCGGCGAGCTCCTTCCAAGAGGTGTGCCGTCGTCATCCGCAGCGGGTGCTGGTGGCCCATCCGTTCAACCCGCCGCACCTGGTTCCGCTGGTCGAGGTCGTCGGCGGCCGGGCCACCTCCGAAGAGGCGCTGCAGGCCACCCTGGAGACGTTGCGCCTGTGGGGCAAGCAGCCGATCCTGGTGCGGCAGGAACTGCCCGGCCACGTGGTGAACCGGTTGCAGGCTGCGCTCTGGCGGGAGGCCTACCACTTGGTCGGGCAGGGTGTGGTGTCGGTCGCGGATCTGGATCTGGCCGTCTCCAGCGGTCCCGGTCTGCGGTGGGCGCTGCTGGGCCCGTTCGCCACCCAGCACCTGTCCGGCGGCCCCGGCGGGATTGCGCACGTGCTGGACCACCTGGGCCCACCGATGCTCGAATGGTGGGACGACCTCGGCTCGCCCGAGCTGACCCCGGAGCTGGTGAACACGCTCGTCGAGGGAGTTCGCGCCGAGCTTGCCCAGGCCGAGGGTGATCTGGCGACGCGCCGGGACCGGGCCCTGCAACAGCTCCTGGCCCTCAAGGCTGACCTGGGACTGACCTGAACTGACCGGACGGCAGCACCAGCGACTTCACTGACAGCGTCGACAGCGAAGGACTAAGGTCATGCGGGACCAAGGCATCGGCTCCTGGCCGGCCCGGCGGGCGCGGATGACGCCGGACCGGGTCGCCCTTGTGCAGGACGGGGTGCCCACCACCTACGCCGAGCTCGCCGACCGGGCCGGCCGGTTCGCGCAGACGCTGCGCGAGCGCGGGGTGGCCCGGGGCGAGCGGGTCGCGTTCCTGGGCCGCAACTCGGTCGAGTTCGTGATCACCATGTTCGCCGCGGCCCAGCTGGGTGCCGTGTTCGTGCCGCTGAACACCCGGCTGGCAGGGCCGGAGACGGCCGCGATCCTGGCCGACTGCAGTCCCCGTCTGCTGGTCCGCGACCTCGGGCTGGAGGCGCCCGGGCCGGAGGAGCTGGTTTTCGAGGCCGCGGCGGGGCGGGGCCTGGACCAGGTGCTGACGCGGGACGGCGCTGCGCCGGACGAGGCGGTCGGCCTCGACGACCTCTTCATGATCCAGTACACCTCCGGCACCGGCGGCCGGCCCAAGGGGGTGCGGCTGAGCCACGGCAACATCGTCTGGAACGTGTTCAACCTGCTGGTCGACGTGGACGTGGGCAGTGACGAGGTGGCCCTGGTGACGGCCCCGCTGTTCCACACCGCGGCGCTGAACCAGGTGCTGCTGCCGACCCTGCTCAAGGGTGGGAAGGCGCTGGTGGAGGCGCAGTTCGACGCCGGCCGCACGCTCGCCCTGATCGAGCAGCACGGGGTGACGCTGCTGTTCGGGGTGACGTCGATGTATCAGGCCCTGGCCCGGGACGAACGCTGGGCGAGCGCCGATCTGAGCACCCTGCGCAGTGCGCTCAGCGGGGGAGCGCCGATCCCCGAGAGCCTGCTGCGCACCTGGCTGGAGCGAGGGCTGGCGATCCTGCAGGGCTACGGGCTGACCGAGGCCTCACCGGGGGCGACGATGCTGCGGGCCGCGGACGGGCTGCGCAAGCTGGGGTCGGCCGGGACGTCGTGCTTCTTCAGCGATGTGCGGGTGGTGACGCCTGATCGGCGTCCGGTCCCGGCCGGTGAACCGGGGGAGGTGCTGGTGCAGGGCCCGAACGTGACCTCCGGCTACTGGAACCAGCCGCAGCTCACCGCGCAGACGCTGTCCGAGGACGGGTGGCTGCACTCCGGCGACCTGGCCGTCGTCGACCAGGAGGGCTACCTGCACATCGTCGGGCGGCTGAAGGACATGTACATCTCCGGCGGCGAGAACGTGTACCCGGCGGAGGTCGAGGAGGCGATCTACACGCATCCGGCGGTCGCCGAATGTGCCGTGATCGGTGTGCCCGACCAGACGTGGGGGGAGGTGGGCCGGGCCGTGATCGTCCTGCACACCGGCCGGACCCTGAGTACGGACGAGTTGCTGGCTCACCTGCAGGGGCGGCTGGCCCGCTACAAGCATCCCCGCAGCGTGGTGTTCACCGACCACTTGCCGCACAACGCCTCGGGCAAGCTGGTGAAGTCGCGGGTGCTGGAACTGCACGGCCTCACCGACCGGACGGAGAGCGCGGAATGAGCCGCTACGAGCCCCGTATCGACATCTCGTCGGTGCAGGCGATCGACATGCACGTGCACGTGGAACGCGACCATCACGGCTGCCTGTCGCTGGACCAGGAGCTGATGGACGCCTCGGCGGCGTACTTCCGTTCCTCGGACAACCGCACGCCGACCGTGGCCGACCTGGCCGAGCGGTACCGGGCGGCCGACATGGCCGCGGTGGTCTTCACCGTGGACGCGGCCACCGCCACCGGGCATCCGACGCTGTCCAGCGAGGACATCGCCGAGCAGGCGGCCGAACACGCGGACGTGCTGATCCCCTTCGGCTCGGTCGACCCGCACCGCGGGGCGGCCGCGATCGCCCAGGCCCAGCGGCTGGTGGGCGATCACGGGGTGCGGGGTTTCAAGTTCCACCCGAGCCTGCAGGCCTTCTCGCCGGACGAGGAGAGTTTCCGGCCGCTGTGGGCGGCGCTGCAGGAGCTGGCCGTACCGGTGGTGTTCCACACCGGCCAGAACGGCATCGGAGCCGGACTGCCGGGCGGGCGTGGAATCAAGCTGAAGTACTCCAACCCGATCCTGCTCGACGAGGTCGCCGCCGACTTCCCGGGCCTGGAGGTGATCCTGGCCCACCCGTCCGTGCCCTGGCAGGCCGAGGCCATCGCGATGGCGGTGCACAAGGCCAACGTCCACATCGACCTGTCCGGCTGGGCGCCGCGGTACTTCCCGGCCGAGCTGGTCCGCGCCGCCGGTGGAATGCTGCGGCACAAGGTGCTTTTCGGTAGCGACTACCCGCTGATCGCCCCCGAGCGCTGGATCCGTGAGTTCCGGGAGCTGGGGCTGCGCGAGGAGGTGCTGCCGGGCATCCTCAAGGACAACGCCGTGGCCCTGCTCGGGCTGGCCGGGGCGGGCGAGCACAGTCCTTGACAAGTAGTGGTGCAGATCACCAGAATCATCAGGAAACCTGATGTTCTTCCTCGTCCGGGCACAGTGCGCGGACGAGTGCATCGGCGCCATCGGTGCCCCCGTCCTGGGGCGGACGACGCTGTCCCACTCACCGATCACGAACGGAGCCCGACCATGGCGCGTAAGGTGCGCAGACTCGTCCCGGTTCTCGCCGTCGCGCTGCTGGCCCTGTCCGCCTGCGGCGGTGACGACGAGCCGGACGGCGCCCGGGGCGCGAGTGAGGACGGGCCCCGCGAGGTCTCGGTCGGGATGCTGCCCATCCTGCCCACCGCGGCGCTGTACGCCGGGATCGAGGAGGGCTTCTTCGCCGACCACGGCCTGCAGCTGAAGGTCGAGACCGGTCAGGGCGGCGCGGCCCTGCTGCCGGCGGTGATGGCCGGCCAGCTCGACTTCGCCACCAGCAACCCGGTCTCCCTCCTGCAGGCCCGGGAGAAGGGCCTGCAGGTCAAGGTGGTCACGTCCTGGACCTCGGCGCTGTCCGAGGGAGACACCGACATCAACGGGGTCGTCGCCGCCGCCGGGTCGGGGATCGAGTCCGCGGCCGACCTGGCGGGCAAGCGGGTGGCCATCAACACGCTCAACGGGATGGGCGACCTGACCATCCGCGAGGCGATCCGCAAGGACGGCGGCGACCCTGGGGCAGTGAAGTTCGTCGAGCTGCCGTTCCCCGACATGCCCGCGGCCCTGGGCCAGGGCAACGTCGACGCGGTCTGGGTGCCCGAGCCCTTCCTGGGCAGTCTGCGCGCCGACGGGATGACGGTGGTGACCTACCCCAGCAAGGACGCCGTCCAGGGCCACCCCACCCAGCTGTTCTTCACCTCACCGAAGCTGCTCCAGTCCGAACCGGAGCTGGTCAAGGAGATGACCGCGGCGCTGGAGGAGACCCTGGAGTTCGCCGACGCCAACCCCGACGCGGTCAAGGCGCAGATCACCAAGGTCCTGCCCCAGCTACCGCCCGAGGCCGCTGAGAAGGTGCAGCTCGAGGAGTTCGACACTGACCTGCGCCAGGCCAAGATCGAGCAGCTGGGCTCCCTGATGCAGCAGTACGGTCTGCTGGAGAAGACCGCCGACGTGGCCGGGCTCCTGCCATGACGCTCACCGCCACCCGCACCCCGTCCACCATTGGGCGCCAACGCATTCCGGCACCCCTGCTGGGACTGGGCGGCCTACTCACCCTGGTCGCCCTGTTCGAGGTGCTGCCGCGGGTGGGCGTTTTGCCCCGTGAGTACTTCCCGCCCTCCTCCGAGATCGGCTCGGCGATCGCGGAACAGACCGGGCGCCAGGTGTTCTGGCAGGCATTGGCCGACACTCTCGCCGGGTGGGCGCTGGGCCTGGCGATCGCGGCCACGGCGGGCATCGTCCTGGGCGTGCTGATCGGCAGTTCCCGCCTGGCCCGCGACCTCACCGCCTCCACCATCGAGTTCCTGCGCCCGATCCCCTCGGTGGCCCTGATCCCGATCGCGGTGCTGCTGTACGGCTCGGACCTGGAGAGCAAGCTGCTGCTGGTGGTCTACGCCGCCTTCTGGCAGGTCCTGGTGCAGGTGCTCTACGGCGTGCAGGACGTCGACCCGGTGGCCCTGGACACCGCCCGCGTCTACGGCCTCGGGCCCTGGGCCCGGATGCGGCACCTGACCTGGCCCACCGCCCTGCCCTACGCGATGACCGGGCTGCGGCTGGCCGCCGCGGTCGCGCTGATCCTGGCCGTCACCTCGGAACTGGTCATCGGCAACCCGGGCCTGGGGCAGTTGCTGGCGGTGGCCCAGAGCAGCGGTGCCGTCGAGACCAGCTACGCCATCGTGGTCGTCACCGGGCTGCTGGGAGTCGTGGTCAACATCGGGTTCCGCTGGATCGAGCGACGGGCGCTGTGGTGGCACCCGGCACAGCGAGGGGAGATCAACCGGTGATCGCCGTACTGCGCCGCATCGGCTTCACTCTGGGCCTGCCGGCCGTCCTGCTGGCCCTGTGGTGGGTGCTGAGCGCCAACAGCACCAACTTCTTCTTCCCACCGCTGTCGCAGATCCTGGAAAGCCTGGTCCAGGAATGGTTCGGCCCGCGACTGAGGGCTGACGCACTGCCCAGCATCCTGCGCCTGCTGGCCGGATACGGCCTGGCCGCCGCGTTCGCCATCACGCTGGGCCTGCTCATCGGGACCTCCCGCACCGTGCGCGGTTTCCTCGAACCGGTGCTGGAGTTCTTCCGCGCGATCCCGCCCCCGCTGCTGGTGCCGATCTTCATGCTCATGCTGGGGATCGGCGACCGGATGAAGGTCGTCGTCATCGCCTTCGGCTGCATGTGGCCGATCCTGCTGAACACGGTCGAGGGGGTGCGGGCCCTCGACGAGGTGCTCAGCGACACCGCCCGCAGCTTC
Organism: Kineosporia rhizophila; assembly: GCF_021277265.1. Taxonomy (GTDB): domain Bacteria; phylum Actinomycetota; class Actinomycetes; order Actinomycetales; family Kineosporiaceae; genus Kineosporia; species Kineosporia rhizophila. The sequence continues at coordinate 106,347 of NZ_JAJSOH010000015.1, forward strand.
GGCATCACCGGCCGGGCCCGGCTGCGCCACCTGGTGCTGCCCGCGGCCAGCCCGCAGATCTTCGCCGGTCTGCGGCAGGGCCTTTCGGTGGCGATCATCCTGATGGTGATCAGTGAGCTGTTCGCCGCCTCCAACGGCCTGGGTTTCGCCGTGGTGCAGGCCCAGCGCAGCTTCGCGATCGCCGAGACCTGGGCCGGGATGCTGATGCTGGGGCTGCTGGGCGTGCTGCTGGCCCTGCTCTTCCGGATCGTGGAGAACCACCAGCTGGCCTGGTACCACGGCCTGCGCCGGTCGCAGCGTTCCTCCTGAGACCCTACCCGGGAAGGGAATTCGTCCATGCTCGAGGTCAGCGGCATCAAGAAGACGTACGAGAGCAGAGGACGATCGGTCGAGGCCGTCCGCGACCTCACCTTCTCGGTGGGGCAGGGTGAGCTGGTGTGCCTGGTCGGGCCCTCCGGGTCCGGGAAGACCACCCTGCTCAAGATCATGTCGGGCCTGCTGCAACCCACTTCGGGAGAGGTCGTCCTCGGTGGCCGCCGGGTCGAAGGCCCACCGCCGGGCCTGGCCCTGGTGTTCCAGGAGTACGGCCGCAGTCTCTTCCCCTGGATGTCGGTGCGCCAGAACGTCGAACTGCCCCTGAAACAGAAGAAACTGCCCGCCGCCCGGCGCCGGCAGTTGGCCGAGGAAGCGCTGCAGGCGGTCGGCCTGGCCGACGTGCACGGCGCCTTCCCCTGGCAACTGTCCGGCGGCATGCAGCAGCGGGTCGCGATCGCCCGGGCCATCGCCCACGAGCCGCAGGTGCTGCTCATGGACGAGCCCTTCGCCGCCGTCGACGCCCAGACCCGGGCCGACCTGGAAGACCTGCTCCGCGAGATCTGGCGCCGGCTGAAGGTCACCGTCCTGTTCGTCACCCACGACATCGACGAGGCGGTCTACCTGGGCCAGCGCGTGCTGGTCCTGTCCGGCTCACCCACCGTGGTCCAGCAGGACCTGGTCATCGACCTGCCCGACGAGCGCGACCAGCTGAGCACCCGCTCCACGGCCCGTTTCGCCGAACTGCGGGCCCAGGTCTACGCCCAGATCCACCGGCCGGCCGCGGGCTACGTCAGAACCCCCGCCGACTCGGCCAGATCGCACTGAAGGGCGTCGTCCCCCCCCACGCGCAGTGACTCGATGCCGCCAGGCCGGGCACTCATCGCCGGTGCGGTTCGTCTTGATCTGACGAGGGGTAGACGACAGGGGGAGTCATGACGAACTCAAAGTATTTCGGCCGCTCTGCGGTAACTGCGTTCGGCCTTGCGGCAGTGCTGGTCACCACGACCCTGGCCGGCGCAACCGCGCAGGCCGCAGGTGCCGACCGGCCCAAGAACGATCTGCAGCGCACCGCCGACGCGGTGGTCGAGGCCGGGGCGGTGGGCTACCTGGTCCGGGTGAACGACGGGCAGCACGTGCGTACTGCGACCGCGGGCCTGGCCGACCTGAACACCCAACGGCGGATGAGGAACAAGGACCAGTACGAGGCGGGCAGCCAGACCAAGACCTTCGTCTCCGTCCTGACCCTGCAGCTGGTGGCCCAGGGCAAGGTGAAACTTGATGCGCCGGTGGAACAGTACTTGCCGGGCGTGGTGCCCGATGGCCGGAACATCACGGTGCGGATGCTGCTGCAGCACACCAGCGGCCTGTTCAACTACACCGAGCACGAGAACTTCTTCCCGGGCATCGTGACCGAGCCCAGCCGTGTGATCGCACCGCCGGAAATCCTGAAGACCGCGTTCGGCCACGAGCCCTACTTCGCGCCGGGCCAGGGCTGGCACTACTCCAACACCAACTACGTCGTAATCGGTGAGATGCTGCACGAGCTCACCGGCCGTTCGGTGAAAGACCTGATCCAGCAGCGCATCGCCAAGCCGCTGAAGCTGCGCGACACCTATCTGGCCGACCCGTTCGCCGAAGCCACCGGTCCGGGCTTCGCCCACGGGTACGCCCTCGAGATCGCCGACGGTGAGTTCACCTACACCGACACCTCCGACTGGTCGCTCAGCTGGGGCGGCGCCGCGGGTGCCGTGATCTCGACGTCGCGCGACCTGAGTGCCTTCTACGCCGCCCTGCTGTCCGGGAAACTCCTCCCGGCCGCCCAGCTGGCCGAGATGAAGAAGACCGTCCCGATGGACGAACAGGGCTTCTACCGTTACGGGCTGGGGCTTTTCTCTCAGAAGACGTCCTGTGGCACGGCCTGGGGGCACGACGGCGGCACGCTCGGGCACAACTCCATCACCCTGGTCAGCCCTGACGGCAAACGCACGGTCTCGAGTGACGTCAACATCTCCCTGATCATGGTCACCGACAAGAACGACCCGGCGCTGGAGGCCTCGGCGCAGGCCTACGGCGAAGCCCAGATTACCGCTGTCTGTGCGATGTTCGGCAAGAAGGTGCCTTCCGCGAGCTATGCGGATGCTGCGGGGCTGAACGTACTGCGGTAGCCGGCGGTCAGGCCCGGCCGCGCGAACGCCGCGACCGGGCCGGACCGAGGCCTTTTAATCGGGCCCTTTCAGGCTGCGGCTATGTCTGGGAACGTCTCTCCCAGAGAATCCGCTCGGCCCGGTCCGGATCTCTGACGATCCGGCTCTGGGCGTTCACCCACATGGTGGCGCGGTCCTTCCGCGTGTAGGTCGCCGCTGTGCTCACTGCTGTTGCTGCTCCTATGCTGGGAGACCGCGAACGGAGGGTTGACATGGCAGCTGAACCACTCTCGCCTGAGCCGCCTATTGCTCCCGTCGAGGAGTGGACCCCGCAGGACTGGGTGCTTGCCAGGCTGGGCTATTTGTCAGGGCATCGACTGCTGGCGATCGCGGACCTCACCGACGTGGACCCATCTGTGGGACGTCTGGAACTGCTGGATGGGGTGCTTCTGGTGACTCCGCATACTGATGTGGATCACACGCGCTGGGCGAGGCGCCTGGCCAATCAGCTGGATGCGCTGGTTCCGGTCGGCTGCGAGGCTCTCGAGGGCGTGAATGTCTTCGAGCCGGGAACGGATCGCGTGTGTGTCATCCCGGACGTTGTCGTGGTCCGGACCGACCGGATCGTCCGGGTGCCCGGTCAGGGGGAGGGCGTGTTCCCGGACGGGCTGGAACTCGTCATTGAGATCACCTCTTCCAACCGGGAGGTCGACCTGGGGTTGAAGCGCCAGCGGTACGAGTTGTGGGGCGTCCCGTACCTGGCGGTGGATCGCTCTGAGGATCCGTATTCGTTCCTGATCTTCGGCGAATGGCCCGACTGGGCTGCGCCCGTTCTCATGCGTCAGGAATGAGGTGGGCAGCGAGAGCTGAGCCACTGACTTGCCCCTGACGCCGGTGTCAGGTTCTAGCTTGGCCGACATGCAGATCAGCGGAAAGAAAGTACTCGTCACCGGCGCCAACCGCGGCCTGGGCAAGGCCTTCGCCGAGGCCCTGGTGGCCCGCGGCGCCACCACCGTCTACGCCAGTGCCCGTCGCCCCGAACTCGTCGACGTCCCCGGCGTCACCCCCCTCCAGTTGGACATCACCGATCCGGCCTCGGTCGCGGCCGCGGCCGCCGAGGTGGGCGACCTCGACATCCTGATCAACAACGCCGGCATCTCCACCGACGCCCCGCTGCTCGGTGCTTCCCTCGAGAACGTCCGTCGCGAGTTCGACACCAACTTCTGGGGCACCCTCAACGTCACCCGGGCCTTCGCCCCCAGGCTGGCGGGCGGTGCGATCCTGAACGTCATCTCGGCGCTGAGCTGGTACGTCTTCGCGCCCGCGAACAACGGCTACGCCGCCTCGAAGGCCGCGGAATGGTCGCTCACCAACGGCGTCCGGCTGGAGCTGGCCGAGCAGAAGACCCAGGTGACCGCCCTGGCCCTGGCCATCGCGGACACCGACATGATGGCCGCCTACGACATCCCCAAGCTCGCCCCCAGCGAGGTGGTCGCCCTGGCCCTGGACGGCCTCGAGGCCGGCAAACTGGAAGTGATCGGCGACGCGCCGACCGCCAACGTCAAGGCCTCGCTCGCCGGCGACCCGGCTCTGTTCTATGCCGACATTCCCACGGCGCTCTTCGGCTGATCCCTGAGGCAGGGCCGGTCCGGGCGTGGCGTCCAGACCGGTCACCGTGGGGTCGGCCGACCGCTAGGTTGCATTTCCATGAGCATGGAAATGGCCGCCTGGTCGACGATCGCGGGCGCCCGGTCGGCCCGGGAACGGCAGCCGTTCCGGCCCGGCACCGTGCGCCGCGTGGTCGCCATGGCTCGCGAGCGCTGGCGTCCGTTCGCCCTGTTCGTGGTGGGCAGCGCGGTGACCGCGGTGCTGTCGGTGGTCACCCCGCTCCTGGCCGGGTGGGTCGTGGACGCGATCGGCGAGCAGGACAAGGGCGCGGTGGTACGGCTAGCCCTGCTGATCGCCCTCATCGCGGTGGCGGAGGCGGTCCTGGGGGTGGCGGTGCGCTGGTTGTCGGCGCGCCTGGGTGAGGACCTGATCCTGGATCTGCGCACCCGGGTGTTCGACCACGTGCAGCGCATGCCGCTGGCCTTCTTCAACCGCACCCGCACCGGTGCCCTGGTCAGCCGGCTGAACAACGACGTCCTGGGGGCGCAGCGGGCCTTCAGCAACACCTTGTCGGGCATCGTCAGCAACCTGATCGCGGTCGCCCTGACCGGTGCGGTCATGATCGGGATCTCCTGGCAGGTGACGCTGCTGGCCCTGGTCCTGCTGCCGCTGTTCGTGGTGCCGGCCCGGATCATGGGCCGGCACCTGGCCCTGCTGTCCCAGGACGCCGCCCAGTTGAACGCGGCCATGACGACCCAGAGCACCGAACGCTTCTCGGCCAGCGGGGCCGCCCTGGTCAAGCTCTACGGGCGGCCGCAGGACGAGTCGCGGTTCTTCGCCGAGGCGGCCGGACGGGTGCGGGACATCGGGGTGCGCACGGCGGTGCTGCAGACGGTGCTCATCACCTCCCTGACCCTGGTCTCCGCGCTGGCCCTGGCGCTGGTCTACGGAGTCGGCGGAGTGGCGGCGGTGACCGGGAGCCTGGGGACCGGCAGCATCGTGTCCCTGGCCCTGCTGCTGACCCGGCTCTACGCACCCCTGACCGCCCTGGCCAGTGCCCGCATCGACATCATGGGCGCACTGGTCAGTTTCGACCGGGTGTTCGAGGTGCTGGACCTGGTGCCGCTGATCCAGGAGGCCCCGGACGCCCGCCCGGTTCCCGAGGGACCGGTCAGCGTCGAGTTCCGCGCTGTGCGCTTCGCCTACCCGAGCGCGGCGGAGGTCTCACTGGCCTCGCTGGAAGATGTCGCGACGCTGGAGACCCGCGGCGGGGCGGAGATCATCCACGACGTGTCCTTCCGGGTCGAACCCGGTCAGGTGGTCGCGCTGGTGGGTTCGTCCGGGGCCGGGAAGTCGACGCTGGCGAACCTGCTGGCCCGGCTGTACGACGTCAGTTCCGGGCAGATCCTCGTGGGCGACAGCGATGTTCGGCAGTTGCGGACGGATTCGCTGCGCCGCACCGTGGGGGTGGTCAGCCAGGACGGCCACTTGTTCCACGAATCCCTGCGCTCCAACCTGCAGTTGGCCCGGCCCGGAGCGAGTGACGAGGAACTGCTGGACGCCCTGCGGCGCAGCCGGCTGGCCGATGTGATCGCCGGGCTGCCGGAGGGCCTGGACACGGTCGTGGGGGAGCGCGGCTACCGGTTCTCCGGTGGCGAGAGGCAGCGGCTGACCATCGCCCGACTACTGCTGGCGCAGCCCCGGGTGGTGGTCCTGGACGAGGCCACCGCGCACCTGGACTCGGCCTCGGAGGCCGCCGTGCAGGCCGCCCTGGACGAGGCTCTCGAAGGCCGCACCGCCATCGTCATCGCCCACCGCCTGTCCACCGTCCGCTCGGCCGACCAGATCCTGGTGCTGGAGGCCGGGCGGGTGGTGGAGCGCGGTACGCACGCCGAACTGCTGGCCCTGGACGGGCGTTACGCCGAGCTGCACCGGACGCAGTTCGCGACCACGAACTGAATGCCCCCACGCGGGGCCCGCAGGCGGCCCTAGTCCGAGAACCTCGCGAACAGGTCCTGGATCTTCTCCGCACCATGAATGGGCCCTTGGCTGCGGAAGACCTCGATCTCGAGCTCACCTGACTCGGTGAACTCGATCTCCCATCGCTCGCCCGGCACGGCGACGGCCACCATGACCGCCTCTGGGCGGATGTTCTGCAGCGTGTAGAAGATCTTGGCCTGCTCGAGCCGGGCCAGGAAGGCCAGAAAGCCCTTGAGTGTCCCGTCGAAGTCCGGGTCGGAAGTCATTGGTCGAATCCTTGGTCTCGCTGGTACTTCTGCCCGTGGCGAGAGCGCGGGCCCAGCCGCGCACCTTCGCCTGAGTGGCCAGTTTCCAGGCGGCACCAGCCCACTGTCATCTCCTTATGTGATGGCGTCGGCCTGGCGCTCTCGAGGCGACCCCGGTCGTCCTCAATCGGCTTTCTGGTACCTGTCGCACGATGTCGGACGAACCGGGCTCGAGCAGAACACGATTGGGTGAGACGGCGACCACAGAGCGTGAGAAACCGAGGGGGTACTGGGGAGAAAAGTTTGCTTTCGCACCAATGGTCGGCCCGGACTCACAGGTAATCTCAAGGAAACGCGGCGCCGGAGGGGGTTTCCCGGTCGCCCTGCGCGCCGCTTGCATTCCGCAGGTGCGCTCCGAACCAGTGAACGGATCTGCCATGTTCGCCCGTAGCCCGCGACGTCCTCGTGCCCGCTTCCTCACCGCCATAACGGCGGCCGCTCTGGGAGCCGCGGTACTGCTCACCGGCCCTGGTGGCGAGGGTGCTCAGGCGGCTGCCGCGCAGAGCGTGTCCGCGCCCCTGACTCAGGTTGCCCCGGCTGCCTACTCGGCCGCCGCGAGGACGCCGCTGCAGATCCTCGAGGCCGCCCGCAAGAAGGCCGGCAAGGCCAAGTCGGTGCGGGTCCAGGCCACGATCAAGCACACCGACGGCAACATCCGGGTGGACCTGCGGGTCACGAAGGACGGCAAGGCCACCGGAAGCCTCTCCACGCCCGCGGACGGCTCGATGAAGCTGATCCTGGTCAGCCAGAAGAAGGGTTTCTTCAAGCCGGGCGCGGACATGCTCGAGAAGATCACCGGCGGCGACGCGCAGGCGAAGGCGCTGCTGGCCGGGCGGTGGATCGAGTTCCACCAGGGCGAGGGCCTGGACGACTTCTTCGGGCTGGCCTCGATGAAGACGTACACCCAGGACGTCTTCACCCTGTCCGGTCCGGAGAGCGGCCTGGTCAAGGTCAAGGGCAGGACGGTCAAGGGCTACAAGAAGACGATCGGCCTGAAGGAGCGGGGCGTCCAGGGCACGCTCCTGATCGCCGCGGACGGCACGGACCGGCTGGCCGGCTACCAGGACCCGCAGGGCCGGATGACTTTCACCGACTGGAACAAGAAGGTCGTGGTCAAGGCCCCGGCGAACCCGCTGAAGGCGGCCGACTTCTCCTGACTGCCCGCCTCTTTCAGCGGTCAGCTGCGCAGATAGGTCAGGACGGCGAGCACCCGGCGGTGGCCGTCGGCCTCGGGCAGGTCGAGCTTGGTGAAGATGTTGCCGATGTGCTTGGCCACCGCGGCGTCGCTGACGCCGAGACTGCGGGCGATGGAAGGGTTGTTGTGGCCTTCGGCCATCTGCCCGAGCACCTCGCGTTCCCGGGTGGTCAGCCGCTCGAGCGGGCTCGTGGTGTGCCGGCGGTTCAGCAACTGTCGCACCACGTCGGGGTCGATGACGGTCTCGCCGGCCGCGACCCGGGAGACCGCGTCGGAGAAGTCGGCGATCTCGCCGACGCGGTCCTTGAGCAGGTAGCCGACCCCGGCCCGGCCGGACGGGCCGAGCAGTTCGGCGGCGTACGCGGTGGCCGCGTACTGCGAGAGCACGAGCACCGCCGCGCTGGGGTCGCCGGCGCGAAGGGTCACGGCGGCCCGCAGCCCTTCGTCGGTGAAACTGGGCGGCATGCGCACATCGGTGATGACCAGATCGGGCCGGTGCTCCCGGGCGGCCGCGATCATCGAGTCGCCGTCGCCGACCGCCGCGACCACGGCGTGGCCGAGTCCTTCGAGCAGGCTGACGAGGCCGGCCCGCATGAGCGCGGCGTCCTCGGCGAGCACTATGCGTAGAGACACGGCAGGTCGATCCGCACGGTGGTGGGTCCTCCTGGTGGGCTGATGATCTCCAGCCTGCCAGACACGACGGCCACCCGGTCGGCCAGCCCCCGCAGGCCTGTGCCCCCTGAGGGTTCGGCGCCGCCCGTGCCGTCATCGACGATGGTCAGGGCCAGGCGTTGCTCAGCGAGCCTGCCGCTGATCTGGATACGCGTGGCTGCAGCGTGCCGGATCGCGTTGGTCAGGCACTCCGAGACCACGAAGTAGGCGGTGGACTCGATCCCGGGCGGCAGCCGGCCGGGCACGTCGAGGTCGACCTCGACCGGGAGCGGACAGCGTTCGGCGAGTTCACGTACCGCCTCGGTCAGCCCGAGGTCGGTGAGGACCTGGGGATGAATGCCGCGGATCTGGTCCCGGAGGGTGGTCAGCGCCAGCCGGGCCTGTTCGTGCGCCTCACGGACCAGGTCGCCGACGCGCTCGTCGGCCTCGGCCAGATGCCGCTCGGCCAGGCCCAGCTTCATCGTCAGGAGCACCAGGTGTTGCTGGGCGCCGTCGTGCAGGTCTCGCTCGATCCGACGACGTTCGGCGTCGAAGGCGTTGACCAGCCGGCTGCGCGACTGGGCCAGTTCCTCCACCTGGCGGTGCATCTCGGTGCCGTTCGGTGCAAGCAGCCATCTGGTGAAGGCAGCCTGGGCGCCTGCGAGCACGCTGATGCCGTACAGGGTGACGATCGTTGCCGGCGCCCCGGCCAGACCGGCGACGGCACACGCCTGGCCGAAGGTCTCGACCGTCCAGGTGCCCACCTGGACGTGGGCTTCTGCGCCCAACGCGAGCAACAGCGGCAGCGTCAGCAGCAGGAGGCCGACGAAGAGGACGAGCAACGCGGCGAGGTCGAGGAGCGCCAGGACCGTGAGCAGGCATGCGCAGTAGCCCAGTTCGCGCCAGGTGGCCGACTCCGTCACCCGCAGCCGTACCCACGCCCAGCCGTTCACCGGAGCCGGGGCGTGCGGGTCAGGAACTGCGCGCGGCTCCATGAGGCCGAGTCGGTGGCGCTCCAGGGCTCCGATCGGTATACCGACGAGCAGGAGCAGTGGCGGAAAGAGCAGCAGCGGCAGGACGGCCAGCCAGGCGATCGAGCTGACCGCCACGCTGCTGACCACGAAGGCCAGGCTGCGCCAGGGCCACCCCGACCGGGCGAACCGGACGGGGCTCCCGGTCATCGCCTGCCACACGCTCGTCGCCACCGTCAGCCTGCCCCGATGACGCCGAGCAGTGCGGTGTCGGGCTGCAGCGCCGAGAATGTACTGGCCACCGTCATGAGCAGCAGCAGACCCGCGGTCAGGGCCGAGATGACACCCAGGGTGCTGTGCATGAATCTGGCGCTCGGGTCGCCGGTGATGCGCCGTCTCCAGAACCGGGCGCTCGCCAGACCGGTGGCCATCATCAGCGGGGCGCAGATCGCTGCCATGATCCAGTTGTATCGCGCGACCTCACCGAGCAGGACCGTCAGTGGGCTGGGACCGGCGGGCAGCCCTTCGCGCACCTCACCCAGAACCCGTGCGAGTTCGCCGTCGCCGGTGCCCTCGGGCAGCAGCGGCAGCAACGCGACCAGAGGCACGGCCGTGGCCTGGACGTTCACGATCAGCACACCCACGGCGAGCACGGTCAGTACCGTCGTGGCCGTGGCAGCTGCTGCGTACCAGGTCCGGGCGTACAGGTAGGTGCGCCACAGCGCGGTGCTGAGCAGGGCGAGGACTACGACGAGCGCCGCGCTGATCGCCACCTTGATCGCATGCCATTGGAACCAGTAGTCGACGAGCGTTGTGAAGTGGCCGTTCAGAGCCGGGGTTCCGCTTCGCCAGAACTCGACGAAGGCGTGCCCGAGGTCGTCCTGAAGGTAGGTCTCACTGTCGTACGCCCCGAAGTCAGGCCTCAGGAGGGCGGCGGGGGCGAGCATGAACGCCGCCACCAAGACCACGACGGCGGCCAGCAGCACCCCGATCCTGAACCTCGGATGCAGCCGTACAGTTTCACGTCCGGAACCTGCTGTGATCGGTCGAAATCGCATGACACGAAGGTAGGCAAGGGGCGCTGGGCGGGCGATGGCCTCCGGGATAGCCGGTCCGGGTGAGGCTGGGCCACCGCCGCGGTACAGCTAGCTCTACCTCAGCTCGTCCAAGGCACTCCCGAGACCTCAACCGTCTCGCCGGTGACTGCCGCCTGCTCCACGGCCAGGCTCACGGCGTGGTCGTGGCAGGCCTCGGCCAGGGGGTAGGGCGCCGGGCCCTCGCCGCGCCGCCAGGCGGCCATGGCCAGCATCTGCGTCAGGATGGCGATCTCCTCGTCCGGCAGGCGCAGCCCGACGAACGGGTTCTCCCACAGGAGCTGCCCGTCCAGGGCGATCCACTCGCTGTCGTAACCCTCCAGGTCCAGGTCGTACCCGCTCTGCCGGCGCAGCAGCGGTGAGGTGAGAACGCGCCCGTCCCAGCGGATCACGCTCTCGTCGTTGATCTCGCCGTGCGTGCCGCGGACGAGCAGCCGGCGCGAGCGCAGCCGGTTGTGCCACTGGTTGTCGGTGAAGTCGTACAGCCCCGAGCGCCCCGGCCCGAAGTCCAGGGTGGCGATCGTGGTGGTGGCCGGGTGCGGGCCCGGGTCTTTGCGCAGCCCCGCGCGGGTCATCGGGTCGAGCAACGGTGCGCTGGAGGTGGAGGCCCGCACCTGCACGTCGCCGAGTCCGGCCCCCAGGAAGGCCCGGATCAGGGCGATCGCGTGGTACTGGTGGGTGGAGGAGACGTGGACGGACGTCGGTGTCCCGATCAGCCCCCGCCGTGTGGCCTCCAAGCGGGCGGCATGCATCGGCATCAGCGGGTACTGCTCGGCGACCTGCACCAGTCCGCTGTCCCCGACCCGGTTCCACAGTTCCTTCAGCGCGGGAAGGTCGGGGGCCGGCGGGGTCTCACTGAGCACGGCGACGCCGGCTGCGACCACCTTTTCCAGCACCTCGGGGTTGGCGTCCCAGGTGACCGAGCTGATCACGAAAGCCGGATCCGTCTGGGCGATCATCTCGTCCACGGCGCCGAAGACGGGTACTTCCCAGCCCAGCCGGCGGGCCTTGTCGGGGCTGCGCGAGACCACCCCGGCCAGTTGCAGGGCGTCGGGCCGGAGCCGGGCCAGGCGAACGAAGAACGCCGCCCGCCATCCGGTGCCGACCACGCCGAAGCGGACGGGTGACTCTGGGCTCTGGCTCACAGTTAGCTCCTTCGAGAGAGGGCCCGACCGTAGTGAGGGTGGCATGCCGCTGCATCGGCCTGGGCGCAGGCCTCGCGCCGGCACTACGTTGCCGCGGAATACAGGCGTTCGACATCAACCAGCAGGATGCTGTTGTCGTTCGCGGCTGCGGCCTTCAACTCGTCGGTGAAGCCGGCCCCACCGTAGACCGTCAGTACCGTTTCGCTGGTGTCGAAACCTCTGGCCTGCAGTAGGTCACGAGCAGTGGCGAGACGGGCAACGTGATGACGCCCGATGACCTCCCCCCATTTGGTCTCACCCAACGACAGGACGCGGCGCGCTCGATTGCCCTCCGGCGCCGCCAGTGCGACCACGTCGATCTCGATCTGGGAGCGGTTGGCGGGGTCGTTGACCGTCGCGGATCCGACCTCGGAGGGCTGCTCGGTGAACAGGTCGTCTCCCGACTCAAGGGTGAAGGCCCGGCTGAGGGACTCGAAGTGTGGGCCGACCACCTGGGTGAGGAAGGTCTGCCGGGTGCTGGCCCAGACCCGCTCGGCCCGGTGGATCTCCAGTTCTGCCCAGCGCTTACGCATGATCGCTTCGTAGAAGGTGATGAGCGGCTCGACGATGCGGTAGCGGGACCGGCCGGGACGGAACAGGTCCGGTTCGCGGGCGATCAGCGCGCAGTCCTCCAGCACGTTCAGCGGATGCGTGATCTGGTCCGACTTGCGGCCGATGAAGCCGGCGATCCCGCCGTTGGTGTTGTTTCCCGAAGCGATTGCGGCGAGCACCGAGTGGTAGAGAGCGGGATCGCGGATGGCAGCCTCTTCGGCCAGCAGGTAGCGCGCCTCCCGGAACAAAGGCGTCTGAGGGTTCAGGACGGTTCGGATCACCCAGGCATCAAAATCCTCGGTCGACGCAGGGACGTCCCCTCGGGTGAACTCGTAGCGGTAGGCGGGCGTGCCTCCGGTGACGGCATGGACCAGAACGGCCAGCCGGGGATCGGTGATCCCCCAGAACTGCGCGGCCTCGCGGTAGCGGAACGGTTGCACGACGAGTTCGAGGCTGGACCGCCCGCGCAGTGGAGCCTGGCCTGACAGGAGGCCGCCCATGACTGACATCGCCGAGCCGCACAGCACCAGGCGCACCGAACTCGAGCGGCCGCTGCCGCCCGGGCCCAGTTCACGCTGAATGATCGACGGGAGTGCCGGGGAGGCCTTGGTCAAGAAGGGGAATTCGTCGATGACGACCACCGTCGGCCGCCCCTTCAGGCTCCGGAACATGTGCGCTATGGCGTCATTCCAGTCCCGGAAGGGCTCGGCGATGAATTGCTGGGTGTGTCTGGCCAGGGCTTCGGAGAACAGGCGGAGGGACTCGGCCTCGGTGGCCTCGGTGGCCGCGAAGTACAACCCGTCGGACTGTTCGACGACGGCTTGCAGCAGGAAGCTCTTACCTTGCCGGCGCCGACCGCTCACCACGCCCAAGGATGCAGCGTTCTGGGTCACGGCCAGGGGACTGTCGGCGAAGGAGACCAGGCCCTGCCACTCACGGGCCCGGCCGAAGATCTGGGGCGGCTTGTTCACGACAACCTCTTCAAGTTACAGAAGTATAGTTCCCAGAAGTATACCTCTGTGAGGGGATCGACCGGCCCTCAGTCCGTACCGAGCATCACTCAGCCCGCAGCTCGGCCGGATCGGTGCTGCGCCGCAGCAGCGGCAGGGTGAGCAGGATCAGCAGCAGAACGACCAGCAGGGTGCCGAAGCTGGCCGCCGCCAGGCCGCCCCAGGGCACGCCCACCTCGAACTCGGCGCCGTTGTTGCCGACGGTGGTGCCCAGCGCGCCTCGAGCCGCGAAGATGCCTGCTGCCGTGGCCGCCAGCACCGCGGGCACCAGGGGAGCCATCGACTCGATCACGGTGGCCCGGGCCAGCACCGAGCGTGGGACGCCCACGGCGGCGAGGCTGGCCAGCATGCGCCGGCGGGTCAGCACGCTCTCCACGCAGCCGACCAGCAGACCGGCCGCAGTGATCAGCGCACCCACCGCGAAGCCCAGGTCGACCAGAGCCAGAGCGCCGCGGTAGAACGAGCCGTTGGTCCGGAACAGTGCCTCGTCCCGCTCGACGCCGGCCAGGAGGTTGGCCCCGAAGCCCTGGGTGAAGGCCCACAGCAGCACCACCAGCAGCAGGGCGGCGTTGGTGCGCGCACTCTGGCTGGGGGAGGCCAGCAGCCGGCGCCCGGCGATCAGCAGGCTGGGCCGCTCGCCGAAGCGCACCAGCAGCCGGCCGATGGCTGCGGCCAGAGCAGTGGTGCTCATCAGCAGGCCGATGCCGGTGACCAGGAACAGGACCAGGAAGAGCAGACCGATCCCGGCCGCGGCACCGTCATCCAGGCCCAGGGCGTCGACAACGGTGGAGAAGCTGGCCAGCGCCAGCGTTCCCCCGGCGAACAGCAGCAATGCCATGAAGCGGCTGGGGCGGTGCTGCTCGCGGTGGACCACCCCGAACGGTGAGAACGTGACCCCGCGCAGCGCGTAGACCGCGAAAAACGTTGCCAGGAGCGGAATGACCACCACGACCAGGACGAGCACGGGGGTGGGGGGCAGGACATCGGTGGGGAAGCGCAGCGCCGGGCCGGTGTACTCGCGTTCGGTGTAGCCGTCCTGCTCCCGCAGCCGGTAGGTGGCGGTGACCGGATTGCCCAGGAGCACCCGCAGGACGAAGAACGCGCCGGTTCCCAGGGCCGCCCCCAGAACGGCGGCCAGCCCGGTCTCGGCGGCAGCGATGCGCACCACGTCGAACGGCGTGCCGCCCTGCATCCGAACGGCCGCAAGCCGGCGGTCGCGGGCCGGGGCCCCGATCCGCGAACACTGGCCGACGAAGCCCAGAATCGGCACGCACAGCAGCAGGAAGGCGATCACGATGCCCGGGTGCAGGCCGGGCTGGTTGAGCAGGTCGCTGGTGTAGGGCCCGTCGCCGTGACCGGCGGCCGCCACCGTGGCCGCGGCCAGCAGGGACATGGTGCCCAGGGCCGCACCCACCGCGGTCAGGACGATCCGGGTGCCGTCGTCGCGGCCGCCCTTGCCGGCCAGCCACAGCACCGTCCGCCAGGACATCCTGCCGTCGCGACGGGGCGAGGTGCTCATCGAAGACCACCCGCAGCAGTTCCCGGCGTGTACGGGTCGCCCTCGAGCCGGCCGTCCGGGCCCTCGACGAGTCCGTCCCGCACCACCACCTCGCGGTCGGCGTAGGCGGCCACCTTGGCATCGTGGGTCACGATCAGCACGGTGGTTCCGACCGACTTGGCCACGTGCACCATCTGCGCCATCACGGCCTCCCCGTTCACACTGTCCAGGGCGCCGGTGGGCTCGTCGGCGAACAGCACCCTCGGCCCGGTGACCAGCGAGCGCGCAGTGGCCACCCGCTGGGCCTGACCTCCCGACATCTGCCCGGGCCGCTTGCCTGCCAGCTCCTGCACCCCCAGCCGCTCCAGCCAGGACGAGGCGGTTCGCATCGCCTCGCGGCGGCGGGCTCCGGCCAGCAGCAGAGGAAGGGCGACGTTCTCGACGGCGGTGAGCTCGGGCACCAGCTGGCCGAACTGGAAGAGCACGCCGAAATCGGTGCGGCGCAACCGGGAACGCTCGGAGTCCGAGGCGGTGTCCAGCCGTTTCCCGGCGAAGTGGACCTCACCGGAGTCCGGTCGCAGGATGCCCGAAAGGCACAGCAGCAGAGTGGACTTGCCGGAGCCGGAGGCCCCGGTGACGGCGATGACCTCACCCCGGTCGGCGGCGAACGAAATTCCCCGCAGGGCCGGGGAAGCCCCGTACGACTTGACCACCGCCCGGCAGCTCAGCAGTGGGTTCATGAGTTGATCTCCTTGTCCAGAAGTGAGACCCGGGTCAGGGCGTTGTCCATCCACCGCAGGTCGGCGTTCAGGTGCTCGATGGCGTAGTCGGCCTCCAGCACCATCACCAGGCTGCTGGCCGGGTTGGTCTTGACCTGCGTGTACTCGCGCATGCGCTGCAGGTGCGCGGCCCGCTGCCGGCGCAGGTAGCCGCGCGCGCCGTCCTGGCCGGCGGTGAGCAGGAAGAGCGTCACCTTGATGGCCAGGGGGTTGGAGACGAACGGGCTGGGCGGTTCCACTTCCTGCAGCCAGGCGGCCAGTTCGTCCTGCCCGGACTCGGTGAGCGTGTACGTGGTGCGGTCGGGCCCGGCGACCCGCTCGGGCTCGCCCGCCACGACCAGCCCGTCGCGGGCCAGGCGGGCCAGCGTGGCGTAGACCTGGGCGCTGGCCAGCGGCCGGGCCGCCGGAAATCGCACGTCGTACGAGCGTTTGAGCTCGTAGCCGTGCTGTTCCCCGGCCGTCAGCAGGCCGAGCATGACGTATTTCAGCGAGGACACAGAGGAACTATAAACCGAGTTGCTAGTCGGATGGCTACCCCCGGCGGGGCCGGAGCGGTTTCGTGCTGCACCTGAGAGTGACTCTCAGTTGCATAGTCATATTGCAATGTTTGCATGTATCTGGTCCACTTCTCTTGGGCCCACTCCCGGGCCGCAGCGGCCGAAGGGTCGCCGAACGAGAGGAACGGGCCTGATGAGCGTCATCGACACGCATGCCGAGCACTCGGTCACCGAGCACCGTCACGGTGCCGACTGCGGGCACGAGGCCGTCCAGCACGGCGACCACGTGGACTACCTACACGGCACGCACCGTCACGCCGAGCACGACGGCCACTATGACGAGCACGAGTCGCCGGCCGAGCACAGCACTGACGACCATACCCATGGCGGCGACTGCGGTCACGCGTCGGTCGAGCACGGCGACCACGTCGACTACGTGCACGACGGCCACCGTCACGCCGTTCACGGGGATCACTACGACGAACACTGAGGCCGCGTCCGGTGAACGAGACGGCCCGACGGCTGCCTCGTTCACCGGGCCGCTCACTCCTCCAGGACGTGGGCGACGGCGTCGGCGATCACGTGCGTGACGTGGGTGTCGGCGATCTCGTAGGTGACTTCCTTGCCGCTGCGTTCGGCGGTGACCAGGCCGCCCTGCCGCAGGGAGCGCAGGTGCTGGGAGACCAGGGGCTGGGACATGTCGGTCAGGTCGGCCAGTTCGCCCACGGTGCGGGGCCGGTCGCCGATCAGGCGCAGCAGCCTCAGTCTCGACTCGTGCCCGAGGATCTTGAACAACTGGGCGGCCTCGGCCAGCCCTGGTTCCGCCTGCACCACAGTCACTCCAGCGTCCACATAAACAGTTTGCAATACGTTGAACTGTACCCGGTGGCGCCGGTGCGGACCTCGGTCGATCGCATTGAGAATGATTCCCAGTAAGCTACTGTGGCGTCAATGATCGATCCGACCGCCCGGAAGGCCCGCGATGAGCAGTGACCATGGCCCGGTGAGCGACCCGTACGCGGCCACCGCCGGCGCCTACGACCTTTTCAATGCGGCCGCCCGGGCCGGGCAGATGGATGCCTTGCGGGCGTGGCTGCCCCTGGTCGGACCACGAACGGGGCCGGTGCTGGATGTGGGAGCCGGTTCCGGCCTGAACGTGGCCGAGGTTCTGGAGCGGGTTCCCGGGGTCGAGGTGCTGGCTCTGGAGCCCAGCGCGGCCATGCGCTCCCTGCTCCTGACCCGAATCGCGGCCCGGCCGGACTGGTATTCCCGGGTCACGGTGCGGCCGGAGGACTTCTTCTCGGCGCCCTTGCCGCAGCAGATCGGTGGCGCGGTGTTGCTCGGCGTGCTGGGGCATTTCGACCCGGGGGAGCGGCTGGCCCTGCTGGCCGAACTGGCTGACCGGCTGCCGGTGGGCGGGGCCGCGCTGATCGATCTCCAGGCTCCGGAAAGCCCGCGGCGCATCGAGCCGTTCGAGTTCACGGCCGCGTCCGTGGGGCAGCTGACCTACAAGGTCATCGGCGAGGCCTGGCCGCACGAGGGTGAGGTGATGCGCTGGCGCATGAGCTATCTCACGCTCGAGGGTGAGCGGGTGCTGGTCGAGGAGACCACCGAGCACCGGTACCGGCATCCGGCCGTTAATGACGTCGTTCAGGAGGCCACGTCGGTGGGGCTGGCGCTGGAGCGGCTTGGGCAGAGCACCTTCTGGATGCTGAGAAAGGTGCAGGCGTGAAGGTTCTGGTGGACGAGGACCGGTGCGTCGGCGCCGGGCAGTGCGTGCGGTGGGCGCCGGAGCAGTTCGATCAGGACGAGGAGACCGGGCTGGTCCGGCCGGTCGCCGACCTGATCGACGGCGATCTGAAGGGGGTCGGCGGGGCGGTGAAGGCCTGTCCCTCAGGGGCCATCCGCTTCCAGGACTGAGCCGGGCAGAATGAGAAGGGGCCGGTGGGCGATCACCGGCCCCTTCTCACTTCGCTCACAGCGTTCCTTCATCCACCTCGATCCCCGCGGCCTCGACGAGCCGGGCCAGCGCGGCCAGGGTCGGGGTGGCGAACAGGTCCCGGGCCGAGATCGGGACGGCGAACCGCTCACGCACCGCGGCCACGAGTCTCAGTGCGGCCAGGCTGTCGCCCCCGGCAGCGAAGAAGCCCTGTTCCGGGTCGACCTCACGGTTACCGGTGGCTTCGATCCACAGCGAGCTCAGGGCCTTTTCGATCTCCGACAATGGACGCCCGTGAGCGCCTTCGGAGGCGTCGGTGGCTTCCGCGAGGGTCAGGAGAGCGGCCCGGTCGACCTTGCCGTTGGGAGTGAGTGGCACCCGCTCGACGAAGCTGATGCGAGACGGAACAGCGTGCGCCGGCAGCACTGCCTGCAACGCCTGGCGGATGGACTGGCTGTCTCCGGACGGGCATTCCAGCACAGCATGCAAGGTGCGCCGGTTACGCGGCCCGGGGGCAACTACCACCGCTCGCTCGACCCCGGCCAGGCTTTCCAGTGCGGCCTCCACCTCGCCGAGCTCGAGACGGTGCCCGTTGACCTTGACCTGATGATCGGCGCGCCCCAGGAACTCCAACGTCCCATCGGCCCAGAACCGACCCAAGTCGCCGGTGCGATACCAACGCTCGCCCGCTACGTCTACAAATCGCTCTGCTGTACGCACCGGATCGCCGAGATACCCGCGGGCCACCCCGCGTCCCCCGATCCACAACTCACCGGCAACGCTGTCGGGGGCATCCCGCCCGGCCGGGTCGACCACTCGGTAACGCTGCCCAGACAGGGCAGATCCGTAGGGAACGGACGTCCAGTGCGACGGGATCTCGGCCACGTCGTAGGCGTTGGACCAGATCGCCGCTTCGGTGGCCCCACCCAGAGCGACCAGGTGAGCCGTACCGCGGCTTGCCGTGAGCAGTTTCCCGGCCAGGTCCAGGCCGACCCAGTCGCCCGAGACCAGGGCCAGGCGGAAGGTGTCGGGCAGGTCACCCTCGGCCAGAAGCAGGTCCAGCAGTGCAGGAACGGTGTTCCACAACGTCACGCCGTGCTGGTGCACGTGATTCAGCCAGCGGGCCGGATCGCGGCGTTCCTCCTCGCTGGGCAGCACCAGTGTGCCGCCGGTGCCCAGCACGCCGAAGATGTCGAACACCGACAGATCGAACTCGAGGGCGGAAAGACCGAGCACGCGGTCGTTCTGGCCGATCTGATAGCGGGAGACGATGTCCCGGCAGGTGTTCGCGGCTGCGTCGTGCGTGATCTCCACACCCTTGGGTTCGCCGGTGGAGCCCGAGGTGAAGATGACGTAGGCCAGGTCGCCCGGAGCCGCCTGCACCGGAGCCCGGCGCGAGGCACCGGCCAGATCGGCCGGGTCGATGCGGGGTGGGGCGGTCGGCGCGGCCTCGTCTGTGACCACGTAGTCGGTTCTGGCGAAGAGCATCTCACGTCGCACGGCTGGTGCGGTGCGGCTGACCGGTACATAGGCCGCCCCTGCGGCCAGTACTCCCAGGGCGGCGGTCACCTGGCCCGGGCCCTTGGGCAGGCTCACGGCCACCAGATCGCCCCGCCGGACACCGTTCTGGGCGAGCAGGCCGGCCCAGCGTTCGATGTCGGCCCGTAGTTCACCGAAGGACGTGGTAGGCGCGCCTGGTTCGTCGGCGGCCACCAGTGCGCAACGATCGGGATGACGGGCAGCCTGCTCCAGGATCTGGGTGAGCAGGGTGGCTGGCGGGCCGCCGTCACCGGTGGCCGAAACAAGCTCGCGCACTTGACGTTGCGCCGGTGGAAGAAGATCGGGCTCATCGTCCCAGTCGTGGTCGGCCAGCCAGGTGAGCAGCCGCAGGTACGCCTGGAACATCTCCTCGACCACACCATCGGCCAGCACCCCCTGCGCCGAGTCCCAGGTGATCTGCAGCCCGCCTCGCGAGGGCAGAACCTGGTTGTCCAGGCAGACCTGCGGCGACTGGGACAGGCCCCAGACCGGCTGCGGAAAGCCCTCCGAGCGGTCCATGCTGACCTGTTCGCCAACCCCGACCGCACTGGTGAAGACCACCGGCACGGGCTGGCCGTCACCGCTGGTGGAGGCCAGACGGCGCAGCAGCCACGAGGCCGGGACTTCACTGTGATCCAGGTCCTCACCGGTGCGAAGGTGAACCGCCCGCACGGCCTCGGCGAAGCTCGTGCCTGCCTCCCTTTCGTAGCCGGCTGGGGCCAGGGAGGTGAAGTCGCCCACCGCCAGGTCGATCTGCGGATGGACCGGGCGGCGCTCGAAGCGGGTGAGGGTGACTGTGACGCCGGTACTGCCGCTCCAGTGGGCCAGGACCTCTCCATAGGCCGCGAACAGGACCGATGGTGCAGTGACCTTCAGAGCGCGGGCCCGGTTCTGCAGCGCTGCCCAGACGTTCGGCGCAAGGAGGTGCTGGCGGCGTTCGAAGACCGGGACGTCGATGGGGTGCGGCGCCCGGGGCAAGGCAGGGGCCGGTGGCAGCTCGGCCAGGCGGTTCTCCCAGTGCCGCAGGTGTTCCGGGTGCGGTTCGCGGTCGGTGTGCGCCAGCACGTAGTCGCGGAACGAGGGCCCGACCGGCCCGAGGTCCGCCTCCGGATCCTGGTAGAGACGGTCCAGTTCGGTCAGCACCCGCATGATCGACAAGGCGTCCAGCACGATGTAGTCGTAGCCCAGGCCCAGCCGGGTGCGGACCTGCCCGTCCTGGTGGTAGCGCACCGCCTCGATCTCCACCAGCGGCCCACGGGCCAGATCGACCACACGGTGCGACATCCGCGATCGCAGTGCGGCCAGAACCGGCGTCGCGTCGGTGCCCGGGGGCATGTCGTGCACCGCGATCCGGGTCGGCGCGGGGTTTTCGTTCACCCGCTGCCGGCCGTCGACGAGGACCGCGCGGAGCATGTCGTGACGGGCCTGGACGATGTCCCAGGCCCTCTGCATCCGGCCGAGATCCACTTCAGGGCCGTCGAACTCGTTGTACTGCCAGGTGCCCACGCCGCCCAGAGGGAGTTCCGGACTGCGTCCGATCAGATAGGCCTTTTGGACGTCGGTGAGCGGGAAAGGCGCGAAGCGGCCAGTGGGGTCGCTGGTCAGGGTGGTGGACGCGGGTGCGGCCGGGGTGCCCAGGGACAGTTGCGCGCACAGGTCGGCCAGTTTCGGGTGGCTGAAGACGGCGCCCAGACCGGTGCCGCGCACGCCCGCCTGGTTCAGGGCCACGAGCAGGCGGGTGGCCAGGAGGGAGTCGCCGCCCAGGGCGAAGAAGTCGTCCTCGCGGCTGATCTGGTCCGCGCCGAGGAGAGTGCGCCAGGCCTGGGCCACGACCCGCTCCACGTCGGTGCGGGGCGGCTCTCCTGCCGCGGAGGTCGGGGTCTCGTGGGCGGCCAGCAGCAGGGAACGTACTGCGGCCCGGTCGATCTTGCCGTTGCGGGTCAGTGGCAGCGCCTCGGCGGTGACGAACCAGGCGCACCACATGTGCGGGGGCAGGTGTTCGCGCAGCCAGTTGCTCAGTTCGCCGAAACCCGGCCGGTCCGCGACCACCAGCGCCGCCAGTTGCACGCCCGGACCGGTGCCGATCGCCTGCACCGAGGCGGCCTCCACATCGGGATGGGCGGTGAGCACGACCTCGATCTCACCCAGCTCGATCCGGTGCCCACTGACCTTGACCTGGTGATCGGCGCGACCGGCGAACTCCAGCGCTCCGTCGGCCCGGACCACCGCCAGGTCGCCCGTGCGATACCACCGGCGCCCTTCGGCCTCGACAAATCGTTC
Source organism: Kineosporia rhizophila (assembly GCF_021277265.1). Classification (GTDB taxonomy): domain Bacteria; phylum Actinomycetota; class Actinomycetes; order Actinomycetales; family Kineosporiaceae; genus Kineosporia; species Kineosporia rhizophila. The sequence continues at coordinate 127,888 of NZ_JAJSOH010000015.1, forward strand.
GGCCGTGCGCTCCGGATCGCTGCGGTAGCCACGGGCCAGGCCGGCACCGCCCATCCAGAGCTCACCCACCACGTCCTGCGGCCGGTCCCGCCCGTCGGCGTCGACCACGCGGCAGGCCACGCCGTCGAGCGGCAACCCCCAGGGCAGGCTCGGACTGGCCGGATCGATCTCGTCACCGGGCCGCACCTCGAACACCGTCGAGTGGATGGCGGCCTCGGTCATGCCACCCAGTGCGGCGAACCGGGCGGCCGGGGCCAGTGTGTGCAGGCGGCCCGGCAGGTCACCGGTCACCCGGTCGCCGCCCAGCAGGACGGTGCGCAGCGGGAATCCCGTGGGGCCGGCGTTTTCGGCGGTACGCAGCAGCAGGTCGAAGATCGGCGGCACGGTGTTCCAGACGGTGACCCGGTGCCGGGTCACGGCCGCGTACCAGGCCACCGGGTCGGCCCGGTGCTCCTGGGGCAGCACCACCAGCGTGCCTCCGGCCGAGAGCAGGCCGAACACGTCGTAGACGGAAAGGTCGAACTCCAGCGCCGACAGTGTCAGGACACGGTCGTCCGGGCCGATGCCGAAGCGTTCGTTGATCGCGTCGATGGTGTTGGCGGCCGCCGCGTGCGAGATCTCCACCCCCTTGGGCTCGCCGGTGGAGCCCGAGGTGAACAGGACGTAGGCGATGTCGTCGGCCGAGGCCAGGTCGGCACCGATCGGGCTGGGGGCGGCCTTGGTGGGCACGAACAGAGGCCGGGCCCCGGCCGGCTGGACGAGCCCGGCGTGGGCCGGGTCGGTCAGCGCCACAACGGCCCCCGAGGCCCGATGGATGCGGGCCCGGCGGGTGGCCGGCTGGTCGATGCCGACCGGCACGTAGGTACAGCCGGCCAGCAGCACCCCCAGAGCAGCCACAACCTGCTGCGGTCCCTTGGGCAGGGTGATGACGACGCTGTCGCCCGGCCCCACCCCGGCCTCGGCCAGTTCGCGCGCGGTCAGGGCGGCCAGGTCGTGCAGCTCGGCGTAGCTGAGCACCTCGTTGCCGAAGAGCAGAGCGGGCCAGTGCGGATCACGGCGTACCTGTTCCAGGAAGCCGGCCTGCAGCAGACGCGGACGATGAGCGCGGGCGGTCGCGTCCAGCGCTTGCCGGGCCTGCACCTGTTGCTGGGGAAGGTGCGCAGCGCCCGGGCGCTCCCAGGCCGCCGGGTCCACGGCCAGCGCGGTGACCAGCCGCTGGTAGGCGTCGAAGGCGGCCCGGGCCGGCTCTTCGCGCAGCGCGTCCAGCCGCACGTCCCAGTTCAGCAGGAGCCCGCCGTCGTGCTCGGTGACCTGGGCGTCCAGCCACACCTGCGGGCCCTGCGAGACCGTCCACACCGGCGAGCCGAAACATGAGCGCACCTGCGGGCCGTAGATCTCACCCAGGCCCACGGCGCTGGTGTACACGACCGGCGCCAGCACCGTGCCTCCGCGCAACCGGGCCAGGTCGCGCAACACCTCCACGCCACCGTAGCTGCCGTGCGCGACCGCCGCGTGCAGGTCGGTGCGCACCTGGCGGGCCCGGTCGGCGAAGCTCAGGCGGCCTGAGACATCCACCGCCAGCAGGACGGACGAGGAGAAGTCACCGAGCAGACTGTCCACGTCGGCCACGATCGGGCGCCGGTTGAACAGGGGCAGGTTCAGCAGGAACTCGGGCTGCTCGCACCAGATGCCGATGCTTTCGGCGAAGGCCGTTGCCAAGGCCGCGGCCAAGGTGACGCCGTGGGCTGCCGCTGCCCGGTTCAGTGCCGCGGCGGTCGTCGGACTGGCCCAGTGGTGCAGCCGCACACTGCGCGCCGCAGTGCCGGGGGCACCGGCCTCGGGCAGAAGCGGGAGCATCGGGGCGCCGGGCAGGTCGGGGGCGCGCTCGGCCCACCAGGCTCGGTCTTCGGCCCGGCGCTCGTCCGGTGCGGCCGAAAGATACTGCCGATAGGTGGATCCGGGAGCCGGGGCAGCCCACTCCGGATCGGCGTAGGCCCGGGCCAGATCGGCCACCAGCACGCGCAGGCTGAGCGCATCGGCGGCAATCATCTCCAGATCCACGTGCAGCCGGGTGGCGCCGTGCGGCAGCAGGCTCAACTGGAGATCGAGAACCTGACCCTCGTCCACGGCCATCCGCCGGTGGGTCAGGCGCTCGCGGGTCTGCTCCAGGGTTCGCTGCAGTTCGTCCAGGCCCAGGGCGCGCAGGTCGTGCACGGTGACGTCGGCCTGCTCGGCGGTGGACGCGGGTGCCGTCCACTGCCGGCCTTCCGGAGTGATCCGCATCCGCAACATGTCGTGTCGGGCCACGATCCGGCGAAGGGCACCGCGCAACCGGCCCGGATCGACGCCGTGCCCGTCCAGTTCCACGTAGAAGTGCGCGGCCACCCCGCCGAAGGGCTGCCCGTCCTGCCGGCCCACCCAGTAGGCGTGCTGCAAAGTGGCCAGCTCGAAAGGTTCCCCGTCGGTCGGCTCGGCGGGCTTGGGCGGAACCGGTCGGGGCGCGGCAGCGGCCGAGCGGGACAGGGCCTGGCGCCAGCCGGCCGGGGTGGGGTTCTCGACCAGGTCGGCGAAGCCCACCTCGAACCCCGCCCGGCGCCAGCGGCCGGTGAGCCGGATCACGGTCAGAGAGTCGAGGCCGAGCTCGAAGAGGTCGCTCTGCTCGTCGAACTCGGACGGGTCGAGCTGCAGCGCGGCAGCCAGGTCGGCGATCGGGTCGGGCTGGACGGTCACGGGTTTCCCTTCGGTGGTCATCGGGCCAGCCGGGCCCGGAGCGCCTGTTTGTCGACCTTGCCGACGGGCGTCAGGGGCATGGCATCGATGCTGTGGACTCGCTGCGGTGCCTTGTAGGCGGCCAGTCCGCGCTCGCGCAGATGGGTGGCCAGGGCGCGGACCGTGGGGGCGGGGCCGTCGTGGACGAGTACGGCCACGGCGGCCTCGCCCCAGTCCGGGTCCGGTAGTCCGACGATCGCGGCCGCCTTCACCCCGTCGAGGTCGAGCAGGTGCTCCTCCACCTCGACGGCCGCGTACTTCTCACCTGCGCGGTTGATCTGGTCCTTCACCCGGCCGACGACGACCACGGGCCCGGAGGGCAGTCGGCGGACCTCGTCGCCGGTGCGGTAGAAGCCCTCGGAAGTGAAGGCCGGGTCGGCGGCCGGGGCGTTGTAGTAGCTGCGCAGGGTGTAGGGCCCGCGCACGAGAAGCTCACCGGTCTCGGCCGGTTCGGTGGTGCCGGGCCGGACGATGAGCAGTTCGTCGTCCTCGCAACCGGGCCGGCCCTGCGTGGTGGCGACGATCTCGGGGTCGTCGTCGAGCGCGGTGTAGCAGATCAGCCCCTCGGCCATGCCGTAGACCTGCTGGATCGTGACCCCCAGGGCCGGTCCGGCCCGGCGGGCCAGCTCGTCGGGCAGCCGGGCCCCGCCGACCTGGACCACCTGCAGGGTGGCCAGTGCCTCACGGCGGGTCTCGGCCTCGGTGAGCCAATGGGGGACGAGGGCCGGCGTCAGGGCGGTGTGGGTCACCTTCTCGGTGGCGATCAGGTGGAAAGCCGTGGCTGGGCCGGGATCGGGCGCCAGCACGACGGTGCCGCCGACGGAGAGGGCACCCAGGATGCCGGGGCAGGCCAGGGTGAAGTTGAAGCCGGCCGGGAGCACTGCGAGATAGACCGTGCCGGAGTTCATTGCGGCTGCGCGCACGCCGAGCCGGGCGTTGAGGTCGTAGTCGGTGTGGCTGCGGGGAATCAGCTTGGGCCGGCCGGTGGTGCCGCCGGAGATCAGCAGCAGCGCGAGGTCACCGGCGGCCGGGCCGTGCGGGTCGTCCGGGTCGGGCTCGTCCACCGGGACCAGGCGTGCGCCCGTGGGATGGCTGAGGCCGGCAAACGCAGGGGTGGCGGACAGCGCCGGAGCGAGCCGGCAGAGCTCGGAAAATGCAGTGCCCCCGGACTCACCCGGCTCGCCGACGACCACCACCTCGGGAACCGCCATCCCTCTCCTGCCCAGTTCGGCCCCGACCTCGACGGCCATGGTCCGGAAGTCGAACCGGCCCTGGCGCTCGCCCACCACCAGTGCAGCTGCCCCGGAAGCAGCGGCCAGGTGGACGATCTCGTCACGACGGTGGGCCGGCATGGCATGCACCGGCACGGCGCCCAGGCGTTGCAGGCCGAACCACACCTGCAGGAACTCCACCTGGTTGGGCAGCTGGACCACCACCCGGTCGCCGCGCCCGACCCCGAGCCGCGCGAACCCGGCGGCGACGCGGTCGGCGCTCTTGTCCAGCTCCTGGTAGGTGAGCCGTTGCCGTGGATCGACCACGGCGACGGTATCTGGCCAGAGCCGGGCCCAGCGTCGCAGTGATCCGCTGAAAGTAACGGTTCGCCAATGTTTTACATAGTGCTGCGGGATTGTCAAGAAATCGGTCCCCGTCCGGTTCATCCCCGTTCCCCTCTGGCGCGATCGTGCTCGGTTGTGCTTGCATGAGGCCACCTGAAGGTGAAAATCATTCTCAATTAGTAGTCAGTCCGAGGCGCCCGGCGCAACCCCCGGCCGGGTGCTCGAAGCAGCGGGGGAGACGTCTCGCGGCGTGGTCCGCGACGTGAAAGGACAACCATCTCCGTGGAGCTTGACGACCTTGTGCAGAGTCTCGAGAGCGCCGGCGTCCGCCTCTGGGTGGACGGTGGCGAGCTGCGGTTCCGGGCCCCGCGAGGGGTTTTCGGTCAGGATCTGAAGGATCAGGTGCGGCTTCACCGGCAGGCCCTGGTCCAGCGTCTCGATGGCGCGCCCGGGCTGCCCCGGGCCGTGCCCGACCCGCAGGGAGCGCACCGGCCCTTCCCCCTGACGGAGGTGCAGGCTGCGTATCTCACCGGCCGTAGCGCCGCCTACGAGTACGGAGGGGTCGCCTGCCATGCATATGTCGAGGTCAGGTATGCGGACCTGGAGCCGGAGGCGGTCCGGAGGGCCTGGACGGAGCTGGTTCGTCGTCACGGGGCGTTGCGAACTGTGGTGCACCCAGACGGAACTCAGCATGTCCTGGAGCAGGTGCCGGAACTCCCGGTCGGGGAGGACGACCTGCGCGGCCAGGCCTCCGAGGTCGTCGAGCAGGCGGTGGTGCGCACCCGTGCGCGCCTTCAGGCCCGAGACGTCCCACCGGACCGCTGGCCCCTGATCGACCTGCACCTCACCCGGGGTGACGGTCAGACGGTGCTGCATCTGGGCATCGAGCTGCTGGCGGCCGACTACGCCGGCGTGCAGCAGTTGCTTGCCGAGTCCGACCAGCTCCTCTCCGGGCGGCAGCAGGAGGTGCCGGTTCCGGAGCTCACTTTCCGCGACTACGTCACTGCCCGCCGGGCGATCTCGGAAACCGCCCACTTCCAGCGCGACCGCGCCTACTGGCGCAAGCGCGCCGAAACCCTGCCGGGTGCGCCGGAGCTTCCCCTGGCCGCCGCAAACGCACGGGCCTCCCAGTCCGTGACCACCTTCAGCCGCTACGAACGCCCGGTCGAGGCCGCCCACCTGGAGGCCCTGGAGCGCCGGGCCCGAGAGCGCGACCTCAGCCTCTCGTCGGTCCTGATGACGGCCTACGCGCTGACCATCGCCCGCTGGAGCCGCAATCGTGCGTTCACGCTCACCGTGCCCACCTTCGGCCGGCTGCCGCTGCATCCCGATGTGACGCGGCTGGTCGGCGACTTCACCACGATCGAGCTGCTCGAGGTCGACCTCACCGCGCGCCGGAGCATCACCGAGCACGCCCGGGCCGTTGCCGGTCGGCTGCTCGAAGACCTGGACCATGCCCTGTTCCCCGGAACCGAGGTGGCGGCCGAGGTCGCCCGTCGCACCGGCCGGCGGCCGCTGCTACCGGTCGTGTTCACCAGCACCCTCGACCTGCCGGCGGGGCCGGTCGCACCCAGCACCGGCAAGGTGGCCTACGTCTCGACCCGCACACCGCAGGTCTGGATCGACTGCCAGACCGTACGGCGTGACGATGCCCTGGTCCTGTCCTGGGATGTGCGCGACGGTGTGCTGGCCGAAGGGGTTGCGCCGGAGGCGTTCGAGGCGTTCGCCGACCTGGTGATGGAACTGGCCGAGGACGACGCAGCCTGGGAGGCGCACGGCCCGGGTCTGCCCGCGGCGCAGACGGCTCGCCGGGCCGAGGTCAACGCCACGCAGGCGCCCGTGCCCGAAGGGCTCCTGCACGAGGGTTTTCTCGCCCAGGCCCGCCGCACTCCCGATGCGATCGCGATCGACGGGCCCACCGGCGTCCTCACTTATGCGCAACTGAACGAGCGCGCCGGTGCCGTGGCAGCGGCCCTGACCGGAGTGGCTGCCGGCGAGCCCGTCGCGGTGTACCTGGACAAGGGCGCCGACCAGATCGTCGGCGTACTAGGGGTTCTGCTGGCGGGTGCGGCCTATCTTCCGGTGGAGACCAGCCAGCCCGCCGCCCGGCGCACGGTCGTGCTGGACAGTGCTCAGGTCGCCACCGTGGTCACGTCTTCCGCTCTGGCCGTGCATGCCGATCCCAGCGGTTCGCGGCGCCTCGTGGTCGTCGACGAACTCGACCTGGTCGCCTCCCGGCCGGGACGCCCGGCCCAGCCGGAAGATCTGGCCTACGTCATCTACACCTCGGGGTCGACCGGAGTGCCCAAGGGCGTGATGATCAGCCACCGGGCCGCCCTGAACACCCTGCAGGACGTGGCCGACCGGATCGGCCTGGGGCCGGACGACGTGGTACTCGGCCTGGCCGGGCTGGGTTTCGACCTGTCCGTGTTCGACGTCTTCGCCACCCTGGGAAGGGGCGGCACCCTGGTCCTGCCCGATCCGCAGCGTCGCGGAGACCCGTCGCACTGGGCCGAACTGGCGGTCAGTCATCGAGTCTCGGTCTGGAACTCGGTGCCCGGCCAGCTGCAGATGCTGATCGACTACCTGCGCACCGACCCGGGTGCGGTTCCGGCCTCGTTGCGGGTGGCGCTGCTGAGCGGAGACTGGATCCCGGTCACCCTGCCCGACGCCGCCCGCGCCCTGATGCCCGAACTTCAGGTGATCAGCATGGGGGGCGCCACCGAGGCCGCGGTCTGGTCGATCTGGCACACCATCGACGGGGTGGATCCGGACCGGCCGAGCATCCCGTACGGAAAGCCGCTGGCCAACCAGAGCTTCCAGGTGCTCGACGCAGATCTGGAACCGGTGCCCGACTGGTGTCCGGGCGAGCTGTTCATCGGCGGCCTGGGGGTGGCCATGGGCTACCTGGGCGATGCCGAGAAGACGGCCGAACGGTTCATCGTTCACCCGGTCAGTGGCGAGCGGCTCTACCGCACCGGCGACCTGGGGCGCTACCGGCCCGACGGCGAGATCGAATTCCTGGGCCGCGAGGACACCCAGGTCAAGATCCGCGGCTACCGCATCGAACTGGCCGAGGTCGAGGCGGCGATCCTGGCCGATCCGGCGGTGGGGGCAGCGGCCGCAGTGGTCGACACCGAACCTTCGGGGGCACGGACCCTCGTCGGCGTGATCGAGCCAGCGGTCCTCGAGCCGGGCACGGTCGACCCTTGGCGCGCTGAGTGGGAAGACATTGTGGGCAAGGCCAGATCGGCGTCCGCCCGGGTCCAGCAGGCAATGGATCTGAGCGCGTTCGCGGCCTTTCGAGAGGCGCTGGGACAGGCATCGGTCGTGGCGATGACCAGGTTGCTGCGCGAGCGCGGTGCGGTGCCCGCGAAGGGGGCTACGCCGGACGAGATCTGTGCGGCGCTGGGGGCCACCGCTCTGACTGCACCGGTGGTCCGGCGATGGCTGCCGGCCCTGCAAGAGGCCGGAGTACTGGAGGCGGCCGAAAACGGTCGGTGGCGGTTCACGGACACCGCCCCGGAAGACGCCCTTGAGAGCCTCAAGCACGTCGCAGCAGCCGTGGAGCACGGCGCCGATCTGGCCCGCATCGTGACCATCGGCATCGAGAACCTCGGTGGCCTCGTCGACGGGACCACCGACGTCCGTGAACTGTTCTTCCCCGGCGCCCGGCCGGAACTGATGCTCGGCGCCTACCGCGACAACCTGGCCGTCGCCCACCTGCACGAAGCCCTCGGGGCCGCCCTGGGCGAGGTGGCCGAGCGCCGCCCGCAGCCGCTGCGCGTGCTGGAGGTGGGCGGGGGCATCGCCGGAACCACCTCCAAGCTGGTACCTGCCCTGGCCGGCCATCGGCCCGACTACCTCTTCACCGACCCGGCGGCCTTCTTCGTCGCCGAGACCAGCGACCGCTTCCCCGAACAGCCCTGGGTCCGCACCGCCCGTCTCGACCTGCGCGAGGACCCGGCGCCCCAGGGGCTGGGAGCGAACAGCGTGGACGTGGTGGTGGCCGGTAACCACCTGCACGCTCTGCCCGACATCGATGCGGCCCTGCGCCACGTGCACAGCGTCCTCGGACCCGGTGGCTGGATCGCCGTGATCGAGCAGACCCACGACGACGATCCGGCCCTCCTGGTCTCCACCGAGTTCCTCGAGGCCGCCGCCGGCCCGGTGCACGATGCCCGGGCCGTCGACGGGCGGGCGTTCCTCAGCGACACGCAGTGGCAGCAGGCCCTTCACGCGGCCGGATTCATTGTCCGAGGCGAACTTCCGGGTCCGGACGAGCCACTGGCCGCCACCGGCCAGCGCCTGATCCTGGCCCAGGCCAAGACCACCCGGGCGGTGGTGGAACCGCAGGAGCTCACCCGCCGGGCCTCCGAACTGCTGCCCGGCTACATGGTGCCCAGCCGCTGGGTGGTCCTCGACCGGATGCCGTTGTCCAGCAACGGCAAGGTCGACCGCACCGCCCTGGCCGCAGTCGTTGCCACCACTGCGGCCACCGCCGGTTCAGGCGGCGCCGGAGGCACCCCTCAGGGCGCACTGGAACGTCAGCTGTCCGAGCTGTGGGCCGAACTGCTGGGCGTGGAACAGGTCGGCCGCGACGACGACTTCTTCGCGCTCGGCGGAGACTCCCTGCTCGTGGCCCGCCTGGTCGCACTTCTGCGCGAGCGGGTGCCGGGGGTCGTCACCGCGGAGTGGGAGGTGGTGCTGCGCGAGATGTTGCGCCGTCCCACCATTGCCGCGCTGGCCGGTTACCTGCGCGGTCTTTCGGGAACCAGAACTGACAACGAGGGCCAGGCCACAGCGCCCAAGCGCACCAATGCGGTGATCCCGTTGCACGGAGACCCGCACGGCAACGGCCCGCTGACCGTGCTGGTGCACGCCGGCACCGGCACCGTCATGCCCTACCGGGCCCTGATCACCGAGATCCGGCGCCGCTCGGCCGGAACCGGGCACGTGGTCGGCGTGGAGGTGCCGCACCTGCCGGACTTCCTCCAGGCCGAACCGGAGGGCCTGATCGAGGAGGTCTCGGCCCGCTACGTGAAGGAGCTCCTGCCCCTGGCTCGCGGGCCGGTGCACGTGATCGGTTACTGCCTGGGCGGTCTGATCGCCACCGAGATCGCCCGCGGGCTGGCCGAGGCCGGCGCCGACGTGGCCACCTTCACCGCGATCAGCAGTCACAGTCCCCGTTTCCGCCTGGACGACGAGCTGCTCAGCGAGTACTCGTTCGCGGTCATGATGGGCATCGATCCACAGGCCCTCGGGTTCCCGGCCGACGAACTGCGGGTGGCAGCCGCTGCCGATGCCGCTCTGGCTGCGGGCAACGGCGTGATCGAGAGCGGCGCGTTCACCCGGTTGGGAGACGACTTCACCGATGTGCGTGAGCGGTTCACCGCGCTGTCGGCGCTGCCCAAGGCGCAGCGGGTGGAGCGGCTGTGCGAGCTGGTGCCCGCCACGGCCGGGATGTACGAGCCCGAGCACATGGACCGGTTGCGGGAGACGTTCCGCCAAAGCGTCTTCGCCATCACCCGCTACCAGCCCGAGCCCTACGCGGGAGACATCACCTTCCTGCGCCACAGTGGCGCCTACCCCTTCCCGGGCAGTCGCGATGCGGTCACCCAGCACTGGTCCGAGCTGTGCCTGGGCGACCTGGACATCGTGGACGTGCCCGGAGACCACTTCACCTGCATCGACGTGGACCATGCGGCCGGTCTGCTGGACACCCTGGTGCGGATCACCGACGGGGCGGTGCTGCGATGAGGCCGATCGCGGTGCTCGGTGCCTCGGGTGAGGTCGGATCAGCCGCCGTCGAAGCGTTGCGGCGGCTCGGGCTCGGCCCAGTGCGGCTCGGAGCACGCAACCGTGCCCGTCTGCAGGCCGCCTTCCCCGGTGAGAATGACGTGGTTGCCGTGGATGTGACCGACGCGGCGGCACTGCGCGCCTTCGTACGGGGTTGTGCTGCGGTGCTCGACTGCACGGGTCCCAGTTACGAGTTGGGTGAGGCGGTACCGTCCGCAGCGCTGAGCGAGGGCGTGCCGTGCGTGGTGGTGACGGGGGAGCAACCGGTCTTTGACGCGCTGACCGGCGCCGGCGGTGTTTCGGGCGAGACGCCGGTCGTACTGTCCGCGGGCACTCTGCCCGGCCTGTCTGGTCTGCTGCCGCGGCTTTTGGGGCAGAACTATGGACGAGTCAGCGCGCCTTCGTCGGGATCGGTCACCTCTGGAACGTCCCCGGCGAGAACGGGCGCGAGTCTGGTCGTGCACACAGGCGGCCGGGAACGGGCCACCACCACCGTGGCCGCCGATCTGGTGCTCTCTCTCGGCACGGTGGCCGATGCCAACCTGTTCGGCGAGGCCGGGGCGGCCTGGCGCGAGGGGGCCCGGCGTTCCCGGGTTCTCGTGCCGGACGACGATGTGGAAGAACCCGGCTTCCCGGGCCGGGTCGCGGTCCAGCCCTTCCTCAGTCTCGAGTCCGAACGCGTGGCCGCTGACCTCGGGCTGCGCAGTCTGGATGCCTGGCACGTCCATCCCGGCCCGGCCGTCCGCTCGGTTCTGGCCACCCTGCCGGCCGCCCAGCAGGCGAACACCCCGATGGCCGAACTGACCGAGCGCATCCTGCGGGCGGCCGAGATCGACCTGACCGGCCGGGCCCCCTACTACCGCATGGTCCTCACGCTCACCGAGGCTGCCGGCGCCGAGAGGTCGGCCCTGGTCACCAGTCCGGACAGCTACCGGCTGACCGGAGCGGTAGGAGCCTGCACGGTGCAGCAGGTCCTGGAGGGGCAGGTGCCGCCCGGCGTGCACTTCGCCGACCGGGTCCTGGATCCCCAGAAGCTGGTGAAAGACCTGGCCACCGCCGATCCGGACACCCGGATCGACCTGGTGCAGGGTGGCGCCGAGGACGAGGAAGGAGCGCTGTGACCGGCGAACTCGCCGACGTGCCGAGAGTGGTCGTGGTAGGTGGTGGCTTCGGGCGGATCTACGCCGAAGCCGTGGCCGGGCGCCGGGGCTCCTACGAACTGGCCGGCGTGGCCGGAAAGGGCGGCGCTGCGTCCCGCGAACTGGCCGAGGCCCGCGGCGTGCCGTACTTCGATCTCTCTCGAAACCTGGACGACCTGCCGCTCGTGGCCGACATCGCCTGCGTGGCGGTCGGATCGGCCATCTCCGGCGGCCCGGGAACGGATCTGGCGCAACAGCTTCTGGGCCGCGGCCTGCACGTGCTGCAGGAGCACCCGCTGCACCCCGACGAGATCTTGGCCTGCGCCCGCACCGCCCGCCGGCACGGCGTGCAGCACCGGGTGAACCTGCACTACCGCCAGGTGCGGCCGGTACGGGTCTTCATCGAGGCCGCTCAACGGTTGATCGCTTGCAGCGAGCCGCTTTTCGTGGACGCGGCCGCGCCTGTGCACGTCCTGCACCCCTTGATCGATGTTCTGGCCGCAGCGCTGGGCGGGGTACGGCCGTGGAGCTGGAACGAACCAACTGGGGACGGGGTGCTCCGGTCGATCACGGGAACGCTGGCTGGGGTGCCGATCACCTTGCGGGTACAGAACCAGCTCGACCCGCTCGACCGGGACAACCACGCGCTGCTGTGGCACCGCATCGCCCTGGGGACCTCGGCCGGGGTGCTCACGCTGGCCGACACCCACGGCCCGGTGCTGTGGAGCCCGCGCTGGCACGCCGACCGCGATGAGCAGCACCGGCTGGTGCTGCGGGGAGACGGACGGCTGGACCAGGCCAGCACGACGGTCCTTCCCGGCAGCGAGGCCACGACCATGGCCGAGGCGATGGGGCAATGGTGGCCCGAAGCCGTGGCCCGGGCCCTGGACGGTCTGGTCGAGGCGGCCGCCGCTCAGGCCGACCCGCTGAAGCAGGCGCAGCTCGACCTCTCCACCGCCCGGATCTGGAACAACCTCACGTCGGTGCTCGGCCCGTCGGAACGGATCACCGCTTCTGCTCCGGTGATCATCCCGGTCCGCGACCTCACAACCGGGCACGAACCGGCCGGAGCGACGGTGCCGGAGGGGTACTCGCTGGAGGCTGAGTTCTACGACCTGGTGGCCGGGCAGCGCACCGACGCGGTCAGCAACGTGGTCGGGGCGCTGGCGGGCCTCACCGATCAGGACGGGCCGATCGTCGAGATCGGCGCCGGCACCGGACTGCTCACCGTCGCCGTGGCGAAGGCCTTCCCCAGGGCCAAAGTCATTGCGGCCGAGCCCGACCCGATCATGCGGGCGGTGCTGACCTCCAAGGTGGTCCGCGATCCGCACCTGCGCGACCGGGTCACCGTCACCGACGGCGCAGCCCCCGACCTGGAACTGCCGGAGCGGATCGGCGCCGCCGTGGTCTGCGGGGTGGCCGGGCACCTGAGCGCCGACGCGCGGCGGATCCTGTGGAAGCGGCTGTCGGAAAGACTCGCCCCGAATGCCCCACTGGTGGTCGAACTGCTGGCCCTCGGCCCTGACGCAAACTTCGGGCCTCTGCGACTGGGCGAGACGCGCATCGGCAGCGACGACGTCCATTGGTCGCTCTCGGTCGCCCCGCACCCCGACGGCACCGAAATGACCAGCGCCTGGGAAGTCTCGCGGTCCGGGGCCGTACATCGTTCCGCCGTCGCCCAGCACATCTGGCGGCCGGTCACCCTGGCCGACGTCGCGGCCGAGTCCGGCCTGGAGCTGCAGGTTCTCAACGCCGACGGCGCCGTCCCGCTCGGCGTCCTGCGCCCCGCATCCCTTCACCAGCACTAGAGGAGCCATGAGTACAGACCCCGAACCGCGGTGCCCGGTCACCGGCGCGACCCTGGCCGACTTCCCCTTCACCCGCGAACAGCCGTTCGCGCCGCCGGCGGCCTACCGCACGATGCGTGAGGACGACCCGCTGCCGCAGGTCCGGATCCCGACCGGCAAGACCCCGCATCTGCTCACCCGCTACGCGGACGTGCGGGCGGCCCTGGCCGATCCGGCGGTCAGCTCGGACGTGCGGATCCCGGCCTTCCCGGCCATGGGGGCGGGGGAGCAGGAGGCTGCGGCCAAGGCCCGGCCGTTCATCCGCACCGACCCGCCCGAGCACACCAAGATCCGCCGCATGCTGGTGGCCGAGTTCACCATGCGCCGCACCGAGGCCCTGCGGCCGAGGATCCGGGCCACCGCCGAACGCCGACTCGACCTGATGCAGCAGACCGGCGCCCCGGCCGACCTGGTCACCGACTACGCCAACGTGCTGTCCACCACCACCGTGCTCGAACTGTTCGGGGCCCCGGCCGACGACGTGGAGTTCTTCCGCGACGTCACCCGGGTCTCGGGCGGGCGCGACAGCACCGCCGAAGAGGTCAACGCGGCCTTGGGGCGGTTGTTCGGCATGCTCAACGCCCTGGTCGACGAGCGCATCGCAAAGCCCGGCGAGGATCTGATGTCGGCCCTGGTGCAGCGCTACCTGATGCCCGAGCTGATCACCCGCCAGGAACTGCTCTCCACCATCGGCATCACCATCGTGGCCGGGCGCGAGACCACCACCAGCATGATCACCCTGGGCGCGCTCTACCTGAGCCGGAACCCGCAGCTGCGCGACCGGGTGCTGGCCGATCCGAAGCTCTGGGCCCCGGTGATCGAGGAACTGCTGCGGGTGCTGAGCGTGGCCGACACCATCCCGCTGCGGGTGGCCCGCTCGAACGTCGGCCTGCCGGGCGGAACCGTTCCTGAGGGCGAAGGCATCATCGCGCTGCTCGCCGCGGCCAACCACGACCCGGCCGAGTTCCCCGACCCGGAACTCGTCGACCCGGAGCGTCCGCAGAAGCACCACCTGGCCTTCGGCCACGGGATCCACCAGTGCCTGGGACAGAACCTGGCCCGGGTCGAGCTGCACGAGGCCCTGGCCGCGCTGTTCGCCCGTATGCCGCACCTGCGTGAGGCCGACCCGGGCGCACCCCTGGACGTCAAGCCCGACTCCGCCACCTACGGCCTGGAATCGCTGCGGGTCGCCTGGTGAACCCCTGGCTGCGTCGCTACAAGCCGAAACCGGCGGCGGCCGTCCGGCTGGTCTGCTTCCCGCACGCCGGGGGCGGCCCGTCCTCCTTCCGGGCCTGGGACGCCCTGCTGCCGGACTCGGTGGAACTGCTGGCGGCCTGCTACCCGGGCCGTGAGGACCGGTTCGGCGAGCCGGCCGCCTCCGGCCTGGCCGAGATGGGCAAGGACCTGGCCGAGGCGCTGCGCCCGCTGCTGGACCGGCCGTGGATCGCGTTCGGCCACAGCATGGGCACGATGGTGGCCTACGAGACCGTCCGCCGGCTCCAGGACCAGGGCGCCCGCCTGCCTCTGTCGCTGCACGTCTCCGGGCGCCGATCGCCCGACCGAGGGCTGGGCGGCTCCGTGCACAGCTCCGACGAGGAGGGGCTGCGCGCCGAACTGGAACGTCTGGGCGGCACTCCGGCCGAGGTCCTCGACGACGAGATGCTGCGCTCGGCCGTGCTGGGCACGGTCCGCGACGACTACCGGCTGGTCGAGACCTACCGCCCGATCCCCGGCGCGCCGGTGCACTGCCCGATCCGCGTCCTGGGCGGGCGCGAAGACCCGGAACTGGCCGGGCCCAGCGAGGACGGCGCCTTCGGCTGGACCCGCTTCGGCACCGGCCGCGTGGTCACCCGGATGCTGCCGGGCGACCACTTCTACCTGGTGCCCCAGCGCCGGGCGGTGGTCTCGGACGTGCTGGCCGTGCTCGACCCCGCGCTGACCGGGGCCGGCCGCAGCTGGCCGGACACGCCGTGAGCGGCGAGGACGTCGGCGCCTACGCAGACATGGCCGAGTTCTACGAACTGGTCGCCGAGCAACAGGCCCGGCGCAGTGGCCCGCTGCTGCGCCAGGCCCTGTCCGGTTCGTCGGCAGTGGCCGGAACCCTGGTCGAAATCGGTTCCGGCACCGGACGCATCACCGAGATCATCGCCGACACCGTGCCCGCGGCCGACATTCTCGCGGTGGAGCCGGCACCCGGTATGCGGGCCGTACTGACCTCCCGGCTCACCGGCGACTTGCGCTCGCGGGTGACGGTCTCGACCGAAGCCGCCCCGGAGTTGGCGTTGCCCCGCCGGATCCGGGCGGCAGTGGTGTTCGGGGTGGCTGGTCATCTGGACGCCCGGGCCCGCACCCGGCTGTGGGGGCGGCTGGGGGAGCGTCTGGTTCCCGGCGGCGTGATCGTGGTGGAACTGATGGGCGTGCGCAGCAACCGGCCCCTGCCGGAGGTCTGCCAGTTGCGCTCGCACGTGGGCGATCTGACCTACGAGTGGTGGGTCGGCGGCACCCCTGAGCCGGACGGCGCGATGCGGTTCAGCTCCCGCTGGGTGGTGCGCGACCCGGCCGGAGCGGTGAAACGAGAGGTTCGCGGCGGCTACCGGTGGCACGCCGTGGGAGTCGAGGAACTGGCCCGGGAGTCCGGTCTGCAGGTCGAGCCGCTCGGCGGACGCACCGGCTCCGGCCTGCCCGAGGTCGCAGTGCTGCACGATCCGAGAAAGGTCCACTGATGTCCGAAACGCTGACCTCGCCGGCCCAGGCTCAGGCCTCGGAGGAGGAGGTGCTCGAGACGGCGGTGCGTATGGCCGCGGGTGGCCCGCTCGTCGTCTACCAGAACGGCCCGGTCACCCGGCACGCCGTGGGAGTCCGTGCCGAACTGAGGTTCTCGGCCCAGAGGCTGACGTCGTCGTGGGCGGCGCCGGTGAGCCGGCCGCAACTGAGCGACGTGGCCAGAGTGCTCGAGGCCTGCCCGTACCCGCAGTGGAGGGTCTTCGGCTGGGCCCGGTTCGAGCTCGCGCTGCACCGGGCCGGTCTGCAGACCGGGCTCGAGGGGGACGAGACCCTGCTGCACCTGATCGTGCCCGAGGTCGAACTGATCGCCGATCGACCGGACGAGCCGGAGGAGCCCAGCAGCCCGGTCAGCCCGGTCAGCCCGGATCTGCTGGCCGGTGCGGACACCTACCGTTCGGCCGTGGCGCAGGCGGTCGAGGAGATCCGGACCACCGCTCTGGACAAGGTGATTCTGTCCCGGGCCATCGAGCTGCCGCCCGGAATCGACCTGGTGGCAACATTTCGGCGGGGCCGCAGGGCGGTCGCGGCGGCGCGAAGCTTCCATCTCGATCTGGGCGGCTGGCAGGCCACCGGCTTCAGCCCGGAGACCGTGGTCGAGGTGGCGCCGGACGGTCAGGTCAGCACCCAGCCCCTGGCCGGCACCCGGGCCTTCGGGCTGGGGCCGGAGAAGGACGCGGCCAACCGCTCCGAGCTGCTCTCGGACCTGAAGGAGATCGCCGAGCACGCGACCAGCGTGCGGCTGGCGCTGGACGAGGCCGAGGCGATCTGCGAGGAGGGCAGCGTGCACGTGGGGGAGTTCATGCGGGTGCTGCCGCGCGGCGCGGTGCAGCACCTGGCCTCCCGGGTGAGAGGACGGCTGCGGCCCGGTTACGGCGCCTGGGACGCGTTCGGGGCGTTCTTCCCGGCGGTCACCGCCTCGGGCATTCCGAAGGTCGCGGCCTACCCGGCGATCCAGCGGCTGGAGAGCACCCCGCGGGGGTTGTACTCCGGGGCGGTGATCGTGGCCGATCACACCGGGGCGCTCGACGCGGCCCTGGTGCTGCGCAGTGTGTTCACCAATGAAGGACGGTCGTGGTTGCGTGCGGGGGCGGGTGTGGTGGGCGCTTCCCGGCCCGAGCGGGAACTGGAGGAGACGTGCGAAAAGCTCGCCAGCGTCGTCCCCCATCTGGTTCTCAGCCCGGCGCCTCGGCGCTGATCCCGGCGACGATCCAGTCCAGGCCGGTCTCGAAGACGACTTCACCGGAGAGCGTGAAGAACTCGGGTCCGATCCTGGTCGCGGTGGGATGAGCGGCCTCGTCCACCGTCTGCAGGCCGTCGACGAACGCCTGGGAACGCCCGGGCCGGCGGGCTGAGAGTTCGGCTGCGTCCTCGATGCTGATCCGGCTGAACGTCCAGCTCATCACCAGCGCGGTGCCCCGGGCGATGCGGGCGTCGTCCAGCCCGGCGTCGGCCAGGGCCGAGGCCAGGTACTCCAGCAGCCGGTAGGCCTGCGGACCGGACGGGCCGTTCTCGATCAGCCAGGTGGCCGTGCCGGGATGAGCACGCAGGACCGCGCGCTGGGCCTGGGCCCAGGCCCGGACACGTTCCTCCCACGGGGCGTCCGGGGCGGCCGACGGCCGGATCGAGGCGCCGATCCGGTCGGTGACCAGGCGCGCCAGGGTGGGCCGGTCGGTGATGTGCCGGTAGAGCGCCATCGGCGTGACCCCGAAACGCGCACCGACCGCCCGCATGGTGACGCCGGGCAGCCCGTCGGTGCGGCTGATCTCGAGCGCTGCCTGCACGATCGCGTCCTGGTTCAGGGTTCCCACCGGCACGAGAGTAGTGGCCCGAAGTACTTGATAACCGTTCTCATTACCGTGGTATACATAGTAAACGCCCGGCATCGGCCGGGCTCGAAGGCATGACCGAAACGGATCGGAAGGGTCGGATGATGGCCACGAGAAGCCGCGCACTGGGCGCCGGCGTTGCTGCGGTACTGGCCGTAGGCCTGGTCGCCGGCTGCGGGGGCGAGTCCTCCGAGGCCGAGGGCACCGAGGCCGGCGCCAAGAGCGGCGGCACCCTGCGGGCCGCCTTCGCCGGCGGGGCGTCGGAGACGCTGAACTACCTGCAGGGGCCCACGGCGCTGGACTACGTGCGGGCCAAGCTGGTGCACGCGCCGCTGTGCGAGCTGGACACCGAGGCCGAGAACGGCGTCTCCTACGGCGTTCTGGAGACCATCGAGGTCTCGGACGATCTCGGCGAATACGCGCTGAAGGTGCGCAGCGGCGTCAAGTTCACCGACGGGTCCGACCTGACCAGCAAGGACGTGCTGTACTCGCTGCAGGCGCCGGCCCTGCTGCAGGGCCTGCCGTTCACCCAGCTGGTGTCCCGCGGATTCGACCTGAAGAACGCGAGCGCCCCCGACGCGTTGACGGTCGTGCTCCCGACGCTCTCGCCGATCGCCGACGGGCGTGACCTGATCTGCCAGAGCATGCTGGCCATCAAGGACGGCACGAAGGAGTTCACTCCCGAGACGCCCTCGTCCGGTCCGTTCAGCATCACCGCCTTCGAACCGGGGCGCTCCACCACGCTCGAGCGCAGCGACTCCTACTACGGCCAGGCCCCCACGCTGGACTCGATCGAGCTGGTCTCGATCGCCGACCCCACCGCCCGGGTGAACGCCCTGCAGCAGGGCCAGGTCGACTACATCAGCGGTGTCGCCCCGGCCCAGGCCAAGACGCTGGAGAGCGGGGACGGCGTCACCGTCACCTCCAGCGAACTGCCCTACGCCTCGTACCTGCAGTTCGGCATGAACCCGCAGGCCGAGCCGTTCAGCGATGTCAGGGTGCGCCAGGCCTTCAAACTCGCCGTCGACCGGGAACGGATCGTCGAGAACGTCTACTTCGGGCGGGCATTCGTGGGCAACGACGTGCCCGGCCTCGGCTTCCCCAACTACGACACCGAGCTCGAGCAGCGCGCCCACGACCCGGAGAAGGCCAAGGAGTTGCTCGCCGAAGCCGGGGCCGAAGGGATCGAGGTCGAACTGACCGCCGGACCGGAGATGCCGGGCATGCTCGAGACCGCCACCCTCATCGTCGAGGACCTCAAGGCCGTCGGCGTGAAGGCCACGCTCAAGGAACTGCCCGCCGGTCAGTTGTTCGCCGACTACCCGGCCTACCAGAAGCTCCCGTTCAAGGCCGGATACAACCCGCCCGCCACCTTCGAGCCCAACCACGTCCCGGGGGCCTTCCCCGAGGTGGACGCCCTGGTGGCCGAGGCCCGCAGCGCGACCTCGCCCGAGGCCCGGCTCCAGGCTTCGCACGAGGCCCAGAAACTGCTGTGGGAAGAGGGCAACCAGATCGGCGCGGTCTTCGTGCCCAGCATCAGCGCCGCCCGCAACGGAGTCAGCGGCGTGCGAGAGCTGCAGTTCCCCGACCTCTCCCAGGCAACCGTCTCCGAATGAGCCTGCCCCAGTGGATCGCGGTGAGGGTCGCCACCGGTGCGGCGACTCTCACTGCGCTCTGCGCCCTGGTGTTCTGGGCCACCGAGGTCCTGCCCGGTGATGCGGTCGGCGCAGTTTCGGGCCCAGGGGCAACGGACGCCGAGCGCGCGGCAGTGCGCTCGGCTCTCGGTCTCGATCGGCCGGCTCCAGAGCGGTTCTTCGAGTGGGCCGGGGGAGCGTTGCAGGGAGACTTCGGCACGTCGCTGGTGTCGGGTCGGGACGTCGGTGAGGTCCTGGCCGATCGGGCCGGAGCCAGCCTGGCCGTTCTGGTGCCCGCGGCCGTGCTCATCCTGGTGTTCGCCGGAGGGCTGGGCGTCCTGGCCGGCGTACGGGCCGGGAGCCGCCTGGACAAGATCCTGTCCGGATCGACGCTGGGCCTGATCGGCACCCCGGACTTCCTCATCGCCACGGCCCTGCTCCTGTTGTTCACGCTGTGGTGGCCGGTGCTTCCGGCCGTGGCAGTCGTGCCCCTGGGTGAATCGCTGTGGCAGCACCCCGACGTGATCGTCCTGCCCGCTCTGGCTCTTGCTCTTGGAGGCTTCGGCTCGACCATGCGTCTGCTGCGGGCCTGCGTGGCTCAGGCCACCCGCAGCCCCTACGCAGAGTTCGCTCGCCTCAACGGCATCCGGGGCCCGCGTTACCTGCGCACGGTCGTGTCCAACGCCGCCGGGCCCGCTGTCCACGCCTTCTCGGTGATGACCGCGGGTCTGCTCGGAGGCGGGATCGTGGTGGAGACCCTGTTCAACCTCCCGGGCCTGGGCTACGAACTCACCCGGGCGGTCGGCACCCGCGACGTGCCCCTGGTTCAGGGGATCAGCCTGGTCCTGGGCGCCGCCACGCTGCTGATCCTGCTCGGCGGGGACATCGTCGCCCGGCTGCTCACCCGCCGTACCGTGGAGACGAGCTCATGAACCGCTGGCTGCCGACCGTGGCGGTGGGGTTGCTGGCCCTGATCGGGCCGTGGCTCGTCGGTGGAAGCATTTCGGCGCCGGTCGCACCGCCCTTTGTGGCGGCCGGTGACGAGCATCTGCTGGGTACCGACGTACTGGGCCGCGACGTGCTCGACCGGGTGCTGGCCGGGGGACGTGCGCTGGTGCTGCAGGCGGCGGGCGCGACCCTGCTCGGCAGTGCCGTCGGCCTGGCGCTGGGCATCACCATTGCCCTCACCCGAGCCCGGTTCGTGCTGCGCATCGTGGACGCCTTCGCCGCCGTACCCGCCCTGCTGCTTCTTCTCCTGCTGGCCTCCGGCTTCAGTGGCAGCGACACCGCCGTGGCGCTGGCCATCGCTCTGGTGAGCGTGCCGTTCTCCGTGCGGGTCATTCACGAACGCGTTGCCCAGCTGGCCACAACCGACTACGTGCAGGACGCGCAGGCCCGGGGCGACAGCACCCTCGTGCTGATCCGTCACGACATCCTGCCGGGACTGGCCCCGGTCGCCCTGGCCGAGAGCGGCATCCGGTTCGTCGCCGCCACCCAGTTGGCCGCCACGGCCGGATTCCTCGGGCTGGGAGCCGGTGCCCCGGCCGCCAACTGGGGCCGCATGGTCCGCGAGAACAGCACCGGCCTGACGATGAACCCGCTTCCCGTGATCGTCCCCGCCGCCCTGCTCGTCGTGCTCGCCGTCGGAGTGACCCTCGTGCTCGACCGGGCGGCGGGGCTTCGGGCCGGCGGGGTGGAGCAGACGGGGCACCTGACATGACCCTCGCCACCGTAAGAGGACTGAGCGCGTGTGCCCCGGACGGGACCACCGTGCTTGAAGGCGTTGATCTGGAGCTCCGGCCGGGCACCGTCACCGCTGTCGTCGGCGAATCCGGCGCCGGGAAGACCACCCTGGCACTCGCTCTACTGGGCCATCTGGGCCCGGGGCTGAGAGTCACCGGTGGCCAGGTGCGGGTGGCCGGGCGGGACCCGTTCGCGGCCTCGGACCGGAAGGTGTTGCGCGGCCGGATCACCGGCTACCTGCCCCAGGACCCGGCCAGCGCGCTCGACCCGCAGCGCCGGATCGGAGCCCAACTACTGACCGCTTCTCGGATCGCCCATCCCGGCGAGCAGCATCAGGAACGCGTACGCCAGGCGGCCGAGGCCGCCGCGCTCGACGTGGACCTGTTACGGCGCCATCCGAACAGCCTGTCCGGCGGTCAGGCCCAACGGGCCCTGCTGGCCTGGACCTTCGTCACCCGGCCCCAGCTGCTGATCCTGGACGAGCCGACCAGCGGCCTGGACGCCGCCACCGCAGCGAGGGTGCACCGGGCCTTCACCACCCTGCCCTGGGCGCCCGCAGTTCTGGTGATCAGCCACGACCGCGCGCTGATCAGCAAGGCGGCCGACGAGGTGAAGGAGATGAGAAACGGGCGGTGGGTGTCGCGGCCATCGCCGCCCGCCCCACTGGTCGCGGCGAAGGTCGCTCAGCAGGGGCCCGGAAAGGCGCATCTGCTGGTTACGGGCCTGACCCTGCACCGTGGTGGCCGTCCTGTGCTCACCGCGGCCGATCTTCAACTGGGTCGCGGCGAAATGGTTGCAGTGCAGGGAGTCTCCGGTACCGGCAAGACCTCCCTGGCTCGCGCGCTGGCCGGTCTCGCTCCTCCCACCTCCGGCTCCTTGTTGCTTGATGGCCAGGCACTCGACTGGGACGCCGCAACCCGCGCTCGCAAACGTCAGCCATTCATCGCCTACGTCGGCCAGGACGCCCGCGCAGCCCTCAATCCTCACGAAACCGTCGACCGCACCCTGCACCGAGCCACGTCCGCAGCCGCCCGAGCAGGACGAAAGGCCGACACCGAACCGGCCGAACTGCTCAAGCACCTGGCTCTTTCCGAAGAGATCAGCCGGCGCACCCCGGACGAGCTCAGCGGTGGGCAAAGACATCGTCTGGCCCTGGCGCGGGCGCTGGCGGCCGCCCCCGACGTGCTGATCGCCGACGAGACCCTGGCCGCGCTGGATCACGCCACGATCGAGCATGTGCTGGACGCCCTGCAGAACTGGCGCGAAAGCCATGGCATTCCCATGCTCCTGATCACTCACTCGGAGCGCGTTGCGGCGAGCGCCGACCGTGTTCTCACCATCTCCGGAGGCCGACTTCGATGAAAGCGTCCGAACTGCTCCGGCCGGTCCGGGGCGCCCTGGCCGCGGCCGTGGCGCTCCAGGCCCTGGCCAGCGCCCTGGTGCTGGTGCCGCTCATCGTCCTGATCCGCTTCGCCCAGGCCGCCTTGGACGAAGATCCGCTACCCGGAAGCACTCTGGTCGCTGCTGCGGTCATCGCCACGATCGGGGCGGCGCTGCTGTCGGCCGCAGCCACCGTGCTCACCCACCGGGCCGACGCCGACCTGACCTACCAGTTGCGTGAGCAGATGGCCGAGACCATCCGCCGGGCTCCGCTTCCCACTGTCACCGGCACCGGTGCGGCCCGGATCAAGAAGGTGGTGCAGGACGACACCGAAGCCCTGCACTACCTGGTCGGGCACACCCTGCTCGACGTCACCGGCTTCGTGGTCACCCCGGTCGTCGGGCTGGTGGTACTGGCCGTCTTCGACTGGAAACTGGCCCTGATCGGCATCGTGCCGCTGGCCCTGGGCATCACCTGGTACCTGAAGGCATTGAACGCCTCCGGCGGAGGGTTCGCCGAGTTCGGGCGCACCCAGCAGGAAATAGGCACCGCCGTGGTCGACTACGTGCAGGGCCTGCCCAGCGCCAAGGTCTACGGCGGGGCCGGGGGAGCGCGTACTCGCTACCTCGACGCCACCAACGCCTTTCACGACTTCTTCCGAAGTTGGTCTCGGAGTACAGCAGCTGTGACCACAGCATCCTGGCTCGTCGTGGCTCCCGGTCTGACCGCCGCCGGGTTTGCCCTGATCGGCTGGGCCGGAATGGAACTGGGCTGGGTCGGCCCGGGCGGGCTGGTGGCCGGGGTGCTGCTGGGCCCGGCGATCGGGGCTCCGGTGGCCGTGATCGGGTCAAGGCTGCAGGCGGTGCGCTCCGGGTTGGCCGCAGCTGCGTCCATCGGCGATTTCCTGGGGCAGGAACGTCTGGTCTGGGGCAGCGAGCAGGCGAAGGGTGCGTTGCGGCTGGAGCAGGTGAGTCACCGTTACGACGGTGAGCGCGCGGCTTTGGAGAACGTCAGCCTGGACCTGCCCGAGCGCGGGCTCATCGCGCTGGTCGGAGCATCCGGCAGCGGCAAGAGCACGATCGCGGCACTGCTGGCCCGGTTCACTGACCCCACTGAAGGACGGGTGTTGCTGGGTGGGGTGGATCTGCGCAAGTTGTCGGAGCAGCACCTTTACGAACGGATCGGTTTCGTCTTCCAGGACACTGCTCTGCGGCGGGCCACGGTCCGCGACAATCTGACGGGCGGCGGCGAGGTCCCGGACGAGACGGTGATCGAAGCATCCCGAAAATCACTGATCCATAACGAGATCCAGGCCCTGCCCGACGGGTACGACACGGTGCTCGGGGCGGATTCCGAGCTGTCCGGTGGGCAGCGGCAGCGGGTGTGCCTGGCCCGGGCATTCCTGCGGGCGCCCGATGTTCTGGTGCTGGACGAGGCTCTGTCGGCGGTTGATGCGCGCACCCGATCCGGCCTGGTGCAGACCCTGCGTTCCGAGGCTCAGGAACGGGCCGTGCTGCTGATCGCGCACCAGATGCAGCTGGTACGCGAGGCCGACCTGATCGTGGTGCTGGAGCAGGGACGCGTGGCCGGCCTCGGGTCCCACGACCAGCTGGCCCTCACCTGCCCGGCCTACCAGGCCCTGCTCACCGACGACGAATCCGGCGCCCACGGGGCGATCCCGGCAGGGAGCCACAGCTGATGCTGCGCAAATTACTGGCCATTCTCCCCGAGCGCGAACGACGCAGTCTGCGCGCGCTGGTCGGCTGGCTCACCGCGGCTGCCGTCCTGCACGGAATCGCTCTGGGCCTGACCGGCCTGCTGATCGCGAACCTGCTCGACCCGGGGGAGACGGCCGCCCCGGCCGGTATTGCCCTGGGAGTGGTCACCCTGGCCTTCGTAGTGGTCCAGTGGATCGCCCAGATGATCGCCTTCCGGGTGGGCAGTGAGACCGCCCGGGCCCTGCACACCGAACTCGGCGAGCACGTGGCCCGGCTCCCCCTGGGCTGGTTCACCGCCACCCGTCAGGCCGAGGTGATCGGCTCGGCCACAGGCGGAATCACGTCACTGATGTCCTACCCGGCGCTACTGCTGCGCCCGGCCCTGACCGCCGTGATCACCCCGATCAGCGCCGCGGCCACGCTGGCCCTGCTCGACTGGCGCTACACCCTGGCCGCGCTCGGAGCGGCCGCGATCAGCTGGTGGGTGAGCCGCTTCAGCACCCTGAAGGCAGCCGAGGTGGACCATCGCCGCCACGAGACCTCGGCCGAGGGCACGAGCCGCCTGCTCGAGTACGCAACCCGGCAACCCCTGATCCGGACTGACAGCGCCTGGGCTCCCACCCCGTCCAAAAGCAGTGATCTTCACCGTGCTCTCGCCGAGGTCCACCGAGCCGGTCGGCGTTCGGCGACCACCGTCGTCCCCGGTTTGCTGCTTTTCGGAGTCACTCTCAACGCGCTCTTCGCCGGTCTCATCGCCCTCGGTCTGGCCTGGACCGGCAACGAGGGCAGTGCCGTGTTCATCGGTGTCGTCGTGGTTCTGGCCCGGCTCAGCGCCATCGCCTCGACCGGCGCCGAACTGGCCGCTGGCCTGCGCCTGCAGCAGGGCGCCCTCACGCGGCTGACCGACATTCTGACCAGTCCGCCCCTGGCTGTGGAAAACATCGAAAAGCACTACAGCCAAGAGTTTGTGGACGTCTGTCAGGTCACCTTCGGGTACGGCGGGACCCCGGTCCTGAGTGACGTCAGCCTCACCCTGCCCCAGCGAGGGCTCACCGCACTGGTCGGGCCATCAGGCGCGGGCAAGACCACCCTGATCCGCCTGCTCGCCCGCTTCTGGGACCCGACCACTGGTTCCGTTCAGCGCAATGGCGAGGATCTGCGCGCCCTTTCGGCCGACGACCTCTACGCCGGTATCGGCGCGGTGCTGCAGGAAGACTACCTGCTCGACACCACCCTGGGCGAGAACATCCGCGCCGGCCGCCCTGAGGCCAACGACGCTGAAGTGGCCCAGGCCGTGGAGGCCGCCGGGCTCACTGACCTGGTCGCCGAAATCGGTCTTGATGCGCCGGTCGGGCCCGGCGGCAGCAAACTGTCCGGTGGGCAACGGCAACGGGTCTGCGTGGCCCGCGCTCTGCTGAAGTCAGCCCCGCTGACCCTGATGGACGAGGCAACCTCGGCCCTGGACCCGCAGAACCGCCGCCTGATCACCGAAACCGCCTATCGGCTTGCCCAGAACGGCAGCGTGGTCCTGGTCGCCCACGACCTGGACACGATCCGCCGGGCCGACCAGATCCTGGTGCTGGACCAGGGGCGGATCGTGCAGCGGGGCAGGCATGAAGAACTGACCGTGGAGGACGGGCTGTATCAGCGATTGCTGCATCAGCACAGCCGGTGAGCGTCTTCGCCGAGTCACCCGTTCAGATCGGAGCGATCCGGTCGAACAGACTCCGGGCGACCTCGAGCACCAGATCGCGGTCGTAGGTGATCACGCACTCGAAACGACGATCGCGGTCCGGTCCGCCGTCGCCGAGATCCTTGGCCACGAGCGCTCCGCTGAAGTGCGGGCCGATGACGGCCACCACCCATTCCCCGGCCAGACGGTCGTCGCTGCGCAGATCGGCGCCCCGGACGCCGGGGACGGGCGCCGCTCCCATACCGGCGCCCAGCGCGGCCACGAAAGCGCACTTCTGAGAGAGCTTCTCGTAGCGGCTCGCGGTGTAGGGGGTGAAGTGCGCGACGTCCTCGAAGGCAGACAGCAGCACCGGTGTGCTGTCGCCCAGGCCGTGATTCTCCAGGTATTGGCTCATCGGCAGCAGCAGGTCCTTGGTGCTGATGCGGGCCGGGCGGACATCACGAACCGCCTCGAAAGGGGTTGCCGGTGGGCAGTGGTGCCCGCGGGTGAAGGACAGGTCGTGCTGGGGGACGGGATGGCGATCGGGCAACGGGCCCGGACGTCCGAGCAGCCAGCCCTGCCCCAGAGTCGCTCCCATGGCCAGGGCCCGGGAGCGGTGCTGCTCGGTCTCGATGCCCTCGGCGAGCACGATCGCGCCGGTGCGCTCGGCCTGGGCGATGACCGCGTTGATCACGGCCGCGATCTCGGCGGTGGTGTTCTGCTGGATCAGCCGCAGATCCAGCTTGATCACGTCCGGCTCGATGAACGGCATCAGGGCCAGCGAGGCCGGATCGGCCCCCACGTCGTCCAGCGCCACTCCCCATCCGGCCTGGCGGACCTCGCGGACCGCGGCGAACAGGCCGGCCGGATCGGCCACCAGGGCGCGTTCGGTGATCTCGACGACTACTTGAAGACGTGTGCGGGCCTGGTCGCGTACCTGCGCCAGCGGACCGGGCCAGGGCACGTGCAGCCAGGCCGGCTCGGCGTTGATGAACAGGGGGACGGAGGCCGGCAGCCTGCGCTCGAGGGCCCCGGTCATGGCCGCGGCCTGACAGGCGAGGTCCAGATCGGCCTCGCAGTCGTTGCGGCGGGCCCAGGCGAACAGTTCGGCCGGGCTCTCCAGCGGGGTTCCGCCCTCGCCGCGGGCCAGCGCCTCGTAGGCGACCACCTCGCCGCTGCGCAGGTCGACGATGGGCTGGTACACCGATCGCACCGTCGGCAGACCCGTTCCGGCCGTTGGGGCAGGCCCAGCCAGGTCGGAACGCGTCACCGTGCCCGTATCGGCAGGATCCTCGGCCGTCTTGAGTCTGCGATGTCGGGCAGGCCCAGACCTTTAGGGCCGAGTTGGACGTTGGTCAGTCGAAGGGTTCGTAGCAGTCGAACGTCTCGTGCTCGGTCACCTGAGCGTCCTGCACCGTGAGCAGCGCGGCAACGTGCGCGGTCAGGTGCTGCCCGGCGCGGAAAGGCCCAGCGTCGGAGGCGATGACACCGCGCCAGATGGCCCGCACCGTCACCCGTGGGCCCGCTGCGAGTACCTCGTGCACCTCGAAGACCTGTTGCGACAACAGGGCTTTGCCTGCCCGGAAGCCTGCGAGGGTGGCTTCGAGATCTCGGGTGGCGCCCCGCGGGGTGAGCGCGTTGGGGTGCTCGACGACCTTCACGGCCGGGGACAGCAGTACGCGAAGGTCGTCCTCGGTGGAGGAGAGGTCGGAGACCACGGCGTAGTAGCGCCGCGCGACGGTTCCGGGATCGGTGGCGGTCTGCGGGGTTGCCATGTCAGCCACGATACACAACCATGGTTGTGTGTTGGAAGAGCCGCTCCCCGAACTCGACATGTCCTCGGCCCTCACCCTGCTGGGCGATGCCGTCACCGGCCAGGTGCTCGAGACGCTGCGGGGCACGGGCCTGCGCCCGGGCCACGGCTATCTGATCCAGCGGCTGCTGGCGGGCCCGGCCACCGCGACCGAGATCGCCGAGGAGCTCGGCATCACCCAGCAGGCGGTCTCCAAGGTGCTGAAGGAACTCGTCGCGCTCGGCCACGTCGAGCCGGCCGTCGACCCGGCCAACCGCCGGCGACGCCCCGTCGCCCTGACCGCAACCGGCCGCAGTGCCGTCGAGGCCACGCGGCGCACCCGGGCCGAGATCGATGCGCGCCTGCGGGAAGCCCTGACTCCGGAAGGCTTCGAGACCACCATGGCCGCCCTCAACATCGCCTTGGAGACGCTGGGGCTGGGTGAACGGGTCCGGCGACGTACGGTCCAGCCGCCCGGCGGAACCATGTAGGTGCGTGGGCTACCGCGGCCCGGTCGCGCCGGCCAGGTTGTCGTCCGAGCCGGCATCGAGGTACGTGCCGTGCCCCTCGACCACCAGGCCCCCTCGAAGCGCAGCACCTCGCAGACCAGGCCGCCCTTGTGGTTGCGGTAGTGGATCACGATCGTCGAGATCCCGGCGTACACCCCGACGACCTCGAAGCGCAGGTCGGGAATGAGCTGCAGGCCCCGGGTCCAGTAGGCGCGTAACGCGCTCTTGCCGCGCAGCACCCCGTCACAGTCGTCGAAGAGCTGAGCAGCGACGGGCGACGTGAACACGACGTCCTGGGCGAAGTGGCTGAGCACCGCCTCGACGTCGTGGGCGTTCCAGGCGTCGACCCAGGCCCGGGCGAAGGTCTGTGGCTCCGGAAGCGTCATGAACCGCATCATGCCGCCTCGGCCTGAGCCCGAGGGCCCGGATCCCGGACCTGTCCGGTTTGCGTGGGAGGATCGCCCGGACCATCGGTGCTCGAAGGAGATCTTGTGAACGTCAGGCGTGTCGCGCTGTCACTGGCTGTTGTAGCGATCAGCGTCGGCGTCTTCGGGGTCGTCGGCAGCCAGTGGCGTTCCGGCAGTGACGTCCAGGCCAAGGTGGTCAGCGGCGAGGAGGCGGTCGCGGCCGGCCCGGCCGACGTGACCAGCAGCTACGACGAGATCCCGGAAGAGGCGGTGGACGAGGACGGTTACGCCCTGCCCGGCCTGCAGTTCGGCATGCTCACCAAGGTCGCGCAGAAAGACGGCAAGGTGCAGCTCACGGTGCAGGAGGCCGAGTTCTACACCGGCAAGGCGGCGGCGACGATCAACGGTGGGGTCGTCCCGCCGAACAGCTACCTGATCGCCGAGGACGGGAGCTCCGCCGAGACCGAGTACGTCCTGGCCGAGGACGCGAGCCTGGTCGGGATCAACATGCTGATCGACGACCCCTCCGTGGTCGAGCGCCAGAACATCACCCGCGAGCAGCTGGTCGAGAACTTCAGGCGCGGCGACGGCCAGAGGGTGCCGGTCTGGGTGCGCCACCCCGATCCCGAGTTCGAGGACGGGCCGGTCACGGCGCTGGCCGAGCAGTACATCCCCTGAGCTCAGGCGGCCGGCTTGACCACGATCCCGTCCTCGTCGCTGAACAGCAGGTCGCCGGGACGGAAGGTGACGGTGCCGAAGATGACGTCGACGTCCCGCTCGCCGGCGCCGGTCTTGCCGCTCTTGCGGGGGTTGGAGCCGAGCGCCTTGATGCCGATGCCGACTCCCCGCAGGATCGCCACGTCGCGTACGCACCCGTGGACGACCACGCCGGCCCAGCCGTTGGACTCCGCGATCCGGGCGATCATGTCGCCCATCAGGGCGCAGGCCCGGGAGCCCTGACCGTCCACCACCAGCACCCGGCCCTGCCCCGGCTCGGAGAGCACCGACCGCAGCAGCGCGTTGTCCTCGTGGCAACTCAGGGTGGCGATCGGGCCGCTGAAGCTGGTGTGGGCGCCGTACTGCAGGAACGGGGTCTCACAGGACTGCAGGAGCTCGCCGTGCTCGTCCCACAGGTCGGCGGTGGCCGTCATCTCCGGTCTCCCTCTTCGTGGTCGATGGGGTCAGGGCCGCTCAGCTGCCGGGCGGCCTGGGCGCCGAGGCTGGTGTCGATGTGCTGGTGCATCACCTCGGCCGCGCCTTCGCGGTCACCGGCGATGACGCAGTCGAGAAGCGCCCGGTGCTCGGCCGCCTTGGCCTCCTGGGCCGCCCGCCCCCGGCCGGGTTGCAGGGCCATCCGCCGGAAACGGTCGGCCTTGGTCCACAGACCTTCCAGGGTGCTGATCAGTATTTCGTTGTGCGAGGCGAAATAGATCGCTGCGTGGAAGCGACGGTGCCGGGCGAGCTGGCCCTGGCTCGGGTCGGCCGGCAGGGGTTCCAGATCTTCGTAGGCGGCCCGCATCACCGCGATGTCGGAGCGGGTGCGCCGCTCGGCCGCCAGTGATGCGGCCAGCGGGTCCAGACTGCGGCGGATCTCCAGCAGATCACGCGCCTCCTCGGCGGACAAGGGGGTGACCCGGCCGTCGCGGTGGGCGCCCAGCTCGACCAGGCCCTCGCCCCGCAGACGGCGTAGCGCCTCCCGCAACGGAGTGGTGCTCAGACCGATCTGCGCGGCCAGAGAGGCCTGGTTCAGGATCTGGCCCGGCTCCAGCCGCCCGTCGAGAATCATCTCGCGGACCCGGTCGTAGGCGAAGTCGCTCTTGGTGCCGGACGGCCGTCCGAGCTCGGTCATGATCGCCTCACGATCGCCAGGATATAACGAGAGCGGACCGCTGGGCAGGCAGAAATCTGTTCCGATGAAACGGGATTTGGGTCCGCGCTCCTGTGTCAGAAGGGTCAGAAGCTTGCAGGTTATAATCTATGACGCCGTCCTCTCCGACTTATGGAAAGAGGCCTGGGTATGGCGCGCGGCATCAGCGGCAAAGACGCCTTCGACACCCGGCGCGAGCTCGTCGGCGCCGGGCGGAGCTGGTCGATCCACGACCTGACCCGGCTGGACAGCGAGCACCTGCCCTACAGCCTGAAGATCCTGCTGGAGAGCCTGCTGCGGCACCAGCCGGCCGGACAGGCGGTCGGACAGGTGGAGGCGTTGCTGGGGTGGCGGGCACATACCGAGCCGGCCGGGGCGGTGGACCTGTACCCGGGGCGGTTGTTCCTGCACGACACCAACGGCGTGCCCACCCTGGTCGACCTGGCCGGGATGCGCGACGCGGTGGCCGATCTCGGGCTCGACCCGGCGCTGGTCAACCCGATGATCCCGGCCCAGCTGGTGGCCGACCACTCGGTGATCGCCGAGGCGTTCGCCCGGCCCGGCGCGCGGCAGCTGAACGTGCAGATCGAGTACCGGCGCAACCGCGAGCGTTACCGGTTCCTGAAGTGGGGGCAGGCCGCGCTGCCGGACTTCGTGGTGGTGCCGCCCGGCACCGGGATCATGCACCAGGTCAACATCGAGTACCTGGCGCAGGTCGTGGTGGATGCGGGGGAGTGGGCCTACCCGGACGTGTGCCTGGGCACCGACTCGCACACCACCATGGTCAACGGCCTGGGGGTGCTGGGCTGGGGCATCGGCGGGATCGAGGGCGAGGCGGTGCTGCTGGGCCAGCCGTTGTCGCTGCCCCTGCCGCCGGTGGTCGGTTTCCGGCTGGAAGGTGAACTGCCGCCGGGCAGTACGAGCACCGACCTGGTGCTCACGGTCACCCAGATGCTGCGCCGGCACGGGGTGGTGGGCAAGTTCGTCGAGTTCGTCGGGCCGGGGGTGAGCGGCCTGACCGTGGCCGACCGGGCCACCATCGCGAACATGGGTCCCGAATACGGCTCCACGGCAGCCATGTTCGCCATCGACGACGAAACCCTGCGCTACCTGCGGATGACCGGCCGCAGCGCCGCGCACGTGGACCTGGTGGAGCGCTACGCCAAGGAGCAGGGGCTGTGGTTCGAGCCCGGCTCGCCCGTGCGCTACAGCGAGGACATCACCCTCGACCTGTCCACCGTGGAGGCGTCACTGGCCGGCCCACGCCGGCCGCAGGACAGGGTGGCGCTGAGTTCTTCCCAGAAGGCGTTCGCCACCGAGGTGGGCGATGAGCGCCACCGCAGCACGATCGTCCTCGATCAGAAAGAACACGAAATTGAGGACGGGGCGGTCGCCATCGCGGCGATCACGTCGTGCACGAACACCTCGAACCCCTCGGTGATGGTCGCCGCCGGCCTCCTGGCCCGCAATGCGGTTCGGCGCGGGCTGACTTCCAAACCCTGGGTCAAGACCACGCTTTCGCCGGGTTCCCGGGTGGTCATGGACTACTACGCCGCCGCCGGGCTCACCGGGGACCTGGAGCAACTGGGCTTCCACCTGACCGGGTTCGGCTGCATGACCTGCATCGGCGCCTCCGGGCCGCTGATCCCCGAGGTGTCGGGAGCCGCGCACGAGGGTGTCCGGGTGGTGTCGGTGCTCTCCGGCAATCGCAACTTCGAGGGCCGGATCAACCCCGACGTGCCCCTGAACTACCTGGCCTCACCGCCGCTGGTGGTGGCCTACGCCCTGGCCGGCACGATGGACCGCGACCTGACCGCCGAACCGCTCGGCACCGGCACCGACGGCGAACCCGTCTATCTGCGCGACATCTGGCCCACCGAGGCCGAGGTGCAGCAGGTCATCGGCGCCAGCATCGACGCCGACATGTTCACCGGCGCCTACGCGAGCGTCTTCGACGGCGGCGCCGAGTGGCAGGCGCTGCCCGCGCAGGCCTCGACCACCTTCGACTGGGACCCGGACTCCAGCTACGTGCGCCGCCCGCCCCACCTCGACGGTTTCACCGAACAGCCCCGGCCGGTCGGTGACATCCACGGCGCCCGGGTCCTGGTGAAGCTCGGCGACTCGGTCACCACCGACCACATCTCCCCGGCCGGTGCGATCCCCACCTCCACCGTGGCCGGGCGCTACCTGGCCGGGCTCGGCCACCAGCCGTCCGAGTTCAACACCTACGCCTCCCGTCGCGGCAACCACGAGGTGATGGTGCGGGGCACCTTCGCCAACGTCCGGCTGCGCAACGAGCTGG
Organism: Kineosporia rhizophila; assembly: GCF_021277265.1. Lineage (GTDB taxonomy): Bacteria > Actinomycetota > Actinomycetes > Actinomycetales > Kineosporiaceae > Kineosporia > Kineosporia rhizophila. The sequence goes on from NZ_JAJSOH010000015.1 coordinate 160,633, forward strand.
TCGCCCCCACCGTGGGCGGGGTGACCAGGTGCTTCGCCCGCGACGGTGAGGTGCTGCCGGTCTACGAGGCCGCCCGGGCCTACCAGCAGGACGCCACCCCGCTGGTGGTGCTGGCCGGAAAGGAGTACGGCAGCGGCAGTTCCCGTGACTGGGCCGCCAAAGGCCCGGCGCTGCTGGGGGTGCGGGCCGTGCTGGCCCAGTCGTTCGAGCGCATCCACCGCTCGAACCTGATCGGGATGGGCATTCTGCCCCTGGAGTTCCGGCCCGGGCAGAACGCCCAGACGCTCGGTCTGAGCGGCGAGGAGGAGTTCGACGTGCTCGGCCTGGAACCGCTGGGCCGGGGGGTGCGACCGGAACACGTCACCGTGCGGGCCGGTTCGCACACCTTCGAGATGATTGTGCGCCTCGACACCCCCCGCGAGGTCGACTACTACCGGCACGGCGGGATCATGCCCTACGTGCTCCGCTCGATGCTGGCCCGGCAATGATGGGGGCATGGCAACGCAACACCAGGCCTGGATCACGCCCCGGGCCGACGAGCCCCTGCGGAGGCTGAGCCGCTTCGACGGCACCACCTTCCACCCGGTCGAGCCGGGCAGCGTCAAGGCCGGCTTCGTCCACGTGTTCGTGCACGGCTGGCAGCCCGGCTTCTGGCTGCAGGAACGCTTCCACGCCGTGGGTGACCTGGTCAGCGCCCTGCCCGCCTGGGACCCGCGGCTGATCGACCCGACCGGGCGCACGCTCAGCTCGTACTACCTGCAGTTGCTGGAGGCCCTGGCCGGCCTGGGGCCCGAGCACTGCGTGCTGCACTACTCGTGGCTGGACGAGTCGGCCACCGACGCCGAACTGTTCCTGGCCTACCGTTCGCGTCAGGCCACCCAGATCAACGGCCGCCGGCTCGCCCTGGCCCTGCAGCAGGCCCTGCATCAGACGGGGAGCGAGCCGGACGCCCGGATCCAGCTGATCGGGCACAGCCACGGCAGCGCCGTCGCCGTGCACGCCGCCGCGGCCCTGGAGAAGGGGCCCGAACAGGTGACGTTGCTCGACGCCCCGGAGAACCGGCTGTCCCGGCTGAGCGGGGCGGCCAACCTGATGGACGTGGTGCTGCCGCGCCTCACGCCGGGGCGTACCGAGGGGCGGACGTTCGTCGACTCGTACTCGTCCGTCTTCGGCAGCCCCTACCACCGCATGCCCGGCCTGTCCGGGGTGGTCGACGTCATGCTCACCCCCGGCAACGCCCCCAGCCACCACGTGGTGCGCGCGGTCAACGCCGCCCACCTGTACGCGGTGGACTGGTACGCCCGCTCGGTGCGCGAGGCCACCCGCGGCGTGGGTTACGGCTGGTCACCGCTGGCCGGCGCCGCCGTGGCCCGCCTGCACCCGGCCTACCGCTCGCTGTGGCCCCTGCGTCCCCTGGAACTGACCCGCATGCCCGAGGTGGCCTGGAAGCCCTGGGAGCGGCGGATCGAGGCCCGGGCCGTCCGGCGGGGTCGGATCACCGGGGCCGAGCTGCAGCTGGATCCGGCCCGGCCGACCGCTGCCATGATCCTCAGCAGTCTGCCCGGCGACGGGCTGATCGAGTTCGACGTGGAGGTGGAGGGCGGCGACGGCAGCGAGCAGGTGCAGCTCGACCTGGACGCGATCACCGTCTACGTGGCCCAGGCCCGCTACCCGGTTCCGCCGTCCGGGCGGTACGTGATGCTGGCCGACGGCCGCCCGGGCGACCATCTGCTCACCGCCCGGCTGGTGGTGGGCGACCCCGACTCGCAGGTGAAGGTCAGGGTCACGAACGTCACCATCGTCTCCTGGCCCGCGGCCGCCCCCGGCTTCACCTTCCGCCGCCTGGCCTGGACCACGTTCACCTCCGGCGCGCTCAGCGGCAGCGTGGCGACGGTGCTGGTGGGCGCCGGTCTGGCCGGGCTCCGGCGGCGGCTGCGGGGGCGCAGCCAGGGGTGACGGCCGACCCGCGTTGCCAAGACCATGATCATGGTGCTGAAGTTCAGCCGACAGACAGACCAGGACGGGACAGAAACATGACTTCGGGTACCTCGGCCACCGGCGACACGGCGGCGGCACGGCAGGCCATCGACGAGGGGCGCACCGCGCTGGGTATCGAGCTGGGCTCGACGCGGATCAAGGCCACGCTGATCGACGAGTCCGGCCGGGCCCTGGCCTCCGGCTCCTCGACCTGGGAGAACCAGTTCGTCGAGGGGCTGTGGACGTACTCGCTGGAGGCCGTGCACGCCGGCCTGCGCGAGGCCTACGCCGACCTGACGGCCGAGGTCGCCCGGGCCTACGGAGTGACCCCGAGCACCTACGGCTCGCTCGGCGTCTCGGCGATGATGCACGGCTACCTCGCCTTCGACGCCGACGGTGAGCTGCTGGTGCCGTTCCGGACCTGGCGCAACACCAACACCGGGCCCGCGGCCGAGACGCTCTCGCAGTCGTTCGGGGTCAACATCCCGCTGCGCTGGTCGGTGGCGCACTACTTCCAGGCCCTGCTCGACAGCGAGGCCCACGTGGCCCGGGTGAGCTCGCTCACCACCCTGGCCGGCTACGTGCACAAGCTGCTCTCCGGCCAGAACGTGCTGGGCGTCGGCGACGCCTCCGGCATGTTCCCGATCGACGCCGCCACCGGTGGCTACGACGCCACGCTGCTGCAGCGCTTCGACGAGCTGGCCTCGGCGAAGGGCGCCCCGACCGGCCTGCTCGAACTGCTGCCGCCCGTGCTCCCGGCCGGGGCCGAGGCCGGCACCCTGACCGCCGAGGGCGCGGCCGTGCTCGACCCCAGCGGCACCCTGCAGCCGGGCGCCCCGCTGTGCCCGCCCGAGGGCGACGCCGGCACCGGCATGGTGGCCACCAACGCTGTGGCCAAGCGCACCGGCAACGTCAGTGCCGGCACCAGCATCTTCGCCATGGTGGTGCTGGAGCGCCCGCTGGCCAACATGCACCACGAGATCGACGTGGTCACCACCCCCGAGGGCCTGCCGGTGGCGATGGTGCACTGCAACAACGGCTCCAGCGAACTGGGCGCCTGGGGGGGCATCTTCGCCGAGTTCGCGGCCGCCCTGGGCGTCAAGGCCGAGTCCGACCAGATCTTCGGGGCGGTGCTCGGCAACGCGCTGGAGGCCGGTGACGGCGCCGACGGCCTGCTCGCCTACAACCTGCTCTCCGGCGAGCCGATCGCCGGAACCGACGAAGGACGTCCGTTGTTCGTGCGGACCCCCGGATCCCGGCTCACGCTGGCCGGTTTCGGGCGGGCGCAGCTGTACGGCGTGTTCGCCACGCTGAGCCTGGGCATGCGCATCCTGGCCTCCGAGGGCGTCGCGGTGGACACGATGTTCGCGCACGGCGGCCTGTTCCGCACCGGCGGTGTGGCCCAGCGGGTGCTCGCCGCCGCGGTCGGCTCCCCGGTGGCCGTGGGCGAGGGCGCCGGCGAGGGTGGCTCGTGGGGCATCGCCCTGCTGGCCGCCTACACCCGCGCGGTCAAGGACGGCTCGGCGGCCGGCCGTGACCTCGGAACCTGGCTGAACGAGACGGTTTTCGCCGCCACCGCGGTCGAGCCGGTGACGCCGTCGGAGCAGGACGTGGCCGACTACGCCGCCTACCTCGAGCGCTGGCAGGCCGGTCTGGCCGTGCAGCACGCGGCCATCAAGGCCATCAGCTGACCTGATCCGCCGGCACTGAGGGAGGGCACCGTGACGGTGCCCTCCCTCAGTGCTGCAACTTGTTCAGCCGCTTCTTGCTCAGCTGAAGCATCTTCTGCGCCGACCGGATCGAGTCGATGCTCCCGCCCTGGCGCACCTCCCGGGCCTCGGCCGCGCGCTTCTTCAGCCACTGCGCGTCGTTCTTCAGGTAGGCCCGCCGCTGCTGGTCGGAGCCGGCCTCGGAAAAGCGTTCCTTCTGCAGGGCATTGATCTTCTTGTCGGTGCTGACGACCTTCTTCAGGAAGCAGTTCGTCATCTCGAGGGTGTTGCCCTCGGGGTCGCACGCGCCGACCGGCGTGGTGAACGGCTCCTGAATCGGCTTGTATTCCAGCGTCCCAGCGGTCGAGACCTGGTTCTGCGCGCTCGCGCCGCCGGCCGTGGCCAGGGCGGTGCCGACGATCGCGGTGGTGGCGACGGCGGCGCCGGCCAGGGTCGTGACGCTGCGGTTGAAGGACGTGCGCATCAGTCTCTCCTCGAACGGGATGTGGTTCTTCGGAACACCTACTGAGATGCACCCCGGCCCGGAAAAGTTCAGAGTCGGCGCGGTCGTAGGTGTTCCTCGGCCCAGCGGGTGAGCTCGGTGAGGGCCGGGCGGATCGCCGCGCCGTGCTCGGTGAGCTCGTAACGCACCCGGATCGGCCGGCCGTCGAGCACCGTGCGGGTGACCAGGCCCAGCTCGACCAGTTCGACCAGCCGCTCGTTCAGCACCCGGTCGCTGATCCCGGGAATGCCCCGCCGTAGCTCGCTGAAGAACACCGGGCCCTGCAGCAGGGTGCTCCACACCACGCCCGTCCAGCGCTTTCCCAGCAGGGTCATGACCTGCGACAGCGGCTCGCTCAGGGTCTCGCACACGCCGCCCTCGCCGGCCGGGCCGAACAGCTGCGCCCCCTCGTCACCCAGGTCGCTTGACATGCCTCGTCACCTCAACTTACGTTTCACAAGTCACTTACAAAAAGTGAGTAGCAAACCTCTCTTCAAAGGATCCCACATGGACGTCGAGGCCCTGGAACGGCGCGTGCAGCAGCTGGAGGACCGGGAGGCGATCGTCGCGGCGGTGGTCGAGTACGCCCGGGCGATCGACCGGGCCGACTGGCAGGCCTACGGCGACCTGCACACCGACCCGGTCCACATCGACTTCTCCGAGGCCGGGCTGCCGCCGGCCGACTTCCCCCGCGAGCAGTTCGTCGGCTTCGCCGCCCAGAACCTCGAGACCTGGGACGCCCGCCAGCACCTGAGCACCAACCACCAGGTGCGGTTCGACGGCGACGACCGGGCGGTCTGCGCGTCGTACCTGTACGCCCAGCACTACCGCAAGGGCGAGCCGGTCTATCTGATGCGCGGCTGGTACGACCACCACCTGGTGCGGGTCGAGGGCACCTGGCGGATCAGCCGCGTGGTCCAGCACATCAGCTGGCTCGAGGGAGCCCCCGAAACCCGATAGGGGTCACCAGGGCAGCGGGCCGTTCTCGTCGACGAAGGTCCCGGTCGGGCCGTCAGCGCCCAGATTGGCCATGCGCACGACCACGCGGGCGCTCTCCCGCGGGTCGCGCCCACCTTCGAAGCCCTCGGTCATGTCGGTGGTGGTGAAGCCGGGCTCCACGGCGTTGAACCTGATGTCGGTCTGGAACTTGGCGTACTGCATGGTGAGCATGGTGGCGGCGGACTTCGAGGCGCCGTAGATCGCGATGTTGAGCGGGAAGTCCGGGCCGGTGGTCACGCCGAACGAACCGGCGGAGCTGGAGACGGTGACCACGTTCGGGTTGGGTGAGCGGCGCAGCAGGGGCAGCGCCGCCTCGGTGACCCGCACGATGCCGACCGCGTTCACGTCGAAGGTGCGCAGCGCGGAAGGACCGTCGAACGGCCCGAACTCCTGCACCCCCGCGTTGTTCACCAGGACGTCGAGCCGGCCCTCGGCCGCCTCGACGGTCTTGAACGCGGCGGCCACCGAGGCGTCGTCGGTGACGTCGATCGCCACGAAGTAGGCGCCGATCGAGTCGGCGGCGGCCTGACCGCGTTCGGCGTCCCGGGCGCCCAGGTAGACCGTGTGGTCGAGCTCGGTCAGCTGCTTGGCGGTCTCGAAGCCGATGCCCTTGTTGGCGCCGGTGATCAGGGTGATGGTCATACGTTTCCTCCGTGTCCAAGGGCCCCGGTGGGGGCCGATGGGAAACGTACGAACCGGCCGGGGAGGCCAGCCAGGATCCTGCGGAGCCGGGGGCCTGGCAGGACCCCGGCTACCGGGCCCGGGCCGTCTTATGGTGGCCAGGTGAGTGAGACGACGAGTGGCCTCGGTGCCTTCCTGCGCGCCCGGCGTGAGCTGGTGACGCCGCAGCAGGCCGGGATCCCGGCCGTCGGGGTGCGGCGCACGCCCGGCCTGCGGCGCGAGGAGGTCGCGATGCTGGCCGGCATCAGCGCCGACTACTACCTGCGGCTGGAACGCGGGCGCGATCGCCGTCCCTCGGTGCAGGTGCTGGAGTCGATCGCCCGGGTGCTGCAGCTGAACGACGAGCACCTGGCCCATCTGCTCTCCCTGGCCGCCGAAGGCCCCCGGCAGCGTCGTCGTCGCCCGCGCAAGGAGGTCGTGCCGCCCGGCGCGCTGCGCCTGCTGGACTCGCTGGTGCAACCGGCCTTCATCGAGGGCCGCTACCTCGACGTGCTGGCCTCCAACCGGCTGGCCCGGGCGCTGTCACCAGGACTGCAGGTCGGGCGCAACCAGCTGCGAGACCTTTTCCTCGACCCGGCCGAGCAGGCGTACTACCCCTCCTGGGAGGCCATGGCCGAGTGCTACGTGGCCGGCTTCCGCAAGGCGGTGGGCAACGACGTCGACGATCCCCGGTTCATCGAGCTGACCGGCGAACTGTCGCTGGCCAGCCCGCTGTTCGGCCGGCTGTGGGCCCGGCACGAGGTGCGCGAGCAGACCGAGACCCTGCTGACGGTGAACCACCCGCAGGTCGGGCGGATCCGGCTGAACCGGGAACGGCTGAGCATCGACGGCTCCGAGGGGCTGCGGATGGTCGTGTACTACCCCGATCCCGCCTCGGGCGACGCCGACCGGCTCGCCCTTCTGGCCTCCGCGGACCTGCCCGTGACCAAGGCGACCTCGGCGCCATCGGCGCGTTGAATCGTCCTTAATTCGTAGTTCTGGCCCTCGCAGTGCTAGGAATTCCCATCCAATTGCTGGGGTGGGGGAGTAATGAAGCGTCGGATCGGGCTGGGCCTCGGGGCCGTGGTGGTGGTGCTCGCCCTGCTGGTCGGGCTGCTGTACGTCTGGCCGCTCGGCAGCGACCGGTTACGCAATGCCGAGCCGGACGTGCTGTCGTTCGAACTGGCCGCCAAGGCCGGAAACGTCGCGGTGGAAGAAGATACGGCGAATCCCCAGGTGCGCAGCGAGTGCCGCAGCATGCTGCGGGTGCACCCGCGCAAGACCGCGCGGGCGGTGCTCATGCTGCACGGCTACACCAGCTGCCCGAAGGACTACGCGGAACTGGCCGACGTCTTCTACGAGCGCGGGTACAACGTCTACGTGCCGCGCGAGCCGCACCACGGGCTGCAGGACGTGACCGAGGCCAGCCAGGTCGCTTCCGACGGGCTGGCCGACTACGCGGACGAGGCGCTGAACGTGGCGGCCGGCCTGGGCGAGGAGACCGGCGTGATCGGCCTGTCCGGCGGCGGGGTCCTGGCCACCTGGCTGGCCGAGTACCGCTCCGACGCGGTCAGCCGGCTGCTGGTGCTCTCGCCGTTCTACCAGCCCGCGGCCTCGCAGGCCCCGCCGTTCGTGGTGCGGCCCCTGATCGTTCTCTACGGCAACCGGGTGCTGCCCGACCGCACCGTCGGCGACCTGAACTTCACCCTCAGCGGCCTGGCCCAGTACCTGCGGGTGCGGCGCAACTACCGCGACGACCCGGTCAACGACCGGCTTCAGCACGTCGCGGTGGCGGTCTCGCACGCCGACCCCTACATCGACCTGGACGTGGCCACCGACATCCCGACCGGGATCGCCGAGGCCAACGACCTGAAGGTGGCCACCCACGAGTTCCCGGAGCAGGAGGCCCTGCCGCACAACATCGTGCGCCCGGACTACCTGGGGGAGCGGGCGGACGAGGTGAACGAGCTGTACGTGGAGCTCTACGAAGGCTGAACAGCTGGGCAGACGGTCCCGATGGCGCACGGGAACTCAGGACCCCGTAACCTACGTTGGCGTAGGTTCACCCCCCTTCACGAAGGAGTTCGCGTGCCCGACCCGTCGATCTGGGCAGGTTCCTACGGACCAGGAGTCCCGCTCCACCTCGAGTACGGCGACGAGACCCTGGTCGACCAGCTCGAGAACACGATCGGGCGCTTCGGCGACCGCCCGGCCCTGGAGTTCCTCGGGCGTTCCACCAGCTACACCGAGTTCGGCGACCAGGTGGCCCGGGCCGCCGAGGGCCTGCGTGGGCTCGGGGTGCGCGCGGGCGACCACGTGGCCCTGCTGATGCCTACCTGCCCGCAGCACCTGGTGGCCTTCCACGCCGTGCTGCGCCTCGGCGCCACCGCGGTCGAGCACAACCCGCTATACACCACCGGCGAGCTGAAGAAGCCGTTCGCCGACCACCAGGCGAAGGTGGCCCTGGTCTGGGACAAGGCGGTGAAGACGATCGCGCCGATCCTGCGCGACCCGCAGATGGCCCTGCAGACCGTGGTCACCCTGGACATGACCCAGGACCTGCCGCTGGCCAAGCGGCTGGCGCTGCGCCTGCCGGTGGCCAAGGCCCGTGCCACCCGCGAGGAGATGACCGCCGCGGCCCCCGGGTTCCCGAAGTTCGCCGACCTGGTCAAGGCTGCCCCGCTGGACCCGGCCCATCCCCGGCCGGGCGCCGACGACGTGGCCCTGCTGCTGTACACCTCGGGCACCAGCGGCACCCCCAAGGGCGTCCCGCTGCTGCACCGCAACGTGGTCGCCAACTGCGCCCAGGGTGTGGCGTGGGTACCGGAGCTCAAGTACGGCCAGGAGCGATGGCTGTCGTCGCTGCCGATGTTCCACGCCTACGGCCTGACGGTGGGCCTGCTGTGCGGTATCCGGGCCGGCGCCGAGCTGGTGCTGCTGCCCAAGCCCGACACCGCGCTGATGGTCGACGCGCTCAAGCGCCGTGAGCCCACCTTCGTGCCCGGGGTGCCGCCGATCTACCGGCGCATCCTGGAAGAGGCCAAGCGGCGCGGAGTCTCGATGCAGAGCATGCGCTTCTCCATCTCGGGAGCCATGGCGCTGCCGGCCGAGCTGGTCCAGGAGTGGCAGAGCGCCACCGGCGGCTCGCTGGTCGAGGGCTACGGCCTGACCGAGACCGCCCCCCTGGTGATCGGCAACCCGATGAACCAGCCCCGTCCCGGCTCGATCGGTGTCCCCGTGCCGGACACGCTGGTGCGCATCGTCGACCCGGAGAACCCGGGCCAGGAAGTGCCTCTGGGCGAGCGCGGTGAGCTGGTGGTCAAGGGCCCGCAGGTGTTCGGCGGTTACCGCGACCGGCCCGAGGAGACCGCCGAGGTGCTCGACGCCGACGGCTGGTTCCGCACCGGCGACATCGTGACCATGGCCGAGGACGGGTACATCTCGGTGGTCGACCGGATCAAGGAGGTGGTGATCGTCGGCGGCTTCAACGTCTACCCCAGCGAGGTGGAGGAGGTCCTGCGCTCCCACCCCAGCGTGCAGGAGGCGGCCGTGGTGGGCGTGCCCGACGAGGACGGGCACGACGAGGTGGTGGCCGCGGTGGTGGCCGCCGAGGCCCAGTCGATCGACCAGGACGCCCTGGGGGCCTTCCTGCGTGAGGAGCTGACCCGCTACAAGGTCCCGCGCCGGTTCGTGCCGGTGGAGAAGCTGCCGGTCAACCCGATGGGCAAGGTGCTGCGCCGCGAGGTCGCCGATCTGGTGAAGAAAAGCTAGGCGTTCACGCACACTGGAGCGATGAGGACCTCGCCCGAAGAGCTCGAGGCGGCGCTCCCGGCCGAGGCGCTGCGGGCGGACGACGCGTGGTGGCCGAAACCGGCCCCACGCCCGTTCCGGCACGTGGTCGGCGCGCGCACCCTGCCCCCGCAGCAGTGGCTGCGCCCTCGGCCGCTGGATGCGCCGTTGGTGCGCTGGCGCCGGGCGCTGCTCGATGCCGAGGGCGAGCGGGCGTTCGCAGCGTTGCCGGGCACCGAGGTCGCCGGGCAGGTGCTGCTCGACCTGCTGCGCCCGATGCTGGGTGAGGAACCGGATCCGCCCTCGCCGTCGGGGCATCCGCTCGACGTGGCCGGGCGGCTGGTGGCCGAGGACCTGTGCCTGGTGGACATCGGCGACGGCCGCCCCCGGCTGGTGGGCGCCAGCCTGGCCATGCCGAACCGCTGGCTGCTGGCCGAGAAGCTGGGCCAGGACATGGTCGGGATCCACGTGCCGGTGCCCGGTTACGCCGACCAGCTCTCGGCCGCGGTGGACAAGTTCCTCACCTCGCTGCGGGAGAACCGGATCATGACCCGGGCCAACTGGGCGATCACCGACGACCCGCGCCTGTACCAGCCGGCCGCCGATTCCCGCGCCCGGCAGGGGATCCGGGTGCGCACCGCGCAGGAAGCGGCCGAGGCCCTGCACGTTCGGGTGGAGTACCAGACCCTTCGCCTGCTTCCGGCGCCGGCTCGCAACAGCGTGCTGTTCACCATTCGCACCGCGCACGAACCGCTCTCGGCGCTCGCCGACCGTCCGGCGGTGGCCGCCGACCTGGCCTCCACGATCGAGGTCATGCCCGCGGCCGACCTGGAGTACAAGGGTGTGCTGCCCTATCGCGAGCCGGTTCTGGCCTTGTTGCAGCAGTTTTCGAACAATGGACGGGTGTAGCGCACCGATCGCTCGGGGGAGGCCGCGCTACAGTCCGGCCGCGCGCACGGCGGAGTGGAACGCGGCGGCCCAGTCCAGCAGCTCGGCCCGGTCACGGGCAGCGCTGGACGAGGCCAGGAAGACGTGGTCCACCCCGGCCTCGGCCAGTGCGGCCACGTCCTCGGTGAGCTGCTCGAAGTCGCCTGCGTAGGCGGCCCGCCCGGCGGTGGTGACCCGCTCGAAGTCGCGCTTGATCACCTGGGTGATGCAGCCGATCTCGCCCGGGTCGCGCCCGTGGTCGGCGGCCGTCTGCCGTAGCTGGGCGAGCTGGGTGCCGATCTGTGCGGGCGTGAGGTTGGTCGGGAGCCAGCCGTCGGCGCGCCGGGCGATCCGGTCCAGCGCCCTGCCCCGGCCGCCACCCAGCACCACCGGGATCCGGCGGGCGGGCTTGGGCCCGACGGTGGCCGGCGTGATCTCGTAGCGCTCGTTGTGGAACTTGACCGGGTCCGGGCCCCACACCGCCTCGGCCACGTCGAGGAACTCGTCGAGGGCGGCGCCCCGCTCGGCGAACGGCCGCGGCGCGGTGGCCTGGTACTCGTCGATCGACCAGCCGGTGCCTAGCCCGGCGATCAGCCGGCCGCCGATGATCTCGTCGACGCTGGCCAGGGTCTTGGCCAGGCGCACGGGCAGGTGCAGGGGAGCCACGAGCACATTGGTGCCGAGCTCGATGCGCGAGGTCACGGCCCCGGCGGTGGTCAGCACGGTCAGCGGCTCGGGGGCGTCGCGGTAGTAGTCCGGCCAGGGCACGTCCGGCATCTGGAACAGCCCGTGGGCCCCGCTCTGGTCTTCGGGCACCAGCAGACGCTCGAACGCCCAGGCGCTGTCCAGCCCGATCTCCTCGTAGCCCCGGGCCACCGCGGCGACGTCGGTGCGCAGGTCGTACCAGTGCAACTGCGGAAGGCTCATCCCGAGCTTGATCACCAGCGGCCCCTCCTGACCGGGGACGGAAGCCGCAGGCTATCCGGAATGTCCGGAATTCTGAACGGTGGCCGGAGCACAGGGTCGTTCGCCCCGCTCCGCAGCCCGGGAGGCGACGTCCCGGTCCGAACAGAACCCCGTGAGCCGGCGCTTCAGACACAGAAGCCCGACCAGTCGTCCATCGGTATCGACCACTGCCCGCCGCCGCTGCCCAGCCGCCACCAGCACCTGCCGCGCCTCCTCGGCCGAGAGGGAAGCGCTGAGCGTGCGCTCCTGCAGGCTGGCGTGGGCCAGTGCGGCGCCGGCGGCGGCGTCTGCGAGATCGTCGCGCACCAGGGTGCCGGCCAGTCGCTCGTCCGCCTCCACCAGCAGCAGCATGTGCACGTGGTCGTCGTCGAAGGCGGCCCTGGCTTGGGCGACGGTGGCCCCGGCAGGCAGGGTCTTGGGCCGCTGCAGCAGCACATCGGCCACCAGCAGACCGACGAGTTCGCCGGGCGCTCGGGTACTGCCGGTACTGCCGGTACCGCCCGCCATCGCTTCCACATCCTTCACAGACCGGTGTGCCCTCCCAGCATGACCTGAGAGGGCACTTCCCGTCCTGGCGGGGGTCGGTTGTGCGTCAGTTGCGGAAGGTGAAACTGTCCAGATCCACGAAGTCCGAGGGCTGACCCGACTTGAAGGTGAGGTAGACGTCGTGGTTGCCGGTGACCCCGGACAGGGCTCCGGGCACGTCCCGGTAACTCGTCCAGCCACCGGTGTTGCCGACCGCGATGGTGGAGACCGGGGCTGCGGTGGCACTGTCCAGTCTGACCTCGATCAGCCCGCTCACCCCGCTCGCGGCTCCCGAGGCGACCCGGGCCACGAACGTGCGGGCCGGGTTGGTGCCGAAGCGGACGCCCTTGTACACGGCCTGGTCGCCGTTGGAGATGTAGCCGAGCTTCACCCCGTCGACCACCTGAGTGCCGGACTGGCTGTCGAAGCTCTCGGCCTGGATGGTGCCGTAGGCGTCGCGGCTACCGCCGGTGGGCGGTGGGGTGGTGGGTGGCGGGGTGGTGCCGCCGTTCTTCTGCGAGACGGTGACGTAGTCGACGATCATCGGGACGCCGGAAGCGGTCTGCGCGGTCGGGGGACCGGGCCAGCTGCCGCCGACCGCCACGTTGAGGATCAGGAAGAAACCGTGGTGGGTGGCGTTGTTCCAGGTCGTCGCGTCCATCTGATTGGCGTTGACGGAGAAGAACTGCTGGCCGTCGACGTACCAGCGCAACTGTTCCGGTGAGGTGCTGCGGTCGAGTTCCACGGCGTAGGTGTGGAATCCGGCCTGGGGTGAGGGGTTCAGGTTGGCCCGGCTGCCGCTGAGGCCGCTGAACTCGTTGCACGGGCCGCCGGGGGCGACGCCGCAGTGCAGGGTGCCGTAGACGGTGTTCTGGCCGTTCACGTTCTCCAGCACGTCGATCTCGCCGACGCCGGGCCAGTTGGTGTAGTTGCCGCGGAAGGCCTCACCCAGCGACCAGAACGCCGGCCAGATGCCCTGCGCCGCAGCGCCGGTGACGTTCGGCAGCTGGATGCGGCTCTCGAACCGCACCACACCGCCGGCCGGGGCCGCGAAATTGGTGCGCTGCGTCTCGATCCGGGCCGACGTCCAGTTGCCGGCCGAGTCCCGCCGGGGCGTGATCCGCAGATTGCCGCTGCCGTCCAGACTCACGTTCTGGGTGCTGTTGGTGTGGTAGGCGATCTCGCCGGTGCCCCAGTTGGCGGCGCCGCCGGGGTAGTTGTGGCCGATGTCGAAGATCCAGTTGGCCGAGGAGGGAAGGGTGTTCGCCGAGCCGTTGAAGTCGTCGCTCCAGACCGTGGTGAAACCGGCCGGCGGCGAAGGAACGGCAGCGGTGGCCATGGATGCCCCCAGTCCCAGCGACGATGCGATCAGGACCGAGCTTACGGCTGTGGCGAGGAGGTTTCTACGTTTGGGCATGGTGATCCTCTACGTCGAGTTTCACGATGGTGAAAGGGCGCCCGGCCGGCCCCCCGCCGGACCGGGCGCCCGCCGGACTAGCTCAGGCCGTTGGCAACGGCCTTGGTCAGTTCCGCGTTGGACGTGTCACCGGACAGGTCCCAGAAGAACGACCCGCCCAGGCTCTGCTGCTTGGCGTAGGTCATCTTCCCGGCGATGGTGGCCGGCGTGTCGTAGCTCCACCAGTTGCTGCCGCACTTGGCGTAGGCGGTGCCGGCGACCGTGCCCGTGGCCGGGCAGCTGTTCTTCAGGACCTTGTAGTCCTCGATGCCCGGCTCGTAGGTACCCGCGGCCGGCCCGGTGGCCGATCCGCCCGGAGCCGCCTGGGTCACGCCGGTCCAGCCGCGACCGTAGAAACCGATCCCCAGCAGCAGTTTCGAGCTGGGGATGCCCAGGCTCTTGAGCTTCTTGATCGCGGTGTCGGAGTCGAAGCCCGGGTTCGGCGCTCCGGTCCAGCCGGTGAGCGGGGAGTGCGGCGCGGTCGGGCCGTCCGCGTCGAAGGCGCCGTAGAAGTCGTACGTCATGGGCAGGTACCAGTCCACGTACTGGGCGGCCCCGGCGTAGTCGGCCTTGGAGATCTTGCCGCCGGGCGTGCCGTCGGCGGTGATCGCGGAGGTGACCAGGTCCTTCCCGAACTCGGTGCGCAGCGCCTGCATCAGCTTGCGGTAGGCGTCGAAACCGCTGGTGTCGGTGCTCAGACCGGTGGCGTTGGGGTACTCCCAGTCGATGTCGATGCCGTCGAACACGTCGGCCCAGCGCGGGTCCTCGACCAGGGCCCGGCACGACTTGGCGAATCCGGCCGGGTCCTGCGCCGCCTGACCGAAGCCGCCCGACCAGGTCCAGCCGCCGAACGACCAGATCACCTTCAGGTTGGGGTGCTTCTTCTTCAGCTGGCGCAGCTGGTTGAAGTTACCGGCCAGCGGCGAGTCCCAGGCGTCGGCCGTGCCGCTGACCGAGTCGGCCGCGGTGAACGTCTTCTGGTAGTCGGCGTAGGCGTCGCCGGTCACGCACTTTCCGCCGGTGACGTTGCCGAAGGCGTAGTTGATGTGGGTCAGCCGGGCCGCGGCCCCGCTGGTGTCCAGCGCCTTGACCTGGAAGTTGCGCTGGTAGGTGCTCCAGTTGGTGTAGTAACCGATCACCTTCTTGCCGTTGGTGCTCGGCGGGGGAGTGGTGGTCGGCGGCGGAGTGGTGGGCGGCGTGGTCGGGTCGGTGCCACCGCAGGCGCCGTTGTCCACCCACACGTTCTGGGCGTTGTTGCCCGGGATGTCGCCCTGCGTCCACCATTTCGCCGTCCAGGTGTGACCCTGGTAGGTGACCACGTTGCCGCCGACGTAGGCGACGTCGCGGACCCAGTTCGGGCCGGTGCAGGCCGCGGCGGCCCGGGCGGTGGGGGTGGCGGCCTGTGCGCCGGCCGGGACGAGGGTGGCGATCAGGCCCACCGTTGCAGTGGCCGCAAGGCAGGCAGCAGCCAGTCGAACACGTTTCATGAGTTTCCCTTCAGGGCGGGAGACATGATTAGTGAGGAGGGTTTACATATTGCTCCCACAAGGTTACAAGCCGTCTTCACAAAAAGGGAAGTAGGCAGATTGTTGCGATCTGTTGACGGCGCCCTGGGATGCTGGCTGCATGAAGCCGGCCCGCGTCGTCGAAGCCGTTCTGCTCGACCTGGACGGCACCCTGCTCGATCACCGGGCCGCGGCCCGGGTGGCCTTTTCGGGCGCGTGCCGACACTGGGTTCCCTCGGCGGCCGTCGGTGAGGCGCTGGAATTCTGGCGGTCTCTGGAGAAAGTGCACATGCAGAGATATCTCGCCGGGGAATTGAGCTTCGCGGAACAGTGCCGGGCCCGGATGCGGGATTTTCTGACGGCCTACGGTGCTGCGGTCGATCACCTCGACGAGAAATTCGCGATCTATCTCGGTGAGTACGAACGGGCCTGGCGGCCGTTCGAGGACGTGGCCGAGGTGGTGCCCAAGCTCGGGCGGGCGGCAGTGCTCAGTAACGGCGACCGGGCCCAGCAGCGCGCGAAGATGGTTCGCCTGGAACTCGATTCACGGATGCCACTGCTGGTTCCGGCTGACGTCGGAGCGGCCAAACCGGCCGCGGCCAGCTTCCTGGGCGCGTGCGGGCGACTGGGCTGGGACCCAACCCGGGTGCTCTACGTCGGCGACGACCTGGCCACCGATGCCGAGGCTGCGGCGGCGGCCGGGCTGGTGGGCTGTTGGCTGGACCGTGACGGCTCGGAAGAGGCTGCCAGGCCGGAGGTCACGGTGATTCACAGCCTGCGGGAACTACCGGCACTGATCAGCTGATGACCGACCTGATCCACCGGCGCTGCTGTGCGATCGAGGCGGCGCCGGCCATCTTCTCGCGGTCCGAGCCCCAGAAAACGCCCACGAGCTTCTGCTTGCCCTTGGGCGCGACCGTCATGACCGGCCCGCCCGAGTCACCGCCGGCCGGGATGCCGCGCACCTTGGTGGCGCAGAAGTCCTTGCCGGCCGGGCTGGCGTAGTTCTCGCAGCCCTCGGTGCGGGGTGAGCGCACCACCAGGTCGGCCTGGCGCAGATTGTTGGCCTGGCACTTGTTCTCGTCGTCGGTGCAGGTTGCGCCCCAGCCGTACACCCGCACCGGCTGCCCGGCCTTCACCTTGGCCGTGGACAGCTGGGTCGGCTTCACGCCCTTCATCTTCTGCACCTTGATCATCATGACGTCGGCGCCGTCCGGGTTGGCCACCCGGCTGCCCCGGACCACCCGCACCGTGGTGCCCTTGAGCTGGTTCAGGTTGCCCACCTGGTAGGTGATCCGGCGGTCGGCGACCGGGGCGTCGGGCTGGTCGAAGAAGCAGTGCGAGGCGCTGATGATCCACTGGTTGCTGACCGCCGTGCCGGTGCAGTGTGGCTTGCCGTCGACCATCATCCGCACCGCCCATGGCCCGTACGTGCTCTTCTTGCCGTCGATCACCGCGTGCGCCGACCCCGGGGCGGCCACCAGCCCGGCCATCGCCATCGCCACCGTTGCCAGGGCCGTCCTGCCGTACCGCTTCATCAACCTGCTCCTGTCCGCTTCACCGTCTGCCGGAAGGTGAGATGCAGCGAGCGGCCGGTTTGTTCGAAAGTTTCTCCGGCGGGCGCCGCCCGCGTCCTCGTGCCTGAAGTCCCGAGCCACTTCCACCTGCTGAGTACTACGCGAACCGGCCCAGGCACATCGCTACGGCAAGGCTGGGTCTGGGGATCAGGGATGGTGATCCTCGCCAGGCGCCGACGATCCATAAAGTTCTGAGCCCTATGTCTGCTCGATCGTCTCGGCCATCGAAAGTGGAACCATCATGTCCGGCGGCTTGAGCGTCCTCCGTGGGCCCTTCCCGTCTCACACATGGCCCGCCGTCGGCACACGTGTTCCCGAGCTCTCGCCGAAAACACCACTCTTCATCTCCAGTACGAGTTCGAGCCGCCATCCCCGTGACGGGTCAGAACCAGTGCAGGCAGTGCGGCAGACGGTCGCTGCGGAAGAGGACGTCGGCCCGGGCGGCAGCATCGTCGGTGTGGCTCTGGATGTGGCCGGCCCGGACAAGCGTGCTCGGGGTGGTGCCGCCCAGGTAGATGGCGCCCAGGTCGCGCACGTCGAGGGTGAGGTCGGGTGGGAGGTCGGTGGGCTCGCACTCGGCCTTGCCGTCGCGGACGTGCAGGCGGTAGCGGCCCTGCTTTTCCAGGAACGGGTCGTGCACGTCGAGGACCAGTTCGCCGTCGTCAAACCAGCCGCGGGCGGTGAGGGCCCGGGGGATGTCGAGCAGACGCACCCAGAGCCAGTCGGTGACCTTGCCGACCCGCCCGGCCCTCAGGTCGGCCAGTTGCCAGCGCAGTGGGTGCTCGGGCGGGACGTGCCGGAAGACCATCGAGGTGAACAGGTCGTGATCGAGCAGGTAGCGGGCCAACGTGGTGAACACCTGGTCGCTGGGGGCGACGATCTCGTCCACCTTCAGCGACGAGCCCTCGCCACGCGCGTAGCTGGCGTAGCCGTCGGCCAGACCGTCGGCATCCCGGTGAAGCGCGATCAGGCGGGGCTGGGGGGCGATGGGCGGCTGCCCGGCTCGTAAGGACCACCAGCGGTGCGGCCGGGACAGGGCGCCGGGCTGCTGGCGGCGGTAGCGGTCGTACACGTCTTCCAGGATGGGCAGGCACTCGGCGCTGGGCAGCAGTTCGATCGAACCGCGGTTGGGATCAGTCCCACCGGCCCTCGGCGGGGCGAAGGCGTTCTCGTGCCGTCGCACCGTGAGTTCGGCCTCGTAGGTGGCGGTTCCGTAGCCGAACCGGCCGTAGATGCCCGCCTCCGAGGCCAGCAGCACCGACAGGAACTCGCCGCGCTCACGCAGGTCGGTCAGCTGGTGCCGCATGATTGCGCTGAGCACGCCACGCCGGCGATGGGTGGGCAGAACACCGACGGCGGTCACCCCGGCCGCCGGCGCGATCCTTTCACCCGGCAACGTGAGCTCGAAGGGGTAGGAACCGGCGGTGCCGACCGCCTTGCCTTTCGGCGTGAAGGCCAGCAGGCAGCGTTCCGGCTCCAGAGCCGACCACCAGAGCCCGCCGCCGTCGACCGGGGCCTCGGGCAGTCGCGCGAAGGCCGAGTGAACGGTGTCGACGAAGACCTGGAAGTTCTCCTCGGTCGTGGCGCGAATCTCCATTGCGGCCGGTATCTCCTCGTTGTCGGCGGGGTCCTCCGCAGACAGTGCAGCGTCCTCGCTCACTGGGGCAAGCCGATTCGGGCACAGGTAGGCTTCGCTACCGAGGCTGGGAGGATCGCGGATGACCGACGCATCGCAAAGGCTTGCCGAGCTGCTGACGGGCAGCACCACCGACCAGGCGCTGGAGTTGTTCGACTCGCTGCCCGCGGTCGGGCTGGATCAGCTGATCGGCCAGTGGCGGGGCACGGGGCTGCGCACCGGCCACGTGTTCGACGGTCAGCTGGAGGCGGCCGGCTGGCGGGGAAAGAACTTTCACAGCACTGAGGACGTCGATCCGCTCGTTTTCGAGCAGGGTGGCCGTCCGTTTCGGGTCAACCCTTCTCTGCTGCCACTCGGGGCGGGCGTGCGCTACCCACAGTTGCTCGGGCGGCCTGCCGTGATGCGCACCAGCGGCCGTCTGCTGCCGCTGCTGAAGACCTCGAAACCCCAGGCACGGCTGCGGATGGTCGAGTACCGGGGCGTGGTGACGGGGTCGATGGTCTACGACGCACTGCCGATCATCGACCACTTCCGTCCGGTCGACGCCGGCAAGCTGCTGGGGGCGATGGACATGCGTGGGCTGCCCGAACCGTTCATGTTCGTGCTGCGCCGCTCGGCCGACTGATCCGAGCCGCCGGATCCGAGCTGGCTGAGTGGGGCGGCCGAATCTGGGCCGGCTGAGTGGGGGGCCGGGTTCGGGCTGAGTGGGGGGCTGGGTTCGGGCTGGCTGAGTGGGGCGGCCGGGTTCGGGCTGGTTGAGCGGGGTCGCCGGATCTGAGCCGGGGCGGTCGCGGTGGCGGCCTCTGCTGAAAGCGGAAAGCTGGGAACATGACGAATCCCAGTGAGCCCACGGCCGGCCCGAGCGAACCGGCCGGTCTGGACCAGGAGGTCGCCCTGCAGGACGAGCGGGAAGCCCTGCGCAGTTCGACCGGTACCGCCGACGACGAGCGGGACGTGCTGATCGACGACAAGCAGCCTGGCGAGTCCTCCGAGCAGTAGCTTGCGGCTCAGGGGCTTAGCGGGTCAGGGGCTAAGCGGGTCAAGGGGGGCTCAGGAGCTCAAGCGGCTCAGGGGGTTCAGGGGAGGCGTTCGCGCAGTACGGCCAGCAGGTCCTCGCCGTGCGGTGAGCCCAGTCCGGTGTTGGCGTCCCAGCCGGGGCGGGCCGCGTAGCCGCCGTTGTCCCCGTTGATCACGTCGCGGAACCCGGCGGTGACCGAATTGGCCTGCAGGTCCTGGTAGATCAGGGGCTGGAGCAGGCCCAGCGGCCGGCCCAGCGACTGGGTGAGCCGGCAGATCAGGGCCGCCCACAGCGGGGTGGCCGCGCTGGTGCCGCCGACGCAGATCTGCCGGCCGCCCAGCAGCACCTGGTAGCCGGTGTTGTTGTCGGCGTTGGCCGCCACGTCGGGCACGCCCCGTCCGGGGTCGTCGCTGCCCGAACGCTTGGGCACGTCGGCCGCCGCCTGCCAGTCGGGCAGGTCGAACACGCCGCTCACCCCGCCCCCGGTGGCGCTGGAGGTGCCGGTGTTCCAGGTGGTCTCGGCGTGGATGGTGTTGGTCTGCACGTCGGCGATCAGCGTGGTGCCCCCACAGGCCAGCAGGTACGGGTCGGAAGCCGGGAAGTTGACGTGGTGGCCGCCGTCTTTCATTCCACTGACGCTGCCGGTGTCGCCGCTGGCCGCGCAGACGGTGATGCCCAGCGCCGCCGCGTCTTCGAACAGGTCGTGCATGGCCAGGGCCAGTTGCCCGGAGTAGGTGATCTCCGGCGAGCCCCAGCTGAGGCTGATCGCGGTGGGCGCCGGCGTGGCGTGGATGGCCGCGCGCAGCCCCAGCAGGATGCCCTGGCCGTTGTTGCGGGTGACGTAGTTCAGGATCTGCGCGCCCGGCGCCAGGGCGCCCGAGATCTGCAGGTCGAGCGTGACCTCGAGGTCGAACTTGGTGGCCGGACCGGTGGGCGGTGAGATGTCGGCGCCGTCGACCGAGATGTGGGTGATGCTCGGCGGGGTCAGGCCCAGGCCGGTGAAGTAGGCCTGCAGGTCTTCGGGATGGCAGTTGCCGCCCAGCGACACCACGGCCAGCCGCTGCCCGGTGCCGTCCATGTCGGCCGGAAAGCGGTACAGGCGGCCGAGTTCGATGGGGGAGTAGACCGAGTTGGGCTCGCCGTCGGGGGTGTAGAACTCGGGGCGCGCGACGGGCTGCGTCTCCAGCCCGACCACCGACAGCACCACGCCGTCGAGCTCGGCCGGCAACAGCAGGTCGCCGGCCAGGCGCCGGTAGTGCACCGGACCGGGCCGGAACGGGTCTTCACCCTCGAACAGCCGCAGCGAAGCGCCGAAGACACTGGTCAGCGCGGCCAGACCGGCCTCCACGGTGACCAGCCGGTCGCCCGCGTCGGTGACCTCCAGCCCCCGGGCGCCCAGCACATCCTTGACCAGCTGCACATCGTCCGGAGCAGCGCCGTACTGGGCGGCGAGCTCGTCGAGAGAGATGACGGCGGGAGTCTCCAGGAGTGCATTGGGCAGCGGAGCCCGTCTGCGCAGCAGCAGCGTGAGCCGGGCCGGAGCGTCGGGGTCGGGCTCCCGGTCGAGTGGGTGTTCGGGCAGCCACTGCTGACCGGCCCCGCCGCTCAGAACAACCCTGTTCTGCTTCGTCCCCATGGTTCCCCCAGGCTCGACGCGTCGTTCTCATTTTGCTCAGATGGGGTGTAGGGGGCAAACGGGTTGACCGATCGGGCAGTGACTAGTTCTCGGAGCAACTGCTCGCCCGCACGGGGGTGACACGCCGGGTTCTTCCCGGGGTGGCCGATTTGGTTCGGGCGGGGTAACTTTCTGCTTGGCCGCCGTGAAGGTGATCCGGCGCCAATCCTTCTTGCTGTGCAGTGCTGCCGCTTTGCGCGCTTGCTGCGCGAATCCCACCTGTAGATCAGGGCGCTCAGCCCTACCTCGAACCAGGAGTCACATCTCATGAACTGCCTTGACTGCGCTCTCCAGAACGGCTTGCAGGCAACCGCTTTCGGGTGCTGCCGACACTGTGGCGCGGCGATCTGCCTCGACCACGCCACCGTTGTCACCCCTCGGGCCACCCCGGTCGGGCTGATGCCGGCGCAGCCGCAGCGCCGCACGGTCAGCTGCCTCGACTGCACGCCGCGCCCGCACGGGCTCACTCCGGCCGCCCAGATCGTCGGTCAGCGGTCTGCCGAAATGTTCGCCCGGGCCTGACGCCCGCTCTCCCAGAGAGCACGACCCGGAGCACGATCTGCGGTAATCAGTGCTGCTGGGTCGGCCGAAGTGGAGTTCGGGCCTGCCGGTGGGGCCCGGCTGCTAGCTTCGGCCCATGACGGACGTGACAAATCCGGACAAGACGCTCGGTGATCTCCTGGCCCTGGAGCTCTACTCCGACCAGAACGTGCTGGTCGGAGGGGGTCGGGTTCGGGCCTGGGGTGATGCGCGGGGCGGTGGTCTCACGGCTCGCCAGGCCAACCCGGCCGCGCGCCCGATCCGGGTGGCCGGCGCTCTGAACCAGCACCCCGCCGTTCGATTCACAACGCCGCAGGCCGACCTGGCCGACTGCTTCCTGGGCATTCCGGACGCCCCGGAGCTGAATCCGGGCAAGGGGCCGTTCCGGGTGCTGGTGGTGGCCCGCAATCGCAGCATGGAGACCACGGGGCCGCGGAACACGTTCCTGTACAAGGGAAACGGCATTCACGGTTCCACTCCGGCCGGGTACTCGATGTACCTGGAACGCATCAGCCCGGCCTCGATGGGCACCGTCTTCCGGGTGCGCGATGTCACGGGCAACGCCGGGGCGCGCACGCATCGCGAGACCACCGCGCGGGGGCTGGGGGCGGTGCGTCTGTACGAGCTCGCCCTGACCGGGCGGGATGTGCGGGCCGCGTTGGACGGCGACTTCGCCGCGAAAATCGTTGCCGGTGGCGGCGGTACCGACAACTCCGGCTACGCCGCCTCGGTCACCACCTCAGCGCCCCTGCGACTGGGTGGGGTGAACCGGGGTGTTGACCTTTTCGCTGTCCTGGTGATCAAAGGTGCGGTTACCGAACGACAGCTCACCGACGTCCGTACGTATTTGGTCTCTCGCTACTCGATCCCGGTGGTGCCGGCCGCCGTGGCCCCCGCCGGGCCGGAGCAGACGAAGGTCATCTCCACGGTCGAGGGTGGCCGGGCCCGGATTCCGGCGATCGTGCGCTGCGCCGACGACTCCGTGGTGATCTTCGCCGAGCACCGCTGGGACGGCGACGCGGACTCCGGCCACATCGGTCTGGTCGCCCGGCGTTCCACCGACGGTGGGCAGAGCTGGGGCGAGGAGATCACGGTGGTGGACGACGGTGAGAACACCCGTGGTAACCCGGTTCCCGTTCTCGACCGCAGCACCGGGCGGCTGCATCTGCTGCTGACCGGCAATCTCGGCACCGACAACGAGGTGGAGATCAACGACGGGACGGCCGAAGACACCCGCCGCGTCTACCGCACCTTCTCCGACGACCACGGAGTCACCTGGGCGCCGGTGCGAGAGATCACCGACAGCACGAAAAAGCCCTCCTGGCGCTGGTACGCCACCGGGCCCGGTGGGGCCCGGCAACTGGCCAGTGGTCGTCTTCTGGTGCCCTGCAACCATTACGACCCGGCGCGTTCGGCCTACCGCAGCCACGCGATCTACTCCGACGACCACGGTGAGACCTGGCAACTGGGCGGCATCGTGCCCACCGACAACACCAACGAGATCCAGGCCACCCAACTGCGCGACGGCACCCTGCGGGCCCACGTGCGCTGGGCCGCCGACAACAACCCGCCGGGCTGGAAGTACGTCACCACCAGCACCGACGAGGGCCTGACCTGGAGCCCGGCCACCCCGGAGTACAGCCTGCCCTCCACCCCGGTGCAGGACGACCTGATCACCCTGCCGGACGGGCGTCTGGCGGCGACCAACCACCAGGACTTCACCGGCCGCTACAACCTGGCGATCAGCACCTCACCCGACGACGGCCGGACCTGGCCCGCCTACACGGTGGTCCGGGAAGGTGCGGTGGGTGACGGCGCCGGTTACGCCGACCTGGAATCGCTGGGCGGCAACCGGATCGCCGCGGTCTGGGAGGCCGGGCGGCAGATCTCGGTGCAGTTGTTCGACGTGGTCTGAGCCGGGTCTCAGGCGCCGGACTCGCGGGCTACCCAGTCGGCCAGCACCTGGGCGCAGGCGGCCACGGTCTCCGGCCAGGTGCGGGTGGAGTTCTCGTCCGCGTCGTCGCTGACCTGCTTGATCAGCCGCACCGGCAGGCCCAGTCGCTGGGCGGCGGCGGCCACCGCGTAGCCCTCCATGTCGACCAGGTGGGCTCGCTGGGCCAGGGCGTCCCGCTGGGCGCCGTCCGCCACGAAGGTGTCGCCCGAGGCCAGGGTGATGTCCCCGGGGGCCGAGAGGTGGATCGGCGCTCCGTAGGTGTTGCCGGTGAGCCGCAGCAGCAGCTCGGTGTCGAGGTCGTGCTGCACGACGGTGCTGATCTCGTGCAGGCCGTGCAGACCGGGCCGCAGCGCACCGGCCGTGCCCAGATTGATCAGGCTCGCCGGGCGGGGGCCGCCGGCCACCGCACCCAGCACCGCGCCGGTGGTGTTGATCTTCCCGATCCCGGTGATCAGGACCGGCAGACGGCCGTCCAGGAACTGGGCCTCCTCCGCGACCGCGACCACCAGGAGGGGCCGGTCGCTGCTGACGGTACCGATGAGCTGTTCAGTGGTCACGGCTACTGCAATATCACGCTCCACCCGCGGTCCGGGGCCCGAGGGGCGACGCACCGGCGCGGGCCGGTCCACGCCGGTGCGCCAGAATGCCACCGTGATGTTCCGACGCCGTGACCTGTCCGGCCGGCCGCTGCCCGAGCTCTCCGACCGGCAGCTGATGGCTCGGTACCGCTCCGTGCACCCCGAGATCGACGCGGACGACAACCCGCAGGGGCGGGCCGAGCTGCTGGCGGCGCTGGCCGAGGAGGCCACCCGGCGCCGGCCGGACGACGACTCGTTCTGGTACGACCGCGGCATGTACGCCAAGTGGCGGGCCGACTGGGCGCACTCGGCCGAGTTCAGCCGCCGGGCCCTGGAACTCATCCCGGACCATCACCGGCAGGAACAGCCGGCCGCCTGGAACCTGGGCATCGCGGCCACGGCCCTGCGCGACTGGCCGACCGCGCGGGCGGCGTGGGAGACCTTCGGCCTGGTGCTGCCCTGCGCCGCGCTCCCGAACGAGGCCGTGACCGCCGATTTCGGCCCCGCCCCGGTGCGGCTGAACGCCGAGCCCCGCTTCGCCGGGCAGGAGCCGTTGTCGATCGACGGCCAGGTGTGGGAGACCGAGGTGGTGTGGACGCAGCGCCTGTGCCCGGCCCGGGCGCAGATCGTGAACGTGCCCACGCCGCAGTCCGGGCACCGCTTCGGCGACATCGTCCTGCACGACGGTGACCCGGTCGGCTCGCGCCGGATCGACGGGCAGGAGGTCGGGGTGTTCAACGAGATCATGCTCTGGGAACGCAGCACCGTGCCCACCCTGACGGCCCAGGTGGTGGCTCCGGCCCCGGACGACGTGGAGGAGCTCACCGACCTGCTCCCGGCCGCCGAGGACTGGGGGCAGACGGTGCGGATGCTGTGTACGGCCTGCAGCGAGGGCAATGCCGTACCCGGTCACGACCACAGCGCGGACGAGGTGTGGGCGCCGGAGCGGGAGGTCGGGATCTCGGCCGAGCCGGACGAGGCCCGGGAGGTGCTGGAGCGCTGGGCGAGCGACGCGGAGGGGCGGGCGGTGCGCGCGCTGGAGGTTGCGCTGAACTGAGCGGGCCCTGCCGGGCTGGTCGTTTCCGGCCCGTATCCTGGACCTGTGTCTGTTCGCCGCGCCTCACGTTCGCGCTCGGCGGTGTTCGCCCCCCTGGGCGAGGTGGGCCGGGCGGTCCGGGTCGAGCAGCGCCTGGCCGACGCGATCCGGGTGGGCCTGCTGGCCGACGGC
The DNA here is from genome assembly GCF_021277265.1 of Kineosporia rhizophila. Lineage (GTDB taxonomy): Bacteria > Actinomycetota > Actinomycetes > Actinomycetales > Kineosporiaceae > Kineosporia > Kineosporia rhizophila. The sequence goes on from NZ_JAJSOH010000015.1 coordinate 185,854, forward strand.
GAGCGGCTGCCCAGCGAGCAGGAGCTGGCCACCATGCTGGGCGTGGCCACGGTCACCGCCCGCGAGGCCCTGCAGGCCCTGCGGGACAAGGGGCTGGTCACCACCGTACGGGGGCGCGGGGGCGGCAGTTTCGTCCAGCGGCCGCACAAGCTCGACGAGCAGGTGCTGGCCCAGCGCCTGGCCGGGATGTCCCGGGTCGAGCTGCGCGACCGCGGCACCCTCTACCGGGTGATCCTGGCCGGTTGCGCCGAGCTGGCCGCGGAGTTCGCCGACGAGCAGGACGTGCAGGAACTGCGCGAGCTCGCCGCCCCGCCCGACCGCGAGGACGTGGCCGCCTGGCGCCACCTGGGCATCGAGTTCACCCTGGCGGTGGCCGCGCTGACCCAGTCGGCCCGGATGACCCGCGAGATGATGCGGCAGGAGGCCGAGTTCGGCGTGCTGCTGCGGCTGTCGGCGCGCACCCCGCAGCAGGCCGGGGAACACCACGCGAACCTGGTCGACGCACTGGCGAAACACGACGGTGACGCGGCCCGGCGGATCGTCCAGACCCAGGTGGACGCCGCGCTCGCAGGTCTGGCCGAGCTCCACCGCACGGTGCGATGATGCGGCGGTGCGCACCGAGACCACAATGGGTGCTCTTGCCCGCGATGTCTCCGACCTCTTCGAAGGTCTCTTCGTAGCGCTCGAGGACATGCGGCAGTGCCTGGCCGGGCTCTTCGCCCAAGGGCCGGCCGGGGCCGAGGCCGTGGTCGAGGCCCTGCGTGAGCGGGCCCGTACGCGACTGGACGCGGGACTCGTCCTCGGTTGTGGGTTCGTCTCCTCGAAGGACGCGCTGGCCGACCGCTCGCTGTACCTGGCCTGGTGGCAGGGCGAGGGCCGGCGGCTGCTGGGGGAGGCCGGCTCACCCGACGGCGACCTGCTCGACTACACCCGCCGGGAGTGGTTCCGGGTGCCCGAGCGCACCCGGCAGCGTCACGTCACCGGCCCCTACGTCGACTACGTGTGCACCGACGAGTACGTGGTCACCCTCAGCCAGCCGGTCGTGGCGGGTGACCGGATGCTCGGCATCGTCGGGGCCGACACGCTGGTCGAGACGCTCGAGGACGTGCTGCTGGCCGGGCTCGGGGCGGCCGGCGCGACCCTGGTCTCGGACCACGGGCGGGTGATGGTCTCGGCCGACCACCGGCTCGCCGCAGGCAAACTGATCGACTTCGCCGACTGCCGGGAGCGCACCGGGTGCGGCGACCTGCCGCTGTCGTTGGTCCGGGTTGTTACAAGTTAGGTCACCTCTGGACGTTTAAACATCTGGTCCCATAGGTTTAAAGGGTGCAGTCAACCCCACCCGTCGTCCTGCGCGCCCTCACCAAGCGGTTCGGTGAGGTCGTGGCCGTGGACGGCCTCGACCTGACCGTCCACGACGGCGAGTTCTTCTCGATGCTCGGGCCCTCCGGGTCGGGCAAGACCACGGTGCTGCGGCTGATCGCCGGCTTCGAGCGGGCCAGCTCGGGCACGATCGAGCTGGACGGCCGCGACGTCACCGCCACCGCCCCGTTCGAGCGCGACGTGAGCACCGTGTTCCAGGACTACGCCCTGTTCCCGCACCTGAGCGTGCTCGACAACGTGGCCTACGGGCTGCGCGTCCGCCGGGTCGGCAAGCGGGAACGGCATGCCCGGGCCCGGGAGATGCTCGCCCTGATGCGCCTGGAGCACGTGGAGGCCCGCCGCCCGCACCAGCTCTCCGGCGGCCAGCGCCAGCGGGTGGCCCTGGCCCGGGCGATCGCGGTGCGGCCCCGGGTGCTGCTGCTCGACGAGCCGCTCGGCGCACTGGATCTCAAGCTGCGCGAGCAGATGCAGGTGGAGCTGAAACAGCTGCAGCGCGACCTGGGCACCACGTTCGTCTTCGTCACCCACGACCAGGAGGAGGCCCTCAGCCTCAGCGACCGGGTGGCGGTGTTCGACCAGGGCCGCATCGTTCAGGTCGGCACCCCGGCCGAGATCTACGAGCACCCGGTCTCCCCGGGTGTGGCCCAGTTCGTGGGCACGTCGAACCTTTTCGACGCCGAGTCGTCGCGCCGGCTGTTCGGCCTGGAGGGCAGCCACGCGCTTCGGCCCGAGAAGATCCGGCTGACCGAGCAACCGGTCGAGGACGACGCGGAGATCCGGCTCCAGGGTGTGGTCACCGAGTCGATCTACCTGGGGGCCGCCCACCGGGTTCACCTCCGGCTGGACGACGGAACCCCGCTCGTCGTACTCGAAACGACATCCCAGTCCCGAGAGGACCGAGGCGCGAAGGTGACGGCCTGCTGGAACCGCCGCGACCTCGTCCCTCTGGAAACGAGAACCCCTGCCGAAGGCGAGATGAGCACGCAATGAGGAGAAACTCCCGCACCGCCGGTGCGCTGGTGTCGATGCTGGCTCTGACCGTCCTGGCCGGGTGCGGCGGGGACGGCGACGGTGACAGCGAAAGTGCCCAGGCCCTGACCGAACTGGGCGAGAAGGAGGGCCAGGTCTCGATCCTGGCCTGGCCCGGCTACGTGGAGGACGGCACCAACGACCCGGAGGTCGACTGGGTCACGCCGTTCGAGGAACAGACCGGCTGCCAGGTCACCAGCAAGACCTACGGCACCTCGGACGAGGCGCTGAACCTGGCCAAGAGCGGCGACTACGACGTGGTCGCGGCCTCCGGCGACCTGTCGCTGCGACTGGTCGCCTCCGGCGAGGCGGCCGCCGTGAACACCGACCTGGTGCCCAACTACGCGGGGGTCTTCGACTTCCTCAAGGACACCGAGTGGAACACGGTGGACGGCGTCAACTACGGCATCCCGCACGGTTACGGCGCGAACCTGCTGCAGTACAACGCCGACGTGGTCACCGAGCCGCCGACCTCCTGGGGTGCGGTGTTCGAGGAGTCGGAGCTGGCCAAGTACAAGGGCAAGGTCACCGCCTACGACTCACCCATCTACATCGCCGACGCCGCGCTGTACCTGATGAAACACGACCCGGACAGCGGTATCACCAACCCCTACGCCCTCGACCAGAAGCAGCTCGACGCGGCCGTGGCCCTGCTGAAGACGCAGCGCGAGTACGTGGGCGAGTACTGGTCGGACTACCTGAAGCTGATCTCCGCGTCGGAGACCGGCGACACCGTGGTGGGCACCACCTGGCAGGTGATCGTCAACGCGATCGGCAAGGACAACATCAGGGCGGTGCTGCCCGAGGAGGGCTCGACCGCCTGGAACGACACCTGGATGCTCTCCTCCCAGGCCGAGAACGTGAACTGCGCCTACGCCTGGATGGACTACATCGTCAGCCCGAAGGCCAACGCCCAGGCCACCGAGTACTTCGGGGAGGCGCCCAACAGCGAGGCGGCCTGCGCCGAGACCACCGACCCGAAGCACTGCGAGACCTTCCACGCCGGCGACGAGGAGTTCTCCCAGAGCCTCTGGTACTGGCGTACTCCGATCAAGAAGTGCCTGGACGGCCGGGACGTCGAATGCACCGACTACTCGCAGTGGACCGCGGCGTGGACCGAGATCAAGGGCTGAGCCGCCGCACGGGCGCTCTGCTGGCCCGGCGCCCGGTCCTGCGCCTGGGCCTGCTGATCGCAGCCCCGCTGACCTGGCTGGTCGCGGTCTACGTGGTGGCCCTGGCCGCCCTGCTGGTGACCGCGCTGTGGCAGGTGGACAGCTTCACCGGCGACCTCGACCGCAGCACCCTGTCGCTGGACAACCTGCAGACCGTGCTCACCGGCAGCCTCTACCGCACGGTGACCCTGCGCACCGTGGGCGTGGCGGCCCTGGTCACCGTGATCGACGTGCTGATCGCCCTGCCGATCGCGTTCTTCATGGCCAAGGTCGCCTCACCCCGGTTGCGCCGGGTCCTGCTGATCGCCGTGCTCACCCCGCTGTGGGCCAGCTACCTGGTCAAGGCGTTCGCTTGGCGGGCAACGCTTTCCGACGGCGGGCTGCTGGAGTGGCTCGGTGCGCCGATCGGCCTGCAGAGCCCGGGCTACGGCCTGACCGCGGTGGTGATGACCCAGGCCTACATCTGGCTGCCCTATGTCATCCTGCCGATCTTCGCCGGGCTGGAACGGGTTCCGGACTCGCTGCTGGAGGCCTCGGGCGACCTGGGCGGCGGCACCGGCCACACGCTGCGCTGGGTGGTGCTGCCCCTGCTGTTCCCGGCGATCATCGCGGGCTCGATCTTCAGCTTCTCACTGACCCTGGGCGACTACATCACCGTGAACATCGTGGGCGGGGCCAGCCAGATGCTCGGCAACCTGGTGTTCGTCAACGCGGGGGCGGCCAACAACCTGCCCCTGGCCGCCGCCGTCGCCCTGATCCCGATCCTGGTCATGCTCGCCTACCTGGCCGCGGTCCGCCGCACCGGAGCCCTGGACAACCTATGAGCCTCAGCCGCACCGCCCGCCGCGTCCTGGCCGGCCTCACCGTGCTGGTCCTGGCCGGGATCTACCTGCCGCTGCTGGTGGTGGTGATGAATTCGTTCAACACCGACCAGGCCATGACCTGGCCACCCAGCGGCCTGACCCTGGAGTGGTGGCGCCGCGCCTGGGGCAGCGCCGGAGCCCGCGACGCCGTCCTCACCAGCCTCCAGGTGGCCGCTCTCTCCACCGCGATCGCACTGGTCCTGGGCACCCTGCTCGCCCTGGCCCTGCAACGCTTCTCGTTCTTCGGCCGCAACGCGGTGAACCTGCTGGTGATCCTGCCCATCGCCCTGCCCGGCATCGTCACCGGCATCGCCCTGAACAACGCCTTCCGGGGCATCATGGGCCTGCGGCTGACGCTCTTCACCGTCGTCGTCGCCCACGCCACCTTCTGCATCGTCACCGTGTTCAACAACGTCCAGGCCCGGCTGCGCCGCCTCGGCGCCACCCTGGAAGAGGCCTCGGCCGATCTGGGGGCCGGGCCGTGGACCACGTTCCGCCTGGTCACCTTTCCCCAGTTGCGCTCGGCGCTGCTGGCCGGGGCCCTGCTCGCCTTCGCCCTGAGCTTCGACGAGATCATCGTGACCACCTTCACCGCCGGCAGCGGGGTGCAGACCCTGCCGATCTGGATCCTCAACAACCTGTTCCGGCCCAGCCAGGCGCCGGTGGTGAATGTGGTTGCGGTGGTGCTCATCCTGATCTCGATCATCCCGATCTGGATCGCCCAGCGGCTTTCCGGGGTGAACGAGCTGACCAGCGGAACCCGTTAACGGCCGGTGCGACCGTCGATCAGTTCCCGAATGATATCCGCGTGCCCGGCATGCCGGCCGGTCTCCTCGATCATGTGGGTCAGGGCCCAACGGACGCTCGGCGCACCTCGGTGGGAAAGCGGGGCGCCCGGGTCGGGACAGTTGTCCAGGACGGCATTGGCCTGCGCGACCGTTTCCCGGTAACGGGCAACCACTTCGGCGACGGTGTCGGTCTCGGCTGCCCGAAAGGTGGCTTTCCAATTGCGGACGCTCGCCCCCAGGAACGTCGAGCGCTCCACCTCGGTGAGGTGGTTGAGTAGACCAAGGAGATTGGTGCCCGACGGCACCGCGGCCTCGCGTACCTGTGGTTCGGGGGCGCCCTCCACCTTGGCGGCGACCGAGGTGCGCAGGTAGTCGAGAAAACCTCTCAGCACCTCGATCTCGGTATTGCCCGTTCGGGGTGGGGGAGTGTCACGGCGGCCGGGCATCAGGGACGGCTCCGGCGGATCACCAGGACGTGATCGATCACCTCGGCGGTCTGCCCGCCCGGCCCGGTGGCGGTGCGCCGGGGTGAGTCGGCGCGCTCCACCGTCCAGATCTGCGGATCGAGGTCCAGACCGGCCGCGATCTCGAGCGGTCCGGGAAAGCGCGCTTCCGGGTCCTGATTCCAGGACCAGGGGGCCGACGAGCCGTGGTCGACCACCAGCAGTCGCCCGCCTGGGCGCAGGGCCGAAGCCGCCGAACGCAGTACCGCAGAGCGGTCCAGGTCGAACGGCGTCTGGAAGTAGTGCGCGCTGACCAGGTCGAACTGGCCGGCCGGGAAGGAGTGGGCCAGGTCGTGCTGCACGGCGGTGATCGGCAGCCCGAGTGAACCGGCGAGTTCGGCCAGTCGCTGCACCGCCACGGGGGAGATGTCGGTGGCGGTGACCTGCCAGCCCTGACGAGCCAGCCACAGCGCATCGCCACCCGACCCGCATCCGAGGTCGAGAGCGTCCACAGGCTCGAAATCGGTTGCCAGTTCGACCAGACGGGCATTCGGCCGAGGATCGGTGACGGTGGGCCGCCCGGAGTACAGGCTGTCCCAGAAGGTCAGCGGATCGTCGTGGTTCGTCATGCCCGCAGTCTCGCCACGCAGGGCCCGGGCTGGCACGTCTTCTTGCCGATCCGGCAAGCTGGACGCCGTGGATCCGGAAACCGAAGACGTCCTCAGCACCGTCGGGGCACGGCTGCGCACCCTGCGGCGGGAGCGCGGCATCACCCTGGCCGAGGTCTCCGTGACGACCGGGATCTCCGAAAGCACACTGTCCCGGCTGGAGAGCGGGCAGCGCCGGGCCACTCTGGAACTGCTGCTGCCGCTGTCGCGGATCTACCGGGTGCCGCTGGACGACCTGGTCGGCGCCCCGCGCACCGGCGACCCCCGGATCCACCTCAAGCCGATCGAGCGGTTCGGCATGACGTTCATCCCGCTGTCACGTGATCCGGGCGGTGTGCACGCGTTCAAGATGATCATTCCGGCCCGGTCCGAACCCCTGGAGCCGGAGCTGAAGACGCACGAGGGCGGTGAGTGGTTGTACGTGCTCTCCGGCCGGCTGCGGCTGGTGCTGGGCGACCGGGACATGACGCTGCCGCCGGGCGAGGCGGCCCAGTTCGACACCTCGCTGCCGCACTGGCTGGGCAGTGCCGACGGGCGGGCGGTGGAGCTGATGATCCTGTTCGGGGTGCACGGGCTGCAGACCCACGTGCACTGATCAGGTGATCGTGGCCCGGAAGGTGGTCTGGTAGAGCGCCTCGATGTCGTCCGGCTCCAGCCCTGAGCGGGTGGCCTGGAGCAGCCACTCGCGCAGGCTCTCGCGCAGCTCCTGGTGGGTTTCGAGCAGGTTCGGGCCGGATGTGCGGGTGACGAACGTGCCCACCCCCGGCCGGGGTGCCACCAGGCCCTCACGCTCGAGTTCGCGGTAGGCCTTGAGCACGGTGTTCGGGTTGATCGCGAGCTTGGAGACGACCTCCTTGACCGTGGGCAGCTGGTCGCCCTCGGACAGCAGCCCGAGCCGCAGGTTCTGCCGTACCTGCTGCACGAGCTGCAGGTACGGCGAGACGCCGGACCCGGCGGACAGGTAGAAATCGATCACTGTGCATCTCCAATGAACTAATCACCTAGCACTATAGATGATCGTTCCGGCCTGGGCCGTTTGTCCCGCTTTCGTCCCCGCATGCGGGTGGTCCGATGCGTCCCTACGATTCGATCATGACGGAGTTGCAGACCCCTGAGCAGCGCCCCGTGTTCGGGCCGCTGAGCCGGCAGTTCCCCGCAGACCAGCCGCTCGACGAAGACCGCGCCCGCAGTCGGATCTCGGCCTACGTCTACGGCAACATCCTGGTGCTGGCGGCCGTCATCGGCACCGTCGGCGCGCACGACCACGACAAGTCCTGGCTGGTGGTGCTCGCCGCGGTCCTGACCACCTACATCGCCCACATCTTCGCGCACAACGTGGGTGAGCGACTGGGCCGCACCCCACGCGAGCACGCCGGGCACCTGCGCCAGGAAATCCGCGATGCAGTGCCGATTCTCAGCTCGGGGGTGGCGCCCACCCTGATCTTCGCCGGACTCGCGCTGCACCGCTTCGATCCGCTGGCCGCCGAGATCGCCGCCGCCGGTCTGGTCATCCTGCGCCTGGCCGCCACCGGTCTGGCCGTCGAGCGCCTCAGTGGCCGCCGCACCTCGGCCGCCACGCTGTGGAGCGGGATCGGCATCGCTGTCACCGGTGCGGTCATCGCGCTGATCAAGGTGAAGCTGTCGCACTGAGCCGCGCCAGCACGAACTGGGCCCCTTCGTCGCGCATGCCGTTGGTGAAGTAGGAGATATGCGGATCGAACTGGCCGCCCGACTGGCAGACGAAGTCGTGGGCCACGCAGTAGCTGCGCAATCGGTCGGCGAACGCGTCGAGATCGCCGGCCGAGCGCGGCCTCAGCATCCCGTTCACGCTGCGGTCGTAGGTGCCCGCGTTGAACGGCTCGCTACCCACGAACCGCGGATCGCCGTAAACCACCGCAGCTGCGACGTTCTCGGCTGCTCTTGAGTCGAGTTCCGCTTCGTCCTGACCGGCATCGCGCCGATCGGGGCTGATCAGCGCATCCCCGACCACCAGAGCGCCCTGCGAGAACCCCATCACCACCGAACGTTGTTGCGGGCACTGCTCGGCTGCTGAGTTCAGCTCGTTCAGTACCAGACGCACGCCATCGTCGGCACTTTCACCGAAGTAGGCGTCTCCGGGAGCAGTGCTGAGCGACTCGGCGCTGGCCGGGTAGGGCACGTCGTAGTGCCTGGTTCGGCCCGGATGGGCCGCGGCGATCTGCTCGGCCACCGGCCCGAGCAGGTTCGAGCCGTCCAGGGGCTCACCCGTGCCCCGCACCGTCACGATCAGGTAGTCGTTGCACTCCATGGTCGGGGTGTTTGAAGACGTCGGTGGGCGGCTCGGGCTCTCGTCGTCGCCGCATGCACTCAGCAGCATCAGAGCCGACAGAGCGGCGACGGTCCAGCGGGTCACGGCTTTCCTTTCGGGGATAGGTGACGTCCGTTGTTCCAGCCAACCACGGGGCCGCGGCGCTCGCCCTGCGAACATAAGCGCTTGGATCCACCCGCTGCGGGCGCTAGCTTCCCAACCATGCCGATCGTGCCCGTCGCCTACGCCGTGTCCCGCTGGGGTGAAGACCCCTGGTCACGCGGTTCCTGGAGTCTGATCGGCCGCCACGGCAGTCCGGCCGACAGGGTTCAATTGGGGACGCCGGTGGGCACCCGCCTGCGGATCGCCGGGGAGGCGACCCATCCCACTCGCTCGGGTATGACCCATGGAGCGTATGAGAAGGGTGTCGAGGCGGGGATCTGGGCTGCGGAGCTCGGGCACCGGCGGGTGGCGGTGGTCGGCGCGGGGATGGCCGGGCTGGGGGCGGCCCGCGAGCTAATGGCCCGGGGAGTGTCGGTGCAGGTGTTCGAGGCTCGCGAGCGGCTGGGCGGGCGCACCGCGGGGGTGGACCTCGACGGCTGCACCTTCGACCTGGGGGCGAACTGGCTGCAGCAGTACGACGAGAACGTGCTGGCTCGCCTGGCCGAGCGCCTGGGCCTGACCACGACGGTGACCGACTTCAACGACCCACGCGAACCGGGGCCGGTCGCTTCCGAGGCTGGGCTCGAGCAGGCCCTGCACGACCGGCTGCAGGCTGCTCCCGCCGGGGCCTCGGTGGCCGACGTTCTCAGCGAGTGGCTGCAGAGCCCCGAACCCTGGACGCCGCTGGCCATCCGCCGGTACGTGGACGCCGAGATCACCATGGACACCGGCGCCCCGCTGGAGTGGCTCAGCGCCCGCCACGGCTTCGAGGCCGGCGTGGGCGAAGGCGACGCGTGGATCACCGGCAGCTATCGGCTCCTGGTGGACCACCTGGCCGACGGGCTGGACGTGCGCCTGGGACACCCGGTGCAGAGCATCCGGGTCGAGAGCGACGGTGTGCACCTGACCGGGCTCGCCATCGACCACCGCGCTGACGCGATCATCGTCACCGCACCCGTCAACGTACTGGCCGCCGACGTCATTCATTTCGAACCGCCCCTACCGGCCGCCCACCGCGCCGCCCTCGGCCGCCTGGGCATGGGCCGGGTGGAGAAGGTGATCCTGCGCTTCGACGAGCGCTTCTGGCCCGAGCACACCAGCGGGTACTACCGGATCCACGGGCCGGACGAGGGCTCGGTCAGCGAGTGGCTCGACGCCACCGCGGCCGACGGCAACCCCACGCTGGTCGGCCTGTTCGCCGGCCCCTGGCTGGATGCGCTGTGGGCCCGCCCCGACGCTGAGATCGCCGGGGCGGCCGCCCAGATCGTGCATTCAGCGGGCTGGTGAGCTCATGAGGTGATCGCCGACTTCACGAAGGCGAATTCCTGAGGAGCCAGTTCCCGGGAGCCAAATTCTTCCCCAGTCAGCAATTCTGTGCCGGGGATGCTCACGGTTGCAGCCGTAGGGCCGTGGTTGATGACCGTCACCACGTCTCCCCGCCGGGCGACCTCGACGCCCTCGGGGAGGTTCTCGATCACCGGGGCGACGGAGGCTTCGTGCAGGAGGCGGCCGATCACGGCGTCGAGGCCGGCCGGGTCGGGCATGGTGCCGACGTACCAGGCCTGACCGCCGGATTCGTGCACGCGCCGGGTGAGGGCCGGGCGGGTGGCGGAGGGGCCGGTGCGGAAGGTGGCCAGTACTTCGGCGTCGTCGGCCCAGAGGGCCTCGGCGAAGTGGGTGCCGCGCAGGGTGGTGCCGTCGGCGAGGTCCAGCTCCACGTGGTCGCTGCTGCTCGGGTGGTCACCGCCTGAATCGATCTCGGCGGTACCGGCGCGCTCAGCGATGGCGGTGGCGGTGGGCAGGGGGAGGGCGCGGAAGTCTTCCAGGCCGACGCCGAGGACGGGGCCGAGCTGCTGCAGGAACCCGCCCAGGCGGAAGCGGTCGTTGGCGTCGACGATGTCGCTGAACGGGCCGGCGCACAGCACGCCCCCGGACTCGACGAACCGGGTGAGGGCGGCTGCGCCCTCGTCGCGCAGCAGGTAGAGGAACGGCGCGATGGCCAGGTGGTGGCGGTCACTCACCTGTTCCGGCGGCACGATGTCGACCATCACGCCGCGGCGGTGCAGGGCTCCGTACCACTCGCGGACCAGGCTGAGGTAGTCGAGCGTGGTCGGGTGGTCGGGGTTTTCGATCGCCCACCAGTTCTCCCAATCGAATACCAGCGCAACCCGCGCATCCTCGTCCTTGGGTTGAGGTAGTTCTGGCAGGGCGGCCAGCTGCCCACCGAGCGCCGAGGCCTCCTGCCAGGTGCGGGTGCGCGTACCGGCGTGGGGAAGCATTGCCGAGTGGAACTTCTCGGCACCGGCCCGGGACTGGCGCCACTGGAAGTAGAAGATGCCGTCGGCCCCGCGGCCGACCGACTGTGCGGTCTCGGCTGCCAGCTGGCCATCCTGTTTGGAGACGTTCGTACGTCGCCAGTTCACCGCGTCCGTTGCTTGTTCCATCAGCAGCCACGGGGTGCCGGGCTTGAGTGAGCGCATCAGGTCACGCTGAAAGGCGGTGTTGCGCGGGCGTTGCGGATCCAGCGGGTCGGGGTAGCAGTCATCGGTGATGACGTCGATGTGTGGGGCCCAGGACTGGTAGTTGCCGGGCTTGAAGGCACCCATCATGTTCGTCGAAATCGGCTGGGTGGCTCCGGCGGCGCGGATGATGTCGCGTTCGGCCAGGTAGCACTCGAGCCACATGTCGCTCATGAACCGGTGATAGTCGAGCAGCTGGGCGGGGTTACGGCTGTAGGGGGCCTTGAGCGGGGGCATGACTTCCTCCCACTGGCCGTAGCGCTGCGACCAGAATGCCGTGCCCCAGGCATCGTTCAGCTCGGCGATGCCGCCGTAGCGCTTCTGCAGCCAGCCCCGGAAAGCAGTCTGCGCCGCGTCGGAGTACTCCGACGGCAGGTGGCATCCGTATTCGTTGTTCACGTGCCACATCACCACCGCCGGATGATGGGCGTAGCGCTCGGCGAGCTTGGTGACGAGCTGCGCAGCCAGGCGGCGGTAGGTCGGTGAGGCGGGGGAGTAGTGCTGGCGGGACCCGTGCCAGTAGGTAGCGCCGTTCTCGTCCACGGCCAGCACATCAGGGTGCTCCACGCTCATCCACGGCGGCGGGGAGGCCGTGGCGGTGGCCAGGTTGACCCCGATCCCGGCCTCGTGCAGCTTGCCGATCACCCGGTCGAGCCAGTCGAAGTCCCAGGTGGTGGGCGTCGGCTGCAGGCGGGACCAGGAGAAGATGCCCAGGCTGACGGTGGTCACGGAGGCTTCACGCATCCGCTCCACGTCCTCGTCCCAGACGTGTTCCGGCCACTGCTCGGGGTTGTAGTCGGCGCCGTAGAGCATGGGTACGTCAGCGTCCTTGCCACTCGGGGGTTGCGAACGGCACCACTTAATCAGGCAGTGGGCGTCTGCTCTAGCCCGCGGTCCAGCTCAGCATCCGCCCCTGCGACCAGCTCCGGCCCACCGCCTCGACCTGCATCTTCGAGCCCTCCAGCAGGGCCAGGCCGATGATGCTGTGCCCGGAGGCGCGCCGGTCGCCGAACGTGGGCACGGCCGGGGCCACGCCCACGCCCTCCACCGAGATCCAGGCCAGCGGACGCGTGGCGGCGGCCTCGTCGAGGCGGTGCAGGAAGCGTAGCCGGTCGTCGAGGGCCAGGTCCCTGAGGGCCCAGGTGGTGAGGACGATCGGGAGGACGTCGGTGGGCACCTGGGCGAGGGCGGTGGGCAGGGTGTCGAGAACGTCGCCCTTCACCAGCACCGGGGGATCGGTGGCCGCTAGGTCGAGTTCGGCCTCGAGCAGCCGGAGCTGCTCGCGCTGGGACGGCTCGACGCAGGCCCGCAGCCAGCGGGCGTCCTCAGGTTTGCTCGTGTCGATCGGATCCGGGTCAAGGCCTACGCGAGCGGCCACTCTGGGCATCGGCCAGGTCGGCAACGGAGCCTTCCCCACTACCGAGGCCGCAAGCTGGACGGGAGACGTCGCGTCTCCCAAGAACTGCCCGTTGCTGTAGGCAATACCGACGCGGCCGACGTTGAGATTCAGGCCGGCCGAGCACATCACGTCGACCAGACCCACCGTTTCGGCGCCGGCCCGGTGGGCTGCCTCGGCGATCACCGGCCACAGCACGGCGTACCGCCCGAATTCGTCGGCCTGCAGGGTACGGCGGCCGAGCAGCTCCACCACGTGCTCGGGGTGCGACAGCAGAGCCTGGATCGCTGCCGGTGCGGCGGCTTCGGCATCGTCGGCCGCGTACGCCCGGGCCAGCGGTTCGGCCCGTCCGGACAGGGCCAGGTCGTGAAGGGCCGCGAAGACCAGGGCGGGTCGTCGTTTACGGCCGGGCGCCCCTTCGACCACGGCCAGAGCTTCGTCGGACTCGCTCAGCGCCCGGGCAACCCTCTGGTAGAGAGGGTTTTTGGCATTGGCCGCGGAATCGGCGAAGCGTTGGAAGTCCTGCCTGGTCCGCGTGGCCATCTCAGGGGCCGACTTCGACGTCGTGCCGCAGCTGACGCCACCCCCGCAGGTTGCCCAGCTGCTTCTCGGTGGCGGTGATGGGGCGGGCCACGTGCTCCAACGGGCTGGCGTGCATGGGTTTTGCCGAGACCAGCCGATCGTAGAGCTCGAGATCCTTCGCGGTGTCACGAATTCCGTCGTGCGTCAGGTACGAGACGCGGGCGCAGCGAGCGGAACTGATCTTGAGGACGTCCTCGGGCTTCAGTTGTTCGTCGTCCCCGACGTACGGCGTGTGCCACTGCCCGGCCTCGAGCTCGACCGGCGTGGAGGCATGCATGGCCGTCCGCATCGCCTCGGCGCAGGCGCGGATCTCGGGCTGGGCCAGCGGGCTGCAGCGCTGCTCGTAGAAGTTGTCCCACTCGGTGGAGGTGACGATGACGGTGTGCCACATGAAGGGCTCGAGCAGGCGGTTGCTGATCTGCTTGTGCAGGCCGGCGGCCAGTAGTTCACCGGCGGCCGCCACCGCCGCGTCGCGGGCGCGCAGCCAGGCTTTCTGGGCCAGTTCGAGATCCTCGCCCTGCAGTGGCGCGGCCGCCTGCATGCCCGGCTTGTTCGCACCCCATTCCAGGGGCAGCGCCGGATCGTCCTGCACGGCCGCGATCTGCTTGGCCACCGGGATGGCCCGCGAGCTGGCCGAGTTCCGCGAGAACACGCGGTGGGTGTTGAACTCGGCCAGCACGTAGCGGTGCATCTTCGCCTCGATCGTGGTGAGGCGGACGCCGGACGGGCTGATCGAGTCGGCGACGACCCGGGCGGACGGCTGGGACATGGGGGTGGACCTCCTGGGACTTGTACGGCGCCCGAGCCTACGAGTCCAGGGGCAGAACGACAGAATTGAGGACGGCGCCGGGCCCGCTTCCGGCACCCAGGCGCCGGCGTGCGGGTCCCATGTCCCGGCGCCGCCCTCAACCGAAACCTGCGGATCGGGTTGCTAAGCCTTCAACCCGCCCGCAGGAACCTGGTCACGGGACGATCAGACCTGCGGTCTGGCTGCGTGCCCGCTCGAACCGGGCCTGTACGTCGGCCCAGTTGATGATGTTCCACCACTGCTTGACGTAGCTGGCCTTGTCGTTGGTGTACTGCAGGTAGAACGCGTGCTCCCACATGTCGAGCATCAGCAGCGGCACCATGCAGGTGGCCACGTTGCCCTGGTGGTCGTACAGCTGGACGATGTGCAGCCGTTTGGCGATCACGTCGTAGGTCAGGATCGACCAGCCCGAGCCCTGGATGCCCAGTGCGTTGGCGGTGAAGTGGGCCTGGAAGGCGTCGAACGAGCCGAAGAACTCGTCGATCGCGGCCGCCACCTCGCCGGTGGGCTTGTCGCCGCCGTCGGGCGACATGTTCGGCCAGAACACCGAGTGGTTCACGTGTCCGGCCAGGTGGAAGGACAGGTTCTTCTCGTAGGCGCCCAGGGCCCCGAACGACTGCTTCTCCCGGGCCTCGGCGAGCTGGTCGATCGCCGTGTTCGCGCCGGTGACGTAGGCGTTGTGGTGCTTCGAGTGGTGCAGCTCCATGATCTTGCCGGAGATGTACGGCTCGAGCGCGGAGTAGTCGTACGGCAGTTCCGGCAGGGAGTAGTCGGCCACTTCGTCCTCCTGTTGCGAACTCTTGGCAACAATGAACCTAGTCTTGTTGCGAAAGGTTGGCAACAACCGACGTCCTCTGGTGTTGGGCTGTTCAGGTGGCTCGCGCTCACGTCGCCCCCGAGGGCGCCGACCGACAGCCGGAACAGGCCTGCGAACGCCGGCCCGCGACGTCTGACGGAGGGTCCGACCCGTGACACCCCTGGGCCCTGACTCGGTCCTGCCGACCAGCCCCCTGGCCCTGAACGGCCGTCCCGTTGTGCGTTGTGGTGTCTGCGAGCGCCGCTTCGCCACGGTCGACGAACTGGGCACTGCGCTGCCTGCGCACGTCGGCATCGACGGCGAACCCTGCCCGGCCAACCCGACGCTGCACTTCCAGCCGCACCTGCGCCGGTGCCGGGACTGCCTTGCCCACGTGCAGCCGCTCTACCTGGAGCAGTACGGCGAGTACCTGCCGCAGCACAATCGCTCGCAGGGCACCGAGGAGTGGGCCGTAGAACCGTGCCCGGGCAGTGGCAAGACCGCCGCAGTGGTGGGCCCCGGTGAGCTACCCCGCCAGCGCCCGCCTGCCTCGGCCAGCCCGCCTTCCGGGATAGATCTCAGGCGCGGCGGGCTGCCGGTCTGGCTGACCCCGTTCCTGAACGCCCTGATCACCTGGGCGTTCCTGGTGGGCGCGCTCGTCGTCGTGGTCAGCGTGCTCTGGCTGATCGTCACGCTGACTCAGGACGACGGCACCGCCCAGGCCCTGCTTACTTGGCGGGCTTGAACGTCTCCGTGACGATCTCGAAGTCGTCCAGGCGGGACTTCCAGTCCCCCTCCGGAATCGACCACACCAGGGCGTAGGCCCGCTGGTCGCTCACCCGCATGTTCCGGTTGATCACGTGCAGCGGGTTCCCGTTGGACGTCGTCCAGGTGTACTCCCAGTCGGCCGCGTTGTAGTCGCGGTACTTGATCCGCTCCAGACTGATCAGCTCGTAATCCCGGAGCCGCTGCCGCACCGAGGGTTCGTTCGCCTGCCAGTCCTTGAGCGCGTCGTCCTTGGGCTCGGTGGTGGTGTCGACCTGCAGGTAGGCGCCGCTGTCGGGGTCGCGGAAGTACACGCTGCTGTTCTTGGTCGAGCGGTCCCAGCCCTTCGGCAGCGCGACGCTGAAGCCGGTCGGGTCTTTCCGCACCGCGAAACCGTCGGGCAGGGCATCCGGATCAGAGGACGTCGCACTCGCCTTGGGCGTGGTGGGCTCGGCCGCCGTGGTGGTGGCGGGCGCGCTCGTGTCTTCGGGCGAAGCAGAGGACGTCTGCGCCGGCTTCTCCCCGTCGGTCGCCGTTGCGCTGATGGTGGGTTCGGCAGCAGGGGTCTCGTCCGGATCGTCGGGCTGCAGCTGGAACAGGGCGAAGGCGATGGACGCAAGCACGGCCGCGATCGCCAGCACCACCAGGAAGCGGCGCCCTTCCGGGGGAAGACTGCGCGCGTTCCCAGGTCCGGATGTGGCCCCCGGAGGTGCGGTGGCCGGTGTCGGGGTGGCCGGGGGCGGGGTGATTGCGGACGGGGTGGTCGC
>NZ_JAJSOH010000016.1 GCF_021277265.1 Kineosporia rhizophila
CCGGCTCAAGCAGTTCCGTGGCCTGGCCACCCGTTTCGCCAAGCGAGCGACCTACCACCGCGCCGAGATCGTCCTCGCCTGCATCGTTCTTCATCTCCGATGAAGATCCGCAGGACACGCCCTAGGGCGAGGCCGTGACACCCAACCGCAACTGGCCGTAGGCGCCTCTGTTGAAGACCGTCAGTGAGAGAAGGGTCCCGACCGGCGGGAAGTCATCCAGCCCCCCAGGCGTGCTCATCCCCAGGGCCGGGACGTTGACGTGCCCGAAATCGCCGACGTCGAGCAAATAGACGCCGACTCCGAACTGGTGGGCGCAGACGACGCCTCGTGTCACGGAATGCTCCGGCACCGAGGACAGGGGCGGGCGGGGCGGCTGATTGTGCATGCATCGCGCATCGGGCACCTGGATCTCCTCACTCGTGCAGCAGTCGCCTCGAGCGTGCTTCGTTCAACCGGAGAAGGCCGATCCCAGGAGCCGGGCACGAAGGGCTTCAGACTCAGCGACCACGGCCAGGTGCTCGCGAGCCGGCCGACGCAGCCCTCCCACGACCTCCGCCCAGACCTGGTCCGGCAGGGACAGGACCTGCTCGCTATCCAGACAAGCGATCAGTGCACTGAATTCGCGCTCCGCGTCGAGAAACGCACACAGGCCCAGCGCGGCTCCCACCTGCCGCTCGGTTCTCAGGAGGGGCAGACGCCGGAGAATCGCAGTCCGTTGTGCCCCGGTGGTGCGACGGCTCCCCAGGTCGTTGTGCAGGGAACGCAGCGTCTCCTCGACGAGTCCCGCTGCCGGTTGAAGATCGTTGATGTCTTTCGCCAGTCCGGTCAGCGCCCTGGACGTGTTCTCCGCACGCACCAGGAACAGCAGGACGTCCACCCGGCCCTGCTCGACCGCGGCCGCACGTATCCGGGCGAGCACGTTCTCGGCCAGATCTTTCAGGGCTGTCCCGGCGCCGGAACGCCGCGTCAGACGTTGGACGACGTCGGTCTCGGGCCAGGGCAGCACGCCCACTGCAGCCAACGCCACCCGCGTCAGATCCGTCACCTGAGGGTCCTCCAGCGCCCGATCACGCAGAAGATCGCGTTGCTGAGGTGTGACTCCGACGGCGGCCCGTTCCAGGACCTGCGGCCACCGGCCTCCCCTGAAGAAGGCGTCCGGATCGACCGGGACCGGCGAGTCCGACCACGCGAACTGCTCGGCCCCACCCTCCGGGTCGTAGACGATGTGCGGATCCTGACGCAGCCCCGGTTCCGCCCTCTTGACGGCCTTGTTGGCATCGCTCTTGGACACGTTGAGCTCGATCAGGCGCGCGACGATCGTCTGGGTGGTCATGACGACTGCCTCCTCCCGGAGAAGCTGTCGCACGACGTCGTCGGCGGACTTCGTCAACTGCCGGCCGACCGCCGCCCCGTCGGCGAAGACCTGGGCCGCAAGGCTGCCATCGGGCGCCCACCTCACCCCGGACGGACGCCGCGGCACCTCGACCGGCTGCTCCCCCGTCCACGTGACCACGTATCCAGCGCCTTGTGGCTGAGCCCGTCCGATCTCTTCGATCCCGTTGCGCCGACGAACCCATACCTCAGAAGCTGCCACACCCACACAGTAGCCCTCGGCCTGGTCCGTATCTGACACCGTGGGCACCTGGTCGGCAAAGGACAAAGCGCAGCAAACTTTTGGCCGGAGAACTGCGTGTGCGCACTCAGGAACGGGCGACGTCTGAGCTGTTCTCAACATCCTCGGCCGCGGTCCTGGCCCAGGACGCCAGCAGGTCCAGCCGATCGGCAGACGCCGAGCCGGGCTCGGCGGTGTAGACCAGCATGACCAGGCCGGGCTCGTCGGTCAGGGCCAGTTCCTGGAACGCCAGTGTGACCTCACCGACGACCGGGTGATTGAACCGCTTCGTCCCCGCACCGTGGGTACGCACGTCATGAGCCCCCCATAAACGTCGGAAAAGCTCGCTTCGCGTGGACAATTCGCCCACCAGGTCCTGGATCGACCGGTCATGGGGGTCGCGCCCGGCCTCTGCGCGGATGATCGCGACGCACATGTCGGCGAACAGTTCCCAGTCGGGGTAGAAGTCACGTGAGGCCGGGTCGAGGAATTGAAAGCGGGCCAGGTTCACCGGCCGGCCACCATCACCGATCGCCGGCGCGTAGAACGCCCGCCCGAGCGCGTTCATCGCCACGACGTCCTGGTGGGCGTTGCGCACGATGGCCGGGCCTCCGGTGATCGCCTCGAGCATCCACTGCATGGCCGGCCGCGAATCGACGGGTTTGTTCGGGCGGCGGCGGGGCCGTCGGGCGGCGGGGATGCCGTCGGCGGCCCGGGCCAGGTCGAGCAGGTGCGCGTGCTCCGTCCTGTCGAGCTTCAGGGCCTGGGACAGGGCATCCAGCACAGATGCGGACGCACCAGCGATGTCGCCGCGCTCGATCCGCGAGTAGTACTCGACGCTGATCCCGGCCAGGACGGCGACCTCGGCGCGGCGCAGCCCGGCCACGCGCCGGTTCACCCCGGTGGGAAGACCTGCATCCTTCGGGGTGAGCTTGGCGCGGCGCGACATCAGGAAGTCACGCACCTCCGACCGGTTGTCCATACGCTCGAGGCTAGGCCCACCAGCAGCCGCGTGGGGTTCCCTGCCAGTACGTCCTTCGACAGTGACTCCCACCGGACTGCCGAGAAGTGTTGTCTGTAACCGCGGACGCCGTTGTCGGCACTCCCCTGTCCAAACCGTGCAAATCCGCTCCTTTGCCCACCCAGCAAGCCTCTTTGGAGAACCATGCTGAACGTCAACGCCATCGCCGCGCCCTCCGCGACCGGCGACCTGGTCCGCACCACGATCCAGCGCCGCGACGTCGGCCCGAAGGACGTGCTGATCCAGATCCGCTACGCCGGGATCTGTCACTCCGACATCCACACCGTCCGGGGCGAATGGGGTCCGATCGCCTACCCGCAGGTCGTCGGGCACGAAATCGTCGGCGTCGTCACCGAAGTCGGCACCGACGTCTCCAAGCACGCTGTCGGGGACCGGGTCGGCGTCGGCTGCATGGTCAACTCCTGCCGCGAGTGCGAGAACTGCAAGGCCGGCATGGAGAACTACTGCCTCAAGGGCAACACCCAGACCTACACCTCCCTCGACCGCGACGGCACCATCACCCAGGGCGGGTACAGCACCCACGTCGTGGTGGACGAGGACTTCGTCCTCAAGGTCCCCGAGGCCATCCCCTACGAGGCGGCCGCTCCCCTGCTGTGCGCCGGGATCACCACCTACTCGCCGCTGGCCCACTGGAACGCCGGCCCCGGCAAGAAGGTCGCCGTCGTGGGCATGGGTGGCCTCGGCCACCTGGCCGTCAAGATCGCCGTGGCCAAGGGCGCTGAGGTGACGGTGCTTTCGCGTGGATTGTCCAAGAAGGAGGACGGCCTGCGCCACGGAGCCAAGGACTACCGCTCCACCAGCGAGGAGGCCACCTTCACCGACCTGGCCAACACGTTCGACCTGATCATCAACACGGTCAGCGCCCCGGTCGACCTGAACGCCTACCTGCGCCTGCTGCGCCTGGACGGCACCCTGGTCAGCGTCGGCGCCCCGCCCGAGCCGCTCCCGGTGGGCGTGTTCACGCTGTTCGGCAATCGCCGCTCGTTCGCCGGCTCCAGCATCGGCAGCATCGCCGAGACCCAGGAGATGCTCGACTTCTGCGCAGCGAACGGGATCGCCCCGGAGATCGAGGTCGTCGACGCCTCCCAGGTCAACGACGCCTACAAGCGCGTCCTTTCCTCGGACGTGCGCTACCGGTTCGTCATCGACATCGACACCCTGCGCTGATCCGGCCCCGACGGGCCTCGACGACTTCCTCGACGTGCTGCACCGACCACTCGGTAAGGGCCTTGAGCGGACCCCGGCGGGTCTGGCCGAGCGGCGTCAGCTCGTACTCCACCCGGATCGGGGCCTTCGGGTACACCGTGCGCACCAGCAGCCCGTCGCGCTCGAGGGTGCGCAGCGTCTGGGTGGACATCTTCTCGCTGATCCCCTCGAGCTCCTGCCGCAACTGCCGACGAGCAGTACACGAACTCCGGCGACCTGCGGCGCCTGATCGGAGGGCCCACCGCGACCCCGGCCGAGACGATCGCCGTCGCACTCCGCTGATCAGGGTCAGGACTCACCGGTCCGCAACCTGGACTCATCCGCAACCTGGACTCAGCCGCAACCTGGACTCAGCCGGTCGTCCTGCCCTCGAGCATCAGGCGCGTCTCGGTCACCCGGAACCCGGCCCGGTCGAACGCAGCGGCCATCGGAACATTAATGACGTCGGTGGTGGCGGTAACGCGCTCGGCTCCGGCGTCCGCGTGGAGGCGGATGACCGGTTCCCCGTCCGGTGCAGTGGCGACGCGCCACCAGGCCCGCTCGCCGGGGCAGTTGAGGTAGAAGTTGTAGTCGTCGCGGGCCTGGGCTGCCGGGTCCATCACCACCAGCGCCCTGCGGGTGGTGACATCGAGTGTGCCAACCGCAGCCTGTTCGAAGAGAGCGAGGAACTCCTGCTCGTCGCCAGCACGAAAGCGCAGACGCTGCGAGGAAGTTGGGTGCTGGTCGCCGGGGATCCACTCATACTGAAGCCGTTCCGTCTGCTCGCTCAGACCGGCGAGGGCCGCAGCTGCGACGCGCCAGGACACCGCGTCGACGGCGGCCGGGTCGCGGCGCCAGTGCGTGGGCAGGGTGAGCTGGTACTCAGGGGGATGTCTCACAGCGGTAAAGCCGGCGTGAGCCTGCTGCAGGAGGTGCCCAGCGACGGCGGCACGGTCGTCGACACGCTCCAGCAGGTGCAGGCAGTCCAGCGCCAACGGGGTGACGCTGTCGGACCGGCCCCACCACAGGGCGCGGCCGACCACGACGCCCTCGTCGTCCAGGACCAGCCAACTCCACGGCAGGCGCATCTGCCCGGCCGCCAGTTCCTCACGGAGCCGGTCCGGGCCGATGCCGCCGATCACCGGGTCGACCGGAAAGGCGAGCAGAGTCTCGAGATCGCGCGCGGTGGCGGGGCGAAAGTGCACGAGACCCTGCTTAGCCGTCGGTGGCCAGAAGCAGCAAGCGAGTATCGATCACGCTGAGCGGGGACCTGACGGAACGCTCCGCACGAGAAAGGCGCCCTTGGCCCGGGAAGGGTCCACCACTCGTCCGTTCTGGACGATCTCGACCTGCCCGGCGGCCACCAGCCGCCGGGCAGCAGCCCGGGCCGCCTCCCGGTACTGCTGCTCGTCCCCGAGCCCGAGCGAGCGCAGCGCCTCGCTCGGGTCCACGCCCGCTCCTCGGGCCCGGTGACGTACGAGTTCCAGGATGCTCCCCTCGAGTCTCCGCCCCACGTCGCCGACCCTGGTGCGACGGCATGCCTGCGAGCAGTAGCGGATCTCGTCCCAGTTCGCGGCCCACTTCTTGCGCCACGCGATGGTGCGCCCGCACGACGCGCAGACCTTGGTGGGGGAAGAACCCATGGCAGACCTTTCGCTCAGGCCGCGCCCTGCTCCAGCGTGGGGTAGTCGGTGTATCCGTGGGCGCCACCAACATAGAAGGTGCTCGGGTCGGGGGCGTTCTCGGTGGCGCCCTCGTGCCAGCGGGCCACCAGGTCCGGGTTGGCGATCACGGCGCGGCCGACTGCGACGGCGTCGGCGTGGCCGTTGCGGACCAGGTCGATGGCCTCGGAGCGGGTGGTGTTGACCGAGAAGCCCGAGTTCAGGATGACCGGCGCCTGGACGGTCTTGCGGAACTGCTGCACCAGCGTCCCGGACGGCTCGACGTGCAGGATGTCCACGAACGCCAGGCCCAGCGGCGCCAGCCCTTCGGCCAGCGCGGTGTAGGTAGCAGCCAGATCCTCCTGGTCGTCCTCCACCACGCCCTGGATGTTGTGCTCGGGCGAGATGCGCAGGCCCGTGCGCTCGGCCCCGATGGCCTCGGCGACCGCAGTCAGGATCTCGATCGCCAGGCGGGCCCGGTTGGCCGGGGAGCCCCCGTACTCGTCCGTGCGCTGGTTGGAGGCTTTGCCCAGGAACTGGTGCACGAGGTAGCCGTTGGCCGCGTGGATCTCCACGCCGTCCAGGCCCGCCTCGACAGCATTGCGCGCAGCCGTCACGAAACCCTCGATTATGGACGGGATCTCGCCTCCAGTCAGCGCTTCGGGCACCGGCAGGGCGGCCTTGCCGCCGTCTGCCGTCCGGATCTCGCCGGGAGCAGCCAGGGCGCTGGGGGCAACCGTGCGCCCGGTGCCGGTGATCGAGGGGTGCGAGATGCGGCCTCCGTGCATGATCTGCGCGACGATCCGGCCGCCGGCCTCGTGCACCGCGTCGGCGACCCGGTGCCAGCCGGCGATCTGCTCGGGGGTCTGCAGGCCGGGCTGCCCCATCCAGGTGCGCCCCTCGATGATCGGCCAGGTTCCCTCGGTGACGATCAGGCCGAGGGACGCGCGCTGACGGTAGTACTCGACGTGCAGGTCGGTGGGCACCCCGTCGGGCTCGGTGCGGGTGCGCGTCAGGGGCGCCATGACCAGGCGGTTCGACAACTGCAGGGCGCCCAGGGTGAGAGGGGTGAACAGCTTCTCGGGGCGGGGCTGGGGCGTCACGTGGGTTCCTCGATCTTGCTTCCGGGCACGCCGGTGGTGGCATGCGGTCAACGACTGGGACGCTAGCCCGAGTTGGTACTGAGTACCAGTCGGGGACGCAGTAGACTCCATCACGTGACTGATGTGCCGCAAAGGCCCCAGATCCGACCCGGTCCCGGCTCACTGCGCGAGCGGACCCGGCAGGCGATGCGCGCCGAAGTGAGCGGCATCGCGACCCGGCTGTTCGCCGAGCAGGGCTGCACCAACACCACGGTGGAGCAGATCGCCGCCGAAGCGGGGCTGTCCCGCACCACGTTCTTCCGCTACTTCGGCACCAAGGAAGACGTGGTCCTGATCTGGATCGAGGAGCTGGGCCCCGAGCTGGCCGAGGCCCTCGCCGCGCGACCCGGCACCGAATCCCCCTGGCAGGCCCTGCGCCGCACGTTCGACATCCTCCTGGAGCTCAACGGCGCCACGCTGGAGCAGGCCATGGAGTTCGAGCGGATGCTCGAGGCGAATCCCACGATGCGCGCGCGACGGCGGGAGAAGCAGCACCGCTGGGAAGAACTCCTGCGCCCCCTGATCGCCGCCCGGCTGCCCCAGGACGGGCCGGCCGAGCAGGACCCCCGCCCCCGCGCCCTGGCGGCCTCGGCGGTCGAGTGCTGGAACGCAGCCCTGGACACCTGGCGCGTCTGCGGCGGGGCGGTGCCCCGGGAAGTGCTGCTCGACCGCGCCATGGACGCGGTCGGCCGGTAACCCTCAGCCGACGGGCAGGCCGACCTGGTCGTCTTCGAGCCTGCGGCGCAGGGCGGAGACGGCAGCGGCCACCACGGCCAGCTGCTCGGCGTCGAGGTCCAGCAGCTCAGCGAGCCGCTCCTCGACCGTGCCGCGGGCCGTCTCCAGGACCTCGCGCCCGGCCTCGGTCAGCTCCAGCAGCGAGGAACGCCGGTCGGCGGGGTTGGGCACCCGCTGCACCCAGCCCAGGTTCTGCAGCCGGTCGATGCCCTTGCTGGTGGCCCCGATCCCGATGGCGAAGCTGACGGCGAGGTCCCCGACCCGCGAGCCGGGATGCTCGTTCAGGTGGCTGAGGAACTCGAACTGGCCCATCGAGATGCCGTGCCGGGCGCGGACCTCCTCGGCCAGGGCGTTGTAGAGCCGGGTCTCCAGGCGCACCAGATCGTCGAAGAAGTCCCAACTAGATGCCATGGCATGTACATTACTCGAGACAAGTAGATGCCTGGGCATATAGTTCCTGGGCATGTTTCTCAGGGGAGTACATGATGAGCGAGCAGCAACGCCGGGCCGCGGACAGCGAACTGCGACGGCCGGCACCCTCTGCACCCGCTGAGCCGGTCTCGATCCAGGAACAGCGGGCCGGATTCGCGGCCCTGATGGCGCACCTCGGGCAGGTACCTAAGGGCTGGCGGCGCGGAACCGGCACGCTCGGCGGCCGACCGGTGGTGACGGTCGAGACGGAGGGCGAGGCGCGGCCCGGCACGATCCTGTACTTCCACGGTGGGTCGTGGAGCCTGGGCTCACCGGAGACCGCGATCGCCCTGACCGCGAATCTGGTTGTGCGCAGCGGGGTCCGGGCGATCTCGGTGGACTACCGACTGGCCCCCGAACACCCGTTCCCGGCCGCCGTCGAGGACGGGGTCGCCGCCTATCGGGAACTGCTGAGCCAGGGCACCGATCCGGCATCGGTGGTGTTCGCCGGGGACTCGGCCGGCGGCGGCCTCTCGGTCACCACCAGCCTGGCCGCCCGAGCAGCGGGCCTACCTGTACCGGCCGGGATCGTCGCCTTCTCGCCCGGCCTGGACGCCACCCGCACCGGCGCCAGCATGGACAGCAAGGCCGGGATCGACCCCATCTTCACCCGCGAGGGCCTGGCCCCGGCCCTGGATCTGTACCAGGGCGACGCGGACGCGGCGCACGAACTGCTCAGCCCCGCCGTTCACGCCGACCTGACCGGACTTCCGCCCCTGCTGCTGCAGGTCGGCACCAACGAGGTGCTGCTGGACGACTCGACCCGGCTGGCCGAACGGGCCCGGCAGTTCGAGGTCGACGTGATCCTCGACGTGGTGGCCGGGGTGCCGCACGTGTTCCAGATCTTCGCGGGCCGGCTGGACGAGGCCGACGACGCCCTGGACCGTGCGGCCCTCTTCATCACCCAGCGTCTGCGCCGGAGGTGACGTCGGCGCTCGCGTCGGGATGGAACCGCCACCGCCCCTCGGACACCACGTCCGTGGTGCCGTCGACGACCCGGACGGCCGACTCGTCGTCGATGAAGTAGATGGGGAAGTCCGCCTGCCCGGCGATGCGATCGGCCCAGGCGTCGTCGCGTTCCGGGAAGTCGGGCGAGTACAGGTGCGGCTTGAGGTACCAGTCGAAGAGCCCGAAGGGTGACTCCACGGTGGTCGCACCGAGAAGGTGCAGATCGGCGCTGTCGCCGATGACGCGGGCCGAGTGCTCGGTGAGGTTACGGCTGAAGATCATCGACCCGGCGCTGAGCCCCACGTAGACGCGGCTCTCCAGGGCCTCCAGGAAGCCGTCGGCCAGATCGTTGCCGGTGATGCTGCGGGCCAGGTGGTAGTGGTTGCCACCGCTGCCGTAGACGACGTCGGCGTGCCGCAGTCGCTCGAGCACCACCTGCGGAGGCAGGCCGTTCAGGTCCAGGACGTCGAACTCGCGCCAGCCCAGGCCGTGCAGGCGGTTCATGTCCTCCAGGAGCCAGCCGTGGTCTCCCGGCTGGGCGACCGAGGCCGTGGGGATGTACACCACGTTGGCGGCCGCGAACGGCCTGCCCAGCATGTCCCGCAGCGCACCGAGCATTGAGCCGTTGCGCAGACCGCCCGACGTCAGCAGAAGATTCACCGCCCGAGCCAACCACAGCCGCCGAGAGGCCACAAAGCACTGCCTCGGCAAGACCGCAGGACGAGGAGGAGAGCTTCCGCGCCTTCATGCAGAAGGAGTGGGACTCGCTGACCCTCACGGCCTATCTGCTGACCGGTGACCGGGACCACTCCGAAGATCTGGTCCAGACCGCGCTGGAGAAGACCCACCGCAGGTGACGCTCGGTCTCGGCGATGGACTCGCCCAAGGCCTACGTGCACCGCACGATGATCAACACGGTCACCTCGTGGCGGCGCAAGCGCAGCTTCGGCGAGGTGCCCCAGGAGCCCACCGACACCACCTACCAGCCGGGTGGATTCGAGCAGGTCGAACAGCACCACCAGTTGTTCGCCGGGCTGCAGGCGCTTCCGCCGCAGATGCGGGCGGTGCTGGTGCTGCGCTACTTCGAGGACCTCCCGGATCCCGAGATCGCCCGGATCCTGGGGTGTTCCGTGGGCAGCGTGAAGAGCCAGGGGTTTCTGGCCTTCGCCTACCGGGCGACAGATCAGGGCGAGATCGCGGACTACCAGGTGCTGATGCCGGCCGAGGGTGCCGCCGCCCGGCCCATCGCCTACCGCCTGTACGCCAAGAACGGCCGGGGCAAGACGAACAACGTCAACGTCGTTGCGCCACCCCAGCACCGAACGCCTCGAACTCACCGTGCAGGGCGAACAGCCGCAGTTGCTGGAACTGGACAGTTCCAGGAGTGCGCAGACCACCGTCGATCCCGGCGACCAGGCCACGGTGACGGCCTACGACAGTGCCGGCGACGAGATCGGTTCCACTCCCCTGCTCCCGTTCCGGGAGGCGGGCCCGCTCGGCGAGGCCAAGGGAACGCGTCTGGTGCCGTAAGCCCGGGGGGAACCGGAGGGGACGAGGGGGTGGGGGTGGCGTGCATGCGCCGCCCCCACCCACACGAGTTCTCGACGCATGTGTGCTCAGCCCGTACGCGCCCTCGCTGGACCGCACTGACCACGGTGCCCACCGGCGTCCATTGTTCGAGAGGATTGCCGATGCGCAGCGAGGCGACAGGAGACAATCGCCTGACACTTGAGCACACCAGGGAGCACCGAATGGCACGAACGACCGGGTCGGCGGCCCGTGGACGACAGAACAGCACCGGCTCACCGGAGTCCGAGGCGCCTCCGTCGACGCGTCCCGGCCCTGGAGCACGCGGCCAGCGGATGAGCGAGATGATCGACAGCGAGTACCGCGTGCTCGGCGCTCAGTTGCGCGCCGGCCGGCTGCCGGAGGCCGTGAGGACGTCGCGGCGACTCACCGAACTGGTGGAGTCGCTGCGCAACATCCAGCCCCCGGCCGGAGATCGGGGCAAGGCGGCACCCGCGGCCCCCAAGGTTGCGCGGCCCCGCAAGGAGGGCCCGCGCAAGTAGGACGGCCTTCGGCCCTGGGTGCGCTTCGGCAAGCACACCCAGGGCCTACGCCTACGGCACCAGCCGCGTTCCCCGGGCCTCACCGATCATGGTTTCCCGGCCCTCGAACGGCAGCACCGGCGAGCGGCTCAGCTCCGACCCGTCCGCGCGATGCGCCACCACCGAGGCCTCCTGGTCGGGCTCCACCGTCGCCTCCCCCTTCCCGGTCTCGTCCAGGACGACGTCGACCGGCGCCTGCCCAGTGATCTCCAACGACACGGACGCCGCCTTCTCCGGAGCGATCACGGTCACCCGGTCGGTCTCGATGTCCCCGTGCTCCTCGCCCCGCATACGCCAGGCGATCGGCCGGTCCTCGACACCGGCTGCCGGCATGAGCATCTCCAGATCCGCGCTGAAGGACTCGGTGGTTCCGTGGAAGGCGAAGGCCACCACGCCGTGGCCGGGTTCCTGAACGGTGAACAGCGCCGCCGGGGAACCGTTCACGACGCCGGTCCAGCGCAGGTCGATCAGCAGTCCCTCGAGCGGGACCCCGGCCCGCCACAGGGCCGAATCGACGAAGGTGTGCAGCAGTTCGTAGTCGAAGTCGTTGTCGCCCCGAACCTTCTTCACCAACGACTCCAGGATCTCGCCGGTAGGGTCGGGGCCGTTGAACGAGCCGCCGAAGCCGACCTCGTCGACGTTCCCCTCGTACTCGACGACCCCCAGGGGCTCCAGAGAATAGGTCGGCTCCAGGACTGCTTCGGCAACTCCCGTGTTCCCGATCCCGCCCATCGGCTCGTCCATCTTCAGCCGCCCCTCAGCGGTGAACTCGAAGCCCGGCCGAATCGCCGCCCGGCTGCCTGCCGGCCCCACCACGACGAAGACGTTCGTCCCGTCCGGGGCCATGCCCAGGTTCGCGGTCACTCTCTCGCCGGCATCACCGTAGGACGACCAGTCCATCGCCTCCGGCGCCGCCCCCGCCGGGCCCTGGTACCAGACCAGCTGCGGCTGAGCCAGGACCCCCATCTGCAGGGGCACGTAGGCCAGCACCATCCGGAAGGCGCCGACATCGCTGGCGTAGAGGAACCTGATCTTGTCCCGACGCACCTTCCAGTATCCGGATCCCTCTTCGTCCGGGAGGTCGGGGATCGCTGCCCGCATCCCGTCGAGCCAGGCCGTGTCGCCGGCCAGCGAGCCCCGCAGCGGACTGTTGATCAGTTCGTCGTTCATCGACGCGACAGCCAGACCCGGCGCCCAGCCCGGCATTGGTACCAGCCCGGACTGCAGCCCGATCGCCCCGGCCAGGACGAGGCTCGCTGCGGCGATGCGCGTGCGCTTCACGCGGCGGTGGCGCACCTCGCGGCGGGCGAAGGAGGGCCACGGGTCGTCCGCGACGGGAACTCGCTGGACGTCCTCGGCGAGCCCCTCGCGGAGCATGGATTCGATGTTCATCATCAGCTCCTCTGGAAGGCCGCAGCAAGCCCCGGATCGGTGATCTCGAATTGCTCCCGAAGCCGCTGAATGCCCCGGGAAGCCTGACTTTTGACAGTCCCGGTCGAGCAGCCCAGGGTCTGGGCGATCTCGAGGTCGGGAAGGTCCTCGAAGTAGCGCAGCACCAGCACCGCCCGCATCTTGGGCGGAAGCCTGCGCAGGGCCTTGACCAGCTGGTGCCGCTGGTCGATCTGGTCGAAGTCGTCGCCCGGGGACGCGGTGTCCTGCGGCTCGTGCGGGATCTCGCCGTAACTGCGCCGCCGGCGCCAGGAGATGGCTGTGTTGACCATGACCCGCCGCGTGTAGGC
Organism: Kineosporia rhizophila; assembly: GCF_021277265.1. Classification (GTDB taxonomy): domain Bacteria; phylum Actinomycetota; class Actinomycetes; order Actinomycetales; family Kineosporiaceae; genus Kineosporia; species Kineosporia rhizophila. The sequence goes on from NZ_JAJSOH010000016.1 coordinate 12,644, forward strand.
GCCGGGATTCTCGAGCGTGCCCCACTGCCGGTGGATCTTCTCCAGCGCCGTCTGCGCCAGATCCTCGGCGTGATTCCGGTCGCCGGTCAGCAGATAGGCCGTGTGGACCAGATGTCTCCATTCCTGCCGCACGAAGGCCCGGAAGGCCTCCTCACCCTGAGCGCGCATGCTTCCCCCCAACTGCTACGCGATTCCTCATCATGCCCAAACTGACGCGATGAGGACACGAACGGTTGAGAGCAGTTGGACCGGCTGCGCGAATTACACTGGCTCCCGTCACACACTGCACCGAGCCTGCGAGGGAGCAGGCCAGCGCCACCTCCCTCGCGGGCTCCATCCCTGAGGAGCAGAAATGGCGCCACAGCAAGGAAGCACACCGAAGCCGTTCCGCCTGAGGAAGGCTCTGGGAGTGGCCGTAGCCGCCCTGGTGGCGGCGCTGTCGATCGGCCTGCTGATGACCGGGCCGGCCCAGGCCGCCCCTCCCCCACCGATCGCCGACCCCAGCGTCATCCGGGTCGGCGGCACGTACTACTCGGTCGAGTCGGCCGGCGGGCACCTCTACACCCGCTCGGCTTCCAGCCCAGCCGCCCTGGCCGGCAGCGAGCGGGTGCGGATCTGGGCCAACAACGGCCTGCAGGAGGTCTGGGCCCCCGAACTGGTCCGGATCGGCGGCCGTTACTACGTGTACTTCGCGGCCGGCGCCGGCGCGGCCCACCGCATGTACGTGATCAGCTCGAACTCGCCCACCAGCGGCTACGGTCAACCCACGAGAATGAGCCTGCCCGATGACAAGTGGGCGATCGACGGCACCGCGTTCACGTTCGAGAACCAGCTGTGGTTCGTCTGGTCCGGATGGGCGGGCGACACCAACGTCGAGCAGAACCTCTACATCGCCAGGATGTCCAGCCCCACCACCACGACCGGCGCCCGCTCGGTCGTCTCGCAGCCGCGGGAGAGCTGGGAGCGCGTGGTCGGCAACCCCTACATCAACGAGGGGCCCGAGGCGATCAAGGACCCGAACGGCCAGCTGCACATCGTGTACTCGGCCAACGGTTCCTGGAGCGACCAGTACTGCCTGGCCGACCTACGGCTGAAGAAGGGCGGGAACCCGGCGTACGTCTGGGACTGGTACAAGTCCAACGGCTGCCTGTTCGGCTCCAACCCGGCCACCCTGACGAGGGGCTGGGACCCGACCCTGCACGTGAACGGTCCCGGCCACCACACCTTCGTGCTGCTGGACGGGGACATCAACACCAGCCCACCGGCCGGCCCCCGGTTCCCGTTGATGTTCCACGCCGTACCCAAGGGCACCGGGTACACCTGGGACAACCGGCGCTGGTTCACCGGCAGTTTCACCTGGTGGGGCGATGTCACGTACACCCGCTCCAACGTTCCGGGTGAAACCTCCGACCGTGGTTGGAGTCTGAAGTTCTTCGAATAGAAGACGTCGTGGGGTTCTGTTGGGCTGTTCGGCTCAGCAGAGCCCCACGAGGGACGACTGTCTCGTGAAAGTGAGATGGGTGACGCCACTTGGCGCCGAGACCGCCTCCACGCTGTAGTCGCCCTCCATGCCTTCCAAGCCGTCCCACAGACGGACGCCCCGGCCCAGCACGATCGGCACCTGCACCAGATGAATGTGGTCCACCAGCCCGGCGGCGATGAAGTCCCGGGCCATCGTGGCACCGCCGCCGATGCGTACGTCCCGCCCGCCGGCCGCCTCACGCGCCAGGTCCAGGGCTTTGACGGGCGAGACGTCGAGGAAGTGAAAGGTTGTCCCACCAGCCATTTCGATCGAAGTGCGGGGCCGGTGGGTGAGCACGAACGTAGGCGTGTGGAACGGCGGGTTCTCACCCCACCAGCCCTTCCACTCCGGATCGTCCTGCCAGCCCGGAGGGCCGAACTTGTTCGAGCCCATGATCTCGGCCCCGATGCCGGGCTCGTGCTGCTGCGCAAAAGCATCGTCCAGCCCGGCGGTTCCGCCTGAAAGCCCCATGATCGGGGCTCCGAAACGAGTAGCGATCATCCACTCGTGCAACCGGTGCCCGGCGTGGCCCATCGGCGCCTCGGCGCTCTGGCCCTCACCACAGGCGAAACCGTCCAGCGAGATGGACAAGTTGTGAATCCGTGTCCGCGTCACTTACTGAGCCTCACAATCGTCCTCAAGAAATTCGGTTGGCCTTCTTCAGCAATAGATCTCGTTCGCGTTCGTTCTTGCACAGCCCGGCCGCAAGCTCGAACTCGCGGCCCGCCTCCACCGTGCGTCCGAGGCGGAACAGCAACTCGCCCCGGACACTCGGCAGCAGGTGAGAGCCGGCCAACCGCCCATCCACCGCGAGATCGTCCACAATGGCCAGCGCATTCTGCGGGCCATCAGCCATGGAAACCGCCACCGCGCGGTTCAGTTCGACAACCGGGGAGGGCGCGATCCGGCCCAGCGCCTCATAAAGCACCACGATGCTCCCCCAGTCGGTGCCTTCCACCGATGGAGCGGCCGCATGGCAGGAAGCGATCGCTGCCTGCAGACCGTACGCCCCCAGACCTCGACCGATCGAAGCGGCCTGCGAAAGAGCGCCTTTCCCGCGTGCGACCGCCGCGCGGTCCCACCGGCGCCGGTCCTGGTCCTCCAGCAGGATCACGGCGCCGTCGGGGCCGACCCGGGCCGGGAACCGGGCCGCGGTCAGCTCCATCAGCGCCAGCAGGCCGAACACCTCTGGCTCGTCGGGCAGCAACTGGGCCAGTACCCGCACCAGCCGCCGGGCCTCGTCGGCCAGGTCGGTGCGCAGCAGGTCCCGGCCCGAGGTGGCCGTCGATCCTTCGGTGAAGATCAGGTAGAGCACATTGAGGACGTTTGCGAGCCTGGCCTTTCGTTCGTCTGCCGGTGGTACCTCGAAGGGCACGCGCGCGGCCGCGAGCGTCTTCTTGGCCCGGGTGATCCGGGCCTGGACGGTGGGCACCGGCACCAGGAAGGCACGGGCGATCTCCTCGCTGGTCAGGCCGCCCACCACACGCAGGGTCAGGCTCACCCGGGCTTCTGCGGACAGCACCGGGTGACAGGCGATGAAGAGCAGGGCGAGGACGTCGTCGTCGATCGCATCCGGATCCCACAGGACGTCCGTGCTTTGTTCTTCCAGCCCCTGGGCCAGAACGGCGTACCGCTCATCCAGCCCCGAGCGCCGCCGGAACGCATCGACAGCCCGGCGGCGGCCGACCGTGTACAGCCACCCCGCCGGGTTCGGCGGTACCCCGTCTTTCGGCCACCCCTGCAGCGCCTCGGCCAGTGCTTCCTGGGCGACGTCCTCGGCCAGCGCGAAGTCGTTGGTGTAGCGAGCCAGCGCGCCCACTATGCGCGCCGACTCGATCCGCCACACCGCCTCGACCGTGCGCCGGGCGTCCTGCTCCCCGTGGGCGCTCAGAGCTGGCCGTTCTGCTGACGCCAGGCCTTCTCCCGGTAGACGTACTCGTTCTCGGCCGGGAACTCGTCGATGCTGGGGATCCGGCGGACCTCCGTCTTGGCTCCCGGACCGGCCGGCATGCGCCGGGCCCACTCCACCGCTTCCTCCAGCGTGGGTACGTCGATCAGGTAGAAGCCACCGAACAGCTCCTTGGTCTCTCCGTAGGGCCCGTCGGTGACCAGGGGCGGGGTGCTGGAGTAGTCCACGACCACGCTCACCTCAGGGTCGAGCCCCTCGGCGGCGAGCAGGACCCCGGCCTTCATCAACTCGTCGTTGTAGCGGCCCATCGTCTCCAGGATCTCGTCGAAGGAGACGTTCTCCATCGCCTTGTGCGCCTCGTCCGAGGCCCGCATGATCAGCATGTACTTCGCCATGTCGCTGTCTCCCTGTTCGTGAGGTCCGACCGGTCCGCCGGGGCGCTGCTCGGCCCCGCTCACCAGTGATTCGAACGGGAGCGCGACGGATCGACATCGTCGCAAGAATTCCTTGGCGGCGGGACGGAACGGCGATGCAGGGGCCGGACCGCCCGCACCGGGGTTGCCAGGTCCGGCCTAACGCCAGCCCAGTTCGGGGGCCAGTTCCCGGACCACGGTTCCCAGCAGGTGGGCGTTGTAGTCGACGCCGAGCTGGTTGGGGATGGTCAGGAGCAGGGTGTCGGCCGCCGCGATCGCCTCGTCGTCGGCCAGCTCCTTGATCAGCTGCTCCGGCTCCCCCGCGTAGGTCTTGCCGAAGCGTGCCTTGCCGCCGTCGATCATGCCCACCTGGTCCTCGCCGCCGCGGGCCGAGCCGAAGTAGGCACGGTCCAGGTCGTTGACGATCGGGAAGATGCTGCGGCTGACCGAGACGCGCGGCTCGCGCTCGTGGCCGGCCGCCTTCCAGGCGTCGCGGAAGCGCTGGATCTGCTCGGCCTGCAGCTGGTGGAACGGCACTCCGGTGTCCTCGGTGAGCAGCGTCGAGCTCATCAGGTTCATGCCCTGCTGGGCCGTCCACTCGGCCGTGGCCCGGCTGCCCGCACCCCACCAGATCCGCTCGGACAGGCCGGGCGAGTGCGGCTCGATCCGGAGCAGCCCCGGCGGGTTGGGGAACATCGGCCGGGGGTTGGGCTTGGCGAAGCCCTTGCCCTTGATCACCTCACGGAAGCGCTGGGTGTGCTCGCGGGCCAGCTTGGAGCCGTCCGGGTCGCCCTCGGGCTCGTACCCGAAGTAGCGGTAGCCGTCGATGACCTGCTCGGGTGATCCCCGGCTGATGCCCAGCTGCAGGCGCCCACCGGAGATCAGGTCGGCCGCGCCCGCGTCCTCGGCCATGTACAGCGGGTTCTCGTAGCGCATGTCGATGACGCCGGTCCCCAGCTCGATCCGGCTCGTCCTGGCCCCGGCCGCGGCCAGCAGCGGGAACGGCGAACCGAGCTGGCTGGCGAAGTGGTGCACGCGGAAGTAGGCGCCGTCCGCCCCGGCCTCTTCGGCCGCGACGGCGAGCTCGATCGACTGAAGAAGGGTGTCGGCCGCCGTGCGGGCCTGCGAGTACCGGGTGTCCGACCAGTGGCCGAAGGACAGGAATCCGATCTTCTTCATGGCCCCAGTAACACCTGCGCGCGCCAAAACTTCCCACCCCGGACCGGCACCTCGTCGACCGAGGTGCCGGTCGCTAGGCTCCCGGGCATGACCACCTCTGCGGCCGAGATCATCACTGCCCTGCGCAGTGAGCACGACGCCCTCGCGAGCGTCGTCGCCACACTTTCACCCGAGCAGCTCACCACTCCCTCCGGGGCCTCCGAGTGGACCGTCGCCGACGTCCTGTCCCATCTGGGCAGTGGCGCGGAGATCACGCTGGCCAGTCTGCGCGCGGGGCTGGGTGAGGCCGAGGCGCCCGGCGCGGACTTCAACCAGGGCGTCTGGGACCGCTGGAACGCGCTGAGCCCGCAGGACCAGGCCGCCGGCTGGGCGCAGTCCGACGAGGCCCTGGTCGCCGCCCTCGAGGCCGTTCCGCAGGAGCGGCACGAGGAGATCAAGGTGGACATGGGCTTCCTGCCCGAACCCCTGCCGCTCGCGACGTTCGCGGCCATGCGGCTGAGCGAGGTGGTTCCGCACACCTGGGACGTGCGCGCCGGCCTCGACGCGGGCGCGACGCTGCCCGACGGTTCCGCCGAGCTCCTGGCCCAGCACCTCAGCACCGACCTGGCCTTCCTGCTCGGGTTCATCGGAAAGCCCACGGCAACTGCGGAACCCGCTGTCATCGAGGTCGCGAAGACCTCGTACCACATCGTCCTCGACGAGAAGGCCCAGTTCACCACCGAGGCCCCGGCCGCGACGGCGAAGTTCACCGGGTCGCTCGAGGCGGCGCTGCGTCTGCTCTACGGTCGGCTGACCCCGGCCCACACCCCGAACGGCACCTCGGTCGACGGGAACATCACCCTGAACGAACTGCGGGCCGTCTTCCCCGGCTTCTGACGGAAAGGTCTGCCCCGCACCGGGGCAGACCTTTCACACATCAGTTGGTGATGGTGTTGCTGCCCGTTCCGCCGGAGATGGTGTCGGTCCCCGGCCCTCCGGAGATGGTGTCGTTCCCGGAGTTCCCGAAGATCGTGTCGTCACCGCTGTTGCCGTAGATCTCGTCGTGCTCACGGCCGCCGTACAGGAAGTCGTTGCCCTGGTCGCCGTAGATGAGGTCGTCGCCGTCGTTGCCGTAGATCACGTCGTCGTCGGCCCCGCCGTGCAGGCTGTCGCCACCGACGCCACCCTGGATCTCGTCCTCGCCGTCGCCGCCGCTGGCCATGGCCCGCCCGGCGACCAGGGTGATGAGGTCGTTGCCCTCGTCGCCGTGACCTTCCCCGCCACCTCCGATGTTGAGGGTGTCGGTGCCTTCGTTCCCGGAAACGACGGCATCGCGGAGGGGAGAACCGGTGTACGTGTCGTTGCCGGCGTCCAGAGAGATCGCGTTGAAGTAAGTCGTGGTGCGGTTGGTGAATTCCACCGTGTCGTTGCCCGCCCCGAAGGAGATCTGACCGCTCGGCCAGTCCGAAGTGGTGCCGCCCACCACGTTCTCGATCTCGCAGACGACCTTTGTGAGGTCGGCGCTGTCGGGGTGCGCGCAGTTGGTCCCCGCCTTGATGTCCACCACGTCGTCGACCTCGTAGGTGTACACGCTGCGGTCTTCCGACAGCGACAGCACCACCTCGGCCTGGTTGCGCAGGTCGCCGCCCTCGTAGGTGAACAGGTTCAGCCGTCCGTCCCGTCCGGAGAGCTCTGCCGTGGCCGTGTCCCCGGCCGCGTGGGCGGGCGTGGCGAACAGACCGGCAGCGGCCAGGGAAGTGCTCCCGGCCAGGATGAACAGGCGGTTGCGGCGCAGGGTCATGCAGATACCTCCGACTTGGTACTCGTCATGTGTCGGTAACACCGTGCCAGGAAAGTACCCGGAAAACTGCCAAAAGCCCCGAAAGTGACACGTACGACATCGGCGTCGCTCTTGGGAAGCACCGACGTCATCGAATTGGGGGCCACTCACCGAGCGCGGGGGATGCGTTGCCGGACAGAGATTTTGGACGCCTGTACTGGGCACACACGGTCAGCTCACTGGGTACGGCGCTGGGTTCCGGGGCGCTCCCGCTGATCGCCGTCACGGTGCTCGGCGTGGCTGCCTGGCAGGTTTCCGCGCTGGCGGCCCTGTCCGGGATCGCCGGCGCAGTCCTCGCGTTGCCGTTGGGCCACGTGATCGAGTACCGCCGCAAGCGACCGGTCATGGTGGCCGCGGACCTGTTCCGCTTCCTGGTCATCGCGACTGTGCCGGTCGCGATCTGGGCCCAGTGGCTGACGTTCGCCCAGCTGTGCCTGGTCGCGGTGCTCACCAGCGCGGCCACGATCGCGTTCGGCGCCGCTGGTGGCGCGCATCTGAAGGCTCTCGTCGCTCCCGGGCAGCTGCACATCGCCAACAGCAGGTTCGAGTCGGCTTCCTGGACCACTACGACCGTCGGTTCCTCGGCCGGTGGCTTCCTGATCAGTACCCTCGGCTCCGGGACGACTCTGGCGCTGGACGCCCTGTCCTACCTGGTCTCGGCCTGCTGCATCCTTCGCATACGTCGACCGGAACCAGTTCCGCCGCCCAGCCCTTCGCGCATGAGCGGCCGGGATCTGGTCGCTGGGTGGGCGTATGTGCGGAGCCGGCCCGATCTTCGCGCCCTGCTGGCCAATGCGCTGCTGTTCGGGGCCGGGATCATGGCGGCCGCCCCTCTGACCGCCGTGCTCATGCTGCAGGACCTGGGGCTTTCGGCCTGGCAGTACGGTCTGGTGCTCGGTCTCCCCTGCCTGGGCGGCATTCTCGGTTCGGCGCTGACTCCCCGCCTGGTCGCACGCTTCGGATTCGGAAGTCTCTTGCTGGGCGCCGGAGCCCTGCGGACGGTGTGGCTGCTGCCCTTGCCCTTCGTCCCACCGGGGACAGCCGGCCTGGTTCTGCTGATCGGCGCCGACTTCGGCCTGCTGGTGTGCGCAGGCGTGTTCAACCCCCTGTTCGCGACATACCGTGCCCAGGCAGTTGACGACCAGTATCTGGCCCGGGTGATCACGGCCTGGGCCATCAGCTCCCGCATCGCCCAGCCCACGGCCATCGCCGCCGGTGGGGTGCTGGCCGCGCTCGTCGGCCTGCGCCCCACGCTGCTGGTCGCCGCCGTGGTCACCCTGCTCAGCGCGGTCGTCCTGCCCTGGCGATCGGTGGGCCCGTGAACAACGGCGTGAGCCAGTTGCCCTGCGCAGGCCCCGGAACCGACGATCGTGACCGGATCCGCCGACCCGGCCACGATCGTCCTCGGATCAGTCCCGGTCGCTACACCCGAGCGCCGTGGTGGACTCCGAGACCCCTTCCCGGGCCGCGACGCTGTTGGCCGCCTGGGTCACCTGGAGGGCGATGTCCGGTGCCTGGTCGTCGATCTCCTGCAGCAGTGCCCACTCCCGGTTGCCGTCGAGTGCCCGGTCGACGCCGGCCATGGTCTTCTCGTCGTCCTGGGCCCGGGCCTGCTCGTAGCGGTCCAGCCAGGCGCAGCTCACCGTGACCAGGACGTTGCTGCCGAACTGGTGGCGGTCCTGGGTGAGGCCGGACATGAGCGATGCGAGGTCGAACCCGGGGGGAAGGGTGATGTCGGCGAGCATTTCCCGGGCCGTGGCCGCGGAACGGTCGGCGTTCACGAAGCGTTCGCCCAGGGTTGCCTCCCACTGGTCAGGGGGCAACACCTGAAGTTGGCTCAGCACCGAGAGGAAGTCCTTGCGTTCCCGGATGCCGTGAACCTTCACGGTGACGAGCATGTCGCCGGCCGGGATGAACGCCTCCTGGTTGAGCGCGTCCTCCAGCACGGTCGCCTCCTGCCCGAACACGGTCAGCGGCGGCGCCGGACGCATCTCGCTCGTGCGTGCGGCCAGCACCTGGTCCCGGACCCTGATCGGCACCCACGAGATAGTGGTCGTCCGATCGCCCTGGACGAAAGTCTGGCTGCCGTCGGTCACCGCACCCTGGTAGAGCGAGGTCGGTTGCCACTGGGGGTCTTTCAGGAAGAGATGAGGATTGCCGTCGACCTCGAGCCTCTCCTGCGGCAGAGGGGCGGCCGGGGCGGCCGGGTCCTGCTTCTGGAAGAGCAGGATCGGCACGGCGGCCGCCACGGCCACGACGGCGGCCGCGGCCACCAGCCACCGGGTGCGGTGAGTCGGGTTACGGCGCAGCGGTATCGGCGTGACGTCGGTCTCGAGGGTTTCCTCGGCGGGGCTGGACATGATCTCCTCAAGGAGTCGTTGCCCGGCGTCGTGGAACCGCGAGGGTGACGACACGGGCCGGGCCCGGCGCATCAGGTCCTCGACCTGGCGATCGTTCATGCCTTGGGGTCCCTTCTGGACGCGAGCGTTCGGTGGACACCCGTTACGTGTCCGGGGCCGGCCCGATCGTTCTTCTCCGCAGCGACATTCACCGCAGACAGGTCGGTCCGGCCGCGCATCCGGGCCCGGGCCCGGAACAGTCGCGAGCGCACCACCCGGGCCGGAAGATCCAGCAGCGCACCGATCTCGCGCGGGGTGAGCTGGTCCCACACGGTCAGCTCCAGCACCTCGCGATCGGTGTCGTCGAGCGCGGCCAGCGCGCTGTCCACCGCCATCACCTCGACCAGGTCGGCGGCCGGGTCGCCGGGCTCGTCGCGCAGCTCCAGCCGCAGCCGGGCGCCGAGCTGCACCCGGCGCTGCTCGCCCCGGGTGTGGTTGGCCAGGACCAGCCGAGCCACCCCGAAGAGCCAGAGCCGGGCCTGCGGGCCCGGCGGCAGCTCCTCACGCCGGCGCCAGGCCACCAGGAACGTCTCGGCGACCAGGTCGGCGGCGTCGTCCGGCCCCCCGACCCGGCGCTGCGCGTAGTTCAGGATCGCCGGGAAGTTGGCCGTGTACAGGCGCCGGAACGCGTCGTCGGCTGCAGGGTCCCTCACGCCGTACTCATGTCCGGCCCGGGCCCGAACGTTCGCGACGGGTCCGCCGGGAGCACCAAACTCTGAGATAAGTGGCGAGGCCTACCGTGCGGCGGGACGACCTGACCCACCGAACCGGAGTCCTGCAATGAGTCTGACACTGCCCCATCACCGTCCGTCCGGTCTGCACGTTCCCGCCGGGGAGGGCGAGACCAGGACGTTCTCCGGCGACGTCTACACGGTCAAGCTCGAGGCCGGCACCACCAACGGCTCGATCGGCCTGATCGAGGCCTCCGTGCCGCCCGGTGGCGGTCCGCCGCCGCACGTGCACGAGCAGTCCGACGAAATCTTCTACCTGCTCAGCGGAGAACTGGAGTTCCTCGACAACGACCGTACTTTTGTGGCCCGGGCCGGCGACCTGGTGTTCGTGCCGCGCGGCGGGGTGCACCGCTTCACCAACATCGGCGTGAAGGCCGCCAACATGCTGTTCCTGTACACGCCGGGCGGGCCGGAAGGACTGTTCCTGGAGGCCGGGGACGAACCGCAGCCGGGCGTCAGTGCGCAGCCGTGGGGGCCGGAGCGGTTCGACGAGCACATGACCGAGTTGTCCGCGAAGTACCGCAGCCCGGTGGTGCCGCCCTCCGGGTCCTGACCCCGGTCCTGAGCAGTTCATGGCTCAACCCTGCCCTGATCGAGCCGATGCACTCATCAGCGAGGGACGGGCGGGGAGATGAGATCGCGGCGGACGCTGTTCCGGAGGGTGAGCACCGGCGTCCTTCTGTCATGCCTGCTGCTCACCGGCGCAGCCGCGTGCGAGAAGGACGACACGGTCACGTCCGGGGCCACGGCCGACTCCCGGACGTACTCGCTGTGGGATCCGTACACCCAGTTCACCAGCAGCTCCGAGTGGCCCCGCCTGGTGCAGCGGTGCGGGAAAGAGTCCGGGGTGAAGATCCGCCGCACCGGGTTCGAGACCACCCAGCTCACCGACAAGGCGCTCCTGGCGGCCCAGCAGGGCCACCCGCCGGACGTGCTGGTGGTGGACAACCCGGACGTCTCCAGCCTGGCCGAGGCCGGTGCCCTGGTCGACGCCGACGAGTTCGGGATGTCCACCACCGGCATGTCGGCCAACCTGCTCAGGGCCGGCCGGTACCAGGGCAAGATGTACGGGATCCCGGTCGGGGCCAACACCCTGGCCCTCTACTACAACAAGGCGATCCTGGAGGAGGCCGGCGTCGATCCGGCGTCGGTGCGCGACTGGGAGAGCCTGAACACGGCCCTGAAGAAGGTCGCCCGGACCGGGCGGATGGGGATCACCTTCTCCGCGACCAGCACCGAGGAGGGGACCTTCCAGTTCCTGCCCTGGTTCTGGGGAGCGGGCGCCGAACTGGGCCGGCTGGACTCCCCCGCGGCGGTGCGGGCGCTGTCGCTGTGGTCCTCCTGGCTGACCAAGGGCTACGCCCCGGTCGCGGTGATCAACAACTCGCAGTCCACCGCCTGGGAGGACTTCCTGACCGGGGACTACGCCTTCGTCGAGAACGGCACCTGGCAGCTGGAGAACGCGCGCGCCTCCGGCCTGAGCTGGGGCGTGATCGTGCTGCCGGGCGAGCGGGGCGGCATCGCCCCCTCGCCGATCGGCGGTGAGTTCATCACCGCCCCCCGCCAGGGGGACCCCGGCCGCTACGAGGTCAGCCGCTCGATCATCTCCTGCCTGACTCAGGGGAAGAACGCCCTGGCCGCCGACACCGCGCTCACCTACATCGCGGCCCACCCCGAGGTGCAGGACCAGCAGGTCGCCGCGCGTCCCTGGCTCGAGCCCTGGGTGAAGGCGGTGCGCTCGGCGCAGGGCCGCACCCAGGAGGACCTGATCGGTTCCCGGTACCGGGAAGTGTCGGCGGCTCTGTGGACAGCGGTGCAGGCCGTGCTGACCGAGGGCCGCGGCCCCGTGCCGGCGCTGGCCGCGGCCCAGGCGCGGCTCCAGTGACGACCACCGGTCCCGGGAACGGGACCTCCGGCCCGCCGCTGTGGCTGTACCTGGCGGCGCTGCTGTGCGTCTCGGCCCTGTGTGTGGCGCCCTTCGCCGCCCTCACCGTGTCCTCGGCCACCGATCGGGCCGCCACCGCCCGCCGGATGCAGGAGGCGGTGCGCTCGGTGGTGGCCCTGGAGGCGACCAACGACGCCCTGAACTCCGAGTTGATGCCCTCGGTCCTGCTCGGCCTGTTCCGCACCGGAGTTCTCCGGCCTGACTCCAGCCCGCGCTCCGCGGCGACCTTCGCCTCGCTGAGCCGGATCGCGACGAGCATGAAGCGGCAGGTCCGGGACGCCACGAACGACACCCTGGAACCGCTGCGGGCCAGCCAGCCCGACCTGGTCGAGCACACCGCCGCCACCCTGAGGGGGCTGCGGGCCCGGGTCGACGCCAGTTCGATGACCGCGACCGACCTGCAGGAGGTCTACCGCGCCTACGGTGCCCTGGCCGAGCGGCTCAACGACGCGCAGAGCCGGGCCGCCGCCACCGCCGTGGAACGCGGCGTCGACCTGGCCAGTATCCGCACGGTGCAGAACATCACCGACATCGCGGCGGCCAACCTGGCCGCCAGCCGGGAACTTCCGGCCTACCTGATGAGCGCGGTCGACCCCGAACACCTGATCGACCTGCCCAAGCTCGGGCCGACCTGGTCGCAGATGTCCCGGGCGCTGGGCACCCTGACCGAGCCGGAACTGGCCCGGGCCTGGCGCACGCTGACCGAGACCGGCACCCTGGAGACGCTCGACGTCGCGCTCACCCGGCTGCCGAGCACCGCCAGCACCAACCGGGGTGACATCAACCGGCTGCTGGCGCTGGAGGCCACCCGGGCCGGGGCCCTGTCCAGCCTGCTGTACGAGGCGCTCCTGGTCGCCGACCGCTCGGCGGTGGCCTACCAGGACCGCACGAACGAACAGATGTACCGCGCCCTGGTGGTGGTCGCCCTGTTGGTCCTGACCGCCCTGGCCGCCGTGATGTGGGTGAGCCGGGCCATCGCCCGGCCCCTGGGGCGCCTGTCCGCGCAGGCCCGCGACATCAGCCGCGGGCACCTGGTCGAAGTGGGCGTGGGCGGCCCCCGGGAGGTGCAGGCGGCCTCCCAGGCCCTGCAGTCGATGGTGCACAACCTGCGCCGGATCGAGGGCCAGTCGGCCGCGGTCGCCTCCGGGGACCTGGTCAACCCGCTGCTGCAGGAACCCCTGCCCGGCCCCCTCGGTGAGGTGGTGCACTCGTCGGTGGCGCGCATCGTCACCGCGGTGCGCGAGCGGGAGGAGCTGCAGGCCGAACTCACCCACGCGGCCACCCACGACGCCCTGACCGGCCTGGCCAACCGGCCCCGGCTGCTCGAGGCCACCCGGGCCGCGCTGGCCCGGCGCCCGGTGGGCGGCACCGCGAACGGCACCGGACCAGCCCTGCTGTTCGTCGACCTGGACGGGTTCAAGGCGGTGAACGACACCCACGGCCACGCCGCCGGCGACCAGCTGCTGACCGCGGTGGCCCAGCGCCTGGACAGCTGCGCCCGGGCCGAGGACCTGACCGCCCGGCTCGGTGGGGACGAGTTCGTCGTGCTGATCGAGAAGGTCACCGACGCCCCGGACGCGGTGGCGATCGCGGAGCGGCTGATCGAGGAGGTGAGCCGGCCGGTCACCCTGGTGCAGAACGAGCGGCAGATCCAGGTCCGGGTCGGCGCCAGCGTGGGGGTCGCGCTGGCGGTGGACCCGCTGATCTCGGCCGAGACCCTGTTCTCCGAGGCCGACGCCGCCGTCTACGAGGCGAAGGCCCGGGGACGCGGCTGCTGCCAGCTCTTCGACGAGGTGCTGCAGGTACGCCTGCGCCGGCGCCAGGAGCTGCAGGCGGCGCTGAACCAGGCCGTCACCTCGGGGCAGTTCGAGCTGGACTACGTGCCGGTGGTGGACCTGGCCTCGATGGCGCTGCGGGGGTGGGACGCCCGGGTGTGGTGGGCCCGGCCCGGTCACGACAAGCTGTCGGCGGCCCAGTTCCGGCCGGTGGCCGAGGAGACCCGCAGGCAGGGCGACATCGACCGCTGGGCCCTGTCCGAGGCGGTGCGCCAGATGCAGGTGTGGGACCAGGCCGGTGAGAGTCCCAGCCACATCATCGCGGTCTCCGTCTCGCTGGCCCGGCTGCTGGAACCGGGCCTGGCGCAGAGCATCATCGAGACCCTCGAAGCCGGCGGCCTCTCCCCCCGGCGCCTGGTGCTGCACGTTCCCGAAGCGGTGCTGACCAGTACCTCGGCCCTGCACGACACCCTCGGTGCGCTGCGCCGCACCGGCGTGCTGATCGTGGTCGACGAGTTCGGCCGCGACCAGGTGCCGGTCGGTCTGCTGGACGGGGCGCCGATCGACGGGCTGCGGCTGTACGAGGACCTGGTCCGCTCACCCCACCGGGCCGCCCTGCTGCAGGCCGTGCTGGACGTCGCCCGTGCCGCCGGTCTGGCGGTCTCCGCGCAGAACGTGAACGACGAGCACACCCTGCGGCGCCTTCAGGAGGCCGGCTGCGACCTGGTCCAGGGAGCCCTGATGGGCCCCCTGAGGAACCCGTCGGCGACGAACCCGCCGCAGTCCCTGGTCCGGTAGCTTCACAACTTCACCGCCGCGTTGCCGCCGTCGGCGAAGAGCGCCGATCCGGCCACGAAGCTCGACATCGGGCCGGCCAGGAACAGGGCGGCCTGGGCGATCTCCTCCGGCCGGGCGAGACGCTTCACGGCGTGCAGGCCGGCCGCCCAGTCCTGCTGGTCCTGGTCTCCGGCCAGGTCGGTGACGGTTCCTCCGGGCAGCAGCGCGTTCGCCCGGACGCCCAGCGCCGCGTAGTCCGCGGTGATGCCCTTGACCAGACCCATGAGTCCTGCCTTGGCGGCGCCGTAGGCCGCCATACCGGGCAGGCCGACGCTGGTCCCGACGAAGCTGGACGTGAAAACCACCGATCCGCCGCCACGTTCGAGCATGGCGGGGATCTGGCTGCGGGCCCCCAGGTAGGCCGACGTCAGATTGGTCTGCACAATCGCGTGCCATTGCTCGACGGGGAGCTCGGCCAGCGGCATGAGGGTGCCCGTGGTGCCGGCATTGTTGACGGCGACGTCGAGGCCGCCGAAGTCTTTCTGGGCGGTCTTCACTGCTGCATCATGGGTTTCCGGGTGACCGACGTCTCCGGCGACGAACGATGCGCGGCCGCCGTCGCGCCGGATCTCGTCGGCGAGCTCGGCGAGCCGGTCCTCGCGGCGAGCCACCAGCACGACGGCGGCGCCGTGGGCGGCGAACAGCTTCGCGGTCGCTCTGCCGATACCGGCCGATGCACCGGCTACGACAGCGACCTTGTGCGCGAGGGTGTGCACGATCTGACTCCTGGTGGTTGTGGGCTGTTGTGCTGCCCACCGTAGGAAGAGCGGTGCGCCAGCGGCACTCCGCTTGCGGCCAGGGAATCCGGACCTGCCACTGCATCCACCGTCGCCTACCCCGAGGTAGAGGCCGAGAGTGGGCCGGTGGAGACGGAGCCGGAACCCCGCCTGTTCGACCAGGCCAGCCAAAACATTGTGGGGCCAGTGCTTCCCGAGCTGAGAGACGCCTGGTGGGAGACCGGGACCCGGCGCCGGGCGGAGACCGCCGTGAGCGGGATCCTGGCCGAGTTGCCGCACCTGGCCAAGTACGCGGTGGTGACCAGCTGGAGGGCCGACCGGCCCCGGACGCTCGTGGTCGCCCTGGCCACCCTCGCCGCCGGGACGCTGTCCACCTTCGGGCTGCTGTCCACCCAGCGCGTGCTGGTGGAACTGTTCGGAGCCGGACCGACTTCCGGCCGGGTGCTGGCCGCCCTGCCGGCCATCGCCGTCCTTGCCGGTGTGGCCCTGTTGCGGGGAACCCTGGCCATCAGCATCGGCTACGCCGAGAGCGGACTGGCTCCTCGCGTGAAACATGCTGCCGAGCGGCGTTTCTTCGAGACCACCACCGGGGTGCGCCTGGAGGCGTTCGACGCCGACACCTTCGCCGACGACATGGAGCGGGCCAAGCTGGTCGGTAACTCCATGTCCGAACTGGTGGACGCGACCGCCAGCGCCCTGGCCGGACTGGTCAATCTCGTGGCCGTCGCGGTTGCCCTGCTCGTCATCAATCCGGTGCTGCTGCTGGCGCTGCTGGTCGCCTCCGTCCCCCGGGGCTACGCCGCACTGAGGTCCGGTCACCTCCGGTATGCCAGCTACGTGGCCGGTTCGGTTCGCCGGCGGCGCATGTACACGCTGGAGCGACAGATGGCCGACCGTCAGTCCGCCCCCGAACTGCGCTCGTACGGCCTGCGCGACTTCCTGCTGAACCAGCACGACATGGTCATGCGCGCCCAGGCCGCCGTGGAACTTCGCCTGGCCCGGCAGGTGGCCACCACCACCGCCCTCGGTTCCGCCGTCAGCGGCGTGGGCCTGGCCCTGGTCTGGGTCCTTCTGGGGTGGCTGCTGGCCGGCGGCCGACTTCCCCTGTCGGCCGCCGTGACCTGCGTCGTGGCCGTGCAGGCGGCGCAGCTGGCCCTGTCGAACCTGACTTTTCAGCTCGACCACATGTACACCAGTGGTCAGTACGTGCGGGAGTACCTGACATTTCTGGAGCGCGCCGATGAGCACCTGCTTCCCCCTTCCGAGAAGGCCGTTCCGGGCCCGCTGGGAACGCTTGAGCTGAAAAGCGTGCATCTGCAGTACCCCGGCCGCTCCGCTCCGGCGGTGAAGGAGGTTTCCTTCACCATCACGGCCGGGCAGACGATCGCCCTGGTCGGGGAGAACGGCTCGGGCAAGTCCACACTGGCCGCCATGATCGCCGGGCTGCGCGAGCCCTCGAACGGTGAGCTGCTGTGGAACGGGCAGAGTTACCGTGCCTGGGACCGCGACGTGCTGGCCGCCCGGGTCTGCGTCGTGCTGCAGGAACACCACAAGTGGCCCTATTCGGCCGCGGCCAACATCGCGATGGGTGCGATCACCACGGTGCCCGAGCAGGCGCAGATCGAGCGAGCAGCGCAGCGGGCTCTGGCCCACGAGATGATTCTCGACCTGCCGCACGGTTATCTGACCCTGCTCGACCGCACCTTCAAGGACGGGCAGGACCTCTCGGGCGGTCAGTGGCAGCGCATCACCGCCGCGCGCGGCTTCTACCGTGATGCCGACCTGCTCATCATGGACGAGCCCTCCTCCGCCCTCGACCCCCGCGCCGAAGACGCCCTCTTCCAGGACCTTCGGGCCCGGCAGGGCGAACGCACCACGATCCTGATCACCCACCGCCTGGCCAACGTCGTGCACGCGGACGTCATCCACGTCATGCACGAAGGGGCCGTGGTGGAGACCGGCACCCACGCTGAACTCCTGCGCCGGAAGGGGCGTTACGCCGAACTGTTCACCCTTCAGGCGGCTGGTTACACAGGCCCGGGCCGGGTGTAGGCCAGGGCCCGGAAATACACCCGATCAGGTCGGGATCGGCCGCGAGGGGTCCGGCGGCCTCAAGTACGGGCCGGACGTTCTCGATACACCGGTGAGCAGCCGGAGGCCGACTCGACCTTCGCAGGCCGCGCACGTTCCGACGCGGGTCGCGGCCTCGCAGACGTCAGGCAGCCCGCGAGAGGCGAACAGAAACCGTGAGCACCCTTTCTCAGGACGAACCCCACACCGACCTGCCTCTGCCCGCCGAGGCCGAGAAGCAGCGCGAGAAGCACTTCTGGGAGCGGGCGGTCGTGGTGGCCCTGCTGGGGCTGGGCGTCCTGGTCGCGCTCGGCTCGGCCCTGCTCAGCATCTCGCACGCGCCCACGCCGCACGAGGTGCCGCTGGCCTACGTCGGTCCCGCGGAGACCGCGGCCGCACTCTCCCAGCAGGCCGGTCAGGCCCTGGACATCCGCACGTACGACAGCCGCGACGCCGCGGTCACCGGTATCGGGCGCATGGAGGTGTACGGGGCGCTCGTCGTCGGCCCGGACGGGGTCGAACTGCTCAAGTCCACCGCCTCGGCGCCACAGGTCGCCAGTACCCTGACCACCCTGGTGTCCCAGCAGTCGACGGCCGGCACCCCGACGATCACCGAGATCACGCCCCTGCCCGCGGGCGACTCGGGCGGCGGGAGCCTGGCGGTCATGATCCAGGTCACCGTCCTGGTCGGCACGATCGGCTCGGTGGGCCTGGGCCGACTGGTGCCGCGCTACCGGGCCAACTGGACCCGCGGCGAACTGCCGGTGCTCTTCCTGGCGCTCTACGCGCTGTGCGTCGGCGCCTCGATGGCCGGGCTGTCGCACGCCTTCGGGGCCGGGGACCACGTGCACTACTGGAAGCTGGCCCTGAGCCTGGCCCTGGTCAACCTGGCCGTGACCGCGTCGGTCAGCGGGCTGGTCTGCCTGATCGGCAGCGCCGGCGCGGCCGTGGGCGGGATCCTGTACTTCCTTCTGGGGCTGCCGATCAGCGGCGCAGCGACCGCCCTGCCGCTGCTGCCGGCCTTCTGGCGCGATTTCGGGCAGGCCCTGCCTCCCGGTGCGGCCGCCACCCTGCTACGCCGGGTCCTCTACTTCCCGGATGCGCCCATCGGTGGGCCGTTGCTCGTGCTCGGCCTCTACGCGGGCATCGGCGTGCTGGTGGTCGGCGTGGTGAACCTCCTCGCGGGAGCCCACCACCGCAACAGCCTGGCCGATCTGCCCTGAGCGGGCGGCCCTGACCGGTCAGCAGTCACCGGCGCACAGTCCGAGCAGTGCCTCGGCCGTTTCTCCCGCACGCACCGGAAAGGAGATCGCGGACCCACCTGTGATGACGGTGATCACCTCGATGTGACGGTACTTTTCGTGAGGCTGGAGATGCACGTCGGTGATGCGGTGACGAGGCAGGAACGTGCAGGCCACGGAGTGCGCATCGGCCTTGCCCCGACCTGTGCGGTCCCGGCGGTGCAGCAGGGCGATCTCCCGCTCGTCGGCGAGAACGATCAATGCGTGCAGCACCGAGGGCCGCAGGCGATGAACGATCCTTCTCGCCCAGCCACCGACGGGCACGGTCCGCTGCTGCTGGGCGGCGGTGACCAGCCGCATCTGCGGTGCACTGCGCAGCACCTTCTGGCAGGCCCCCACCAGGTTCAGGTCCCGGCCGCCGAGATCGACCGGCGCGAGAGAACCGGCCCTGCCGGGCGGATGGGCCGCAGCCGGCAGGTACATCCGGCGCAGGAGCCGCACCAGTCTCTGCATCGGGAGCGGGTCGGTGGCGTTGTAGCCGATGGTCGTCGAGCCGCCGTAGGTGTGGATCTCGAGCTGCCCGTCGAGCAGGTTGACGCTGTCGGACAGGGCGGTGATCTGCTGGGACGGGATACGGACCCGGGTGTAGGTGTCGCCGCCGAGAGCTTCCTGGCGCTGTAGCACCGTGAGACCGTCGTGCTCCACCGCAAGCAGGAAGTCGTACAGGTTCATGTCCGGAGTGGCGTTGCGGCGCTCGATGTCCCGCGGGACCTTCAGCACCAGGCGGTACTCGGCCGGATCGATCCCGGCCTGCCCGTACAGCCGCGGCAGCTCCTCACAGGTCCGGACCACGTCCGTCCAGGGGCCGAAGGCGTCGTACTCGCCGGAGCGTCGCATCCGGCCATTGTCACCCGGCGCCCAGCCGTCCGGCCAGGTGATGCCATACCGCTGCCCACACCTGGTCAGGGCTTGGTGAGCGATCGGAACTCCGTGGGCGTCATACCGGTGCGCTGACGGAAGAAGGCGCTGAAGGCAGTCGGATACGCGAAACCCACGCGTTCGCCGACGGTGGCCGGCGGCAGGGCGCTGTGAACCAGCAGACGCTTGGCCTCCAGCAGCACCCGGTCGTCGATGTACCGCTTGGCTCCGCAGCCGAGGGCCGCCCGGGTGGCGCGGGTGAGCGTGCGGGAGCTGTAGCCGAGCCGGGCCGCGTAGTCCTCCACGCGGTGGGTCCGGGCGAAGTCCTCCTCGACGGCCTGGCGGAACCGGTGGAACGGCTCGCCGCTGCCCGGACCCGTCCGACGCTGCGGGTCGATCAGGTGCACGAGCCGGATGAGGATCACCGAGAGCAGGTCCCGCAACGTCTCGACGTACGCCTCCAGCCCCAGGCCGGACAGATCGGCGTGCTCCTCCAGCAGGGCGTCCAGGACCCGCAGCAGAGCGGTCTGGCGTACGGCGTCCGGGGTGATCAGGCGGTTCAGGGTGTGCTCGGCGTCCCGGATCAGGTCGTTGGTCGCGGACCGGGGGAAGCCGGCCGGGAAGACCAGCACCGTCGCGTCGCCGGCCCCGGGCCCGTCCGGAAAGTGCAGCACCTGCCCGGGCCACACCCACAGCCAGTCCCCAGCTTCCAGCTCGTACGAGGTGAAGTCGACGGAGCACGCCAGTCGCCCGCTGCGCAGCGCGACGATCAGGTGGAAGGCCGGGCGCACCGGCACGGTCAGCGGCAGTTCGTGCTCGGTGGCCCGGGCTGCGAGCCCGGGCAGATCGAGCACGTCCAGGCCCGGCGGCCGGCCCGCCATCGGGTGGTAGGACGCCGTCGGGACGCCGGTCTCGCGGCGCCCCGCCGCGAGCTGTCCGTTTTTCTTCATGGTGTGCCCGAGTGTACGACGACCGGCCGGCCCGCCCGTCCTACCTTGGGGTGAGCGACCGCGCCGAGCGCTGTTCTCGAACCAGGAAGGCCGACGATGACCATCGAGTTCGCCACCCGCTACCGCGAGCGTTCCCAGATTCCGCCGGAGCCGGGCAGGCCGTACTTCATCGAGAAGGACATGGGCGACCGGGCGCACCTTTTCACCGACATGTTCACGATCTACGCCGGTGGCGAGCAGACCGAGAACACGTTCAACTTCTTCACCTGTGAGGGCCCGAAGGGCGACACCATTCCCGCGCACTCGCACCCGGACACGTACGAGGTCTTCTACATCACCGACGGTGCTGTGCGTCTCTTCGTCGAGGACCGGGAGGGTGAGCAGTACGAGAAGCTGCTCACGGCGGGAGACTTCGGCTTCGTTCCGAAGAACTGCCCGCACGCCTACCGCATCGAGCGCCACCACAGCCGGATCGTGGGCGTGGCCGCCGGGCCGGGCGGCACGTTCGAGCGGTTCTTCGAGAACCTGGGTGCCCCCACCGACGAACAGGGCCTGCCCCGAACGCCTTACATCCCCGACCGGCAGAAGTTCGTCACCGTGCCCCAGGAGCACGACGTGATCTTCCTGCCGGACCACCACTGGCGCACCGGAAGCTGAGAGCTGGCGTCGCGCAACCCAACACGCACTGACTCACGAAGGACGCCACCGTGACCAACAGCGTCTCCAAGCCTTTTCCCTGGCATCTCCTGGCCCCGCCCGACCCGGCCGAACTGCCCCTTCCACCCCCGGCTCGCCCTGCAGAAGGAGTACGGCTGCTGCGCGGGGCCGTCTACGGGGTACTGGACGCCAGTCGTCCTCTGGTGGTTGACCTTTGGTTGCCTGAAGACGTCGGTGGGCCAGTTCCGCTGGTCGTCTTCGTCCACGGGGGTGGCTGGCGTACGGGCACGCGGGATGCCGTTGGCCCGCGCTTCCAGAACTGGCAGCCGGGCCCTTTCGTCCGGCTGGTTCGGGCCGGGTTCGCCGTGGCCTCCCCCGACTACCGCCTCAGCGGCGAGGCCACCCACCCCGCCCAGGCGGAAGACCTGGCCGCCTGCCTGGCCTGGCTGCACACCCGCGCCGCCGACCTGAACATCGACACGACCAGAACGGTGCTGTGGGGTGAGTCGGCCGGCGGGCACCTCGCCGCCCTCACCGCGCTGACCCAGCACCGCCGGCGCGGAAGTGCCACCGTGACCGGCTGCGTCACCTGGTACGCGCCGACCGATCTGGCCGGGCTCGCCGAAGACCATCCCGGGGGCGCCTTCGACCCCCGCAACCCGAGCACTCGGGAGTCGTTGCTGCTCGGCGGCGCCGTGGCCGACCGGCCCGAGCAGGCGCGGGACGCCAGCCCAGTCACCCACGTCGGCCCGGACGCGCCGCCGTTCCTCATCCTGCACGGCACCGACGACGTCCTGGTGCCCGCCCAGCAGTCCGTGCGTCTGGCCGAGGCGTTGCGGGCCGTCGGACATGATCCCGAACTGCGCCTTCTGCCCGGTGGAAACCATCTGTGGGTCGGTCTTTCCGACGAGGACGTGGAGAACTGCTACGCCCTCACCGCGGACTTCGCCCGCCGGTGCACGAGCGCCTGAACCCGCGCGAGTACCGCCTCAGAGCACGTAGGAGGCGATCATCTGGCTGATCTGGCGGATGTCGGAACCGCCCCGGAACTCGAACCGCACCTTGCCCACGGCGCTGAACCACAGCTCGAGCTCGGCGTCCAGATCGAAGGTCCCGGCGGTCTCGATCGAGAAGACCTGCACCTTGGAGTAGGGCAGGCTGGTGAAGTCCTTCTTCTTGCCGGTCATGCCCTGCACGTCGACCGCGATGATCCGCTTGTTGGTGAAGACCACCAGGTCACGCACGGACTTGAAGGCGTACACCAGCTCCTCGCCGTGGATCAGCAGCGGTTCGACGGGCCGCGCGTCCCGGGTCGAGGCCGCAGTGAGCTTGAACGTGGAGTCGGTCGCGAAATCGATCACCCCGGCAGTCTAGGCAATCCGGCCAAAGAGGGCAGCTTCCCGAACCGGTCAGGATTCGAGAAGCCTCCACCCACCGCGCGGCCGTAGCGTTCCGGCCAGACACCACGACGACGAGTCAGCGCGAGAGAACGTCCAGCATGCCGGCGAAGAAGACCACCACGCAGACGAGCGGACCGGCAGACGGGTTCAGTCCCGAGGAACGCGCGGCCATGAAGGCCCGGGCCGCCGAACTGCGGGCCGAGGGCAAGAAGGGCGCCAAGAAGGCCGACGGGCTCCAGCAGGTGCTCGACGCCATCGCGGCCATGACACCGGCCGACCGTGAGCTGGCCGAGCGGGTCCACGTGGTGGTCACCGGGACCGCCCCCGACCTGCAGCCCAAGACCTGGTACGGCATGCCGGCCTACGCCGACGCAGCGGGCAAGGTGGTGGTGTTCTTCCAGGAGGCGGGCAAGTTCAAGGCCCGGTATTCCACGCTCGGCTTCCAGGACGCGGCGAACCTCGACGAGGCCGGGATGTGGCCGACCGCCTTCGCCCTGGTGGAGTGGAACCCGGACGTGGAGACCAGGGTGCGCGCCCTCGTCAAGGCGGCCGTCTCCTGACCGTGCGCCCTCAGATCTGTTCGAACAGTTGACGTTTGCGGGTCTCGAACTCGGTGTCACCGATCTCGCCGGCCTGGTGCCGGGCCCGCAGTTCAGCCAGTTCGGCCAGCGGGTCGGCCGAGGGCACAGCCTCGGCCGGGGCCCGCATCGTGTTCTCGGCGAAGGTGACGGCCTGGTTGCCCAGAACCTGATCCACCTCCATCTCGCTGGAACGGGTCAGGAGCGCCAGGGTGCTGAGCCCGCGGTGTTCCTGACCCGAGGCGCCCAGGACGTCGGCGCGGTCGATGATCAGCGCGCTCTGCGGCGCGGCCCCCTCGGCCACGAACAGGATCCGCCGGGTGGTCAGGGCCAGCACCCCGGCCACCTTGCCGTGGCGTCCCTCCATGACCTGCTGGACGACCTCCTCCGGCGTCAGCAGCGTGGCCAGGGCCGCCACCTCGGCCTCGCACGGACGCCCGAAGGCGGCCCGGTCGGCCGCCTCGACCAGGTCGTCGCGCACGTGGGCGGCGCGAAGCCGTTCACCCGCGGTCGGCCGGCGCAGCCAGGAGAAGAGTCCGCCATCCATGCCCGCATTGTCGCAGGCCGGAGTGCCCGGGCAGAGCGCCGGGCCGGGCCCGGCGCCCTACCGGGGATCAGCGAGCCGGTTTCACCTTGACGTAGTCGCTGCCCGAGGTGGAGGCGGCGGTGGCCTCGGTGGCGGGGTGGTGGGCCCGCCAGTCCCCCGAACGCTTGGCGACCACGCTGGTGTCCACCTTCCCGCCGGTGGCCGTGACCGTCTTGACGGTGCGGTACTTCTTCTCCCCGACGGCCCGGAACTGGATCTGCACGGTGGCGTCGACACCTTCCCAGGTGCCGGTGTTCCAGTCCGCGGTCTCCAGGTCGGCCGCCAGGTTGATCTTCTTGCCCTTGCGGACCGGTTCGGGAGAGGCGTCGAGGCTGTCACCGAAGCGGGTCTGCCGCAGCAGGGTGATGGTCTCGGACAGCTCGAAATGGCCACCCCCGTCGTCGTCCTTGGCGTTGTGGTCGGCGTCGACGAAGGCACCGGCGTAGATCGGGTTCGGGCCGGTGAGGTCGTTGCCGGGCACGAAGTCGTAGCCCCGGTACGTGCCCCCGATCGGGTTGATCACGCCGGAACCCCCGTGGGTGCAGTCGAAATTGGTCGGGCCCTGCAGCATGTCGTAGTTGCAGGCCGCGAACCAGAACGCGTGTGCGCTGGTGCCGATACCGGCACCCCGGACGGCGAACTTGACGTCCTGGTCGTCGCAGGTGGTCCGGACCCCGAACTGCACCCGCTCGGCGCTGGTGCCGATGACCACCCGGTCGGGCAGGATGTCGGTGATGCTGCAGGACTCGACGTTCTTGGCCGCCTGAGCCGGCCCGGCGAGCAGGAGTGAGGTGGAGGCCAGGGCCGTGGTGGCCAGCCCGACCATGACGGTGCGCTTGATCATCGGGGATCTCCCGTCGACTACGTTGGTGACAGCGAACACTGAAAGACCAGCTCGAGAGCCGGTTCCTACGCTTGCGGACCTGCTGCTGAACAGGGCCCGGCCCAAGCCACGAAGAGGCATGACACGTCCCCCCTGGACGATGGCGTCTCCCCCGAGACCTCACCCAAGGTAAGCCGTGTCGGCCACCTTTTGGGCGGTTTTGCGCAAGAGTGCAGCAACCTTCTCACAGCCTCACGTAGGCCGATCCACCCCTGCACGGTGCACGCCTGCCCCGTCATTCGTTCCGTTCACCAGGCTCACCCCGGGCCACCCCTGGACATCCCGTCAGCGACGTGAAAGGAAGCCAGGCATGGATGACAACCAGTGGCTGAAGACGGTCCGGGACCTGGCCGAGGGCTTCGCCCAGAACGCGGCCCGGCACGACGCCGAGGCCACCCTGCCGGTGGAGAACCTCCAGGCCCTGAACGCCTGCGGCCTGGACACCGCGCTGTTGCCGGCCCCCTACGGCCAGGGCGTCTCCTACCGGACCGTCGGGCAGATCCTCACCGTCCTGGCCGAGGCCTGCCCGTCCACCGCCACGGTCTGGCTCATGCACGTCGGGGCCGCCCAGGCGCTGGTCGGGATGTCCGCCCCCGGGCAGGCCGCCCACTACGCCGCCGAACTGGCTGCCGGAAAACGTTTCGCCAACGCCCTGTCCGAGCCCAGCAGCGGCAACATGTTCCTGATGCCGCAGCAGAGCGCCTCCCCCACCGAGGGCGGCTGGACGCTCAAGGGCGCCAAGCGGTTCGTCTCCGGCTGCGAGATCGCCGACTACTTCCTGGTCAACGCCCTGATCGACGGTGTCCCGGGCTTCTTCGGGCTCAGCAAGGACGAGACGATCTCGTTCGTGCCGATCTGGGACACGATGGGGATGCGGGGCACCCGTAGCCAGCTGATCTCGTTCGAGGACACCCTGCTGCCGGCCGAACGGCGCTGCGGCATGCCCGATCCCACGGTGGCCAGCTTCATCGCGGTGGGCCTGCCGTTCCTTTCCGTCGGCATCGCGCAGGCGGCTCTGCAGGCTCTCGCCGAGCACGCGCGCTCCCGCTTCCTGCCGGGCGCCGGCACCACCCTTTCGAACATGCAGTGGCTCAAGTTCGACACCGCGGCCCTGTACGTGAAACTGCGCGGCGCAACGCTGCTGGCGGGTGAGGCCATGAGCCTGGCCGATGCCGGTGATCCCCGGGCGACCCTGGTCGGCATGGAGGCCAAGCTGGCCGCCAACGAGATCGCCAAGGAGATGGCCGCTCTGGGGGTGAAGGCCGGTGGAGGGTCGGGCTACCTGAACACCTCGCCGATCCAGCGGCACTTCCGCGACGCTCAGGCGGGCGCGCTCATGGCGTACTCGGTGGAGGTCTGCTCCGACGAGATCGGCGGGCAGGTCCTCAACCCCAGCAGCTGAGAGCTGCGGCGACGCACCGTCCCGAGAACCCGGTGGGCCCCTGCCCCACCGGGTTCTCGCTTTTTTCTTGAGGACGCCGGTGGGCACCTCACCAGGTCGGGGCACCTGCGCTCGACACCAGTAGACCAGTCGTCTAGTGTTCTTTCCGGCGGCCTGCCAGGCCGTCCGGAAGCAGCCGACCCCCGGAACCAGCGAGGCGCATCACCATGAAGGTCCTGATCGTCCTAACCTCTCACGACCAGCTCGGCGACACCGGCCGCAAGACCGGTTTCTGGCTGGAGGAGCTGGCCGCGCCGTACTACCGGCTGAAGGCGGCCGGCGCCGAACTGACGCTCGCCTCCCCCAAGGGCGGCCGGCCCCCGCTCGACCCCAAGAGCAACGAGCCCAGCTCACAGACCGACCAGACCCGTCAGTTCGAGGCGGACCCCGAGGCCATGGCCGCTCTCGCCTCCACCGCGGTGCTGTCCACCGTCGACGCGACCGACTTCGACGCCGTCTTCTACCCCGGCGGCCACGGACCCCTGTGGGACCTGGCCGAGGACCGGGACTCGATCGACCTGATCCAGACGTTCGTCCGCTCCGGCAAGCCGGCCGCGCTGGTCTGCCACGCCCCCGGCGTTCTGCGGCACGTGGTGAACGAGGACGGCACGCCCCTGGTGGCCGGCCGGAAGGTCACCGGCTTCACCAACACCGAGGAGGAGGGTGTCGGCCTCACCGACGTCGTTCCCTTCCTGGTCGAGGACATGCTCGTCGAACAGGGCGGCGTCTACTCCAAGGGTGAGGACTGGGCGTCCTACGTGCTGCAGGACGGCCTGCTGATCACCGGGCAGAACCCCGGCTCCTCCGCCGCGGCCGCCGACCTCCTGGTCGAGGCGCTGCGCGGGCAGTGAGCCGGAGACGACCGGTCTAATGAGGGGATATCCTGCCCTCATGCCCCCCAGAAGCGCCGGCCCGGACACCCGCGTGGCCCTGCTCGACTCGGCCGAGAAGATCTTCTCCCGCAAGGGCTACGCGGGTGTCGGGATCAACGAGGTGCTCTCCAGCATCGGCGTGCCGAAAGGCTCCTTCTACCACTACTTCGCCTCGAAGGACGCGTTCGGCGAAGCCGTGATCACCTTCTACTTCGAGCACTACCTGCTCGAGATGGACCAGATCATGGGTGACAGCGGCCGCACCTGGGCCGATCGCCTGATGGCCTACTGGCAGAACTGGCGCGAGACCCAGAGCCTGGACGAGTGCCAGGGCCGCTGTCTGGCCGTGAAGCTGGGGGCCGAGGTGGCCGACATGTCCGAGCCCATGCGCCTGGCCCTGAAGACCGGGACCACCGGGGTGATCGACCGGCTGGCCCGGGCTCTCGAGGGCGGGGCCGAGGACGGGTCGCTGACCCTGGACGGCGAGGCCCACGCGATGGCCCAGTCCCTCTACGAACTGTGGCTCGGGGCCAGCGTCATGGCCAAGGTCAACCGCAGCCTGCAGCCGATGGACAACGCCGCCACGGTGACCCGCCGGCTCCTGGGGATCTGAACGTCCCGGTCAGATCGACGGGTCGAGGACGCCCTTGGTCAGGACCGGGGCACCGGCCAGGTGGGGCCCCAGGGCCGTGGGGGCGCCGGGCCCGGCGCGGAACTCCCGGTAGGCCTCGTCGGCCTCCATCGACTCCCAGTGCTCGACGACCACCAGGTGCGCAGGGTCGGCCTGGTCGACCATCACCTCCACGCTCCGGCAGCCGGCGAAAGTCCTGGTCTCCTGCAGGACCTCGTGCAGCACGGGCAGGCCCTCGGAGAGGGTCTCGGGCCTGAGCCGGAACTCGAGCACCGCGATCACGCTCATGACTGGTCGCCTTCCCTCGTGCGTTCGCCACCTGTGCCACAGACGTTAACCACTGCCGGGCGGGGCTGCGCGACCGGGCCTGATCGGGCAGGGTTGAATCCAGCCATGAAACCCGTGACCCCGCATCCGATCGGCCCCGGACAGGAGTCGGTCTGGGACTACCCTCGCCCACCGGCCCTGGTCCGCAGCACGAAGCGAGTGCTCGTCCGGGTCGGCGGCACGCTGATCGCCGACACCGACCGGGCCTGGCGGGTGCTGGAGACCTCGCACCCGCCGACCTGGTACGTGCCTGCCGACAGCATCACTCCCGGGGTGCTGCGACGTTCGGAGAAAGCATCCACGCTGTGCGAGTGGAAGGGCGCAGCCACCTACTGGGACGTGGTCACACCGGCCGGGGTGTTGCCGGCCGCGATGTGGTCGTACGAGACCCCGACCGCTCGCTTCGCCGACCTCGCCGGTGCGCTGACCGGATATCCGGCCCAGCTGGAGTGCACGGTCGACGGTGAGCGGGTGCGCCCGCAGGAGGGCGGCTTCTACGGCGGCTGGATCACCGACGACGTGGTCGGCCCGTTCAAGGGTGGTCCGGGTACCTGGGGCTGGTGACCCGGCGGAAAATGGCTTTTTCGGCGGCGAGGACGTGTACACCCGGCACCTGGCCCAGGTGTTCCGCGACCACTTCGGTGACCACGTGCGTCCGTACGCGGCCCTGAACGGGACCGGCGCCAACGTCCTCGCCCTTCAGGCCGCCACCGACCGCTGGGGCGCGGTGATCTGTGCCGAATCCGCCCACGTGCACGGGGACGAGGGCGGGGCCCCGGAGAAGGTGGCCGGGATCAAGCTGCTGCCGGTGCCCACCGGCGACGGCAAGCTGCGGGTGGACGACCTGCTCCGGCAGGCCTGGGGCTTCGACGACCCGCACCGGGCCCGGCCCCAGGTGGTCACCCTGGCCCAGGCCACCGAGACGGGCGCCGTGTACACGCCCGAGGAGATCGCAGCGATCACCGAGTTCGCCCACGGGCAGGGGATGCGGGTGCACCTGGACGGCGCCCGGCTGGCCAATGCCGCTGCCCACCTGGGCGTTCCGCTGCGGGCGCTGACCAGTGACGTCACGGGGGGGGACGTGGTCAGCTTCGGCGGCACCAAGAACGGTGGCTGCGCAACGCCACCCACGCCAACGCCATGGCGACACTCCTCGCCGAAGGGCTGAAAGACCTGCCGGACGTGCGGATCAGCTATCCGGTGCAGGCCAATGCCGTGTTCGTGGAACTGCCCGCCGCCGCGGTGCGGCGCCTTCACGAGCAGTTCCACTTCTACGACTGGGACATCGGGCGGGGTCAGGTGCGCTGGATGACGTCTTTCGACACCACCGCCGAGGACGTGATCCGGCTGATCGAGGCGACGCGGACGTCCGTGGCCTGATCGCCGGTCACCGAGGGACGCGCCCGTGGCCTCGAGCGGGGACGGGAGCCGAGAACGGTACTATGAGCCATGGTCTCAGGGAGGCGGTCGACTGCAACAGCCGCAAGCGACAGCCCCGCCGAGACGCTGCGGGAGCGCCGGCGCCGTCAAACCACCCACGAGATCGGGACAGTCGCCCTGCGGCTGTTCGGCGAGCAGGGCTTCGCCCGGACCACGGTGGACGACATCGCCTGCACCGCAGGCATTTCCCGGGCCACCTTCTTCCGCTACTTCAGGTCGAAGGAGGAGGCCGCCCTGCACGACCTGGTCGATCTGGTCGGTGAGATGGACCGGCGCGGCCGGACGTCGTCACCGGTCGAGCCGACCCTGCCGGCCCTGGTCGAGCTCACCGCCGACCTGCTCGGCCGGGTGACGCCACCGCAGCGGGCGCGGTACGTGAGCCTGCGCAGGCTCATTCAGCGCGAGCAGGCGTTGCGGCAGGCCGCCGACGCGCACACTCACGCCCTGGCCGGGCGCATCCGTTCGCGACTGGTCGCAACGGCCGGCGCGGTCGACGGTTTCGAGGCACGAGTGGTGGCCGAGACCGCGGTCGCTCTGCTGCAGGCCACCCTGGACGAGTGGGTGGAGACGCCGGATGCGGATCTGGCGGTGATGTACCGGCAAGCCGTGGAGAAGTTGCGCCGGTGCACCACGCACACGTCAGAAAAACCTACGAGCTAAGCATTTTTGGATGATCGGGCCCCCGGCCGACGTGGTACGCCGACCGGGGGCCGACCTCGGCTCACATGTACGGTCGCGCGTTCCCGTTGGCGGCGCGCCGGATCTGCGGGGAAAGGTGCTCGCCGACCCGGTCGACCAGCACCGTCATCTCGTAGCCGACCAGACCGATGTCGGCGGTCGGCGCGGCCAGGACCCCCAGCCACGACCCGTCCGAGACGGCCATCAGCAGCAGGAAACCGCCCTGCATCTCGACCACCGTCTGGATCACCGAGCCGGCCGCGAAGAGCGAGGAGGCGCCGTTGGTGAGGCTGCCCAGACCGGACGCGACCGCGGACAACTGGTCGGCACGGTCGCGGGGCAGCCCGGCGGAGGCGGCCAGCAGAAGACCGTCGGCCGAGACCACGGCCGCGTGCGCCACGCCCGGAACCTGCTGTGCGAAACCGTCGACCAGCCAGGTGACGTCGGTGCCGGTGCCCGTGCTCACAGGTCGCCTCCTTGCCTCGAGGAGGAGCCGCTACCGGCCCCGCCGTCGTTGTCGGTGATGAAAAGACTTGTCCCGGCCGGATGGAAGGCCGATGCCGAGTGCGACCTGCGCAGCGTCTTGCGGGCGCTGGTCAGGGCCCGCTGGTAGCTGCCCAGCCGGGCCCGCACGATCACCGCGTCGGTACCGCGGTCCTGCTCGTCGGGCAGCCGGGGCCACTGCACCTTCGCACGCCGCCCCCTGCCCCTCAGGCCTGAGGTCGCCGGCCCACGGTGCTCCTCGGGCGCTGCCGGACCGAGCTTGTACAGATAACCGCGCAGGTCGATCATGCGCCGGTCACGGCTTCCGGCGACCGCGACGGCGCGGGCGGCCCGTGCTCGTCGACGAAGGTGCGGCGTCTGTCATGGCCCATCCTGTTCAGCCTGAGTCACAACATGCGACTAAGTCTCAGGAGAGTACTACGGGCCCATCACCGGCGTCACACGTTCGGGTAAAGATCGCTCAGGGCTGATCCTCGCCCGGCGCCGCCAGACAGTGCAAGGTCATGCAAGTGGCGCAAGGTAGTGCCAGGTCTACCCCGGCAGTCGTACTGGTGCGCTGTCGAGGGCGCTGCCAAGCACCCTAGCTTGGGCGCATGACCGACGCAGCACTCCGGTGGACGACCGGGTGGCAGTTCCCGGCCCCGGCCCGGCCGTGGCGAGGATCTGCCTACGCCGCCACGACAGCGGTGACCTCCAGCGTGCTCTGGCTGCTCCTGGCGATCCCGCTGACCCCGGTGATCTCGGCCGTCGTGGTGCTCAGCACCCGGCCGACGGGGGCCTACCTGATCGTGTCGGCTGGACTGCTCCTGATCGGACTCGGCCTGCTGGCCTCGCTCGGGCCCCGGCTCGCGCTCACCGTCGCTCGCGCCGAACAGTGGCGGCTGCGCCTGCTCGACGGAGCCCCGCTCCCGCACCGGGGGCACAGCACCCACCTCTGGCGAGCGGTCGCCCATCTGGTGCTGGTGGGTTTCCTGGCTCCCATCTGGCTGGGGGCGCTGGCCGTCCTCGCCCTGATCGTCGTGACGACGCCGCTGTCGGTCGAGCACTGGATCTCCGACGTCGGCTCGCTGACCGGTGTGCTGGTGCGCACCACCGGCGGACTGCTCCTGATCCCGGTCCTGCTCTACCTGACCCCGTTGTTCGGCTCCGGGCACGCCGCGCTGACGCGCAAGCTGCTGGAGCCCGAGCCGTCCGAGGACCTGGTCGAGGTGGCCCGGTCACGGGCCCGTCTCGCGCACGCGTTCGACGCCGAGCGCCAGCGCATCGAACGCGATCTGCACGACATCGCCCAGCAGCGCCTGGTCGCCCTGACCATGCAGATCGGCCTGGCCCGCCTCGACCTGCCCGGGTCCTCACCGGCCGCGGCGGCCATGAGCGCCGCCCACGAGCAGGCCAGGACGCTGATGACCGAGCTCCGGGACCTGATCCGCGGCATCAGTCCCCGAACTCTGCGCGAACTCGGGCTCCTGGCCGCGGTGGAGGAACTCGCCGCCGCCAGTTCCCTGGACGTGCACGTCGACGTCACACCCGGCCGTTACTGCGCCGAGGTGGAGACGGCGGCCTTCGCGGCGATCTCCGAGGCCCTGGCCAACGCCACGAAACACACCGACAGCACGCAGATCTCGATCACCGCCCGGCCAGAGGCCGGCCAGTTGCTGATCGAGGTCCGCGACAGCGGCCAGGGCGGCGCCGATCCCACCCGCGGATCCGGGATCACCGGGCTGGCCGACCGGGCCGCCGCGGCCGGAGGGCGACTGCTCATGTCGAGCCCGGCCGGCGGCCCCACCGTTGTACGGGTGGAGCTGCCGTGCGCGTCGTGATCGCCGAGGACTCGGTCCTCCTGAGGGAGGGACTGACCGCCATGCTCGGTCGCTTCCGGATCGAGGTCGTCGCCGCGGTCGGGGACGCCCCGGCCCTGCTGAGCGCCGTCCCCGTCCACCGGCCCGACCTGGTGATCACCGACGTCCGCATGCCACCGGACTTCACCGACGAGGGTCTGCGGGCCGCCGTCGCCCTGCGCACGGCCCAGCCCGACCTGCCCGTCGTCGCCCTCAGCCAGTACGTCCAGCACAGCTACGCCGGGGACCTGCTCGCCTCCGGCTCCGGCCGCTCCATCGGCTACCTGCTCAAGGACCGCATCGGCGACGTGGCCGAGTTCGCCGACCAGCTACGCCGGGTGACCGACGGCGGCACCGTCGTCGACCCCGAGGTGGTCCGCCAGCTGATGCAACGCCGCCGCGATCCCCTGGCCCACCTCACGCCCCGCGAACGCGAGGTCCTCTCCCTGATGGCGCAGGGGCACTCGAACGCGGCCACCGCCCGGCTCCTTTCCCTGACCGAGGCCGGTGTGGCCAAGCACGTCGGCAACGTCCTGACCAAGCTCGACCTGCCGGTCAGCGACGACACCAACCGGCGCGTCCTGGCCGTACTCGCGTACCTGCGCAGCCGAACCGACTAGGAGCTCCTCCCCGTGATCACCATCGCCGCCCGGCGTTCCGACGCCGGGCTCCTCGCCATGGCCGGATTCCTGGCCATCGCATACTTTCTTGCCCCCGCGCTCCTGGGCCCAAGCCGTGTCGAAGACTTCCCAGACGCGTTCATCCTCTACTGGACCAGCGGCGAACCCGACTTCCCACCCGAGCTCCAGCCCATCGTCGACCATCAGTTCCGCTACCACCTGCTGCGCCTGACGATCACCCTTCTCCTGCTCGGGGTGCTCCTGGCGCTGGCCGCCCGGCTCCCCCGCCGCCGCCTGCCGCTCGGGGCACTCGCCCTCGTGGCAGCAGTGCTGCTGATCGCCAACGTCCAGGGCGCCGCGTCCCCCTTCGGCACCCTGCTGCCCAACCTTGCCTCCGACCCCCGAATGCCCGCAGTACTGGACGAGATCCGGGAACAGCTCACGAACGGCCCGGCATCTCCGGCCCTCGATGTGATGCTCGGCGAGTACACCCGCTGGCACGTCCTCAAAGCCCTTCTGATCGGGCTACTTTCGATCGTGCTCATCGGCCTTTCCGTGACCGCGTGGCCCCGGCGCCGCTGGGCGAGCCTGCTCACGGCCGCCGTGGCCGTTGCTGCGCTCGTGGTCGTCGCAGCCAACGTGAGCACCGTGGCCAGCCCCGACGCACCATTTCTGATGCTGATCGACGGCGGCTGAGCCGTGGGAGAACCGGGGCGGGAGCCTGTACACCCAATTGACCTGAAGGTACCTTTTGCGCGACGGGCTCGCAGGGGTGTCCGGGGGGAGTGAAGGGTCATCCGATGCGAGCTTCTGAGCGCTACCCGGTCCGGCCAGGCAGAGCGGCTGACCTGCCCGAGCTCGCCCGGCTCCAGGCAGAGGTGCAACTGCAGCCCCTGACCGGCGGAGAGCCGCACCCCGGCATCAGCGCCTGAGTCGAGGACCTCATGGCCGGGCACCCCTCGGTCGCCCCGGACGACTTCCTGGTGGCCGAGGATCCGGCAACGGGCCGCCCGGTGGCCAGTCTGGTCATGCTCCGCCAAGAATGGAGCCTGACCGGAGTCCGGCTGCCCGTGGTCCAGGTCGAACTGGTCGGCGTTGCACCGGATCACCGCGGGAACCAGCTGACCGAAAAGCTTTTCCACGTTCTGCATCAGCGCTGCGTGGCGGAAAACATCCCGGTCCAGATGATCGAGGGCGTGCCCTACTTCTACCGGCGACTCGGGTACGACTACGCACTGGCTCATGGCGGAGCTCCGATGCTGCCCGCGCCCAGCGAACCCGCCCACAGCCAACTGCCGGTCCGCCCGGCCGTCCCGACCGATGCGGCAGCCCTGGCCGCCATCGACCGGGAAACGGCAGCCGGCCAGACCCTGACCTGCCCCAGGGACGAGGAGACGTGGCGCTATGAGATCAGCGGGCGGCAGCAGAAGGACATTGCTCGCCGCTGCATCGCCGTCCTGGTTCAGGGCGACGACGTTCGCGGCTATCTCGCCCACAGCGCCCGTCTCTCACCCACCGGAGAGCTCACCACCGTCGCGGCCGCCTGCCGGCAACCGATCGACTGGCCGCAGGCAGCCCCCGCCCTGCATGAGTACCTGGTCCACGTCGGCCGCTCGTACGCGCAGGCCGCTGGGCGCTCGTTCACCGGGGTGCGCCCACTCCTGCATCCCAACCATCCGCTGATCCGGTTCGGTCCCCCGGGAGTGCCCAGGCGGGCCAACGGCTGGTACGTGCGCGCCGCGGATCAGGTCGACCTGCTCAGCCGGCTGCAACCAGTGCTGCGCTCGCGCCTGCAGGCCGCCGGTCTGCGTTGGCCGGAGCCGACTCTCGTCATCGACACCTACCATCGCGCAGCCCAGCTGGAGTTCGACGGCGGCGAGCTGACGGCCATCAGCGAAAGGCCCGGCGTGATCAGCCCCAGCACCGACCCGGGTACCCACGCCGCCCTTCCGCCGGCTGCCCTGCTGCACCTCGTCCTGGGCCATCGCACACTGGCCGAGATCCTCCACGCCTGGCCCGACTGCACGGTGAGGGACCGCATCAGCGAGCGCTTCCTGGCCGCCCTCTTTCCCCGGGTGCCCGTCCACGTCTGGCCCCTCGGCTGACGCCACGCACAGCTGGGGCGTGCTTTCCGCCGTAGCGAGGTCAACAATGCCCGCCTACCCTCGAGACATGCCAGGACGTGCCGAGCGGGACACCTTCGCCGACACCCTGCGCAATTTGCCGCGGGCCGCCGACACCTCCGACGGCGAAGAGATCGTTCCGTGCGATCCGGACGGCCGCCCCCTGCCGGAGCCCCGGAGAATGCCGATCAATCAGGCCCGCCCCTGGATCAAGCGGGAGCACGTGCCCCTCGGCGTCTGGCCCTGTGGCTTGCCGATCACGTGGGTGCCGGCGGCCGACCGGGCGGCCCTCGCCACCCGGCTGCGCCGAGCTGAGGGCAAGGACTGCAACGTCGCCGGCGACGCCCTGCTGTTCTCCCTGCCGCAGGACGGGCACGCGGTGGTCATCGACGAGAGCTGGCGGGCCTGACCGATTGACCGACCGATTCGGTGACGGTCGGCGCACTCGAAACTGGATGTCGGGCGTCGAGCCGGTGCTCGGCGCTGTCCGGTCCGATCTGACGGGCCGGGGTCAGTGA
Source organism: Kineosporia rhizophila (assembly GCF_021277265.1). Lineage (GTDB taxonomy): Bacteria > Actinomycetota > Actinomycetes > Actinomycetales > Kineosporiaceae > Kineosporia > Kineosporia rhizophila. The sequence goes on from NZ_JAJSOH010000016.1 coordinate 48,185, forward strand.
TCGTTGGTAATCCGGAAGGACCCCCATGACCGCGTCGGTGATCGAGAAACCCGACTTCACCGGGCTGCGTGCGATGTACGTCAACTGCACCCTCAAGCGCTCCCCCGAACCCAGCCACACCCAGGGGGTGATCGACCGCAGCGCCGCCATCATGGAGGCCAACGGGGTGGTCGTGGAGCAGGTCCGCGCGGTCGACCACGAGATCGCCACCGGCGTACGCCCGGACATGACCGACCACGGGGCGGCCATCGACGAGTGGCCGGCGCTGCTGGAGCGGGTTCTGGCGGCCGACATCCTGGTGATCGGTGGGCCGGTCTGGCTGGGTGACAACAGCTCGGTGACCCGGCGGGTGATCGAGCGGCTCTACGGGTACTCCGGTGTTCTGAACGAACAAGGCCAGTACGCCTATTACGGACGGGTCGGTGGTTGCCTTCTCACCGGCAACGAGGACGGGCTGAAGCACTGCGCGATGAGCATCCTGTTCAGTCTGCAGCACATCGGGTTCAGCGTGCCGCCGCAGTCCGACGCGGGGTGGCTGGGTGAGGTCGGGCCCGGGCCCTCCTACCTGGACGAGGGTTCCGGCGGTCCGGACAACGACTTCACCAACCGCAACGTCTCTTTCATGACGTACAACCTGATGCACCTGGCCTCGTTGCTGCGGCGGGCCGGTGGGTTCCCGGCCTACGGGAACCAGCGCACCGCCTGGGACGCCGGTACGCACCCGGACCACGCCAATCCTGAGTACCGTTGACCAGAACGAGACCCGCAGACGTCCTCAAATACTCTGCCGCAAGCCCTCTGAGGAGACAGAACCGATGACCGGCCCGACGTCGACGAGCTGGCCGAGCCTCCGGGTCTCGGACTGGACCGACACCCGTGACACCCTGCACATGTGGACGCAGATCGTGGGCAAGATCCGGATGGCCCACACTCCCCTGCTGAATCACTGGTGGCAGGTGACCCTGTACGTCAGTCCACGCGGGCTGACCACGTCCAGCATCCCTCACCGCACGGGCGCTTTCGAGATCGAGTTCGACTTCGTCGACCACCAGCTTCGGGTGCGCAGCAGCAACGGCGGTGTGCAGACCCTGGCCCTACGGCCGATGGCCGTCGCCGAGTTCTACGCCCAGGTTCTCGGCCTGCTGGCCGGACTCGGCATCGAGGCGCCGATCCGGCCGCACCCCAACGAGGTGGACCCGGCGATCCCGTTCGCCGAGGACCACGTGCACAACTCCTACGACGGCGAGGCCGCCACCCTGTTCTGGCGCCAGCTCCTGCAGGCCGACCGGGTGATGGGCGAGTTCCGGTCGCACTTCGTGGGCAAGGTCAGCCCCGTGCACTTCTTCTGGGGCGGAATGGATCTGGCCTGCACCCGCTTCTCCGGGCGCTCGGCCCCGCCGCACCCGGGCGGGGTGCCCAACTGCGGCGACTGGGTGATGGTCGAGGGCTACTCACGCGAGCTGTCCAGCTGCGGATTCTGGCCCGGCGGCGGCGAGGAGGGCGCCTTCTACTCCTACGCCTACCCGGCCCCCGAGGGCTTCGCCGAGCAGCTGGCCGGGCCCGATGGAGCCTTCTACAGCAACGACTTCCAGCAGTTCCTGTTCCCCTACGAGGCCGCCCGGGCCGCCCCGGACCCCGACCGCGCGGTCGCCGAGTTCCTGCGGACCACCTACGAGGCCGCGGCCGACCTCGCGAAGTGGGACCGGGCCGCGCTGGAGGACAACCCGTTCCGCTGGAAGTGAGCTGGTTCAGTCGCCGGCCGGGCCCAGCCGCAGGCCGTCCTCGAAGTTGATCCGGGCCAGCTCGCCCCGGGAGGTGATCCCCAGCTTGGGGTAGACGCTGGCCAGGTGGTGGCCGACCGTGCGGGGGCTGATCAGCAACTGGGCAGCGATCTCGCGGTTGGTCAGGCCGTCGGCGGCCAGGCGGGCCACCCGCAGTTCCTGAGCCGTCAGGCCGGCCGCCGAATCGGGGGCCCGCCGGGCGGCCGGGCCATCGGCCAGGTCCAGTTCACGCAGGGCCCGGACCCGCAGCGGCTGGGCGCCCAACCGCTCGAATATCTCCGCAGCTCCGCCCAGTTCGAGCCGGGCATCGGCGCGGCGCCGCGCACGCCGCAGCCATTCGCCGTACAGCAGACGGGTGCGGCCGTACTCGAACGGGCTGCCTCCCAGGCCTTCTTCCAGGGCGGCCCGGAACAGTTCCTCGGCCTGCGGGCCGCCGTCCATGATGGCGCGCGAACGGTGATGGCCGGCCCGGGCCCAGGTGGCGCCCGAGCGCTGCGCCCACTCGGCCAGCAGGACGAGGTTGGCCTCGGCAACATGGGGGCTGCCGGTCTGTACGGCTGCCTCGATCGTGTCCACCGAGGCGGTCACCGCCGTGCTGGGATGCGCGGCCTCGTGGCCGGGCTTGGCCAGGCACTCCAGATCGACCAGCGCATCCTGAGCCCGCCCAGCGAACAGCGCCGCTCGCCCGCGGTGCCAGTAGGCCGCCGCGCTGAGGGCTCGTACCCCACGTTCCAGAGACACCTTCAGGATGTGATCGATGTGCTCGGCGGCGGCGCGCTCCTGGCCTCGGGGCGCGGCCAAGGCGGCCAGGGTGCCGTGGAACTGGGTGGCCACGTGATCGGCCCCGACCTCCTGGGCCAGCGGCAGCCCTTCGGACGCGGCGGCCTGCGCGACGTCCCATCGGCCCGCCGCCGTGTCCAGGATCGCGGTCTGGGACAGCACCATCGCCAATCCGGCCAGCTCGTGCCGGCGCCGCAACTGCTCGGCCTGCACCCGCAGCACGTCCAGCAGGTCGCCCTCGACGCCCCAGGCCTGCACCAGCGGCACTGGGGGCAGCAGTTCCCAGGCCGCCCCGCTGAGCCGGGTCACGGTCTCGCCGGAGAACTCCAGCCGGACCGGGCTCTCCCGACCGTCGGGGTCGTAGCAGGCCCACCAGTTGCGCAGCACCGGCAGCAGCGCAGCCAGGGCGGGCTCGTCGTCCAGGGGCAGACCCCGCACCTGCTCCAGCGCCTCCTGCTGCAGGTCGGGACGTCCGGCCGACCAGGCGGCCCGCACCGCCACCGTGCCCAGCTGCACGGCGCGGGTCGTCTCGGCCACCTCGCTCATGTCACCGACCAGGTAGCGGTGGGCCCGTTCCGGCCGACCGCTCGCGAACTCGAGAATGCCGCGTAGGCCGCCACTCGTCCGTACCACCGCGACCTCACCGCTGAGACCCTCGGCCTCTTCCAGCAACTCCCGGGCCAGCTCGGCGTCACCGCCCTGCCAGGCCGCGCGGGCGGCCGCAGCCAGCCGGCGGCCGGCCGCGTCCGGCTGGGGCGAGAGCTGCGCGGCCCGGCGCAGCGTGCGCGCCGCGATCGGCCCCGCGCTGAGGCGCAGGCACTGCTCGGCCGTCTGCTCCAGCAGCTTGGCCACGTCCTCGTCCGGCCCGTCCGCCGCGGTGGCCAGGTGCCAGGCCCGTTCCGCCTCGGCCTCCACCGGCAGAGCGGCGGCCAGCGCCCGGTGGGCGGCCTGCCTCTGCAGGAACGGCGTCGCCTCGTACACGGCCGCCCGGACCAGGGGGTGACGGAACTCCAGCCGGGTACCCGAGGCCCGGACCAGGCCCGAGCGCAGGACTTCGTCCCAGGCGGCCGGCCCCACCTGCCACTCGGCCCCGGCCCGGTGCACGAGGTCGCGATCCCCCCGGTCCTCGGCCGCAGCCAGCAGCAGCAGGGCCCGGGCCGGCGGTGTCATGGCCGCGGCCCGGCCGGTGAACGCCCGCTTCAGCCGCGGGCCGAGCGGCGGGTCGGCCGGCCTGCCCAGCGGGGTCAGGGCCTCGGATTCCGGCTTGATGGTGGGCAGTTCGTGCAGCGCCAGCGGATTGCCTCCCGCCGCCGCGACCGTGCGCTCCACAAGTTCCCGGTCGGCCCCGGGGATGACGTCGGCCACCAGTTCGCGGGCGTCGTCCTCGGCCAGACCCGCCACGTGCATCGCGGGCAGCCCTTCCCAGGGGCCGCCGGCCGGGTCCTGGTGTCCGGTGACCAGGAGCGCAACCGGTTCACCGGCCACCCGCCGCGCCACGAAGCCCAGGCAGTGCGCGCTGGCCTCATCGATCCACTGGGCGTCGTCGATCACCACGAGCACGGGCCGTTCCTGGGCCAGCCGGCTGATCAGCGAAAGCACGGCGGCCCCGACCCGGAAGAGCTCGGTCTCGTCCCGGCCCAGCCCCAGCGCACCGCGCAACGCCGCCGCCTGCGCCGCGGGCAGGAGGTCCAGCTGGTCGGTCACCGGCCACAGCAGCTGGTGCACAGCCGCGAAGGCCAGCCCCGCCTCCATCTGGGTGCCCCGGCAGCGCAACACCACGGCCTCGGAGGCGGCTTTGGCCGCATATTCCAGCAGGGCGGTCTTGCCGATGCCGGGTTCGCCCCACAGAACGAGCGCGGAGCCCGCACCATCGGCCGCCCGGTTCAGCAGTTCGTCCAGGGCCGCCGTCTCGGCCTGCCGTCCGAACAGCTTCATGGCGCCCCTCCAAGGTCGTGCTGCACCGCGATGGTGCGGCTCGGCCGTTCGAGGCTATAACGACCCGCACCGGGCCGGAGGTGACCGATTGACCAGCCGATCCGGGCGGAGGGCCGGCGGGCACTGCTGCGCAGGTAGGGCCAGCTCTTAGGGCCGGCCTTGCCGTCTTCGGTCAGGTCGGCGTCGGGGTAGACCGCGTTCTGGGAGTTGGTGACGACGACACCGTCGATCGTGCCGGATCGTGCGGGCGGTACTTCAGCAGACACTGGGCCTCGATACCGGCGGCGGACGACCGGGTCGAGGACGGCTGGACCGTGGAGCCCCCGTGGTACCCGGCCCAGAGAGCGTTGCAGGCGTGGGCCGGGCTCGCCAGACCGACCAGAAGAGCACCACCGATCAGGGCGAGAGTCGTTGCAGTGAAGGCACATTACTGACGTAGATTCCTACCGGCTCCTTCGGTTCCGCAGCGTTTCGGGCCGCCGCGAGGGCGACCGGTCTGACCCTGGAACGGGACAGATCGGTGACAAAAACTCGTTCTTCGATCCAAAGCCAAAGCCCCCCGTTCGTCCGTGAATTAGACCTTTGCGGCTCGGGGGACCTCGCCTGCAGAAGGCCGGATCTGCGCGGTCACGCGCCCCCTTATCCATCCCGTAACAGTCCCGGCGAGCGAGCCCGCCCACCCCTCACCGATCTCCGAAAATTGTTCGAAGCCGAAAACTTTCAGGTCCGGACAGGTTGTCCGTTCGGCGCACTCGCGCGCCCCGCAGATTGACACTCGGGGTCCCGGTCACCGATGTTGAGAGCGATCTCCTCTGCCCTCTGCCATCCCTGACCGGAGGACACCACCATGGAAACGCCCCACAGTCCTGCCCACCCCCACCCTGCTGCCCAGCGGCGCCCGACCAGGCCACCGACCGGTAGATGAGGCAGTCCGCCTGACGTCCTTCCGGATGTCGTCACCCCTGTACCCAGGGCCTTTTTCAGTTCCTGACGCCCTGTCATTCGTCACGCCCATTTTGAGGAGTCAAGGATGTCTCCCGTCCCACGTGCGCACCTCCGCCGCAGTCGCCGGTACCCGGCACTCCTGATCGGCTCCGTCCTGGCCCTGATGGCCGGTTTCCTGACGTTCACGGTGCAGCCGGCCAGCGCCGCCGACACCCTGCTCTCGCAGGGCCGCCCGGCCACCGCCTCCTCCAGCGAGAACGCCGGGGCGCTGGGGGCCGGCCTGGCGGTCGACGGCGACACCGGCACCCGCTGGTCCAGTGCCTGGTCGGACCCGCAGTGGCTGCAGGTCGACCTGGGCAGCACCCAGACGATCAGCCAGATCCGGCTGAACTGGGAGGCCGCCTACGCCTCGGCGTTCACCATCCAGACCTCGGCCAACGGCACGAGCTGGACGAACATCACGCCCACCACCGCGGGCAAGGCCGGCCTGCAGACCATCGACGTGAGCGGCAGCGGCCGCTACGTGCGGCTGCACGGAACCGCCCGGGCCACCGGATACGGCTACTCGCTCTTCGAGTTCCAGGTCTACGGCGGCACCACGCCGACCGACCCGACGCTGCCGACCTCCGACACGCCCGACTTCGGCCCCAACGTCAAGGTCTTCGACCCGTCGACCCCGACGGCCACGATCCAGTCCGCCTTCGACTCGGCCTTCAACGCCCAGCTGGTCAGCCCCACCGCGCAGTTCGGGCCGCAGCGGCACGCCTTCCTGTTCAAACCCGGTACTTACGGACGGGTCTGGGCCAACCTGGGTTTCTACACGGCGGTTGCCGGCCTGGGCCAGAACCCGGACGACGTCACCATCAACGGCGCGGTCAACGTGGACTCCGGCTGGAACTACGGTGACACGGCCAACGCCACCCAGAACTTCTGGCGCAGTGTCGAGAACATCTCCATCGCCCCCGAGGGCGGCACCAACCGCTGGGCCGTCTCGCAGGCCGCCCCGATGCGCCGCGTGCACATCAAGGGCAACCTGACCCTCGCCCCGTCGAACCAGGACAACGGGCAGGGCTACTCCAGCGGCGGTTACCTGGCCGACAGCAAGGTCGACGGCAAGGTCTCCTCCGGCTCGCAGCAGCAGTGGTACACCCGCGACAGCTCGATCGGCAGCTGGGAGGGCGGCGTCTGGAACATGGTCTACTCCGGCGTGCAGGGAGCACCGCCGAACGCCTTCCCCAACCCGCCGCACACCACCCTGGCCACCACCCCCGTCACCCGTGAGAAGCCCTACCTGTACGTGGACAGCGCCGGCAAGTACCGGGTCTTCGTGCCCTCGCTCAAGCGCAACTCCGCCGGCGCCACCTGGCCCAACACCGCCGGAAGCTCCATCCCCATGCGGGAGTTCTACGTGGCCAAGCCCAGTGACAGTGCCGCCCGGATCAACTCGGCCCTGGCCCAGGGCCTGAACCTGTTCTTCACCCCCGGCACCTACACCCTCAACGAGACCATCAAGGTCACCCGGGCCAACACCGTCGTGACGGGCATCGGCTTCCCCACCCTGATCCCCTCCGGCGGGGTCACCGCGCTCAGCGTCGCCGACGTCGACGGGGTCAAGGTCAGCGGCCTGACCTTCGACGCCGGCACCACCAACAGCCCGAACCTGATGACGGTCGGCACCGCCGGTGCGCACACCGACCACGCCGCCAACCCGGTCAGCATCCAGGACGTCTTCTTCCGCATCGGCAGCAGCGTCCAGGGCAAGGCCACCACCACCCTGACCGTGCACAGCGACGACACGATCATCGACCACATCTGGGCCTGGCGGGCCGACCACGGCGGCGCCCCCACCGGCTGGAACGTCAACACCGGCGACACCGGCCTGATCGTCAACGGTGACGACGTGCTGGCCACCGGCCTGTTCGTCGAGCACTACCAGAAGTACGAGGTGATCTGGAACGGCAACCGCGGCAGGACCATCTTCTTCCAGAACGAGAAGCCCTACGACGTACCGAACCAGGCCGCCTGGATGAACGGCTCCCAGAACGGCTACGCCGCCTACAAGGTCGCCGACAACGTCACCGAACACGAGGTGTGGGGCGGCGGCTCGTACGCCTACTTCAACGTCAACCCGGCGGTGAAACTGGACCACAGCTTCGAGGTCCCCAACCGCGCCGGGGTGAAGCTGCGCAGCATCCTCACCGTCTCGCTGGGAGACGTGGGAACGATCAGCAACGTGGTCAACAACACCGGCGGAGCAGTGCCCAACCCGGCCGGGAACACGGTGCCGCGCAACGTGGTGTCCTACCCGTGAGGTAGCCACTCGTCGAGGGTCAGCCCCGCAAGGGCTGCGGAACCCGGCCCGACCAGGCCGGGTTTCGCGGTCCGGGACCTGGCGTCCCCGGAACCAGAGAGGTCCACGACGACAACAGCGCCACCGACCGGATCGACATCGAGTCCCTTCCGGCACCGAAGCGGGAAGCCGTCCAGAACTTCACCCTCGCGGTCGCCGCCGACCGGTGAACGCCTGACATGATCCCGGCCCGCCCCGCAGGGGCGGGCCGGGATCTCACCCAAGGCGATGGGGCCCGAAGTCCACCAGGACTCGTACTGGGGACGCCCGTCCTCTGGTCGGGTTCGACGGCACCTGGGTGGCTGGTGGCCACCGCACCGGTGGGAACGTGCCGTGATCATCGCCGCACCGGGCGCTGGAACCACCGTTCGCCGCTGCGAGGTGGGATATTCGCGTATGGCGATCCCGAGGCAGTCGCAGACCACCACCGTCCGCCACCCGTCGCTGGAGGACGTCGACCCGTTCATCGGGACGGCGGCCACCGACCTGCCCACCCCCGGTGGCCTGGCCGCGACCTGGTGGTTCCCCAAACCCCAGGTCGGCAACACGCACCCGGGCGCCACCTCACCGCTGGGCATGGTTTCGGCCTGCGCCTACTCCGGGGCCTACCCGACCGGATACGGACGCTACGGCAAGAACACCCAGGGCGTGCCCGAGACCATCTTCGGCCGGCTGCAGGCCAGTGGCTTCACGCACTTCCAGCAGAGCGGCACCGGGATGATCCGTAAGTACTACAACTACGTCCGGGTCACCCCGATGATCCAGCCGCTGGACGACCTGGGCAGCTCGTGGGAGCTGAGCGACGAGGTCGCCCACCCCGGCTACTACGCGGCCACCCTCGACACCGGCATCCGCTGCGAGATCACGGTCGGCGAGAAGGTGGCCGTGCACCGTTACACCTTCCCCGAGAGCCGCAGCGCCCGGGCGGTGGTGGACCTGTCCTGCGGTGGGCTGGAGATCGAGCGCAGCCGGACGGTCCCGCTGCGCGCCCAGGTCGAGATCACCGGCCCGGGCCGGGCCCAGGGCACGGTGGTGGTGGAGGGGGTGCCGCTGTCGTTCTACCTCGAGGTGGACAGCCCGGGCTGGCGGCAGATGCTCTGGCACGACCGGCGTCTGATCGACGGCGGCACCCGGCTGGACTTCGACAGCATCCGGCAGAGCACGCTGCGCGCCTTCGGTCTGGTGTTCCTGGGCAAGGCCCGGGCCGGGCAGGAGGTGGAGCTGCGGATCGGCTTCTCGCTGCGCGGCCCGGAGCAGGCCCGGGCCAACCTGGAACGCGAGTGCGACCCCCGCCGCTCGTCCTTCGACCAGGTACGCGAGGGCACCGCCGCCCGCTGGGCCGCCTACCTGGGCAAGGTGCAGGTCGAGGGGGGCACGCCGGCGCGGCGCACCGTGTTCAGCACCGCGCTCTACCACTCGCTGATCAAACCCTGCATCGCCGACGACGAGAGCCCGTTCTGGCCCTACGGCGGGCCGTTCGCCTTCGACGTGTGCACCATGTGGGACATCTACAAGACCCAGCTGCCGCTGCTGGAGGCGATCGCCCCGCAGCGGGCGGTGGACCTGATGGAGTCGCTGATCCGGGTGTGCGAGGAGGAGGGCAACTTCCCCATCGGCTACCGGATGGCCCGCGGCGCCGACCGTTTCTCCCGTCAGGGCTCGGCGCTGGCGCACACCGCGCTGGCCGACATCCACGCCCTCGGGATCGGCGACCTGGACTGGGCCTGGGCCCTGGTGCACATGGACGACGACCTCCGCCGGCAGTACGGCGAGGAGTTCTTCGACCGGGGCGTGGTGCACCCGATCACCCACACCCTGGACCTGGCCTTCGCCCACCACTGCACCGCCCGGATCGCCCGGGCGCTGGCCGACGACCACCTCGGCCGTAGTCTGGCCGAGCCGAGTAACAACTGGGTTAACGCTTTTGAACCGGGCACCGGGCTGCTGCAGGACTCCACGTTCTACGAGGGCGGCAAGTGGAACTACTCGTTCCGCCTGATGCACGACATGGCCGCCCGGATCGGCCTGGCCGGTGGCGACACCGCCTTCGTCGGCCTGCTCGACGCCTTCTTCGGCCGCGGCGCCGCCCCGGTGCGCCAGCCCGGCCTGTCCCCCTCCGTCGACGAGATGATCGCCGGCTACGCGCTGAACCGGTTCGAGGGCCTGAACAACGAACCCGACATGGAGGCCCCCTGGGCCTACTACTGGGCGGGCCGCCCCGACCGCACCGCGGACGTCGTCCACTCGGCTCTGACCTGGCAGTTCGGCACCGGGCCGGGTGGGCTGCCGGGCAACGACGACTCCGGCGGGCTGAGCTCCTGGTACGTGTGGGCCTCGCTCGGGCTGTTCCCGGTCGCCGGGCAGGACCTGTTCCTGATCCACCCGCCCGCGTTCGCCCAGGGTGCGGTGCAGTTCAGCCAGGGCGAGCTGAGCATCGAGTGCAGCGGGCACGTGGAGCACCCGATCAGCAGCGACGGTATCGACGGCGAGCCCCCGGTGCAGTACGTTCAGTCCGCCACCCTCGACGGGAAAACCCTGGACAGTCCCCACGTCCCGGCTCACGTCCTGCACCGGGGCGGGCGTCTGCACCTCCGGCTCGGTCCGGAACCCTCTGCCTGGGGCGGGACGATCCGCCCTCCTTCGCTGTCCGACCGGTCCTGAAACGAATTGGGTACCCGATGAGTCTTCCCCGCCGCCTGGTCATCATCGTCCGGGCCGACCCGGTGATCTGTGGTCACTCCGGTGAGGCGCGCAACCTCGCCGAGGTCGCCCTGACCCGCGGTTTCGACGACGTGCGCCTGCTCACCTGGCCGATGCCGGCGCTGGAGGCGGCCGGCCTGCCGCTGAAACCCCTGGACGGGCTGCTGCCCTACAGCCCCGGCATCACGGTCGAGCGCCCGGAGCCGGTCGGCGACTACCGGGTGCCCGACGGCCGCTACCTGGCCGGGCTGACCGGGCGGCTGGTCGAGCTGCTGAGCGAGCCGGTGCCCACCGTCTGCCTGTCGATGTACCTGGTGCCGCACATGAACGTGGTGATCGACGCGGTCACCGCCGCCCGCGCCGCCGGGCTGCGGCCGCAGGTGCGCACCATGGCCAAGGCGGTCGGCTCGGACGTGACCAACGTCATCCGCAACGCCCTGCGGGACAACCACTTCGGCGCCGCCATCGCCCTGTTCACCACCTTCCTGGCCAACGACGAGCTGATCGCGGTCTCGGAGTACACCCGCGACGAGATCGTGGCCTGCGCCGAGGAGGTGGACCGGGTCGTCGGCACCTCCTTCGCCGGGCCGTGCCGCAGCCGGGTGGTGATCGGCTATCCCCCGATCGACACCTCGGCCTACCTCGACCCGGCCCCCGAGGCGGTCGAGGCCGCCCTGGCCCGCCGCGGCCTGGAGCGCGACGGCTACGTCCTGTTCCTGTCCCGGGTGGCCCGCGCCAAGGGCGTCTACGACCTGGTCACCGCCTTCGGCCAGGCCCGCTGCCGGGAGCAGGTGAAGCTGGTGATCGCCGGCACCGGGCCCGCTCTGGAGCACATCCAGGCAATGGCCCTGGAGGACGAGCGGATCGTCTTCCTGACCGACGTGGACGACGAGGAGAAGCCGCTGCTGATGAACGGCTGCGCGGCCTACACCCTGCCCACCAAGCCCGAGCCCGACTTCGTCGAGACCTTCGGCATCGCCCTGGTGGAGAAGATGCTCTCCGGCGGCGGCCCGGTGATCACCACCCTGACCGGAGGCACCGGCGAGGCGGTCGGCGACACCGCGATCGTGGTCGAGGCCGGCTCGGTCACCGCCCTGGCCGAGGCGATGGACCACGCCGTGCTCGAACTGAGCACCGACGAGCGGCGCCGGATGGCCCAGCGGGCCCGCGAGTACGCCCTGGCCTTCGACCGGGAGCCGGTGTTCGACGCCCACTTCGGCCCCCAGGACAGCCCGGTGGCCCAGATGCAGAACGCCCAGTGAACCGGGCCCGGGTGGCGCTTGCCGAAGGGCCACCCGGGCCGGATCGCTACCGCAGGGCGCTGGTCAGCCCGGCCACGTCCGAGTACGTGCCGGAGGGGGCCTTCTTGCCGAACATCGCACACACAGCGGTGGTCTGGGCCTCCCCGTACGCCTGGGCATAGGTGGCCAGGGCCGGGTCGTTCTCGTCGGCGACCGCGATCAGCGCGGTGTTGACGTCACCGGAGACCGAGCGTTTGCCGTCGGCGCTGACCAGGGTGGTGGTGCCGTGCCCGAGGGTGCCGCCGTCGTGGCCCCAGGCCGTGCCGCAGGCCGTGTCCGTCGCGAAGAGCCCCAGCCCGTAACGGAAGGCGCCCTCCTCGTCGACGTCGACGGTCTTCTTCATCTCGGCCAGCTGGGCGGCCGGCAGCACCTTCCCGGACAGCAGGGCGCTGTAGAAGGTGCTCAGGTCGCGCGAGGTCGAGACCACTGCACCGGCGGCGCCGGCCCAGCTGAGGGTGTGCCCGGAGGTGTCGGTGTAGCTGAACTTGCTGTCGGCGATCTCGGCCGCGTAGCCGTGGGCGAAGCCCGGGCCGGTGTCCTTGACGAACGGGTCGGCCAGGTAGGTGTCGCGCAGCTTCAGCGGCTTGGCGATGCGTTCCTGGACGAGGTGTTTCACCGGGTGCCCGGTGACCTTGCGCAGCAGCTCGCCGAGCACGATGTAGTTGGTGTTGGAGTAGTACCAGCCCTGGCCCGGCTGGAAGTAGGGCTTGTGGGTGAAGGCGCCCTTCAGGATCTCCTGCGGGGTGACCACGCGGGTCGGATCGGTCAGGGCGCCGGAGATGAAGTCCTCGTCCTCGGTGTAGTTGAACAGACCGCTGGTGTGCTGCAGCAGCATCCGCACGGTGATGTTCTTCCCGTCGGGCACCACCCCGGGCAGGTACTGCTCCACCGGCGCGTCGAGTTTCACCTTGCCCTGGGCCACCAGCTGCAGGGTCAGGACGGAGACGAAGGTCTTGGTCTGGCTGCCCGCCTCGTACTGGTCCTTGTTCCGGATGCGCCGCTGGGTGTTCAGGTCGGCCAGGCCCGCGGTGGCGGTGCGCACCTGCTGCCCGTCGTTCACCCGGACCAGGTAGCCGACCGCCCCGGCCTCGACCATCGCGTCGGCGGTGCGCTGCAGATCGTTCTTGGGCCGGTCAGGGCCTGCGGCCTGTGCGGTCGTGCCGGCCAGAGCTGTGGTGGCCAGCACCGCCGCGACGCCGAACGCCGTGGCTGCGCTGCGGCTGAGATGCCGAGTACTCGTCATGGTCCCCCCTCGTTGTTACGCCTTTGTGACCCCTCGTCTGTTTCAGACGAACCGCAACGCCGATCAGTGCCCGGAGCACCTACAACCGGTGCAGGCGCAACTGCAGCATCAGGGCGAACCGCTGTTCGGCGTCAGCCAGGTCGATCTCACCGACCTCGCCGGCCCGCCGCAGCCGGTACCGAAAGGTGTTCGCATGCACGTACATCGCCCCGGCGGCCGCGTTGACGTCACCGAAGGCGTCCAGCCAGGCCCGCAACGTCCCGACCAGGTCGCTGCCGTGCGCCCGGTCGTAGTCGATCAGCCGGGCCAGCGCGCCCCCGGGCTCCTCGCCGCGCGCGGCCACCTGATCCCGCAGCTCCAGCAGCAGGGCCTCGGCCTGGACGTCGTCAAGGTGGGCCACCCGGCGTCCGCGCGGGCTCTCCCGCAACACCCGCAGAATGCGGTCGGTGCCCGAACGGGCCCGGACCAGGCCGGTCACGTCGTGAGCCACCGGACCGATCGCGACCACCGGCCGCAGGCGCTCCCCCACCCGGTCCAGGAAGTCCCGCGCGATCCGGCCGCCGGGCTCAAGCGCCGATCCTGGCGGCGAAGGCACCAACCCGTAGACCACACCACTGATCAGAGCCGCGGCCGAACCCGGGTGCAGCGCGCCCAGGTGCATCGCGAACGCATCGGCCAGGCGTTGCTGCTCCTGGGCCGAGACACTGGCACTCACAGCCGGGTTCGTCATCGCCACGCCGAACACCATCAGTGAGCCCCCGGACAACCCGAGCCGGTCCAGCGCCTCCCCCGCCCCGGCACCTCCGGCCAGGGCGGTGCTCAGCAGGTCGGCCCGCACCCGGCGCTGCACATCGGCCCCGGCCCGCACCCGCAGCAGGTGCAGGGCGACCAGTTTCGCGGCCTCGCCGAAGGCCTCGGCCCGGGCCTCGCTGAGCCGGTGCGGCGTGGCCGCCCAGATCGAGCCCAGCACCTCGTCGCCGGCCCGCACCGCGATCGCCACCCGGGGCACCGGCACGGAGTCGCCGAACTGCACCGTGTCCACGTAGACCGGCCGGTCCGAGCGGTAGAGCTCGCGGAAGACGCCGCGCTCGCTCAGCACGGCCACCACGTCGTCGGGGACATGACGTCCGAGGATGGTCTCCACCCGGGAGGCGTCGGCCTCGTTCTGCCGGCCGGAGAAGGCCAGGACGCGGGAGCGGCGGTCCTCGATCGTGATCGGGGCGTCCATCAGGGCCGCGACGGCGTTGGCGACCGCGAACAGGTCACCGGCGGGCAGGCCTCCGAGCGAGTCCGGTTCCACCGGGCCGACGTCGCCCTCGGCCAGCAGTGACCGCAGCAGCGCGGCCAGGTGCGCCCAGGGCACGCCCCGGCTGAGCCCCAGCAGGCACACCCCGGCCTGGTCGGCGGCGGCCCGGACCGACGCCGGGGCCGGGACCGGCGCCCGCACCACCAGGGCGAGCGCCTGGTCCCGGCCCAGCCGTTCCAGCAGGCCGATCACCTCCTGCGCGGTCTGCAACCCCACCCCCAGCACCACCGCGTGCGGAGGCAGCGGCGGCTCGTCGACCGGGTCGTGGATCACGACGGCGCTGATCTCTTCCGGCCGCTGCGCCTGCCCGTGCACCACGTCGAGCAAGGTCACGCCCAGGTCTTCCAGCACCCGGCCCAGACTTGGGCGGTACCGGTCCGGGGTGGCGGGCATCAGGCCAGGCTAGCGACCCATTCGGTGCTGGTGGTGACCTCGGCCAGCCGGTCGGGCAGGGGCAGCAGCCCCAGTCCCGGCCCCTGCGGCACCGGCAGATGGCCGTCCTGCAGCACGAACGGCTCGGTGATGTCGGCGGCGTAGTAGCGGCCGGAGGACGAGGTGTCTCCGGGCAGGGTGAATCCGGGCAGGGCGGCCAGGGCCACGTTGGCGGCGCGGCCGATCCCGGTCTCCAGCATTCCGCCGCACCAGACCGGCACACCGGCCGCCACGCACACGTCGTGGATGCGGCGGGCCTCCAGGTATCCCCCGACCCGGCCGGGCTTGATGTTGACGATCTGGCAGGCGCCCAGCCGGATCGCGGCGGCCGCCGAGTGCGCCGAGACGATCGACTCGTCCAGGCAGACCGGTGTGCGGATGCGCTGCTGCAGGTCGGCGTGCCCGAGCACGTCCTCCTCCGGCAGCGGCTGCTCGATCAGCAGCAGATCGAAGGGGTCCAGCTCCGCCAGCCGGCGCCAGTCCGCCAGCCGGTACGCGGCGTTCGCGTCCACCTGCAGCAGCACGTCGTCACCGAACCGCTCACGCACCGCCCGCACCGGCGCCGTGTCCCACCCCGGCTCGATCTTCAGCTTGATCCGGACGTAGCCCTCGTCCAGATATCCCTGCACCGCATCCAGCAGCGCCGGCACCGAATCCATGATCCCGACCGAGACGCCGCACGGCACCCGATCCCGCACCGCCCCCAGCTCCCGTGCGAAAGACCGCCCCTCAGCTCGCAGCTCGGCATCCAGAACGGCCGCCTCCAGCGCCGCGATCGCCATCCGGTGGCCGTAGAAGCGCGAAAGCACCTCGGCCACCTGATGTGCCCCGGCCAGCTCGACCCCCGCCAGCGCCGGGATCAGGAAGCGGCGCAGAACATCAGCCGCTCCTTCGACGTACTCCGAGGAGTACACCGGCTCCGACAGGGCCACGCACTCGCTCCAGCCCTCGCCCACGTCCGTGACCGCCCGCAGCAGCAGGATGTCCCGGCTGGTCTGGGTCCCGAACGAGGTCCGGAACGGCGACACCAGTGGCATCTCGACCCGGCGCAGTTCGACTCCGGTCAGCTTCACGCATTGTTCCCTTCCAGCCGGGCGCTCTCCCGCGCCACCACGTACCCGCCGTCCTTGTCGAACCCCGTCACCCGCGCGCCCTGAGAAAGCAGCTCCTGCAGTGTCTCCCGCACCCGTACCCGCCATTCGCGGGCCAGGGCGGGGTTGTTCAACCGCAAATTAGTGACGTTTGTTGGCACCGCAACCAGACTCAGCTCACCATTCGTGCGTCCCGGTTCGGGTCGCCCGGCACCGTCCCGCCCGAGCGCCACCACCGCCCCCGCGGTGCTCACCGCCACCGGGACACCGGCAGCCGCCTGCACGGCCCGGGGCCCGCGCAGACGCCAGTGCACCAGAAGCCGGTCGGAGTCCTCGTCGCCGTTGATCTGGTCTTTCATCGGGCCGTAGAAGTCGGGCAGGTACTCGACCGCCGCAGCCCCCAGCTTGGCCAGGTTGAAGTAGGCGTTCCGGCCGATCAGCGGGTCGAACGTCCAGGAGATCGCCCCCACGCCACGCTCCAGCACCCAGGCCCGCTGATCCTGCTTCAGAGCGAAACCCACGTTGCGTCCCACGGATCCGGAACTCACCCCGGCGACGTGACTGTGCAGGGCGTCTTCGGCCGGGGCATGGAAGAAGCCGACGCACGCGCCGACCAGTTCGCCGTCGCGGTAGGCCCCGCTGACGTAGCTACCCGCCTTGCTCAGCGCCCGGAGCAACTCCACCGAGACCGGGGGCCGACTGTCGCCCCAGATGGAGTTGAACAAGGTGACGACGCCGGCCATCTCCGGCAGGCTGCGCACCTCACGCACACTCACTCCGGCGGCCCGTGCGGCGGTCTCGGCCGCCTGCCGGGCCAGGACCAGATCCGGGTCGACCCCGGTCCCCACTGTCATCGCGTTGCGGCTCCTCGGTAAGGCGTTCCTCGTCCTTCACCACGCTGCCACGGGCGGCGCTCGAGCCATTCGTCCGTTCGAACCAAAAGACCGGCCTTCGCCTGTACTGACGAACAACCACTTGAGCGATCGCTCAAATCCCACTACGGTCCTTGTTGAGCGATCGCTCAAACTCGAGGAGGTCAGTATGGGCGCCGACCGGCAACCAGCAACGGTCAGGGCGCCGGACGAACAGCACGCGTGCTACCGGCCGAGCGGGCAGCTGAGCGAAGTGCGCTGGATGCACCTGAGCGTCGCCGCTCTGGGAGCCGGGCTGCTGGGCGGCGTGCTGACCGCCCTGCTGACCGTCGCGGCGTCGAGTTCGACGGAGTGGTTCCCGGCCAGCTGGGTCACCGGGGTGCTGGTTCCGCTGGGGGTGCTGGCCTGGGTCGCTCGTCGGCTCAACCGGGCGGGAAAGACCCCGACGCAGAAGACCCCCGCCTACCTCCCCGCGGGTGCGATGGCGGTGGCTTTCGGCGCGGCAGCCCTCACTGCTCTGCTGGAGAGCCAGAGGGAAGTGGACTGGGCCGACCTCGACCTGGCGTCGATGGTGCCGACGGGCACTTTCGCCGGTGTTACGGGTGGAACGGTCGGCCTGGTGACATCGGTTCTTGCCGCGGCAATCTCAGTGAGTCTGCTGATGGAACAGCGCGGGCGGATCAGCCTGGCCGGTGCTCACATGCTGGTGGCCTGGGTGGCCGGCCTGCTCACGTTCGCAGCCGCAGGCTGGATCGCCTTCGTCTTCGGGCAGCCCCTGGTCGTGTTCCCGGCCGTGGCCATGGCGGTCACCACAGCCCTGCGGGCCGCCCGGCACAGCCTGAGCTGACGGGGATCTGGTACCACAGTGAAGGTGACCCCCACCCAGTCCCCCGAACCGGCGAAGGCGAGCCCGTCGTCCTCAATCAGTGAAAGCCGGCCCCGCCCCCCCGGCAAGAAGAGCCCCCGCAAGACCGAGACCGTCGACCGGCTGATCGAGGCGGCGTTCACCACCCTGCGCACGCACGGGATCGCCGGCACCTCGGCGCGCACGGTCGCGGCCACCGCGCAGACGAACCAGGGCCTGATCTTCTACCACTTCGGCAGCATGGAAGGCCTTCTGGCCGAGGCCTGCCGTCGTTCCACCGAGCGCCGGGTCATGCTCTACCGCGATCGTTTCGCCGAGGTCTCCTCGCTCCGGCAGCTTCTTTCGGTGGGCCGGGAGATCCACGCCGCCGAGCAGGCCGAGGGGAACGTGGCGGTGCTGGCCCAGTTGCTCGCCGCCGGGCAGACGGATCCGGTGCTGGGCGAGGTCACGGCGCAGGCGCTGAACCAGTGGGTCGCACAGATCGAGACGGTGCTGGAAAGGCTGCTGCGCGAGTCACCTTTGGGCGAAATGGTCGACGCGGCGGGCCTGAGTCGCGCGGTAGCCGCGTCTTTCGTCGGGCTGGAGTTGTTCGAAGGGGTCGCTCCGGCCGAAGGTGCCCTGGCGATCGACGCCCTGGACCAGCTGGGGGCGCTGGTCGAGGTGATGGAAGGACTGGGTCCGGTGGGGCGTCAGGCCATGCGGATGCAGGTGAAGCGCTCGCAGCGGCGTTCGTCCTGAACCCCGCCGCCCGTGCTCACCCCGGCCCGGGCCGGTCCAGCAGCACCACGGCCGGGCCCGGGGCCGCGTTGACCACCTCGGTCAGCCGGGCCTCGTCGGCCGAGCCGGGCGCCGCGGTCAGCATCAGGGCGGCCAGGTCGTCACCGGGGATGGCGAGCAGGTTCCCGACCAGCGTGACCGGGTCGCCCTCGGGGTGGATGAACGCGGCGCTGCTCTCGTAGGCCAGGACCGGCCGCGGTTCCCGCCACAGGGTGTCGAACAGCCGGCTGCGGGTGCGGATGTCGTCGACCAGCTCGGCCAGCAGGGCGTCGTTGGGGTAGCGCAGGAAGGCGCTCTTCAGCTGCGCCGCCAGGATCGACTCGTGGTCGGTCGCGTCCGTGTCGGACTGCTTGAAGCCGTCGACCGGAAGGCAGAACGAGCGCCAGGCCACGTTCCAGTCCCAGCGGCCCCCGGGCAGGTCCCAGTGATCCAGGGCCAGGAAGGCGCTGTTGACGGCGATCAGGTTCATCGCCGCGTCGGACACGAACATCGGTGTGTCCGAGAACCGCTCCAGCAGCCGCGTCGCCCCCGGGCCCAGCTCGGACGGCACCTGCCCGTCCGCGGCGGCGTACCCGGCCAGGGCGCACAACCGCTCGTAGTCCGCCCGCCCGGCCCGCAGCGCCCGGGCGATCGCGTTGACCACACCGGCCGAGGGGTGACTGCGCCCCTGCTCGAGGCGGCGCACATAGTCCGCCGACATCCCGGCCAGTTCCCCGAGCTCCTCGCGCCGCAACCCGCGCACCCGCCGGTTGCCGCCTTGCAGCCCGACGGTCTCGGGAGCCGTGCTCTCCCGCAGGTGACGCACTGCCGCGCCGAACTCGTAGCGTTCCACGCCGCCCAGTCTGCCCCCGCATCCGCTCCGATGGTGAGCCCCGCAGGCGTTCCGCCGGATAAGTCACAGAACCGCGGTACGAGCAACCCGCCGCCAGGGTGGGCCGGTCCGGCCCAGGATGAACGCCCCGGAACCTGCGACGTTGGGTGGAGCCACCCCGGCAGCACCTTCCACGAGAGCAGGTTCAGTGATGAAAGCCGTACGTTTTCACCAGTTCGGCGGTCCCGAGGTCCTGAGGTACGAGGACGTCGAGCAGCCCGTTCCCGGGCCGGGCGAGGTACGGATCAAGGTGGCCGCCACCTCGTTCAACGGTGTCGACGCCAACATCCGGGCCGGCTACATGCAGGGCCCGATCCCGGTGCAACTGCCGCACACTCCCGGCATCGACGTCTCCGGCACCGTCGAGGCGCTGGGCCCGGACGTCAGCGCCTTCGCCCTCGGTGACCAGGTCGTCGCGTTCCTGCCCATGACAGCCGCCGGGGCCGCCGCCGAATACGTGATCGCCCCGGCCGACGTCCTGACCGGGGTGCCGAAGAACGTCCCCCTCACCGACCTGGCGGCCCTGCCCACGGTCGGCCTGACCGCCTGGCAGGCACTGTTCGACCACGGCAGACTGACTGCCGGGCAACGGGTTCTGATCAACGGCGCCGACGGGGCGGTCGGCGGGTACGCGGTGCAGCTGGCCAAGGAGTTCCGTGCGCAGGTGATCGCGACGGCCAGTCCGCTCACGGCAGTTCGGGTCAAGGCCGCCGGCGCCGACGAGATCGTCGACTACACCCTCACCGACGTGGTGACGGCCGTGACCGAGCCCGTGGACCTCGTCCTCAATCTGGCCCCGGTCACCCCCGAACAGCTGGCCGCCCTGGTACCGCTGATCCGCGACGGCGGCACGCTGGTCAGCACCACCGTCTGGATGCCCGCCCCCTCCGACCACGAACGCAACGTGCGCGGCATCGACCTTTTCGTGCGCAGCGACACCGACCAGCTCGCCGACCTGGTCGCCCGGGTCAGCACCGGCGAACTCGTCGTCGATGTCGCCCAGCGCATCGCCCTGGCCGAGCTTCCCGCCCTGCACGCGCAGGCCGCTACCGCGCCGCTGCCGGGCAAGGTCGTCGTCCTCGCCCCTTCCGCCTGATCCTTCATCCGCGCGAAGCAGCCGGACTGTCTGCGTGGGCCGGCGTGACCCGTCTGAGCAGGACCGAGATCCCGCCCACCACAACGCAGACGGCGGTCAGCCCGATCAGGTAGCCGACACCGAGTCCCGCGCCGAGGGCGAACCCGGCCAGGGAGGGCGCCAGGACCGGGCCGATCTGGTTGAAGAGGGTGAAGATCGCGTTGTAGCGCCCGCGGAGCCGTTCCGGCGCCAGATCGTTGATCAGGGCCGGAAGGGTGGGTGAGAGGGTGGCCTCGCCGAGAGCGAAGACGCCCAGCGAGGCCACCATCAGCGCATCCCGGGCCGGTCCGTCCAGGTCCAGCAGCGCCGGGGATGCCAGCACCAGCCAGGAGCCGGCGAAGAACAGGGCCGCCACCGCCGCCACCTGCAGCCGGGAACGGCCCCGGGCGAAGCGGATGGCCGGTAGCTGGGCCAGCAGCAGCACGGCGATGTTGAGGGCGAAGGCCAGGCCGACGACCCGGCCGGAGCCTTCGCCCGGGCCGGTCACCCAGGCGCTGAAGCCGGAGTTGGTCTGGGAGATCGCGAACACCATGAGCAGGCTGTTCAGCAGGAGAGCCCCGAGCAGCGCCCGGTCCCGCAGCACCGGCCCGTAGCCGACCCGGCCCTTCGCCTCGGCGACGGGGGTTGCGGGCTCGTTCCCCAAGCGACCGGCCAGGAAGAGCATGGTCAGGGCGAACAGCAGGTAAGACGCGGCGTCGGCCAGCAGGATGGCCACATAAGGCCCGGCCTCCTGCCCGACGGTGACGAACCCGGTGATCAGCGCGCCGAGACCGAACGCCACATTGGCGCTGGTGTAGCGCAGGGCCAGCACCGAGCCACGCTCACCGGCCGGAGCGAGCTGAACCAGGAACGTGACGAAACCGCTCCACATCAGCCCGCTGCCGACCCCGTGCACGGCCGAGGCCGCGTAAGCCATCGGCAGCGCCGTGGCCAGGGCGAACAGGCCGATACCGAGACCGCCGACCACGAGCCCGGCCACGAACACCGCCAGCGGTCCGAACCGGTCGATCAATGGGCCGGTCAGCGGTGTCGTGGCCAGGCCGACCACCCCGATGGCGGCCAGCACCAGCCCGGCCTGCGGCAGGCCGATCCCCCGCACGGTGTGCAGGTAGACGATGAGGAACGGCATCGTCAGGCCGCTGCCCAGGCAGGACAGCATGTTGATGCCCAGCAGCAGCCAGGTGCGGCGGCCGATCGCGGGCAGCCAGGTAGAACGCGTGCTTTCAGCCGTCGGGTTCATCCGCTCCCCACCGAATCGCCTACGGGTTGGCCGCGATCACCCGATCCAGCCACTCGACCAGCAGACTGCGTTCGGCCGCGCTCAGCACCTCCAGCTGCGGCGCCGCTGCCCGCAGCGTGACGGCGACCCAGGCGTCGTCCTTCAATTCGGTTGTCTCAGTGAGGATCTGCGCGAGCACCGACTCGAGCATCGCGTCGGCGAGGCCGGGGTCGCGATCGGCGGGAGGCGTGGTGAGCAGGGCGGTGACGGTACCCACCCCCGCGGCGTGGATCAGCTCGGCGGCCCGCTCCTCGCTCACCCTCAGCCGGCCGGTCTCGGCCAGGCGGCGCACCCGCGCCCGCAGCACCTCCCGGCCCGCCTTCAGCGCCGGAGACTGCGCGGCCCGGGCCGGATCGCTCATCAGGTGGAACAGCGCCGGATGGGCCAGCCCGAACCCGATCTGCCCGGCCCAGCCGTCGCGCAGGTCTTCCAGCGGGTCGACGTCACCGCTCGAGGCCGCGGCGACCACGGCCGCCTTGGCGCTGACGTACGTGGCCATCGTGTGCTCGGCCACCGCCTCGAGCAGGCCGTCCTTGTCGCCGAAGAGCCGGTAGATCGCCGGGGCCTGCACCCCTGCGGCCTCGGCGACCGCGCGGGTGGTCACCGCGGCCGGGCCCCGTTCCTGGAGCAACCGGGCGGCCGTCTCGACGATCCGGGTACGGGTGTCGGTGCGGCGGCTGCTCGTCTCGGTCACGTTCCGACGATAACGCAGTCTTGTTATCGCCGTGATTCCATGGTTAACATCGAAACGCTTCCACCGTTACCAAGGAGTGTTTCTGATGATCGTCGTGACCGGAGCGACGGGTGCCCTCAACGGCGTCACCGTCGAGCACCTGCTCCACCGCATCCCCGCCGGCCAGATCGCCGTGGTCGCCCGCGACGTGGCCAAGGCGCAGCGCTTCGCCGACCTCGGCATCCAGGTGCGCCACGGCGACTACGCCGATGCGGCCGGCCTGCCCGTCGCGTTCGAGGGGGCCGACCAGCTGCTGCTGGTCTCCTCGAGCGACCCGGCCGCCGACGCGGTCGCCCTGCACCGCACCGCCATCGAGGCCGCGGTCAAGGTCGGCGTCGGCCGCGTTCTGTACACCAGCCACCAGGGCGCAGCGCCGGACACCCCGTTCGGGCCCGGCCGCGACCACCACGCCACCGAACAACTGCTCGCCGAGTCCGGCCTGCCCTGGACCTCACTGCGCAACGGCTTCTACGCCCACAGCCTTCACTGGCTCGCCGGCCCGTGGCGTGAGACCGGGCGCATCACCGTCCCTGCCGACGGCCCGGTCTCCTGGACGGCACGCGAGGACGCGGGAGAGGCCGCAGCCGTGATCATGACCGCCGACCAGGGGTTCGAGGGCCCGGTGACGCTCACCGCCGAGTCCGCCCCCACCTTCGCCGAGGTCGCGGTCATCGCCTCCGAACTCACCGGCCGGGACGTCCAGGTCGAGGTCATCGACCCCGACCAGTGGGTCGCGGCCCAGGTCGCCGCCGGGCAGCCGGAGTTCGTCGCCCGCTTCCTCCTGGGCATGTTCCAGGCCGCCGACCAGGGCTTCTTCGCCGGCACCGACCCGCTCCTGGGCACCCTGCTGGGCCGCGCCCCACGCACGGTCCGCTCGATCCTCGACGCCGGCTGATCAGACCGGCGGTGGCCTGATCAGGCCGGCGGCGGTGGCCCGGGCTGGCAGTGCGGGCACCACCACGTGCGACGGCGCTCCGGATCGCCACTGACCTCGGCAACCACCTGGATCCGGGTGCGGCAGCGCAGACACGGCTGCCCCGCCCGCCCGGCCACCCAGTGCTGCTGGCCGGGGCGGGTGTTGCCGGTGGTCACCTGAGCGGCGCCCGGGGTGTTCACCGAGAAGCGCAACAAACGCACGGCCAGCGTCACCAGCGCGGGAATGTCCACCTCACGCACGGGTGTCCAGGGTGAATGACCCCGCAGGAAACACAACTCGTTCACCCACAGATTGCCCAGGCCCGCCATCCGCGTCTGGTCCAGCAAAGTGGCAGCCAATGGACGCTCGTGGTCGCCGACGAGGCGACGCACCGCCTCGTCGGCGTCCCAGTCGGCCCGCAACGGATCCGGACCCAGGTGACCCACGACGTCCTTCTCCCGATCCGTCGGGATCAGTTCCACCACGGGCAGTTTCAGACCAGCGGCACTGAGGCCGTTCTCGAAGTCCAGCAGGACCCGGATGTCCGGCGTGAGCCTGCGCGGCAGCTGCTTCCCCGGGTTCAGGACCGTCCACGACCCGTCCATCCGCAGGTGCGTGTGCAGCGTGATGCCCGGCTGATCCGGCACCGTGAACCGGGTCAGCAGGTGCTTGCCGTGGGTGTCGGTCTTCACCAGCGTGGCCCCGGAGAGGTCCGCCGTGGCGTGCTGCGGCACCCGCAGGTCCGAGCGCCGCACCACCTGGCCGCGCAGGCGGGCGTTCAGACGGCGGGCGAGCAGATACACGGTGTCGCCTTCGGGCACCGGCCCATCCTGCCCCCGACCACCGGGTTCGGCCTGCTCAGGCAGCCGGTCCAGGGAGCCCGCCGATACGCTCGGCCACCCGCTGACGCAGCAGCAGGTATTCCGGCCCGCGTCGGGGCAACGGTCCGGCGGGCCGGGTGACCACTCGCGCGGCGGAGACGACCTGCCCCTCCCGGACCTGTTCGCGCGTCAGATCGATCTCCGCACCGGAGGCCAACCGGTTCCACCAATGAAACCCCTGCCTCTCCCCCTCGTGGTGAACCTCACCCACCACCAGATCACCGCCGAAGATGTCGTTGACGATCAGGGCGGTGATGTCGCAGTGCCCCCACGCCGGGTTCTCCGGCTGCCACCCTGAACGTTCGAGATCGTCCGGGGAGCAGGTGTCGGCAGCCCAGCCGGCGCGCAGGGCTTCGTGAAGGCTCAGCAGGTCCCAGGGAGTCATACGGGCATGCTGGCAGCGACCACCGACAAGGATGCTTCCGCGCGCGTCTCCCGACCCTACCCATCGACCAGGAGCCGTCGCCGCAGAAGCCGAACCGTCTCGTCCTTCAGTTCGACCTTGTCTTTCAGATAGCCGGGCACGGAACCGTAGGTGGCCTCGAGGTCGGCGAACACCAGTTCCATGATGATCGCCGGAGCACGGCCGTAGGAGGGCCAGGACAGGGTGCGCCCCGGATTGGCCGTTCGCCAGTCGGCGGCCAGCCGGTCCGTGGCCAGCTCGGTCAGTGCGAAGTCGGCCAGCACGTCCGGCCGGGGCACGTCCAGAAGGGTGAGCACCAGGGCGGCGACGAGACCGGTCCGGTCCTTGCCCGAGGTGCAGTGGAAGACCAGGGGCCCGGGATCCTCGGCCAGGTGCTCGATCACCTGGCGGATCTCCTGTGCACCGTCTTCGGCCACCTCCGCGAACCGGTCGGCGAGGTAACGCCAGGGGTCCAGGTCCGGATCGATGGTGGCCTGATCGTAGGGCCGGTGCTCGATGCTCAGATTGACGTAGGTGAAGCGCTCCGCCTCGGGAACGCGTCCCTTGGTCTCGATCTCCCACGGATAGCGCAGGTCGATCACCGTCCGGATACCCAGCTGCAGGAACGTTTCCCAGTCCGGCCCCTGGAGTTTGCCCAGCGAGTCGGCCCGGTAGACGGTTCCGGTGACGACCTGACGGTTGTCGACGGTGCGGTACCCGCCCAGATCCCGGAAGTTGTGCAGGCGCTCGAGGGTGACATGACGGTCCATGCAGCTGATCATCAGACGACGCGTACGGCCTCGGCAAGGTTCGGGCAGGCCGTAGGGTCGGGCTGTGTCCCGAGACCGGTTCCTGCGCATCCACAGCCCCGAGTTCCGGGCCATGTCCGAGCGGGTGCTGCGGGTCACCGCACTCACCTCGCGCCTGAACGTCCTGCCCTTCGACGACGAGGCCGGCCGCGCCGAGCTGCTCGAGCAGATCCTGGGCCGGCCCCTGCCCGCCCGGGTCACGATCTACCCGCCCTTCTTCACCGACCACGGGCTCAACCTCGACCTGGCCGAGCGGGTGTTCATCAACCAGAACTGCACGTTCCTCGACTACGCCGGCATCCGCCTGGCCGAACGCGTCATGGTCGGGCCCAAGGTCACCTTCATCACGGGCGGGCACCCGGTCGACCCCACGGAACGCCGGGAATGGCTCACCGGCGCCCCGATCGACGTGGCCGAGAACGTCTGGATCGGGGCGGGGGCCACCATCCTGCCCGGCGTCAGCATCGGCGCCGACGCTGTGATCGCCGCCGGAGCGGTCGTGGCCGAGGACGTGCCCCCTGCCACCCTGGTCGCCGGGCCCAAGGCCACGCAACGCAGGCAGTGGTGAGGGCACCGGCCCCGCTCCCCTCTACGGGTTGATGAAGCCGTCCCGGCGCATCCCGGACGCCTTCAGGTAGTCGGGTTCTTTCTCGTCCCAACAGGTCCGGCTCGTCGTGCCCCACGAGGGTTCCTCCCAGCGACCATGCCTCAGCACTTCCGCCAGTGATACGTCTTCGGGGCTTTGAGGGGTTGCCTCTACTTCAGCCCCTTGGCGATGGCCTTGGTCAGCGAGGCCTTGGCCGTGTCCCCGGAGAAGTCCCAGTAGAAGGCCCCGCCCAGCTTCTGGTTCTTGGCGTACTTCATCTTTCCGGCAATGGTTTTCGGGGTGTCGTAGCTCCACCAGTTGCGGCCGCACTTGGCGTAGGCCGTACCGCCCACGACACCGGTGGGCGGGCAAGTCTTCGCCAGCACGTTGTAGCTCTCGATGCCGGCCTCGAAAGTGCCCTTGGCCGGGCCGGTGGCCGCGCCGCCGGGTTTCTTCTGGGTGACTCCGGTCCAGCCCCGACCGTAGAAGGGCACGCCCAGCAACAGTTTTCTCGAGGGCACGCCCTGGGCCCTCAGGTTGGCGATCACGGTCTTGGAGTCGTAGCCGCCGACAGTGGCGCTGGGGTAGTCGCCCAGCGGTGAGTGCGGCGCGGTCGGGCCCTCGGGCTCCCACGTGCCGTGGTAGTCGTACGTCATCGGCATGATCCAGTTCAGGTACTTCGCGCCGAGCGCGTAGTTCGCCTTCGACAGCGTGCCGCCGGGCTGCCCGTCGCCGGTGATCGCCGAGGTCACCAGGTCGGTGCCGAAGGCCCTGCGCACCGCCTTCAGCAGGACCGGGTAGGCGTTGTAACCGCTCGCGTCGCAGGTGACGTTGCAGGCGTTGGGGTACTCCCAGTCGATGTCGATGCCGTCGAAGACGTCGGCCCAGCGCCGGTCCTCGACCAGGGCCCGGCACGAGCGGGCGAAGGCGGTGGGGTCGAGCGCGGCCTGGGTGAAGCCGGCCGAGCCGGAGCCGCCGCCGAACGACCAGAGCACTTTCAGCTTCGGGTGCTTCTTCTTCAGCTGGCGCAGCTGGTTGAAGTTGCCCGCAACCTTCTGCGAGGCCTGGTCGGCGCGGCCGCTGACCGATTGGGCGGCAGTGAATCTCTTCTGGTGGTCGGCATATTCGTCGCTGAGCCCGCACCGGCCGTTCTCCACCGAGCCGAACGCGTAGACGATGTGCGTGAGCTTGGCCGCCGCACCGCTGGTGTGCAGCTGTTTCACCTGCCCGACGGCGCCGCGGTAGGTGGCCCAGTTCGTGTAGTAGCCCACGACCTTGGGCTTCTTCGTGGCCGCCACCGTCAGGTCGGCCGAGGGGGTCACCGCACTCGCACCGAACGGGTTGAGCAAGGCGATCACCGCCGCCAGCACGACCGCCGCGCTCACTCCCCCGACGACGAACCCAGAACGCTTCACCGAAGATCCCCTCCCACCGGACAACCCCGAAAGACGCTAGCAGCCAGTTCGGCGGGCACGAGGTCGACCGCGACACCTTCGAGCGCACCCCCGGACCAGCTCCAAGGCCTACGCCGCCGCGGTGTCACGGCGCAGCAGGAAGGTGCCTCCGTCACCGAATCTGCCGTTCAGTTCCTGTCCGCCTTGACGGAATCCGACCTGCCCAGGGATCTTGATCTCCTCCCT
Organism: Kineosporia rhizophila; assembly: GCF_021277265.1. Taxonomy (GTDB): domain Bacteria; phylum Actinomycetota; class Actinomycetes; order Actinomycetales; family Kineosporiaceae; genus Kineosporia; species Kineosporia rhizophila. The sequence goes on from NZ_JAJSOH010000016.1 coordinate 75,816, forward strand.
AGCGCCCCACCCTCCGGTGGGTGGGGCGACCTGTTCCGCCTCCTGGCCTCAGCTCTGCCCGACAGCCCCTCCATCGTCGTCCTCGACGAGGTGCCCCGGCTCGCCGAGCAGGACGACACCTTGCCGAATTTGCCAACCCGGATGCTTCCCGGCGGGTTCTCGAGGCGGTCGGCGGAGCTTCGCGGGCGTTCAGCAACATTGCCGGCGCGGCTGGAGGCCGCGGTGGAGCCATCGCTTCCGGGACGCTCTCTCCCCTGCTGCGTCAGCTCAGTGAAGACAAGCAGGTGCTGGCAGTTGACCAGCCGTTGTCCGTCAGTGCTGGGAAGCCCGCTCTGTACCGGGTGGCCGACACCAGTCTCCGCCTCTACCTCGCCGTCCTACGAGACGTCCACAATCTGAGTGAGCGCGGTCGTTCCCAGGCGGGTTTCGCTCTCTTCCAGAACCGGTGGAGCAGCTGGCGCGGCCGGGCGGTGGAACCGCTGATGCGTGCCTCCCTCGAAGAGGCCGCTGTCACCGGGGATCTGCCCTGGCCGGGAGTTCAGGTCGTGGGCGGCTGGTGGAACCGGCAGTTCGACCCCGAGATCGACCTGATCGGGGCCGATCGGGGACCACTGGCGTCCACAGTTCATTTCGGTGGTTCTCTGAAGTGGTTGAACACCCCTTTCGAGACCCACGACCTACGTCAGCTCCGGCGCGGGCTCGAGCAGGTGCCCGGTTTCGACCCGGAGCACTCGGGGCTCGTCGTGGTCTCGCGTTCCGGCACCCAGCTCACCGAGGACGTCGACCTGGTCTGGGGGCCCGAGGACGTGGTGAACGCCTGGCGGCCGTGACCGGCGCAGGGGCCGTCCCGGCCGGTGACCTCACCGGCCGGGACGGCGGACGGTTACTGGGAGACGACTTCCTCGGGCAGTTCCGGCATCTCGGCCGGGGTACGGATCGAGTCGCGTCCGCGGCGGGCCGCGAGCTTGGCCGTGCTGTGCTCCAGCGACCTGGTCAGCTTGCCGAGGGCGCCGCGGAAGGCGTCGCCCACGTTGCCGGCCGAGTCGGTCACGACCAGCGACTTCACGCCGGCCAGGCGGGCGTCGAGGCTGCACTTGATGTCGTCGTTGCCGGGCTTGTCGCCGTTCTCGTCGCTCAGGTGGACATCGACCCGGACGAGCTGGTCGGCGTAGCGGGTGAGCGCCGACTCGAGCTCATCCTCGATCCAGTCCGTCTCGGTCTTGACGTGCTTGTCGGTCTGGACCTGAATCTGCACGAGCTAACCTCCATCGCGTTCTGATGTTGCCCGGCAGGCTTGCACATCCGCCCGGCCCTCGCCTCTTCACATTCGCGGCCGCGGTGCCATGCTGATGTCGTGGACGATCTCGGTGTCACCGTGAGCGCAGGCTCCTACCGCAGCACCGACCCGGAGGCGGTGCACTTCCCGCACCGCTGGAGCGACGAGGGGGTGGCGGTGCAGGCAGCGTTCACCGGCGCCCACCTGCTTCATCTGTCGGCTGCCGGCTGTGTCCTGAACGACGTGTACCGCGAGGCGCAGCGGCTGGGCGTCGCGGTCGCCGGGGTGCGGGTCTCGGCGACCGGCGACTTCGACACCGATACCTGGGTCTCGCAGGGCATCACGTACAGCGTCGAAGTCGACAGTCCCGCCGGCGCGGACGATGTGGCCGGTGTTCTGGAGGCAGTTGATCAGGTGGCGGAGATCCCCCGCGCCATCCGGGCCGGGGCCACGGTGCGGCGAGTGCCCGCCGCCGGTCAGGAGTAGCTCGAAGTCAGTGGCTGCTGGCGGCGAGCTTGATGCCGAAGCCCGCGATGACGGTTCCGGTGACGCGGTCCATCACCCGCCGGGCCGCGGGGCGCTGCAGCACGTTGCGCAGGCGGCGGGCGACGAGCACCAGAATCGTCGACCAGACCACGCCCAGTGCGATGTGCACGCAGGCCAGCAGCACACCGAAGGTCAGGGGTGAGGCCCCGGCGGGGATGAACTGCGGCAGCAACGCCACGTAGAACGCGCCCATCTTGGGGTTGAGCAGGTTGGTCACCGTGCCCTGACGCCAGCCCGACCGGAAACCGCCGCCCTCCCCCGTCGCCGGCCCCGACTCGTCCATCGTTGGTTCCCCGGCGGCCGGACGTCGGGTGCTCCAGAGCATGCTCAGGCCCATCCAGAGCAGGTAGGCCGCGCCCGCCCAGCGCAGTACCTCGTAGGCCAGCGCCGAGGCCGTCAGCACCGCGGTGATGCCCAGGGAGGTCAGAATGCCCCAGGTCAGCGTGCCGGTCTGGATGCCTGCGACCACGCCCCAGGCGCGTCGCGAGTGCCCGATGGCCGCGGTCCGCACGATCAGGGCGGTGTCCAGGCCGGGGGTCAGGGTGAGCAGGCCCACCACGAGCGCGAAAGACCACAAAGCGTTCAGCGTCGTCACGGACCCTGACCGTAGCGCAGCGACCCGCCCGGACGTTCGGCGTACCCCGGCCGGAGCGTTCGTTCAGAAGTGCCGCGTTCCCCCTCGCACGCGCAGACCCCCGTGCCAGCATCCGCTCGTCCTGGCTGACAAAAGTCAGCATCTACTTGGGGGAAGAAGAAGGATGACGCTTTCACGGCCGGCCATGACCCGCCTGAAGACCACCACGCGCACCGTTTTCGCGGCGGCGGCCACCATCGCCCTGGTCACCGCTCCGGCCACGGCGTTCGCCGCCGACCCGGCCAAGCCCCGCCCGCCCAAGATCAAGGTGCTCGACACCTCGGTCAAGGCACCGTTCCAGATCACCTACGGCCGCAAGACGCTCCTGGTCTCCGACGGCGCCGCCTCGACCGTGTCGAAGCTGTCCAGCAAGAAGCTGTACGAGCTGTTCAAGACGCCGGAGGGCCTCAGCGCGCTGGCGATGAACTCCCGCGGCGACGTCGCCTACGGCATTCAGCAGGGCGATGCCGAGAACGGCGGCCCGACCACCCGCGCCGAACTGGTGATCAAGGGCAAGAAGCAGACGCACACCGCGGACCTGCTGGCCTACGACAAGACCAGCAACCCCGACCAGGCCGTCTCGTACGGCATCGACAACCCCACGCCGTGCCAGGAGGCAGCGTTCGCAGCCTGGGGCGGCGCCAAGTACAACGGCGGCGTCGACTCCCACCCCTACGCCGTGGCCGCGCTGGACAAGACCTCGTGGGTGGTGGCCGACGCCGGCGGCAACGACCTGCTCAAGGTGGACGAGAAGGGCAAGGTCAGCACCCTGGCCGTGCTGCCGCGCCAGGCGAGCACGATCACCCAGGAAGGGGCCGACGCGCTGGGCCTGCCCGCCTGCGTGGTCGGCGCGGTCTACCACTTCGAGTCGGTGCCCACCGACGTCGAGGTGACCAAGACCGGCCTGCTGGTCAGCCTCCTGCCCGGCGGCCCGGAAGACCCGAGCCTGGGCGCCCGCGGCTCAGTCGTCCACGTGGACTGGCAGGGCCAGGTCACCACGGTCGCGGGTGGTTTCCTGGGCGCCACCAACCTCGCGGTCGACCCCAAGGGCAGCATCTACGTGGCCGAGATGTTCGCCGGACGCATCTCCAAGGTGGAGAACGGCAAGGTCTCCAAGTACGTCGACCTGCCCAACGCCCTGTCGCTGCAGTTCGCCCACGGCAACCTCTACGCCGGAACGCTCGCCTCGCCGAGCGGGCCGGGGAGCATCGTCTCGATCAGGTAGCGCGGCCCGTGGTGGGGCGGTCGCAACGACGCCCCACCACGCCGACCGGCTCCTCACCGCAACGGCAGCACGTAGTCGAAGGCTCGCGACTCCACGTGGAAGCCGAGGCTGGTGTACAGGTTCTCCGGCCGGGACGGGTTGCCGAGAGCCACTGCGAGCCCGGCCACCTCGAAACCGGCTCGGGCGCAGGCACTCAGGAAGTGGCTCAGGAGGGCACCCGCAACGCCACGCTGACGGTACTCGCGGCGGGTCCCGACCCGGGCGATCCAGACCTCACGGCGCTCGCCGGGCCACTCCTCGGCGTGCAGGTACCCGACCGGCCTATCGCCGTGGCTGATCGTGAAGGACAGGTCCGGCCGCAGCTGCGGCTTGGCCAGCATCTGCTCCTGCCAGTCGGCGGCCGACCAGTGGTGAGCGCCCGGCACGTCGGCGAACACCTCGTTGTGCAGGGCCAGCATCACCTGCGGCTGATGGGCAGGATCCAGCGGCGCGATCGAGAACCCCTCCGGCGGCGGCATCGAGGGCAGGCCGCGCAGGGTGTGCTCCATCGTGATGGCTCCGCCGTCGGCCGCGAAGCCCCGGGCCAGGACCGCGTCTGTCCACATCCGGTCCGCCGGATCGGCCGAGACCCGGATCCGGGTGGCGCCACCGGCTGTGCGCCGGGCCTGCTCGAGCATCGCCGTCATCAGCAGCGAACCGGTCGCCCGCCCGGGGTGATCCGGATGGACGCCGCCCGCACCGAGCAGTTCCGATCGCCGGCCGGGCCGGAGCCGGAAGTAGCCCACCAACGTGCCGCTCTCGCTGAACGTCCCCATCAGCTGGGTTCCGCTGCAGTCCACCGAGCCGTGGAACGCGTCGAGACTGGCCTGGGGAGAGAACGGGGCGCTGTGTGCGTGGGCGTCATGGATGGCTTGGGCCAGCTGCTGCCAGGCCGCACAGTCGGCCTGGGTCAGACTTCTGAGCATGCTGTGCTTCAGAGCTGACGAGACGCGGCGGCGCTGAGCGAAAGCACCTGCTGCACAGCCGCCTCCACGTCGTCGGCACTGGCCGCCTCGTGCAGGGCGACGACCGGGACGCTCAGCTCCCGGATCACCCGCCAGCTCACCTCCGGGTGCAGGCTGCCGCACAGGATGATCGATCCTGCCCCGGCCTCCCGCATCGACGCCGCCCGCTCCCCGAGCAGCCCGGCGGCCCCGTCCCAGTCGACGGTGACCTGGAGGTACTCGAGCTCGTGATCGTCCACCCAGTCGAGCAGGAGGCGGGTTCCCCGCGCATCGTCCCGCTGCCGCAGCACCTCCTTGGCCAGACGGTAGTAGCGCGCCGTCTCGGACCAGTTGGTCCCGCCGAGCAATCCGATCGTTCTCACTGCGGATCGTCCTTCTCTCGTCCTGGCCGCCGCGTCCTTCACCGCGGCTGCGGTGGAACCAGTAACGGGCCGGACGGGACGAGCGAGAAAGACCTTGACCGAACTCTGACGGCGCGCATCCCCTTCCTGACAGGAATCTGACGCCGACCCGAACCGAACTGGGGACGCGGGTGGGCACCGATCGCGCATCGGTGCCCACCCGCGTCCTCAGGTCGGCTTCCCGGGCCTTCCCGGCCCGGCCTCGTGATCCGGGATCAGGTGGTGCCGCTCATCGCGGCCACCTGGGCGTTGAGCTGCTGTTCGAGGCGGACCTGGTCGGTGATGTCGTAGGCGTACTTGATCACCCGCACCGGGTGGCCGGACAGGTCGAGGATTGGGTTGTAGCTGGACTGGATCCACACGTCCCGGCCCCCCTTGCCGACCCGGTGGAAGCGGCCGGAGCGGAACTCGCCGCTGCGCAGCCGGGCCCAGAACTCCAGGTACTCGTCGGAGGTGGCGTAGTCGCCGGTGCAGAACATCCGGTGGTGCTGACCGACGATCTCGGTCAGCGAGTAGCCCATGGTGCGCAGGAAGTTCTCGTTCGCGGTGAGGATCCGCCCGTCGAGGCTGAACTCGACCACCGCCTGCGAGCGGTCGATCGCCGCGACCCGGCTCTCGAAGTCGGCGTTGCGCAGCTTCTCGGCGGTGACGTCGTGGGCGAACTTGACCACCTTGACCGGCCTGCCGTCGGCGTCGAGGATCGGGTTGTAGGTGGCCCGGATCCACACCTCGCGGCCGTCCTTGGCGATCCGGCGGTACTCGGCGGAGTGGAAGTCGCCGCGGGCCAGCTTGTCCCAGAACGCCGCGTACTCGGGGGTGCCGGTCTCGTTGGGGGCCACGAACAGCCGGTGGTGCTGGCCCCGGACCTCCTCCAGGGTGTAGCCCATCAGCTCGAGGAAGGCGTCGTTGGCGTCCAGAACGACACCCTCGAGGTCGAACTCGATCACCGCCTGGGAGCGCCGGATCGCGGTGATCTTGCCCTCGAAGTCGGCGTTGCGGGCCTTGGCCAGGGTGATGTCGCTGGCGAACTTGACCACCTTCCAGGGCTTGCCGTTCAGCCCGAAGATCGGGTTGTAGGTGGCCTGGAGCCAGACGTCGCGGTTGTCCTTGCCGTAGCGGTGGAACTCGCCGGAGACGAACTCGCCCTCGGCGAGACTGCGCCAGAAGTCGGCGTACTCGTGCGACTGCGCGGTCTCGGGCGCGACGAACATCCGGTGGTGCCGGCCGACGACGTCGTCGCGGGTGTAGCCGACGGCGTTCAGGAAGTTGTCGTTGACGTCGAGAATGTGCCCGTCCAGGTCGAACTCGATCACCGCCTGCGAGCGGTTGATCGCTGCTACCTTGCCCTCGAACTCGGCGTTGGCCAGCTTGGCGGCGGTCACGTCGACCGCGAACTTGACCACCTTCCAGGGCTTTCCGTCGATGCCCAGGATCGGGTTGTAGACGGCCTGCAGCCAGACCTCACGGCCGTCCTTGCCCAGCCGGTGGAACTCGCCGGAGACGAACTCGCCGGCCCCCAGGTGCCGCCAGAACTCCTGGTAGGCAGCGGACTTGGCATCCTCCGGGGTGACGAACATGCGGTGGTGCTGGCCCACGACCTCGGAGCGGGAGTAGCCGACCAGGGCCAGGAAGTTGTCGTTGGCGTCGAGGATGTGACCTTCCAGGTCGAACTCGATCACCGCCTGGGAACGGTTGATCGCCTGGATCTTGCCCTGCGCGTCGGCGGTGGCCCGCTTGCCGGGGGTGACGTCGAGCGCGTACTCGACCACCTTCACCACCTGGTCGGTGGCGTTGCGCACGGGCAGGAAGGTGGAGCGGATCCAGAGATCCTGGTGCACGTCCTGCCAGACCAGCCGGAACTCCCCGGTCGGGTTGCTGCCGGTGCGCAGCTGCTCCCACAGGCCGGTGTACTCGGCCGACGCGGCGACGTCGGACGACACGAACGCCCGGTGCTCCTGGCCGACGATGCCGTCCGCAGCGTGGCCCACCAGGTCGGCGAACTGCTGGTTGGCCCGCAGCAGCTTGCCGTCGGGGCTGTACTCGGCCGTGGCCGAGCCGCGTTCGTAGGCCTCGACCAGGCTGGTGAGCTCGGCCAGCCGCTCGAGCTGGTCCTGGGTGAGGGCCGTCTGATCCGACAAAAGGATTCCTCCCGCTCGCAGCACAGCTGCCCGACGTGGCAGGAGCGTCGTCGGCGGCGGGCGCCGGGGGCCTGAGCACCCCGGACGGCCCTCACCCGATCAGCTCAGCGCGGCGGCCGGGCCCGGCGTGGGCCCGGCCGGGGCGACCTCTCAGCCGGCCCTGCGCAGCGAGACGGTCGGGAAGTCGACCGGCACGTCCAGGGCGATGTTCACGTAGTTGGTGAACAGGTTCAGCGCGACCTGGGCGATGGTCTCGACGATCTGCTCGTCGTCCCAGCCGTGCTCCCGCAGCTTCTCGACGTCGGCGGCCGAGACCTGGCCGCGCTCGTTCACCAGCTTCAGGGCGAAGTCGAGCAGGGCCGCGACCTTCGGGTCCTCGGACCGGCCGTCCTGCGCGGCGCTGAGCGCGTCCTTGCTCAGGCCGGCCTTGCGCCCGAGCGCGGTGTGGGCGGCCAGGCAGTACTCGCAGGCGTTGCGGTTGGCCACCGCCACGGCGATCTGCTCACCGAGGGCGGGCCCGAGCGTGCCCCCGCCGAAGGCGCCGAACGCGCCCCACAGGCTCTGCAGGGCGGCCGGGGAGTTGGCCACCGCCTTGAACATCGCCGGCACGGTTCCGAACGCGGCGTTGATCTGGTCCAGCTGCTCCTTGACCGGGCCGGTGGCGGACTCGCGGTCGACGAGCGGGACGTTGGCCATGACAGGCTCCTTGTTCTTGTTCCTCGTCCCACCTGATCGGTGGGCCGTGAGACAAGACTGCAGCCAGCGGCCGGACGATACGTGCCAGAAAGTCTTCACTTCTTAGCCGATCGTCCTAGACTGGCCCGGTGAGCGACTTCGACCGCATCTCGCCGCTGCTGCAGATGTTCCGGGTCAGCACCAGCCTGTTCCACACCGGGCCCCTGTGCGGCGTGACCACCTTCGCCGCCCAGCCCGGCCGCGGGTTCCTGCACGTGCTGCGCCAGGGCGAGATGGCGGTGACCCACCAGGAGCCCGGAGGTGGGCTGCAGCGCCTGGAGATCGACCGCCCCACCCTGCTGTTCTACCCACGCCCGCTGGAGCACGCCTTCCACAACGCCCCCACCGAAGACTCGGACTTCGCCTGCGCCGCCCTCGACTTCGACGGCGGGCCCACCCACCCGATCGTGCGCGCCCTGCCCCCGGTGATCGTGCTCCCGCTCGCCGACGTCGCCGGGCTCGACCCGGCCCTGCAGCTGCTCTTCGACGAGGTCGACCAGGTGCGCTGCGGCCGCCGCCTGGTCGCCGACCGCCTCTTCGAGGTGGTCCTGATCCAGCTGCTGCGCTGGATCCTCGACCACGTGAACGAACTCGGCCTGCCCTCCGGCCTGTTCACCGGGCTGGCCGACCCCCGCCTGGCCCCGTTGCTCCTGGCCCTGCACGAATCCCCCTCGCAGAACTGGGATCTGGAGACCATGGCCCGGGAGGCCAAGATGTCCCGCAGCGCGTTCGCCGCGCACTTCAAGAAGCAGATCGGCCTGGCCCCCGGCGAGTACCTCACCCAGTGGCGCCTCACGCTGGCCCAGCAGCAGTTGCGCGCCGGCGCCCCGGTGGCCTCCGTGGCCGCACACCTCGGTTACGCCAACGCCTCGTCCTTCTCCCGGGTCTTCACCCAGCACCTGGGCAGTTCCCCGCGTGCCTGGGTGGGTTCCGGTGGCGCTACGCATGAACAAACTGCTCTCTGACGACACTTTGTTCCTGCGCAGAGCCCGGGACGTGATCGGGGGATCATGAACGGATGGCGGAGGAACTGGACGAGAGCCTGGTGCGGTCGGCGCAGGCCGGCGACATGGCCGCGTTCGCGGCGCTGGTCGAGCGGCACCGGGCCGCTCTGCGGGCCACCGCGATCGCCCTGCTCGGATACACCGACGACGCCGAGGACGCGGTGCAGGACGCTCTGCTCACCGCCCTGCAACGGTTACCCGAGCTACGCGAGCCCAGCGCCGTCGTCCCCTGGTTGAAAGCTGCGGTGCGCAACAACTGCCGCCAGCAACTGCGGGCACGCAAGGCGGTGCCGGTGGCCGACCCCGGACTGCTGCTGCCGCCGGTGACTTCGCCTGGCGAAGAGAGGCTTGAGCAGGCCGCCACCGCAGACTGGATCCGCCGCGGCCTGGACGGGCTGTCGGCGCCGATCCGCGAGGTCATGATGCTGCGCTACTTCAGCGGGGTCACGCAGTACCGGCAGATCGCGGCGTTGTGCGGCATCTCCCCCGACACGGTGGCGAGCCGGCTCCGGGACGGGCGGAGGGCCCTGGCCCAGCAGCTCCGGCAGACCGCGGAGGCCTCGTTCGACGAGGCCGGGGCCCGGGCCGAGGCCTGGCACCGGGAGTCGGCCCAGATCGTCGGGTCGATGCTCGACGGCAGCTTCGGCACGGTCGTCGAGGACTGGTACCACCCGCACGCCCTGGTCGATGTCATGGGCCTCATTCACGGCGACCGTTCGCTGCTGCTGGACATGCTGGACTGGACGTTCAGTGCAGACGTCGGGGTGCGGCTGCATCACACGATGGCCAGCAAGGACGTGCTGCTGTGGGAGGCGGACTTCGTCAATCCGCCGTCGGACCCGGAGCACTGCCCGCCCACCATGGTTGCGCTGTTCAGCCTGGAACAGGGCCGGGTGGCGCGGATGGGTATCTCCTACGGCACGCACCATCCGGGCTGAGACCCGGATCACAGCAGATTCGGCGCAGTTTCCGGCGACCTGCGGCATCCAGTCCCGTCCGCCCGAGAAGACGAGCGCATTGGAGACTGAACCATGTCCGAGCAGCAGCCGGCGCTGATCGAGGCCCTGGGGGCCCGCGGCGTGATCCGCGAGTGGGCGAAGGGCGCGCAGACGCTGGCCATCCTGGAAGCCGTGCACCGGCTGGGCTGGCTGGACACGCTGCGTGAACCCACCCCGCTCCCCGACCTGACCACACCGTCCTGGGCGCCCGAGCGCACCCAAGGCGTGACAGACGTCCTCAAGCAGGTCGGTGTGGTGACCGAGACCGCGGGCGCCTACCAACTGACGCCCGCGTTCGCCGCCTTGGTCAACGGGGCCTCGGGGGTAGATCTGGAGAGTGTGCTGGCCTCGGTGCGCCTCGACCTGGCCGCCCTGGAGAAGCTGGACGGCACGGTCCCTGGCCTGACCGGCACCGAGGCGTTGATCGTGGCTAAAGATTCGGGGGTTGTGGCCGATCCGGTGACGCAGATGCTCTACCGGTCTGTGTACGCGGCAATTCCCGAGGTCGAGGCCGAATTGGCCGGTGGCGGGCCGATGCTCGATCTGGGCTGCGGTATCGGCGGAGCGCTGCTGACCACGGCGCAGCTGTATCCGCACCTGAAGCTCCTCGGCGTGGACATCGTGCCCGAGGTTGTGGCCGAGGCCGAGCGCCGCCGCGACGAACTGGGCCTGACCGAGCAGGTGCAGTTGCGGTGCGCTGATGCCCAGACGCTCGACGAGCGGGCCGTTTTCAAGGTGGCCTACTGGGCGCAGGCGTTCTTCCCCGACAACAGCCGGCCCGGCACGCTGAGCGCGCTGCGCCGGGCGCTGACCGCCGACGGGCTGCTGGTGTTGCAGGAGCAGCCCGCCGGCCCGACCGATGTGGTGCAGCAGGGGCTGCGCGGGATCGCGGCGGGGCGTACGGCCGAAGAACTGGCGGCGGAGGCCCGGGCAGCCGGGTTCGTGCTGGTGCGTCAGGTGACCACCAACCTCGGCAATCTCGCGGTGATGCGCAACCAGCAGCAGTAGTTCGGGCGGGCCGCGACGGTATCTGGTCGTCGCGGCCCTTTCGCTCCCCTTTCGACTGGCCTTCCGCAGGCTTTCGGGGGCGCATGCTGAGGTTTACGTCATGCCGGATTCTCGCCCTCAGGCCCGGGCCTGCGCCCGATGACCTTCCTCTCCCCGTGGTTCCTCCTGCTCCTGGTCCCCCTGGCCGGGTTCTTGGTCGCCGCGCTCTTCGTCAGCCGCCGGCGCCAGCACTTCGCCGCCCGCTTCGCCTCCCCGGACATGCTGCAACGACTCGTTCCCGAACGACCGGGCTGGCGCCGCTCGCTGACCGGCGGCCTGGGCCTGGTGTCGCTGGTACTGCTCGTGACCGCGGCGGCCCGGCCGGAGGCGGACGTGCGGGTGCAGCGCGAGCAGGCCACCGTCATGATCGCGATCGACGTGTCCGGCTCCATGCGCGCCACCGACGTGGAGCCCAACCGGCTCGAGGCGGCCAAGGCGGCGGGCATCCAGTTCGTGGACCAGCTTCCGGACGAGTACCGCATCGGCCTGGTCTCTTTCGAGGGCTTCGCCACGGTGCTGGCTTCTCCGACGACCGATCACGCGGCCGTCCGCCGCGCCCTCACCGGCCTCTCGCTCGGGACCTCCACCGCCATCGGCGAAGGACTCTTCACCTCACTCGAGCAGGTGCGCGACCTGCAGACCCGGCTCACGCCCACCGATCCTGCCCAGACGGAGGAGATCCCGGCGCGGATCGTCCTGCTCTCCGACGGAACCAGTATCAATGGACGTCCTCCCGAGGCTGCCGCCGCAGCGGCGGCGAAGGCCGGGGTCCCGGTGTCGACGATCGCCTACGGCACCCCCGAAGGCGTGATCGACGAGGGCACCGAGCGCGAGCGGCGCGTACCGGCCGACGCCGAAACCCTGGCCCGGGTGGCGGATCTGACCGGCGGAACGGCCTACCAGGCCGAGAGCGTGGAACAGCTGCGGCAGGTGTACGACGACATCGGTTCGTCGATCGCCTGGACCACCGAAGCCCGCGAACTGGCGCCCTATTTCGCTGCCGGCGCGTTCCTGTTCGCCCTGGTGGCCGCCGCCTTCTCGCTGCGGTGGTTCGCCCGGCTGATCTGACCGGCTACATCTCGGCGGCGGTTCCGGTCACCCGGACTCGTCCGTCGTCGGGGATCTCGACGCTGATCAGTGAGGGGCGGCCGGCTTCGGCGCCCTGCCGGACCTCGATCGTGGCCGGGGTGGGCAGGTGGCCGCCGGCGCGCAGGTAGTAGCCCAGGCTGGCGGCGGCCGAGCCGGTGGCCGGGTCTTCGCGGATGCCGCCGCGCGGGAAGGGGTTGCGTGAGTGGAACTTGTCCTCGGCGAGGCGGTGGACCACCGGCACGGTGCCGTCCCAGCCGTTCTGGTTCTGCAGATTGAGGACGGCCTGGTCGTCGTGGTCGAGTCGGTCCAGTACGCCGGTGCGCACGAAGAGCAGGGGGTGCGGGTTGCCGCCCTGTACGAAGGCCGGCGGGAGTTCGGGGTCCAGGTCAGCGGGGGTCAGTCGCAGCGCAGCCAGTAGCGGGGTGAGCTGGTCGTCGTTCAGGGGGTGAACGGCGCTGTCGACCGCGGTGAGGGTGGCGGTCTCGGGAGTGACGGCGACGGGTACGTCTCCGCGCAGGGCGGTGGTCAAGGTGACCGTCGGGGCGGATCCGCGGCGGGCCAGGGCCACGCCGGAGGCGATGGTGGCGTGGCCGCAGAAGGCGATCTCGGCGCGGGGCGTGAAGTAACGCACGTGCGCCGCGTCGGCACTGATCCGGGACAGGAACGCGGTCTCGCTGAACCCCAGATCGGCCGCGATCTGCGCCATCTGCGTCTCGGTGAGGTCGTCGGCACCGGTCACCACCCCGGCCGGGTTGCCCGAGAGCGGATCCGTCCCGGGGGTGGTGAAGGCGCGGAACCTGAGGATCTCCATGGTCGGCGACCGTAGCCCGGCGCAAGATCGTTCTCGCGGGCCAATCGGGCAGTACTGGCCTGGAGGTGAGCTGCTGTAATGAGCGGCGTGACGATCAGACTGCGCGCGCTGGAACCGGACGACCTCGACTTCGTGCACACGCTCAACAACGACTCGAAGATCATGACGTACTGGTTCGAGGAGCCCTACGAGTCGCTGCAGGAACTGCGGGAGATCTACGCCCAGCACATCCACGACAACCGCGAGCGGCGCTTCGTCATCGAGGCCCCCGAGGGCGTGCGGGCCGGGATCGTCGAACTGGTGGAGATCGACTACATCCACCGCACCGCCGAGTTCCAGATCATCGTGGCGCCGGGCTTCCAGGGCCGGGGCTACGCCCGCGAGGCCACCACGCGGGCCCTCGACTACGCCTTCGCCGTGCTCAACCTGCACAAGGTCTACCTGATCGTCAGCGTGGAGAACCCCAAGGCGATCCACATCTACCAGCAGGCCGGCTTCGTCACCGAGGGCGAGCTGCGCGAGGAGTACTTCGCCGACGGCCGCTACCGCAACGCCCTGCGGATGGGGATCCTGCAGCACGAGCACCTGGGCAGGACCGACCGCGAGAGCTGACGCCCGCAGCTCGCCAGGAGCCGGTGCGAGCGCCGCTCAGCCAACGACCTCACGGGGACAGATCCAGCACCCGGACGGGGCGACCGGCCCACTCTTCCGGCCGGGTGGTGGCAACCACCGCCCCTTCCGGTAACTCCGGGGAAGGCCGGGCAGCGTGAAGCGTGTGCGAGGCCGCCCACTCCTGCGAGTCCGCCACCTGCAGTGCAGCAGCCAGATCCAGAGGAAGGACCTCGAGGTTCGGCAAGGCCGCGATGTGCGCTCCGGTACCGGGACGCGTTCGCTCAGCCTCGACCAGGGCACAGGCAGCCACGTAGATCCGGGCGATCGGAGCCTCCTCGTCCGGATCTGCATCGTCCTGGCCCCGGGCGGGCATCGGATGCGCCTGAGCGATGAGCGCAGAAGCGAGTGCGTTGCCTCGGCCCGCGGCCACGAGCGCGGAGTCGTCGAAGATGATGTGCAGCATCTGCACCCAGTGCCCTGATGCCGGGCTCACCGCTGCACGGACGGCAGCGCACGCAGCCGGCGGTTGAGCTCCGCGCGGGCGTCGGCAGCGCTCTGCGCAGACGGGTCGTAGCCGTTCCACTCCTGGAGAACCGCCCGAGCCCGCTCGGCGCGCTCGGCCAGCTCCGCAGGGGTTGCGACTTCTGCGGCCAGGCGGGACAAGTAGGCCCTCAACGAGAGGCCCTGAGCCGCAGCGACTGCGGCCAGACGGTCTCTCGCCTCTTCAGGTAGCCGGATATTCGCATCGGCCATGCCGGACCTCCCTGGATCGTCCGCGCCAGGGTACGGGTACGCATGCGCACCCACAAGAGCTTGTCTTGACCGAACCATCTGGGAAGCATATACCGATCTTGGAACGGAATTTCCGCTCCATTAGCGAAAATGCCTTTCATAGGTTCACCCGAATGCTCAGCGCGCAAAACTTGCACGACGTGCAATACTTGCAGGTATGGAAGCGAAGCAGGGTGATCTGCGGCAGCGGCGCCGGAAGGCGACGGAGCGGGAGATCCACGAGGCCACCCTCCGGCTGGTCGGCGAGCACGGGTTCGAGCACGTCACCGTCGACATGATCAGCAGCGCGGCCGGCATCTCGCGGCGCACCTTCTTCAACTACTTCCCATCGAAGGAGGCGGCCGTCATCGCCGGGCCGACGGTCCTGCCCGACGACGCGCTGGCCGAGTTCCTGGCCCAGCCCGGGCAGGAGCCGGTGCAGGTGCTGCGCGACCTGACCCGGCTGCTGCTGCGCGAGTTGTCGGAGAACCAGCCCCAGCGCGAGGAGCTGAGCCAGGTCATGGAACTGGCTCAGCAGCATCCGGCGCTGATGGCGGCCATGCTGACCAACTTCGAGCGGTTCGAGCGGAGCGTGGGCGAGGTCGCCGCCCAGCGCCTGGGCCTGGACCCGCTCGACGTGACGCCGGTACTGATCACCTCGCTCGCCTTCTCGGCGATCCGGACCGGTCTGCAGAGCTGGTCGCGCAGCCCGCACTCCTCACCGGACCTGCTGCCCCAGGTCGAGCAGACCGTGGCCCTGTTCCACAGCTTCCTCGCCCCCTGAGGCGAGATCCCCGCGCGAAGGCGCGCACCCCCGTCCTCAATCTTCTTTTCCGGAGAGTTCCACCATGGCCGAATCACTGCCGGCCGCGCGAGCACCGCAGAACAGCGGGCCTTCCGAGGTTCCCGCCAACTTCTGGGTGATCTTCAGCGGTCTCATGCTCACCATGCTGCTGTCCGCGCTGGACCAGACCATCGTCAGCACCGCCCTGCCCACCATCGTGGGTGAACTGCACGGCGTGCAGCACATGGCCTGGGTGACCACCGCGTACATCCTGGCCGCCACCATCGCGATGCCGGTCTACGGCCGCATCGGCGACCTGATCGGCCGTAAGACGCTGTTCCTGTCGGGCATCGGGATCTTCCTGGTCGGTTCCACCATCGCTGCACTGGCGCAGGACATGACCTGGCTGATCATCGGCCGGGGTATCCAGGGTCTGGGCGGCGGTGGCCTGATGATCACCTCGCAGGCGATCATCGCCGACCTGGTGCCGGCCCGTCAGCGGGCCAAGTACATGGCGCCCATCGGCGCCGTCTTCGGTCTCTCCTCCGTGGCCGGCCCGCTGCTGGGCGGCTGGTTCACCGACAGCATCGGCTGGCGCTGGGCGTTCTGGATCAACCTGCCCCTGGGCATCCTGGCCCTGGTGGTCTGCGCCGTGGTGCTCAAGCTGCCCAAGCGCCAGGTCCAGGCCCGCCTGGACGTGGTCGGCTTCGTGCTGATGGCCGCGGCCGTGACCAGCACCGTGCTGGTGGCCGACTGGGGCGGCACGGAGTACGACTGGACCGACCCGATCGTGCTGGGCACCGGCGCCGGCGGCATCCTGGCCTGGGTCCTGTTCTTCGTCTGGGAGTCGCGCGTCGAGGAACCGCTGATCCCGCTGCACCTGTTCCGCAGCCGCATCTTCAACCTGGCCACGCTGATCGGCATGATCGTGATCGGCGTCGGGATGTTCGCGATCATCGGCTACCTGCCCACCTACCTGCAGATGGTCTACGGCGTCAGCGCCACCGAGTCCGGGCTGCTGCTGATCCCGATGGTGGTCGGCATCATGTCGGCGGCGATCCCCTCGGGCAACGCGATCAGCCGCACCGGCCGCTACCGCTGGTACCCGATCGCCGGCGTCGCCCTGGTCATGGTCGCCGCCCTGGCCATGAGCACCCTCACGGTGGACACCGTGCTCGCCCTGATCTGCGTGTACGTCTTCATCCTGGGCGCCGGCCTGGGCCTGATGATGCAGACCCTGGTGCTGGCCGTGCAGAACGACTTCCCCGCCTCGGACGTCGGCACCGCCACCTCGGCGAACAACTTCTTCCGGGAGATCGGCGCCACCCTGGGCATCGCGGCGGTGGGAGCGGTGTTCACCAGCCGCCTGACCGACCAGCTCGCCCAGCGTCTGGACGCGTCCTCGGCCCAGGCCGTGGGCAATGCCGACTCGCTGACCCCGGCCCTGGTGCACGCCCTGCCCCAGGCCGCCCAGGACGCGGTGATCGCCTCCTACCAGCACGCCCTGACGCCGGTGTTCCTGTACCTGATCCCGATCTTCGCGGTCGGCCTGGTCCTGGCCTTCCTGCTGCCGGAGAAGGAACTGTCCGACGGGCACGTGGCCGAACCGGACGCCGATCCCGTGGTCGAGGACGCCCGGGTGTGAGCGACGGGGACCGGGGACGACGCGCTCGCGTCGTCCCCGGTTTCTGCTTTGCCCTTGGTCGGTAGGGTCGTGGCCGTGGACCTTGAACTGGGTGGGCGCGTCGTTCTGGTGGTGGGCGGTACCGGGCTGATCGGGCGGGCGGTGGTGGGGCGGCTGCGGCAGGAGGGCGCCACGGCGCTGGTCGCCTCGCGGCATGCCGAGGAGGGGCTGGTGATCGATGCGCAGGATCAGCAGTCGGTGCAGGCCGGGTTCGCGGCGGTGCTGGAGCAGCACGGCCGGCTGGACGGGCTGGTGGTGACGGCGGCGCCGAGCGCGCAGACGCTCGATCCGGCGCGTAACTCCGATCCGGAGCAGGTGCTGGAGGCGGTCGATGCGAAGGCGTTGTCGTTCCTGCGGCTGGTGAATGCGGCGCTGCCGGTCATGACCGCCGCCGGTTACGGCCGGATCGTCGGGATCAGTGGGCAGAACGCCTTCCTGACCGGCAATGTGACCGGGGCAGTGCGCAATGCGGCGCTGATCGTGGCGGCGAAGAACCTGGCCGACGGGGCTGCCGGGTCGGGAGTCACGGTGAACGTGGTCAATCCGGGGCCGGTGACCGAGGATCCGGCGGCCGAGGTGCAGCCGGGGCGTCCGGGCGAGTCCAGTCCTGAGCAGATCGCGGACCTGGTCACGTTCCTGATTTCCCCGCGCGCGGGCGCGATCTCGGGTGAGTCGATCGCCACCGGGCATCGGGTGCGGGGCACGACCTCACTGTGATCCGCCGGTCATCTGCTCCACGCTGCGCAGGGCGGTGGCGAAGATGGTCAGCACCGGGTTCACCCCGCCGTTCGTGACGTGCACCGAACCGTCCATGATGCGCAGGTTCTCGTGCCCCCACACCCGGCCGTACTCGTCCACCACCGAGTTCGACGGGTCCGAGCCCATGCGCAGGGTTCCGGCCTGATGCTGGCCCCCGGAAGGACCTTTCCGCGCTCCGCCGAACTCGGCAACGTTCACCGCTCCGGCCGCTCGCAGCCAGGTGCCGCTCGTCCGGCTCGTGAAGTCCCGCGCGCGCAGGTCTTCGGGGTGGATGCTGCCGCTGAAGCGCGCCACCGGCACACCGAAGGGGTCGCGCACGTTCTCGTCCACCCGCACCCGTGATTCGGCCGAGGTCATCTCCTGCACCGGGCCCATCAGGCGCAGGCTGCGGCGTACGTAACGGCGCATGCCCTCCTTACTCGCCGGGCCGGTACGAGGGATGAAGCCGGCGCTGACCAGGTACCAGTAGGTGTTGGCCGGTGTGGCCACGAACTCGTCGGCAATGATGCCGCCACCGACGATGTCGCCGTTGTGATGGCGGTAGTCGGTGGTGGCGATCGACGGGCCCGGACCGATCAGGTCTTCGACCACATCCTCGAAAAGCCCGAGAGCACCGCCGTAGACGTGACCCTGCAGATGGCGCCCGACGAGGTCGTTGTTGTTGCCGATGCCGTCGGGTTCGCGATCGCTGCGGCTGTTGAGCAGCAGTCGCGCCGACTCCACCGCGCCGGCCGACACCACGATCTCGGCGGCGTGGATGTCGCGCCGCCACACCACCCCGTCCACCTCGCCGACGAGAGTGGCCCCGACAACGCGCCCATGGACGTCCGTAAGCAGTTGAGAAGCCCTTGTGCCCAGGACGATCTGCGCCCGGCCGGTGGCGAAAGCCCGCGTGAGCATGGTGTTCTGCGAGCCGTTCTTGGCATCGTCGGGGCAGGAGAACCCGATACACAGGTTGCACTGTGAGCAGGCGCGACGGCCCAGGTAAGGCCGCGAATTGATCAGCAGGGGCACAGGCACGGTGCCGAAGCCCAGAGACTCGGCGGCCTGGGCCAGGCGCTCCCGCCGAGATCCGCTGGACAGCGCCGGCATTGGAAGCTCGCGAGCGCGGGGGCCGGCCCAGCGACCGTCGTGCGGGCCTCCGCTGACTCCGATCTCCCATTCGGCGCGTTCGTAGTAGGGCTCGAGGTCCTCGTAGGAGATCGGCCAGTCCTTGAGCGCACTGCCCTCCGGCACCCCGTAGGTGGAGGCCATGCGGAAGTCGAGCGGGCTGAAACGCCAGGCCTGGGCGCCGTAGACGCGGGTGCCACCACCGGCGGTGAAGGCGTTGTTGTTCCAGGACCCGTCCAACGGCGTTACTATTTGGCCGTTTTCGAGCACCCGTACATGTTCAGCATCCGTTGGACCACTCAGCGGTGCGAGACCCCAGTCCGAACGAGGGTTCCGCAGATGATCGCGATGCAGTTCGTCGATCGAGGGCCACTGGCCCGCCTCCACCACCAGCACCCGGCGACCGGCCTCGGCCAGACCGCAGGCGGCCACCCCGCCACCGGCACCCGAGCCGATCACGATCGCGTCGTAACGACTTTCGAGATCCCTCGGATGGACGATCGTGCGCGCGGCTTCGGCGGCGGGTACCGGATCGGGCCAGCCCCCCAGAGGTTCGGCCTGCCAGCCCACCATGCGCCACGAGGCCGCCCCGGCGTTACCGCCGTTCGCCGGATCGGCGTAGTAGCCGCCCGCGACCATCTCGGCGAACCAGTCCCAGTGTTCGCTCGCAGTCGCCTCCCGGGCCACTGCCTGCAGGCGCTCGATCCAGTCGGGGCGCTCGGCCAGCAGTGAGGCCAGGAACCCGACGCCCCCGGCCTGGGAGGCCGAGGGGTACTCGTCGGGCGGGATCACCTGGTCCATCAGTGTGCCCAGGCGTTCCCAGGTGGCCTCGTCGAGCGGATTGGCCGGGGACACGGGCGGCTCCTTCGTGGCAGGGGACCTGAGGTGCCCCCAGCCTAGGCTCGAGACCGGCCCTAGGCTTCAGACCGGCGCGGCCAGGGGATCGGGCGCCTGGCGGGTACGGCCGGTCTCGGTGGCGACCGCCAGTCCCTCCCGGACCCAGTACTCGAATCCGCCGATGAGTTCCTTGACCGCGGTGTAGCCCCGGGTGGCGAGATCCAGACCGGCCTTGGTGCTGCCGTTGCAGCCGGGACCCCAGCAGTACACGACGATCGCGGTGCCGAGGTCGGGTGCCACCTCGCCGATGCGTTCGAGCAACCGCGGGCCGGGGATGTGCACTGCCCCCGGGATGCGTCCGGCCCGCCATCCCTCCTCGGAGCGCACGTCGATGACCAGGGGCGCGGCGCCGGCGGCCCGGGCTGCCGCGAGGTCGGCCGGGTCGGTCTGGAAGGCGAGTTTGGCGGCGAAGAAGGCGGCGGCTGTGAGCGGGGTTTTCATGCCTCCAGACAACCTGAGGACGCCGGTGGGCACCATGGGCATCCCACGGCACCTACGGCTTGTGGCCGTGGATTCGCTGGTAGCTTGCGCAGCATGTCGACGAATCCACGGCCGTCACTGGATGCGACCGATCATCGCATTCTGGAGGAGCTGCAGGAGGACGGCCGGATCTCGGTCGCCGACCTGGGCCGGGCCATCAGCCTGTCGGCCAGCGCGACCACCGAGCGCCTGCGCCGGCTGACCGACAGCGGCGTGATCGTGGGCTACAGCGCCGTTCTTGATCCGGAGGCCCTGGGCTACAGCGTGACCGCGTTCGTCCGGCTGGCCTACCCCAGTGGCAACTACAAGCCGCTGCACGACCTGCTCGACGTGACCCCCGAGGTGATCGAGGCGCACCACGTCACCGGCGACGACTGCTTCGTGCTCAAGGTGCTGGCCCGTTCCATGCGTGACCTCGAGCGGATCACCGGCAGGCTGGCCACGCTGGGCGGGATCACCACCAACGTCGTCTACTCCAGCCCGCTGCCCCGGCGGAACCTCGCCCCCGCCTGACCCTTACCACTCGAGTGCCCTCGCCGGGCAGTCGGTCCGGCAGCCCTTTCCTCTCAGAAGCCGGGCACCTTGCCGCCAGAGCGCACGAACACCGGCATGGTGTCGAGCGTGCTCGTGATCTCGGCCGTGGTACCGCCTCGGTACTTCTTGCCGGTGAAGCCATCGGTCCAGGTGCTGCCGGGTGGGAACCAGACCGACGTGGTGGCGCTGGTCCCCGGGGAGGTCACCGGGGCGACCAGGAGGTCAGGCCCGTACAGGTACTGCGTTCCCGCGGTGGCATACGCCTCCTGCTCCTTGGGGTAGGCCAGGTACAGCGGGCGTGTGATCGGGGTGCCGGTGCGGGTGGCCTCCTGAGCCGCCCTGTAGGTGTAGGGCAGCAGGGTGCGGCGCAGCTTCAGGAACTTCTTGGCCGATGCCTCCGCAGCCGGCCCGTACTGCCAGGGCAGCCGGTCGCTGTGGTTGGAGTGCAGCCGGTCGATCGGCTGGAACGTGCCCAGCTGCACCCAGCGGGCGTACAGGTCGTCCGGCAGCTTGGTGCTCCCCGGCTCCGAACCCGGCTCCTGCAGTCCGCCGGTGTGACCACCGATGTCATGGCTGACCGCCGCCAGCCCGGTCGCTACTCCCTCCCCCGGCGTGTAACCCACCTGCGCCTGCAACGACGCCCAGCTCGAGGTGGTGTCCCCGGTGAAGTGCAGCGTGGTCCGCTTGTCCGCCCATGGACCGGTGGGCAGCGGCGCCGGGTTCCCGTACCCGCCGGCCTGCAGCGAACCGTACGCCCGGCTGAACGCGAACCCGTTGCGATCGGCGTACTGCTGGTTGATCCAGGCGTCCGGGGTGACCCCGGGCAGCGTGGACTGGGAGGCATCGCAGCACCAGTCCAGCCACCAGAAGTCCACGCCGTAGCTCTCCATCTCGTCGTGCAGCTCGAGGTAGGAGGCCAGCTGGTCGGAATCACCCCAGTCGAAGGTATAGCAGTCGGGCCCGCCGTTGCATCCGGTGCGGGCCAGCTTGCCCTTGGCCCTGTCCTGCGCGGCCGCGAACTGGGGGTCGTTGCCCATGATGCTCGGATGGATGTTCAGGGTCGTGTGCAGCCCCTCCTTACGGGCCCAGTCGAAGAAGCCCTTGGGGTCGGGGAACTTGGTCTTGTCGATCGACCAGCCGTTCCACAGGTCGGGGGTCTTGTAGTCGGTGTCGACCACGAGCACGTCCAGCGGCACCCCCTCGGCCTTGAAGCGGGGCACGATGACGTCCTGGAAGTCGGCGGCCGTACGGTCGTAGTACTCCGCGTACCAGACGCCGTAGGCCCACTTCGGCAGCAGAAGGGTGGGCCCGGTGAGCCTGCCCAGGTCGGCGAGCGCGGCGTCGTAGTCCTGCCCGTAACCGAAGACGTAGCCGTCCTGGTAGCCGCCCGGGACCGCGGGTCGCTGGGTGACCTTCTTCGACTTAGGCTGCCACAGGGCCGAAGCCGTGTCGTCGAGCAGTGACCAGCCGTCGTGGAACAGCAGGCCCGGCACGGTCCGGGCCACTCCGTCGACGCCGTCCAGGCCCCGCCGGTAGCCCCCCAGCGGTGCGTGCGGCGCCAGCAGCGGGGAGTCGGCCTGGGTGAACGCGACGGTGTCGAGGTTGATGTGGCAGCTCGCCTCGGTCGGGCAGCCGATCTTCACCTGGTTCGTTCCGGCCGCGAGCTGGACCGGCGCGGCGACCGTACGCCAGTAGTCCCAGCCGCTGGTCGGTTTCAAGTCGATGAGGGACGCTGGTGAACCCTCGGTCTGGGCACTCACCGAACGCGTCTGGACGGGTTGAGAACCCGCCTTGCCGTTGGCGTACCGCAGTTGGATCCGGTAGGAACCGGTTCTGGGCACATCGGTCACGGTCAGCGTGTCCGAGGCCGTCACACCTTCCAGCCCGGCGACGAAACTGCCCTGGGAGGCGCCGTTGTGATCATCCGCCTTCTTCGCGCCGCCGGCGAGCTCGCCGCCGTCGGCCTCACAGACGTCCCCAAATGCGCAGGGCTCCGGTTCTGGCGGTCCCGGTGCCGGGTACGCGGCCCCGGGCTCCTGGACGGCGACGCTGTCGACGTTCAGGTTTCCCGATTCGGCCGGGCCGCGAACGATCTTCACCTCGTGACGGCCCGCGCTCAGTTCCAGGGGCACGGTGACCACCGACCAGGCGTTCCAGGCGGCAGTAGGCGGCAACGTGAACTGACGGCCCGCGTCGCCGTCCACCACCGCACGCAGGGTGCGCTCGGTGATCTGGCCGTCGCCACCCTGTGCGTTCGCGTAGCGCACGGCCAGCTGGAACGTCCCCGCCGAGGGCGCCTCGACCGAGAAGCGCAGGAAGTTGCCGGACCCCTCGTAGCCGGCCACGAAACCGTTCCCGGTGTAGCCGGAATGGTTGACGGCCGAGGCAAGTCCGTTCAGCGAGAGTGCCTCCGCCTCACAGAGCCGTCCGAACACACAGTTCACCGCCCCCTGACCGGCCCACGGCGAGGCCTCCACCTGCTGCCGGCCGGCTTTCAGGCTGATCTGCAGGTTCTCCCCGGTGAACTGGCCCGAGCCGACCTTGTAGCGCAGGAGCAGCTCTCCGGTGTCGATGTTCAGCCAGCCCTTGGACGTGCGGGTGGTGAAGCGCGGGGTCCGGAAGGTGTCGCGGCCGACCACGTTGAAGGTCCCGGCATCGACGAACGCCTGGTTGCCCGCGTACTCGGTGCGGATCAGGGTCGGCGAGAGCACCTGGAAGCGTGCCTGACCGGAGATCACCGCCTGGGCTCCGGCGACGGCGTGGGCGTTCGGTACGAACGCGACTGCGGGGAGCAGCACCGCCAACGCGATGCCGAGCAGCATCCACATCGGGCGCCTTCGTGAACCGGGCATCCTTGCCCCACCTCTCGGCGCTCGCCGTCGAGCGCGGAATAGCTACACGCGTTGGTGCCAGCATTCTTATCGCGACAGGGCAACGATGTCCATAGTCGGGCAAATCGGTGAATAATGGGGCGGGGCCTGGCTGTGGTGGCAGGGCCAACTGCCAGACGTAGGCTCGGAGGCATGAGCGTCACGTTCCGACTGGACAACCGCTTCGCCCGGGAACTGCCCGAGATGGCGATTCCCTTCACCGGCGATGCTGCCCCCGCGCCTCGGGTGCTGGTGCTCAACGAACCCCTTGCTACGGAGCTGGGTCTCGACCCGGCCTGGCTGCGCAGCGACGAAGGGGTGCAACTGCTGCTGGGCAGGAGCGTTCCCGAGGGCGCCACCCCGGTGGCTCAGGCCTACTCCGGGCACCAGTTCGGCGGGTTCTCGCCCCGGCTGGGCGACGGGCGGGCGCTGCTGCTGGGCGAACTGACCGCCGCTGACGGCAGCCTTCGCGACCTGCACCTGAAGGGCTCCGGGCGTACGCCTTTCTCCCGCGGGGGCGACGGGCTGGCGGCGGTCGGCCCGATGCTGCGCGAATACGTGATCAGCCAGGCCATGCACGCCCTCGGCATCCCCACCACCCGTTCGCTGGCGGTGGTGGCCACCGGGCGTCAGGTACAGCGCGAGACCCTTCTGCCCGGTGCGGTGCTGGCCCGGGTGGCGAGCAGCCACCTACGGGTCGGCAGTTTCCAGTACGCGCGAGCCACCGGAGATGTGGAGCTGCTCCGCCGCCTGGCCGACCACGCCATCAACCGGCACCACGCCAGCGCCGCCCAGGCCGAGCGTCCTTACTTGGCTCTGTTCGAGGCGGTGGCCGCCGCGCAGGCCGCCCTGCTGGCCCGCTGGATGCTGATCGGGTTCGTGCACGGCGTGATGAACACCGACAACATGACGATCTCGGGCGAGACCATCGACTACGGCCCCTGCGCCTTCGTCGACGCGTACGACCCGGCCACGGTGTACAGCTCGATCGACCACGGCGGCCGTTACGCCTTCGGCAACCAACCGGGTATCGCCGAGTGGAACCTGGCCCGCCTGGCCGAGACCCTGCTGCCCCTGATCGACGACGACCAGGACAAGGCGGTCGAGCTGGCGGTGGAGAGCCTGAAGGGCTTCGCCGCGCAGTACCAGAACGCCTGGATCGTCGGTATGCAGGCCAAGCTGGGGCTGCCCGAAGGCCTGGACGACGTGCTCGTCGCCGAACTGATCGCCGAACTGCTGGGCCTGCTCCAGACCCACCGGGTCGACTACACCGCGTTCTTCCGCTCCCTGTCCGGCGCAGCCCGTGGTGACGCCGAGCCGGTCCAGCGGCTGTTCCCGGAGCCGGCGCTGTCGGACGAGTGGCTGTCCCGCTGGAGGGGTCTGAACCCTCAGGCCTCGCTGATGGACACGGTGAACCCGGTCTACATCCCGCGGAATCACCTGGTCGAGGAGGCTCTGAGCGCGGCCACCAGCGGGGACCTGGCCCCGTTCGCACAGCTGCTCGAGGCAGTTGCAGCTCCTTACGACGAGCGGGCCGGGCTGGAACGGTACGCGGAGGCCGCGCCGGCCGACTTCGGGGCGTACACCACGTTCTGCGGTACCTGAGCATCGGCCGGCTGCTCAGCTCAGGTCGCCGACCAGGCGACAACGGCGGCCACGTCAGGAAAACTCGGTCAGAAGGCCTCGTCGTACACGGAGCGCAGCTCAGTCGACGCCACGCCGCTGTACCCGCACCCGCGCACCTGGCCGTCCACGGCGGCCACCAAATACGTCTCCCCCTGCGCTAAAGTCGTTCCACCGAGCAGGGACTCGCTGGCCCCACTGGTCTGCTCGACCTCCAGCACATCGAACTGGGGACCGGCCCAGACGTGCGAAACCGCCAAGGCGACCACCCCGTCACTGATGGTGCGGACAGTTGCCTCCACCGCGATGTCCACTGTGCGCAGTTCGGCCGCCTCGGGGGCGGGGCATTTGCTCTCTGCCCCGGAACCGTCGAGCACGACCCGCTCGGTCACGGGTGACTCGGCCTGCACACCGGGCTCGGATTCACCGCTCAGATTGACCACCACACCCGCCACGACGGCCGCCGCGAGACCGGCTGCAGCGGCGGACCACCCGACCCGACGACCCCGCGAAGGTGGCCTGAACCGCGAAGGAGACGGAACCTCGTCCATGATCCGGTCGGCCAACGCCGAGACACTCTCGGCCGGTAGAGGTGGCAGTGACCGCGCGGGATCGGCTCCGCGCAGTTGCTCGCGCAGTTCGTCGTCGGACGTCATCGCTGCCTCCTCTCCTTCGCCGGGGTGTCGTGGCCGCCCGTATCGCCGGACGACTCCAACTGGGCCCGCAGCCGTTCTCGCGCCCGGTGCAGCCGGATCGTGGCCGCGTTGACCGAGATGCCCAGCACCTGGGCGATCTCCGGGGCCGTCAGGTCCTCCCAGGCCCACAGCCGCAGCAGTTCCGCGTCCTGCGGCCGCAGCAGTTCCAGAGCAGCACTCAGATCAGGGGACGTGTGGTCACCGGTCGGGCGCGGAGGGTCAAGGACGGCGATGCGGGCCACCAGGCGATCCTGGCGACGCCGGCTCCGCTCGGCGTTGGCCAGGCAGTTCCGGGCCACCCCGTAGGCCCAGGGCAGGGGCTGCTCGGGCACCTCGTCCAGACGCCGCCAGCACACCAACAGCGTCTCGGAGAGCGCGTCCTCGGCGGTCGCCGGGTCAGTGCGCCGCGCCAGGAACCGCCGTAACGGCTCCATCAGCGCGGCTATCAGGCCCTCGAACTGTGCCCGCCGCTCGTCGCGACCCACTGAATCCACGCCTCCGTATGTCCAACCGGACGGGGATCCTTTCACCTGTGCATACGGAGGGCGAACCTAGCTTCCCGCGGACGGGAACGCCGCGTCGTAGCTCTCCTGCAGCGACGGGTCATCAGCCACGCCGCTCAGGCAGTCGGCCACGTCCCCGTCAGAAACCGTGAGCAGGTAGGTACGTCCCACCTCGAAGTCACCGCCGCCGCTCAGAGCCTCGGAGAAGTCGCCCCGCTGCCGCAACCGCACCTCGCTCCCGGGCTCGCCCTTGAAGGTGCGGGTGACCTGCAGGCCGGCCAGACCGTCGGCCAGGCCGGTGACCTCCCCGGCGAAGACCAGATCGGCTTCTTGCAGATGGCTGGGCTCAACCGGGCGGACGCACTTGGCCGCCACTCCTCCCACCTCGAACGTCGGGATCTCCGAGGCCGGGGAAGCGGCGACCGTGGCCACAGTTGTGGTGGCCTCGGCCGGACCGGGGCGGGTGAGCAGGTAGCCACCCACGGCGACGGCCATGACGGTGGCCAGGGCGATCGCAATGAACCAGGGCTGAGGAGTGGGGCGGCGGGTCATGACTTCCTCCTGAGGTTTCGCTCTCTACGTCCCCCTCATGTCCGCCGTCGCACCCCTTCTTTCACTCACCGGCCGTCATTCTGCGGGCGCTGGGCTCTCGTTCCCGTCCTTGTCCAGGACGTGCTCCTGCCAGTACGAGTACCACTGGTCGTCGACCTTCTCGGGAACCTTGCCCTCGGGGTATCTGACATATCCCTCGCTCGGCTCCTGCCCGTTCGGTTCGCAGGCCGACCCGGTGCTGCCGATCGCCGCGACCGGGTACTCGTCGTCCGTGCAGACACTTTCCCCAGACCCACAGGCGGTGAGGGAGAACAGCGCAACCAGCGCTCCGCCGACTGCCACCCTCGTTCCGGACCGCTTGCTCATGATGTTCTCCTCTGGTTCGTCGTTGGCCAGGACAACACTGCCGCCCGGAGCGCCCTCGCCGCGTCCGTCCACCGGCCCATCGACCCGATGGCTCCCTCAGCCTTAAGTCGGAAGCGCTCTCCGGACCGGCCACTCCTGACCGTTCGGTGGATATTCCTCGTTTTGTCTACGTGTGTCCGTTCACCTGCCTCACGATCATCAGGCGCAGTGATCCCTGACCGTGCTGCCAGACGCCCCGACCGGCATCGACAGAAGTGGGACCTGCGTGATGGATTCGCCATGGGTGTTTCCCCCTGGAAGCTTCCTGGCCCGGCTGCAGCCGGAGACCCGCGAGCACCTGCTGCAGCTGGGGCGTCGAAGGCAGTTCGCAGCCGACGGAGTGCTGATGCGCGAGGGCGAGGACGCCCATGAGGTGGTGCTCGTGCTGGACGGCTACGTGAAGATCACCGCCACCACCGACGGCGGCCGGGGGCGCTCCGCCTTCCTGGCCATCCGTGGCACCGGAGACGTGATCGGCGAGCTCGGGGCGATCGAGGGCGACGTGCGTACAGCCACCGCGATCACCGCCGGCGCGGTGATCGCGGTGGTGATCCGGGCGCGCACGTTCGTCGAGTTCCTGACCAGGTACCCCGACGCCCAAGCGGCCGTCAGCGCGGTGACCGCTGGGCGACTGCGGGCGGCCGTGCGCCAGCGACTGGGCCACGTCGACGGTTCGGTCCGCGGGAGGCTGGCCCGGGTCCTGCTGGAGCTGGTGAGCCACTGGGGAATGCGCAGCGGCGACCGCGTCGGCATCGCGGTGGCGCTGAACCAGTCCGAACTGGCAGCCCTGGTCGCAGCCGACGAGCGTTCGGTGAACAAGGTGCTCGCCCAGTTGCGGGACGCGCAGATCATCGGGACCGGCTACCGGCAGATCTTCGTGCTCGACGAGGCGGAACTGCGGCGGATCGCCTCGGATCTGTGAAACCCGCAGAAAGTCGGTGTCGGGCCGGGCCGGCGGGCCCAGGCTGACGGCGTCCCCTCTCTGGCCCTCGGAAAGGACCGGCGCGCCATGAACGATGCCGCAGTGGGAGTCCGCCGCCTGTGTGTCCTGGTGCGCGGGGCCCCGGGAGACCAGGAGGATCTCGTCGGCCTCCTGGGCCGGGCCGCGCTCCAGATCCGGATGGAACGGCTCTACTGGCAACCGGATCCGGCAGGACCGGTGCTCGGGGCGTTCCCACCCGGGGTCGACGAGCCCGACGTTCTGGCCGGTCTGGTCCAGGCCGTACGGCGGCTGGTCGACGAGGACGACCGATGGCGACTGACGATGGTGGTGAACGAGGGCCTGACCTATCTGGACGCCGCCGGGATCTCCGGCCCCACCGTGGATTTCATGCAGAACCTGCTCACTCCGGTGACAGACGCAGCTCCTCTCACGATCGTCACCCCTCGCCACCTGTACGACGAACTGGCTCGCGCAACCGGCGTCATCGCGGCGCCGGCGCGGACCACGTCCCTGTACGTCTCCGGCCAGCCGGTTGCGGTCCGGATCGAGACCCCCTGAGCGCCCCATTGCGGCATTCGCACGAACGCCGCAAAAGGTCGGTGTTCGCCCCGCGGCGGGCGGGTAGACCTTTCATCGTCACAGCACCAGCTGACCGAATCCGAGGAGGAGCGGTGCGACTGGCTTTTCTGGGCAAGTGCGGGGCGGGGAAGACCTCCCTGATCAACGGCCTGACCGGGCTCTCGCTGCCGACCGGGAACTTCCGGGCGACGACACTCGACGTCCAGCAGGTCCGGGCGAAACTGATTCGTCCCTCGTGGGACCCACCGCTGGAGGTGGAGATCCTCGACACCCCGGGCTTCGGTGAGAGCCTGCAGACCGAATCCACCTACCGGCAGCAGTACCGCGACCTGCTGCCCACCGCCGACCACGTGGTCTGGGTGGTCGCGGCGCACCCTCGGGTGTTCCGGCCGGACCAGCTCGCCCTCGCCGACCTGGACCACGAGATGCGGGCCGGCACGAGCATCACCCTGGCCATGACCCACGCCGACGAGATCGGCCCGAACGACTGGGACGCCGGGACCGACCGGCCCTCCCCCGGACAGGAGCAGGCCCTCGCCGACCAGGCGGCGAACCTGCTGCAGAAGTTCTCGCCCTACACCTCCCGACTCTCGGCCCAGGACGTCATCGCCTGTTCCAGCGCCCGGCAGTGGGGGCTCGACCGGGTCGGCCAGAGGATACGCCGGGCGCTCGACCAGCTGGCCGGAACATCCGCAGAACACGGAGGAATCGACTGATGGAGAAGCGATCGTCCCTTCTGAAGGGCTTTTTCGAGCTCACTCGATCAGGAAAGGTGAACAGCGAACTGCACGGCATACTGGGCGCCGAGGCCGCCCAGAAACTCGGTGACGTCATCAGTCGCGAACGTGCGACCAACCCGCCCCGGATCGCCGTGATCGGCAAGGCCGGAGTGGGCAAGACCACGACGATCAACAATCTGTTCTCGGCCCGGCTGAAGGTGAGTCACGCTCTGAGGGGCACCTCCGAGGCCGGCCACAAGGAGTTCGAACTGCGCGGCGGGGGCATCCTGCACGTCGTCGACATGCCCGGGCTCGGCGAGGGCCTCGCCGAGGACGCGGTCTTCGAGGAGATCTACCGGGAGGAACTGCCGAAGGTCGACGTCGTGCTCTACGTGATGCAGGCCAGCGAGCGGATCCTCGGCGAGGACCAGCGGATCTTCTCCGAGCTGGTGGTCCCCGCCCTGCAGGCCGGGCGCGGCGGAGGGAAGGTCAAGCAGCTCGTGGTCGGCCTGAACAAGGTCGACCTGATGAAGCCGGTGCAGTGGGACGAGCGGCTCAACTATCCGGAACCGGTCATGGAGAAGAGTATTCAGGGCCGCTGCCAGGACATCGCCCGGCACCTGCGGGACCAGGTCCCCGAACTGGGGGCCGACTCGGTCAACTACTACTCGGCGGAGAAGCGCTACCGGCTCGACGACCTGATGCTGACCCTGGTCGAGGCGGCCGGCAAGGTGGCCTGGAAGCTCCCGAAGGAGACCGCCGACCCCTTCGAACTGGCCGATCCCGACGTGCAGGAGTTCGTCGCCCGGTGGCGGGCCGAACACGGGGAGAACTGAGCGGTGTTCCCTCTCCCGAACTTCGACAGGCATCAGGAGGTGCTCGGATGGCACTGAGTGCGAGTGAGGAAGCCCGGGTGATCAGCATGCTCGGGGAACTCAAGAAGAAGAAGCGCAGAAGGATTCTGGACGACGTCGAGGCCCTGCTGGACTGGCTGACCGACAACGCCCCGGCGATCCTGCGGATGATCGCCGACATCCACAAGCTGTGGAAGATCGTCCGCGACGCCTTCACCTGAGACCCGTCCCGCCCGGGACAGACTGGAGCGAACATGTCCGGTGGCCGGCTGGTCGAGGGAGCCAGCAGCCTGTGCGCCTGCGTCGACATCGTCAGCTGGAGCCGCCGGGGCAGCGCCGCCGATCGCGAGGCACTGGCCCGCGACCTGGCCGAGGCGCTGCACCGGGCTGCTGTCACCGCTGTCCCGGCGGCAGGCCCACTGCCCGCCGAGTACAGCGGTGACGGCGCCCTTCTGGTGTTCCCGCCGGACATCGTCGAGGGCAGGACGATCGGCATCCTCGTTCTGTCGCTGATCCTGTCCCTGCGCCGGCGCAACCAGGGCTCACCTCCGGGAGGGCGCCTGCGGGTCCGGGTCGGCCTGACCCGAGGCACGATCCGTACCGGTGCCCTGGGGTGGTCCAGCGACGCGGTGATCAGTGCGAGCCGACTGGTCGACAGTGACGAACTACGACAGTCACTGGACCGCTACCCCGCCGCGGACCTGGCGCTCATCGTGTCCGGCCAGCTCTACCAGGACGTCGTGCGCCAAGGCGTCACCGCGCTGGACCGAAACTGGTTCTGGCCGGCCTACGTCCGTCGCAAGAGCTTCGAGGCCCAGGCCTTCATCTACGTGTCTGACCGGTCGGTCACGGCCCAGCCGGCCGGTCCCCCGGCTCTCCCCGGTGCTCCGGAAACGTTCCGGGTGGGCACGCCGCTGCCGGTCTTCGTCCCGGGCTGGGCGGCGAACCTCAGCGGCCCCGCACCCGACGAGGCCGTCACGGGGGCCGAGGTGCAGGCCACGATCGATGCCTGGCGGGCCGGGCGCCGGGCGCCCCTGACCCCGGAGCAGGTCCGGGTCGGCTTCCAGGAGATCCAGGCCATGATCACCGAGGCGGCCCGGCTGACCGCCGACGGCCGGCCCGGTGCCGCGCTCGCGCACCTGAACCTGGCCATGGCGACCGTACCCGGCACCTTCGCGATCGGGGTCGCCGTGGCCCGCGTCCTGCTCGCGACAGGCGGTTTCGGGGCGGCCTGCCGTGAGATGGTCGACGAACTGCTCGGCCACGGCAGCCAGCCGGTCCAGAGCGTGGTGGAACCGCTGATGCTGCGGGCCGAGGCCTGGTACCAGGACGGTGAGTTCGCCCGGGCCGCCGGCGATCTGCAGCAGGCCCTGGCCGCCACCCCACCGGGCGGCGACGCGTGGGCCGTGGCTCTGCTGCGGCTGGGCGACTGCCAGGAGATCCTGGCCGGCGCCGGGCCTGCCGAGGCTCTCTGGCGCGAGGTGGCGCGGGTGCGCCCGCTGAATCCCGACGCCGGGCTGAGACTGGGCCACCTCGAGGTCGCGCGCGGGCAGTCGATGAGCGCCCGGGACCATCTGGACCGGGCCCTGACGGTGGTGCGACGCGATCCTTCCTCGGCAATGGCGCTGAACTCCGCGGCCCTGGAACATGCCCTGCTGATGGGCCTGTACACGGCTCACCGCGACCTCGGGGCCCTCGACGAGGCCCGCTCCTGTCTGCAGCAGGCCTACCAGGTGAACCCGGAGAACGCCTTCACGCTGACCGAGATGGCGATCGACGCCCACGTGCGGGGCGAGGCCCGCGGTCCGCTCTATGCCGGCTGGGCGGTCCTGCGGGCTGTGCGGGACGCGAACGGGAACCTGGCGCTGGACCGACTGCGGGAGAACGGTCTGCTGCCGGAGAAGCGCTACCGGCTGGCGCTGTCCGACTGGGAGCGGACCCGGACGTGAGGCGTTCCCGACAAAGTTCTCCGTGCGGCTGATCCGACCGGGCCCGGCCCGGTGACGTCCTCAGCGTCCCGGGAGGCCGCCCAGCGCCTGGGAGCGGCGTTCCAGCAGTTCGGCGTAGGTGCCGTCACGTTCGGCCCAGCGCAGGTACTGGGCCTTTTCGACGACGATCTCCTGTGGCTGCGGCTCCTGGGTGAGCAGGCCCACGACCTCGTCCAGGTAGCCCTCCAGCGGCAGGGCGGCCGGGTTGACCTTCTCCTGCCCGGCCGTGGCCACCGCCGGAGGGACGAGTTCGGTCACCTGGACGCCGGTTCCGGCCAGTTGGGCGCGCAGGGCCACGGTGTAGGCGTGCACGCCGGCCTTGGACGCGCCGTAGCCGGGCATCAGCGGGAAGGGCATGAAGGCGATGCCGGAGCTGACGGTCATGATGTCGCCGCGGCCCCGGGCCAGCAGGTGCGGGGTGAAGGCGTCGACGACGCGGATGGTGCCCAGCAGATTGACCGCGATGCTGGTCTCGCTCTGGGCGAAGTGGGCGGGGTCACGCAGGTCCTCGATCATCAGGACGCCCGCCATGGTCACCACCAGGTCGAGGTCGGGGTGCGCGGCCAGGACCTCGTCGCGGGCCCGCAGCACCGACTGCGGGTCGGTCACGTCGATCTGCACCGTGGGCAGGCCCTCGACCTTGCCGGTGTCGCGGCCGCCGACCACCACGGTGCTGCCGGCCTGCACGAGTCGCTGGGCCAGGCCCAGGCCGATGCCCGAGGTTCCGCCGACGATAAGGGCGGTACGTCCGCTGATGTTCATGTCTGTTCCTGCCTGCTCGGATGTGCTGACCAGCCCAAGCTTTCGCCGCGCGGGACCATCGCGGAAGGACCCCGCCGATCCGGGGAGTGACAGGGCCCCTCAGCCTGGGCCGGCCCTGGTTAGGGTCGAGGTGTGGACACCGACGAGGAGAACCGGCTGGGCGAGTACCTGCGGGCCCGGCGGGCTCTGGTCACCCCCGAGCAGCTCGGCCTGCCGGGCGGTTCCGGGCGACGGGTGCCCGGGCTACGCCGCGAGGAGGTGGCCCTGCTGGCCGGGATCAGCGCCGACTACTACCTGCGTCTGGAAAGAGGCCGGGACAAGAACCCGTCGCTGCAGGTGCTGCAGGCCCTGGCCCGGGTGCTGCAACTGGACGAGGTGGAGGCCGAGTACCTGCTGGGGCTGGGCACACCCCGGCCTCGCCCGAGAAGGGCGGCGCGCGCCGAGAAGGTACCCGCCCGGGCCCACCATCTGCTCGCCGCGCTGCAGGTTCCCGCCTTCGTCGAGGGCCGCTACTTCGACGTGCTGGCCGCCAACCGGCTCGCCCTCGCCTTCTCACCGCGCCTGGCGCCCGGGCACAACCGGCTGCGCTCACTCCTGCTCGACCCGCAGGAGCGGGAGTTCCACGACGACTGGGAGGGCGCCGTGGAGGGTTTCGTCGCCGCCTTCCGCGGCTCGCTCGGTGACCGGACCGACGATCCGCGGGTGATCGAGCTGGTCGGCGAACTCTCCTTGGCCAGCAACCGTTTCCGGACGCTGTGGGCCCGCCACGACGTGAGCCGGCTCATGGGCGGCACGGTCGCCGTGCAGCACCCCGGCCTGGGCCGTCTGCAGCTGCACCGCGACAAGCTGCCGCTCGACGGCCTGACCCTGGTGGTCTACTACGCCGACCAGGGCAGTGAGTCCGCCGGGAAACTCGGCCTGCTCGGACCTCTCGCCGCCGAGCTCGACTAGCTTTCCATCACCACGGTCTCACCCCGCACCGCGACCAGCCGGCCCGCGCTCGCGGCGGCGAGCGACGCGTCGAGCGCGACCAGGTGGGCGGGCGGCACGAGCAGGGTGAGCGTGGCGCTCGAGGCGTAGGACACGTCCTCGATCTGGGCCTCGTGGTGGTCGGCCCACTCGCGCAGGACCGACTGGAGGCGACCGGCGTCCGTGTGCGGGACCTCGACCGCGATCCGCACCGCCGGGGTGCGCCGCACGGTCCGCGCCGCGTCGAGCGCCTCGGAAACGGCCGACGAATACGCCCGGACCAGGCCGCCGGCGCCCAGTTTCACCCCGCCGAAGTAGCGCGCCACCACGGCCACCAGATCGGTGAGCTCACGGCGGCGCAGCACCTCGAGCATGGGCACGCCCGCAGTGCCGGACGGTTCGCCGCCGTCGGAGGACCGCTGCTGGTCGGCGTGCGTACCGATGACCAGGGCGACGCAGTGGTGCCGGGCGTCCCAGTACTGCCTGCGCACCGCCGCGATCACGGCCTCGGCCTCTTCCGTGGTCCGCGCCGGGGCCACCTGGGCGATGAAGCGGGACTTCTTGATCACCAGCTCGTGTTCCAGCGGTGCGGCGATGGTGGACGGGTAGCGCGCCGGGGCCGGGTCGGGAACGTCCACGCCGTTACTGTACGAGGCTTTCGCCCGGGCTCAGGAACCGTGCCTCGTACGCCGCCCGGCGGATGAGCTCGATCTGGTCCTCGCTCAGCCCGACCTGGTGCCGGGCGGCCTCGTACTCACCCGAGAGGGTGATCGCCGATGCCCGCGGGTCGTCCGTGGCCAGC
Source organism: Kineosporia rhizophila (assembly GCF_021277265.1). Classification (GTDB taxonomy): domain Bacteria; phylum Actinomycetota; class Actinomycetes; order Actinomycetales; family Kineosporiaceae; genus Kineosporia; species Kineosporia rhizophila. The sequence continues at coordinate 110,619 of NZ_JAJSOH010000016.1, forward strand.
GCCACGGGAACCCCGGCGGCGAGCAGGGCGTGCACAGGGTGCTCGCGGTAGCCCGGCACGACCGACGTGTGCAGGTTGCTGGTCAGCGCCACCTCCAGCGTGATCCCGCGGGCAGCAAGGTGTTCCAGCAGCTGCGGATCCTCCACCGACCGCACCCCGTGCCCGATCCGCTCGGCCCCCAGGTACGTCACCGCGTCCCAGACACTCTGCGGCCCGGCCGCTTCGCCGGCGTGGACGGTGACGTGCAGGCCGGCGTCGCGGGCCCGGGCGAAGGCCGGGGCGAACTCCGCGGCCGGCACTCCGGCCTCGTTGCCGGCCAGGTCGACCGCGCAGAACACGTCGCGGCGCGAGAGCAGGGTCTCGACCTGCGCCACCCCCTGCTCGGGGCCGAGATCCCGCAGCAGGATCCCGATCAACCCGACCGGAAGCCCGCTTTCGCGCGAGGCCGCCGACACCCCGTCCACAATTGCATCGATCACCCCTTCGGGCGCCAGGCCGCTCTCCTGCCGGACGAACCACGGACTGAAGCGCAGTTCCAGGTAGCTGAGGCCGTCGGCCGCCGCATCCGAAACCACCTCGTGCGCGGCGCGTTCCCAGTCTTCCAGGCGGGAGAAGGCCGAGGGGGCGGCATCCACCTTGGTCAGGAACGGCACCAGACCGCCGAGCGGGCCCGAGGCCACCAGCAGGTCCTCCGGGTCGGCGGCACCGGCCAGCGGGTGGCCGTCGCGGGCGGCCAGTTCGAGAATGGTCGGGACCCGCAGCGCGCCCTCGAGATGACGGTGCAGATCGATCAGGGTGGGTGCAGACAGCACGAAGAGAACCTTCCGGCAGGGAGCGAACAGCGACAACTGAGGACGGGTCGGCTCGCCTACTGGTAGAAGTCCTGACGGAACGAGTGGTCACCGAAGACGACAGCGGGGCGCACCACGCGCAGGGCCGTCGGGGGGATCACGCCGGAATCGTAGCCCACGCCGACCGCGGCCCCGGTTCCCGCGAACCGGCCCCCACCCGACCGGAGGCATCGTCCGGAACCCGGGCATCCCGTCCGTAAAGGCTCTTTGCCCTTGTCCGGCGGCTGAGAACGCGCTGAGCAGTTAAGCAGGTCTTATGAGATGGCCGGGTAGTTTGACGCGCCGGAGCACCGTACGGAGCCCGGAGCCCGATCGAACCGCCTGCCGACGTGCTGGTCGATCGTCCGGCGGAGCCACCCGGCCCGCCGACCGCGATGCGAAGGAGTACGCCCATGTCAGGTCCCGCCACCGGTGACCGACGGCTGTGACCGAGGAGTCGGGCCGGGAGTCGGGCAAGAGCCGGATCGTCTGGACCTTCGGCGACCAGGCCCTGGCCAGCCTGTCCAACTTCGCGCTGTCGATCGTGATGGCCCGCTCGCTCAGCGACGACGACTACGGCTCGTTCGGGCTGATGCTGGTCACCTTCACCTTCCTGATCGGCCTGGGCCGGGCCGGCATCGGCGACCCGTACGTGGTCCGCTTCACCGACGCCGACCCGCAGGTGCGCCGGCAGGCCTCCCGGCAGGCGGCCGGCTCGGCGATCACGTTCGGTGTCCTCACCGGGCTGGTCTGTGTGGCCGCGGCCGCGGTGATGCACGGGATCGGCAGTGACCGGCAGGCGGTGCTGGCGATCCTCGGCCTGGGCATCGCCATGCCCGGCCTGATGCTGCAGGAGACCTGGCGCAGCCTGTTCTTCGCCTCCGGCCGGCCCCGCACCGCCACCGCCAACGACGCCGTGCGCACCGTGATCCAGTTCGCCCTGCTCGGCCTCCTGATCAGCCAGGACCAGCGCTCGCTCTTCCTGATCACCCTCGCCTGGGGCGTGGGCGCGCTGGTCGGCGCCGTGATGGGCGTCGGGCAGACCCGGGTCCTGCCGAACCCGGGCGAGACGATGGCCTGGTTCCGCGAGACCCGCGACCTGAACCTGAAGATGGCCGCCGACTTCTCCTTCAACCAGGGTGCGACCACGCTGGTCTCCTACGTGGTGGCGGTGATCGTGGGCAACCGCGCGATCGGCGCCATCCGGGCCGCCCAGACCCTGTTCAGCCCGCTGAACCTGCTGTTCTCGGGGGTCTCCTCGGCGGCCCTGCCCACGCTCACCCGGATCGCCATGTCGGGCCGTTCGCTGGTCCGCCCGGCGCTGCTGATGAGCTTCGTGATCGGCGGGATGACCGGGGCCTGGCTGCTGATCCTGCTGTTCGTCCCGTCCTCGATCGGGGTGGAGATCCTCGGGGAGAGCTGGGACGGCGCCCGCTCGGTGATGCTGCCGATGGGCATCATCACGGTCACCGTCGGCTTCGTGCTGGGCGCCAGCCTGGGCCTGAAGGCCCTGCGGCGGGCCGACCAGATGCTGCGGGTGACCTTCGTGCAGGCCCCGCTGATGCTCGGGCTCGGCTCGGTCGGCGGCTGGCTGGGCAGCGCCGAGGGCGCGGCCTGGGGCATGGCCGCCGCACAGGTCACCGGGTTCGTGGCCTGCTGGGTGATCTTCCTGCAGGCCGACGCCATGCCGCGGGACTGGGTGGCCCAGGAGGCCGGGCCGGACCCGGACCCGGACGATCAGGGGCACGAGGAGCAGGAGCGCTGGGCCCGGGAGGAACCGGAGCAGCAGCTCTTCGCCGGTCAGGTGACCGAGGAGACGTGGGAGCAGCACCGCCGGCCCTGACCCGTCGATGAGGGAGGATCAGCCCGTGGTGGACATGACCCGTGAAGCGTTCGAGCGGCTGGTGTCGCTGGCCCTCGACGAGATCCCGGCGGCGCTGACCCGTCAGATGCGTAACGTGGTGGTGCTGGTGGAGGACGAGGCCCCGGCCGACGAGCCGGACCTGCTGGGCCTGTACGAGGGCACGCCGCTGACCGAGCGGGGTGACTGGTGGGCGGCCGGCAGTCTGCCCGACCGGATCCTGATCTTCCGCAATCCCACGCTGCGGATCTGCCAGACCGAGCAGGACGTGGCCGAGGAGGTCCGGATCACCGTGCGCCACGAGGTGGCCCACCACTTCGGGATCGACGACGCGCGGCTGCACGAGCTCGGGTGGAGCTGAACCGGCGGTTGTGAAGGGGGCAGACCCCCTTCACAACCGGTGGAGATCCGGATTCTCCGGGCCGAAGCCGTGAAACAGGCTGGTCCGCATGATTCCTGCACTCAGCACCGATGAAGAGCTGCGGCGCCAGGGCGTGCGTGCCTTCCTGCTCATCACCTTCGCCGCCACCTGGGGGATCGGCTTCGTCGAGAGAGTCGTGTTCGGCTGGTCGCTGCAGAACCCCCTGGTCCAGCTGGGCCCGGCGATCGTGCCGGCCGTCGCCGCGGTGATCGTGCGGAAATGGGTCACCAAGGAAGGCTTCGCCGACGCCGGTCTGCCGCTGCGCCTGCGCCGGGCCTGGAAGCAGTACCTGCTGGCACTGGTCGGGCCCCTGCTGCTCAGCGGCGGGATCGTCGGCACCGCAGTGCTTTTCGGCTGGTACGAGTGGGACGACTCCAAGCTCCAGGAGGGTCTGGGCGGAATGCCGCTCCCGGTCACCGTCGGGGCCCTGATGCTGCTCAGCGTGGTCTGCATGCCACTGTTCTGGGGCGAGGAGTTCGGCTGGACCGGCTACCTGCGGCCCCGTCTGCTGCCCGGCAACCAGCTGATGTCGCTGCTGGCCACCTCGTTCGTCTGGGCGGCCTGGCACTACCCGCTGGCCTGGACCGACTACGCCGAGTTCGACAACGTGCTGGTCGGCCTGCTCTGCTGGACCGCGATCTTCTTCCCGTTGCAGGCCGTCTTCACCGCTCTCTACGACCGCAGCGGCAGCATCTGGGTACCGAGCCTGGCCCACGCCGGGAACAACTTCGTGCTCTGGTCGTTCCCCGGGCTGCTGATGACCGAGACCGGGCAGCTCAGCTCCTCGCAGGTCAACCTGATCGGCTGCATCCCGCTCACCCTGGTCGCGGTCTGGGCCTGGCGGTCCCGGCCCCGGCCCGTTCAGCCCGTCCAGCCGGTTCAGCCGGCGAGGTAGGCGGCCAGGTTGTCCAGCGACGACGCGAGCCCGGCGGCGTGATCGGCCGCCGAGATGCCGTCGGGCACGTCGTCGGCCCGGATCCGGACCAGCGCCCCGCCCTCCGGTGCGGGCGAGACCTGCCAGGTCATCAGCATGGTGCCGGCGAACTCCGGGTCTTCGGAGTCGAAGTCGACGGCCTGCACCAGCCGCTCCCCCGCCACCAGCTCGACGATGCGCACCAGCACCACGTCCGAGTCGGCGGTGGTCTTGCCCGCGGCGCCCTCGAAGGTCAGCCGCAGCCGGTAGGAGCCGCCGGGCCGCAGGTCGAAGTGCTCGAACCGGCCGGTGGCCCCCTCGGGCGGCAGCCACTGAAGCAGCGCGTCCTTGGAGACGAACGCCTCGAAGACCTGTTCCGGGGTGGCGGCCACGGTACGGGCGGCCTCATCGGTACGGGGCATGCGGTCACCCTAGACCGGTTGACCTCAACCGGGGTTGAGCATCCAGGCTGGGGCGCATGACCGGATACGCACAGCAGCTGGCCGAGCAGGTGGGTGACGCGGCCGTCGTCGGACTCGGCACCTCCACCCGGTCCGGCGCCGAGACGTTCGCCTTCGTCGAAGAAGTCACCGGATTGCTGCTGCAGCGCGGCTTCCGGGCGATCGCGATCCGGGACAACCAGCGCGTCGGCGCTCTGTACGACCAGTTCGTCACCGGGGGCATCGACTCCCTGGAACACGTGCTGCCCCAGGCGTGGGGGCCTTGGCAGACCGTCGAGTTCCGGGACGCCCTCATCCGGCTCAGGACGCTCAACCAGGCCCAGGACGATCCCGTGCGCGTGGTCGGGGTGGGCGGCTCACGCGTACTGGTCGCGGACTACGACCGGGTGCTCGAGCTGTCGGGCAACCCCGAGCGGGTCCGCGCACTGTTCGACGTGATCCGGGTGGCCCACGCCAACGGCGAGCATGTGCAGCGCGCCATGGGGGTGCACCCCGGTACGCCGTTCGTCGAACTGGCCCGCGAGGCAGAGGAACTCGTGCAGGGCGCGGGACCGGAGGCCGAGGAACTGGCCGCCGCGATCGTCGACCATCATGCCCGGGCCGTCGGAGCCGGCTACGACGCGGTGAAGGACGACACCGAGACCGCGGACCGGTTGCTGACCTGGCACCAGGAGAGCGGGCGGCGGACCGTCTTCTGGGAGGGCAGCGCCCACGTCGCGGCCGGCTACCCGCTCGGCGCCCGGTTGAGAAGCCGGATCGAGGACGATTACCGCGCCGTTCATGTGACGTTCGGTTCGGGGGTGGTGGCCGGAGCGAGAGTGCCCGCGCCACAACCCGGTTCACTCGAGCACGACCTGCTGACCTCGGGCACCGAGTACCTGGTCACCGAGGCTTCCGGCACACCCACCCGGATGCGCCTGATCTCCGGCCTCTACGACCCGGCACGCGACGCGGAGCACTACTACGAACTGGCCTCGCTGAAGCTAAACTTCGACGCCGTCCGGTTCTTCCCGGTGGTCAGCCCCACGACTGCGCTTCGGCCTGCCGGGTGACCAGGTCGCCGTCGGTGATCGGGCGCAGTACCCGGGCCGGGGTGCCGACCGCCACCACCATCGGCGGAACGTCCCGGCTGACCACGCTTCCGGCCCCGATCACCGAGCCGTAGCCGATCCGCACCCCGGGCAGGACCACGGCGTTGCTGCCGATCCAGACCTTGTCCTCGATCACGATCGGCTCGGAGAAGCGGGCGAAGTCGACCCGGCGCTGCGGGTGCACCGGGTGCCCGGTGGTGGTCAGGGTGACGCTGGGGGCGATCATCACGCCGTGGCCGATACGGATCTCCACGTCGTCGACGAACGTGAGGTTGACGTTGCCGAAGAAGTCGTCGCCGAGGTGGACGTTGCTGCCGAAGCCGGCGTGGAACGGCGGCAGCAGCACGGTGCGCTCACCGACCGAGCCGAAGATCTCCTGCAGCAGTTCCCGGCGGCGGCCGGCCTCGCCCGGCGGGGTGTGGTTGTACTCGAAGACCGCTTCGGGACGGCGGCGGTGGTTCTGGAAGGACGCCTCGCCCTCGGAGTAGATCAGCCCGCGGCGGATGCGCTCCAGAACTTCCTGTTCCCGGTCCTCGGCCACGGGTACCAACCTACTCAGCCGGGACAGTCACTAGGGTGGGCAGGATGAAGGTCTTGTCCATCCAGTCGGCGGTCGCCCACGGGCACGTCGGTAACTCCGCGGCCGTCTTCCCACTGCAGCGCATCGGGGTCGAGGTCGTCCCCGTGCACACGGTGAACTTCTCCAACCACACCGGGTACGGGGCGTGGCGCGGTCCGCTCATCCCGCCCTCCGACGTGGCCGAGGTCCTGCTGGGGGTCGAGGAGCGCGGGGTGTTCCCGCAGATCGACGCCGTGCTCTCGGGCTACCAGGGCGGGGCCGGCATCGCCGACGTGATCATCGACGCGGTGCGCCGGGTCAAGGCCGCGAACCCCGCGGCGGTGTACGCCTGCGACCCGGTGATGGGCAACGCCCGCTCGGGGTGCTTCGTCGCCCCCGAGATCCCCGACCTGCTGCGCGACCGGGTGGTCCCGGTGGCCGACATCATCACCCCGAACCAGTTCGAGCTGGGGTTCCTGACCGGCACCGAGCCCTCGACCCTGGAGTCGACGCTGGCCTCGGCCGACCTGGCCCGGGCGATGGGCCCCTCGACCGTGCTGGTGACCAGCGTGGAGCGGCCCGACCGCCCCGAGGGGACCATCGAGATGCTGGTGGTCGACGACAGCGGCGCGTGGATCGTGCGTACCCCGCACCTGCCGTTCAAGGCCAACGGCTCCGGTGACGTCACCGCGGCCCTGTTCACCGCTCACCTGGGGCAGACCGGCAAGGCGTCGGTGGCCCTGGAGCGCACCGCCTCCAGCGTGTTCGACCTGATCGACCTGACCTACAAGTCCGGGCAGCGCGAGCTGCAGCTGGTGCAGGCGCAGGAGTTCTACGCCTCACCGCGCCTGCAGTTCGGGGCCGAGCAGGTCCGCTAGCCACACCCTGGGTGAGCACAGCTGCTCCGACCGGGTGACGTCGGGCTGGTCCACACCATCCCGGCGCCGCCCGGTTCGATCTGCGAGGGTGCCCAACCTCAAGCGAGCCATCGCTCTCGCCGCCGCCCTCAGCCTGATCGCCCTGACTTCGCTGGGAGCGCTCAGCGCCTCGGCCGCCTCGGCGCATCAGCAGCACGCCCCGAACGAGGTCATCCCCATGGCCGGCAAGAAGGCGACCCAGATCGTCCGGATCTCGCCCCTCACCTCCTCCGGCGCCCTCAAGAAGGCCTGGAAGGCCGACGTGGAGCCCCGTGACGAGGACGCTGACCCCGACGACGGCATCGACTGCAGCGAGTCCATGAGCCCCAGCTTCGCCCTGAACGACGGCACCTACGAGTGCCCGCCCACCGTTCTCGGTGCCTACGCCTGCTGGTCCTCGCCCGAGTACGCCGGACAGCTGCTGTGCCTGAACGCGCCCGGGTCCAAGACCCTGCGCAGCATGGCGGTCAAGAACCTCCCCACCAGCACCCGCGCCCCCAGAACACCGCGTCCGCTGGCCCTGGAACTGGCCGACGGCAGCCGCTGGAACCTCAAGACCGGCGGCACCTATCCGGCCCGCAAGGACGGCCTGCAGGGCGTGTACCTGTGCGCCAACAAGGTCTGCTCGAAGAAGCGCACCGGCAAGGACCTGGCCGTGCTCTCCTCCGGCGGGCACGGGGTGAACCGCTCCAAGCCGGTCTGGACCGTGCGTGTGGGTGAGGTGGGCAGCTACGACGAGAGCTTCCCGGCCCCGAAGCGGCAGAAGGTGAAGAAGGCCTACTTCATCCACAACGGGGTCGGGTAGCTCCAGACCCGGATCAGACGCTGGTGGCGACCAGCTTCTGCAGCTCCAGACCGGGGTTGTCGCGCTCGATGCCACGCACCCGCCACTCGTCGGTGAACAGCGCGAACATCGTGCCGTCGGCGTCTTCCAGCACCTCGACGTCGCGCTTGGCCCGCAGCAGCGGGGCGTCGGCCGCGGCCACGATCCGGGCCACCGTGTAGGGCAGTTCGTTGAAGGTGACCGGCGAGCGGAACTCGTTGCTCATCCGGTACTGCACCACGTCGAACTGCAGGCTGCCGACCGCGCTGAGCACCGGCTCCCCGTGGCCGCGCGAGTCCGAGGTCAGCACCCGCACCACCCCCTCGGCGTCGAGCTCGCGCAGGCCCTGCCGGAACTGCTTGCCCGAGCCCAGATCCTTCGGGCGCACGGTGCGGAAGTGCTCGGGGGCGAAGACCGGCAGCGGCGGGTAGGCGATGCGGCCGCTCTCGGAGAGGGTGTCGCCCACGTTGATGTGCCGGGCGTTGACCAGGCCGATCACGTCGCCGGGGTAGGCCACGTCCACGGTGGAGCGGTCGGCGCCGAAGACGGTCTGCACGTGCTTGAGCACCATCGGCCGGCCGCTGCGGTTGTCCCGCACCGTCATGCCACGGTGGAACACGCCCGAGTGGATCCGGGCGAAGGCCAGGCGGTCGCGGTGGGCCGGGTTCATGCCGGTCTGGGTCTTGAACACCTGGGCGCTGAAGCGGCCCTGCACGGTCTGGGTGCCGCCGGCCACGTCGAGCTGGTCGTGCGGGAAGGGCGCCACGTCGACCAGCGAGTCGAGCACCTGGCCGACGCCGGTGTTGGCCACCGCGGCGGTGAAGTAGACCGGCGTGGTGTGGAAGGCGAGGAACGACTCCTCGTCGTGGTCGGCGCCGGTCTCGGTGAGCAGGTCGTGCTCCTCCAGGGCCTGCTGCCAGGCCGAGCCCTCCCGGGCGGCCGCCTCGTCGGCGCTCATCCGTTCCTCCAGGGCCAGCGTGGCCCCGCCCGGGGCCCGGGTGTACTTCACGTAGGCGCCGGTGCCCCGCTCGAGCAGCCCGCGGAAGTCCCCGGCGATGCCGACCGGCCAGGTCATCGGGGTGGCCTTCAGGCCGGTCACCGACTCGATCTCGTCGAGCAGCTCCAGGGCCTCGCGGCCCGGGCGGTCCCACTTGTTCACCACCGTGATCACCGGCAGGCCGCGCTGCTTGCACACCCCGAACAGCTTGCGGGTCTGCACCTCCATGCCGCGGGCCGCGTCGACCAGCATGATCACCGCGTCGACGGCGGTGAGGGCGCGGTAGGTGTCCTCGGAGAAGTCGGCGTGCCCGGGGGTGTCGACCACGTTGATCACCTGCCCGCGGTGGTCCAGCTGCACCACCGCCGAGCTGATCGAGATGCCGCGCTGCTTCTCCATGTCCTGCCAGTCGGTGACCACCCCGGCCCGGCCGCCGCGACCGTGCACGGCCCCGGCCTCGCGCAGGGCCTTGGCGTGCAGGGCCAGCGCCTCGGTCAGCGTGGACTTACCGGCGTCGGGGTGACTGATGACGGCGATGGTGCGGCGCCGGGCCGCCTCGGCCAGGATCTGGGCGGGACTTACGTCGCTGGTCTGTCCGGGGGTCTGGGTATCGGCGCTCACCCGGCCATTCTCCCGGCTTTGCGGGGGTGCTGACGACACCGGGCCGCCCGCACCCGTCCCGGGCCACCCCGACCCGAACCCCGTTTTACCGAAATCCGCTCTTAGCAGGAGGTTTCCAGGTGGCGGTCGGACCGGCCGCTGCTAGGTTCGGCCCGTGGCTTTTGAGTGGTTACACGACTCCCTGCGCCAGCTGAGCGGCATCGAACCGCGGGAGGTGCACCAGGCCCTGGCCGCCGAGCGCCGCTGGCCCCGGCTGGCCACCGACGGCGAGCTGGGTCTGCGCGTCCTGACCATCTGGGCCCGCACGGCCGACGACCGCCCGCTGGTGATCGCCACCCGCAAGCGCTCGGCCTGGGCCTGGCAGTGCCTGGGCGCCCGCGAGATGAGCGCGCCGGAGCTGGCCGAGTTCGAGGCCTGGGAGGCGGCGCGGTGACGTTCCCGGTGCCCGAGGGCCTGATGTCCCGGCTGGTCTTCACCGACGAGCCGGTCCCGGAGGACGAGGTGGTGCCCCGGATCCCGGCCGACCTGCCCCTGATCTTCACCCCGGAAGAGCCGGTCTAGCCTGACCGGGTGAAACCGTTCGAGTTCCGGCCCGCCCAGGGCCCCTGGTCCACCGGCGAGACCTGGCTCTTCTTCTGCGCCGTACCGGATCTGGCCCGCGACACCGCCCTGGCCGAGCTGTTCCGGGGCTGTCGGGAGGCGATGGACGGGTTCCCGATCGCCCCGGTGCCCGACGAGACCCTGCGGGTGACGCTGGCCCAGGTCGGCGACGCCCCCGCGGGCCAGATCGACCAGGCGCAGCGGGCCGCCCTGCTGCAGGCCGTGCGCTCGCGGCTGAGCACCGTCGAGCCGTTCAGCATCACCGCCGGCAGCCCCCTGGCCTACGCCACCGGGGCCCTGTGCGACCTGGAGGACGAGCCGCTGCAGCAGCTGATCGGCCTGATCCGCTCGGCCGTGCGGGAGCTGCGCGGGGCCGAGGCGGACACGTTCCACCCCGGCGTCACCCATCTCACCCTCGGCTACGCCCACGCCGAGGCCTCCACCGACGACCTGGCCCGGCGGCTGCGCCGGGTGCGGCCCAGCCACGCCCGGATGCACATCGACGCGGTGCACCTGCTCGAGGTCGGCACCGACCCGCAGGCCCGGGTCTTCCGCCTGAACCCGGTCGGTGTGGTCCCGCTCAGCGGCGCCTGAGGCGCAGGAAGCGCTCGGCCACGACCAGGTTGGGCACCCAGCACAGGAACGGCACCAGCAGGTAGGCGCGGTCGAAGGCCATCTGGTCGGCCACCCCGGCCGCGCTCTGCGCCGTGATCAGCACCAGCAGCCAGAGCCGGAGCATGACCGCGGCGTAGGTGAGCGCGAACGTGCGGATCGCCCAGCGCCGGTGCGCGGCGAAGTCGCGGCGCAGCACGCTACGCAGGGCCAGCCCCGCGCAGCCGAGCCAGGACAGGCCCAGCAGCCCGAACCCGGCCACCCCGATCGGGCCGGCGTCGTTGGCGGGGGCGATCACCAGCGCCGAGGTGCCGCCCAGGAGGATCGCCAGCAGCACGATGCGGCCGGTGACCCGGTGCAGGCGCGGCACCCGGGCCCGGACCCGGGCCGAGAGCTGGATCGGCGAGAGCACCAGGGCCAGCGCCGAGCCGAAGATGTGCACGTACAGCGCCACCTGGAACCAGGCGGGCTGGGTGACGTAGTTGGCGGCCAGCGCGTCGGGGTCGCGGCCGAGCCCCTCCAGCGACGTGGTCATGTACGGCAATGGTGCGAAGACCGCGATGGCGGCCGAGGTCAGCACGATCCACCAGTGGGCGCCGCGGGCGGAGCGCGAAGGGCGGCGGGGGGCGGTGATCAGGTCCGCGGTCATGAGCACGATGCTGGATCTCGAGCCCGCCCCTCCACGAGCCCCCGGCGGGGGAAGTGGATCTCCCTCGCAAGAGGGGTGTGCAGAACGCCACGAATCGGCAGGATGGGTCGGTGTTCATCGTTCTGACCGTCGGGCTCACTCTGCTGTGCGTGATCACCACGGCCGTGGTGCCGGAGCAGACGCCCTACCGTCCGGCCGATGTGGTGGCTCTGCTGCTGGCCGCCGCCGGCCCGTTGGCCCTGCTGCTGGCCCGGTACCCCACCCGCAGAACCTGGGGCGCCCCCTTGGCGCTGGCCGGCGCCGGCTCGGTGATCACGGTGAACGCGGCCCTCGGCTACACCATCGGGCTGCTCCAGTGGCCCCCCTGGATCGCGGTCTTCCTGTGCTTTTCCACCAATGGACGATGGTTGCGCCTCGCGTCCTCGGCGCTCGCGGGGTTGTCGATCGCGGGTTTCCTGCTCCTGGACCGCGGCGGAGTGGATATGTCCACTGTGTCCGGCATAGCCATGTGCTGCCTGATCGCGGCGATCGGGGGTGAGGCGGCCCGGGCCCGCCGCGCCCACGCGGTGAGCCTGCACGAGCAGGAACTGGGGCGCCGCCGCGAAGAGGCCCTGGTCGCCGAGGGAGTGCTGCTGACCGAGCGCAACCGCCTGGCCCGGGAACTGCACGACGCCCTCGGGCACTCGGTGAACGTGATGGTGCTGCAGGCCGGGGTCGGGCGGCGGGTGTTCGGCGAGAATCCGGAGTTCGCCCAGGAAGCCCTGTCCAGCGTGGAGACGGTGGGCCGCCGGGCCCTGGTCGAGCTGGACCGGATGCTGCGCGTCCTGCAGCCCTCCGGCCCGGGCGAGAACGTCGAGGAACCGGCGGCTCCCGGTCTGCCCGACCTGACCGCCCTGGTCGGGCAGGTGCGGGCCACCGGTCAGGAGGTGCACCTGACCACCGGCCCGGAACCGGAGTTGCCGTTGTCCGCCGGATCGGCCCAGGCGCTGTACCGGATCGTGCAGGAGGCCCTGACCAATGCGGTCCGCCACGGTTCGGGCGCCCCGATCCAGGTGTCGGTGCGTCACGTCGGCCCCGACGTGACGGCCGAGGTGCACAACCGCCGGTCCGACGAGGGAGCCGGCCGAGCCGACCGGGCCGACCGCACGCCGGGCGCCGAGACCGGCTGGAGGGCCGGCCGGGGGCTGACCAACATGCGCGAGCGGGCCCGGATGGAGGGTGGCCGGTTCGAGGCCGGGCCGGTGCCGGGTGGATTCCGGGTCCAGGTGCATCTGCCGGTGGCCGGTCTCGGCGCATGATCCGGGTGCTGCTGGTGGACGACGACCGGCTGGTGCGGACCGGCCTGAGCATGCTGCTGCGCAGTGATCCGGGCACCGAGGTGGTGGGTGAGGCGGCCGACGGCCGCGAGGCGATCGCCCTGGCCCGCGAACTGCAGCCGGACGTCGTCCTCATCGATGTCCGGATGCCGGTGCTCAGCGGGGTGGAGGCGACCCGCGAGATCGTGTCGTGGGGGCCCGGCCGCCCCCGGGTGCTGGTGCTCACCACGTTCGACCTGGACGAGGTGGTGGACGAGGCGATCGACGCCGGGGCCGATGGCTTCCTGCTCAAACGCGCCACCCCGGAGCAACTCCTGGAAGGCGTAAGGACGATCGCGGCGGGTGACGCCCTCGTCTCCCCCGAGGTCACGCGTCGGCTGCTGAAGGCCTACGCCGCCCGCCGCGCACCTCTGACCGCACCTCCTGCGGAGGCGACCCGGCTGACCGGCCGGGAGGCCGACGTCCTGCGGGCCCTGGCCGATGGACTCTCCAACGCCGAGATCGCCGAACAGATCTGGGTCACTCCGGAGACCGTGAAGACGCACATCAAGAGCATCCTGGCCAAACTCGAGGTCCGGGACCGCACCCAGGCCGTGGTCTGGGCCTACCGCACGGGTTTCGCCGGGCGGGCCTGACTGCGCAGAGTCACCGCCGGGCGGCTCGATCATCCGTCCGCGGTCCCCGGCCCGCCCGAGGTGACCGCACCCGTCCTCTGACAATCCCTGCGAACCGCCCACTCCGGGCCTCAGCCCCGGGCCGATGCGTCCCGAACGGCGTACCGGCTTGCATCCCCCGTGTGGCGGCCGGGCCGATCCGGGCGTCACCGGTTCACCGGCGGTCCTGGAGAGACGACGCCTTCCCCAGTGCGGCGAGACCGTTTCCGGCTGGGGGACTTTGCAATGTGGCACGTGTCGAGATGGAGTGCGGCCTTCGTGGCGGCGGCGGTGGCGGCGCTGTCCGTCCTGGTCGCCGTGGCCGGACCGGCCACCGGAGCGATGAACAAGGCGTTCTCCAGCCGGTTCGACGCCACTGACCGCGGCGACATCCTGCTGCGCGGCAACAGCCTGGTCTCCTGCCCGGTGGCCGAGACCAACTGCCCGGCCGCGAAGGACCGGTCGGCCACCGGCGGGGCGCTGAACAACAACTCCTACACGATGCAGTTCCTCGACGTGGACGGCACCGGCAACGCCACGAACTCCAGCTCATCGGCGGAGGTCACGTTGCCCGCGGGCGCCTCGGTGCGGTTCGCCGGGCTGTACTGGTCGGCCTACGCGGACGGCAACGGCCGGACCGCCGCCCCGGCCGGGACCGCCAAGAACCGGCTGCTGCTGAAGGTGCCCAACGAGTCCAGCTACCGCGAGATCACCGCGGCTGCGAGCGACGTGGTAGACGGCAATCCCAGCGACGGCACCTCGTACGTCTCCTTCGCCGACGTCACCAGCATCGTCGCCGCCGGCGGGTCGGGCACCTACACCGGCGCCGACATCCATGCTGCGACCGGCCAGAACTCCTACGCCGCCTGGACTCTGGTGGTGGTGGTCCGCGACCCGGCCAAGCCGCTGCGCAAGCTCAAGGTCTTCGACGGTTTCGGCACCGTGCAGAACACCCCGAGCACCGACCGGTCGGTGTCGATCCCGCTCACCGGCCTGACCACGGCCGACAACGGCACCGCCTTCACCCGTCTGGGCGCGGTCGTGTTCGAGGGTGACGCGGGCCTGACCGGCGAGGGCTTCCAGATCACTCCGCAGGGCGGGTCGGCGATCGCCCTGTCCGACGGGGCGAACCCGGCGAACAACGTGTTCAACTCGACCAACACCGACGCCGGCACCCCGGTGGCCGGCCGGGTGCCCAACGAGGCCAACCTGTTCGGGTTCGACGCCGACGTCTTCGAGGACACCTCGATCCCCCTGGGCAACAACGTCACTCAGGCCACCCTGGACCTGACCACCGGCGGCGAGACCTTCTTCCCGGCCGTGGCCACCTTCGTCTCCAACGTCTACCTGCCGGTGCTCGACGTCGTCCGGGATGCAACCGTGGTCGACGTGGCCCCGGCCGACGGGCGGACCCGGCCCGGCGACCAGATCACCTACACGGTCGACGTCACCAACACCGGTACGGCGGCCTCCGCCAACACCCGGCTCGCCGACCTGATCCCGCCCGGCACCGCCTATGTGCCCAATTCCCTGCGGGTGGACGGCAATCCGGTGCCCACCACCGGTGAGGTCACCGGCGACAACGTCACCGTGCGACTGGGCACCGGGGCCACCGCGAGCGCCGGTGGGGCGCTGGCGATCGGCGCCACCACCCGGATCACCTACACCGTGCAGATCACCGCCCCGTTCACGGCCGGCGGCACGGTGGGCGGCACCAGCCAGGCCACCTACGAGGACGCCCAGAGCACCCCCCGCACCGCCACCTCGGCGGCCGACCCGATCACCGTCACCCAGGCCCAGGCCAACCTGACCGTCACCCAGACCTTCAGCCCCTCGGTGGTGCAGAAGTCGGGCAGCCGTGAGGTCACCATGACCACCACGGTGAACAACATCGGCCCGGAGACCGAGACCGCCGCGGTGCTGGTCGAGACCTTCCCGGCCGGCACAACCGCGATCACCGCCACCGGCGCCACCTGCACCACCAGCAACGGCGGGCTCACCCTGACCTGCCCGATCGCGGCCTCCCTGGCCGCCGGTGGCTCGGCCACGGTGACGTTCAAGGCGACCCTGCCCGCGAACGCCCCCGATCCGACCGCCATCGGCGCAGCCGTCTCCGGAGCGGCCACCGACGCCACTCAGGGCAACAACTCGGTGACCACCAACGTCCCGGTGAACACCCTGCCGACCGCGGTCGACGACATGGCGCCACTGAACACCCCGGCCACCACCGTCGACGTCGACGTCCTGGCCAACGACACCGACCCGGACCCGACCGACCTCCCGGCCGCCCGGACCATCACCTCCACCACCACTCCGGCGCACGGAACCACCTCTGTGGTGGGCGGAAAGGTGCGTTACACCCTCACCGACCCCTCGTTCGTGGGCACCGACACGTTCCAGTACACGATGTGCGACGGACGCGGCGGCTGCGACACCGGCAGCGTGGACGTCGCGGTGAACGACCACCGGCGGGCCGATCTCAAGGTCACCCAGACCGCCAGCCCGACCACGGTGCAGCGGGACGGCACCCGTCTGGTCACCTGGTCCGCGGTGGTCAGCAACACCGGCCCGCAGAACGAACCCGCCGCCCAGCTCGTGCAGGTGCTCCCGGCCGGCGTGACCGCGGTGACGGTGGTGGGCGCCACCTGCAACGCGCCCACCGGCACTACGTACACCTGCCCGCTCGGCACACTGAACAGCGGCATCTCCCGCACCGTGCAGTTCACCGCCACCCTGCCGGCCACCGCCCCGGACCCCTCGACCGGCACCGCGACGCTCTCCGGGCAGGTACCGGACCCGGACCTGTCGAACAACACCGCCACCACCCCGGTGGCCGTGAACCGGGCCCCCCAGGTGGCCGCCGACACCCCGAAGCTGGCGGCCGACGTCCTCAGTTCGGATCTTGACGTGACCGCCAACGACCAGGACCCGGACGGCGACCCGCTGACCATCACCACGGTGTCCACCCCGGCGCACGGCACCGCCACCATCGTCGGCGGCAAGATCCGCTACACCCTGACCGACCACTCCTTCGTCGGGCCGGAGACCCTCACCTACCGGGTCTGCGACGGCCGGGGCGGGTGCAGCGACGCCACGGTCACCCTGGACGTGGCCGACCACGAGATCTCCGACCTGGTCGTGACCCAGACCGCCGACCCGAAGGTGCTCCAGCGCAACGGGACCCGCAAGGCCACCTGGACCGTGAACGTCCGCAACGACGGACCGGAGGCGAACGCCAAACCGGTGGTCGTGCAGACGCTCCCGGCCGGGGTGACCGAGGTGACCTCGTCGCTGGCCGCCTGCACAGTGGCCGACACGGTGAAGGTGACCTGCCCGATGGCGGCCCTCAAGAACGGCGAGTCCGCCCAGATCACCTTCACCGCAACACTTCCCGCCGACGCCAAGGACCCCTCCACCGCGAGCGCGGTGGTGTCCAGCAGCTCGGCCGACCCGGTGCTGACCAACAACGCGGCCTCGGCCTCCGTCGTGGTGAACACCCCTCCGACCGCCGACGACGAGTCGGTGCCCCTGCCCGCGAGCACGCTGAAGGCCACGATCGACGTGCTGGAGGGCGACCAGGACGCCGACAGCGACCCGCTGACCCTCGACACCGTGGGCAAGCCCGCCCACGGCACCGCGGCCATCGTCGACGGCAAGATCGTGTACACGCTCACCGACCCCGCTTTCGCCGGTGACGACACCTTCACCTACCGGGTCTGCGACGACCGCTCCGGCTGCACCACCGCCGAGGTCACCGTGGCCGTGGCGGCCCACCAGCGCGGCCCGGTCGCCGCCGCCGACTCGGCCGGGGTGGTCACCGGCAACCCGGTGACGGTCGACGTGACCGCCAACGACCGCGACCCGGACGGAGATCCGCTGACCCTGGCCCGGATCGTCACCAGACCCACCGACGGAACCGCGAGAATTGTGGACGGGAAACTCGTCTACACCCCGGCCGCCGGCTTCATCGGCAAGGACACCGTGCGCTACGAGGTCTGCGACCCGACCGGTCTGTGCGACCAGGCCGTGGCCACGATCCGGGTCACCGCCGCGCCCCCCACCCTCAAGCCGGATGCGGGCACCGTCCGGCCCGGCGGTACCACCGTGGTGGACGTGCTGGACAACGACCTGGACCCGAACGGCTACCCGATCGGCAGCCTCAGCATCACCCAGCAGCCGGCCGTGGGCACCGCCACCGTGGGCCCGGACGGCACCATCCGCTACAAGGCACCCGCCTCCGTGGCCCCCGGGACCGTGGTGGCCATCCGCTACCGGGCCTGCAACCGCACCGGCGCCTGCTCCGAGGGGGTTGTGCGGCTCAAGGTGGGCGGGGCCCCGGTCTCCGACGGGGACGACGGGGACGACGGCTCGGTGGATCCGGACGACAGCCCCGACGGTGGTTCGGCCGGCAGTCCGGCCGGCGGCGACGATGACGACGGGGAGCTCGCTTTCACCGGCAGCCGGGTGCTCGTGCCGTTGACCGTGACGGCGCTGGTGCTGATCGGCGGCGGCGTGATCGTGCTCCTGCGCACCCGCGGCGGCGCCCCGGTCGCGGTGCGGGTGCACAGCGCACCCGTGGTGCGACGGGCTCAGCCCCGGGGACGGCACAAGGCATGAGCGCCACACTCGTCGAGCCGGTGGCGCCCGACAGCCGGGCGCTGACCGTGCTGCCGCCGCCACCGGGCCCGAACATCGCCGCCGCACTGGCCAAACTGGCCATCCTGGCCGGGGTCCTGCTGCTGGTCGGTGTGGCCGGATTCCTGTCCTGGACCCGGCACAGCGGCAGCGAGCGGGCCGCCGACACCGTCCAGGCCCTGCAGGAGCAGTGGCGCGAGAGCCCCCAGGCCCCGGTCGTGGGCGAGCAGCCCGGCTCCGGCCCGGCGCCCTCGGCCGCCGCGACCGTCCCCGGCAAGGCCTTCGCCATCATGACCGTGCCGCGCTTCGGCCCGGACTGGAAGATGCCGGTGTTCGAGGGAACCGGGGCCCCGGCCCTGCGGGCCGGGGTCGGGCACTACGCCGGCACCGCCCGGCCCGGTGAGATCGGCAACTTCGCGGTCGCCGGGCACCGCACCACCTGGGCCCGCCCCTTCCAGGACGTGGACCGCCTGCGGGCCGGCGACAAGGTGGTCGTGCAGACCCGGGAGGCCCGTTTCACCTACCGGGTCACCGACCACGAACTGGTCCGGCCCGACCAGACCGCCGTGCTCGACGCGGTACCCGGTCAGGCCCGGCTGACCATGACCACCTGTCATCCCGAGTACTCCGACTCGCAGCGCTGGATCGTGCACGCCGAACTGGTGGAGCCTGCGCCGATCGGGGGATGAGACCGCCGATCGCTCAGGCCGTCGCCGGGCGGCTCGACGGGTTCCGAGCTATTTGCCGAATGCACGGCTGGACGGACAAGGGGACGTGGTGGAGGCCTGGACGGGTCGATGGCGGGCGGAATCGGGCTTCTCGGCGCCCCTGCCACCCTGGGACGGGCCGGCCACGCTGGTGGTGGTCTTCGGTTCCGGAGCCGTGATGGACGCCGCCGCCGAGCCCCCTGGGGCGGACGGACCGCACGGGCCGCTGGCCGAGGTGGTCGCCGCCTACCCGCGGTCGGTGCTGATCGGCTGCTCGACGGCCGGCGAGATCCTCGGTGAGACGATCGAGGACGGCACCCTGACGATCGCCGTCACCCGGTTCCGCAGCACCCGGCTGACCCTGCTCGAACGCGACATGGGCGGGACCGGTGACTCGTACCTGACCGGGCGCGACCTGGCCGAGGAGATGCTGGCCGCCGACGGCGATCTCAAGGGTGTCCTGGTGCTCTCGGACGGCCTGCTGGCCAACGGGGCCGAACTGGCCCGGGGCCTGAGCGAGGCCTGCCGGGGCCGGGCCCTGGTCATCGGTGGGCTGGCCGGCGACGGGATCCGGTTCGAGCAGACCTGGGTGCTGTCCGGCGGGCGGCCGCGCAGCGGCGTGGTCACGCTGCTGGGCCTGAGCGGACCCGACGTGCGGATCGGGCACGGGGCCGGCGGCGGCTGGAGCATCCTGGGCCCCGAGCGCCGGGTCACCCGCTCGGAGGGCAACGTCCTGCACGAGCTCGACGGCCGGCCCGCCCTCGGCCTCTACCGCAACTACCTGGGCGACCGGATGGGCCCCAACCCCGAGTCGACCCTGCTGTTCCCGCTGTCGGTGCGCACCACCGACGACCCTCGCAGTGCCGTGGTGCGCACCGTGCAGGCCTTCGGCGAGGACGAGCGCAGCATGGTGTTCACCGGGGACATCCCGCAGAACTCGATGGCCCGGTTGATGCGCGCGAACGTGGACGAGCTGATCGACGGGGCCGGCGACGCGGTCGAGACCGCCGAACTGGTCGACGGGCTGCCGGTTCTCGCCCTGGTGATCAGCTGCATCGGCCGCCGGGCGGTGCTGGGCCAGCGCACCGAGGACGAACTGGAGACGGTGCTCGCCCGGCTGCCCGGGCACGCGCAGGTCACCGGCTTCTACTCCTACGGGGAGATCTCCCCCACCGGCCCGGGCACCTCCGCCCTGCAGAACCAGACCCTCACCGTCACCACCATCCAGGAACTCACGTCGTGAGCGAGGAGCCCGGCCTGCACCGCCTGCTCACCCGTCAGCTGCGGCGCCTGGAGCTGGACCGCGACCAGTCGCCGCCCCAGCCGGCCTGGGCCCGTCTGCTGTCGGTCGTCTCGGCCACCTACGAGCAGGCCGACAACGACCGGTACCTGCTGGAACGCTCGCTCGAGGTGTCCTCGGCGGAGATGCTGGGGCTGCACAACAGCCTCAGCCGCAAGGCGATGTCGGACGAGCTGACCGGCCTGCCCAACCGGCGGGCCCTGCTGGAGCGCCTGCAGTACCTGGTCGGTTCCCAGGACCCGGACGGGCCCGCGGTGGCCGTGCTGTTCATCGACCTGGACGGGTTCAAGCTGGTGAACGACAGCCTGGGCCACGACGCCGGGGACGAACTGCTGGTGCTGACCGCCGACCGGCTGCAGGCGGTGTGCCGCGACGGCGACGTGGTCGCCCGCCTGGGCGGTGACGAGTTCATCGTGGCCGGCCGCTTCGACGGCGTCGGCCAGGCCCAGGCCTTGGCCGAGCGGATCGCCGCCGAGCTCCAGAGACCGCTGCTGGTGCGCAATCACGAGGTCACCGTCGGCGCCAGCATCGGTGTGGCGATGGCCGACGACGACGGTTCCGGCCCGGCCACCGAGGCCGTGCTGCAGCGGGCCGACCTGGCCATGTACGCGGCCAAGCAGGGCGGCCGCTCGCGGATGAGCGTGTTCGACCCCAAGATGCAGCTGGAGGCCGACCGCAGCCTGCAGCTGCTCGCCCAGCTGCGCACCGCCGTGGCGGAGGGCGACCTGGACCTGCGCTACCGGCCCGTGGTGGACCTGGGTCAGGCCGACCCGCAGCGGCTGCTGGGTGCCCAGGCGGTGCTGAGCTGGCGGCCGCCGGAGTCGACCGCGCCGATCACCGGCGGGGAGATCCGGCCGATCGCCGAGAAGTACCGGCTGATGGCCGATCTGGACACCTGGATGCTGCGCGAGGCCTGCCGGCAGGGCGCCCGCGGCCCCGAGGGCGCGGTCTGGGTGAACGTGTCGCTGCAGACCTTCACCTCGCTGGACGTCGTCGGGGTGGTGCGGGACTGCCTGCAGCACAACGGTCTTGCTCCCGGCCGAATGTGGATCCAGCTCGCCGAGGAGGTCTTCATGAGCACCAGCACCCCGGTCACCGCGAACCTGGCCGGGCTGCGCGAGCTCGGGGTCGGCCTGGGCATGGACGGTCTGGGTTCCGGCCTGTGCGCCCTGACCCGGCTGCGCGGCGTGCCGCAGATGGTACTCAAGCTCGATCCGGCGCTCGTGGCCGACCTGGACCGCCACGAGGCCGGGGCCGCGATCGCCGGTGCAGCGATCTCGATGGGGCACGCGCTGGGGCACCTGGTCGTGGCCGACGGAGTGGAACGCCGTTCCCAGGCGGACCTTCTGCGGGCAGTGGGCTGCGACGCCGGGCAGGGTGCGTGGTTCGGCCCGGCGACGGCGGCCGAGGCCCTGGCGACTGCCCGGAGCCAGGTCGTGTCCTAGTCGGAGGTGTCCCGCCGCAGCCGCTTGACGTTGCCCCGCCGCTTCTTCTGGGCGATGCGCCGTTCCTGCGAGCCCCGGGTGGCCCGGGTCGCCCGCCGGGCCCGGGGCGGCGGGGCGATCGCGGCCGCGACGATCTCGGCCAGGCGACGCTCTGCGGTCTCCCGGTTCTGCAGCTGCGAGCGCTGCTCCGAGGCAGTCACCTGCAGCACCCCGTCGACCAGGCGAGGGCCCAGGCGCTCGAGCAGCCGCTCGCGCTGCGGCCCGGTGAGGGCCTCGCTGGCCGCCGCGTGCCAGCTCAGCTGCACCCGGCTGTCGGCCGTGTTCACGCCCTGACCACCCGGCCCCGAGGAACGGGAGAAACGCCACCGCAGCTCCGCCTCGGGGATGCTGACGGCGGCGTTCACCCGCACCGGACCGGCCATCGGACGGATCAGAGCGCAGACGACGAGGGGGCGGAGCGCCGCAGCTCGTCGAGCAGCAGCGCGACCAGCGCCTCGAGCTGGACGTTGACCGCCCCCTCGTCGTCGGCGTCGGAGCCGTCGAGGGCCCGGGCGGCCAGCCCGGCCTTGCTGTCGATCAGGGCGGCGATGCGGGCGTCGATGGTCTGCGCCGCGATCACCCGCCAGGCGGTGACCGGCTCGGTCTGCCCGATCCGGTGGCTGCGGTCGATCGCCTGGGTCTGCTCGGCGTCGGTCCAGGACAGCTCGGCCAGCACGATGTTGGAGGCCACCTGCAGGTTCAGCCCGACCCCGGCGGCGGTGAGCGAGCAGATCGCCACCGCCACGTCCGGGTCCTTCACGAAGGCGTCGATGTTCCGCTGCCGCACCGTGGGGGTCTGGTCTCCGCGGATCGAGGCGGTCTGCACGCCCTGGCGGGCCAGGGCCTCCTCGGCCGTGTCCATCACGTCGACGTGCTTGGCGAAGAACACCACCTTGCCCGCGCTGCGGGCCAGCTGGGCGGCGTAGTCGGCGGCCAGGCCGGCCTTGGCCTGCCCGATCCGCCGCATCATGCTGAACACGTTCTCGCCGGTCCGGGTGGTGGCGTCCTTCAGCTCGGCCCGGGCGACCCGGCGCACCAGGTCGTGGTCGATGCCGTCGCTGCCCTCCTCGAAGGTGACCATCTCGCGGGCGGCCAGCGCGGACCGGTAGCCGGACACCATCCGCAGGGCCAGGTCGCGCTCGGCCGCGCGGACCGAGCGGCCGGCCGCGCCCTCCAGCTCGACCGGCAGGTCGGCGATGCGGCGGGCCGGGATGTCGGCGGCCACGTCGACCTTGCGGCGGCGCACGATGCCGCGCTCGATCACGCACTGCCGGGCCGCCGGGTAGAAGCCCGGGTCGGACGGGTCGAACCCGGTCTCCTCGAGCGCGTCCATCAGCTCACCGAGCGGCTTCTTGTCGTCGATCCAGCCCAGGAACTGCCAGATCGCCCGGAAGTCGTCGATGTCGTTGATCAGCGGGGTACCGGTGAGGGCCATCAGCAGCGGCCGGGTGCGGCCCGCGCGCAGCCGCTCGGACAGGTGCAGCACGTGCTGCGAGCGCTGGGAGGTCTTGTTCTTGATGAAGTGGGCCTCGTCGACCACCATCGCGCCGAAGCCGAAGTCGGCCAGCCAGCCCACGTGCCGGTCGAGGATCTCGTAGTTGACGATCACGATGTCGGCGAAGCCGTTGACCGACTTGCCGTCGCCGTGCACCACGGTGGCGAGGCGGTTCGGCGTCCAGCGGGCGGCCTCGCGGGCCCAGTTGGTCTTGACCACGTTGGGCACCACGACCAGCAGCGGGAACGCCCCGGCGGCCTCGGCGGCCAGCAGGGCCTGCGCGGTCTTGCCCAGGCCGGGCTCGTCGGCCAGCAGGAACGTGCGGTGCCCGGCCGCGGCGGCGGCGACCAGCCGGCGCTGGTGCGGCATCAGCTCGGCGCCCATCGGCAGCCCGGTGCCCATCGGCAGCGACATGCAGGCCGGGGCTCCCCCGCCGGCCCGCTCGAACGAGCTGAACAGCGGGCCGAGCAGTTCCCAGCCGGCCAGGCGGTGGGCCGGGGCGGCGGTGGGCTGGGCGGCGGAGAAGTCGGGGGCCAGGAACGGGTTGGCCAGCTTGCGGGTGACCACCGAGCGGGGCACGACACCGGCCGGCGGTCCGGCCGGGGCGGCCGGGGTGGAGGGGGCCGCGGTGGGGGCGGCCCGTTCGGCCTTGACCTCGAGACCGGCGGCCTTGAGCAGGTCGCGCCGGATCGCCCGGGCCCCCTCGGAGAGCGCCACGTCCTCGGCCAGCAGGGGCAGGAACCCGGAGTCCTGCACGGCGGTGGTGGCCAGGACGGTGGCCAGGCCGTCGAGGCGTTTGAGCCGCTCGGCCGAGCGGGCGCCGTCGGCCGCGGCCCGGACCCGGGCCCGTTCCTCGCGCAGCAGCGCCGCGACGGCCTGGAACTTGCTGCGCACGGCCGGGGTGACCTGGCCGCGCTGGACGGCCTGCTCGATCTCCCGGGCGGCCACGGCCAGCACGGCGAGCACGTCGCCGCGCTGGCGGGGCCGCGCCGGGGCGGACCGGCCCTGGTTGCGCGGGGCCGGCTGACGCCGCCCGGTTCCCCGGCGACCAGTTCCGCGCTGGCCTGGTGGGACCACTGACTCCTCCTACAACACCCTGCTCGATCACGGGCCGGTTCGCGGCCGGACGGCCGCACCTGACCCGCCACCTGACTCGCCACCTGACTCGCCGCACGAACGGCGATGCCCGATGACCACTGACTTCCACCGGGTCCCGGTACCGACCGGGACGACCGTGCGGAACACACGCCGGGCCCCGGTGGGCACGACGTGATCGGCGCCGACCGGGCTCGCCCCTCACGAGCCCTTCGAACCTCGGCGGCGACACCGGAGTGACGCCGCAGTGAAACTGGCAGTGACCCCGCGGTGACAGCGCGGTGACTCTGCGACAACGCCGCGACCACATCTGCGGTGACGGCCGGCGCCCGGGCCGACCGCGACCGGCTCCGGTCTCGCGGCAGGCGCCCCGACCATAGTAGTCGCGGAGTAGAGCATGTCATTCCCACCCGTCTCCGGGCGAGTCAGAAACCCCAGTGATCGGCTGGCGGCAGCGAAGTTCCTCGCCCTCGAACGGCCGGCCTCAGACCTGGCCCACGCCCACCTCGGGCTCGGCCCCGGCCACGTCCACCCGAGAGCGCAGCTGCGGCAACCAGTTCCGCAGCCTGCCCCGCATCGCCCGGAAACCGGGCACCCGGGGAGGCTGGAGATTCCAGGCCGGCGCGTCCTCAGGGCCCTGCTCCGGTACCACGACCAGTTCCGGGGTCAGGTCCAGAACCAGGTCCGGCGGCGATGCCGAGGCCTCCACCGCCGGGAGCTCGGGCCAGGCCAGCCGGGAGCGCCAGACCGTGCTGTGCACACACTCCTCGGCGGTGGCCCGGACCAGGAACAGGTAGGCCGGCTCGGGCACCTGCCCCGGGCCCAGCCCGTCGACGAAGGAGGTGAACGACTTGGCCAGCGCCATGAACGCGGCCACCTGGGCCGCCCCGTCCAGCACCGGCACCCGGCCCTGGACCAGCTCCACGGCTCGCGGCAGGTGCTCGGCGGCGCCTTCGAGGATCCGGTTGACCAGGGCCTGCTCCAGACCGGGAACGGACTCGCGGCGCATCACGTCGCCCAGCGCACCGGCGATCCGCAGCAGGGCCTCGCTGTGCTGCTCCTTGACCGAGGGCAGGGGCAGCTCGCCCTGCAGCATCTGGTCGTGCTGAGCACGCCGCTGCGGATCGTGCAGAGTCTCGTAGGCCTGGCTGACCCGGGTCATGGCCGCGACCGCGCGGGCCTTGGCCGCCGCCCCGGAACGCCGGTCCGGGTGCAACGCCCGGGCCAGGCGACGGTACTGGCGGCGGATCGCGCCGCGGTCGGCCGAGGGGGTCACCCCCAGCACGTCGTAGTAGTTCTCCATGTCACCGACGACTCCAGTCGAATGCCGCCGGTCCCCGCCGATCAGAGAAGCAGGAGAGCGGCCTGCCGAACACTCACGGTTGTACTGTCGCCGCCGATCCGGGTTTCGTCATAGCGCGAACGGGTGTTCCGGTGACCCTCGGGCTACCACGCGCCCCCGAGGTGCCCGACCTCATGGAGGAGATTTACCCATTCGCAACACCCACGCCTCGCCGCGGCAAGCGCCACGCAGTTTCTTTTCCGGAAACAACGTTCAGGCGCAGGAGAACGCGGAGAATCCCATGGACACTGGAACAACAGCTCTCATGCTGTGCTGCATCATCGGGCTCACCCTGATGATCCCCGGCCTGGCCCTCTTCTACGGCGGCATGGTCAGCGTCAAGAGCTCGGTGAACATGATGATGATGACCTACGGGGCGGTCGCCGTCGTCGGCATCCTCTGGTTCGTCTTCGGTTTCTCGCTGGTCTTCGGCGACTCGCTCGGCGGCCTGCTGGGCAACCCGGGCGACTTCTTCGGCAGCGGTGGCCTCTACAGCGGCGACGGCTCCACCCAACAGACCTCGGTCAACGGTCTGTCCATCCTGCTCTTCTCGCTCTTCCAGGCCCTTTTCGCCTGCATCACGGTGGCCCTGATCTCCGGGGCGGCGGCCGACCGGATGAAGTTCGGCGCCTGGATGGTCTTCGCCGCGGTCTGGGCCGTGGTGGTCTACTTCCCGGTGGCGCACTGGGTGTTCTCGTTCGACGGCACGGTCTCCGAGAGCGGCGGCTGGATCGCCAACAGCCTCAAGGCGCTGGACTTCGCCGGCGGTACCGCGGTGCACATCAACGCCGGTGCGGCCGCCCTCGCCCTGGCCATCGTGCTGGGCAAGTCGCGCAGCTTCGGCCAGGGCCCCAAGCCGCACAGCGTCCCCCTGACCCTGCTGGGCGCCGGCCTGCTCTGGGCCGGCTGGTACGCCTTCAACGGTGGTTCCTGGCTGTCCGCCTCCGACGGCGCCGGCTTCGCCATGGTCACCTCGTTCCTGGCCACCTGCGCGGCGGTGCTGGCCTGGCTGGCGGTGGAGAAGCTGCGCAGCGGTCACGTCAGCGGCATCGGCGCGGCCTCCGGGGCGATCGCCGGCCTGGTCGCGATCACCCCGGCCTGCGGTGACGTCACCCCGATGGGCGCGATCCTGGTCGGCCTGGTCGCCGGGGCGGTGTGCCCGCTGGCGGTCGGCCTGAAAGAGCGCTTCGGCTACGACGACACGCTCGACGTGGTGGGTGTGCACCTGGTCGGCGGCCTGATCGGCACCCTGATGATCGGCCTGGTCGGCTCGGCCGACTCGGTGCAGGGCGTGGACGGCCTGCTCTACGGGGGCGGGGTGGACCAGCTCTGGCGCCAGTTCGTCGCGGCCGCCGCGGTTCTGCTGTACTCGTTCGCCGTCTCGCTGGCCATCGCCCTGGTGCTGAAGGCGACCATGGGCCTGCGGATCCCGCCGGAGGCCGAGGAGCAGGGCATCGACGCCACCCTGCACCGCGACCCGGCCTACGAACTGGTCTGAACCGCACCGGGATCCGGCGCCTCCCCCCTCGGGCGGGAGGCGCCGGATCAGGCTGCGCCGGGCGCGCTCAGCAACGTGGTGACCGACCGCGCGGCCAGCATCGCCACCTCGACCGGGTTGCGGGAGTCCAGTTCGTCGGAGAGCACCTCGACGGCGAGCGGGAGGTCGACCCCGATCTGACCGAGAACGCCCAGGAACCCGGGCAGGTCGACCACCCCGGCCCCGGGCAGGAGACGGTGGTGGCGCCCTTCCTGCCGCAGGTCGGCGTGCGGGGTGGCGTCCGCATCGCACAGCTGCACGGCCAGCACCTCGGAGGCCGAGAGCGTACGCAGCTCCTCCAGGGTGCCGCCGGAGCGGTGCCAGTGCCAGGCGTCCAGCATCAGCCCGGCGTTTCCGGATCCGGCCTGTGCCAGCAGTTCTCGCGCCTTCTCAAGGCTGGGCAGGGCGCTGTACGGCATGAACTCCAGCGCGATCCGCACGCCGTGGTCGGCCGCGCGGGTGCACAACCGCCGGAACTGCCGCTGCTGCACCTCGAACGGGACGTCGGCGAACAGGCCCACGTTGATCTGCGGTACGTGCAGCAGGTCGGCCAGGTAGAAGAGCAGGTCCTCCTCCAGCCGCACGCCCCGCACGTCGGCGTCCCGCCACCAGTCGGTCAGGAACTCCAGCTCGACCACCCGTAGGTCGTGCCGCTCGACGTAGTCGGCCAGCTGTTCCTCGGAGAACTCCGAGCGCCGGGCGTCCAGGTAGTCCACCGCGCCCAGGCCGATCCCGCTGAACCCGGCCGCGGCCGCCGCCACGACCCGGTCCGAGAACGACGCGTAGCGCAGAGTCATCGCCGACAGGTGCAGATCCACGGCGGCGGGGCGGACCGGGACACGACGACGGGTGGGCCACGGGCCGGGGGTGTCGATCATTCCCCCACCCTACGAACCCGTCCGGGTCAGCGAGTCAGGCCCGGGGCAGGCCCCACAACCGGGCGTACTGCGCCCCGGCCTTCGGATTGGCCTCGAAGTCGCTGCGCAGGTAGGGCTCGCGATCGTGGAAGTAGGTGTCCAGCAACACTTCTCCGCCCCGCTCGACGTGCGAGCGGAGGAACTTGTGCATCTCGGTGATGTAGCGCGGGTTGTCCCCGCCGCGGTGGCCTTCCCACTGTGTGCCGTTGGCCACACCCCACTCCGGCAGGGCCAGCGGGACCCGGCGCTCCAGGGCGAAGTCGGACCACCAGCGCAGCCCGTGCCGGCCGTTCCAGTGCGCGGCCACCCAGGCGTCGGTGGTGTACGGCTCGTAGCAGTCGTAGGCGTCCACGCCGACCCAGGCCATGTGCTCCGCCGTCCAGACCCGCTCGGCCCAGTCCGGCCGCATCCCGGTCTGCGAGCCCCCGATGTTCGCGTTCAGCCCGACCACGGCCCGCTCGCCCATCTCGGCCCGGAACACGCCCGCGTACTCGGCGAAGCGCTCACGCCACTGCGGCAGCGTCTGCTCGGACAGGAACCACGGCCAGTCGTCGAGGTTGAACTCCCAGCCGAGCCGGATCAGGCAGACCCGGCCGTCGGCGTTCAGCGCCTTGGCCATCTGCTGCAGCGGCCCGGCCAGCTCGTCGGCCAGCGAACCGCCGTCGTACGTCATCGGCACCCCGACGCTGATCGTGTCGCCGAGGTCGGACGGCGGCAGCCACCACATGTCGGCCAGCCCGGCCGGCCCGCCGTCGCGGGTCGGGAAGGCGGCGAAGTGCCCGACCGGGCGCCCCCGCTGCTCGCCGAACGCGCGGGCCTCCTCGACCGAGTGGCCGGTGGTGTGCACCCCGGAGGACCAGGTGATCAGATCCGGCGCCACGGGTTCCTCCTCAGGTACGGGTGCCGGGCGCACCGGCCGGGCCCCGCCCAGTCTGCTGACCAGCGTCTTCCACCAGCGCACGAGCAGCCGCCAGATCATCGTCCCCAACCCCTCGGGCTCGCCTCGGACCGCCGGCACCGCCCGACGATCGTGACAGAAGGGATCATCGGCATCAACCACCCACGGCCGGGGGCTACCCATGGTGACCACGGACGTCTTCAGGCAAGGACTCCTTGATCGACTGACAGGACGATCTTGAGGTTCAGAGACAGCAGGTTTCGCCGAAGTCCGTCGTTGTCACCGAGGATCGCCCCGATATCACGCTGCGTCAGGGCAGTACGACGAAAGTCGTACTCCTTCTCATCCTTTAGTTGACACCGCGCTATCCCTATCCGGCCTAGGGTCCTGCGCATGCTCGAAACCCCACCCCCTCACGACTGCAAGGGGCTCGAGATCCTGGCTCTGGGTGAGATCACCATTGCCGTTCTCGTGACCGGTGCGCTCTTCGCCGGGGCGCCTCTGCTGCTGGTCGTGCTCACCTTCTTCGCCGCCCACGCGCTCTGGATCGGCGCCGTACAGCTCCGGCGCGCCGCACTGCGGCCGGCCCAGAAGCAGACCCCGAAGATCTCGTGAACCACACGGCCTGATCAACGAATAACCCGTTGCCCGGTTCCCCACCGTCGGCAACAGTGACGGGCACAACTCACCGCTCCCCGTCGAGGAAGTCCCGTGCCCGTCTCCATCCCAGACCAGGCCACCGTCACCGTCTTTGCCTCACCCCGCAGCTGGATCGAGACCCCGGCCCTCGACCAGTGCCACCAGGTCGCCGGGCTGCCCGGCATGCTCCACGTCGCCGGCATGCCCGACCTGCACCCCGGCAAGGGCGCGCCGATCGGCGCCGCCATGTCGTCCACCGTGCTCTACCCCCACCTGGTGGGCGGCGACATCGGCTGCGGCATCGCGGTCTTTCCGGTCCACGTGCGCAAGCTCGCCCCCGAACGGCTGGCCCGGCGCTTCCCCGATCTCGACCAGAGCGTCGAACCGCCGCCCGAGGCACTCGAAGAGATCCGAACCATGGACGCTCTTGGTCACCTCGATCGGCTGGAAGGCTTCGGAACGGTCGGCCGGGGGAACCATTTCGTCGAGCTCGCCCGGGTGGACCGGATCCAGGCCCCCGACCACGCCGCCCGGCTCGGCCTCGAGCCGCGCGACCTGGTGCTCATCGTGCACAGCGGGTCCCGCGGCCTCGGCGAGCGGATCCTGCGCTCGCACACCGACGAACACGGCGCCGGCCCGGCCGCTTCCCCCGAGCAGTACCTGGCCGCCCACGACGCAGCCGTGCGCTGGGCCGTACTGAACCGGCGGACCATCGCCACCCGCGTGGCCGACGCGATCGGCGCCCGCCTCGACGAACCCGTCGTCGACGTCTGCCACAACCTGGTCGAACTGCGTGACGGCAGCTACCTGCACCGCAAGGGCGCCGCCCCCGGCGACGGCGGCGACGTGCTGGTCGCCGGTACCCGGGGCACGCCTTCCGCCCTGGTCGCCACCCACTCCCCGGCCGAGGCCAACTTCTCGGTGGCGCACGGCGCCGGCCGCAAGATGTCCCGCTCCGACGCCCTGCGCCGCAACCAGGCCAAGCACACCGTGGCCGAGTTGCGCCGCACCGCAGTGGGTTCGATCGTGGTCTGCGGCGACCGCCAGCTCCTGTTCGAGGAGGCCCCGGCCGCCTACAAGCGCATCGAGCAGGTGATCGACGACCTCACCACCCACCACCTGGCCACCCCGGTCGCCACCACCGTCCCGGTGATCACCTACAAGACCCAGGACCCCGCGCAGCGCCCCCGCCGCTGAACCCTCAGCCGGCCTCTCAACCGTCGTAGTGCCGGCACCGGCCGGTGAAGACGGTTCCGATCACGGGTTCCAGCACCTCGTCGTAGGCCGGTGTCCCGCGGCCGGAGAGCAGCCCCACCTGGTCGGCCAGCCCGTAGGTGGTGGCCAGGATCCGGGTGACCGCCACGTCGGCGGCCGCCTGTTCCGGGACCTCGCCGCACAGCTTCCCGTTCTCCACGGCCGTGCGCAGCCGGGCTGACAGCCGCTCGTCGTTCTCCAGGGCCAGCTGGTGCAGCACCGGCTCCCGCCAGGCCTCGGCCCGCAACTGCTGACCCACGCTGTGCTCTTGGCGGCGGGCCTCGTCGACCGGGAGCAGTTCGTGCAGCGCGGTGAGCACCATCGCGCGGATCGGCAGCCGGCTCACCTCACCCGCCGCGACGATCGCCGCCACCCGCTCGTCGCGCTCGGTCAGGAGCGCCTCGAAGGAGAAACGCACCAGCTCGGAGCGGTCGGCGAAGTAGTGCTGGATGGTCCCGACCGACACCCCGGCAGCGGCCGCGGTGCGGGCGTAGGTGGTGGCCCCGAAGCCGTGCTCGGCCACCTGGGCCCGGTGCGCGCGGGCGATCTGCCGGCGCCGTTCCTCATGATCCACAATCCTCGGCACTGGATAATCATACATCCATATGGTTATGGTTTTCATATGATCATATGGTCAAGAGCTCTTCTGAGCGCCCTGCTGCTCCTGTCCTCGGCAGCCGGCCCACCACCCACGTCCACCGCCCCAGCCGCGCTGGACACCTACGTCCAAAAGCAGTTGGAAGCCACCGGCGTTCCCGGAGCCGCCTATGCCGTGATCGGGGCCGAGGGACCGCAGCACACAGCCGTTTTCGGCGAAGACGGCGACGGCGAGCCGATCACCGCACAGACCCCCTTCCTCTGGGGCTCGGTGTCGAAGCCCGTCACCGCCACACTCGTCGTGCTGCTGGCCCGGGACGGCCTGCTCGACCTCGAAGATCCTGTTGTACAACACGTCCCGAGCTTCCCTGACCCGAGCACCACGATCCGGCAGCTGCTCGACCACACCAGCGGCCTGCCCCGCGGACTGGAACTGACCGACCACTACGGCCCCGGCCGTTCGGCCACCCAGATCGTCGGAGCCCTCGATCAGCAGAGCTTCGGCGAGCGAAAACACTCGTATTCCAGCTTGAACTACGTCGTGCTGGCCGCCGTGGCCGAGTCGGTCACCGGGCAGAGCTTCGGGCGGGCCCTGCAGCAACGACTCCTGGCGCCGGCCGGAATGCACTCGGTACCGGCCGATCCCGAGCAGGCCGAACGCGCGCTGCCACCTGGGCACCGCTACGTTCTCGGTTCGGTCCGGCCCTTCGACAGCCGGGTGGACGCGGCCACCCAGGCGGCCGGCTACCTGACCGGATCCCTCGGTGACCTGGCCGCTTTCGCGAGCACCCAGCTACCCGGCGGCCCCGTCCTGACCGACTCCGAACGAGACCTGCTGCACGCCGAGCAGGTCGACGACTACGCCCTGGGCTGGCGCACCACCACGGTCCCGGGCACCGACGAACCAATGGTCTGGCACGGCGGCGCCGCCCCCGGATTCCAGGCCGGAGTCCTGCTGCTCCCCCAGCGCAATCAGGCAGTGGTGCTGCTGCAGAACGCCTACAGCCCCTTCCGCGACGCCCAGCTCATGGACACCTCGATGGGCATCGCATCACTGCTGGCCGGGGCCGAGCCGCAGGTTCACGGCCCCGACCCGCTCTACCGGGTGCTCCTGGCCGTGCTCTCAGTACTGGCCCTGGTGCTCGGAGCCGTCATCGTCCGACTCCTGTTGCGTCGTAACCATCCTCGTTCGAGGTCGATGATCTGGTCCGGCGCTGCCGTCACCACCCTGGCCGTCGGTCTCCTGGCCCTGCCCGGTCAGCTGGGCGTGACCCGCAGCCAGGTCTTCCTCTGGGCCCCCGACGTCAGCGTCCTGCTGCACCTCTGCCTCGGGCTGCTGGCCGTGGTGGCGGTCCTGAGCATCACACTACGGTGGCGGACATGGCGAACGACCGTGAGGCGACCTACCTGAGCACCGGCCCCGACGATGGCCCGGAGGCGCTGCTGGTGCATGGGATCGGCGTCTCCGGCCGCTACTTCGCCCCGCTCACCGGGAACCTGGCCCGCACCCACCGCGTCGTGGTCCCCGACCTGCCCGGCTTCGGCGCCGGCGGCCGCCCCCGCCCGGCCCTGAGCATCACCGAGCAGGCCGAGGCCCTGGAAACGGTCCTGCACCGGACCGGCCTGCAGAACCCGGTGCTGGTCGGGCATTCCATGGGCTGCCAGGTGGTCACCGAGCTCGCGGTGCGCAATCCGGGCCTGGCTGCCGCGGTGGTCCTGATCGGCCCGGTCACCGATCCCGACGCCCCCACCGCCCTCAGGCAGGCCTGGCGCCTGGGCCGCGACACCCTGGGCGAGCCGATGCATCTGAACGCCCTGGTGCTGCGCGACTACCTGCGCGGCGGGCCCCGGTCCTTCTTCGGAACCCTGCCCCACATGCTCGGCTACCCCCTGCCCGAGCGCCTGGCCAAGGTGCTCGTGCCGGTCGTCCTGATCCGGGGCGAGCACGACCCGATCGCCCCCGCCAGATTCCTGCACCGCCTGGCCGAGCAGGTACCCGACGCCGAGGTGCTCGAGATCCCCCACGCCCGTCACCTGGCCATGGCCGTGCATCCGGAGCCGGTGGCCGCCGTCTGCCGCCGCCTCACCTGAGTCGGCACCCGGCGGAATGCCGACGGGGGCCGCCGAGTTCCCCCGTCGTGCGCTTCACCGGGACGCGACCTGAGCAGATCATTCAAAAGGGTGACAAATGGGCCTGATCCACTGGGTGTTCGACGCCCAGCTGTCCATCGGCAACCAGACCATTCTCTGGCGTGAGGTCATCGGCAACCTCTTCGGTCTGCTCAGCGCGCTCGGCGGGATGCGCCGCCGGGTCTGGGCCTGGCCGGTCGGCATCGTCGGCAACGTGCTGCTGCTGACCGTCTTCCTCGGCGTCGCCTTCGGCACCCCGAACCCGGTGAACCTGCTCGGCCAGGCCGGGCGGCAGATCATGTTCATCGCGGTCTCGGCCTACGGCTGGTGGCGCTGGACCCACCGCCCCAGCGCACAGAGCGAGGTGGTCGAGCCGAGCTGGGCCTCCGGGCGCACCCGGCTCCTGCTGGTCGCCGCGATGATCGGCGGCACGCTGGCACTGACCCCGGTGTTCCGGGCGCTCGGCTCGTACGAGCCGGTCTGGAGCGACGCCTGGATCTTCGGCGGCTCGATCCTGGCCACCTACGGCATGGCCAAGGGCTGGACCGAGTTCTGGCTGATCTGGGTGGCCGTCGACATCGTCGGGGTGCCGCTGCTGTTCTCGGCCGGCTACTACGCCTCCGGCCTGATGTACGCCTTCTACGGGGTGTTCACCCTGGCCGGCTTCTTCGTCTGGAAGCGGCGCAACGCGGTCCTGCGGCCCACCCTGGAGACCGTGGGCGCCTGACGGTTCTTGACCAGGACATACCCCTGACGCAGCACCCGGATAACACCCGGCCGGGCAGCATCGCGTGGTTCGCTGCCCGTTTCTTCAGGCGCGAAGGGAGTGTCAGGGTCACAACAGGAACCGGGAATGGCGACGCAGACGATCGGGAACGGTCCGGCCACGCTGGACGAGGAGCACGAGGACGAGCAGGACCGCGGCAGGCGCATCCCCTGGCTCAGGAACCGGCTCCGGGCCCGGCTCCGGCCGGGGCCCACGGCCCGGGCCGTGAGCCTGTGGGCCGCGGTGGCCTGGATCGTGCTCACCCTCGCCCTGCTGCCGGTCACCCGCCCCGCCGTGACCTCGTTCGGGCAGGTCTACCTGCTGTTCGTTCTCGGGTTCCTGGTCATGGTCACCCGCACCCTGCGCTGGGCCCACCTGTCCGGCCTCTTCGCGGTTTGCCTGGTCTGGGCCTTTGCGGCCGCCGGGCTCGGCGCAGCCCTGCTTCCCCACGCCGGCACGGTGGCCACCGAACTCACCGGTGCGGCGCTCGGCCAGTCGGTGCTCACGCTGGCGCCGGTGCTCGTCATCGCCCTGAGCCGCCCCGAACGTCTGCGCGCCTTCGCCGTCAGTGACTGGCTCCTCGTTGGTCTCGCCGGCGGCCTGGCCTTCCTGGCCGCCCAACGCACCGTGCTGGGACTGTGGTTCTCCCCCGTAGTCGCCCACCCCGTCCAGGTGTGGACGCCCTTGGTCACCACCGCAGTAGGCCTCGCCATTGCGGGGTGGCGGCGCGCGGCGCGCCTCGACGGCGCGAGCGCCGTCCTGTTGCGCGCAGTTTCGCTGGTGTCACCGGTTCTGTTGTGGTGGCCCACGGTTCTGGCACCAACAAAGGACGTCGGTGCCGCCTCACCGGCGCTGGTGCCGGAATGGCTCCGGCTGGGTTCGGGGATGCTGGAGTCGTTGCCCCTGGTGCCGATCCTGGTGGTCGCCAGCGGGCTGGCCGCACTGGCCGCACTGCTGACCGACGCCCGGCACCTGCTCGCCGTCGACGAGCAGCGCAACGACCTGACCATCCTGCCCACGCCCTGGTCGGCCGCCCGATGGACGAAGAACTGGGCCGCGCGCGTGTCCACGGAGCCGGTCCGGGTGCGCCCGCCGGCCACCCAGCCCGCCGCCGAAGGCGGACAACCCGGCACCAATGACACCGCTGGCACCGTCGGCACCGCTGGCACCGTCGGCCGGATGACTCCAGACGCATTGACCTCGCCGACTCCCTCAACCGCCTGGCCCACCGTCACTCCCCCCAGTGCCTGGCCCGCCGCCTCGGCCGCGAAAGACCCGGCGCCCCCTATCTCGCAGCCGACTGGTGCCTCGAAGCTCACCCCTCCCGGCCAGCCGACGTCGCCCGCCGGTCTGC
This sequence comes from Kineosporia rhizophila, assembly GCF_021277265.1. Lineage (GTDB taxonomy): Bacteria > Actinomycetota > Actinomycetes > Actinomycetales > Kineosporiaceae > Kineosporia > Kineosporia rhizophila. Next base: position 146,093 of record NZ_JAJSOH010000016.1, read on the forward strand.
CCGAACCACCGGAAGCGAAAGACAGCGAGGAAGACGACGACCGCGACCGGGCGCGGCATCGCGCCACAGGGGGCTCCGGTTCGCGCGGCTCAGGTGTGAAGGCCGTGGCCCGCGAAAGCCTGGCCGTGAGCAAGTGGCTGCTGGCCCGGCTCTGGCGCGCCCTGACGGTCGACGTGTGCGCCCTGGCGGCCTACGCGGCACGCGACAAGATGGTCATCCTGGCGGCGCACGCCGGAGTGAGCGGGGAATCGCGCCTGACCCGGCTGGTGCGCGGGCGGGCGGCGATGGAGATGGCCCGGCACGCGCGGCTGGAGGCCCACGCCCGGCGAAGCGGCCCGGCCCGCCGGTCCCAGCTCATCGTCTGGCGGGTCAGCTCCGGGCTCCTGCTCGTCCTGCTGGCCGCTGCGCTCTGGCTGGCCTACTCAGCGGTGCCCGCCGATGTCCGGGCCACCACGTCGCTGTGGCTCACCGGTCTCCTGGCCGAGCTGGGCGGTTGGTGGGCCGGGATGACGGTGCTCGAGCAGGTGCTCCTGGTCGGCACAGGCGTGGCGCTGATGCTGCTGTCGACCGGCTACCTGGGCCAGGGGTACGCGGTCTCCGGAGCCGCATCCTTCCTCTCCTGGCACGGCTACGGGGCCGGAACTTTCGTGCGTGATCCCCGCGCGGCCCTGGGCACCTACCTGCGCTCGGCCCCTCCCGCAGCCTTGCTGGCCGACGCGGCCGAGCTGAGCCTGACCTTCACCCCGGTGACCTTCGCCGGTGCCGTCGAGGGCCGGGCCCTGCGGCGCACCTGCGAGAACTACCTGCACACCTTCCAGCTGGGCGGAGCCGGGGTGCCCACCAAGGCCGAGGTGTTCGCCGAGTTCACCGCGCGCGCCATCCCGCCCGCCGGTTTCCACGACGTGGTGCTCCAGACCGACCTGAGCAGCAGTGGCAACGGATTCAACCCCCGCACGGTGGCCAAGCTGATCCTGAACGACACCGACTACGCCGGCGGCCCGATCCGGCTGGTTCCGGGGGCCGTGGGCGGGACGGCGGCCCACGCCGCCCAGGCCCTGGCCGACAAGCTCGGGGTGCCGGTGATGGCCCCCGACGACACGGTCCACGCCTTCGACTCCGGCCGCCTCGTCGTGGGCCCCTCCCCGCTGGTGCCGACCGGGCAGTGGGCCGTCTACCAGCCCCAGGGGCAGCAATGATCATCAGTGAGGCCGGGTTCTTCCGGGAACTGCCCCACGGCCGCCCCGACGGGCCGAGCCTGCACGAGGCCCTGGCCACGGGCCGGCGCGAGCCGGTGGGCGCGAAGAAGGAGATGCTGCTCGACTACCTGTGGGGCAACACCGTGCTGGCGGCCACCGCGGCGATGTTCGACGACGTGCTCGACCCGTCGGTCACCGCCGTGGCGCCGATGGCCGTGGTCACCGACGGCGCCTGGGTCTGGCCCCGCGACCTGGCCCACTACGTGGACAAGTACGACGCCGCCGTGCCGCTGCCGTTCATCCTGCACATCGAGCTGCGCGGCTGGGAGCAGCCGGCCCTGAGCCCGAACGAACTGCTGCAGATCGAGCAGGCCCTGCTGGAGCCGTGAACACAGAACCGCTGCCCCCACAACACCTCGGGTGCAGCGTTCGTGCGTGGGACTGAACCGGCCCTGCCCCCGGCCTGACCCGAGTCTTGGCCACCGGCCGGTACTTCACCACCATGGCTGGAGTCGTCCCCACCCCGATGTGAGGTGCTCCGTGGAAATCCTGATCATCCTGCTCGTGCTCTGGGCCGTGTCCCAGTACTTCAAGTAGGCCGAAACCCACCCCGCCAACGATCTTTACGGGCCGCGGCAGGTTCAGCGCAGCACCTCGCCGCCGGCGTCCGGTCACGGAACCGTGAAGATCGTGTCCAGAGCATCGTCCAGAACTGCTTCCCACGAGGCGTTCTCGGGGGCCGAGGCCGACAGCAGCCAGCCGCCCACCACGAAGCCGGTGAGGGCGGCGTCGGCGGGCAGCATCTCGGCGGCCGGATCGCGCTCCTCGGCCAGCGCGGTCATGAAGGTCTCGACCGTGGGCTGGTCCATCCCGGCCCAGGCCTCCATCCGCACCGCACTGCGGGCCAGGGTCGCGATCCGGTCCCGCTGGGGCGGCCCCTCGTGCAGGTCGCAGAGAACCTGGTTGCCCACCGCGAAGCAGAGGTCGACCGCCTCGCCGTAGGCCTCGTCGCCCTGGTCGACCAGGGCCTGGATGGCACCGGTGGAGCGTTCCGGGCTACGGGCCACCACCGCGGCCAGGGTCTGACGGACCAGGGGTTCCACCTGGCTGTCGATCCTCATCGGTGCGCTCCTCCGCCTGCCTCGACATCCTCCTGGACATACCTGACCTGCACGTTATCGACCCACGGGGGCGACGGCATGTCAGACATCTCACGGAGGTAACGCCCGAAACCCGCGAAATCCGGCTAGAAGGTCACTCCACCCAGGTGTTCCCGGGCAGTTCCGGGAGGCCGGTGATGTCCAGGTCGGAGCGGATCCCCGACTCCGGGGCCAGCCCGAAGTGCTCGATCGAGCGCCGCACCCACTCCGCCGCGTCGATGTTCAGCGGCCCGGAGACCCACAGGGCGTAGGGCAGGTTGACGAAGCGCTCCTCCTTCACCGCGGTCAGGTCGCGGGAGGCCGGGTTGGCCTTCAGCACGGCCACCTTCTCCTCGTACGACTGGCCCGGGTAGTCGACGAAGAAGATCACGTCCGGGTCGGAGGCGGACAGACGCTCCCAGCCGACCTCGGTCCAGGTGTCCTCCACGTCGGCGGTGGCGTTGGTGACCCCGGCGGTGTCGAAGATGGCCTGCGGCGCCCCGAACGAGCCGGAGGTGAAGATGGCGTCGGTGCCGGAGTCGAAGAGGAAGGCGGTCGGCTTCTCCTCGCCCTTCGGAGCGGATTCCAGCGCGCTCCGGCGCTTCTCGATGTCGGCCACCACCGCCTCGGCGCTCTCGCCGTGCCCGGTCAGTTCGCCCAGGTTACGCAGGTCGGTGGTCAGCGCCGTCCACGCCTCCATCGTTCCCCGGGCCCCGTCGTCCTGCCGGCAGGTCTCGCTGAGCAGGTAGGTCTTGATGTCGCGTTCGTGCAGCATCTCCGGCATGAGGTTGCGCGACTCGCTGAAACCGTAGCCGTAGCCGGCGAACATCATCTCGGGATCGACCGCGAGCACGTTCTCCAGCGTGGGGAACTCGTCGCCGACCACCTTGAGCTGGTCCACCCGGGCGTCCGGGTAGGCCAGCTCGAGCACGTCCTGGTCGCGGGCCATGCCGGTGACGGCGACCAGCTCGTCGCGGGCGCCCACCGCCAGGGCGATCGAGATGATGCCACCGTCGTAGGCGTAGAGCTCGGTGACCGGCGCGTCCACGCTCACCTTCTCCCCGCAGTTCTCCACGGTGATGGCGCCCGCGCCGGAGGCTGCCTCCGGCGAGTCGGAAGAACTGCAGGCGGTCAGGACGGTGCAGCCCAGGGCGAGCACTGCGAGTCTCGTGGCGGGGCGGTTCATCTGGTCCGGGTTTCCTCTCGGGGGTGGATGAGCAGGTGGGGCTGGTCGAGCTGGGGATGGGGCACCTGCACCGAGCCGACGCCGAAATGGGCGTCGACGTGGGCGGCGCTGAGAACGTCGGCGGGTGGACCGATCGCGACGATGCGGGCGGGTCCGGCGCTGATGCCTTCCGGGCGGCCGACCACCGCCAGGGTGTCGAAGAAGCGCAGCGCCAGGTCGAGGTCGTGAACGGTGGCGACCAGGGTCTGCGACTGGGTGGCGAACACCTCGAGAAGCCGGAGCTGCCAGGCGACGTCGAGCTGGTTCGTGGGCTCGTCGAGCAGCAGCACGGGGCACTGCTGGGCCAGACCGCGGGCCAGCACCGCCCGGCGCCGTTCGCCGCCGGAGAGCTGGTCGCACGGTGAACTGATCCGGTCGGCCAGACCCACCGCGTCCAGAGCCGCCTCGACCACGGCTCTTTCGTCCCGGCCGCCGCGCGACCAGGGGCGGGTCCGGGGCACTCGCCCGAGGGCCACCAGTTCACCCACGAGCAGTTCCGCGGCCACGACTTCTTCCTGCGGCACGAAGGCCAGCCGGCGCGCCCGCTCCCGGGACGCAAGGTGACGGGAGTCTTCGAGGTGCCCTGAGGCGTCTGCAATCTGAACTTCTCCGGCGCTGGGGCGCAGCACTCCGGCCAGAACCCGCAGCAGGGTGGATTTTCCCGCGCCGTTCACCCCGACGATGCCCAGGCGTTGCCCGGCCGGAACGTCCAGGTCGATGTCGCTCAGGATGTCGCGGCCGCCGAGCCGGGCCGACACGCCCTTCAGACGCAGGGCCACGCTCATCGTTCGCCGCCGAACCGGTACTGGCCCCGGCCCATCAGGAGCAGGAACAACGGCGCTCCGATCACCCCGGTGACCACGCCCAGCGGAATCTCCTGCGGCCGAACCGCCAATCGGGCGAGAACGTCCACCCAGAGCAGGAATACACCACCACCGAGGGCTGCGACGGGCAGCAGGACCCGATGCTGAGCACCGACCACCAGCCGGGCCGCATGCGGCACGATCAGCCCGACGAAGCCGATCCCACCGCTCACCGCCACCAGCACCCCGACCAGCACCGCCAGGCCGACGAACAGGGTCGTCCGCAAGGCAACGACGTTCACTCCCAGGGCGGCGGCCGTGTCCGAGCCGGCGGCCAGGGCGTCCAGCCAGCGGTGCAGGGCGAGCATGCCCAGCGCCAGCACGGCCACGACAAGTGCCGGGATCCAGAGCTTTTCCCAGGTGGCACCGCCCACGCTGCCGAGCATCCAGAACATCACCGAGTCCGCGGCCCGGGGGTCGTCGCTGAGGAAGACCAGGAACGAGGCGATCGACGAGAGTCCGGACGAGAGAACGACTCCGGACAGCACCAGCCGCAACGGGGTCAGCCCGCCCTGGGTCATCGCCACCAGGTAGACCAGCAGGGCGGAGCCGATCGCCCCGAGCAGGGCGCCGCCCGAGACCGCGTAGATGCCGAACCCGGCCAGGGAACCGGTGGTGATCGCCGCGGTCGCCCCGACCGACGCGCCCGAACTGATGCCCAGCAGGAACGGGTCGGCCAGGGGATTGCGCACCAGCGTCTGCATTCCGGCGCCGGCCACCGCAAGTCCGGCACCCACGACCACCGCCATCAGGGCGCGCGGCAGCCGCAACTCCCAGACGATGACGTCCCAGCGGCCCGGTCCGCTGCCGTCGAGGCGGTCGGTGACGGCGGAGACCACCTCACCCAGCGGGATGTGCTCAGAGCCGAAGGCCAGGGAGAGAACGACGCTGACCAGGCACGCCACGGTCAGCGCGGCGGCCAGGGGCCAGAACTTCAGGCGGCGCCGGGCAGGGGTGGGCGACGGGTCCACGCATGACCTCTCCAGTCCCGGGCCCTGGTCGCGAGAGCCCGTCGACGAACACGTGAACCGACAGGTCTTCGGACTCGGGGTCAACCGGTGGCACGGCCTTCCCAGGGAGAGGCTCCCCAGTGGCGAGTCGTGCCGCCGTCGCCCTTACCGCTGCGCGCCAGTCCCGGAATTGCACCGGAGTTCCCTGGCATCCACCCGGATGCGATCGGTTCGTGCCGGAGGCTAGCACGCGGGACTACTGCTGCATCACCCAGGTGGGCACCGGCTCGTCGATCTCGGCGACGACCTTCCAGCCGGACCGCTCGTACAGGGCCACGTTACGGCGGGTGGCCGTCTCCAGGTAGGCGGGCAGCCCGGCCTCGGCCGCGCGCTGCAGCCCGGCCTGCATGACCGCCCGCCCCAGACCCCGGCCGGTGTGGTCGGGGTGGGTGCCGAGAACCCCGAGATACCAGTACGAGGACTCGGGGAAGGCGGCGTGCACGACCTCGTCGTAGGCGCGCAGCCGGGATGCGGCGGGCTCCGGCAGTTCCAGAGGGCTGCTGGCCGGGGGCGTGCCCGGCGGTTCCCAGATCGCCACCGAGACACCGCCCTCGACGGTCCAGATCGCCCCCATGCCGACCCTCTTGTCGAACACGTGACCGAAGAAGGCGGCGGCGCCGTGCTCGTACTCCTCCTGGTCGGGGAAGATGTGGCGCAGCACCGGATCGGACGAGAACGCGGCGACCAGGGTGCGGACGATCGGGGTCCGGTCGGCGGGAGTGGCTACAGAGATCACGGGGTCAGCTTCTCATCCCGACACTCCCGCCCCGGGCATACGGTTCAGGTGCGTTGCCGGGCCATCCACTGCCAGACGTGGGTGCCCTTGATGCTGGGATCGTTGCGGCCCACGTAGATCCACGACCAGTGGCCGGGGAACTTGTAGCCGTTCCAGACCACCTCGTCGTAGAGCGTCACCCGCGAGCGCGGGATCAGTTCGCTCGCGTGCACGGTGTTGGCCTGCGGGTCGACGGTGGCGTCGTCGAGCGAGGTGACGAGCCAGGTGGGGGTACGGATGGCCCGGAGCTCGGCGTCCGGGATGAGCGGCGGGTTACCGGCCACCACGCCGCAGATCGGCACCGAGGAGGCGAACAGGTCCGGGTAGGTGGTGGTCATCTTCAGACTCATGTAACCGCCGTTGCTGCACCCGACCACGTGCACCCGGTCGCGATCGATCGGGTGCCGCGCCGACACGTCCTCAATCACCTTCCTGATCATCGGGGCGAACCGCGGACCGTCCTCCATCCAGTACGAGGTGCTCTGCGGGGCAACCACATACGCGCCGCCGAAGATCTTCTGCCCCTCCCGGGTAGCGAAGCCGAGCGCGCCCCGGTTCGCGCGCAGCGTGGTCTCGTTGTCGTAGTAGCCGTCCGGCAGCGAGGCTCCTTCACCGCCGCCGTGCAGCCAGACCACCAGAGGACGCCTGCCCCGCCCGGAAGGCGTGTAGAGCCGGTACTTCAGGCCGTTGCTGATCTCGTGGTGACCGAACGCGTCCACCTCGGGGTTGACCAGCCTGCCCTGCTCGAAACGCTCGATCAGCAGGGGCTTGCCGAACCGCCGGGGAAGGGGCTGGTTCTGGGTGATCGTGTATTCCAGGTTCAGGCGCACGTTCCGGCTGCGGGTCACCACGTAGCCGAGCGTCGCCGCACCGGGTTTCCCCTCGCCGTGCTCCAGTTCGAGCACGATGTTGCCGCGGTGATCCAGCCGCGCCCGGGTGACCACCCGGTCCAGGTCGTACCCACTGGCGCCCGGGATCGGGCTGGTGGCCTTCGCGTGCACGGTGAACGTGCTGGTGGTGAGGCCTCCGGCGGTGATCGGGCCGAGCCGGGCGGTGTCCAGGGTGACGGCGGTGACCTGCTCACCCCCGTCGAGGGTCTCGGCCTCGAGCCGGAACCGGGTGGGCCTCTCGTCGGCTCCGGCGCCGGCGGCGTTCGTGATACTCAGGGCACCGGGCAGAACCAGGCCGGCGGCTAGGACGCTGCGGCGACCGATGGGCTGGGGCATGCGAGCTCCTGTCCTCGTCTTCCTTGACTGGCGGACAAGACCAGGCTCGCATGCTCAGATTCCGGAGAAAACCCTCGGTTCGAACAGTAGATGGATGCCGCCGTTGTGCTCGATCCGTTCCACCCCAATGCCGTAGACCCGCTCGATCAGGCCGGCGTCGATCACCTCGGCGGCGGGCCCGGACCCGGCCACCCGGCCGCTCTCCAGCAGCACCAGGTCGTCGCAGTAGCGGGCGGCGAGGTTCAGGTCGTGCAGCACCACCACCACGCTGGTGTCCAGATCCCTGACCAGGCTGAGGATCTCGTGCTGGTAGCGGATGTCGAGGTGGTTGGTCGGCTCGTCGAGCAGCAGGTGACTGGCCTGCTGGGTGAGCGCGCGGGCGATCAGCACCCGCTGCTTCTCGCCGCCGGAGAGCCCGGCGAAGCTGCGCGGGGCCAGGTGCAGGGCGCCCACCCGTTGCAGGGCGGTCCAGGCGATCTCCTCGTCCTGGGTGCTGGTGCGGGCGAACGTGCCCAGGTGCGGGCCGCGGCCCAGCAGCACCATCTCGGCCACCGTCATGGTGGTCTCGGTGCCGTTCTCCTGCACCACCACGGCCAGGTGCTGGGCCACCTCGCGGGCGCCCAGCTGCCCCAGCGGCCGGCCGTCCACGCTGACCGTTCCCGAGGCCGGCCGCAGCGAGCCGTACAGCAGCCGCAGCAGCGTGGTCTTGCCGCTGCCGTTGGGCCCGATCAGGCCCAGCACCCGCCCGGTGCGGGCGGTGACGGTGACGTCGTCGACCACCGGGCTCTTGCCGTAGGCGAACCGCAGCCCCTCGGCCTGGATCACGACTGGGAGCCGAATCGCTCCATGATCGCCTCGAGACCGTCGATCGCCAGGGGGCTCGGCGGCTCGGTGAAGTTGAACAGCTGGGGCATCACGTCGCCGTTGGCCACCGCGGTGAGCTTCTCGGCCCCCGGCAGGTCGGTGATCGACTTGGTGACCGCTTCGGGGTCGCCGTCGGAGTACAGCAGGATCAGCACGTCGGGGTTCAGCCCGATCAGCTTCTCCAGGGTCACCTCGAACACCCGCTCGTCCACGTCACCGAAGACGTTGGTGAAACCGGCGGCCTCGAGCTGCGGCTGGGCCATGCTGCGGGTGCCGTAGGCGTAGGTGACGCCGCCGCCGACGGTCGGGTAGAGCACTGCGGCGGTGCGGGGTTCGGTGCCGGCCGCGCTCTTCTCGACCGAGGCCAGGCGTTCCTTCAACGCGGCGACGGCCTGGTCGGCCTCGCTCTGGCGGTCGAAGACCTTGCCGTAGGTCTCCATCTGGGAGTAGATGTCGTCGAAACCGGGGTCGCTCAGGCCTTCTCCGCACAGGCCCGGCTCCTCCATCAGCGGGATCGAGACCGCGTCGAGGGTCTCGCGGTTCAGGTTGTCGGTCTCGCCCAGCACCAGGTCCGGCTCCTGGCTGATCACGATCTCCTTGGAGATCTGCAGGTGACCGCTGGTGTCGGTCTTGTCGGTGAGCAGCGGGATCTTGGCCAGGGCGGCGTTGGTGGCGTCGTCGTAGTAGGCCTCCGGGTACTGCCCGGCCCGGGCGGTCACGTCACCGAGCACGCCGAGGGCCTGCAGGTAGGGCACCGAGGCGCTCTTCAGCAGCACCACCCGCTCCGGCTCGGTGGTGAAGGTGACGTCGGCGCCGCAGTTCTCGACCGTGACGGGGTAGTTGCTGCTGCCCCCGGCGGCGACGTCGCTGGTGTTCGTCTCGGACGAACCCCCGCAGGCGCTCAGGAGGAGCAGTGCCCCGGCTGCCGTGGCGGCGATGGCGGGGCGGGTGATGACTGGCATGAACGTGCTCCTCGACTGAGTGTTCAAAGGTTCTAGGCGCTGGTGGCGTGCAGGCGGCGGATCAGGACCAGCAGGAAGGGCGCCCCGACCAGGGAGGTGATGATCCCGATCGGCAGTTCCTGGGGTTGCAGCAGGGTGCGGGACAGGGCGTCGGCCCAGACCAGGAAGATGGCGCCGAGCAGGGCGGCGACCGGTACGGCGCGCGCGTGCGGGGCCCCCACCAGGCGCCGGGCGACGTGCGGGATCACCAGGCCGACGAAGCCGATGCTGCCGGAGGCGGCGACCAGGACGCCGATGCACAGCGACACCAGCACCAGCAGGCGGGTGCGGAACCGGTCGGGCGAGATGCCCAGGGTGTGCGCGGTCTCGTCGCCGATGGCCAGCGCGTCCAGTCGGCGGCCCCACAGGGTGAGCAGGCCCACGGTGAGCAGCACCACGGCCACCACGATGCCCAGCGAGACCCCCCAGCGGGCCAGGCCCAGCGAGCCGAGCAGCCAGAACATCACCGAGCGGGAGCCCTCGGCCGAGTCCGAGGCGAAGATCAGGAAGCTGGTCAGGGCGTAGAGGGCGTAGCCGACGGCCACCCCGGCCAGCAGCAGGCGCACCGAGGTCACCCGCCCGCCGCTGCGGGCGATCAGGAACACCAGGAACGAGGCGGCCAACGCCCCCAGGAAGGCGGTGAAGGGCAGCGCGTTCTCGCCGAAGCCGACGCCGACCCCGAACAGGATCGCCGCGGCCGCCCCGCTGGAGGCGCCCGAGTTGATGCCCAGCAGGTAGGGGTCGGCCAGCATGTTGCGCACCATCGCCTGCAGGGCCATGCCGCAGACGGCCAGGCCGGCCCCGACGCACACGCCCAGCAGCACCCGGGGCAGGCGAACCTGCCAGACGATCGCGTCCTGCGGCAGGCTCCAGGTCGGGGTGCCGGGCAGGCCGAAGAGGTGGTGGCCGATGATCCGGGCCACCGAGGCCGGGCCGATCGCCACGGCGCCGACGCCGACCCCGAGCAGGACGCTGACCACCAGCAGCCCGGACAGGCCGATCAGCCAGGCCGAGCCGCGGCGGCGCTGCCCGGACAGGCCGAGGTCGGAGACCTGGGGCTGCAGGGACCGCCTCTCGCCGACGAGTTCCCCCGCCATGTCACCCACCTTCGGTTCACGGCCCGCAGTGCACCGGCCGTTGTTGCGAAGCCTATGCAATAGAGCTCGGAGGCATGACGCCGGACTGCGAGATCTTTGCAACAGTCGGTGGCAAGTGCGGATCTGGAGCCTACGCTGACCTGGTCCACCCGTCCGGAGGCCGTGAGGAACGTCCGTGCTCAGCGCCTACCGCGGCCTGCCCGCAGCCAGCCGGCTGCTGATGATCAACATGTTCGGCATCAACCTCGGCTTCTTCCTGGTGCTGCCCTTCCTGGCCGGGTACATGAACGGCCTGGGCTACGCCGCGGGCACCATCGGCCTGGTCCTAGCCCTGCGCATGCTCGCCCAGCAGGGCCTGACCCTGTTCACCGGGGCCGCCGCCGACCGCCTGGGCGCCCGCCCGATGATCATCCTCGGCTGTGCCCTGCGGGTGCTCGCCTTCGGCCTGTTCACCCTGGTCGGCTCGCTGCCCGGGCTGATCGCGGCGGCCATGCTCACCGGTCTGGCCGGGGCGGTGTTCGGCCCGGCGGTGCGCGCCTACCTGATGCAGGACGCGGGCGAGCGCCGCGCCGAGGCCTTCGCCCTGCTCAACACCGTGGGCCACGCCGGTGCCCTGATCGGCCCACTGCTCGGCGCCCTGCTGATCGCCGTGGACTTCCGCCTGGTCGCCGGGGTGGCCTGCGCCGTGTTCGCCGTGCTGACCCTCGGCCAGGTGCTGGTCCTGCCCGCCCGGCCGGTACCCCGGCTGGAGACCAGCCTGCTCCAGGGCTGGCACGAGGTCCTGACCAACCGCCGGTTCCTGCTCTTCGCGCTCGGCGGCTCGGCCTACTTCGCCCTCTTCGGGCAGCTCTACCTGGCCCTGCCGGTGGAGGCCCAGCGGGTCTCCGGGGTGGAGGCCGCGGTCAGCGCCGTGTTCATCGCCTCGACCCTGATCGGCATCTTCGGCTCGGTGCCCCTGACCTCGTGGTTCAAGGCCCGCTACAGCGAGGGCGCCTCGATGGCCGCCGGTCTGGCCCTGATGGGCGCCGGTTTCCTGCCGCTGGCGCTGGCCGGCCCGGCCCTGGCCGACGCCCCGGCCGGGCGGTGGAGCACCGGCGGTCTGCTCGCCGTGCTGCCGGTGCTGCTCGGCACGGCCCTGTTCACCGTGGGCACGGCCGTGGCCAACCCGTTCTCGATGACCCTGCTGCCCCAGGTCGGCAGCGAGCGCCTCGGGGGCACCTACTACGGCTTCTACTACCTGGTGCAGGCCCTGGCCGCGACCGTGGTGAACGTGGCCGTGGGCCAGTTGCTCGACCGCTTCGGGCAGGGCCCCGGCCGGGCCCTGCCCTTCCTGTTCCTGCTGCTGGTGGGGCTGGCCGGAGCGGGACTGATCTGCTGGATGTCCGGCACCGGCCGCCTGGCTCCCCGAAGCCCTAGCGGCCGTCGCTCGACCAGTGGTTCCGGTCGACCGCAGCCGGGCTGAAGTGGTGCACGCCGTAGCTCGCCCCCACCGCCATCAGCCGGGCGTTGGTGCCGTCCTGCGGGCTGGAGGTGATCCGCACCGACTTGCCCTCGGCGTTCTTGATCTTCACGCTCGGGCCGGACCAGGACACGGCCATGTCGATCGCGTCGCCGGTGTTGTGCCGACTGCGCAGGGCCGGCGGGGTGGCCAGGGCGGAGTCCACGCCGAGCGCGCCGAGCAGCTGGCGGGCCGCCGCGACCGAGGCCTGGGTGTCCGTCTTGCCGGTCTTCGTGCGGTGCTGCCAGCACACCTTGGGCGCCGGCTCCGAACCCACCGGCACGTAGGCGGGCACCTCGGCCGGGGAGATCTGGCCCTTGGCGATGCGGTAGCTGAAGTGCATCAGGTACGAGCGCTGGGGTGAGCGCAGCGAGGAGGTGGGCCGCACGGTGATCCCGGCGTTCGTCATCGCGGCGACGAACTTCTCCACCCGGGGGCGGAAGCTGTCGTTCAGCAGTTCGACCGCGCTCTGGCCGCCCGGGAAGCGGGTGTTCCAGGCCGGGCCGCTGAGCTGCTGCGGGGTGCACATCAGGGTCAGCGCGGTGGCCGCCGACTCGATGCTGCAGCCGCGCTTGTCCTTGTCCTGCAGCACACTCGCCTTGGCGGTGATCCGGTAGGCCTGCCGCGCCGCCACCCCACCGGGGTAGTTGCGGCCGACCTTCCACACCTTGGCGTCCTTGGAGCCGCCGAGCTCGGCGGTCTGGGCCGCCTGGCCGTCACCCCAGTCGATCACCACGCGGAAGCGGCAACCGGCGGTGCTGACCGCGCTGGACCAGGCCAGACTCACCTTCGGGTCGCTGCTGACGCAGCTGTCCCCGCCGCTGAGGCAGGCGTGGTCGGGCCTGTCCGAAGAGGTGGAGAGACCGCCGGCCCCGAAGGAGACCGGAGCCTTGGACGCCTTGGGTGCCTTGGACGCCTGCGGCGCCGCCGAGGCGGCCGAGGCCGAGCCCACGAGAAGACCGAACGTCGCGATCGTGCTGATCAGGGCGTACCGAACCGTGCGCGTGGACATTCGCCTCATTCCGTTGAGCTGCCGTGGGTGCCACTTGCGTGCCACGGTCTCTCTCGGCCAGGCCTGTCCCCTGTTTACGCCTCTCCGGAGCGTCCCTCCCCCGGCCTAACGGCTCAGCACTCCACCACGTTGAGCGCCAGCCCGCCCCGGGCGGTCTCCTTGTACTTCACCGACATGTCGGCCCCGGTCTCGCGCATCGTCTTGATCGCCTTGTCCAGCGAGACGTGGTGGATACCGTCGCCGCCCAGCGCCATCCGGGCCGCGGTGATCGCCTTCACCGAGGCCACCGCGTTGCGCTCGATGCACGGGATCTGCACCAGCCCGCCGACCGGGTCGCAGGTCAGCCCCAGGTTGTGCTCGATCCCGATCTCGGCCGCGTTCTCCACCTGTTCCGGTGTGCCGCCGAGGATCTCGGCCAGCCCGGCGGCAGCCATCGCGCAGGCCGAGCCCACCTCACCCTGACAGCCCACCTCCGCCCCCGAGATCGACGCGTTCTCCTTGAAGAGCAGACCCACCGCGGTGGCCGCGAGCAGGAACCGCACCACCGAGTCGTCGTCGAAGCCGGGCAGGAACTTCGCGCCGTAGTGCAGCACCGCGGGCACGATGCCGGCCGCTCCGTTCGTGGGCGCCGTGACCACCCGCCCGCCGGCCGCGTTCTCCTCGTTGACCGCCAGGGCGTACAGGGTGACCCATTCCATGGCGTGCAGGGCATCGGGTTCGCTCAGGTCGTTCTCCAACTGCTCACGCAGCCGGGCCGCCCGGCGGCGCACCTTCAGCCCTCCCGGCAGCACCCCGCCGGTGTGGGTGCCTTTCTCCACGCACTCGCGCATCACCTGCCAGATCTCCAGCAGCCCCTGCCGCACCTCCGCCTCGGAGCGCCAGGCCAGCTCGTTGGCCAGCATGATGTCGCTGATCCGCAGGCCGGTGCTGCGAGTGAGCGCCAGCAGCTCGTCGCCGGTGCTGAACGGATAGGCCACCGGCGTGCTGTCGGCCCGCAGCACCGGCCGCCCGGCCTCGTCCTCGTCCAGCACGAAACCGCCGCCCACGGAGTAGTACTCGCGCTCCTCGAGAACCTGACCCGACTCGTCCATGGCCCTGAAAATCATGCCGTTCGTGTGGAAGTCGAGCTTGCGGCGCCGGTGCAGCACCACGTCCTCAGCCACCGAGAAACCGATCTCGCGCTCCCCGGCCAGCACCAGTCGTCCATTGTCCTGGACCTTCTGCACGATCGGGTCGGCCGCCACCGGATCGACCAGATGCGGTTGCTCCCCGGCCAGCCCCAGCACGACCGCCTTGACCGAGCCGTGGCCGTGCCCGGTCGCGCCGAGGGAGCCGAACAGCTCGCAGCGCACCGCACTCGTGCGCCCGAGCAGCCCGGCCGCACGCAAACGGGTGACGAACAGGTAGGCCGCGCGCATCGGCCCCACCGTGTGCGAGCTGGACGGCCCGATGCCGACTTTGAAGAGATCGAACACGGAAATGGTCACGGGCGAGGATAGGACGCCGCACGGAGCCCCACCAAACAATCGGCGCCCGCCGGTCGATCCGGCCCGAAATTATTCGCCCGCCCGCCTCTCCGGTAGCAAGATCTGGTGCCCGACGAGCCCGACGCCACCCAAGCCCTAGGGTGACCGGGTGCCCACCATCGACCTCCCCCACGGCCCCACCCACTACGAGGTGAGCGGCTCCGGCGCACCCCTCGTCCTCCTGCACGGCGGTTTCTGCTCGGCGGAGGCGATGCGCGAGATCGGCGAGGCCCTGGCCCCCAGCTACGAGGTGCACGCCCCCGAACGTCCCGGCCACGGTCGCACGGCCGACGTCGAGGGCCCCTTCGCCTACAGCGCGATGGTCGAGCACACCCTGACCTACCTCGACGCTCTGAACCTGCCCAAGGCCCACCTGGTCGGTTTCAGCGACGGCGCGATCACCGGCCTGCTGCTGGCCCGCGACCACGCCGACCGGGTCGCTTCACTGGTGGCGATCGCGGCGAATCTCGACCCGTCGGGCTTCGTGTCCGACGAGGAGGCGGCCGGAACGATGAGTGCCGAACAACACCAACAGCTTACGGACGAGTATGCGCGCCTTTCGCCCGACGGCGGCGGTCACGAGGACGTGGTGGTGGGCAAACTCGTCGAGCTGTGGAAGCAGGAGCCCCAGATCGCCCCCGAGTCCCTGGCCGGGGTCACCGCCCCCACCCTGGTGATGGCGGCCGACCGCGACATGATCTCGTTGGAACACACCGCCCTGATCGCCCGCAGCATCCCCCGGGCCCAGCTGTGCATCGTGCCCGGCGCCGGCCACCTGCTGATCCGCGAGCGCCCCCAGCTCATCGCGACCATCGTGCGGGAGTTCCTGGCCCAGTAGGTCCGGGTCCCGCAGATCCGTCGCTTTGCCCCGGGTCGCCCGGAGGCCGGCCTGGACGCACCCAACGCCCAGGCCGGCCTCCGGTGAAGCGGATCAGTCGGCGGTGGCGAGAGCGGCGGGTTCGGTGGCGAAGCGGTCGGCGGTGCGCAGTTCCGGCTCCTCGTCGGCGTGGGCGCGGGTGGCCAGGGAGACGCCCACGAACACGGCGAGACTGACGATCGCGGTGAGCATGGTTGCCCAGCCGTCGAAGTCGGCCGTCACCAGGCTGTTGTCCACGTAGATGAGGTCGTTCGGCACGCCGTAGAGGGTCGGCGTGAGGGCGAGCAGGGTCAGGCGCAGCACCAGGCCCACGCCGGCCGCGGCCAGGGCGGCGGTGGAGGTGGAGCGCTTCCAGAACAGCCCGAGCAGGAACGGGGCGATCAGGCAGGCCAGCATCAGGTCGAAGGCCAGGGTCAGCAGGATGCCGGTCTGGCTCACCCGCAGCGCCAGCAGGATGCCGACCAGGACGATCGGGATCATCACCACGCGGGTCCAGCGCAGCAGCGGGTCGTGGTGGCCGGGGGCGACCTCGCGGCGCACGCCGGCGATGTTGCGCACGGCCACCGCCGAGGTGGCCAGGATGGCGCCGGAGGCGGTGGAGAAGGAGGCCGCGACGATGCCGGAAAGGGCCAGGATGGCGAGCAGCACCGGCGCGTGGTTGTCGAGCAACTGGTACACGATCGGTCCGGAGGCGGAGGTCAGGCCCAGCTCGACCACCGAGGTCAGAGCGATCAGCGACCACAGCACACCCACGGTGGCGGTCGCCCCGGCGCCGATGAAGCAGGCCTTCTGCGCCGCCTCGGGGGTCTTCGCGGCGAAGATGCGCTGCATGAAGTCGATCGCCACCAGGTCGCCGATGCCCAGCGAGATCAGGGTGGCCCAGTTGATCGCGGCGCCCTGGCCCGGGTCGGTGAGCTGGCCCAGGTCGAACGGGCCCATGCCCTCGGGCGAGGAGATGCCGTAGTTGACAGCGACCCAGACGAACAGCGAAACGGTGCCGACGCCGGTGATCACCGCCTGGATGATCGAGGTGTAGGCGTCGGAGTACATCCCGCCGCCGATCGTGTAGGCCAGGATCAGGCCGACCGCCAGCACCACGCCGGCCTCGTAGGGCAGGCCGGTGAAGGTCTCCAGAAGGAAGCCCATCGCCACCAGGTTCCCGGCCAGCAGGATGGTGAAGGCGAAGATCATCAGGATCGACGCGACCACCTCGACCGGGCGGTTGTAGCGGCGGGCGAAGAAGTCGCCCAGGGTGAACAGGCCCATCCGGTTCATCGGCTTGGCCAGGAAGAGCCCGGCCAGCAGCAGGCAGATGGCCAGGCCCAGGGCCAGGGAGGCACCGGCCCAGAAGCCGGCGGCCGCACTCAGGTCGGTGTTGCCGACGGTGGCGTTGCTGTCGACGGCGGCCGTGGTGAGGCAGACGGCGACCAGGGGGACACCGAGCTGGCGCCCGGCCACGAGGTAGTTGGCGCTGTCGCCGTCGACCTTGCGGGCGACGGCCAGACCGACGACGAGCACGGCCAGCACCGAGATCGCGACACCGATGGTGATCATGAAGGCTCCTGACCGGAGGACACGAGGAGATTTCTGTCGATCGACAGATATGGAGCCCGATTCAGCCCCCCTCGTGTTACGTCCGTGCTACCCGGCGGCACACAATCGTGTTAACCGGCTCCCGAAGCCGCGTTTCATCGGGAGTTAACACACCGGAGACGCCCGTGACACGCGTCCCCCGTTGACTTTCGATCAAGCGACAGAAAGTCAGGACGGGCCGATGACACAGCAGACACCCGAAGCAGCGGGCACCGCGACCACCGCGGGAGCCCGCGCCCACGCCCGGGCTCAGGAAGGCATGGCGGTCCACACCGTCCCGACGCCCCCCGAGGGCGTGCCGAGCGACGCAATGGTCTGGGCCGAGCGGGTTTCCGGCGGTGGCTACGCCCATCGCAGCCTGGCCCGCGGCACCAGCGTGCGGCTGACCGACCTCGAGGGCGACGCCTGCGCCCACGTGCTGCTGTTCAACGCCGACCTCACGGCCGAGCGCCTCAACGTGGCGGACACGGTGAAGGTGCAGTGGCAGGTCTACACCTCGGCCGGGCAGCTGCTGCTGTCCGACCAGGGGCGGGTGCTGGCCTCGGTGACGCAGGACACCTCCGGCCGTCACGACACGATCTACGGCACCTCCACCCAGGACCGTAACGAAAGGCGCTACGGCGACGGCGCTCCCGAGGGCCCGTCGCCCGCCGGCCGGGAGTTGTTCGTGCTCGGCGCCACCAAGCACGGTCTGGGCCGGCGCGACATCCCGCCCTCGGTCTCGTTCTTCCAGGGCGTACGCATCGACGACGCCGGAGCCCCGGTGTTCGAGGGTTCGGCCGGACCCGGCCGGTCGCTGACCATCCGCACCGAGATGCCCGTGATCATGCTTGTCGCCAACGCGCCGCACCCGCTCGACCCAAGGCCCGAATACACCTGCACTCCGTTGGAAATCACGGCCTGGCGGGACAGCGCGACCGAAAAGTCCGACGAGCTGTGGTCGGCGACCCCGGAAGGCCGGCGCGCCTTCGAGAACACCCACGACTACCTGAAGGGCCGGGGCCAGGCATGAGCAGCAGCACCGAGATCCACCGGGAGACCGTCCCGCCCCGCGCTCCGTGGTCCCGGGTCCTCGAGGCCGGTCAGACCCTGACCATCGTGGACCTGGACGGCAACCAGGCGGTCGACTTCCTGGCCTACGACGCGCACGAGACCAGCCGGGCCTACAGCGCCCAGGCCACCCTTCAGGAACAGGGGAGCATCTTCCTGACCACCGGAAGTGTGCTGCGCGACAACGAGTCCGACCCGCTGCTCACCGTGCTGAGCGACGACGTCGGCCGGCACGACACGCTCGGCGGGGCCTGCTCCAAGGAGTCGAACACCCTGCGCTACGGCCACCACACCTGGAACCAGCACGCCTGCGCGGAGAACTTCCTGCGTGAACTGTCCCGCTACGGCCTGGGCAAGCGTGACCACGTGCCCAACGTGAACTGGTTCATGAACGTCCCGGTCGACCCGGACGGCGCCCTGGGCATCGTCGACGGCATCTCGGCGCCGGGTCTCTCACTCACCCTGCGGGCCGAGAAGGACACGCTGGTGCTGGTGTCCAACTGCCCCCAGATCAACAACCCCTGCAACGGCTTCGACCCGAGCCGGGCCGAGATGGTGGTGCACGCCGGTGTCTGAGATCTCCAAGCTCCTGGTCGCCAACCGCGGTGAGATCGCCTGCCGGATCATCCGTAGCGCCAGGGAACTCGGCCTGCGCACGGTCGCGGTGTTCTCCGAGGCCGACCGCGGCGCCGCCCACGTGCACCTGGCCGACGAGGCCGTGCTGCTCGGCCCCACTCCCCCGGCCGAGAGCTACCTGAACGTCGAGGCCATCCTCCGGGCCGCCCGGACCACCGGCGCCGACGCGATCCACCCCGGCTACGGGTTCCTCTCCGAGGACGCCACCTTCGCCGAGCGCGCCGAGGCCGCCGGGCTGGTGTTCGTCGGCCCCACTCCGGAACAGCTGCGGGTGTTCGGCGCCAAGCACACCGCCCGCGCAGCCGCCCAGGCCGCCGGTGTCCCGATCTTCCCCGGCACCGGTCTGCTGGCCGACGCCGACGCGGCGGTGCTGGCCGTCGAGCCGATCGGCTACCCGGTCATGCTCAAGGCCACCGGCGGAGGCGGCGGTATCGGCATGGTCGTCTGCCGCGACGCCGACGAACTGCGGGCCGGCTTCGAGCGGGTCACCCGGATGGCCACGCAGAACTTCGGCTCGGCCGGAGTGTTCGCCGAGCGCTACGTCGAGCGGGCCCGGCACGTCGAGGTCCAGGTCTTCGGCAACGGCGCCGGCTCGGTGGTCTCGCTCGGCGACCGCGACTGCACCCTGCAGCGCCGCAACCAGAAGGTGCTCGAGGAGGCCCCCGCCCCGGCCCTGCCCGACCAGGTGCGTGAGCAGCTGCACGAGGCCGCCCGCCGGCTCGCCGCCTCGCTCGACTACCGCTCCGCGGGCACGGTCGAGTTCGTCTACGACGCCGAGCGCCAGGAGGCCTCGTTCCTCGAGGTGAACGCCCGCCTGCAGGTCGAGCACCCGGTCACCGAGCAGATCACCGGCGTGGACCTGGTGGCCTGGATGCTGCGGCTGGCCGGGGGCGAGAAGGAACTCCTCGACGATCTGGTCGACGCGGAGACCGGCCTGGGTGCCGTGCCCACGCACGGGCACGCGGTGGAGGCCCGGATCTACGCCGAGGACCCGGCCAACGACTTCCGCCCCAGCGCGGGTCCGCTGACCGGCGTGCAGCTGCCCACCGACGTGCGGGTGGACGGCTGGGTGAGCACCGGCACCGAGATCACCCCGGCCTACGATCCGCTGCTGGCCAAGGTGATCGTCACCGCCGAGGACCGTGACGGTGCCCTCGACCGGCTGGCCACTGCGCTGAGGTCCACCCGGATCGACGGCATCGAGGTCAACCTGGGCCTGCTGCGGGCCGTGCCTGCCCTGGCCGAGGTGCGCGAGGTCAGCCACACCACCCGAACGCTCGATCGGGTGGGCGATCCGGAGCCCCGGATCACGGTCGAGCGGGCCGGGTTGATGACCACGGTGCAGGATGCCGACGGACGTCTGGGGCACTGGCAGGTGGGTGTGCCACCGAGCGGGGCGATGGACGACCGGTCACTTCGGCTGGCCAACCTTGCTCTGGGCAACGAGGCGAACGCGGCCGGGCTGGAGTGCACGGCCACCGGTCCGGCGCTGAAGTTCAGCCACGAGACGCTGATCTGCGTCAGCGGTGCGCCGGCGACCCTGACCGTCGACGGCGCCGAAGTTCCGATGTGGGAGCCGGTTACGGTGCCTGCCGGGGCAGTCCTCGAAATTGGGGACGCGGTAGCCGGCCTGCGTACGTATGTCGCCTTTGCCGGTGGTCTCGATGTTCCGGGCTATCTTGGCAGCGCCTCCACCTTCACCCTGGGCAAGTTCGGCGGGCATGGTGGGCGCGCGCTGCGTCTGGGCGACGTCCTGCGCACGAGCCCGCCACAGACCGACCCGACCGGACCGGTCGAGGCCCACCAGCGTCCTCAGTTCGAAAACCACTGGGAACTGGCGGTGACCGAGGGACCGCACGGCGCCCCGGAGTTCTTCACCCGCGAAGACATCGACACCCTCTACGCCACCCGCTACGGCGTGCACTTCAACTCGGCCCGTACCGGCGTGCGTCTGATCGGGCCCAAGCCGGCCTGGGCCCGCCAGGACGGCGGCGAGGCCGGGCTGCACCCGTCCAACATCCACGACAACGCCTATTCGGTGGGCTCTCTCGACTTCACCGGCGACACCCCGATCCTGCTCGGGCCGGACGGACCCAGCCTGGGCGGGTTCGTCTGCCCGGTCACCGTGGTCAGCTCCGATCGCTGGAAGCTCGGCCAGCTGCGCCCGGGCGACACGGTCTCGTTCGTGCCGGTCCGGGCCGAGGCGACCACCCGCTCGATGAATCTGACCCGGCCGGTCGCCTCTGGTGACGGCGACGACGGCGTCCTGGCCCGCCGGGACGGCGACCCGCACGTCACCTACCGGCGTTCCGGCGACGACAACGTGCTGGTCGAATACGGCTACCTGGTACTGGATCTGAACCTGCGCGCCCGGGTCCACGCCCTGCACACCGCCCTGGCCGAGCTCGCCCACCCGGGCGTCATCGACCTCACCCCGGGCATCCGTTCGCTGCAGATCCACGTCGACCCCGACGTCCTGAGCATTCCGAAACTGCTGGCCCTGCTGGCCGAACTCGAGGAAACCCTGCCCGCGGCCACCGATCTGGTGGTGCCCAGCCGCCGCGTGCGCCTGCCGCTCAGCTGGGACGACCCGGCCACCCGGCTGGCGATCGAGCGGTACATGGCCGGCGTGCGCGACGACGCCCCCTGGTGCCCCTGGAACATCGAGTTCATCCGCCGGATCAACGGTCTCGACACCACCGACGACGTGTACCGCACCGTCTTCGACGCCGACTACCTGGTGCTCGGGCTGGGTGACGTGTACCTGGGCGCCCCGGTGGCCACCCCGCTCGACCCGCGTCACCGCCTGGTCACCACCAAGTACAACCCGGCCCGCACCTGGACGGCCGAGAACTCGGTCGGCATCGGCGGCGCCTACCTGTGCATCTACGGCATGGAGGGCCCGGGCGGCTACCAGTTCGTCGGCCGCACCACCCAGGTCTGGCGCACCCACCCGAAGTCCGGCGAGAACCCCTGGATGCTGGACTTCTTCGACCGGATCAGCTGGTACCCGGTCTCCCCGGAGGAGCTTCTCGACCTGCGCGCCGACCTGGCCGCGGGCCGGGGCGGCCTGGACATCACCGAGGACACCTTCTCGCTGGCCGAGCATCAGCGCTTCCTCGACGAGAACGCCGTCGAGATCGAGGCTTTCCGCACCCGGCAGCAGGCCGCCTTCGCCCAGGAGCGGGCCGACTGGGAGGCCGCAGGCGAGTTCGACCGGGCCGAGCAGGCGGCCGCGTCGGTCGTGCCCGAACTCCTCGACGTGGTGGTGCCCGAAGGCGGTACCCGGGTCGACGCGCCGTTCGTGGCCAACGTCTGGAAGGTCGAGGTCGAGGTGGGCGATCTGGTCGAGAAGGGCCAGACCCTGATGGCCCTGGAGGCGATGAAGATGGAGACGTCGGTGCTCGCCCCCTGCGCGGGCCGGGTATCCCTGGTCACGGCGAGCCCGGGCGCCCAGGTCGCCCCCGGGGACGCCCTGGTGGTTCTGGAACCGGCGGGAGAAACGGCGTGAACGAGCGGATCAGCGCGGCCTTCCGGGCCATCGCCGAAGTCGGGCGGCCCGAGGTCTGGATCGGGTTGCACGAACCTGAAGACGTCGGTGGCGGCAATTCGGGTCCGCTCAGTGGGCTGGTGCTCGCAGTCAAGAACAATGTCGGGGTGGCCGGGTTCGCCACCACGGCCGGCTGCCCGTCGTACTCGGAAACCCCGGCCGCGCAAGACTCTCAGGCGGTCGGCCGGCTGCGGGCCGACGGGGCGGCGGTGATCGGGGTGACCAACCTCGACCAGTTCGCCACCGGACTGGTCGGGCAGCGCAGCCCGCACGGCGGGGTGCGCGACGCCCGCCGGCCCAGTCACATCTCCGGCGGCTCCAGCTCCGGCTCCGCCGTCGCGGTCGCCCTCGGCCTGGCCGACCTGGCCATCGGCACCGACACCGCCGGTTCCGGCCGGATCCCGGCCGCCCTCCAGGGCATCGTCGGAATCAAGCCCACCCTCGGTGTGGTCTCGACCGACGGCGTGGTGCCGGCCTGCCGTTCCTGGGACGCCGTGACCGTCTTCGCCCGCGACCTCGGCACCGCCTCCCTGGGCATGGCCTCCATGGCCGGCGGCCCGAACACCCGCACCTGGCCCGCCGACATCCCCCTCGCGGCCCCGCCGAACGCCAGAGTGGCCGTCCCGGATCAGCTTCCCGGCCTGGCCCCCGGCTACGCGGAGGCGTTCGAGGCGGCCGTCGAGCGCCTGCGAGCCGGCGGGTGCACCGTCGAAACGATCCCCTTCGAGACCTTCCTCACTGCCGCCACCCTGCTCTACGACGGCGCTCTGGTCGCCGAACGTCACGCTGCGGTCGGCGAATTCGTCGAGTCCGGGGCTCCCGACCTGGACCCCACCGTCGCGGCCATCATCAGCAAGGCAGGGCGGCACACCGCGAGTGCGATGGTCCGCGACCTGGCTCGGCTGGAGGAACTACGTCAGACCTCGATGAGCACCCTGGCCGGGTTCCACGCACTGCTCGTACCCACGGCGCCCGGGCACCCGTCCATTGCCGAAGTCGCCGCCGACCCGGTCGGCGTGAACTCGTGGATGGGCACCTATACGAACTTCTGCAACCTGTTCGACCTGTGCGCCGTGGCCGTACCCTCGGGCACGGCGGGCGAGGACCAGTTCGGGGTGACCGTCCTGGCCCGCCCCTTCCACGACGCGGTCGCCCTCGACCTGGCCGAACGGGTGCAGCTGCTCACCGACTCCGTAGCCGCGGCGGGCGCCGCACCCGCCCGGGAAACAGTCGTTCCCTGGCCGCCGGTGAACACCGAGCAGCTCCTGGTGGTCGGTGCCCACCTCAAGGGCCAGCCGCTGGCCCGCGAACTGGAGGCTCTGGGCGCCCGCTGGGCCGGCCCGGCCCGCACCGCCCCGGCCTACACGCTCAGCGCGCTCGACACCGTGCCACCCAAGCCCGGTCTGGAGCGGGTGGGCCCGGGTGGCTCCTCGATCGTGGGCGAACTGTGGGAGCTCTCCACCGGTGCCCTCGGCGCGTTCCTGGCCGGGCTCCCGGCACCGATGAACCTGGGCCGGGTGGAGCTGGACAACGGGTCGTGGGTGGCCGGGTTCGGCTGCACGGTGGAGGCGGCGCGGGCCGGCAAGGACATCACCGAGCACGGCGGGTGGCTGGCCTACCTGGGGTTCACTCGTTCTTCGGGTGCACCGACGAGGGCATGAACCGCAGCAGCGACATCTTGCGGGCCATGAACCAGCGGTGTTCCACCGGCTCGGAGTACAGGTCGGCCAGGGCCGCGTCGCCCAGGCTGTGCGGTCCGACGATGCGGTAGGCCGAGGGGTTGAAGCTGCCGAACCAGACCTGGACGAACAGTTTGGGGTTGGTGATCAGCGAGCGCATCGGCAGCAGGCAGCCGAGCTCGCGGGCCAGGGCGTCGAGGTAGAGGACCTGGGAGGGGTGGGACTCGGTGTGCCGCGGGCTGAGCGCGGTCCAGTACTCCTCCCAGTCCTTCTCCTCGGCGATCACCTTGGCCAGATCCTTCGGCGGCTGCAGGTTGCCGCTGAGCACCCGGGCGAAGTAGCGGGCCTGCATCTCGGCGCAGATCGGGATGCCGCCCGAGAACGGGCGCACGAAGCCGATGAAGGCGACCTTGCCGTCGTGGTCGGGGTGCAGGAAGTGCTTTGTACAGGTTGCGGACGTTGCCGTCCTCGACGTCGAGGTCGCCGACCCGCAGGTCGCGGTGGTAGCCGGTGCACAGCACGACCGCGTCGTACTCGGCCGAGGCGCCGTCGCGGAAGTGCACGGTGGAGCCTTCGGACCGGGCCAGGCCGGCGTCGTTCACCACCACCTTGCCGCTGGCGATGCTGGGCAGGAAGCTGACGTTCTTGCAGAAGATCCGGCGCGGGCTCCAGCTGCCGTCGGGGTGGGACTTCTCGTTCCACTCGGTCATCAGGATCCAGTTGGTGTCGTCCTCGACCGTGCCCAGGTCCATCTTCTCCGGCTCGATCGACTCGCCCATCGGGTTCAGCGGCTGCAGCTTGCGCCGCCCCGGCCGGAAGCGGTTGCGCACGTTGTCAACGTCCTCGCCGAGCGCCGAGACCAGGCCCAGGACGACCGAGACCAGCCCGAAGAAGGCTTTGGCGAAGCGGTTACGGCCCCAGAAGGTCTGGTAGACCAGAGGACGCCGGGTGGCCCGGTCGTACATCTCGTAGTGGTGTGAGCGGGTGGTCAGGTTGTCGGTGGTGCGGTGGTCGTCCACGATGCGGGGCAGCAGGTAGCTGTACGAGCGGATCGCCAGCGTGGTCGCCGCGGCGCTGTCACCCACCTCACGCACGATGTCGGCGCCGGACTCGGCCAGGCCGACCACCAGCACCCGCTTGCCCCGGAATCGTTCCGCGTTGCGGTATTCCGCGGAGTGCACGATCTCGCCGGTGAAACCGGCCAGCTCGGGGATGTCGCGGTTGGGGGTCTTGAACGGGCCCGAGCAGATCGCGACGGCGTCGAACCTCTCGGTGCTCTCGACCCCCTCCCGGCGGGTGGTGACCAGGTAACCGCCTGCCTCGCGCCGGATGTCGCGGACCTCGGACCCGAACCGGATCAGTTCGTCCAGGCCGAAGTACTGGGCGTAGTCGACCAGGTAGTCGAGGTACTGCTGGCGCGTGAAGAACTTGCGGCCACCCTTGAACGGGAAGTCCGAATAGGCCATCAGCCGCATGGAGATGGTCAGCCGCAGATGGTCGAAGGCCTTGGTCTTCGTGCCGTCGTCGCCCTCCCGCAGCCAGATCCCGCCCAGGTCGGCGTTCTGGTCGAAACAGACCACCTCGTGCCCCTCGTCGCGCAGTTGCTTGACCGTGGTCAGACCGCACGGGCCCGCCCCTACGACGCACACCCTCATTGACCGTCCCTCTCGTCGTTCACCGGTAAGGGAGGTAAGGCTTACCTTACTTGGACGAACCCACACAAGAGGTTCGAACGGGCAACTTTCGGGCTTGCTGGCAGCTTGTGCCATTCGCGAAGATAGGTGAGCCTAACCTCACCTGCGGGCTCCTGGTCAATGATCCGCTCTTGGGTAAGCTGAGCCTGTCCTAACCTGCCGAATGTCCTTGTGAATGTCCTGTCAATGTCTGGGGAGAGCCATGTCTGACGCCGTGACGCGCGCTGCGTCGCGCCCAGTCGCCGCACTCCCCGACCAGACGGTCTCTCGGGCAGCCCTGCAGCGCCGGCGCGCGGCCGGGTTCGTGGTTCTGCTCGCCGCCCTGGTGCTGGTCTGCCTGCTGAGCCTGGCCGTCGGCTCCAATCCCCTCTCGTTCCCGCAGGTCTGGGCCGGGCTACGGGCGCACGACAACTCCGAGCCGGCGCTGATCGTCTGGACGCTGCGGATGCCGCGCACCCTGCTGGGCATCCTGACCGGCGCCGCCTTCGGCGTGGCCGGAGCCCTGATCCAGGCCCTCACCCGCAACCCGCTGGCCGATCCCGGCATCCTCGGCGTCAACGCCGGCGCGGGGTTCGCGGTCACCCTGGGCGTAGGCCTGTTGGGGCTCAACGACATCTCCGGCTACGTCTGGTTCGCCTTCGCCGGCGCGGCCGCGGCCACCGTGCTGGTCTACCTGATCGGCTCGGCCGGGCGCGGTTCGGTGGCGCCCGAGACCCTGGTGCTGGCCGGGGTGGCCCTGAACGCAGTGCTGGGCGGCGTGACCAACTTCCTCACCCTGATCGACGAACAGACCTTCGAAGCGCTGCGCAACTGGGGGCTCGGCTCGATCGCGGCCACCAACAGCGAAGACGCCGTGCAGGTGGCGCCGTTCATCGGGGCCGGCCTGCTGATCGCGATCGCCCTGTCCGGTTCGCTGAACTCCATCGCCCTGGGCGACGACCTGGCCGCCTCCCTCGGCACCCGGGTCCAGCGCACCCGCGTGCTCGGGGTCGTCGCGGTCACCCTGCTGGCCGGCGGGGCCACCGCCCTGACCGGCGGCATCGCCTTCGTCGGGCTGATGGTGCCGCACGTGGTGCGCTGGTTCACCGGGCCCGACCAGCGCTGGATCATCCTGTACTCCGCACTGGCCGCACCGGTCCTGGTGCTGGCGGCCGACGTGCTCGGGCGGGTGCTCGACCGTCCCGGTGAGGTGCAGGTCGGGATCGTCACCGCAGTGATCGGCGCGCCGGTGCTGATCGCCCTGGTGCGCCGGCGGAATGCGAGTGGGCTGTGAGCGTCGACTTCGGCTACGCCGGAACAACTCTGCGCGGCCGGTGGTTCTCGGTGCGCTTCGGGCTGCGCCTGATCACCGTCTCGCTGGTGCTGTTCACGGCCGCCGTCCTGATCTCGGTGCTGGCCATCACCATCGGCGACTTCCCCCTCACCGTCGAACAGGTGCTCACCGCCCTGACCGGCGGCGGCGAGTCGTTCCCGCGCACCGTGGTGCTGGAGTGGCGCCTGCCCATCGCGATCTCGGCCGTGCTGTTCGGTGCGCTGCTCGGTTTCAGCGGGGCGGTCTTCCAGTCCCTGACCCGCAATCCGCTCGGCTCGCCCGACGTGATCGGGTTCGACGCCGGCGCCTACACCGCGGTCGTGATCACCATGCTGGTGCTCGGCTCGCGCAGCTACTGGTCGATGGCCGCCGCCTCCACCGTGGGCGGGCTGGTCACCGCGGCGGTGGTCTACTTCCTGGCCTACCGGCGCGGCATCCAGGGCTTCCGGCTGATCATCGTCGGCATCGGCGTCTCGGCCATGCTGGGCTCGGTCAACGCCTACCTGATCTCACGGGCCAGCATCGACGACGCGATGGCGGTCGGGTTCTGGAGCGCCGGCTCGATCGCCCGGGTCACCTGGGACAGCCTGCTGCCCTCGCTGGTCCTGACCGTGCCGATCGTCGGTGCGGCACTGGTTCTGGCCCCGGCGCTGCAGCGCCTGGAACTGGGCGACGACGCCGCGGTCACGCTCGGCACCCGGCCCACCCCGGCCCGGCTCGGCCTGATGATCACCGCGGTCGCCGCCGTGGCCGCGGTGACCGCCGCGGCCGGGCCGATCGGCTTCATCGCCCTCACCGCGCCGCAACTGGCCCGGCGGCTGACCCGCTCGGCCGGGGTGAGCCTGCTGGCCGCCTCCGGCATGGGGGCCGCCCTGCTGGCCTGCGCGCACCTGGCCTCCCTGCTGATCGCCCAGGTGTACCGGCCGATCCCGGTCGGGTTGCTCACCGTCTGCCTGGGCGGGCTGTACCTGATCTGGCTGCTGATCCGAGAGACCCGCCGACAGTACGGAACCGTGCGATGACCACCACCGACTCACCCACCCAGGCCACCGCCCGCACTCGTCTGCAGGTAGACCAGGCAACCATCGGCTACGACCGGCGGGTCATCTCCCAGCAGCTCTCGGTCGTGGTCCCCGACCAGTCGTTCACCGCCATCATCGGGCCCAACGGCTGCGGAAAGTCCACCCTGCTACGCACTCTGGCCCGGGTTCTCACACCCAGCCAGGGGCAGGTGCTGCTCGACGGGCGCACGATCAGTGCGTACAAGTCCAAGGAGGTGGCGCGCCGGCTGGGGCTGCTGCCGCAGACCTCCCTGGCCCCGGAGGGCATCCGGGTGGCCGACCTGGTCGCCCGCGGCCGGGCCCCCTACCAGAGCCTGATCCAGCAGTGGCGGGCCAGCGACGAGGAGGCGGTCGCCGGGGCCCTGGCCGCCACGCACCTCAGCGACCTGTCCGGCCGGCTGGTCGACGAGCTGTCCGGCGGCCAGCGTCAGCGGGTCTGGGTGGCCATGCTGCTGGCCCAGGACACCCCGATCCTGCTGCTCGACGAGCCGACCACCTTCCTCGACATCGCCCACCAGTACGAGCTGATGGAGCTGTTCCGGACCCTGCACGACGAGGGCAAGACGATCGTCACCGTGCTGCACGACCTGAACCAGGCCGCCCGCTACGCCGACCACCTGATCGTGATGCGCGACGGGCGGGTGGTCACCACCGGGGTGCCGGCCGACGTGATCACCCCCGACCTGGTCGAGGAGGTCTTCGGCCTGCGTGCCCTGGTCGTCCCCGACCCGGTCACCGGCACTCCCTCGGTCGTCCCGCTGGACCCGCGCCGCGCCGCGGTCCGGCCGGTCGAGCCCGACCAGCCCGAAAATCCCACCCCAGAGACGAAGGACGTGCGATGACCGCCCGTGAGTTCGGAGCCTTCACCGGACAGAACCTGACCGGCAAGCTGCAGTTCAGCTGGATGGAGAGGATCGACAGCCGCGACGTGCAGGTGGTCCGGTTCGAGGACGTCACCCCCCGCTACCGCCGCGTGGTGGTGGGCGGCGAGTCCCTGGCCGACTTCCCCTGGGCCCACTTCTCCGCGCCCGATCACGTCAAGGTCTTCTTCCCCCACCCGGAATCGGGCGAGCTGGTCTCGTCCCGGCAGGGCGAGGACGAGTGGTACGTCACCGGCGGCAGCACCGACCCGATCCACCGCGACTACACCGTGCGCGCCTTCGACGCCGAGAAGCAGGAGCTGACGCTCGACTTCGTCGTGCACGACCACGGGGTCGC
The DNA here is from genome assembly GCF_021277265.1 of Kineosporia rhizophila. Lineage (GTDB taxonomy): Bacteria > Actinomycetota > Actinomycetes > Actinomycetales > Kineosporiaceae > Kineosporia > Kineosporia rhizophila. The sequence continues at coordinate 175,195 of NZ_JAJSOH010000016.1, forward strand.
CGGGCGCTGGGTGGCCGACGTCAAGGTCGGTGACCCGCTGGTGCTGAACGGGCCGAGCGCCAACTGGCTGCTGCCCGAGAACTACCCGCACTTCCTGGCCCTGGGCGACGAGCCCGCGCTGCCGGCGATCGCCCGGATCATCGAGGAGGCCCCGGCCGGCTCCCGGGTCACCGCCCTGATCGAGGTGCAGGACGCCTCCGACGAGCAGCCGCTGTCGGGGAAGGCCGACCTCGACCTGCGCTGGATCCACCGCAGCACCGCCCCGGTGGGCGAGGGCGACCTCAGCCCGCTCGAGACCGCGCTGCGGGCGCTCGACCTGCCCGAGGACCGGAGCACGGTGTTCGTGTTCGCGGCCGGGGAGACCAACCGGATCAAGCCGATCCGCCGCTACCTGCGCCGTGACCTGGGCCTGCCCAAGGAGCAGCTGATCGTCGACGGGTACTGGAAGCAGGGCGTGGTCAACTTCGACCACCACGACAACGAACTCGACGAAGACTGAGCGTGCCGGCCGAAACCCGCTTCGGACTCTTCGAGGCCCCCGAGAGACCCGACGCCGAGCCGAGTCTGCAGGTCGATCCGACCTGGTCGCCGACCCGGCTGCAGATCGCGATCATCGCGTCGGTGTGGAAGTACGCACTGACCGGCTTCGGGCTGCTGACCGTGTTCAACGTGGCCAACGTGCTGCTGCCGGTCGCGGTGGGTCGGCTGATCGACGCGGTGGTCGCCCCCCTGGCCGGGGGCGCCCGCTTCGATCAGGTCTCCGGTGCGCTGACCACCTGGGTCGCGGCCATCGTGGGCACGTACGTCCTGATCAACGTGGGTTACCGGCTCGGCGGCCGGGCCGGGTGGTACGGGGTTCAGCGGGCCCAGTTCGAACTTTCCCAGCTGACCCTGTCCCGCCTGCTCGACGAACGTGACCTGGGTGCCTCGTCCCAGCCGCCCGGGCGTCTGCTGTCCCTGGCCACCTCCGACGCCCGGCGCGCCTGTCAGTCCGTCTACGTCTCGGTCTATCCCCCGGCCGAGGTGGTCGGGCTGGTCACGGCCGCCGCCGTCCTGGTCACCATCCACCCCCTGCTCGGCCTCGGCGTGATCGTCGCCATGCCCGTGGCCCTGGTCGCCATGCACTTCGTGGCCGCCCCGCTGCGGCGGCGCAGCGAGGCCGAACAGGCCGAACTCGCCGACGCGGCCGCCGCCGCGGCCGATCTCGTGGCCGGCTACCGGGTGATCCGGGGCCTGCACGCCCAGGACACCGCCACCCAGCGATACCGCAAGGTCAGCCGCGGGGCGCTGCGCGCCACGATCGCCGCCCGCTACGCGGAGGCCGGTTTCCACGGTGCGTCGGTCATCGTCGGGTACCTGTTCGCCGCAGGGGTGACCACCGCCGCCGGGCTGCTCGCTCTCGACGGGCAGCTGACGGTCGGGCAGTTCGTCAGCGTCTCCTCCGTCGCCGTCACCCTGATCGATCCGCTGCACTCGCTGATCGGCACCCTGGGAAGTCTTCTGGCCATGTCCCAGGCCTCGGCCAAGCGACTGCTGGACCTGCTGTCCACCACCCTGCCGCCCGCCGCCCGCCCGGCCGCGAAGGCCGAGTCCGGGCCGGGAGTGCGCGCTCTCGTCGTGGACCAGGTGCCGCTGGGCGAGAACGTGAAGCTGACCGAGTGCGTCAAACCGGGCGAGTTCGTGGTCCTGGACCTGCCTCCCTCGGCCCGCACCGCGCTCAGCGACGCCCTGGCCCTGCGATCGGCACCCGGCTCCGGCAGCATCACCTTCGCCGGCTCCCCCCTGGCCGACCTCGACCCCGCCGTGCGCGCCGAGATGCTCGTGGCCCCCCACACTCCGGCCCTTCTGCCTGGTTCGGTGCTGGACAACGTGCGCGCCACCGGCGACGACCCGGTCGGGCAAGACGTGGCGCTGGCCGCCCTCGGCGTGGCCGCGCTGAAGGAGGAGGAGCTTCCCGAGGGGTACCACACGGCAGCCGGTTACGGCGGCTGGCAGTTGTCCGGCGGCCAGCGCCAGCGCATCGCCCTGGCCCGCGCGGTCGCCGCCGAACCGGAACTGATGGTTCTGGACGATCCCACGTCCTCGGTCGACGCGGTCACCGAGCAGGCCGTCGCCGCGGCCCTGCGCGCGCACCGCGACGGGCGGGCGACCGTCGTGCTGACCTCGGCACCCGCCTTCCGTACGGTGGCCGACCGGGTCATCACCCTCGAGCAGGAGCAGACCGTCGATGCCTGAACCACTTCCGGTCGCCCCCGGCCGGGTCGTCGCCGCGCATCTGTGGGGCGTGCTGGCCGGCCGGCGCCTGCGGCTGGCCGGCATCCTGGCGCTGATCGTCGCCGAGGCGGCCACCGGCCTGGTGTTCCCGCTGGTGGTGGGCCGACTCGTCGACACCGTCGGCGACTGGGCCGGCCGGGGCGTCCCGGCGGCGTTCTGGTGGCAGGTCTCGCTCCTGGCCGCCTCCGCCGTCGCCACCGCGGCCCTGTCGCTGGTGGCGGCGATGGCCCTGGCCCGGGTCGCCGAGACGGTGATCGCCGAACTGCGCGAGCAGTACGTGAGCGCTGCCCTGGCTCTGCCCCGCGCAACGGTGGAGGAGGCCGGGGTCGGCGACGTGGTCACCCGGGCCTCCGACGACGTCGGCCAGGTCTCCGAGTCCCTGCCCGACGTCGTGCCCCAGGTCTGTCTGTCGGTGTTCACCCTGGCCCTGGCCGGGGCCGGACTCACCGCGCTGAACGCCTGGTACCTGGCCGGTTTCGTGCTGACCATCCCGTTCTACGTGGTCGCGGTGCGCTGGTACCTGCGCCTGGCCCCCGGCGTCTACCTGGCCGAGCGCACCGCCCAGTCGGACCGTGGGGAAGAGGTGCTCGGCACCCTCACCCAGGTTCCGACCGTCACCGCGCACCGGCTGCAGCGCCGGCAGCTGGCCCGGATCGAGAACGGCAGCTGGCAGGTGGTGCGCTGGGCCATGCGCACCCGGATCGTGCAGAACCGGCTGTTCGGCCGGCTCAACGTGACCGAGGCGATCGGCCTGCTGGCGGTGCTGGGCATCGGCATCTGGCTGGCCGCCCGCGGCGAGAGCACCACCGGTCAGGTCACCGCGGCCACGCTGCTGTTCCTGCGCGCCGCCGCCCCGATCGAGAGCCTGCTGTTCGTCATCGACGAGCTCCAGTCCGGCGTCGCGGCCCTGGGCCGCATCATCGGCGTGATCCGCACCCACACCCCCGCCGCCGAGGAGCGCCACACCGCCGACGGTCCGGGCCCGGTCGTGGCCCTGCAGGACGTGAGCTTCGCCTACCGGCCCGGGCGCCCGGTGCTCGAGGGCGTCCGGGCCGACATCGAGGCCGGAAAAGTGCTGGCCGTGGTCGGTTCCACCGGTTCCGGCAAGTCCACCCTGGCCTCCCTGGTCGCCGGGGTGCACCAGCCGGGCGCCGGCTCGATCACCCACCGGCTGCCGAACGAGCAGGTCGTCACCGTCACCCAGGAGACCCACGTCTTCTCCGGCACCCTGCGCGACAACCTCACCCTGGCCGTCCCCGGGGCCGACGACGAGCAGGTCCTGGCCGCCCTCGAGAAGGTCGGCGCCGGGCCCGTCCTGGCCATGCTGCCGGAGGGGCTGGACACCGAGGTGGGCGACGGCGGGCACGACCTGAGCGCCGCGCACGCCCAGCACCTGGCCCTGGCCCGGCTCGTCCTGGCCGATCCAGCCCTGGTGATCCTGGACGAGGCCACCGCCGAGGCGGACAGCGCCGAGGGCGACCGGCTGGACCGGGCCGCGAGCGCGGTCGTCGAGGGCCGGGCCGCGCTGGTCATCGCCCACCGGCTGTCGCAGGCGCGCCAGGCCGACCGGATCCTGGTGCTCGAGGCCGGGCAGCTGGTGGAGTCCGGGGCGCACGACGAGCTGGTGGCGGCCGGCGGCCGCTACGCGAAGCTGTGGAGCGCGTGGGAAAACGGAAGGGCGGCGGCACCTTCGGCGCCGCCGCCCTGACCCGCACCCGGTTACGCCTGGGCGCGCTGCAGACGTTTACTGACCTTGCCGATCGCGGTCTGCGGGAACTCGGTGACGATCTCCAGCGCGTCCGGCAGCTTGTAGGCAGCCAGGCCGCGCTCGCGCAGGTAGCCGCGGATCACGCCCAGATTCACCTTCCCGGCGTCCTGACGCAGGATCACGTAGGCCTTCACCCGCTCGCCGAGCAACCGGTCCTCGACCCCGACCACCGAGGCGTCGTACACGGCCGGGTGGCCCAGGATGAAGTTCTCCACCTCTTCCGGGGCGACCTTCTCACCGCCCCGGTTGATCTGGTCCTTCGAGCGGCCGACGACGCTCAGGTAGCCGAGCTCGTCCTGCTGGACGATGTCACCGGTGCGGTAGAAGCCGTCCTCGGTGAAGCTGCGGGCGTTCTGCTCGGGCGCCCGGAAGTAGCCCCGGATCGTCGTCGGGCCGCGGGTCAGCAGGTGGCCCGGCGTTCCCCGGGGCACCTCGTTGCCCTCGTCGTCCAGCACCAGCAGCTCGTCGCCGGGTGAGATCGGCCGGCCCTGACAGGTCAGGCTCCGCTCCTCGTCGACGTCGAGCGGGTTGTAGTTGACCAGGCCCTCGGCCATCCCGAAGCCCTGCTGCAGCACGACGTCCAGCTCGGGCCGCACCCGGCGGGCCGCCTCGGCGCTCAGCCGGGCCCCGCCCACGTGCAGGCTCTCCAGGCTGGAGAGGTCGTAGCGTTCCTTCAGCGAGGAGTTCAGCCAGGCCAGCACGATCGGCGGGACCACCGAGGACTGGGTGATCCGGTGCTCCTCGATCAGCGGGAACACGCTGTCCGGGCTGCCGTTGGGGGCCAGGACCACGGTGCCGCCGACCGCCAGCACGCCCAGGAAGCCGGGCGAGCGGGCCGACATGCTGTGGCAGACCGGCACCGCGATCAGCTGCACCGTGCTCTCGCTGATGCCGCACAGCGGGATGCTCTGGCGCACCGAGTGCAGGTACGTCTCGTGCGTGTGCGGGATCATCTTGGGCTGGCCGGTGGTGCCCCCGGACAGCTGCAGCAGCGCGACGTCCGAGGCGACGGCCCGGCGTTCGTGCGGCAGCGGCTCGGAGGCCAGCAGCCGCTCCAGCGCCTCTCCCCCACCCTGGGGGTCGAGCACGATGGTGTGCCGCAGGACCGGCCAGGCCTCCTTGAGCTCCGCGGCCAGGGCAGCCAGGTCGGCGCCGTCGTGCCGGGAGACCGTGACGTAGGCACTGGCCTCGGCCACCCGGACGAAGTGCTCGATCTCGGTGCGCCGGTGGGCGGCCGGGGCGAACACCGGCACCGCCCCGATCTCCCAGCACGCGTAGACGAACTCGACGAACTCGGGGATGTTCGGCAGGTGCACCACGACCCGGTCGCCCCGGCGCACGCCCAGGTCGCTCAGCCCGGCCGCGATCCGCAGGATGCGCCCGGTGAGTTCACCGTAGGTGCGCCGGGTCTCCCCGGCCACGATCGCGGTCTTGTCGGGCAGCCGGGCGGCCGACTCGAACAGCGGCTCGGCCATGGTCTGGTCGGTCCAGTACCCGGCGCTGCGGTAGTGCGCGGCCAGGTCTTCCGGGTAGGGCACGAAACCCTCGAGCACCAGCGGGTCCCGAGGGCCCAGCGGGGCCAGGCTCATCGCGGTTACCGCGTGGCGAGCTGGTCGACCGCACCCGGGACCGGCTGCGCGGGGTCGCTGCCCAGCTCGACGATCCGGTTGGCCGCGTCCACGTGCACCACCCGGGGCCGGTGGGTGAGCAGCTCGGCGTCGTCCACCTGGACGTACGAGATGATGATGACCAGGTCGTCCGGCTTCACCAGGTGCGCGGCGGCGCCGTTGATGCAGATCTGGCCGGAGCCGGAGGCCCCGGTGATCACGTACGTCTCGATCCGCGCGCCGTTGGTGATGTCGACGATCTGCACCTTCTCGCCCTCGACCAGGCCGGCCGCCTCGAGCAGGTCGGAGTCGATCGTGACCGAGCCGACGTAGTGCAGGTCGGCCTGGGTGACGGTGGCGCGGTGGATCTTCCCACCGAGGACCGTGCGCAGCATGTGAACTCTCTCTTCCGCTGGATGTTTCGGCTGAACTCGGGTACCGCCGGACGAGCTACGCGCCGGCCTTCTCGTGCTCGGCCACGAAGTCGCGCAGCGACTTGGGCCGCAGGTCCTTCCAGGTCGCATCGATCCAGTCGATGACCTCCTGACGGCCGGCCCCCGCGGGAGCGCCGTAGGCGATGCTCCAGCCGCCCGGCACCGGCCGGAAGGTCGGCCAGAGCGAGTACTGCTCCTCGTGGTTGACCAGCGCGAAGAAGGTTCCGCTGTCGTCGTCGAAGGGGTTCGTGGCCATCTGCGCCTCCATGTTTCGGTCGATGGGTCTCGTCGATCGGATGCCTAGAACTTAGGACAGCCTAACCTCATTTGAGAAGGCTTCGTGCAGTGCTGTCTCGATCACTTCCTGCGCCCGGGCGGAGAAACCGAGCAGCGACACCAGGCCGGCCTCGGTCCCACCGTGCACGCGGACCACGGCGCGGTACTGGCGCTCGAGACCCTCGCGCAACTGGGGGCCGTCGCCGTGGAGCCGGGTGACCAGCACCGGCGGCAGCGGCATCTTGCGCAGGGCCCGACGTCCGGCGCGGTTGTGGAAGCGCAGCAGCGGGTACTGCTCCGGCTGCAACGCATCGCCCGTCGTCGCGACACCCGCCGGGCTGGTGGCGGTGAAGGGGCCCACCAGAGCCGGTACCGCGCCCGTCAGGCGCACTTCCGTGTCGTACGTGAGCTCCGGTGCGTATTTCCGCCCGTACTCGGCCAGGGCGGCGTACACCCGCTCCAGCACCTGATCGACCGGGCGCGGGGCTGCGAGTTCGATCTGCGCGAACCCGGCGGCGTCCCAGGTGTCCGGGAACTCACTGCCGGCCGGCTTGAGTCGCTGGACCCATGCGGCCGTGGCGCCCGCATCCTCCTGCTCCCCGGCCGCGTCGATCTCGTGAAGCGCGGTCGCCAGCGAGATCTCCGGACTCCCGCTGCCAAGAGCCTGTCCCAGCTGCGTGATCAGGGTGTGGACGCCGAGGCGGTCCGCCGCCGCGGCATGGACGGCCAGGACCAGGGTGGTCGCGTCCTGGCCGGGTACGGCGACCAGCGCCACGGGTAGCCCTTGTTCGACGTGGATCTGCTGCAGGGCCAGCGAGCGGGCCTCGGCCTCGGACTCGCCCGCCACGAACTGAGCGGCAGGATCGGCGAAACCAACGGGCATGATCTCGGACAGCCACAGCCGCTTGTTCATGGTCGAGACCCGCAGCCGCAGGGCATCGACGGCCGCCACCAACTCGACGAAGGCCGACCGGATCTGCGCGGACGGTACCGCCGGAACCGTCAGGCACTCGGTGTAGACCCACGCGTCCGGCGCCTCCCCCGACTCGCGCAGTCTTTCCAGCACGGTCGAGGGCGGAAGCGTCACCGGTTCCTGCACCACCGCAGCGGCCTGCTCCTGCAGCACCTCGTCGTGCAGCCGGGCCAGGTGCTCGATCGTGCGCAGTTCGAACATGTTCCGCACCGAGACGGACAGCTCCCGCCGGATGGCCTGAGCCACTACCCGGGCCGCGAGGATGCTGTCACCGCCCAGCCGGAAGAAGTCGTCCTCGACCGAGACCGCGGTGCCCTCCGGCAACCGCAGGACGTCGGAGAAGATGCCGGCCAGAGCGAGTTCGGTCTCGGACGCCGGGGCCCGGCCCGCACCGCCGGCCGCGGCCAGGTCCGCCACCGGCAGGGCCCGACGGTCGAGCTTGCCGTTCACCGTGACCGGGAACGCGTCCAGGGGCAGGAACACGGCCGGGACCATGTAGTCCGGCAACATCCCGGTGGCGTGCGTCCGCACCGCCTCGAGGTCGGAGACAGCGCCGGTGAGGTACGCCGCCAGGTACTTCCCGCCCGCCGGATGATCGAAAGCCAGCACAGCGGCCGCGCTCACGTCCGGGTGCGACTCCAGCACGTTGCGGATCTCGTCCAGCTCGATCCGGAAACCGCGCACCTTCACCTGGTCGTCGGCCCGGCCCAGGTACTCCAGCTGGCCGTCGTCGCTCCAGCGCACCAGGTCGCCCGTGCGGTACAGGCGCCCGCCGTCGGCGCTGAACGGGTCGGCCACGAACCGCTGGGCGCTCAGACCGGCCCGGCCGACATAGCCGTCCGCAATCTGCGCCCCGCCCAGGTAGAGCTCCCCGACCACGCCCGGCCCGACCGGCCGCAGCCACGAGTCCAGCACCATGACGGACGTGTTCCACACCGGACGGCCGATCGGCACCGTCTCGGCATCCGGTTTCAGGCCGGTCAACGCGAAACCGACCGTCTCCACAGCAGCTTCGGTGGGTCCGTAGGTGTTCCAGACGTTGACGCCCGAACCGTCCAGGCTGCGGGCCAGGCCGGTGGGCAGGACATCGGATCCCAGTGAGAGATGCCGCAGCCGTGAGGCCGCCGGGTCGAACCCGGCCGCGGTGATCGCCTGGAACACCACCGGGACGAACTCCGCGAAGCCGATCGGCTCCGAACCCAGGATGCCGGCCAGGTACTCGACGTCCTTGTCGCCCCCCGGCCGGATCAGGCGCACCGCAGCACCCACCGTCAGCGGCCAGAAGAACTCGGGTACCGACACGTCGAAACCGGCAGAGCTCTTCTGCAGCAAGCGGTCCCCCGCCTGCAGCGGGAACACGCCCTGGCGCCAGGCGATCAGGTTCACGATCGCCCGATGGCTGACCGCCACCCCCTTGGGCCGGCCCGTCGTGCCGGACGTGAAGATCACGTAGGCGGTGTCCAGCTCCGACACCACACGTGACAACACCGGGACCTCAGCGGTCCCCGAAACGACCTGGACGACGTCCTCAATCAAAAGGACCGGGGTGGCATCCTCGACAATGGCCGCCACCCGCTCGGCCGGGTACTCCGGGTCGATGGGCACATAGGCGGCACCCGCTCGCAGCACCGCCGCGAGCGTCACCACCAGATCGACCGAGCGGGGCAACCTGACCGCCACCCGGTCGCCCACCTGGACGCCGCGATCCATCAGCACCCGGGCCACCGCGTTCACCCGGGCGTCGAACTCCGCGTAGGTCAGCTCGTTGCCCTGGTCGTCGACCACCGCAGTGCCGGCCGGAGTCGCCTCAACCTGCCTGCGCACCAACGCATCCAGCGTCAGGGCGGGCACAGCCACCTCGGGCCCGGCCTGCCAGCCGAGCACATCCGCCCGGTCGCGCTCGGGCAGGAGCACCAGATCCGAGACGCGCTGCTCCGGATCCGCCGCGATCCCCTGCAGCACAGCCGTGAACACGTCGACGAACCGGTCCAGCGTGGCCCGGCCGAACACGTCCGGGCGGTACTCCAGAGCGAGGTCGAGTCCGGCCGCCTCTGGGCCGGGGTTGACCGCGAGAGTGAGCGGGTAGTGCGTGGAGTCGCGACCAGACAGCTCGCCGATGCGCAGCCCGGCCCGCTCCTGCGCCTGCTCCAGCTGCTCCTCGTCGTAGGGGTAGTTCTCGTACACCACCAGGGTGTCGAACAGCTGGTCGTGGCCGGTGAGCCGGTGCAGCTCGGTGAGCGGGGTGTGGTGCTGCTCCAGCAGCCGCGTCTGGCGGTCCTGGACCTGACGCAGAAGCTCTCTCAGCGTCGGGTTTCCGGCCAGGCCGACCGGCACCGGGATGGTGTTGATGAACAGGCCCACGGTGTCTTCCACACCGGGCACGTCGGCCGGCCGGCCGGACACGGTGACACCGAACACCACGGTGTCCTGGCCGGTGAACGCGTTCAGGAAGACCGCCCAGGCGGCCTGGACGAGAGAGCTCACGGTGGCCCCGGCGTCCTTTGCGGTCGCACTCAACGCCGCCGTGGTGGCCGGGTCGAGGGCGAAGGACACCTCCTCGGGGAAGACCGAGACGTCCTGAGGTGCGTCCGGGGCCAGGAACGTGGGTTCTTCCACGTCCGCCAGCTCCTGGGCCCAGACTCGCGCCGACGCCTGCCGGTCTCGCGAGCCCAGCCAGGCCAGGAACCGCGCGTAGGTGGGATCGGGCTCCACCCGGGCCCCGGGGTCCTGGTAGGAGTCGACCAGGACCTCCACCAGCCGCGGGATCGACCACCCGTCCACCAGGGCGTGGTGGATCGTCCAGATCAGCGCCTGCCGCCCGGGAGCCGTGGTGACCAGGCTGACCCGCATCAACGGCGCTGCCGCCAGGTCGACCGGCCGGGCCCGGTCACGGTCGGCGACACTCTCGACGCCTTCACCGGGTGCGCTCACGACGTCGAGTTCGAGGTGCACGGCGGCCGGGACGACGGCCACGAACTCACCCGAGCCGGCTGCGACCATGGCGGCCCTCAGGTTCGGGAACCGCACCAGCACCCGGTCCAGAGCCTGCTGCAGGCGGGCCGGGTCGACCTCACCATCGATCTGCAGCACGGTCTGGGTGACGTAGACGTCAACGGCATCACCGCCGAGCAGAGACTCGAACACCAGCCCCTGCTGGAGCGGCGTCAGCGGCTGGACGTCGGTCAGCTCCCCGTAACGGGCCTCCCACTCGTCGATATCGCCCTGGCTGAGGCCGGCCAGCGTGAGGTCGGAGGGCGAACGCCGCACCCGGGTGCTGCTGAGCGCGTGGTCACGCAGCCCGGCCAGCGCCTGAGACCAGAGCTCGGCCAGTTCCTGCACGTCCGCCTCGTCCACGATGCCGGTCGCGAACTCGAAGGACCCGTCCAGAACCAGGCCGTCGGCACCGGGGACCGCCGCGACGTTGATGTCGATGACGGCGGGCAGTGGCAGTTCGGGCGCGGTGTAGCCGCCGAATCCGACGTCTTCCCAGTCCTTCTCCTCGGCAGATCCGCTCCCGAACTGGCCGAGGTAGTTGAAGGCGATCTGCGGAACATTGCCGTGTACCTCGGGCAGCAGACCGTAGCCGATGCCTCGGTCGGGCACCTGGCGCAGCTGCTCCTTGACCCGTAGCACCGCATCTGCAACCCGTGTCGGATCAACGTCTTCCAGATCCAGGGCGACCGGGTACCAAGACGTGAACCAGCCCACGGAGCGCGAAAGATCGCTGCCCGGGACCAGTGCCTGCTCGCGCCCGTGGCCTTCCAGTCCGATCAGGGCCCGGCGGTGCTCGACGCCTCGTCGGGCTCGCCACGCCGCGACCGCGATCGCCAGGGCCCCGAGCAGCACATCGTTGACCTCGGCCGACAGCACGTGCGGAACCTGGGTCAGAACGGCCTGTGTCACATCGTCCGGCACCGAGACCCGCACGGTCCCAGCCGTGGCCACGGTGTCCTGCGGGCTGATCGGCCGGGACCCGATCAGCGGTTCCTCCCCCGAGACGACGGCCGTCCAGAACTCGGCCTGTCCGGCGACGTCCCGGGCGAGCGTTCTCAACGCATGCGACCAGGTGGCCAGGCCCGTTCCGGCTGGCCACATGGGCTCGTTCGTGCGGCCCGTCTCAAGTTCCCAAGCGTGGCGCAAGTCTTCACCGAGCACCCGTCCGGAGACCCCGTCCGCGACCAGGTGGTGCACCACCAGCAGCAGCCGATCGCCGAACCAAGCCACCCGCCAGAGCACGCCGGCCTGAACGTCCAGTTGCTCGGCCAGTTCCCGGGTCACCGAGTCGATTGAGGACGTCTGCCCGCGGGTAAGGCGCTCAGCAACACCTTCGGGGTTGCTGGGTTGCGTCTCGAACCGCCACTGCCCGTCCACCTTGACCAGTCGCCCGCCCAGTGCCGGATGGTTGGCCACCACCCGCTGGAGCACCCGGACGAGCACGTCCTCGCTCAGCCCGACCGGCGTCACCCAGGTGAACGACTGCGAGAACGACCCGAAGCCGGGCTGGTCCACCCAGCGCTCCGCGATCGGCAACAGCTGCGCCCCGGACACCTCCGCGAGCGCCGCCTGAGGCTCGGCGTCGGTATTCCGCTGCTCGACCAGCCGGGCCAGCGCTCCGATGGTTCGGGCGGTGAACACCTCCGCCGGCGTCAGCGAAAGCCCCTGTCGCCTGGCCGCGGACACCACCTGAATGGACAGGATGCTGTCCCCGCCCAGCCGGAAGAAGTCGTCGTCCACCGACAGCGTGGTGCCTTCGGGCAGTCGCAGGACGTCGGCGAAGACCTGGGCCAGAACGCTTTCGGTAGCAGTGGACGCCACTCGGCCGGTCCCGCCGGAGGTGCCCAACTGGGGTGCGGGCAGGGCACGACGGTCGAGCTTTCCGTTGACCGTGGTCGGCAGCGTGTCCAGCACCGTGAACGCGGTCGGGACCATGTAGTCCGGCAACCGTTGAGCCGAATACTCCCTGACCTCGTCGACCGAGCCGCTCGTGGTCAGGTACGCGGCCAGGAACTTCCCGCCCGCGGGGTGCTCGAGCGCCACGACGGCTGCGGCCTTCACCTGGGGGTGGGATTCGAGGACGTTGCGGATCTCGTCGAGCTCGATGCGGAAGCCGCGGATCTTGACCTGATCGTCCGCCCGGCCGAGGTATTCGAGCTCGCCTCGCCCGTTCCAGCGCACAAGGTCACCTGTGCGATACAGCCGAGTTCCGTCCTCAGCCGCCACAAAACGAGACGCGGTCAGAGCAGGCTGGCCCAGATAGCCGTGGGCAAGCTGGACACCACCGAGATAGAGCTCCCCCACCACACCAGGCCCGACCGGGCGCAGCCACGAATCCAGAACCACCGTGGTGGTGTTCAGCACCGGACGGCCAATCGGCACCACGGCCGTGTCACATGAACCAACCGGCTGCGCTGTGACGTCAACAGCGGCTTCGGTGGGCCCGTACAGGTTGTGCAGACTGGCGTTACTGAACAAGGCATCCGCCTGAAGTGCCGCCGCAGCCGGCAGGGCTTCACCCGAGAAGAACACCTGCCGCAGCGAGGTCAGCCTGGAAGGATCAGGGTCGGAGGCCAGGAACGCGGCCAGCATGGAGGGCACGAAGTGCGCCACGCTCACCCGCTGAGCCTCGATCACCTCCGCCAGGTAGACCGGGTCCTTGTGCCCACCATCACGCGCCACCACCACGGTCGCGCCGGTGATCAGCGGCAGGAAGAACTCCCACACCGAGACGTCGAACCCGTCCGGGGTCTTTTGCAGGATCCGGTCAGAGGCGGTGATCTGGTAGTCGTCCCGCATCCACAGCAGCCGGTTCACGATGGCTTCGTGGCTGACCGCGACGCCCTTGGGCCGGCCCGTGGTGCCCGAGGTGAAGATGACGTAGGCGGTGTCAGAGCCAATTAAAGGACGATTGACAACACCGGTTTCGGTGTCGGGAAGCTCTGCGTCCACCCGCAGCACGGGCACTTCAGCGTCGTACGCCCGGTCCGTGACCAGCAGGCTCGGTGTGGCATCGACCAGGATCGCCGCCACTCGCTCGGCTGGGTACTCCGGGTCGATCGGCACATAGGCAGCCCCTGCCCGCAGAACCGCCGCCAAAGTGACCACCAGATCGCCCGAGCGCGGCAACAACACCGCAACCCGGTCCCCAGTCCGAACACCACCGGCAATCATGACCACGGCCAAAGCATTCACCCGACCGTCGAACTCGGCGTACGAGAGCTCGACACCCAGGTCGTCCACCAGAGCCGTGCCAGCCGGCGTAGCCGCCACCTGAGCCCGCAGCAGGTCGTCCAGAGTCACCCTGGGAACGTCCGCGGTCGTGCCCGCCTGCCAGCCCACGACATGCGCCTGATCCTCGGCGGGCAGCAGGTCCAGGTCGGCGAGCCGCTGGTCCGGGGTCTCGGCGATGGCGGTGAGGACGGTGGTGAGGACCTGGGTGAAACGGTGGGCGGTGCTGTGGTCGAGGACGTCGGTGGCGTAGCTGACCAGGCCCTGGAGCTGAACGGTGTCGTCCTCCAGGTACAGGTCGAGGTCGGTCTTGACCGCTGCCAGGGTCTCCTCGGCCGGCACCACGGTGACACCGGGCAGGTCCAGGCCCTGGCCCGGTTCCTCGACGTAGTGGGTGAGCATGATCTGGAACAGGGGGTTGCGGTTGGCCGCCCGCTCCGCCCCGGCGGCCTTCGTGATCTCCTCGAACGGTGCGCCCTGATGAGCCAGCCCGTCCAGAACCGTCTGCCGGGTGAGGCGCAGCAGGTCGCTCATCGTGTGCGCCGGATCCAGGTGGTTGCGGAAGGGCAGGGTGTTGACGAAGTACCCGACCATGTCCTCCAGCCCGTCCTGGGTACGCCCGCCGACCGGCGAGCCGATCACCACGTCGTCCCCGGCCCCCAGGACCGAGGCGGTGACGGCGGTGGCCGCCTGGGCGATCACGAACATGGAGACGCCCTGGTCGGCCGCCACCCGACGCAGGCCGGCGACCGTGTTGGCGTTCACAGTGAAGGCCAGGTCCACGCCGTGGTGGCTCGGGGTCGTCGGGCGGGCCCGGTCCAGGGTGATCGTGGACTCCGCCGGGGCATCGGCCAGGACCTCCCGCCAGTAGCCCAGATCGCCGGCCAGCAACGACTGCGGGTCGTCCGGGTTGCCGAGGACGGTCCGCTGCCAGAGCGCGTAGTCGGCGTACTGCACGGACAACGGCTCCCAGCCCGGCGCCTGCCCAGCCACGCGCGAGCGGTAGGCGCTGGCCAGGTCACCGAGCAGAGACGGGAACGACCACTCGTCCACCGCGTGGTGGTGCGCCGCCAGCACGAAAACCCACTCAGCGACGTCCACCCGCAGCAACGAAGCCCGCACCGGCAGGTCGACGGCGAGGTCGAACCGGTGCTGGACGACCTCGGCCACGCGCGTGGGCACGGCGTCGGCCGGAACGTCCGCTTCGATCGCGAAGGGCAGGTCTGCGACGGCCCGCTCGGCGGGGACGACGATCTGGTGCAGTTCGCCCTCGTCCTCGACGATGAGCGTCCTCAGCGATTCGTGACGCACCACCACGTCCCCGACCGCGTTCCGCAGAGCGTCCTCGTCCAGCTCGCCGGTCAGCCGGAGCACGGTCGGCACCACGTAGCGACCGCCGGGCCCGCCCAGCTGCTCGATCAGCCACAGCGACTGCTGCCCGTAGGAGACCGGGATCCGTTCGGGCCGGGTCAGCTCGCCCACTCGCGGCCCGTCCGGCCTCTGGACGGCCTGACGCTCATCCACGATGGCCGCCAGAGCGGCGACGGTGGGGGCCTCGAACACCTCGCGCAGGGTCAGCGCGCTGCCGAGCAGGGAGTTGGCCCGGGCCACGACCCGGGTGGCCAGGAGCGAGTGACCACCCAGGCGGAAGAAGTCGTCCTCCACCGAGAACTCGGCCTCGGCGGGCAATTGCAGGACGTCGGTGAAGACTTCCGCGAGCGCAGTCTCGGTCGGTGTGGCGGCGGCGCGGCCCGGACCTGAGGTCAGCTCCGGCAGCGGCAGGGCCCGGCGGTCGAGTTTGCCGTTCACGGTGACCGGGAAGGCGTCCAGGGCGATGAAGGCCGTGGGCACCATGTACTCCGGCAGGATGCTCACGGCGTGAGCACGCAGGGCATCGACGTCGGGGGCAGCACTGGTGGGGCCGGTGACGTAAGCAGCCAGATACTTGCCACCCGCCGGGTGGTCGAACGCCAACACCGCAGCCGCGCTCACGTCCGGGTGCGACTCCAGCACGTTGCGGATCTCGTCCAGCTCGATCCGGAAACCGCGCACCTTCACCTGGTCGTCGGCCCGGCCCAGGTACTCCAGCTGCCCGTCCTCGCTCCACCGCACCACGTCACCCGTGCGATAGAGGCGGGAGCCGTTCTCCCCAGCGACAAAGCGAGCCGCCGTCAGGGCAGGTTGGCCCACATACCCGTCTGCGACCTGCACGCCACCGAGGTAGAGCTCCCCCACCACACCCGGTCCCACCGGACGCAGCCAGGAATCCAGCACCACCACATTCGTGTTCCACACCGGACGACCGATCGGAACCGTGTCCGCATCCGGCCCCAGGCCCTCCAGCGCGAAACCGACGGTCTCCACAGCTGCTTCGGTGGGACCGTACGTGTTCCACACGTTGATGCCCGAACCGTCC